>NZ_JACOGG010000010.1 GCF_014284365.1 Cognatundibacterium rugosum
TGGAAGTTTGGCTGCGCAACAGACTGCTGACACTATCGACACAATCCGAGACCACCAAGGCCATCAACTACATGCTCAACCAGTGGCATGCGTTGAACTATTACTGTGAAGATGGCGTGGCCGAGATCGATAACAACATTGCCGAGAATGCGTTACGGGGTTGCTGCCTGGGCCGCAAGAACTTCCTGTTTCTTGGGTCGGACAGCGGTGGTGAGCGAGCTGCTGCCATGCATAGCCTGATCGGTACAGCGAAGATGAATGGCATTGATCCGGAAGCCTACCTACGCTATGTGTTTACGCATATTGCAGACTATCCGATCAATCGTGTAGCTGATTTGTTGCCTTGGAATGTCGCTGATCGTTTGGCATAAAAAGCAGCCTGAGTCAGACTTCGCGTTAAACAACAAAAGTCAATGACGGTGCTGGTGAGGTGCTTACGTCTTTGACGAACGATGCGGCCGTTGATGCTAAAGCTGCTCGAATTATTGCATCCAGTGCAAGAGGAAGTAGTTGTTTCGTTTCAGGTACGAAGACAATGCAGTCGAGTCCATCTAGTGCTTCGCAGAACCTAGAAAGAAATGGCTCCAAGTCTTCATTTAGGTTCATTCGAAGCTGGATTCCTTCAATATGTCCGTGCTCGATCCACAGCTGGATATCAGTTCGTTGCTCGTCACCCCACGCAGTTTGATTTTCGTGCCAGGCTTTGCGTCTGCCAAGAACTTTGTCGAACGCTTCATCGAAGCTACAGCGATCAATAGTCAAATCCATCCATGCAATCGAGCTATCAAAATAGTCATCACTGGAAAGCAAACTTACGTTACCGGCGTTGGCAGTGGCCCAACTTTTTGGGACCAGGCAGGTGGTGAATTGCCAAACGGCCATTTACAGAATCGCCCAACGTTCGAATTAACGGGCGCCGCCAGGCGTCCCGTTGAATGAGGGGTTAGGAGAGGGCATCGAGAACATAAAAACCGCCCCGGTATTTCATGTGTGACCATTGAGTAGAGCCTTTTGCATTGATTGCCAACGAGCTTGGCTGAAGTATTCCGGCCTAGGACCGATAGGATGTGTCTGCGCATTGAGAGGACATGTCAAACTCATGCCCCCGATCTTGGCTGTTCAGTCCAGATGGTAGCTCCCGGGTGATGGTCCTCGACCGTATAGATCGCACCTTGAAGTACATCTAAAGACTCCCCTTGCAGTGGATAGTTAAAGCGAGACACCGATGAGGAAACAGCAAGCGACTCATACTCGGCTTCAGAAACGGCATCCGAGCCACACCAAACGTCACCTCCAATGGCTGATGCTAACTTAATTGCTTCGCGGAGGCCATTTGGTGAAATCGCGAGAAATACAGTAGGCATGGAAAGCTCTCTTTGACTGGGGCATAACGTTTAGTATACACATGTGCAGGTGTATATATACTCAGTTTGCAATGGGTGTATATTAAATGTTAATACTCTATAAATCAACGCTTTAGGTGATGCCTTATGGATAGTACACCTGCGCACGCTTCTTCATCGCCAAAATTACTGGATCAGTTGCGGGCTCGAATACGTTTGCGGCATTACAGCATTCGTACAGAGGCGCAGTATGTACACTGGGTGCGGCGCTATATCTTATTTCACGGTAAGCGCCATCCCAGAGAAATGGGCGCGGGGGAGGCGGGGAGTCAATCCGTGTATTGCTGTAGTAGACAGCATCAACCGGTTGAAAAGTTGCTGCAATGGGCCATGAAGCGTGCGGTGCAGGCCAGGCTTCATTAAAATGCGGCACAAGTATTGTGAATTTTCATCGAACAGGACTTTGACTCGTATCCAAATCCAACTTGAATGCTCGCAAGTTATTTGATCAATTTTTTTTACGGCTTTTTATGCAGGCATACTTATTGGAATTACGCAAATACCTGCGCTACGCTCAAAGTTTATTGCGCAGTTCAGAATGGAGCGTCACCCGTTTTACGGGTAGCTTAAGGCAAACCGATCAGCCTTTGAATGTATTGTTCTATGGTTCCAGCAACTTATTAGCCGATGCGTTTTTGAATCCCGGCTATCAGCAAGAGTCCTTGGGATTTTTTCAGCCTTTACGCTTGCAAGCAGCAATGCAGCGTTATGGTTCCGCTGATGTAGTCTTGACTCCGCATCTGCCTTGGCAAACGCGTCCAACATTGCTGTTGCCCGACTATTTAGAGGCGATCCTGCCGCTGCCAGCCAGCATGGAGAGTTTCATGGCCCAATTGCGCGGCAATACACGGCGTAGCGTACAGCAGGCATTGAAAAGCGATGTCTACTTTGAAGAAGGCCTGAGCTTAGACGACTATCGTGAATTTCATACACAAATGTTGATTCCTTATTTGCGTACACGTCATGGCGAACATGCATATTTGGATACGCTTGAAAATCTCTATGCGCAAGCTGAACGCTCGCATTTGATTTTTGTTACGCAAAATGGACAGAGATTGGGTGGCTTTCTATTGCTTAAACCGCGTATTTCAGGGGTGACATATTTCAATAAATTGGGCTTACATCCAGCGGTGTATGCGGACAAAGAGCGTATGCGTCAATTGAATGCCTTGTTGTATTACAAGATGATCAGCCTAAACATAGAGCTAGGTTTTTCAGCGATTAATCTGGGTATTACGCCACCGGTGTTTGGGAATGGCATAGTTTGGTATAAAACCAGTTGGGGAGCACACTTCACGCCCAACGCAGATTTACATCGTTATGCCTTACATATCGCTGAATCCAGACGCTCAGACATACTTAAGCACATGCAAGCCGTGGTGCAAGTCGAAGCAAATCAATTATGGGTCAACTTGACGCACAGCGATGGAGTTGAAGAAGACATTAAACGCCATCGATTTTCAGGCTTGAGGCATGTGGTCCTGGTTGATGAACAGGGGCGACCAGAGAAACGTAGTTTGGGATGAAAAACGCGCCGCAAGTTGGCGGCCCGTTGAACTGAATTTGCTGAATTAGCTCATTTCACACCATCCTTTTTCTTGGCGCGCGGCTCCAACGGCTCAACGTCGTCGCCACTAAGCAAGTCAGAAAGCTCTTCGGGCGAGAGTCGCTTCATCTTCTCCTCGACCTTACGATCGTAATTTCTATCATTCGGATCCCACCCCTTGTGCGTACTGCTGTGCGAAAAGGCTCAACGCTCCCGCCAACTTAGTTTTTTTGTGTCGTGTACCTAGAGGTTCTTAATGCCTCGACTGAACTCTAACGTTTGACGTGAGGGGTCGCCGTAGCGGCGAAGCCGCGAAGGGAACCCACAAGCGCGGTCCCTCTCGACGGAATTGTTAGCTATTTGCTTCAATGCGATCAATGACCTTAACGCTTGAACCCTTTGGACAGAAAATTTTCAGTGTTTCAGAGTGCGAATTCATCGTTCCCCACTCTCGCGCAACGCTCCAACGAGGCATTTCGTCCGAAACTTCACTGGATGGACTGACCGCGAATGACCAGTGCCCGCTGTAAAAAGCATGGATGAAAATTCCTTGTTCTTCTCCAGGGGCTGAAATCTCAAGCGTTGAAACGTAACCACCGTCTTGAAGCTTTGGGTGACTTGTAACGTTGAACTCATTGCCTTCGCCAGCAATGCCTTTGCAGCAGATCATACGATCACTAGCGCCCCAGAAAACTGCAGGAGTGCCTGTCGGCTCATGGGCTTTGGGTGGAGTATCTTTTGACTTACCGAAGAACATGCATGCTCCTGAGGTCTAACGTTCGACGTGAGCGGCGGCTTTGGGGCCGCGCAGCGGACTCATAGACGTCCGCTCGACGGAGGGGTTAGGCGGCCGACGGTTGTAGTGGCTTCTCCATGACAACGCAGTCCATAGAGAAGCCTCGAGGTGACTGGTACTTTGCATCGCGGACCTTCGCGAAACCTTGCCGAATATAGAACTCAACGGCGTTAAGTGTCGCTTCCAGATGGAGCCGCGGCAAGCCATCTTGAAGCGCCATTCTTTCGAGGAAGGTAACCATCAAGCGCGCGAGACCCTTCCTCATATGAACTGGAGAAACGAAGATTGCATCGAGCTTTCCCGTTGCTCGGTCGATTGATCCGGTTGCCACGATCTCACCGTTGGCTTCCGCGACGTAAAACGATTCCGCAATGACTCGAGCGAACTGCTCTGAAGGAACGTCACCTTCTGTCCAGAGACTAATGATTTCGGACGAATAGCTGCGGGAACACTCAGCGCGGATCGCGGCGTTTCTGAGGCGATGAACCTGCAACGCATCGCTCGGGTCTGCCTTTCGGATGGAATACATAGACGCCTAACGTTTAGTATACACCTGTGCAGGTGTATACTCGGTTTGTAATAGGTGTATATTAATTGCTAATACTCTATAAATCAACGCTTTAGGTGATGCCTTATGGATAGTACACCTGCGCACGCTTCTTCATCGCCAAAATTATTGGATCAGTTGCGGGCTCGAATACGTTTGCGGCATTACAGCATTCGTACAGAGGCGCAGTATGTACACTGGGTGCGGCGCTATATCTTATTTCATGGCAAGCGCCATCCCAGAGAAATGGGCGCGGCTGAGGTTGAGGCGTTTTTGAGTCACCTTGCCGTCACCGATCATGTCGCTGCCTCGACACAAAATCAGGCTTTATCGGCTTTATTGTTCTTGTATCGTGAGGTACTTGAGCTGGATTTGCCTTGGATGACTGAGGTGGTGCGTGCCAAGCGTCCTGCGCGGCTGCCTGTCGTGTTGACAGAACGTGAAGTCTTTGCGGTGTTGGAGTGTATGCAGGATGTGTATGGTTTAATGGCGCGCTTGTTGTATGGCACTGGCATGCGGCTGATGGAGTGTGTGCGCCTGCGGGTGAAAGACGTCGACTTTGAACGCTGTGAAATTGTGGTACGTGATGGGAAGGGGGCGAAAGACCGGGTGACGATGTTACCTCGTCGTATCGTCCCTTCCTTGCAGGCGCATTTACGGTGGCGTCGTCAGTTGTTTGAGGATGATTTGGCCATTGGTATGGCTGCCGTGTATTTGCCCGATGCGTTGGCGCGTAAGTACCCCAATGCATCAACAGAGTGGGGCTGGCAATATATTTTCCCATCCGGTAGTTACTCAGTTGATCCGCGTAGTGGTGTAACGAGACGGCATCACCTGGATGAAAAGTTGCTGCAAAGAGCCATGAAGCGTGCGGTGCAGGCCAGTAAGATCAGCAAGCCAGCAACACCTCACACGCTCAGACATAGCTTTGCTACCCATTTGTTGCAACGTGGGCAAGATATACGCACGATACAGGAGTTATTGGGACATGCAGATGTGGCAACGACGATGATTTACACCCATGTGCTAAACAAAGGTGGACGTGGCGTCGAAAGCCCACTCGATCACTTATAACTCTCCCGCGAAGTACGCCACGGCCCTGAAAAAAAGTTAAGGCACCTGACAAACCAGGCCACCTGAGCTGCCCCGGTTTATGATTGCGTAGGTCGCTGTTTGTGCCGCAGGCTAGCGAAGTCCAGTGCAGGCTTAATAGCGTTCCATGATGAGCTGGGTTTTCAGGGAGTCTTCGGCCACGAACCAGCCGCGGGCGATCAGGTAGGCTTGTAATTCGTCGTGTTTGGCCGATGCGGTGGTTTCGCTTTTGGTCTTGAACGAGGCTTCGACGATGTAGTCGAAGCCTGTGCCGGAGGCGCTCAGGATGGGCCAGACTTCGATGTAGAGGGTCATGCCGCTCCAGCTACCGACTGAGCGTTTGGCCAGTACCGGGCCGTATTTACGCGAGTTATCGAGCATGGACAGGCCCCAGCCCGGATACAGCCAGTTATTCATTTTGCCCGGCACATTCTTTTTGAGCAGGCTGCGCGCATCGCTGTTGGATGGCAGGTCCATGCCGCTGTAACCGGCTTTGCTATCCGTCTTGCTATTAGTAATACTCAAGGTTTTTTTCTGATAGCCCCACTCGATCTGGGCGTCGTAATTCTTATCGGATGCGTCAAATCCTTCTGCATTGGCCTTGTACAGGGCTTCATTGATATTGCCGTTATCGATGGCGTAGCGTTTTTTGTAGCTCAGTTCAAAATCCTTGTCGCCCTCGGTTTTGCGTATGCGCGCGATCCAGCCATTGTTATAAATTTCTTTGCTATTGGTATCCATGAACTGCACATTTATTTTGGTCACGCTGGTGGGCATGTTGAAGGTGGCCAGTACTGTGCTGTTGAGTTTGTGGTCAGCATCCAGCACGACATTCGGGTTCATAAGTAACTTGACTTCGTAGTCGGGCACCATATTGCTGGCGGCGACAGCAGGGCAGAGTGGCAGCGCGACGTTGAGCGCTAAGCTCAGCGCGGCGCTGTAAAGAACACGGGGGGGAAGCAGAATTCAACATGGTAGCGACTCCATAGCATGAGGAGCGCACACTGTAAGAGCCTAAGGTGACTTGGCGATGACAGGGCAATTTGGCTTTGTCATCGTAAGGTCATCCAGTCAAGGTACATTGCGGGCATTCATTTCTGTGCAAACTTTTCTACTCTTAAGGTTAATCAAATGAAGCAAAGCAGCAAGACCCTGATGTTGAGCAGCCTGGCCGCTGCCACACTGCTGACGGCCTGTGGCAGCAACAATTCAAGCACCTCTAACAGCACGCCAGCTACACCGCCTGTTGCGGTGAATGGCGTATTTCTGGATGCCGCAGTAGAAGGCCTGGACTATACGGCAGGCGCAGGCAGCAAACTCAGCACCACGGCCAATGGCGGATTTAGCTGCAATCAGGGTGAAACGGTTACGTTTTTTGTTGGCGGTGTCACACTGGGGTCTGCGCCATGCGCTGCCAGCATCACGCCACTGACACTGGCATCATCCACCAATGTGATGGATGACAATGTGGTCAATCGTCTGTTATTCCTGCAATTGCTGGATGAGGATAATGATACGGCGACTGGCATCAAAATCCCCGCAGCAGTTAAAACAGCACTGGCTTCACAGACGCTGGATTTCAATGCCGGTGCCACTGCTTTTAATGCCGCGCTGACGGCAACGCTGGACAAGCTGCCTGCGAATGTACAAAAGCCTGGTGTGGATGCCGATCGCCGCACCCTGGTACGTGAGCATTTTGAAGACACCCTGGCGTCCAAACTGGGCGCACCTGTGGTGCATACCGTGACCCAGACCAATGCGCTGGGCAGTATCAGTGCCAGCGTCACCCGTTATCAGATACAGGCTGCAGATAATTTCTTCGTTCCTTACGAAGGTAGTAATGCTGCGGTCAAGGCGGCGTTTCCTAAGGGTTTCCTGCCTTCTTATGGATCTGGTCTGACTTTCAAAGGCAAGGCGGCCGATGGCTCGCTGGAGTTTTACGGTATCACTGACCGTGGCCCAAATGGCGACGGCCCTAAGGTGCCGAACTCTGTCGTGACGCCCGGTGCAACTGGTAGCAGCGATGCGAAATTCTTTCCATCGCCAAGTTTTACGCCTTCGTTTGGTCTGATCAGCATAGGAAAAGACGGCGCAGTGCTGAAATCAAGCACGCCGATTAAGTTCAGCAGCACTATCAATGCGACTGGCTTATCTATCGCCGCCGGTAAATTGGGTTCGACCGCTGAGGTGCCGTTGAATGACGCCGCGCGTTTTGATCTAAATAGCAAAACGACGTTCAGCGATTACGGCCTCGATACCGAATCCATCGTCTATGACGCGGCGCGCGGTGTGGTGTGGGTGTCTGACGAGTACGGTCCTTTTATTTTGAAGATCGATGTGAATACCGGCATCATCCAGAAAAAATACCAACCAGGCAGCAATGCAGGTGATTTGCCTGCGGTATTGCTGAAACGCCGCGCTAACCGTGGCATGGAAGGCCTGTCGCTGGAAGTAGCGAGCGGCAAGCTCAACGGTTTCATACAAAGCCCTTTGGATGATGGCAAAGCCAGCTACGTCGTGCCCGGCGCCAGTGTCGCGACCAATGAAAGCATCAAGGATTACGCGAAATTTAACCGCTGGGTCGAGTTTGATCCAAGTACTGAAAAAACAAAACTGTACGCCTATCCTATCGACAGCACGCAATACAGCGCAGGCAAAACGGGTAACGCCAAACTGGGTGACATGGTCTCGCTGGGCAATGGCAAATTCATCGTGATCGAGCAGGGCACAGATCCAAATGGCAAAGCCTTCAATAAGCTGATGCTGGTTCAGGTTCCAGCCAATGTGACGGATATTGCAGCCATGGGTACCGATCTGGAAAAGAGCAGCATGACCGGTGCAGCAGTGAATGGCGTCAATTTCGCAAACATTGTGCTGCTTAAAAAGACGCAGTTATTTGATCTGAACAATGCAGGCTGGCTGGCAGAAAAAGCTGAAGGCTTGGCTCTGGTCGATGACTACACCCTGGCACTGACCAATGACAATGACTTTGGCATGAAAACCGTCATCGTTGATCCTAACGGAGTGATTATTCCGGGGGCTGATGTCACGAAATGTACAGTTGATGCGAACGGCGCACTGACGACGACCGCCGGTGCCTTGGGCTGTACCGCTGGCAACACCATGCGCGTTGCGCGCGGCGCAGATAGCGAGCGTCCTAACCGTATCTGGCTGTTCAAGTTCAATAAAAAACTGGCGGATTTGAATACGCCATCCTGATACAAACCATTTTTTTGAGAAGCCGCTGACTGCAATCAGCGGCTTTTTTTGCTTTTGCAAATCCTGATGCATCAACAGTGCTTATTCAGCAAAACCTTCCAGCACAATTTTTCCGCGTGCTTTGCCGCTTTCCAGCAGTGCATGTGCACGTTTGAGATTACCCGCATTGATATTACCGAAATGCTGACCCAGCGTGGAGCGTATGACGCCAGCGTCTATCAGCGCGGCCACTTCCGTCAGTAAGCGATGCTGCGCGAGCATATCGCTGGTCTGGAACAGCGAACGGGTGAACATGAATTCCCAGTGTAGCGAGGCGCTTTTACGTTTCAGCTTCATGACGTCGATGGGTACAGCCGGGTCATCAATCAGGCTTAGCTTGCCTTGTGGGGCAATCAAATCAGCCAGTTCCGCATAATGCTGGTCGGTCTGGGTCAGGCTGGCGATATGGGTGACTGGTCCTAATCCAGCTTCCTTAACTTGAGCAGCGAGAGACTGGCTATGGTCCAGCACATGGTGGGCCCCAAGGCTTTTCACCCACTCTTTGGTTTCTGCACGGGATGCCGTTCCGATGACTGTCAATGCAGTGAGCCTGCTAGCCAGTTGCGTCAGAATGGAACCGACGCCACCGGCTGCGCCAGTGATGAGCAGCGTTTCATGCGTAGTACGTTTTCCTGGCAAGACTTGCAGGCGGTCAAATAGCAATTCCCATGCGGTGATGGTGGTCAGCGGCAGGGCGGCGGCCTGCGCAAAGTTGAGCGACTGTGGCATGTGTCCCGTTATTCTTTCATCCACCAGATGCAACTCTGCATTGGCACCAGGACGGGAAATATCACCTGCATACCAGACGCGGTCACCAGGTTTAAACAGGGTAACATCCGGCCCCACAGCCTGAACAACGCCAGCCACATCCCATCCCAGTACTTTCCACTCACCTGGTTCCGGGCTTACGTTGGCACGCACCTTGGCATCGACAGGATTGACAGATATAGCGCGTACTTCGACCAATAAGTCATGCCCTGTTGCAACGGGGGCGGGCAGTGTGATGTCGACCAGAGAATGCGGTTCGTCTATCGGTAAAGCATGTTGATAAGCAATGGCTTTCATAAAGAGTTCCCAAAAATTTAGTAGCTAAGCTGTCGCATAAAACAGCGGTTTGACTGAAACGACTGACGCCGGAGGAGGGCGGAATTGCGCTGGTTCGCTTGCAATTCGGTCGCGGCATCAATCAATGTGTACATTATCCTTGACTAGATTTGTTTGATAAATGAGGATACGTATGAATTACTTACAAATGAAATTTGAAAATGATTAGTCTGCGAGATCTGGAAATTTTTGTTCGTACGGCGCAGTCCGGCAGTTTGAGCGCGGCTGCACGGATGTTTGACCTGTCACCAGCCGCTGCCAGTGCCTCACTGAAACGGCTGGAAGAACATTTGGGCATGCAATTGTTTATACGCTCGACACGCAGTCAGCGCCTGTCCTATGAAGGCGAAATCTATCTGCGTCATTGCCAGGAAGCACTGCAGTTGCTGACATCCGCACAAGAAGCACTGATCGTCGGTAAAACCGTGGTAAAAGGCAGCCTGCAATTATCTATCCCTTCAGATCTGGGGCGTAACAGCCTGTTGCCGTGGCTGGATGACTTCATGGACTTACATCCAGACTTACAATTGCGCATACAACTGTCTGACCGGATTGCTGATTTGTACAAGGAACCGGTGGATATCTCTATCCGTTATGGCGAATTGTCCGACTCGACGATGGTGGCGCTACCCTTAGTTGCCGACAACCGACGGATTTTATGCGCATCGCCCCAATATCTGGCCCAACACGGCCGGCCAGAATCACCGGAAGAACTGGTCAATCACAACTGCCTTTGTTTCATGCTGGGCGACTACGTGCACGATAAATGGCAATTTCAGCGCGAACAGCAATCGGTGATAGTCAGCGTGCGTGGAAACCGTGTTGGCGACGATGGCGACGCGGTACGTCGTTGGGCTTTGGCCGGGCGTGGCATTGCCTATAAGTCAGAACTGGATGTATGGGAGGACCTTCGCCATGGACGCCTGATTGCATTGTGTGAGCAATGGCAAGGCGAGGCAACACCGTTGCATTTGCTATGCACTGACCGCAGGCAGCTTAGTCCCGCAGTGCAGCTACTCAGAGAATTTCTGCTGAATCGTTTTCAGACGATGCGGATGGTTCATTTTGTTCGCGGAGGCACGTTGTAGGTTCGGAGGGGAAAACATCACCTAATCAGAACATTGCAAGTAATGACTCCTTTAAAATCAATGACTTAGAAAAATAAAGCGAGAACGTAAGGCTTAAACATACTTTTTATCGAATAGGTGTTGCGGTAAATTTCTGGGATGGGCGTGATTCTGATAATTGCCTATATTTCGCATAATTTATATTATGTTAAATGGACTTCGTAAGTATCTGAGCAAATATGCATCAAAATATAGAGCTAAATTGTTAAATGCAGTAAGGACAGTTCTTGCCCATTTTGCAGCGAAGCCTGCAACACTGTAAAAGGTCGAGAACTTCTCTTTTTGAAACGCCTGCCTCGAGTAGGCGTTTTTTTTGCGCCTCAATTTTCCGATACGCCTTGCGCCTTGGTGCATCACCAAAGCGCCATTTTCTGGAGTTCCTAACTATCCAATAATGCGCCCGAATTATTTTGTAAATTTGTTGTTTTTCTGAGACGGATAAATAGACATATCCAAAAAAATCTAACTGCTGCATATAAAAACCGCTGGGAATAATTTACCGCTGAAGGGTCTGCAACTGGGGGGCTTTACCTGAGTAACGAACACGGACAAAACGCTTACACGGTGTGCCCGCTAAAAATCCGGCACCCGCCCTAAGTCGGGCGGCAACCGGACGGATTTTTCTATCGAAAGGAATTAGTGCTTCGTGGAATAGCCGGATATTTTGCGCCAGCCTGCGACTGTCGCCGCTTGTACGTTGCAATAGCTGCGGAAACAATCAGCATTAATGAAAGAGCTACCACGGCGCATAATTGCTCGATGCCGGAAATGTAAGACGGCGTTTTAGGCACGTCTACAACCAGCTCTTGCGGCAACTTAAGCGCGACAAAATTATCGGCATAATAATCAAAATGCAAACGATCATCAAAATATAAATAGTTAAAATGAAAAGACGGTGGGGACTCATAAACCATGACATATTTTTGCCAAAACAATCCCTTCTTGGCCTGAATAGCTTGCATTTCTGATCGCACGTTCATGCTACTCAGTATTGAATCAACACATTCCTTACGTTGGCTTTCATGCTGTTTGAAGCATTGCTCTAAATCCATCAAAACACCTTCGGAATAAATCTACATTTGACCTGACCCATATAAAACTCATATTCAGGATCAGTTCTTAACAAGTGTTGTTCTTCAGTTATCGCCCGATTGTAATAAACCCAAGTCCAGAATACCAGCGCAATCAACGGATAAAGCCAATTACCGCCAGCCCTGTAAGTGTGGATTGCTGCACCTATCGAAAAAAGCCACCACGCGCCGTTTTTAGCGGCATAGGCAGGATGGCGGACGTATTGGAATAACCCTGTTGTCACAATGCCGCGACTTGTGAGATTAGATGCTTTAGCACCCAGCGACACTGAAACAGACGCATACAAAGCAAGCAGGAAAAGCGCGCCGATATTTAATGCAGTGTGTAGCCCACCAGCGTATAGCAACCCATCAAACGGCTTAACGTATTCGTCGTAATGCGTAGTGAAGAAATTGCCAAAAGCGCTATTAAAAGGCGGGTAACAGATCAGGCAAAAAAACCACCCGCGCCAAGTGTTTTCAACAGACTTTATCTTTGAACCCAAGCGCTCAGAGTCAACCAGATAACCAACGACAAACGGCACTATGTCAAAAAAATAGATGTAAGCCAGTGCAAGACCGCAGAGAAACTGCGGAAAATCCTTGATGAACAAGGAACGATCGAATTCAGGCAACAACACCCAGCGGATCAGGTCAGCAGTGCGGTAATTTACTGCAGCAACATGCGCGATAAAAGCATCAAGGATGAAGGGCACGAAGAAGAATTTTAAGGCGCTGGCAAGCATCGCCTGATGCTCTTCGACCGAGACTGCACCCAAGCGCGGAAACAACGCTTTAGCTGCACCTGACCAGCTCAGCGCGGCCTTAGATAGCCCCTTTTCTTCGATCAGAAAATACGGTACTAGCGCAACCGCAAAAACGACGACGAAGCCGCGCCAGAAGCCCCGCGTATAGATGAATATATCGAGCATATTTTGCCCATAAGCTGGCCGCCAATTGTGCGCAAAATGTTGAATATGAAAGCCGCTAAAAGTCGTGTAAAACCAGTAGCCCAGCAAAATAAAGGCCATCGTTGACACATAATTGACAGCAAATTGTTTGATTGAATCAGCATCAAATTGACCCGTTTTCATCAATTGAGAAATCATAAAGCCCCCTTCGGTTTTGTGTCTGTCCTGGCTTCGGCTGATCTGCCGCTAAGCCGCTTTATCTCTGGATTGCCAAGCGCGACCCATTGCCCACCCTGCTCTGGTTGCGCCTCTACTCGCGGTTCTGGTCTAGATTCCGGCTTGGGCTCAGCCTTTGCTTGCCGGATAGGTTCTTTCTTTTCTTCCTTGGTGCGCTTGCTGCGTTCAAAGTCTTCAAAAAAGCCATGCTTAACGATATCGACGCACATATCATGCGGCACAGGTAACGGAGTCGCCTGCTGAGTAAAACACTTGCAACCGCCGGATGAAGTTGACACGCAGCCAGCAGGTACAGGAACCTCTACAGGCTTTGTCAAGTCGTCATAGCGTGGTGCGGTGTGTTCCAAGCCCTCTACACGGGCTGTTTTCTCGAACACGTATTGTTTCGCGTCGTCTAACGCCTCTTTATAGGACACCTTAGCGCGGGCACCAGAGCCACCAGACGGCGGCAACTGGTTTTGCGGTATGCCTTGCTGTGCCTGCTGTTCTACCTGTCCGCCCTGCCGCTGTTTGTCCGTAAAAACCTTCACGTACCAAACAGCGGCAACAATGAAGACCGGAACCAGTACCATGAGATAAACGCGCATAGGTACTGACTTTTTGACGGTATGGACTTCAGCACTTTTGTAGTACGCATATGCTGATTTGTCGTACTTCCAATGGTGCTTTATCGAGTCAGCGCGACCTGCTGGCTTGTCGCAGTTCTCGCGGGCTGATGCCCATTCATGAATGGTTGCGCGTTCTGCGCCCCATGTCCTGATGACGTGCATATGCTTGCCGACAAGCCGCCTGATCGCTGAATCGGCCAGCAAAGGATGCTGTGTAATCAGCACAATATCCAAACCCTGATGCCTATGCGTTTCGAGCTTAGATACATAATCTGGCGGCTCTTTACCAACGGAACGCGGACGGAATACCGTCTGGCATTCATCGATCACGATGATGGAGCCAGCAGGACATTCAAACCACTTTTGCGGGTCTATTTCTGTCCACGGTAAAGCCAAATCTTTAATGCCAGAATAAAAGACCGGACGGTTATCTTTTTCAGCCCATTGCTTCACATAGCTTAGGGCGTACAGTGTTTTGCCATTGCCAGGCAAACCAGTCACCAAGGTAAGCATGTCATCGTTTCCTTAACAGTTGAGTTCTAATCAGTCTTTCGATTACTTCAGATTTCGTCAGGTCTTTGAATTTCAAAAAGTCCTCAAACTTTTGCACTAAATCCGCTGGTAGCTGTACGACCACGCTGGATAAGTTGTTTCGTTCTCGATAGGCTTTTTGTTTTTCTGCATCCGACGAATAGAGCTTTTTTCTACCCATGATTGCACCTAGTTTTTCGTAACATGCGACGTTTTGAATAAGCTACTTTTTAACGACCAGTTTAGTAATGGCGCCCGTTGACGTTTTGACCGCCAGCGACGCAGCAAAAGCCGACACAATCAAAGACAAAGCCTTGTCAACGCCGAGGAATTGCACCAGCCCGCCAATATCCCCACCGATGCCGGCATAACTGCTTTTCATCAACTCGACCAGCCAATCAGTCGCAACTGTTACGCCCTTATAAGTGACGTAGGACATACCGAGCGCAAGCAATACACGACCAACCAAGGATGCGGCGACCTGTGCCAACCCGCCCAACAATGCAGCCACTAAAAAATTCATGTCAAACCTCTTTTAGGATGGAACCAGAGACCATACGAAACGACACAATCGATGCGATGAGCATGATTGCGTAGCGCAAAATAATCAGGTATTCGCACAACTTAGACAGCGGTATGACGATCGCTTTACCCATCACAGAAAATTGACGATCTTGGAGACAACTGCCACCACCGCCCCACCCTGTCGCATCAAGCTTTAAATTCGACAAGTCAATCTCGCGCGCGTTATCAACACTAGGCAAGCGATCGCGCATAGGGTCATCGCCGCCTAACAACTGCTTACCGTATTTCACCTGCGGGTCATTTTCATCATGGTCCTGACAATCCCGCATTTGTTGAGTCCGCAAAATGGCACACGTAATCGCGTCTCCATCACATGACGTAGAGTCACAGCGACCAGTGACAGACGAGTTTTTGCATATATTTAGGTCAGGATGTTTCTTGCAGAAATCGGTCGAATCTGGATCGCCGGAAGGAGAACCAGAAGGCTTGCCCGATGGCTGACCGCTTGAGCTATTACCTGACCCACTACCGGAGCCACCTGAGCTGGCGGACGTATCACCTGATGAAGCACTAGAGGGAGAACCGTTAGAACTAGCCAGACCGGAAGTAGAACTACCTGAACCGCCTGAACTTGTCGTCGTCGTGGTAGTGGTCGTCGAACTTCCGCCAGAGCCAGAACTCCCCGAGCTGCCGCTTGATGTGCCAGAACTACCAGACCCACTAGACGAGCCAGACGCACCAGAACCAGACGAGGAATTACTAGAGGAATTCGAACCACTTGAGCCATTGCTTGAAGACGTAGACCCACCGCCAGAACTACCGTTAGACGAGCTGTCACCGTTTGACGAATTCGACCAACCAGAGGTAGTTGAATTTGTGGAGGAATTAGTCCAGCCAGTAGTTGACCACGAACCGGAACCAGTGGAGGTCGTACCACTAGAACCGCTGCCACCACTCGACGACCCTGTGTCACCAGTCGAACCACCGCCAGAAGTCGTAGTCGTACTACTTGAACCACCTGAACCAGTCGAACCGTTGCCGCTACTAGACGATCCAGAACTACCGCTGCCACTACCACCACTGGATGAACCTGACGAAGTGCTATTACTTGACGATGTACCGCCCGACCCGTTACTGGTCGTAGACGTACCAGAACCAGAGGAGCTACTTGTACCGCCAGAAGGCGGAGCCTCACAAGCACCAGTAACCGCATTGCGCCCCGTACCCGTTGGACATTCAGGAGTGCGGCAACCATTGGTAGGCGCGTGATACTCAGCAGGAGCTTTACACTCGGGCTTAGTTACACAACTATCTGAATCAGCCGGAAAATTAAAAGACGGCGCAGGACAAGAACGACGACAGCCGTACTGTGTCGGTTCATAGCCAGGTACGCACTGCGTAGAACTCATTTGCTGACCGACCGGAGCACACGAAAAACTAGACCCGTTCTCGCGAATCAAACAGCACTGACGGCTAGTTGGTGTGACGTAATACCAGTCAATTGACCAACCAGTCGGAACCTTACTCGAAATTACTGTCGCATCACAAACCGCCCCTTCGGGCTTCCATACACCGCCATTTCCGCCAACGGCGTGAGCTGACGGCGTACACACGATCAGGAGAAGAGCAACCAGTAA
The DNA here is from genome assembly GCF_014284365.1 of Cognatundibacterium rugosum. Lineage (GTDB taxonomy): Bacteria > Pseudomonadota > Gammaproteobacteria > Burkholderiales > Burkholderiaceae_D > Undibacterium > Undibacterium rugosum. The sequence goes on from NZ_JACOGG010000010.1 coordinate 16,393, forward strand.
GCCCCAAGCACAGCCAACAAGACGATTAAGCCCATGATTCATAAATCCTCTCTGAGAGATAAAAAAAGGGGCGAAAATCGCCCCCTGTACAAAATGATTTACCGCATTACAGAGCGCGAGCAATCCACTTGTACACCTTCATGCCGACATGCACGACCAGCACAGCCGCACCGACGACCGCGATAGCTGAACCAGCATCGGTAATGGCAGAAGTCACCGCCGCTGTATCAGTAGCAGCAGAAGCGGAACCAGCAGCAACGGCAGCAACCAGACCACCAGCGATTTTTTTAAAGTTAGTCTTCATTTTGTGAATCTCCAGAATTGAGAGTTTTCGCTATTTGCTTAAATCCCCAAGCTAATGCCCAGATCGCCCCAACATAAGCGGAAATCTCAGCACCTTGAGCAGGCGTTAAAGCGGTAAGCGAATTTCCCGCTTCAGCACCTGTTTGCAGCACGAACTGACACTGCTGTAAATCTGGCTGTGTGTCTGGCTCAAGACGTAAAGACCCGTCCTGATTTTGCGTGGCCTTCACGCATTGGCTCATGCAACCACCCACACAGTCGAAATTTTGAAACCGTCACCTAACACCAGCTTGGCTGTATCGAACGCCTCTTCGTAGTGGTCGAAGCGCCCCGCTCTATGCAGCTCGGGCGTATAGCCAACATCACCATCCTGAGCCATCAGAAACAGGTAACTTTCTAAATCCTGCACGACATACGCCACACGCCCCGCCGACACGGTTACACCTTGGCGTCAGGCTTAGCTACCTGCAACGGCTGAATACCTATAATCACTGTCTTAGTGGCGCGACCAGACGTAATGTTTTCGTATTCGACTTCAGCATTAAACGGAAAAGGTAAATGCTTAAACTTGTCAAAATTCGACGAGTCGCCAAAGTTGTATTCAGCGATAGCAAAACCTTTTGCATTGCCCTTGGAGTCGTCCAGCCGTGTCTGCACATAGACTTTTGTACTGTCATATGCTTGACCGTTTTCGAGATTGCCCTTGCTGCCCTTCATGCCTGTAATCATTGCTTTCATGTCTTAGCCCCTTGAATGCGCCAAATATTCCCGCTTGCTGCATGACTGGCGGTTGTCAAGCGCGGGTAAAAAATCGGTGTCCACGTCAAAGACTTTGCTTATGACGATTTCGTGTATGTATTCCATTGATTTGCCCATGCCTGCCATGACGGGCTTAAGCCTTTTAGGTACTGCTGAGCGATCATCAGAGCAGGCTTTTTCCAGCCAATCGGCATCACCGAAAAACTGACGGAAAAATGAGTTGTATTTGCCGAACTGGTGCTTAACGACACGGACGGCGGCGTCTATTGAAATTTCCGCTGTCTTTGTTTTCAGCTCTAGCCGCTGTGCGTGTTCTTGGTCGAAGAACTCAGAAAAACAGGGATAAGCGCCCGCAAAATAGGCGGACGGTTCCAGAAGAATGTCGAGCGGGATTATGCGATCTGAGGATTTAAATTCGACTTCGGCACGACACCATGGGCTGTTTGGGTCGCCAAGTTGCTTGCCTTTTTCATAGAATCGGCAGAACTTGCCAGCGTCACGAATTCCGAGCGTAAGCGTTCTACCTGCTCCGGTCGGAGCATCCCAATTACCGAGCCGTTCGATATTAACGAGCCGACCGCCTTTAGCTGAATTGAAGCCACGCCCTGCCCAACGGTCTGCAGCCCAATCGACCGATATATAAGCGCCTTGTAAATCATCGTGCGCAAGATCAATACGGGAAATATTAGGGCGAACAGCAGTTTTAGAAAGAAAGTCATAAAGTCGAATCTCCCAGCCTTTAGCCGCATTCATGCAGCCTGTACCTGTCAGAGTGATAAGCATCGTTTCACGCTGGCCACCGAAACAAACATGTCCCATTTCTTCACCAAGCACCCACGCTTCACGATAGAAATTCATGCCGTAGTCACGCTTAGCTGTGATGCCATAACCGAAAATTTTCTCAAGCTGGCGACTTGCTTCGACGATGAAATCATCGGTACAGATCAAGCCTCTGCCTGCTGTCTTTAACCAGGTATCCTCATGCACCGTGATATTGAGCCAGTCGATAATGGCTAAGCGCTTATGAGCTGGCTTTTTCGCCAAAGTGGTCAAAATGCGGCGACCTTTTAAAACCTGCTGCTCGACCGTTTCGGCTACGTTTTCCCCCATGTTATTAATGGGGGCAGTTACCGGACTGTTTGACTGTGGTGAAACCCCCGCGCCCTGCGCGTCGCTGTGCGCCAAGGCGCACGCGCTGCCGCTCAGGGCTTGGTGTGGTAACGATGGTTTCAGGTCTTTAGTCATTGTCATTTAAGTATTTTTGTGACGCGTCACGGAAATTCGATACAATATTTATCTTTGATTAATCCAGAAGCGACTAAGCCAAAGATTCAGACTCACCACGTTTAGCCTTTTTGCGAGCGCGATATTCACGGGCGCGCTGTGCTTGAGACTTAGCGTCTGGCTTTGGTGGACGCCCTACACGCGGAGCCTCAAAAGCGTCACGTGTAAATTTGTCTGTTGATTGCTTCATGTTTTTCACCTGTCCCTATGTCAACACCACCAAACCCACTTGAAGTGGTCACTCAAATCATTTCGAGCTACAAACCGTATGCAATCGGCGCGGTAGTTATTGCTGTTATCTGGCTTTTCGTGCTCGCGAAGATCAAGAAAGAAGTCCGAATCCGCAAATACCAAAGGCAAGAAAATGAGCGCGCCGAAGCCAGACAACGAAACCGAGAACAGCGCGAAAAGCAGCAAGACCGAATCAAAAAGCAAGAAAACCGCGTCCGGTAGTTACAACACGCTGCAAAAGTAAACTTGCAGCAATAAACAGGCGTGATACAGTCTCGTTAGTTCACACCCGTTACCGTTAACATACGTGAACGATAATTCACGGTTGTTAACGATGTCAAGGAGCAAAAAAATGAAAAGCGTCAAATACTTGGAAAAATTGAAAGAAGAAAAGCATCTAAGTGATGCCGAATTATCAAGATTATTGAATATCAGCAAGGCTGCTGTTAGTCAGTACAAATCAGGTGTGCGGGTAATGGATGACGAAACTTGCTTAGCAATTGCTTTGCAATTAAGCATCAATCCGATGGAAGTAATTGGCGCGGCTTGCATTGATCGCGCAGAGAAAAGCGGACAGAAATCGCTTTGGGAAGTTTTTATGATGAGGACAGCAAATGTTAAATCTGCTGGCGTGAGCGCTGCCCTCATTTTCGCGGTTGTCAGTATGTTTTTGACACCTACCCCCGCGAATGCCGCGCCAATCCTTAAGGCTGAGAATTGTTCAATTTATATTATGTAAAATGTACTTCGTAAGTATCTGAACAAAAAAAATGCATCAATCTATAATTGAAGAACGACCAGGCGCTACCTGGTCGTTTGATCAGAACTGTTGGCTATTATGATGCACACACGTTCATTGGTACAAGCGCCGATATTTTGCTGCCGAGACTCAGCGAACCCGATGTTTCTTCAACCAGTATCATCTTGATATTGCCGGTTGAATTAGGTTCGCTACCAACACTATTAGCCACAAACAGCATGTCACCAGCCACACTGAACGCCATTGCAGCGGGATTAGTCTTCTGGTTACCGTAGGTATAGCCATCACCCGCATCGCTGATTATGCCGGTATCTGAATTGTATGGAAATGGTGTAATTTCAACGACCTCATTCCCACTACTAGGTGGTGTAAGCAAGTAAAGATAACTCGCCGTAGGATGCACCGCAATTAAACTCGATAAAGGTGGCGTACTCGTCAGCCCTGAATTGCCTACTTCTGTAAGCGTGCCATCTGTCGAAATGGTAAAGGACAGGAGCGTCATTCCCGTTGCTGCACTATTTGGCGTGAGGACAAACAGGCATTCGCCGTTGCTATCGATCGCAATTTCACCACTGTTTCCGGTCGATAATGGATATGAGCCAATTTGGCTGCCAAATGTGCCCTTTGCATTACCGTAGGCTACGAGAGCCGCACTCAAGCCTTGTGGGGTCGACACAAATTCAGTGACATAGGCCGTCCTGCCGTTTGGTGCAATGGCAATGTTTTCCGGCACCCCAGTGGTTTGAACGGTTTGACTTAGCGTTAGTCCAGTCGTATCACATGAGTAAACGTAAATTGTTTTCTGATCAGAACCTGTGCCACATTCCGTTACGTATACTAAGGCACGCTTAGGATGAACCGCAATGCTCATTGCCATATGCGCGGTTGTGACGGAGCTGGGACACTCCGCCAACGTTCCATCAGCATTGACACTGAAGGCAATCACGCGGGAGCCAGTTTGTTCACTCGCCAGTAGGATGACAAATTTACCATCATGCGAAAGTACAACATTCTGTGGGATCGCGTTAGGATGATCTTTGAACTTTGCCGATTTCAGTTGAGTCAGGTTCGCCGGATTGACGCTCGCCAGTACTGGATCAACAGAATAAAAATCAGCTTGTGTATTTACAGCATAAGCAACTGTCATGATGTGCCCCTATCGTGGTTTTGTGTGCTCTGATAAACTTTTGACCTGGAATGCCACTTCGACTTAAAGAGTCGTAATGTCGAAATCGCACAATTGGATGGTGCCGGATAAAAGCTGCAAGACAATGACAAAGGACGATCTTTGTCGCTTATAACATGTTTGGCAGCACCAGTTGCCAGACTAAGTAAGCTGCCGCTTCGGTAGGCGGAATGTACGTTTTTCTTGGTCGTCAAACTCCTCTCCATAGCGAGTATTTTCGCCTAAATCAGGGTCCGGATATGCAGGACCACTATAATTGCGATTTGCGTAAAAATTAAACTAAACAATTGTAGTGATGGTGCAGACTTTATCGCGACCACTGTGCTTGGCTTTATACAACGCTTTATCTGCTGCTTCAATGAGCTCAATGGGGTTATTCAAGTCCTTAACGGGAATCATTGCTTCAACTCCTGCACTAATCGTCACCACGCCAGATTCATTTCCTGCGTGTAAAATTCCGAGTTGTTGAACTGAGAGCCGTAATTTTTCAGCTACTTCTACCCCACCGTTTAAGTCTGTTACAGGTAGAATAACGGCCAATTCTTCCCCGCCAAAGCGTGCGACTAAATCACCGGCGCGGCGCGGACATGATTGGATCGCAGCACTAATTTTTTTCAAACATTCGTCGCCTTCTGCATGCCCGTATAAGTCGTTGTATTGTTTAAAATGGTCAACGTCGATCATAACAAGTGCAAGAGAACTTGAATTGCGAATCGCTCTGGCAAATTCCTCCTTAAGGGTCATATCAAAGTTTCGCCTATTGGCTAACTCTGTCAGTCCATCTTGCAAAGAAAGACGCTCCAAAGTCCGATTTAAAGCTGCCATTGCGGCCTGCCCTTTGAGTATTTCAGCTTCCGCGTTAAGGCGTAATTTCATTTGTTTTATCAAATAAAACCCAAAAGAAGCGAGTGCAAGAATTAAAATTGCTACCGTAGCTGCATGTGAGTACACATCCTTAAGCCACTCTTCCAGTACTTCTTCTTTTGCCAATGCTGCAGATACAAAAAGTGGATACTTGTCGAGTCGTTGAAACCCATTAATTCTTACTACCCCATCTTGGGCAGACTTGACGACGAAAGTTCCATTTTGCTTTTCAGTACTCGCTTTCAGAACAGTTGTACCTTGCATACTCTTCCCAATGGAATCTGCTAAAAGAGGTCTTCTGGTCAATAGAATTCCTTGGTTTAAAACAAGTACGATCGCCCCTTTTTTTCCAATATTAAACTTGTCATAGAATTGATTGAAGTAATTGACGTCTAGAGTCGCCAGAGCGACGCCGCCGAAACTGCCATCGGCGTTATTAATTCGTCGTGACACAGTAATTATCCATACGCCGCTTGAGCGACTGCGTACCGGTATGCCGATGTAAGGCTCGTTGCTAATATGATGTTGATGGAAAATAAAATAGTCTCGATCCGCATTGTTAATATTTGTTGGTGCGTTCGAAAGCGAATTAACCAGCCAGTTCCCTTTGCTGTCAAACACAAACAGACCTTTAAGCTGAGGCAACTCTTTTGTTTCTCGAACTAAAACATCATGCAATCGTCGTAGTGAAGCTGAACCAAGACCATCATGTTCGACCCGCTCAACAATCCCTGTTATTGCTATATCTGCGGATTTAATCGTATCGTCTGCATGCTGTGAGATAGCACGAGCCATATTTGCTGTCGAAACCTCAGCCTCACGAAGTTGAATTTCCCGCGAAGACCAACTACGCCAACCATCTAGCATCAAAATAGTGATGCAAACGATAAAAATAAAAAACAGGGTTAGCCGAATTACTCCACCCTTCGAAGATTGAGATGGGGAAAATTGCTCCAACTTATATTTTGAAAACATAGCTCCCCCAAAAAAGAAAGACGGCTCTATTCAATGACTAAAGCATCGACGGAGATAAATAGTTGGACGGTTTATGTATCCACTTGATAGCAAATGTAATTTTACTTATTTAACTGCCTTGCAATATTTTAACAAGAATTGACAAGGTTAAAAGGAAACATTACTTGAAATATATGAAGTATGTAATTTTAATTTATTGTAATTTGGTCACTTTAAGTGCGGCAATCAAGGACTGATTGTGGGTTTGGTAATAAATGGAATTTGTTGCAACTATCGTTGCGTGATACGATAAATTACCCGTGCAGATTTCATCGAATTAAAGGAGAAATGTGATGTTTTTGAACGTAAAGAGTATGTTTCAACGAGATTACGACCGATATGATGGAATTCGCAGAATCAATATTTATTTGATGCGCTTGGTATATATTTTAATGCTCTGTTTCCTGGGAAAAGATTCGTGGTCCCACATTCTCGCTCACCAAGGGGCATGGGAAGCTGCGGATGGAATGGCTTGGAGCGTTTGGGCAGCCTTCTCCTCGCTGGCTCTGCTAGGATTCTTACATCCCGTGAAAATGATCCCACTGCTACTTTTTGAGGTATTTTACAAGGTGCTATGGCTTTCGATTGTCGCTTACCCTCTTTGGAAGTCGAACACACTCGTTGGATCAGCTGTGGAGGGAATGACCGATGCTTTTTTGTGGGTAATTCTTCCAATTGTAGTTTTGCCATGGGCTTATATATTCAAGAGCTATATTCTTAACACATCATTTTGGGTGCCTAAACGCTAAAAGTCGCGAGTACGGTCAAATTCAAAACCTTCCGATAGAAACAGCGCAGGAATAAATCCCTCCAATTCTCACTACCCTTTCTACATATGCGCTGATGTAACAATCGTCAGCAACCCCTGCAAACAGTTTTTTTCGCATTTGCTGATTAACTGGGCATGGAAAATCACAGCATTAAAGATTCATTTAATTTGCATCTAATTGATTTTGGCATTAAAATTCATTTTAAATGAATGTATTTGATATCCACTTTTAATGGAGTGAATGATGGCATTTGACAGTAATGAAGTCGCTAAGTCTGTAAGCGAAGAACAGATTACCCAGCTTGTACATCGGTTTTACGATCGCGTGCGTGAGGATAAGGAATTATCGGCTGTGTTTGAAGCGGTTATTCCCGCAGATAAGTGGCCGCAGCATCTGGCGCTGATGGCTGAGTTCTGGTCTTCCATCATGTTGGGTAGTGGGCGTTACCACGGCAAACCTATGCAGGCACATATGCGCCATTTGGCATCAATTCAGCCGGAAATGTTTATTAACTGGCTAGGACTTTGGTCACAAACCTGTAAGGAGTTACTGGTGCCTGAGTTGGCTGAGGCAATGCTGGGCAAGGCGGAAAACATCGCCAAGAGTCTGCAGTTTTCGCTGTTCGGTATTTATCAGGACATTCCACGCTCTGCTGCCAATTTACCGGTATCGGCAAGTCTGACAACAGGAATGCATTGAGTCATTGAAGAGGACATGATCATGAAACGAGATAACACCTCCACTATTCCAGCGGTTGACCTGAGCGTACATCACCAACCTGGTGATATATCCGACCGCTTTGCCTTAGGTATCACCAAACTGCTGCGCTGGTGTGCAGATACGTTTTTTGCGAAGCGCTATGGCCACAGAGCAATCGTATTAGAAACGGTTGCCGCGGTACCCAGCATGGTAGGCGCAACGCTGACCCACTTACGTTGTTTGCGGAAGTTGGAAGCGGACCGCGGCTGGATCCGTACCTTAATGGAAGAAGCAGAAAACGAACGCATGCATTTGATGACCTTTGTCGCCATTGCTAAGCCTACGCTGCTGGAGCGCTGGCTGATATTGCTGGTGCAATGGCTGTTTTATATCGGCTTCTTTGTTTTATATTTGTTCAGTGCACGTACTGCGCACCGCCTGGTTGGCTATTTCGAAGAAGAAGCGGTCGTCAGTTATACCCACTACCTGAATGAAATCGATGCTGGCCGCAGCCCCAATGTAGCAGCACCGGCAATCGCGCTGCAGTATTGGGGATTGCCTGGCAATGCGACTTTACGCGACGTGGTTTTAGTCGTCAGGGCAGATGAGGCGCATCATCGTGATGTGAATCACAGCTTTGCAGCGCAGCTTGGCGATCATATAGGGCACTCCGCTATCAACCCCGGTCTCAACTCTGATTTGGCGCCCTACCCCTGGCATGCATCAACCGATGAAATTGAGAAACCAGCGATTGCGCCCTACCGTCAAACTGCTGATTTCGATGAGAACACTTTGCCGGCTGCATTGAAACGACGTCATAACACTGCCAGCGGCGTGTGGGGCGTGGTCCGGGTGAAACAGGGGCAGTTGAAACTGACTTTTTTGGAACCCCATTCCGAACAAGTGCTTGATGCCAGTCATCCCGGCTACCTGGCTCCTCAGCAAGCGCACTTTGTAGAGCCCTTAGGCAAAGTCAGTGTCTGTGTTGAGTTTTATCACAGCGATCCCCGCGTGGCCTGAGCCTGCAGTAACAGCGCATTCCTTTAATCCTTTAATTTATCCACCTTTATTAAGAAAAGAGTCAACGATGATGTCTCCTGAACAAATTTCTATTATTCAAGCCACAGTACCCATTTTAGAAACCGGTGGAGAGGCGTTGACCACGCACTTCTACAAAATCATGTTGAACGACTATCCGGAAGTCCGCTCCTTATTCAATCAGGCCCATCAGCAACAGGGAACTCAGGCCAGAGCGCTGGCGAACGCGATTTTGCGCTACGCACGTTGTATCGACAATCTGGGCGCGTTGGGAAATTTGCCAGCTCAAATAATTCAAAAGCATGTGGCGCTGCAGATTTTGCCTGAGCACTACCCTATCGTTGGCACTTGTCTGCTGCGTGCGATCCGCGAAGTGTTGGGTGCGGAAGTTGCTACCGATGCGGTGATTGACGCCTGGGGTGCAGCGTATTGGCAGTTGGCGAATATCCTGATTGCGGCAGAAACGGAAGAATATGACAAACTCGCTTCAGCCCCCGGCGGCTGGCGTGGTATCCGTCAATTCAAAGTCGTCGCTAAGCAAACAGAAAGTAGCGAAATCACCTCGTTTTACCTGGAGCCCATGGATGGCGCCGCTGTGATTCGTTATCAGCCTGGCCAATACCTGGGCCTGAAGTTAATGATAGACGGACAGGAAATGCGCCGTAATTATTCGTTGTCGCAGCATGCGGACGGCCGCTCTTTGCGCATCAGTGTCAAACGTGAAGCCGGTGGCGTAGTTTCAAACTATCTGCATGACAAGGTCACGCTTGGTCAGGTGTTGGAGGTATTTCCACCTGCTGGCGAGTTTGTATTAAAAGACAGTGCAGCGCCCTTAGTGTTAATTTCTGGCGGCGTCGGTATTACCCCTACGCTGGCAATGAGTGAGGCGGCCTTGTTAGCAGGAGAGCGCGAGGTCGTGTTCATCCATTATGCACGCAATGCGGAAGTGCAGGCTTTCGGTTCAACTCTGCATCAATGGGAGCGTGAGCATCCGCAGTTCCGCAAACACATTGTGCTGGAAGATGGAACGCCCGATGACACAGTGAGCGGTCGACCGACGCTGGAACAATTGAAACAATGGATACCGGCTCACGCTCATGCTTATTTCTTAGGACCTAAGCCATTCATGCGTTTTATCAATCAGGCCTTAGCTGCGATTGGTTTGCCTGAAGAACAGCGTCACTATGAATTCTTTGGTCCGGCCGAAGCTTTGCAATAAAGTATGTGGTCATGAGGTAAAGTAGCAAAGACAGTGCTCAGTTTTAGCTACTTCCAGTCCTGATCCACCCAACAGCAGGACTGGTTTGCCTGATACGACTCTCAAGCTTACGCGCATTGGCAACACCAGGCACACCGTGTTCGCTATCGCTAGGCGGCGGACGACAAATACGGGCTTAGCAATTGCTCGAGCCAGGTGGTAAATGACTTAACGCGCTTGGTTGCCTGATGCCTGCTCGGGTAAACCAGATGCACAGGCATCGGCAACGGCTTACATTGTGGCATCAGCTCAACTAAATCTCCGCTGTCGAGGTGGTGCTGAACGTCAAAGCGAGGCGCCTGTATCATGCCCATGCCGGCCAGCGCACTGGCAATATAAATGTCTGCATTGTTCACCGTTGTTATGGAATCGAGCTGCCGTGTCTTGACTTCACCTTGCTCCACCCATTCCCAAGGTGCAATCCGTCCGTTAGGCGAGGAAATGTAATTGACACACAAATGCTGATCCAGCTCATCCGCGCGTTCGGGTTTGCCATAACGAGCAAGGTAAGTTGGGCTGGCGCAATTGATTAATTCCAGCATGCCAACGAAACTGACAACAACATTAGTCGTATTCAGTTGCCCTACCCGTAGCGCACAATCTACGCCTTCCTGAGCCAGATCTGTGATGCGATCACCAGCGCTTAATTCTAATTCTATGCCGGGATACGCCGTGAAAAAATCAGGCAATGCAGGAACAACAAAGCACCTCGCAATTCTGCTCGGCATATCAACACGTACTTTTCCTGCGACACCTTGTAGATCCGGATGAAATTCTTGCCTTAACTCATCCATTTTTGTGATCAGGGACACTGCCCGACTAAGCAATTCCTCTCCATCCCGGGTTAAGCTCACTTGCCTGGTTGTTCGATGAAGTAGTCGCGTTCCCAGCCATTCTTCAAGATGTTGTATCGCCGAAGATGCTGCTGCGCGCGAAATGCCTAACTGGCTTGCCGCTTGGGAAAAGTTGCCGCTGTGAGCAACGCGTACAAAGATGTGAAGATGCTGTATGCGATCCATGTTACACGGCTCAGTTAAGGTAAATTACGATTGGTCATTCAAGGCACCACAGCCAGCTCTATATTTACACAAAAACATTTTTTTCACAGCTGCTTTTTTGCTCTGTTGACTCATCAATAAGCACAAAAAATTTCCTCATGAAATATAGCTTGGTATTGACGTATGGCCGAATTTGTTACATCCGATTGTACTTATATTTCCCTGCATTATTGTTAAATTTATCTGAATTGAGTTGTCGTCATATCGCTACTTCTTCCATCATACTTTCGTCCATATACTCGGGCCTTGTACTCACATTTTTCAAGGAGACTCAAGTGTCAAAGGACTTAAACGGTAAAGTTGCGGTCATCGCTGGTGGCGGTAAAAATCTGGGCGCACTGATCGCACATGAACTGCAAAGCGTTGGGGCGAGTGGATTTGTGCTGCACTACAATAGCGGATCATCAAAAGCGGAAACTGAAAAAACGGCAGCAGCATTGAGAGAGAAAGGTGCAGACACAATTATTTTTCAGGGTGATTTGTCGGTCGCTGACAATAACAACAAACTTTTTGATCTCGCCAAGTCACACTTCGGTGCAGTCCACATTGGCATCAACACGGCAGGCGTTGTGATTAAAAAACCGATATTGGAAGTGACAGAAGCGGATTACAACAAGAGTTTTGATGCAAACTCAAAAGCAGCGTTTTTCTTTCTCCAGCAAGCAGGAAGGGTACTGGAAGATCGCGGCAGTATTGTCACCATCGTTAGCTCATTGCTGGCCGCTTATACACCGTTTTACAGTATCTATCCTGGCAGCAAAGCACCTGTTGAACACTACACACGTGCAGCCTCGAAAGAGTTTGGTGATCGAGGCATTTCTGTGAATGCCGTTGGTCCCGGTCCGATGGACACGCCCTTCTTTTACGGTCAGGAGAATGCCGATTCTACGGCCTACAACAAAGCCGGTGCTGCCTTGAGTAAATATTCAAAAACCGGGTTGACGGACATTGAAGATATCGCTCCCCTGATCCGCTTCCTCGTCACTGAAGGTTGGTGGATCACTGGACAAACTATCTTTGCAAATGGCGGATATACCACCCGCTAGTCACTCGTTCCAGCTTGAAATCATGGATGTAACAGTAGGCATTGTTTCCACTCACGGTGGAATCGATGCCTACTGCCAGGAACTGCACTACGTAATCGCAAAGAAGAGGATAAGCACATGAATCGCTACGCATCAATACTGAACTGTCAGAAAGAATTTTTCCTTAGCGATGCCACCAAGAGCCTTGCCTGGAGGCTGGATCAGCTAGACAGGATGGAGCGTATGCTACGTGAAAATCAACAGGCATTTTGTAGTGCGCTATATGAAGATTTTCACAAACCGCCATTTGAGCAATTGTTTGAGATCACTGTGCCGCTGGGGGTAATTGATTATTACCGAAAAAATCTGGTGGAATTAATGAAACCACAGCATGTAGCGATTCCCAAGGGATTGGAAGCCAGCGGAAACGCCGGCGTGATTTACAAGGAGCCATATGGCGTTACCTTAGTTATAGGGCCGTTCAATGCCCCTATTTTGCTCTTGCTCGATCCCGCCATCGCCGCGCTGGCAGCGGGCAATACTGTCATTTTGAAACCTGCCAACACCACCCCTAAAGTTGCGTCACTGTTTCAGGCGTTAATTCCAAAATATTTTTCACCCGAAGCGGTCAACGTTGTCACTGGTGGACGTGAAGAGATTTCAGCGTTGCTGGAACTAGCCTTCGATTTCATCTTCTTTACCGGCAGCTCCACCGTTGCTAAAGTCGTTATGCGCGCAGCGGCCGAACGTCTGACGCCAATGGTGCTGGAGCTGGGTGGGCAAAATCCGACCGTCGTCGACCAGACCGCGAATCTCGACGTCGCGGCAGACCGTATCGCGTGGGGGCATAATGCGATTTCGGGACAATGGTGTGTTGCACCTGGCTACGTGTATGTCCATCGCTCAATTGCGGATGAATTTATCGGTCGCCTGAAGCGTTCGCTGGTCACAATGTACGGCGAAAAACCACAGCAGAGCCCCGATTTTGCGCGCATGATTACAGAACGCGACACACAGCGGGTCAGTTCCTATATCTTGCCTGACAAAGTGGTGCATGGCGGTAACTTTGATATTGACGGCCGCTTTATTGAACCGACTATCCTCTATCCAAGTACCTGGGATGACCCTGCCATGCAGCAAGAAATATTCGGTCCGGTATTACCTGTACTGCCCTACGACGATTTGGCTGAGGTGGTACATATCATTAAGCGCAAACCCAAATCGTTGGCAGCCTACATCTTCAGCAAGGATCAGGCTGCAATTGATTTATTTTTGTCTGGCGTGTCATTTGGTGGAGGATGCGTCAATCAGACTAATTTACATTGCTGGATTGATAGTCTGCCATTTGGCGGAGTCGGTTACTCCGGTATAGGTAAATATTATGGCAAAGCTGGCTTTGACGCTTTATCCAATACAAAAGCATTGCTGATCGGCAATCCAGATTTGGTGCTTGATGTATTCCCCCCCTATGCGGGGAAAGATATTGCGGCCAGTCTGAGCTTGTTTGCTTAGGGCTTGTTCTGTGTTCGCTGATGTGGACCATATCTGCGCGTGGTATTTTTGTTTCGTATTCATGGAAACGTGAATACGATATTGGCTGCACAGCTTCAGCGGTAGCAGAATACCTGCTGAACCCAGTTTAAATAGCTGGGCGTATCTTTACTATTGATAAGGTAAAACAAATGCATATCATTTTCGTGATCATTGGCGGAATCATACAATTGGGTATTTTCGTTTTGTTTGCCTGGCTATGGGGAAATTCTGCAGCGAGCATGGCGCTGGCTGCTAAGGTATTCATCCCATTCTGGCTGGTTGTCGTTGCGGTGAATATGGCGGTCGGTGTGCTGCATGCGGGTTACAGTGTCAAGAGTGAGCTACCTATACTGCTGCTGAATTTCCTGATACCAGCAACTATCGCTGCCTACACATTCTGGCAACTCTCGCGTACCTGACTGGTTGCTGAATCGTATTGATGCTATCCACCCTGAACAAGCGGCTATGTGCACACTACACCGCTTGCCCTCCAAGGCGTCCCCGTCTCCTTTCAAGCCCGATATCTGCACCAGGCAGTCTTAAACAGGCCGGCAAGATGCACTCACCCTAAGTACAAAACACAGGCGCACATGTTTGGCGCGGAATCGCACTGAAATGTAGAGATTTTTCGCAAGAGTTTTCATCGGGAAAGTTTCATCCCTGTTTTGGCACAATCTACTGAAGATAAGGCAGCAAAGTACTTATACCGACGGACTCAGATGTAAGTACATCTGAGTGATTTCCTTAATAGCTGTCACAGAGTAGCGGACGACAGCCTGCAGCGACCTGCCCAGGCTGAGTATAGATTGTTTGCGAGTGATTCCGGCTCTGCCGGTGAGCGTGTTATTGCGTCGCACAATGGCTGGCACACTATCTGCTAAATAAGAGTTAAAAACCCGCAGTCTCTTATTTATCAACCACGCAGAGGAGTCACCATGACACGTCGCATCGTTCTGAAAGCAACCGCAGTCGCAGCAATGACACTGGCCGCCAGCGGCTGGATGTCGCAGGCTCTGGCCGCCGACACCATCAAAGTCGGTATTTTGCATTCCCTGTCCGGCACCATGGCCATCTCAGAAACCTCGCTCAAAGATGTGGCCCTGATGACGATAGACGAAATTAATGCCAAAGGCGGCGTCATGGGTAAAAAACTGGAGCCTGTGATTGTTGATCCGGCGTCAAACTGGCCCTTGTTTGCAGAGAAAGCACGTCAACTGATCGCACAGGACAAAGTGGCAGTGGTATTTGGCTGCTGGACTTCGGTATCACGTAAATCGGTGCTTCCCGTGTTTAAAGAATTGAATAGCTTGCTGTTCTATCCTGTTCAGTATGAGGGTGAAGAACTGGAGAAAAACGTTTTCTATACCGGTGCGGCGCCAAATCAGCAAGCGATACCGGCGACCGAATATCTGATGTCCAAGGAAGGCGGCGCAGCGAAACGCTTTGTGCTGCTTGGTACCGACTATGTCTATCCAAGAACGACGAACAAAATCCTGCGCGCCTTCTTACATAGCAAAGGCGTGAAAGACAGCGACATTGATGAGGTCTACACACCATTTGGGCACTCGGATTACCAGACTATCGTTGCCAATATCAAAAAATTCTCAGCCGGTGGCAAAACCGCAGTGATCTCAACAATTAATGGTGACTCGAATGTGCCTTTCTATAAAGAGCTGGGAAACGCCGGGTTGAAAGCAACTGACGTACCTGTGGTGGCATTCTCTGTCGGTGAAGAAGAATTACGCGGCGTTGATACCAAACCGCTGGTCGGTCATCTGGCTGCATGGAACTACTTCCAGTCAGTTAAAAATCCGGTCAACACCGAATTTATCCAAAAGTGGAAAGCCTATGCCGTCGCCAAAAAACTCCCGAATGCCGCCACAGTCGTCACCAATGATCCGATGGAAGCAACCTACGTCGGCATTCATATGTGGAAGCAGGCAGTGGAGCAGGCCAAGTCCACCGATACCGATAAAGTCATCGCTGCCATGGGTGGCCAGACCTTCAAGGCACCATCGGGTTTTGAGCTGACGATGGATAAAACTAATCATCATCTGCATAAGCCAGTCATGATCGGTGAGATCAAGGCAGATGGACAGTTCAGTGTGGTCTACAAAACCAAGGCTGCGATCCGCGCTCAGCCCTGGAGCCCTTACATAGCCGGGAATGAAGGTAAACAAAAAATGTAAGCCGTTGCCGGCGCTGTGAATTGAAGCGCAGCACCGGCTATTAGCCAACACCCTGCCCGCTCCGGATATCACACACTAAGCCAACAACCATATCCGGGGCGCTGCTGATGCATGTCGGGTTCGCTGTGCTTCTGATGCCGCAGCGAACCAAAACAACTACGATCACCTATGCCTATAAAGCCTCTTCGTACTACCTTGCTGCTTCTGACCTGGGTGCTGCTGTGTACAGCAGCATGGGCGAACGCAACCGTAACGCTCTCGCCTGCCATGCGTAATGCGTTGAGCGGTGACGATACTGACGCACGTATACAGGCCGTCAGTCAATTGGCAGCCCAGGCTGATGCACAGGCTGTTGCCATCCTCAATGCAATGAAAAACGAAGCGCTGTATGCGAAAGACGATGCGCTGTATATCGTCGATGGAGAACGCATCACTGCGCTGGCAGATGGCGGCCTCGCTGTGCTGCCCGATGGTGCCGAGCCCATCGCATTGAATAACCGGCTACGCGCAGTCTTGGACAGCGCTTTATCCGGCATGAAGTTATTTTCCGCCGACCGCAACGTACGCTTACAGGCAGCACTCGATTTACAAAAAGAAGCGACACCGGAACAGCTCCCTCTGCTGAATAAGGCCTATCTTAAAGAGACCGATGCTGAGATAGGCAATCTGTTGCAAATGCTGATTGCGACCGCCAATCTGCACGCAGATGATCCCGCCTTACGAAAAGCCGCTGTCAAAACCTTGGTCAATAGTTCGAATCCCAAGCTGATCCCGGTGCTGCAAGCCATGTTGGCTCAACAAGCGGATGGCAGCTATGGCGAACCGGACGAAGGCATACGTATCGCCGCGGTCACGACGCTGCATGCAATAGAAGCCCGGCTGGCCAGAATGGAATTCGCCGGAAACCTGTTTTATGGCATCTCACTGGGCAGCGTGCTATTGCTGGCCGCGCTCGGGCTGGCGATCACCTTTGGCCTGATGGGCATCATTAATATGGCTCACGGTGAATTGCTGATGATAGGCGCCTACACCACCTATCTGTGCCAGTTGTTGTTTCGCACCTATTTCCCGGCGGCGCTGGATGCGTATCTGTTACTGGCCTTGCCCGCCGCCTTCCTGGTGTCTGGCGGAGTTGGCATCATTCTGGAGCGCTGCGTGATCCGCTGGTTATACGGACGACCTCTGGAAACCCTGCTCTGCACCTGGGGCATCAGTCTGATACTCATGCAGGGTGTGCGCTCCCTGTTCGGTGCACAAAATGTAGAAGTGTCCAATCCGGGTTGGATGAGCGGAGGTGTTACGGTATTGGGCTCGCTGGTACTGTCGTATAACCGGCTGGTCATTATCGTTTTCTCGCTGGCTGTGGTGCTGGCAGTCTGGCTGATTCTGAATAAAACCCGGCTCGGATTGTTTCTGCGTGCAGTGACACAGAACCGCCGCATGGCCGATTGTACCGGTGTACCGACTGGCCGTATTGATATGCTGACCTTTGGTCTGGGCTCAGGTATTGCAGGATTGGGCGGCGTCGCACTGTCGCAGCTGGGTAATGTCGGGCCTGATCTGGGCCAAAACTATATCGTCGATTCTTTTATGGTCGTGGTCCTGGGCGGCGTTGGTCAGCTGGCCGGTACAGTGATTGCATCTTTTGGCCTGGGTGAGCTGAATAAATTCCTGGAGCCGGTGGCGGGTGCAGTCATGGCAAAAATCGTGATCCTGATCTTCATCATTATCTTTATTCAGCGCAGGCCGCAGGGTCTGTTCGCACTCAAAGGCAGGAGCGTGGAATGAGGTCTCAATTATTTTCCCGTCCCGCATGGGCTGGCATCCTGGTCATTGCGGTACTTGCAGCAAGCTTACCATTACTGCACCTGGCTTTTCCGGCTGGCCATACCTTGCATGTGTCCAGCTACGCGATTGCGATCATCGCCAAATTCATGTGTTATGCGTTGGCCGCCATGGCACTGGATCTGGTCTGGGGATACACCGGCATTTTATCACTCGGTCACGGTGTGTTTTTCGCATTGGGCGCTTATGCCCATGGTATGTATCTGATGCGGGCAATAGGTCGCGAGGGCGTATATCAGAGCGATTTGCCCGATTTTATGGTTTTCCTCGACTGGAAAACCTATCCCTGGTACTGGTCTCTGACTGAACACTTTTGGTATTGCATGCTGCTTGTAGTGATGGTGCCTGGGATACTGGCATTTGTGTTTGGTTATTTTGCATTCCGCTCCAGAATTAAGGGCGTGTATTTTTCCATCATTACCCAGGCCATGACCTTTGCGTTTATGTTGCTGTTTTTCCGTAACAACACTGGCTTTGGTGGCAATAATGGCTTCACTGACTTTAAACGCATACTGGGTTTCAGTCTGACTGAACCGCTCACCAAGGCAGTGCTATATCTGGTGACGCTGAGCGTGTTGCTGGCCAGCTTAATGCTATGCCGCTGGATCGTCAGCTCTAAACTGGGTCGGGTGTTACAGGCCGTCAGGGATTCGGAATCACGTCTGATGTTCATCGGCTACGACCCATTGTGGTTCAAGCTCTTCGTCTGGACCTTGTCTGCCGTACTGTGCGGTATCGCCGGTGCCTTGTATGTGCCGCAGGTAGGCATGATTAATCCTTCAGAAATGTCGCCCGCGAATTCGATAGAAATGGTGATCTGGGCCGCGGTTGGTGGGCGTGGCACCCTGCTGGGTCCGGTGATCGGAGCCTTCACCGTCAATGGTCTGAAAAGCTGGTTCACCGCCGCTTTTCCTGATCTCTGGCTTTATGCGCTGGGTTTGCTCTTTATCCTCGTAACGCTGTTTATGCAGCAAGGCATACTCGGTCTGATCTCGCAATTGAAAAAACCTAAGGAGATCGTATGAGCTATGTAATGAGTGGCATCTTGCGTCCGGGGCAGCAATATGTGTCTGCAGTTGGCGATCAGGGCGTCTCCTATGGCAGGGTCAGACCCGAGGGGGTCGACACCCGTCACGGCGCCATCCTGTATCTGGAAGATGTAGTCGTCTCATTTGACGGTTTTAAAGCGATCAAGCATTTAAATCTGGATATTTCTGTCGGGGAGTTGCGTTGCATTATCGGTCCGAATGGCGCAGGAAAAACCACGATGATGGATGTCATCACAGGCAAAACCCGGCCCAGCTCTGGTACGGCCTATTTCGGGCAAAGCCTGGATTTGACGCGCATGACAGAGGTGGAAATCGCTCATGCCGGGATAGGCAGAAAATTTCAACGCCCTACCGTGTTCGAACAACATTCCGTGTTTGAAAATCTGGAACTGGCGATGAAGATGGATAAGCGCGTCGGCACTACCCTGTTCGCTCGGCTTAACAGCGAGCAACGCGACAAAATCGCTGCCATTTTGCAGCTGATTCGCTTGTCTGGGCAAGCCTACCGGCAGGCAGGCCTGCTGTCTCATGGGCAAAAACAATGGCTGGAGATCGGTATGCTGCTGATCCAGGAGCCGCAACTGATATTGCTTGATGAACCGGTGGCGGGCATGTCAGATGCGGAAACGGCCAGAACCGCCGAATTGCTCAATGACCTCAGGGGTAAACATTCCATCATGGTAGTCGAGCATGACATGGGCTTCGTGGCTGAGATTGCTCAGCAAGGCGTAGTCACAGTCTTGCATGAAGGTGCTGTACTGGCTCAGGGCACCATGCAACAGGTGCAGTCCGATGAGAAAGTCATCGAAGTGTATCTGGGACGTTGAATAAGCAGCGAAGAACCAGACCTGGGATCGCAAAGATATGCGCTTCACACCCGTCATTTTCATGGAAAAATTATGCTCCAAGTAAAGCAACTGCATCAACACTATGGCTCCAGTCATACCCTGCGCGGCATTTCGCTGTCGGTACAGCGCGGTGAATGCCTGACTTTGCTGGGGCGTAACGGGGTAGGAAAAACGACGCTATTGAAAAGCATAATGGGCGTACTTCCAGCGTCCGGTGGCGAAATTCTGTTTCAGGGAAAGTCGGTATTGCATCTGGCACCTCACCAGCGTGCCAGGGCTGGCATCGCTTATGTGCCACAAGGACGGGATATCTTTGCCCGCTTAACTGTGGAAGAAAATCTGCTGATGGGTATGGCGACTTTGCCCGCTGCACGTGCGAAAACCATCAAAGCAGAAGTGTACGAGTTATTCCCGGTCTTAAAGGATATACTACACCGGCGCGGGGGGGATTTATCGGGCGGGCAACAACAACAGCTGGCGATCGCGCGCGCTCTGCTCGCCGAACCCAAATTGATTATTTTGGACGAGCCGACAGAGGGTATCCAACCCTCCATCATTAAAGATATTGCACGCGTGATTCGCTTACTGCGCGAACGCGGAGAGATGGGCATTATCCTGTGTGAGCAGTATTTTGACTTTGCGCGTGAGCTGGCAGATCACTTTGTGGTGTTGTCGCGAGGTGAAGTCGTCGCCTCAGGGGCACAGCACATGATGGACAACGAGGAGGTCAAACGGCATCTCTCAGTCTGAGATGAATGTCATGTGTCAGATACAAGCAACTGCAGCGCAATAATAGCTTGCTATCAAGTAAAAACGCCGTATATTTGCAATTCTGTTAAATCATTTGGTGCCAAGCAATTTACCGTCACTAACTTAATTCAACTCGCTGATTGAGGATGTGTTATGCGCTGCAAATCTTACCGCCCTGCCCTGCTGGCTTTGATGTTGAGCGCGTTCTGCGCTGAGACCCTGGCAACTACTCATTCACTTGGCATAGAACGCAAGCTCTACGGCGAATCTATCGCCTATGACATGAATGCATCCGGCCAGGTAGCTGCGGTGATCAAGGAAAAAAACGGCATTTCACATGCAGTCGTTCTCGATAAAGGCAAACTCACGCGCCTGGAAGGTAATGGCGAGTCTGAAAGTGAAGCCAAACGTATCAATGAAAAAGGTGAAATCGTCGGCTCGGTTAAGCGCGATGGAATTTGGCGGGCATTTATTTATAGCAATGCAAACGGCAGGCGTGAAATAGCCAGCCTTGGCGGCCGCCACAGCTATGGTGCTGCATTGAATAATCGCGGCACCGCAGTGGGGTTTTCTGATACCCCAGATGGCGACTGGCATGCATTCATCCAGAGAGAAGGAACAGCGGTGCAAGATTTGGGCACCCTGGGTGGTAAAGTCAGTTACGCCAGCAGTATCAACGCGCGTGATCAGGTTGTCGGCACCGCAATGGATAGTGAAGGTTACCGTCATGCGTTTTTATATGACGAAACGAAAGGTATGCAGGATCTGGGTACCTTGGGTGGACAACTCAGCTCAGCGACAGCACTCAATGACCATGGGGTTGTCGTCGGTTCCTCCCTAACCAAAGACAGACGCTGGCATGCTTTCATCCACGACGGCACGCGCATGATCGATCTGGGGGCAAAAATCGGATTTGGTGACAGCTTTGCGACAGGCATCAATAATCAGGGTCATGTGGTTGGTATCGTTGATGTTCCGGATATGCGCCTCGCCTTTGTCTGGCGTGACAATAAAATGATTTTGCATCCTAGCGGGAAAAGTCTGTATCTGACAAATGCCATCAACAATCAGGGTCATGTCATCGGTGCCAGCTATGACCGTGGATTGAATGCTGCCACCATGCCATCGAATTCCGTGCCATTTGTGGATTATGGTGGCAGTAAGATACTCGGTTTTAATATGGTCTTTTTCAGCCTGGCATTACTGATGGCGATTTTCAGAAAGCGGCTCAAAGGGATTTTTTACTCTGATCGTATGCCGGGGTGAATCAGAAAGAAATCTGAACGGACAATGGGCGTAGCACTTATTTGTTATTGCCAGTCTTCCCTACGCCTGATTTGCTGAGTAAAGTCTTCATCGCATTTTCTTCAAACAAATCCGCCTCTTCGATATAGCCGTGTACCGTGCCATCAAAACGCCAGCCGCCCTGACGTTTAATGTCGCGGAAGCTGGCTCCGGCGCGATAAGCACTGGTCGCCATACCACGTCGCAGACTATGACTGCTGAAGCCCGTTGTCTCGCCCAGACCGCAATTGGCAGCATGCTTTTTTATGATGGTATTCATACTGGCCGGATGCAGGCCCAGTTCTGCGACTTGCTGCCATTGGTTAATTCCGCGAAAAATCAGTCCTTGCGAAATGCCGGCGGCGGCCAGCCAGACTTTCAAGGCGAGTGCGGCGCAACAGATATGCTCACCGTAAGGGATGGCTTTGCTGATCCCTTCCCCGCTTTGATCAGTCTTAGAGCGTGGCAGCAAGATGCGAATGCCGGCTTTTTCCCACTGTATGTGTTCGACGCGCAAACTCACCAGTTCTGAACGCCGGAAACCGCCGAAAAAGCCGAGCTGCAGCAATGCGCTGTCACGCTTTGCGCTGAGTTCATCCCGGCTGTCCAGATAAGTGACCAGCACCTCTAATTGCTCCAGTTCTAAGGCCTTGGCTTTCTTTTTAGGCTTGCCGCTGACGCGCTGTATGCCTGTCAGTAATTTACGTAAGCCGCTATGCGCGGTCGGATCGGCGAAGCCCTGATGGCGATGCCATTGCGAAAGTGCGGTCAATCGTAATGCCAGTGTACGCGGATTCAACTGTTCAGCATGCGCAAGCAGGTAATTTCGTATTTGCTGCTCACTCGCTGGCAATACGCCGCCCCAGGTCAGGAAGTGTCGCACCGCTGATTGATAAGTACGCCTTGTGTTGTCTGAGCTGGCCGCCTGGATATAAGTTGCCTGGCGCAATGCCAACTCCCCTACCCCGCCATTTGTGATCGCCGCCCTCGTCTTTTCCTCGGGAAGGACAACATTTTCCTGGTTAGATTGGCGACTACGGTTCATTTTGTGGCGAAAATTCCGAACATGAGGTTTTGCTTTTTAATAGCTTTTCATTACACCTGGATTTGCTTTATTGCGAATTATAACACGCGATAATATACATTATCGATTGTTATTTTCTGATTTTTAAAATCGAATTTTATTTAAATTCAATGTAATATTACGTATTACGTAATTTAGAATCTTATTTGAGGATATCATGGCTAGAGCTGGCATACTGTATTCAGATGTAGTCCGCGCAGCGACCGAATTGCTGGTGGCGGGAAAAACCGTGACGGTCGACAATGTACGAAAAGCCATGGGTGATACCGGCAGTAAAAGTACGATCGCTCCCTATCTCAAACAATGGAAAGAAAGTCAGGAAGGCGAGGCGCGCTTACAGCAAGCCAGCCTGCCCGAAGGCTTACTGAATCAGGTCAAGGCCTTATACGCAACATTAAAAGAAGACGCCGCACTGGCCGTGCGGACGCAGGAGACGGAATTTGCAGAAAAAGAGGTAAGCTTTGCGTCGCAGCGCAGCGACTGGCAAGCCGAGCAACAGCAACTACAGGCAACCATTAAACAATTGCACGCAGAGCTTGCGGAATGGCGGCAATCCGCAAGAGATGCAGAAAAGCAAGGTGCGCAATTATCCAGATCATTGCAGCAGCTGGATGCTGAGCATCAGGCGCTATCACAGCGTTTCACTGATAAGGAGCAGCAAGTAAGTGAATTGAAGCAGCAAAATGCGCAGCAACTGAGGCAGTTCGAGCACTTGCAACAGGCAGCGCTGACGCAGCGCCAGGAGGAACGTGCAAGCTTCGAGGCCAGGTCATCTCAATTCGACGTGCAGTTACAGCAAGCCCGCCAGCAACAGCAGGCACTACAAGAACAGTTTGCACGTCAAAGTTCAGAACAATCCAGTCTGATGCAACTGTATGAGGCACTATTGAATAGCCATCAGCAATTAAAAACCAGCGCAGAGCAAAGCAAGCTCGACCTGCAAGAGTTGCAGTTCACGATAAGACTGCGCGATCAGGAATTGGCCGCAAGCACAGAGAAAACGGCAATCAGTGAAGAAAAACGCCAGCAATTGCATGACGAGCTGCAAATCTTGCGCCACATGCACGCACAGCAAGAAAAACAATGCCGCAAATTAGAGCTCGAACAGCAAGAAATACGTGAATTGCATGAGTCAGAAAGGCGTCAATACGAAGCCAGCCTGCTGAAGCTGACACAGGACATGCAAAGAGAAATGTCAGTTGCAGCAGCCAGACTCGCTGGCACAGCTCAAAGCAAATAATTCAGCGGGCTGCATTGTGGTACATCTTGATTGATGCAGATCATTGGAGTCGGCGATAAGTGGGGCATTTTCAGCATCAGCCATAGAAGTGTTGTACACTGAGTGATATTGAGATATATTCTCATTATCATTTAGAAGTGGAAAAGACCAGTAATTTAATGTGCCTGTGCTGAGCTTGTTGTTTCTTGTTCACATTGCATCAAATTATGCTCCGCTTCCCTTACCCTACTTTGGAACAGCTCTCTATGAAAGCTTTTTTGAATGGCGCTCCCACTACGCTGGACCGCTTACGTGTCGGCACGCAAGCGGTTGTGACCGATGTCAGCAGCCAGCAACATGACCAGCCCGGAAATCATATTGAAATTGCGAGGCGTCTGAAAGAGCTGGGTTTTGTCAGTGGTGAAACGGTGCAAATTTTGCACAAGGGATATTTCGGTGGTGAGCCGGTCGCCGTCCGCGTCGGTCAATCCACCTTTGCTTTACGACATTTTGAAGCTGCGCTGATCGGTGTGGCGCTGCCTGGTAGCTGCTAATGACAAGTTCCACCCTCGCCTCACCCCGTATTGCCCTGGTAGGAAATCCCAACTGCGGGAAAACTGCATTATTCAACCGCCTGACCGGTGCGCGCCAAAAGGTCGCCAATTACGCTGGAGTCACCATAGAAAGAAAGGAAGGAAAGTTCACGTCTCCTTCCGGTCGCCACTGGCAGGTGCTGGACTTGCCCGGTACGTATAGTCTGCATGCGATTACGCCGGACGAAAAAATCACAGAAGAAGTCATTACCGGGCAGCGCGCCAATGAAGCGTTACCGGATGCAGTGCTGTGCGTGGTGGATGCGAGCAATCTCAAACGTGGGCTACGCCTGGTGTTTGAACTAAAAAGCCTGAATCTGCCCTGCATCCTGGCCGTCAACATGATGGATGTGGCGCGCCGCCACCACTTGGAAATTGACGTGGCTGGCCTGCAGGCAGAGCTTGACATTCCAGTTGTGGAAACGGTCGCAGTGGACAGCCATGGTATCGATAATTTGCTCAGTGAACTCGAAGTATTAGCGCAACAACTAAGCTTTGAGCAACGTGCCTTGCCGCTGGCATTGGACAAGCAGACACCAGAGGCGATACAGGCCCAAGTCAATGCAGTACTTGAGAAGTGCGTACGCAGTCCGGCTGCACAACAGGCGGCATTGCACAGGCTGAGTTTCCGTATCGATCAGTGGGTATTAAATCCTGTCGTTGGCCCGTTTATTTTTGCCATACTGATGTTTCTGGTGTTTCAGGCGGTGTTTGCCTGGGCCCAGATTCCCATGGAATTTATCAAGTCCAGCATGGAAACCTTTGGTAGGCTGGTTGAAACCCATATGCCTGAAGGGATGTTGCAGGGCTTACTGGTCAAGGGTGTGATCGGTGGTGCCGGTAGCGTGCTGGTATTCCTGCCGCAAATTATCATCCTGTTTTTCTTCATCCTGGTGATGGAAGATTCCGGCTATCTGCCCAGAGCTGCATTTTTATTGGACAGAGTGATGGGTAAGGTCGGATTATCCGGTCGTGCTTTTATTCCCTTACTGTCCAGCTTTGCCTGCGCCATTCCGGGCGTGATGGCCACCCGCACCATACAAAACCCGCGCGACCGGCTGGTGACCATCATGATCGCACCGCTGATGACCTGCTCGGCACGCCTGCCGGTATATGCCTTAATTATTGCCGCCTTCATCCCTGAGCGCGAAGTGTTGGGGGTGTTGAGCCTGCAGGGGCTGGTATTGTTTGCACTGTATCTGGCGGGTATTGTCTCTGCCATGTTAGTGGCGCTGGTGTTCAAGAAAAAATGGGGTAGCGCTGAAAAGCATCCCTTAATGCTCGAATTACCCGATTACCGCCTGCCAAATGGCCGCAATTTGTTGCTAGGTTTGTGGGAGCGCGTCAAAGTGTTTACCACCCGGGTCGGCACCATCATTCTTGCACTCATGGTCTTGCTGTGGTTCCTAAGCAGCTTCCCGGGCGCACCGGATAATGCCACTCAGCCTGCGATTTACTACAGTATCGCTGGTTATCTGGGCCGCATGCTGGAAGTGGTGTTTGCGCCTATCGGCTTTAACTGGCAAATTTGTATTGCGCTGGTGCCCGGGTTGGCAGCACGTGAAGTGGCTGTTGCCGCACTGGGTACGGTGTATGCGTTGTCGCAGAACGGCGATGAGCTCGCGCGCTCGCTGGAACCATTGATCGCCCAATCCTGGAGCCTGCCAACGGCCTTATCTTTACTGGCCTGGTATGTGTTTGCACCTCAATGTATTGCCACCCTGAGCGTGGTCAGACGTGAGACAAATACCCTGCGCTATCCTTTGCTGATGGTCGCCTATCTGTTTGGGCTTGCATATACAGCTTCATTTATCACTTATCAAGTGTCGCGTACCTTTTTTGGAGGCTAATATGCTGCAAAACGTGATCTCGATATCTCTGCTTATCCTGGCCGCTGCGTACTTGTTGCTCAAGTGGCTACCGGGACCATGGGCCAGTCGTTTGCATTTATATCTGCAATCATCCTCGCCCGCACTGGCCAGCCTTTTCCGTTCCTTATCCCGTACTTGCGGTGACAGTTGCTCAAGCAGTTGTGGCGCATGTTCATCCTCCTCGGTCCGTAACCCGGCGACAGCTGATTTGCCAGCAGGATCACAGTCCAGATCCGTGATTTATCTGAAGAAACAATAGACTTTCACTGCAAAAACGCACTACCTCCCACGATTGATAGCCAAATTCATGGCGCTCGGGTATGCTTTCCGAAAATCATCATTCGGCGGGCTGCCTGAATGAAAAACCGATGGAGATGCAGTTGCATGTTTGCCAGTATTTACGATAAAACCGACAAAGGGCGCCAGGAAATCGCCACCCGACAATTTCAATTACCAAACCGCTTACGTACCTTGCTGGTGATGGTCGATGGCAAACAAAGTGCTGCTGATTTATTGCGTAAAGTTCAGCCCTTGGGTTTGGATGAAAACAGCGTCCAAGAGTTAATTGACGGTGATTTTATTTCGCCGATGGAGATCGTTGCGCCGGTCAATGAAGTTGCGGAAACTGCACCAAATGCAAATCCAGATATATCTACTGAAACCAGCTACCTTAGCGATTCGTCCATACCAGAATTGTCAGGGCCAGAACAGTTCCATGCTGTTTACCGTTTTTTCAATGACACAATCAAAGCTAACCTGGGATTTCGTGGATTCGCCTTGCAGCTCAAAGTTGAGCGGGCAAGTAATCTGGGTGATTTTGAACAGTTACGCATCCCCTTTCTGGAAGCCGTCATGAAAGCCAAGGGGCGTGACTTTGCGCGTAACTTACGTGATCAGCTTGATGTTTTGTTGTATCAGGGACGTCAGGTTCAGGGGCGCACGGCACTGGACGAAGACTAGCTTATCATCCAAAATATGGCTATTTTTTTAATTTAATAGCCATTTCATGTCACGCGCCCAACGTCTACTGGATCTGATTCAGATATTGCGCAGTCGTCGCCTGGCTGTCACAGGCACGCAGCTCGCGTCTGAACTAGGCATTAGTTTGCGCACTCTGTACCGGGATATCGCAAGCCTTCAACAACAAGGTGCACCCATTGAAAGTGAGCCTGGACTCGGTTACGTGTTACGCCCTGGTTTCATGCTGCCCCCACTGATGTTTTCAGAGGAAGAAATTGAAGCTTTGGTATTAGGCTCACGCTGGGTTGCACAGCGTACTGACGATAAACTTGGGGCTGCAGCAAAAAATGCCCTTGTTAAGATCGCTTCCGTATTGCCGGATGAACTCAGGCATATTCTTGATGCGTCGACCCTAATGGTCGGTCCATGCAAAAATCTAAGCGGACATGATGAGATGTCACGCCAAATTCGCCAGGCAATCCGGGCTGAGCGCAAATTAGAAATACATTATGTCGATCTCAAGGACGTATTGACGGTACGTACGATATGGCCATTCGCAATGGGCTACTTCGATCAGGTGCTGGTTTTAATTGGCTGGTGCGAAATGCGCAGTAGCTACCGGCATTTTCGAACTGATCGTATTGTTTCTCTATGCGTCAGCGGTCAACGCTATCCGCAACGTCGTCAGGTACTACTTAAAGCCTGGCGTGAAATTGAAAACATTCCGCCGCAATAGAGAAAGCTGACTACTGACAGAAAATGACAGTAGGTCACCTTATGATGCTGATTAACGGGCTGCAAACCCGTCTTTACAGTACAAACCGACTTCATTCACTATTGCGGAGAATTCAATGATCGATCCAAACTTCATTCTTTTGTACGTCAACAGCACAGAGACCAGCGTCCGCTTCTATACAGACCTGTTGGGCAAATCCCCTATAGAAGCATCCCCTACTTTTGCCATGTTTATGCTGTCCTCAGGTATGATGCTCGGACTTTGGAGCCGTCAGACGGTGGAACCCTCAGTAGCTGGTCATGGAGTGGGTGGTGAGCTGGCTTTTGCACTTGGCAGCAATGATGAGGTCAATGAAGCATACGCCTCTCTGCATCAGCGTGGACTGACTGTTGCTCAGGAGCCTACTCACATGGATTTTGGCTATACCTTTGTGGTGCTCGACCCGGATGGTCATCGCCTGCGTGTATTTGCCCCCGCCGGGCACTAAGCATTTCGTAATGCGCATAAAAAAGCCAGGCTAACCTGGCTTTTTTGTTGTGACTTGAAACCGAAGCAATTAAGACTCGATGCCCTGGCTGTTCAGATATTCTTCATACGTGCCATGGAAGTCGATAATTTCTTTATCTTTGATTTCCAGAATACGGGTTGCCAGCGAGGACACAAATTCCCGGTCATGCGACACGAAAATCAGCGTGCCTGCATATTTTTCCAGCGCCACGTTCAGTGATTCGATGGATTCCATATCCATATGATTGGTTGGTTCATCCATCAACAAGACATTGTGACGGCCCAACATCAGCTTGCCGTACATCATGCGTCCTTTTTCACCACCCGACAGCACCTTGACGGATTTTTTCACATCATCGCCACCGAACAGCAAACGTCCAAGGATAGAGCGTACCGCCTGGTCATCGTCACCTTCCTGAGTCCACTCACCAATCCAATCAGTCAGGTTTTTATCGACTGCGAATTCTTCGGTAGGATCCTGAGGCATATAACCGACATTGGCGTTTTCAGCCCATTTTGCCACGCCATGATCTGCTTCCAGACCAGCGATGCCTGTGCCGCCTATACAGCGTAACAGCGTTGTTTTACCCGCGCCGTTAGCACCGATAATCGCGATTTTCTCACCAGCCTCGACCATCAGGTCAAAGCCGCTGAACAGTGTGCGATCGTATTTTTTGGTGAGCCCCTGGACTTCTACTGCCAGACGATGCAATTTCTTTTCACCGTCAAAGCGGATGAAAGGATTCTGACGGCTGGATGGTTTGAATTCTTCGATCTTGATTTTATCGATCTGTTTTGCACGTGAAGTAGCCTGACGCGCCTTGGATTTGTTGGCGGAGAAGCGACGTACGAAATCCTGCAATTCAGCGACTTTTTCCTTGGCTTTCGCATTGTTCGCCAATTGCTGCGCACGTGCCTGTGACGATGCCAGCATATAGTCATCGTAATTGCCCGGATAGATTTTCAACGTACCATAATCCATATCCGCCATGTGGGTGCAGACCTGATTCAGGAAGTGGCGATCATGGGAAATGATGATCATGGTGCAGTTGCGCTGATTCAACACTTCTTCCAGCCAGCGAATGGTATTGATGTCCAGGTTATTGGTCGGTTCGTCCAGCAGCAAAATATCAGGATTGGAGAACAGTGCCTGAGCCAGCAATACACGCAGCTTCCAGCCAGGTGCAACGGCACTCATCGGGCCTTGATGCTGATCAATCGGTATGCCTACGCCTAACAGCAACTCACCGGCACGCGCCTCAGCTGTATAGCCATCGTATTCAGCGAATTTGGCTTCCAGGTCAGCCGCTTTCATGTAGTCTTCGTCCGTTGCTTCCGGGTTGGCGTAAATCGCATCGCGTTCAGACATCGCAGCCCACATCTCGGTATGGCCCATCATGACCACATCGAGTACACGCATTTCTTCATATGCAAACTGGTCCTGACGCAACTTACCCAGACGTTCGTTCTGATCCAGCATAACAGTACCGGAGGATTGCTCCAGATCGCCGCCCAGGATTTTCATGAAAGTGGATTTGCCGCAGCCATTGGCGCCAATCAGACCATAACGATTGCCTTCGCCAAACTTAACGGAGATGTTTTCAAACAGTGGCTTGGGGCCAAACTGCATGGTGATATTAGCTGTTGAGAGCACTGAAGAACCTTTTGCAATAGAAAGTGAACTGCATTGCGTCCGTCAGGCGCTGCATAGGGCTGCGTGATCTGTAGGATACAAAGCAATTACGAATGGGATTTAACCTTGCATTATAACATCGCTTGCGAGGGTCATAGACCAAAAAGACGGGAAGCCAGCGTGGGCTTCCCGTCTTTATTCATGGATACTGTCTGCTGATTGGTGTAGGCAAGCAGGCTCAGGCTTGCAGTATGTCAGGCAATGCGAGCACCACAGCCAGCAATAAGGCCAACTCTTGTCCAGTGAACAGGTTTTGCTCAAAAGCTTCCGAGTCGATAATACCCACTACTTCGCCCTGTTCATTGAGCAAGGGCAGGCAGGCCTCCGCCTGCACTTTAGGATCACAGGTATAGTATTCGCCACCGCCTGCAACATAGCTGGCCACATCATTGATAATTCTGCCGCGTCCAGATAAACCCACCGTGCTGTTGTTGCTGATTGCAGCAAATTCGGGGGTCAACGGGAATTCTGCGCGTGACGCAGCGCCGAAGTAAGCCAGTTTCATCAGTACGGCATCCGCACCTGCACGCTCCTGTTTGCGGTACACACCAAACCAGTGACTGGTGCTGCGAGCCTGATAAAACTGAACCAGTGCAGTGACTTTCTGCAGCATCTGTGTATTTTGCGCATTGATGCCGCCCAGTGCACTGGCCAGATCAAAAGGCTGCGCTGCTAATTGCCCAAACAAAGAACAGGCGCCACCTTCACCCAGCTCCGGTACCTGATACTGCCATTGCACATCGTTTGCGTCACTGTGCGCCAAAACCAGCTTCAGGTCCGCAGCGTAAGCCAACACTTGTTGTTCAAATTCTGGGTTAGCTGCATATTGTTGAAGGCCGCTACGTTCTAAATAAGTGCTCAGGTCCATAGTGCAAATGTAATTTATTGATGTCAGTAGAATTCAGCTGAGATTGGGTTGAGATTGGATTGTGATTTGGCTGAGTCTAGCAGAAATGCTCAGATATTGCCTGGCAGATAAATCGGTTACAAAAAAAGCCTCCTGTCATAGTGCAGGAGGCCAGTGTTTGAGTCAGCGAATCAAAGCGACTCAGATTGAGTTTATGTTTCAGTTAAAGGTTTTACCTTCCGCTGCGAGCTTAGCCAGCAATGGCGCGGGTTTCCAGGCTTCGCCGTGGCGGCCCTTGGCGTATTTTTCCATCGCTCTCACCACATTGCTCAGACCTACTGTGTCGGCATAAAACATAGGGCCACCGGTATGTAGCGGGAAGCCATAGCCGGTCAGGTAAACCATGTCGATATCAGAAGCGC
Source organism: Cognatundibacterium rugosum (assembly GCF_014284365.1). GTDB lineage: Bacteria > Pseudomonadota > Gammaproteobacteria > Burkholderiales > Burkholderiaceae_D > Undibacterium > Undibacterium rugosum. Next base: position 48,072 of record NZ_JACOGG010000010.1, read on the forward strand.
GATTAGCAATGCCTTCTTCGAGGATATAGGCGGCCTCGTTCACCAGCGCATAAATCAGACGTTCCGTGATTTCCTGGTCGCTGATTTTTCTGCGTTCCACGCCTATATCTGCAGAGTGCTTAACGATCATCTCATTGACCACTGCCGATGGATAGGGCTTGCGATCCCCTGGTTTGTAGTCATACCAGCCAGCGCCGGTTTTCTGGCCAAAGCGCCCCATTTCACACAGCAAATCAGCCGTTTTCGAATACACGATATGTGGCTTCTCCACATAACGGCGTTTGCGGATATACCAGCCTATATCATTACCTGCCAGATCCCCCATACGGAACGGCCCCATCGCGAAACCAAGCTTTTCCACCGCCTTGTCAACCTGCTCAGGCGTGCAGCCTTCCTCCAGCAAATACCCAGCCTGACGGCTATACTGTTCTATCATACGGTTACCGATGAAGCCATCACACACGCCGGATACCACGCCGGTTTTGCGGATTTTTTTCGATAAAGCCAAGACGGTGGCCAATACGTCTTTCGCAGTCTGCTTACCTCGGACTATCTCCAGCAACTTCATCACATTGGCCGGACTGAAGAAATGTGTACCGATGACATCCTGCGGACGCCGGGTAAAGGCAGCGATCTTGTCTACATCTAAGGTCGATGTATTGGAGGCCAGTATCGCTCCCGGCTTCATAACTGCATCCAGTTGTTGAAACACTTGCTGCTTTACCGACATGTCTTCAAATACGGCTTCAATCACAATATCTGCCTGGGCAATTTCCTGATAATCCAGCGTGCCACTGATCAGTGCTACGCGCTGGTCGAATTTTTCTTGCGTCAGTTTGCCTTTTTTGAGCGTGTTCTCGTAATTCTTACGGATAGTCGCCAGGCCCTTGTCCAGCGCTTCCTGCTTCATTTCGAGTATGCGCACCGGTATGCCGGCGTTAGCAAAATTCATTGCAATGCCGCCACCCATGGTGCCAGCGCCAACCACAGCTACCGATTTAATGGTGCGTACCGGGGTATCGTCTGGCACGTCAGGCAGCTTGCTGGCCGCGCGTTCTGCGAAAAACGCGTGACGTAATGCCTTCGATTCTGTGGTTTGTACCAGTTTCAGGAATAACTCGCGTTCAAACTGTATGCCATCGTCAAATTTCTTACTGACTGCGGCAGCGACGGCGTCCACGCAGGCCAATGGCGCCGGGAACGGGCCAGACATGGCTTTGACGGTGTTTCTGGAAAACTGCAGGAAAGCTTCGTAGTTAGGATAGTCAATCCGGATATCACGTACCTTAGGCAAAGGGCGAACGGCAGCCACCTGATTGGCAAAGGCGGTAGCGGCAGTCATCAAATCCCCTTCGGCGATTTGATTAAAAAGTGCAGTCTGCGCCAGTTTTTCTGAGCTCACGGGATTGCCGGAAACAATCATATTCAACGCGGTCTCAAGCCCGACGGCACGTGGCAAGCGCTGCGTACCACCGGCACCAGGTAAGATACCAAGCTTCACCTCCGGCAGCGCAATCTGCGCTCCCGGGCTCGCTATGCGGTAATGACAGCCCAGCGCCAGCTCGAGTCCACCACCCATGCACACGCTATGGATGGCGGCGATGACTGGTTTTTCTGCGTCCTCCAGCACGCTGATGACGGTATGCAGGCTAGGTTCTGCAAAGGCTTTTGGTGAATTGAATTCCTTGATATCCGCACCACCTGAAAATGCTCTCCCGGCACCGGTAATGATAATGGCGGTCACGGCCGCATCTTCGTGTGCGCGGCTGATACCCTGCACAATGGCCTGGCGGGTCGCGTGACCCAGGCCATTGACCGGTGGATTATTCAGGCTAATGACTGCCAGATTGCCCTGTACTTGATATTCTGCACTCATGTCTCTTCCTCAGCTTTGTTGGATAGATTGGATGTGTTAGCTCAGATCTACATGCCGGTCATTCTATGGTTATTATTGGCTACATGTAAGCGTTGTGCCAGCCATGCATTTTCCGGTCTGAGTCTGACTATACATTAAAAATAGTACGATCGTATTATTTATTGTTTTTTCAGACGAAAATCTTCAGATTATGGTCATGCACGGAGCAGGAAAATACGGAATGACCGCCATGATATCGCGGCAGCGAGCGGGCGCAGCGTCTTTGTTTTACACTTCCAGCCATTCCTGACGTATGCGCAGGTCTTGTTTTAAGTCTGCCGGGCTACCTTCAAATACGATGCTGCCATGTCCCATGACATACACGCGTTGTGAAATATCAAGCGCAATTGCCAGTTTTTGCTCAACCAACAGCACAGATATGCCTTTCTGTCGTAAAGTCATCAGGTATTCAGCCACCAGATCAACAATTTTGGGCGCCAGCCCTTCTGTGGGTTCATCAATCATAATCAGATCCGGATCACCCATCAAGGTACGGCACAGTGTCAGCATTTGTTGTTCGCCACCCGACATCACACCAGCCTGGGTATGCTGGCGCTCCTTTAATCTTGGGAACATCTGATACATATCATCGATCTGCCAGCGTGAAGAAGCGGCTTTGCCCGACTTTTCACCCAGCCGCAGATTTTGCTCTACCGTCAGGGTTGGGAAAATATCGCGGTTCTCAGGCACATAGCCCAGCCCCTTATGGGCGATCTCAAAGGCCTTCAGCCCTAACAGCTGCTGTCCTTTAAACAATATGGACCCACGCGCATCGACCAGTCCCATGGCTGCTTTGACTGTAGTCGAGCGCCCGACACCATTGCGCCCGAGCAGACTCACAATTTCGCCCGCGTTAACATGCAGATTCACGCCGTGCAGCACATGACTTTTACCGTAAAACGCGTGTACATCGCTGAGTTCCAGTAAATGGCTCATACCGGTTCTCCCGTGTGGGCATGACCACCGAGGTAAGCTTCTTTTACCTGGAGATTGTTACGGATATTGTGTGGTGTATCGCAGGCAATCACCTGTCCATAGACCACCACCGCGATCTGGTCGGCCAGACCAAACACCACACTCATATCATGCTCTACCATCAGTAAGGTTTTACCCTTAGTGACACGACGTATCAGTTCGACCGCCGCATCTGACTCTGAACGGCTCATGCCCGCCGTTGGCTCATCAAGCAGAATGACCTGCGCACCACCGGCAATGGTGATACCGATTTCCAGTGCGCGTTGTTCTGCATATGTCAACGAACCGGCGATCACATCGCGTCTGCGTTTCAGGCCTATCTCTTCGAGAACCTGCTCCGCCTGATCTGTGACTCTGCGCAGCGCATTGAGGCGGTGCCAGAACGAATAGCGGTAGCCCAGTGACCATAAAACAGCACAGCGTAAGTTTTCAAATACGCTGAGCCTGTGAAAGATATTTGTGATCTGAAAACTGCGTGACAGACCACGCCGGTTGATCTGGTAGGGTGCAAGGTTCGCAATGCTAAGCCCGTTTAAGCGTATATCACCGCTACTGATACCGAAGCGCCCCGAAATCAGATTGAATAAAGTCGATTTTCCGGCGCCATTGGGGCCAATGATAGCGAAACGCTGGCCAGCCGGAACCTGTAAACTCGCTCCACGGATAATTTCAGCCTGTCCAAAGCTTTTTCTGACATCCTGCAATTCCAAAGCGAAGCTCATGCCTGTGACCTCCTGATTTTATCTTCTATCTCGGTGTTAACGAGGTTCCAGACATACATATAGGGCTTGCTAAAGAAAAAGAAGCCAGTGGTCCCAGTCAGCAAGACCAGTACTGCAAGTACCCAGTCCTGCCAATTTTGTACAGAGAGTGTCATCCCAAGCAAATGCAATATTGGTCCCGCAGCCTGTTCCAGTGAGCGTTGATACAGCATCTCTGTCAGCATCACTAAGCCACAGAAAGCCAGTACACAGCTCAGACTGACTTTGAGGAAAGGCAGGGCAATTTTGCGCAGCATCCCATGCACCATCACACGCAACTGCAACATGATCAGGCTGGCGATACCACCCGGCGCAAACATGACGATCACGATGAAAAAGACGCCCAGATACAACTGCCAGGCCTTGGTCAGATCAGATAGCATGACTGTCAGAAACACGCCGATTACCGCCCCTATCATCGGCCCAAAGAAAAAGCCTATGCCACCGATGAACGTAAACAGCAACACCGCACCCGAACGCACTGCACTGACGTTTTCAGCAGTGACGATTTCAAAATTAATCGCTGATAAGCCACCTGATACGCCAGCAAAAAAAGCCGATACGATCAGCGTCAGATAGCGTACCCACTGCGTGTTATAGCCGACAAATTCGGCACGTTCCGGATTGTCGCGTACAGCATTGCAGATACGTCCCAGCGGCGTATGGGTAAATGCAAACATCGCGACGGTAGAGATAAATAGCCAAACCGCAATCAGGTAATAGACTTGTATCTGGGGGCCGAAATTGATGCCGAATAAGGCTTCGCCATATACCCGGTTAGACGAGATACCGCCTTCTCCACCAAAAAATTTAGGGAACATCAGCGAACACGCGAATACCAGCTCCACCATTCCTAAGGTGATCATGGAAAATGTCGTACCCGATTTTTTTGTAGTTACATAGCCAAATAGAATGCCAAAACCCATCCCGGCCAGGCCGCCGGCCAAAGGTATTAAAGGCAGAGGCAACGGGATTTGTCCCGCACCGGCCAGGTTCATGGCATGAATCGCAAAGAAAGCGCCCAGCCCGGAATACACGGCATGTCCGAAGGACAGCATCCCCCCCTGCCCCAGCAGCATATTAAAAGACAGGCCAAAAATCATCAGCGTGCCTATCTGTGACAGCAGCGAGAGCGCAGCACCATGCGTGAACAGCTTGGGTGCGATCAGTAACAGCAGCGCAAAACTGCTCCAGATCAGCCAGCGTGCCAAATTCAGCGGCTGATATCTTATCGTCGTCAGCATCGCCTACCCCTCCCTGTTACCTAATAAGCCGCGTGGCCTGAAGATCAGTATTAACACCAGCAGCAAATACGGCAGCACCGGTGCTGCCTGAGAGATGGTAACCTGAGCTAAGGCATAAGCGGGCCAATCCGGCGACAGCGGCATGCCTGCTTTGAGCAGAATACTGGCAAGCGAATGATCCAAGGCCACTGCAAATGTCTGCACGATCCCTATCAGCAGCGAGGCGACAAACGCACCGGCCAGTGAGCCCATACCGCCCACGACAACCACCACAAAGATGATACTGCCCAGCGTGGCTGCCATTCCCGGCTCAGTCACAAAGGCATTGCCCCCCACCACGCCAGCCAGACCGGCAAGCGCACAGCCGCCGCCGAACACCAGCATAAAGACGCGTGGCACATTGTGTCCCAGCGCCTCAACCGCTTCAGGATGGGTCAGCGCCGCTTGTATCACGAGACCGATGCGGGTTCTGGTCAACAGCACATAAATCGCCAGCAGCATCGCCAGTGCAACCAGCATCATAAAACCGCGATAAGCAGGAAAGGTGGTGCTGTAAATAGTAAATAAGGAACCTTCCAGCGAAGCTGGAATCGCATACGGGACGTTGGATCGTCCCCAAATCAACTGCACCAGCTCTACGATCACATAAGATAAGCCAAAGGTGAACAGCAGCTCCGGGATGTGACCGTAACGGTGTACACGACGCAGACCGTATTTTTCCACCATTGCTCCCAAGATGCCAACCAACAGCGGTGCCAGAAAAAAAGCAGTCCAAAAGCCGAAATAGCTGCTCAGCATATACGCGAAATAGGCGCCCAGCATATAAAAGCTGGCATGGGCAAAATTCAGCACACCCATCATACTGAAAATCAGGGTCAGCCCTGATGACAGCATGAACAGCAGTAGTCCATAGCTGACGCCGTTGAGCAGACTTATCAAAATAAATTCCACAACACATCCTTTCCAGCCACTGGTATGCGTACATAACGCTGCGTGATTCAGCATTTTCAGGCAAAAAAAGAGAGCCGACACCGTCGTGTGGCTCTCTTTCGGGCTCACTTATGATGGCCGCTTCATCTGACAGGAAGAGGGTTGTGAAGCGACGAAGGCGTCAATTTTTTGATTGGTTTTCCAGCCCAACCCTGTATTTTCCTGGTCGTATTTGACGTCTTTACCATTGATTTTTACCCAGGTGGCGATATAGAGCGGCTGCTGTAACTGATGATCGGTTTTACGCATGGTGACTTCCCCGTTCAGACTGCGGTAGCTCAGTCCCTCCATGGCGAAAGCGACTTTAACCGGGTCAGTGGACTTGGCCTGTTTCATCGCATTTGACAGCCCCAGCAACACGGAATATGTCGCAATCGAATAATAGTCGTCTTTGTACTTCGCCTTGAATCCTTCCACGATATCTTTACCTGAGAAGGTTTCGTTATTCGGATTCCAATAGGCGACATATTTCACGTGATCGATACCGGCTGCGCCCATCGCTGTCGGCACCCCCGTGGTCGATGCGTAATAGGTATAGAAGTTCGCTTTCAAGTCCGCGTCTTTGGCGGCCTTGATCAGCAACGCCAAATCAGCACCCCAGTTACCCGTGATTACAGTATCTGCACCCGCAGCCTTGATTTTAGCGATATAGGGGGCAAAATCTTTGACCTGACCGATAGGATGCAAATCATCACCGACTATTTGGATATCGGGACGTTTGCGGGCCAGATATTCCTTGGCGGCGCGGGTCACTTGCTGTCCAAAGGAGTAATTCTGGCCAATGATGTAGATTTTCTTGATGTTCTTATCTGCCGCCATATAGGTGGTCAGGGCTTCCATCTTCATGTCGGAATTAGCGTCAAAGCGAAAGTGCCAGAAACTGCACTTGCTATTGGTCATGTCCGGATCGACTGCGGCGTGGTTCAGGTAAACAATTTCTTTGCCGGGATTGCGCTCATTGTGTTTATTGATCGCGTCCAGCAAGGCCATTCCTACGCCCGATCCATTGCCTTGGGTGACATAGCGAAAGCCTTTATCTATCACCGTTTTCAACACATTCAGGGATTCCTGCGGACTGCCTTTGTTGTCAAAGCCAATCACCTCCAGCTTATGTTCGCCCGCCCATTTTTCGGCGTTTGCCTTGTCTGCCACATACTGAAACGAGTTAAGGATGTTTTGTCCGACCGGTGCGAATGGGCCAGAGAGTGGATCGATATAGGCGATTTTGATGGTTTCGGCCTGACTCAGGGAAGCGCTGGCGCAAAACAAGGTACCTATTGCGATGCGTACTGCACGATTGCTACATGTCATATGCTCACTCTCCGGTATAGATGGTCTGATGGAACAACTTAAGGACGGATACAGCCTTGCATGAAACTATGGTGCTCATTTTTGACTTGTTTTTTTACAGCTTGACCAGCAGCGAAACCTGAGCTTGTTTGTGCTGCACAGGCTCAGACCCAATCGGGCCTGAGCGCTTGAACGCCGAATCAGACAGTCGGCAACTGATGCTCTTTAAATTGCTCACGCAATTTATTTTTCAGGATTTTGCCGGTTGCTCCCAGTGGCAGCGCATCAATAAAGGCAATGTCGTCCGGTATCCACCACTTGGCGACTTTACCTTCAAAAAATTGCAGAAGCTCTTCTTTTGTGACTTCTGCACCCTGCTTTTTCACAACCAGCAACAGTGGACGTTCATCCCATTTAGGGTGAAATACACCAATACAGGCTGCCTGCATCACCGCAGGATGGCCCATCGCCACATTCTCCAGATCGATACTGCCTATCCATTCGCCGCCAGACTTAATGACATCTTTACTGCGATCTGTGATTTGCATAAAACCATCGGCGTCTATGGTTGCCACATCACCGGTAGCAAACCAGCCATTGTGCAACACATCGCCGCCCTCACCTTTGTAATACGCACTGATGATCCACGGGCCGCGAACCAATAAATTCCCATAGGTTTTGCCATCCCACGCCAGTTCTTTACCAGCATCATCTACGATCTTCATCTCTACGCCGTACAGGACATGACCTTGTTTGGTCAACACTGCTTCTTTTTCAGTTTCCGGCAGCTCCATGTGTTTTGCAAGCAAAGTGCAGGACGTACCCAAAGGCGACATTTCTGTCATTCCCCAGGCATGGACAACCTCAACGCCATAGCTATGACGCAGGGTGTGCATCATGGCCGGTGGACAAGCTGAGCCGCCTATCACCGTACGTTTAAAGCTGGAAAAACGCAGGCCATGCTGGCTCACATGATTGAGCAGGCCCAGCCAGACTGTAGGAACGCCGGCAGAGAACGTGACACGCTCTTGCTCAAACAATTCATACAAAGATTTGCCATCCAGGAATGGACCAGGAAATACCAGTTTCCCGCCTGTTAATGGTGCCGAATAAGGCAGCCCCCAAGCGTTGACATGAAACATAGGGACGACAGGCAATACGGTATCGCGTGCGGAAACATTCAGCCCATCTGGCAACGCAGACGCATAGGAATGCAGGACGGTTGAACGATGAGAATACAGTGCACCTTTCGGATGTCCGGTCGTGCCTGAGGTGTAACACAGGCTGGACGCAGAATTTTCATCGAACAAGGGCCAGTCGTAGTCGCTGCTTTGTGCCGCCAATAACTCTTCGTAGCACAGCAAGTTGCTGAGCTTGCTTTCGGCAGGCATATGCGATCTGCCGCACATCATCACAAAGCCTTTCACGCCTGGGCAGTGGGCGGCAATCCCTTCCACGATGGGAAGAAAGCTAATGTCAAAAAACAGATACTGATCTTCCGCATGGTTGATCATGTAGACGATTTGTTCAGGATGGAGACGTGGATTGATCGTATGCAACACCGCACCTGAGCCCGACACTGCATAATAAGCCTCCAGATGACGGTAGCCATTCCAGGCAATCGTCGCCACGCGATCTCCAAGCTTTACCCCAAGCTGTGTCAATGCATTTGCCAACTGCTTGCTGCGTTGATGGCACTGGCGATAGTTATAGCGATGTATATCCCCTTCTACGCGGCGGGAAACAATTTCACTCGTACCGAAATAGCGGTCAGCATGCTCAATAATGCTGGAAATCAGCATCGGTTTTTCCATCATTTGACCCATTAACGGGCTCTTTGGGTAAGCTGACATCTGTTCTCCTCGCATCAATTCTGGTTGGTGTTTCGTTGGTTTTAGAGCGAAAATACTAAATTAAATTTATGGCAGATTTTTGTACGACCGTGCGGAAAGGTCAATCTTTATTCATTCTGCAATGCAACAACTGTTTCCGATGTATTGAAAATCTGACGCACTGATTTCAATTTGCTTTGACTGTGCGGTGAGCAATCAAGAGAATGTAAAAAAAAACCGCAGCTTACGCTACGGTTTGTGTGTCGCTGATCAGGCAGCAGTTCCGGGTTTCTTAAAGCGAGGATTTTGCCCCGTTAAGGGTGTGCCAGTTTGAATTTCAAACTTGGCCTGCTTATCTTTCCCCAGCACAGCGACCAGGTAAGGCATGACTTCTTTTAAAGTTGCCACCAAGGTCCAGGGTGGATTCAGGATAAACATACCGCTGCTGTGTAAGCCAAAGCCATCGGGTGCGGGACCGCTGATCGATAAGCTCACATTGAGCCACTCTTTACATTCAACCCGCTTCAGTTTTTCTGGCAATTCACGGGATTCCATGCGTTGCAAAATGGGGTACCACACTGCATAGGTGCCGCTAGGGAAGCGCTTGACCGCTTCATCCAGGGCCGATTTAACGCGGCGATAATCATCTTTGACTTCGTAAGGCGGGTCTATCAGCACCAATGCGCGACGTGATGGTGGTGGCAACAAGGATTTGAGACTGTCAAAGCCATCGGTATCGGAAATGATAATCCGCTTACCACGCACCGTCGGACGCTTGCCCTGCTCTGCCTGATGTGCTTCCAGCTTGCGGAAATTCTCGCTGAGTACCTTGATTTCACTCGGGTGTAATTCAAACAAACGCAGCCTGTCTTGCTCACGTAGTATCTTTTCTGCACAAAATGGCGAGCCCGGGTAGTAGCGCAGCTTGCCGCTGGGATTCATTTCTTTGATCAGATTGATGTACTCCGCTAACGCTGGAGGTAAGTCGTTCTTACCCCAAAGCGGGCCGATACCAGTCTCGAATTCAGCATTTTTTGTTGCATAGCCGCTGTCTAAGGCGTACAGGCCGGCACCGGCGTGAGTATCAACATAGGTGTAAGCCGTGTCTTTTTGATTCAGGTATTGGATTAACTGAACTAACACAAAATGCTTTAACACGTCGGCGTGATTGCCCGCATGAAAGCCGTGGCGATAGCTGAACATGATTGGTATTCCTATAAAAAATGAAAGGCAAGCTGCAAAGCAGATTGCCGTAATTTGCTGAAGTTTGCCGAAAACCGGAAAGCATCAACGATGCAGCCAGTCAAAGCTGGGCTCAGGCGATACGTTTACCCAGTATCAGTAAGTCGCGTTCTATCCCATCCAGATTGGCAACACGCGGCATATTGGCCCAGGTTTCAAAACCGAAGCGTTTAAACAATTCCAGACTAGGCTGATTATGTCCAAAAATAAAGCCTAATAAAGTATGAACCTGAATAGTTGGAGCGTGCTCGATAGCCAGTTGCAGGAATTTTTTTCCTAAACCATGGCCACGCGCATCTTCATGCAGATAAATAGACAGCTCGGCAGTTCCAGAGTAAGCCGGACGTCCATAAAAATTGGAAAACGAAAGCCAGCCCGTGATTTTACCATTTTCCTCACTGACCCATAAAGGTCTGCGTTCAGGGGTATGGTCGGCAAACCAGTTTTCGCGGGAGGCAACTGTGATTTCTTCGGTGTCTGCCGTTACCTGACGGGAGGCAATGGTGGAGTTATAGATAGCAACTATCGCGGGTAAATCGCTATGTTGGGCCAGACGATAATGGAAGCCGGAGCTCATTCAACTACTTTCATTGTCAGATTGTATGGGTGGCACGACTCGAACGTATCGCTGTGCCCAAGGCTTCTTCGATACGCAAACGGATGCGGTTACCGGTTTCATCGGATGGAAAATGTACACCTATGCCTTGAGATTTGTTATTGCCTGCACCGGCCGGTGTGATCCAGGCGACTTTACCCGCTATAGGATATTTTGCAGGATCGTCCAACAAGGTCAAAATCAGATAAATTTCTTCACCGATACGGTAAGTTTTATTCGTCGGCACAAAGATGCCGCCATTTTTCAGAAATGGCATGTAAGCGGCGAACAGCGCTGCCTTTTCCTTGATTGCAAGGGATAAAACTGACGGGCGATTAGGTGCGCTAATGGCTGCGCTGTCATTCGACATATCTGACATAACTGAATATCCTGATGTTAAGCGAAGGCAGCTGCGTATTCCAGCAACATATCTTCGAGAAATAATTTGGGCGACAAAGGATGGCTGGCAATCGCTTGTCTCTCATTGTTAGCCTTAATCATTTGCATTAAACGATCCGGGTTGATGCGCAATGCGAGGCCAGCAATTTCTTTTTCATAACGCGGATAATACCGGATTCTGGCAGTCTGTTTGTAAGAAAACAGGTCATACAACCATCGTTGCATCCATGCGATCGTGACCGGCATATCCATTTTTTGCATTTTATCGGCCAGTTTTAAGGCCATATCGCTACCCGGTTGTGCAATATGATTCAGGAAATCCTGCATCGCATCGCGCGATTCGGATTGCGCCATTTCCTTGGCCGCTAGCGGTGCACCGCCTTGTTGCGCAAGCCAGACATCAGCGTCAGCCACGCCTTGTTGTCTGAGCCAGTCCATTGCCTGGGCGTGCTCCGGTAAGCTCAGGGCGAATTTGTGGCAGCGCGACAGGATGGTTGGCAGCAGCTTATCAATACTGTGGCAAACCAAAATAAAGACGGTGTCTTTGGCGGGTTCTTCCAGGGATTTCAGTAAGGCATTGGCCGCTGGAATATTCAGCGCTTCCGCCGGGTACAGTACGATCACCCGCCGCCCTTGTCTGTGGGTGGAAATATTCATGAAATCCGACAAGGCGCGGATTTGATGAATCACGATTTCCTTGGATGGCGTTTTACTGGCTTTGGTCGATTTAGTACCGCTGTCCGCGTCCACATCTTGAGCCGCAGCCTCTTCTTCATCCAGCAATTCCGGACGCACACGCCGGTAATCCGGATGGCTGTATTGGGTGAACCAGCCGCAGGATGCACATTGCTGGCAGGCGTGGCCTGCACTATCCGGTGTTTCACATAACAGGGACTGTGCCATCTGCTCAGCGAACTGCGTTTTGCCTATGCCTTGTGGGCCATATAGCAAGAAGGCATGCGGCAGACGTTCACGCAAACCCTGAAAATACTGCCAGGAGCCGGATTGCCAGCTGTATAAAGGATTCATAGATTTATTCTGCCTGCTGCAATAACTGATCGACGATGGCAGCCAACTCTTGCTGAATTTCAGGGATACTGCGGGTGGAATCAATGATACGGAAACGCTGCGGGAATTGCGCGGCACGGCGCAGATATTCATTTCTGGTATCTGCGAAAAATTGCGCCTTTTCCTGCTCAAACTTATCCAGTTCACGGGTAGCATCCAGTCTGGCACGCGCCACTTCCAAAGGCACATCAAACAGGAAGGTAATGTCAGGTTGCAGATCCGGATGCACCCATTGTTCGAGTTGATTCAGCTTTTCCAGGGACAGATGTCGGCCCCCGCCCTGATAGGCAAAACTGGCATCAGTAAAGCGATCAGAAATCATCCAGTCACCGCGCTCCAACGCAGGTTGTATGACTTGAGCGATGTGTTCACGTCTGACCGCAAACATCAGCAAGGCTTCCGTTTCCAGATGCATACTTTGTTTGAGCAGAACTTCGCGCAATTGTTCGCCCAGTGGCGTTCCACCAGGCTCGCGACTGCAAATCACCTGGTGTTTCTGCGCTTTCAGGCGCTGCTGCAGGTAGTCCGCTACATAGCGGATATGGGTCGACTTCCCCGCACCATCGATACCTTCAAAGCTGATAAATTTTCCACGCATACTCAATTCCTTAACGTTGATACTGATTCACGGCGCGGTTATGTTCGCTCAGATTGGTCGAGAAATGGCTAGTGCCATCGCCGCGCGCCACGAAATACAGTGCATCACTGTTGGCCGGATTTAAAGCCGCCGTAATCGAGGCCAGACCCGGTAAAGCGATAGGACTGGGGGGCAAACCCGGCCGTGTATAAGTGTTATAAGGTGTGTCGGTCAACAAGTCTTTCTTGTAAATCTTACCCTGGTATTTGGCGCCCATACCGTAAATCACGGTCGGATCTGTCTGTAACAGCATGCCGGTTTTAAGGCGATTCACAAACACCGCAGCAATTAAGGACCGCTCGGCTTGCTGACCAGTTTCTTTTTCTATGATAGAAGCCATAATCAATGCTTCCTGCTTGTTTTTATAAGGCAGTCCATTGGCACGTGCCTGCCAGGCTTCATCCAGTTTTTTCATTTGCATTGCATAGGCTTGCTGATACACCTGCAAGTCACTGCTGCCTTTCGCAAACAGATAGGTATCCGGATAAAACATGCCTTCGGCATAGCTGAGTTCCGGATTAATTTTACGTAGCAGTTCGGTTTCACTTAACTGGCTGGTGTCATGGCGCAGGCCGGGATGCATATCAATCAGCTTACGCATCTGCGCGAAGGTCCAGCCTTCAATAATAGCGACGCTCGCTTGCGAAAAATCACCGCGCACCAGCTTATCTAACAAAGCGAGCGGCGTGCTGCCAGACTCGACTTCATAAGAGCCAGCCTTGAGCCGGTTAGCTTTGCCAGACCAACGCGCCAATGCTTCGAATAACCATGCAGGGGCTGGCACCCCTGCTGCCTCAATCTGACGTGCTGCGGCACGTACGCTGCTGCCAGGCTGGATAGTGAATTCTTTTTTTTCACCATTCATGTCCATCGCCAGTTGAGACCAGTAATAGAAGCCGCCGGCTGCAAAGGTAAGGAGTAAAAAACTCAGCACGATCAGGTTTTTGATCAGTCTCATTGGTCTTGTCAGTCTCAAACGGGGTGGCAGAACGGGATTTTGTAAGGCGCGTAGTTTAACGCATGTCGCTTGCGAAGTTGAGCTTATCCATCGCTGATCGCTGCAAATATTATCGCTTCGCTATGGGCGCCGAACCCGCAGTCATACACGAATTGAGCAATTATGTTATATATCGCCTTATATCGAATTGTTTTATAAGGTTACGCTTCACTATGTTGCAAGAATTCGCCGCCCGCCATCATGTAAATTTCTCAGAAAACCGCCTTCGTGGCTATGCTCCAGCCTGGAATCAGCCTGCCTTTCAACTCGGCTTTGTCAGCTTGTTGGCTGATCAGGGGCTGACAATGATCAGCGGTGAGGATGCGGCCAGCTTCCTGCATGGGCAGATCAGCAATGATGTAGAACGCTTACCGCAAAACGTGGTGCGTCGCGCTGCTTACTGCACCGCCAAAGGCCGTATGCTGGCCAGCTTTTTATATTGGAAAACTGAGCAAGGCATCATGCTGCAAATGGCGCGTGACTTACAAGCCAGCACCCAGAAGCGGCTGCAGATGTTCGTATTGCGTGCTAAAGCCAACCTAACTGACTGCAACGAGCAATACGTCAGTATCGCGCTGGGCGGCACCCATGCTGCAGGCGCTGTACAGAAGTGGTTTCCTGATTTGCCTGCAGAGGGTGAACAGCGCAGCAATGACGCTGGCACACTGATACGTCAGGACGGCGTACACGGCTTACTGCGACTCATCTGGATTTGTCCTGTCGCGCTGGCAGATCAGGCCTGGACTCATTTATCAGCGCAATTGGCGGTCTGTAATTCGAGTGACTGGTATCTGAGTCATATCCTGGCTGGTATCCCGTATATACAAGCAGCCACGCAAGAAAAATTTGTACCGCAAATGATCAATTTCGAATTGGTCGGCGGCGTGAATTTCAAAAAAGGCTGTTATCCGGGTCAGGAAATCGTGGCGCGCAGCCAGTATCTGGGCAAATTAAAACGTCGCATGGCGCTGGGGCAAGCCGCTGCAGCTGGACTGGTGGCTGGTATGGACGTGTACCACGAAGCACATCCTGAGCAAGCCTGCGGCACCATCGTGAATGCGGAAAATGCAGATGAAAGCAGTAGCCTGATTTTGTTTGAATCCACGTTGGCAGACCAGGAAGCTGGTGTGCTGCGCGTTGGCAGCCCAGATGGCCCGGTTATCAGTCTGATGCCGCTGCCCTACCCGATTGTGGATGTCACGCGCGATTGAGCTTAACTAGACGCTGAATTTCAGGCCAAGGCGAGATATCCGTATGGATTGCTATGTTTACTTTAAGACGCCGGAAGAAAAATCTGCTGCGGTGATTGCGGAAGTCGCACTGCTGCAGCAACGCCTGCACGCACTGTGTCCCGAACTGCAGCAGGCTGGAATGGCATTGCAGCGCCGTCCAGAATTAAAGCAGGGATTGATCACCTGGATGGAGATTTACCACCAGGTACCGGACAACTTTGAAGCACTGTTGCGCTCCGCATTGCAGCATGTGGATTTTCCTGAGTTGCAGTATGCTGAGCGTCATGCTGAATATTTTGTGGATGTCGTAGTATGTGCCTGATCGTTTTTGCCTGGAAGTTATTACCCGATACACCGCTGGTGGTTGCGGCCAACCGTGATGAGTATTACGCGCGCGCTGCCAGTGAGGCGCATCACTGGCAAGATAAACCAGGGATTTTTGCAGGACGTGATTTGCAATCACATGGCACCTGGCTGGGTATACGCAGTCTGAGTCAGGATGCACTGCAGGCGACCAAGTTTGCTGCCGTAACCAATGTACGCGCACCTTCCGAGCCGCTGGAGTCGGCACGCAGCCGCGGCGAACTGGTCAGCAGCTTCCTGGAAAATGACATCTCTGCGGCTGAATACGTGCGTCAGCTTGCCGCCTGTGATGATGAATACAATGGCTACAATTTATTGGTCAATGATGGCCAGGACATGATCTGGTATTCCAATCGTCACCGCGACAATGCCAAGAATGGCATCGCTTTAGCACCAGGAATTTATGGTGTGTCGAATGCTGCGCTGGATACTTGCTGGCATAAAGTAGTCCGAACTAAAGCTGAATTCGCGAGCCTGATTTGTCAGCTGGCGCCACAAGACGCATTTTTTGAAATGCTGTCAAATACGACGCAGGCACCGGATTGCCGCTTACCTGACACCGGCATTTCCTTTGAACGCGAACGCCTGTTGTCCTCACCTTGTATCGTGTCGCAAGATTACGGGACGCGGGTATCCACCTTGCTCAGGATACACCATGATGGCAGCACAGAATTTATGGAAAAAACTTTGCGCTGAGTTCGGGTCTCTCGCACAAGGTGAATGCACTTACCTCAAACCTTATCTAGCTTAGCGCGCACGAGTAGTGTCAGCGCGGCTGCCTTCAGTATGCTAGGGACGACTGCGTACATCAGCGTCAACGCGCTCAGGCCTTGCACGCTGGATGCCGTAGCATTCGGCGTATAGCCTGTCCACTCCAGTGCAGGTAAAGTCAATCCAGCCGCCAGTGCCAGATTCATTTTGTTTGCCCAATTCCAGACACCAAAATAACTGCCCTCGCATCGATCATGATGTCCGGCTACCTGTATCACCCCCGCGAGCAAGGCTGGTGGCAGCGCCAGGTCTGCGCCGAGTGCGAAACCGGATAGCACACAAATAAGCGCAAACGCGCTCAGGTCGCCCGCTGTCAGCAGCGTGGCCCAGACAAAGCTGCTAATCGCAAGCAGCATGGCTAGCGCCCAGGCGCGGCTTTCATGGATACGCGCCGCCAACCAGCTCCAGACGGGCATAGAGAGTGCTGCGCTTAAAAAATAAGCCAGCAATAACACCCCTGCGCTTTGTTCCAGCCTGAGTTTATCTTTCACAAAAAACAGAAATAAGGTAGCCGGAATTGCGGCGGCTATCCCATTAAGTACAAAGACCAGAAACAGTTTTCGGAAGTCACGTCCGGCAAATATCTGGCGCAAAGTCAGGGCATTATCCGTGGCTGCGGCGGGTGCCGACGGCTGATGACGATCTGGCGTCCAGCGCAACAGACTGCTGAGTGCGATCACACTGCTGATCAGCAGCAGCCAGGACAGATGCTGCACCGGTGCAAACTGCACAAATAAGGCGGCAGAAATGACACCCAGCAAGCCCACAAACTCTCTGCTTGCAGTCAGCCTGGTACGCCATGCCGGATCAGCACTCAGCGTTGCGCCCCAGCTTTGATAAGCGATGCTGGCAAGACTAAATCCAGCGTACACCAGCAAGAGTGAGCCACATAGCCAGCTCAGTAAAGCCATGCCAGACCAGGCCGGTGGGTGGAATAAGGCATGAAAACCGATGAGCAAAGCAGGTGCTGCAAGCAGTAAAAACCGACGAAATCCGGTTTGTGGGGAGTAACGATCAATATAGCTGCCAGCCAGCGTATCAAAAAAGGCATCCAGCATTCGGGATACCAGCAAAATGCTGCCTATCAGCGATAAGCTCAACCCAAACTGCGCCGCATAAAACTGCGGCAAATACACGTAGACGGGCAAGGCCAGCATCGCGAGTGGATAAGCAAATAAGGCATAAGCAAAAATCTGCCAGCGGCTTAGCAATGGCACATCACAGTTGGGCAGTGAGCTCATGAGGGAATGATATAAAAAAACGCGCCCATGATGCCATGGTCGCGTTTTTTTGTCAGAAACCGCCCAGAAGCGGCAGCTGGGATCAGCTCAACTCTTCAAGGCGTAACTTGGTGACAGCACCGAATACAGTTTGCAACTGCTCGATTTTCTCTATCGCAGCAACGATATTTTTTTCTTTCGTCTGGTGCGTGAGGATGATGATGTCAGTACGGGTTTCACCGTCGCCTGGCTCCTTCTGCAGCATCGCATCAATCGAGATCGTCAGATCAGCCAGTATGCGTGTTACATCAGCCAATACCCCAGGACGATCTTCCACATGCATGCGCAGGTAGTAGCTGGTCACGATTTCTGACATAGGCAGAATAGGCAGATTGCTCAGCGCGTCTGGTTGGAAAGCGAGGTGCGGCACACGGTGCTCAGGGTCAGCCGTTGCCAGACGCGTGATATCGACCAGATCCGCAATCACTGCGGAGGCGGTTGGCTCAGAACCTGCGCCTTTGCCGTAATACAGGGTCGCACCCACCGCATCGCCTTGTACCAACACCGCATTCATCGCGCCTTCCACATTGGCGATCAGACGTTTTTCAGGGATCAATGTTGGATGAACGCGTAATTCTATGCCGTCAGGTGTGCGCTTAGTGATACCCAGCAGCTTGATACGATAGCCTAATTCTTCAGCGTAGCGTATGTCGCTGGCTTCCAATTTGGTGATCCCTTCGACATAGGCCTTATCGAACTGCATCGGTATGCCGTACGCGATCGAGGCCATGATGGTGGCCTTATGCGCCGCGTCCACCCCTTCGATATCGAAAGTCGGATCCGCTTCTGCATAACCCAAGGCCTGTGCTTGCTTGAGCACCGTCGCGAAGTCCAGCCCCTTATCACGCATTTCAGACAAAATGAAATTGGTGGTGCCATTGATGATGCCAGCTATCCATTCGATGCGATTAGCAGTCAGGCCTTCACGCAGCGCCTTAATGATAGGGATGCCACCGGCAACTGCGGCTTCAAAAGCCACCATGACCCCTTTTTCCTGCGCGGCTTTAAAAATCTCATTGCCGTGGGTAGCCAGCAAGGCTTTGTTGGCCGTCACCACATGCTTGCCATTAGCGATGGCCTTTAACACCAGGTCTTTAGCAATGCCATAGCCGCCTATCAGCTCGATCACGATATCAATATCAGGATGCGTAACGACCAGATTACCGTCGTTGACCACTTCACAGCTGTCGCCAGCCAGCTCACGTGCCCGCTCAGTGTTGAGGTCTGCAATCATGGTAATTTCAATTGAACGGCCAGCGCGACGCATAATTTCCTGCTGATTGCGCTTTAATACATTGAATGTGCCGGAACCAACGGTTCCTATACCTAACAGACCAACTTTGATGGGTTTCATATGAGCTCTGACTAAAAAAATTAATAAGTACCGTGACGTTTTCGGTAAGATTCGAGGAAAAGAGAGATTCTGCCGAATGCCTCAGTTAAATCATCCGTATTTGGCAGGAACACGACCCGGAAGTGATCCGGTTTGATCCAGTTAAAACCTGTGCCCTGCACTAACAACACGCGCTGCTCTGTCAGCAATTCGTGTATGAATTCCTGGTCATCCTTGATTGGGTAAATCTCGGGGTCCAGTTTCGGGAACATATACAAGGCTGCTTTCGGTTTGACACAGCTTACGCCGGGTATTTCCGTCAGCAGTTTGTGAGCGAGATCGCGCTGTTTGAGCAAACGACCTCCGGGGCCCACCAGATCATCGATACTCTGGTAGCCACCTAATGCAGTCTGGATCGCAAACTGGCCGGGCGCATTGGCGCACAGCCGCATGGAAGCCAGCATATTTAAGCCTTCGATGTAGTCTTTGGCATGACGTTTTTCACCAGACACAACCATCCAGCCAGCACGATAACCGCAGGAGCGGTAATTTTTAGACAGGCCGTTCAGGGTCAGGAATAACACGTCGTCCGCCAGCGAGGCGATCGAGGTATGTACTTCACCGTCGTACAGGGTTTTGTCATAAATTTCATCAGCAAATACGATCAGCTGATGTTCACGAGCGACGTCGACGATTTGCTGCAGCACCTCTACCGGATATAGCGCACCGGTGGGATTGTTCGGGTTGATAACGACAATAGCCTTGGTATTCGGTGTGATTTTTTTCTTGATATCGTCGATATCCGGCATCCAGTCCGCACTCTCATCACAAACATAATGCACCGGCTTGCCGCCCGACAGGCTGACTGCTGCGGTCCATAACGGGTAATCGGGTGCTGGTACCAGCACTTCATCGCCGCTATTCAGCAAAGCATTCATGCCCATGACGATCAGCTCAGATGCACCATTGCCGATATACACATCTTCTATCGTCACACCACGGATATGCTTTTGCTGGGTGTAGTGCATGATTGCTTTGCGCGGCGCAAACATGCCTTTGGAATCTGTGTAGCCCGCGGCGCCATGCATATTCCGTATCATGTCTTGCACGATTTCATCCGGTGGGTCAAAGTTAAAGACCGCCAGATTACCGATGTTGAGCTTAATAATCTTATGCCCTTCATCTTCCATTTGTTTGGCTTTTTCCAGAACTGGTCCGCGTATGTCGTAACAGACATCAGCTAATTTTTTTGATTTTTGGATAGGACGCATTCAGAATTCCTTTTAACTTTCAGTCGGGACGTTCAGAGATACCCAACACGAGATTCAAACCGTTTGATGCGTGCAAGCCAGGCCGCCACACAAGCTTGGTACACGACACAACCCAGGGATTGGTTCGTCAAGATGAAGCGAATTTGCTGCACTGCCGAACGATGCATTTTGCCCAAGGTAAGCACTTAAATCAATTCGTTTTCTGCATTTAGATAAACTTAAATTGCATTTTCACCGAATTTAATTCCAAATGCTTATAAGCTTATGCCTAAATTACCCAGGAAATCGTTTGCTTTTCGTCTCAACACTCACCATGCCTGTTTGTAATAAGTCTGCGCATGAGGAAAGCGGAAACAATTCCTGTGATGAATGCCGCTTTCGTTGGGCTGAAAAAAAGTTACAATGCCGCACTTTCCGGAACAACCGGTCAACTAAGCCTGGAATACCGCAACACTATGAAGCTGCACACAACGCCTACACAACAGTACCAGACCATTACCGGGTACGAAACGGACAGTGTTGAAATTAACGCTATCGTCTATCAACACAGCCTGATCGTGTTACCGGAAATAAAACCTATGATCTGGCCCGTCAATAGTTTTGCAGCATTAACTGAAGCCAGTTTTGAGCCAGTATTAGCGCAGCAACCAGATGTTGTCATCCTCGGTACCGGTGTAAAACAACAATTTGTCCATCCGCGTCTGATCCAGGCCCTCACCGCGAAACGTATCGGTGTAGAGAGTATGGATAGTCAGGCCGCCTGCCGCACTTACAATATCCTGATGGCAGAAGGCCGCAAAGTGGCGCTGGCGCTGATTATGGAGCAGGCATGAGTCAGACACCGCTTAAGTCGCTGCACAAATCACCATTGGAATCACCGCGTACACTGTGGGCCTTAGCCATCGGTTTTCTGATTATCTGGTTCTATATGCTGGGCGCCCGTACTTTAGTGCCTACCGATGAAGGACGTTATGCCGAAATGGGACGGGAGATGCTGGCCAGCGGAGATTGGATCACACTGCGCCTGAACGGCATTAAATATTTTGAAAAGCCACCACTGCAAAACTGGATGAATGCAATCAGCTTTGCACTGTTTGGCCTGGGTGACTGGCAGGCGCGCCTGTGGACTGGCCTGTGTGGGCTGATTGGCGTGGCTGCGGTCTGGTTCACCGGCAAACGCGTGTATTCGCCAAGAGTCGGCGTGATTGCCGCGCTGGTACTGGGCTCCAGCTTTTACTGGGCAGGCATGGGGCATGTGAATTCGCTGGACATGGGTTTGTCGGGCATGATGGCTCTGACCATGTGCGGTCTGCTGCTGGGACAACGTGATGGCGTCAGCGTGACAGAACAAAGAAATGCGATGCTGATTTGCTGGGTTGGTATGGCCTTGGCAACCATGTCTAAAGGCCTGATTGGTTTTGTGTTGCCTGGCACCGTATTGATCCTGTACACACTGATTGCCCGTGACTGGCGCTTGTGGACGCGACTGCATTTTGGCAAAGGGCTGCTGCTGTTTTTCGCCATCACAGCCCCCTGGTTCATCCTGATCGCACTAAAAAATCCCGAGCACCCCCACTT
The DNA here is from genome assembly GCF_014284365.1 of Cognatundibacterium rugosum. Taxonomy (GTDB): domain Bacteria; phylum Pseudomonadota; class Gammaproteobacteria; order Burkholderiales; family Burkholderiaceae_D; genus Undibacterium; species Undibacterium rugosum. The sequence goes on from NZ_JACOGG010000010.1 coordinate 69,845, forward strand.
TTTCTTCATCCATGAGCATTTCGAACGCTTCACCAGCGGTGTACATAAACGCGGTGGTGCCTGGCATTATTTCTTCCCTTTGCTGGCACTGGGTATTATCCCGTGGTTAGGCGTATTGGTGCAGGGCTTACTGAGCGGGATGAAAAAAACACCGGCACGCTTTCAGCCTGGTTTGATGCTGCTAATCTGGGCGGTGTTCTTCTTTTTCTTTTTCAGTATTTCAGGCTCAAAATTACCGGGCTACATTCTGCCTATCTTCCCTGCTCTCGCCATGCTGATAGCAGTGCAGCTTGAGCAAAGTGGCAGCCGCAGCCTGCAAGTAGCGGCAATCTTAATGGTGTTGTTAGGGCTGGGCGGATTGCTGGGCGTAGGCAAAGCCATCGACATCAGTAAAAATAAACCGGCGCTGGAACAGGCTTTAAGTGCTGCTTATGCCAACTGGCTGTATGTGGTCGCAGCGCTGGCCTTGCTGGGCGGTGCTGTAAGCTGGCTGTTGGCACGCAAGCCAGGTAACGGTAAAGACTGGGCCATTATCGTGCTGGCGACTTCCGGCTATCTGCTCAGTCAGATCGCCTTCCTTGGTCACGAGCCTTGGGGCCGCTATATCGCGGGCAGCACCCACATCCCGGCGATACAAAAAGAATTAGTCAGTGCCACGACGCCGATTTATGCGGTCGGTCGCTATGAACAAGCCTTGCCCTTCTATTTGCAACGCACGGTGATATTAGTTGAATTCCCGGACGAGATGCAATTCGGTTTACAACAGCAACCTGAATTATGGATACCAAAGCGTGAGGATTTTGTCGCGAAATGGCAGGCTCATCAGTTGGCGGGCGAACATGCGGTCGCCATCATGCGTGACGATGTTTATGACGATTTGAAAAAAACAGGCCTGGAAATGCGTATCATCGGCCAGGACCCCAAACGTATTATCGTGGCAGTTCCTGCCGCCAGATAAGACTCTATATTAATCAATTTATAAATAATGAATATCCAAACTTTCGGCTTCATCCTGACCGGCATCATGCTCAATGCAGTCGCTCAGTTATTACTTAAAAAAGGCACCAATGCGGTGGGTGCCATCCATCTGAATGCAGAGAACTGGTTATCTACCGGCTTACAGCTGGCGACTCAGCTGCCCATCATAGGCGGCCTGAGTTGCTACGTTATTTCTGTAGTGGTGTGGATTATCGGCTTATCACGCGTCGATGTGACGATCGCCTACCCTTTACTCTCTATAGGCTATATCGTCAATGCCATCGGTGCCTGGTATTTCCTGGGGGAGGTAATGTCGCTGCAGCGTATGCTCGCGATCGGCATCATCATCATTGGCGTTGCACTGCTGGTGAAAAGCTGATCCCAGGAAGCGCCAAGAAAATACTACCCATCAAACAATAAAAAATCCTGCGCCTGCGCAGACCTGAAAGGAAAATCATGAGTAATGAACTGGCTTTTCTGCCTTTTACCAAGCCGACTATTGACGAAGACATGATCGCCGCCGTGGCCGATGTGATGCGTTCAGGCTGGCTGACCAGCGGCCCTAAAGTGCAGGAACTGGAAGCTAAGCTGTCTGAGTTGTTCGGTGGCCGTCCGGTCCGCACCTTTAATTCAGGCACCTGCACCATGGAAATCGCCTTGCGTATCGCAGGCATAGGTCCGGGCGACGAAGTTATTACGACGCCGAACTCCTGGGTCGCGACCGCGAATGTGATTATCGAAGTTGGCGCGACGCCGGTATTCGCGGACATCGATCCGAAAACACATAATATCGACCTCAATAAGCTGGAAGCAGCAATCACACCAAGAACCAAGGCAGTGATTCCTGTGCATATGTGCGGCCTGCCTTGTGACATGGATCACTTGTATGCGATTGCTGAAAGATACAAGCTGCGTGTGATTGAAGATGCTGCGCAGGCGATAGGATCAACCTGGAAAGGCAAACGTATCGGTTCTTTCGGAGATTTTGCTTCGTTCAGTTTCCAGGTCAATAAAAATATCATGACCGGCGAAGGTGGCTGCCTGGTATTGAATAATGCGGAAGAAGCCAGACTGGCAGAAAAATACCGTCTGCAAGGTGTATCACGTCAAGGACTGGATGGCATTGATGTGGATGTGCTGGGTGGTAAATACAATATGACCGATATGGCGGCGGCAATCGGTCTTGGACAATTAAAACGCCTGGAAGAATTCAATGGCAAGCGCAAAGCGCTGGCCCAGCATTATTTTGACACCTTTGGCGCTGACTTTGAAGCCCTGAGCGGTGCAGAGTTGCCTGTGGCTGACTTTGAAAATTCTAACTGGCATATGTTCCATGTGGTGCTGCCTGAAAACGTGAACCGTGGCGACTTCATGCAGAAAATGTTGGATGTGAAAATCGGTCTGGGTTACCACTACCGCGCCATCCATTTATTCACCCTTTACCGTGAACGCGGCTTCAAAGAAGGCATGTTCCCTATCGCGGAGCGGGTCGGCAAACAGATCGTGACGCTGCCTTTATTCCCATCGATGACAAATGCAGATGTCGAAAGAGTGGTGTCTGCGGTAAAATCCTGCCTTCTTTGAATTTGCCCTATGTTGACGACCACGATGAAACCTGAACTTTCCGTTGTTATTCCTGTTTATAACGAAGAGGCTGGCCTCGCCCACCTGTTCGCCCGTCTGTATCCTGCACTGGATCAGCTGGCGACACGTGGCGTGAGCTACGAGATCATCTTTGTCAATGATGGCAGCCGCGACAATACCGCCTTAATTCTGGCGGATCAGTTCCGCACCCGCCCGGATGTGACGCGGGTGGTGCTGTTTAATGGGAATTACGGTCAGCACATGGCCATTCTGGCTGGTTTTGAAGCCACCCGTGGCGAGATCGTGGTAACTCTCGATGCCGACTTGCAAAATCCGCCGGAAGAAATCGGTGCGCTGGTCGACAAAATGCGCGAAGGGTATGACTATGTCGGCTCTATCCGCCGCAAACGTCAGGACTCTGCCTGGCGCACCTATGCATCGAAAGTGATGAATCGTCTGCGCGAAAAAATCACCCGCATCAAAATTACCGATCAGGGAAATATGCTGCGCGCTTATGGCCGCAATGTGATCGACCTGATTAATCAGTGCAGTGAAGTGAATACCTTTGTGCCGGCGCTTGCCTATACGTTCGCCCGGAAACCGACAGAAATCACAGTGGAGCATGAGGAGCGTGCCGCCGGTGAATCAAAATACTCGCTGTACAGTTTGATACGGCTTAATTTTGATCTCATGACTGGCTTTTCCATTATGCCTTTGCAATGGTTCTCCATGCTGGGTATGATGCTGTCGCTGTTGTCCGGCGGACTGGTTGGTTTATTGCTGATACGGCGCTTTGTCTTTGGTGCTGAGGCTGAAGGTCTGTTCACTTTATTTGCAATCGCATTTTTCCTGATGGGCGTGATCCTGTTCGGCATTGGTTTGCTCGGTGAGTATGTAGGCCGGATATACCAACAAGTCAGAGGTCGTCCACGTTATGTGGTGCAGACTATTCTGCAAGATAACGCGCTGAATCAAAAAGAAGGAAACTGAATTGACGACTACAAACGCAAAAGCCGTTGTCTTTGCTTACCACAATGTTGGGGTACGCAGCATTCAGACCCTGCTCGCCAAAGGCATAGATATCGCTTTAGTGGTCACCCACGAAGATAACCCGGCTGAAACCATCTGGTTTGAGTCAGTCGCTGCGCTCTGTGCGGAGCATGGCATACCCAGTATCACGCCAGCAGACCCCAAGTCTGAGGATTTGTATGCACAAGTCGCGGCGATCGCGCCCGACTTTATTTTCAGCTTTTACTACCGTCACATGCTGCCAGTGAATTTGCTCACACTCGCTAAACGCGGCGCGTACAACCTGCATGGTTCACTACTGCCTAAATATCGTGGACGGGTACCGGTTAACTGGGCGGTACTGCATGGTGAAACAGAAACCGGTGCGACCCTGCATGAAATGGCGGCCAAACCAGATGCGGGTGCGATTATCGCGCAAGTTGCAGTGCCTATCCTGCCAGACGATACCGCTTACGAAGTATTTGGCAAGCTGACCGTCGCAGCGGAACAGACTTTGTGGCAGGCATTACCAGGTTTGCTGAGTGGGCAAGTTCACCCCTTACCCAACCAGCTGGAACAGGGCAGTTATTTTGGCGGTCGCAAACCTGAAGACGGTCGTATAGACTGGTCTGCGTCAGCGCAACAGGTCTACAATCTGCATCGTGCTGTCGCTCCGCCCTACCCTGGTGCCTTTTTTGATCAGAACGGACATCGTTTCGTGATTGGAAAAGCAAGATTAACTGACCGGGAAGTCGGAAATTTGGCGATTGGCTTACATGTGTTAGATAATATGATATTTGGCGTGTGCGGCGATGGCCGTGCAGTGAAAATATTAGAATTGCTGAGTGGTCCACGTGCCGTTACAGCGCAAGAATTGCGTGACATGCTGGCTTAAGCATCTGACTGCGTAAAGCATTTGGCTCGCTGAAACGGCAATATAAAAAACATAGCAATCATCCTTTTTAAAGAAGAAACCATTATGAAAAAAGTCCTCATTCTCGGTGTGAACGGTTTTATCGGTCACCATCTGTCCAAGCGCATCCTCGAAACGACAGACTGGGAAGTCTACGGCATGGATATGCAGACCGAACGTCTGGGCGACTTGATCAATCACCCACGTATGCACTTTTTTGAAGGTGACATCACCATCAATAAAGAATGGGTGGAATATCACGTTAAAAAATGCGACGTCATTTTGCCTTTGGTAGCGATCGCAACCCCTTCCACTTACGTCAAACAGCCTTTGCGCGTGTTTGAACTGGACTTTGAAGCCAATCTGCCTATCGTACGTTCGGCAGCTAAATACGGTAAGCACCTGGTGTTCCCGTCGACGTCCGAAGTGTATGGCATGTGCCACGATGAAGAGTTTGATCCGGAAGAGTCTGAATTGATCTGCGGCCCGATCAACAAGCCACGCTGGATTTACTCTTGCGCTAAACAGCTGATGGATCGCGTGATCTGGGGCTACGGCATGGAAGGTCTGAACTTCACCCTGTTCCGTCCTTTCAACTGGATCGGTGCCGGCCTGGATAATATTCATACGCCAAAAGAAGGCAGCTCACGCGTAGTGACACAATTCTTTGGTCATATCGTACGTGGCGAGAATATCTCCCTGGTGGATGGCGGCGCGCAAAAACGTGCGTTCACTTACATCGACGACGGTATTGATGCGCTGATGCGTATCATCGATAACAAAGACGGTGTTGCCAGCGGCAAGATCTATAACATCGGCAATCCGACAAACAACTACTCGATCCGTGAACTGGCGCACATGATGCTGGATCTGGCTGCGGAATATCCTGAATACGCTGAAACCGCGAAGAAAGTACAACTGACCGAAACCACATCGGCTGCTTACTATGGCAAAGGCTATCAGGACGTGCAAAACCGCGTGCCGAAAATCACCAATACTTGCGAAGAACTGGGCTGGAAGCCTGTGACAACCATGCAGGACACCATGCGTAATATTTTTGACGCATACCGTTCCCAGGTTGCGGAAGCCCGCGCATTGATGGACTGATGTCGCAACGCATGCCTAGTATCGTCCTTAAAATTGATGTAGATACCTATCGCGGCACTAAAGAAGGCGTACCGAATCTGGTACGTCTGCTGAGCCAGCATCAGGCCGGCGCGACCTTTCTGTTCTCACTGGGTAAAGATCACACCGGCTGGGCTTTAAGGCGCGCTTTCCGGCCCGGTTTTTTCCAAAAAGTGTCGCGCACTTCGGTAGTTGAACATTACGGCATCAAGACCCTGATGTACGGTGTTTTTTTGCCGGCACCCGATATCGGTGCCTGTGTGACCGAAATGCGCGCAGTTCAGCAAGCTGGTTTTGAATGTGGCATTCACACCTGGGATCATGTGGTGTGGCAGGATAACGTCAGAACCAAAGACCGTGCCTGGACCGAGCGCCAGCTGGATGCAGCGCATGCGCGTTTCAGCTCTATCTTTGGTATGGTGCCACACACTCACGGTGCGGCAGGCTGGCAAATGAATCCTTATGCTTTCGATAAACTCGATGCATTCGGCATGCAGTATGCCTCTGATGGCAGAGCAATGCTCAATGAAGATGGCAGCCTGACGGATCCGGCCGCTGGTCCTTACCGGTTGCAAGTGAATGGCAAGCTGCAGCAATGCATACAGATGCCGACTACCTTGCCGACACTGGATGAATTGCTGGGACGTGAAATCAAAGGTAAAGAGATCACGACCTCGAACATCGCAGCCTGCATTCTGGATTTATGCCGCGATCGACGCGATCATGTATTTACTTTGCATGCCGAGCTTGAAGGGCAAAAACTTGCCCCCATATTCGAACAATTGCTAACTGGCTGGAAGCAGCTGGGATACCGTTGCATATCGATGGCTGACTACTATGCCGGTCTGAACGCAGACGCACTACCAATTAAGCCCTTAACTTGGGCAAGCTTACCAGGACGTTCCGGAGATCTGGTCGCTGTCATCTGAGGTGGCAGCAACAGTCTCCCTTCAATTACTCAGGAGATGACAGTGGCTGACACCCCCTCTGCGCACAATTGCCAGGTTCCCCACTTTAGCGCCGCCATGACTGGTCAAAAGTCTTTTGACCTGAATGACTACAGTGGAAAAACGCTGGTGCTGTATTTCTACCCGAAAGACAATACCCCCGGCTGCACCACGGAGAGCATCGCTTTCCGTGATCTGCATGCCGAATTTGAAGCGCACAACGTAGTTGTATTCGGTATTAGCCGTGATAGCCTGCGTTCGCATGAAGGTTTCAAAAATAAACTCGCCTTACCGTTTGAATTAATCTCCGATCCTGACGAGACACTGTGCACCATGTTTAATGTGATGAAGCTCAAAAACATGTACGGCAAACAGGTACGTGGTATCGAGCGCAGCACATTTGTGATTGACGCAACAGGTAAGTTGGTGAAAGAATGGAGAGGCGTGAAAGTTGCAGGTCACGTCGATGAAGTACTTAAATTTGTGAGTACCCCTAATTAATTGAACTCCTTCGCTTTCTCATCTATTCAAGCCGCAACGGCTAAGCCCCTGAAGCAACAGGAGCTTGCCGCTGCGGCTTTGATTTTTTCTGATCTCACTTTTTGATTGAGGTTTTCATGCCATTGCCCAAAATGCCGACAAAACCAGCCGCCCTGCTCTCGCCTAAGGATTATCCGACCGCAGAGAAGGCGAAAACAGGCAAAACAGCAAAAGTCGCTGTAGAGAAGGAAAAAACCGTATTTAAAACCGAAGCTGTCACTAAAAAGCCAGCTGCCAAACCAGCAGTCGCAGCAAAATCTGTTACCAACCCTGTGCCGTCTGCGGCAGCCGCAGCACCTGCGCAAAGCGCACGTGAAGCAAGCCCGGCAGCGTCTGCTGTCAAAGCAAAAAATCCGCAAAACAAAGTGAAATCCGGCATCAGCCGCGCAGCAGATAAATCCGGCCTCAGCAAAATGTTTGTGCTCGATACCAATGTACTCATGCACGACCCGACTTGTCTGTTCCGCTTTGAGGAACATGATGTCTACCTGCCTATGATCACACTGGAAGAGCTGGATGATCATAAAAAAGGCATGTCTGAAGTCGCACGCAATGCACGCCAGGTATCACGTACTTTAGACGGTCTCGTGGCCGATATCAGCCATGACGCCATCGAACATGGCATCCCCCTATCCAAGCTTGGCAATAAAGATGCAGGCGGCCACCTCTACTTCCAGACTAAATTACAGAATGTCGATCTGCCGCGCGGTCTGCCTCAAGGTAAAGCCGACAATCAGATTCTGGGTGTGGTGCAGGCACTGGAAAAAGAATTTCCGGGCCGCCCTATCGTCCTGGTATCGAAAGACATCAATATGCGCATCAAAGCGCGTGCGATGGGCTTGCCTGCTGAAGATTACTTCAACGATCACGTGCTGGAAGACTCCGATTTGCTCTACACCGGTATCGTGCAACTGCCTGACGACTTTTGGAATAAACATGGCAAGGGTATAGAAACCTGGCAGGAAAACAAAAACGGTATCAGCACCACCTTCTACCGCATTACCGGTCCGGTGATCCCAAGCTTGCTGGTCAATCAGTTTGTCTATCTGGAACCTAAGAACGGGGAAGCCTCGTTTTATGGTCAGGTCAGACAGATCAATGGCAAAACTGCAGTCTTGCAGACCCTGCGTGACTATGGTCATGTGAAACACAGCGTATGGGGCGTCACCTCACGCAACCGTGAACAGAATTTCGCATTGAATTTGTTGATGGATCCGGAATGTGATTTCGTTACCTTGCTGGGTCAGGCAGGCACCGGCAAAACCTTGCTGGCATTGGCTTCTGGCCTCGCGCAGGTATTGGAAACCAAAACCTATAACGAGATCATCGTAACCCGCGTGACAGTGCCTGTGGGTGAAGATATCGGCTTCTTGCCTGGCACGGAAGAAGAGAAAATGTCGCCATGGATGGGTGCATTTGACGATAATTTGGAAGTATTAAATAAATCCGATAACGATGCCGGAGACTGGGGACGCGCAGCGACCCAGGATCTGATCCGTTCCAAAATCAAAATCAAATCGCTTAACTTCATGCGCGGCCGCACCTTCGTCAATAAGTTCCTGATTATCGATGAAGCACAGAACCTGACGCCCAAACAGGTGAAGACGCTGGTGACGCGTGCCGGTCCTGGTACGAAAATCGTCTGCCTCGGTAATATCGCGCAGATCGATACACCTTATCTGACTGAAGGTTCCAGCGGCTTGACCTACGTGGTCGATCGTTTCAAAGGTTGGGCGCATAGCGGCCACGTCACGCTGGCCCGGGGTGAACGTTCCAGGCTGGCAGATCACGCCAGTGAAATACTCTGAGTACTTCCCACTCCGTGTAAAAAGCACCGTACGCGGTGCTTTTTTTATGCCCTGCAGAAAATTTTCAGATGGACTATACTATTGCCTAGGCAATGACTTTCATTTGAGAAAATATGCACGATACCCCCACTCCTTTGCAGTTTGATGTGACCCAGATCGAAGATAGCGTAGGCTATTTACTGGCACGTTCACGCACCATGGTTTCGCGCTCTATCGACGAAGCCTTAAATCAGCTGGGCGTTACCCACGCTCAGGGCAGCGTATTCATGATGTTGCATATGCAGAAATGCTCTACCGCAGCCGAACTGGCGCGCGATCTGTTCATCGACTCCGCTGCCATGAAACGTACGCTGGATAAGATGGCGGATAAAGGCTGGATAGAGCGGGTTGCAGATATATCTGACAAGCGCCTGCTCCGGCTGGAACTGACTGAGGCAGGCAAACAACTCGCGGTGCAACTGCCCCCGGTCTACCGTGCCGTGATGGATGTGGCACTGACTGGCTTTACACAGGAAGAGCTGGGGTTCCTGAAATGCCTGCTGCGCAAATTACTCGCCAATCGCGACAAACTAGACACTCATCAAATTAATTGCTCAGGCAATTAACAATCTCACCATCACTTATCCTATGAAGCAAACTTTCAACATCAGTCCGGTCAGGCTCAGTCTGATCGCAACTAGCCTGAGCGCGGCATTGCTGTTATCCGCTTGCGCTGACTTTTCCGGCATTAAAGAGCAGGCAACAGAAATCAAAGTCAGCCTGTCGGGCCAGACGGAGTCCGTGCGCTGGCCCGATGCCAGCTGGAGTGAAGAACTGGGCGGCAGCCAGCTCAGCCAGCTGATACAAAATGCGCTCAAGGACAATCCTGGCATACAACTGGCTGCCACGCGTATTACCAATGCCAGAGCTTTACAGGATCAGTTCGCCGCAGACCGTCAGATTAGTCTGACCGGTAACGCCGAAAGTACCTATCAGCGCTTTACCAAGAATGGTATGGTGCCGCCTCCTTTGGCAGGCAGCTCTGAATCCAATAATCAGGCCACCGTCAATCTGAGTTATGAACTCGACTTCTGGGGTAAGCATCAGGCTCAGTCACGCGTCGGCCTGTCTACCGAACAGGCTGCCAAAGCTGAAACTGAGAGCGCTAAATTGCTGCTCTCCAATGCGATTGCGCGGCAATGGGTGCAGTTACAGAAACAAGCTGGGCAACTGACGCTCACGGAACAGCAGCTCAAACTGAGAAAAGAATGGGATAGCCTGATTCAGCAACGCCTCAAAGCTGGTTTAGATAATCGGTCTGAGTTGCAGCAAAATCTGGTTTCCGTCGCCAACCTGCAATCGGAAGTACTGAACTGGCGCGAAGCAATCGCACAGACCAAACTGCAACTGGCTTTACTGGCCGGACAAACGCCGGAATATGCCAATAGCATCGCAACGCCAGTTACCTCCCGCACAGTGGATTTTCATTTACCTTCCGAATTACCACTCGATCTGATTAGTCGCAAGCCAGAAATCATCGCGGCAAAATGGCGCATAGAGGCGATGCGCGGCGAAGTGGAGCTTGCGAAAAATCGTTTTTATCCGAATATCAATCTGGTCGGCTTTGCGGGCTTATCCAGTCTGGGTCTGGATAAATTACTCAAGTCCGACAGTACTATCATGGGCGTCGGTCCGGCCATCCATCTGCCACTGTTCGAAGGTGGCAGGCTGCGCGCACAATTAGCGGGCAAAGTAGCAGATACCGACAGCGCCGTTTTACAGTACAACCAGACCGTGCTGAACGCCCTCAAGGACGCTGCGGAACAGTTGCAGACGCTGCAAAGCACGTCATTACAGATCGTGCAGCAGGAGCAGGCGCAACAGGCTGCACAACAAGTGCTGACATTAAACCGCCAGCGCTTTGAAATCGGCACCAGTAATCGTCTGCCTGTCATCAGTGCTGAATTAGCGCTCATCAGTCAGCAAAAAAACATGGCTGAACTCAGTGCCCGCCAGCTCGATGCACGTGTAAATCTGATCAAAGCACTTGGTGGCTCTTACCCGGCAACCCGGCAGTAAATTCAGCCAGACTCAAACGAATAATTCATAGGACTTACGTAAAACCGCCCTAACGGCATTATGGTTCCTTATCGTACTGTGCGTACTGTGCGTACTGTGTACTGCCTGCGTCGCCATGCCTCGCTGGGAAAATTTTGCGTAAATCCTAATTCCAATAAACGCTGTTAGCGCAAGCCAACGGCCAAATTAAACGTTAATTCAGAAATTCATGAATACCACAAATAAAGACGCAGCAAACACACAGAATGCGGCTATTGCTCCAGTCGCCGTGCCGACCAAACGCAAACCCCGCCTGATCATCATCAGTATCATTCTGCTCATCGCCGCTATGGCTTACGGCTATTACTGGCTGACTGTGCTGAAGAACTTCGAACACACCGAAGACGCCTATGCGGCGGGCAATCTGGTACAGCTGACGTCACAAGTCGCAGGTACCGTGGTTGCCATCCATGCTGATGACACCGATCTGGTGGACGCTGGCAAAACCCTGATTGCACTCGACAATACCGATGCGAAAGTCAGCAGTACTCAGGCTGCAGCCCAACTGGCGCAGACCGTCAGGGAAGTTCGCCTGACCTTCGCCAATAACAACAGCCTGCAAGCAATGGCCGATATGCGCAGCGTAGAACTGGAGCGCGCTAAATCGGACTTAGCACGTCGCATGGCCGCCGGTAACAGCGGCGCAGTGTCAGCGGAAGAAATCGAACATGCCCGCAATGCAGTCAAACAAAGCGAAGCAGCATTGATCACTGCCAAAGAACAGCTCGCTTCCAATAAAGTATTAACTGAAAACACCAGCATAGAACAGCATCCTAACGTACTGCGTGCCGCTGCCCGTCTGAAAGAAGCGATGATCGCCGAAAGCCGCACCAGCTTACCAGCGCCAATTTCCGGTTATGTCGCCAAGCGTGCGGTTCAGATCGGCCAGCGCGTGGCCGCTGGCAGCCCTTTACTGTCTATCGTGCCCTTGAACAGCCTGTGGGTGGATGCCAATTTCAAAGAAGTACAACTGGCGAAAATGCGTATCGGTCAGGACGTGATCCTGCATTCTGATGTGTATGGCAGTGATGTGGAATTTCACGGCAAGGTCGTTGGTATGTCAGCCGGCACAGGATCAGCCTTTGCCTTACTGCCAGCACAAAATGCAACCGGCAACTGGATCAAAGTAGTACAACGTGTCCCGGTACGTATTTCATTAGACCCGAAGGAACTGGCGGCCCATCCTCTGCGCGTAGGTGTTTCTATGCAGGTTAAAGTCGATATCTCACAACAACAAGGCCAGGCATTGAATGCTGCACCGGCTGCACGCAGTATTCCGGCATTCCAGACCCGGGTCTTCGAACAAAGCGCGCAGGATGCCGATCGCCGTATCACTGACATCATCCAGGCCAATCTGGCATCCCATAGCCCAAAGGCGAAGTAATGAGCGCAGCTGCCCGAATTTCGCATCCGCCTTTACAAGGCAGCCAGCTGGCCATGGGCACGCTGGCGCTGTCACTGGCGGTGTTTATGAATGTACTGGACTCGTCGATTGCGAATGTCTCGATTCCGGCCATCTCCGGTAACCTTGGCGTATCGCCACAACAAGGCACCTGGGTCATTACCTCATTCGCGGTGGCGAATGCGATTTCTGTGCCTTTGACGGGCTGGCTGACCATGCAATTCGGTCAGGTCAAGCTGTTTATGGCATCTGTTCTGTTATTCGTGCTGTCATCCTGGCTATGTGGTATGGCACCGAATATAGAAATACTGATCGCAGCGCGCATCTTGCAAGGCGCAGTAGCAGGCCCCATGATCCCCTTATCCCAGGCCCTGCTGCTGGGCAGTTATCCGTCTGCAAAAAGCTCGATGGCGCTTGCGCTATGGGGCATGACCACGCTGGTCGCGCCGATTATTGGGCCGCTGCTGGGAGGCTGGATTTCAGACAATTATTCCTGGCCCTGGATTTTTTATATCAATATTCCGGTCGGACTCTTTACCGCCTGGGCCACCTGGTCCATCTATGCTAAACGAGAATCTGTCACGCGCGCGATTCCGATAGATAAGGTCGGTCTGGCACTGCTGGTGGTCTGGGTAGGCGCCCTGCAGCTGATGCTGGACAAAGGAAAGGAACTGGACTGGTTTAATTCCGGCGAGATTATTCTGCTAACCGTGATCGCTGTGGTTGGTCTGATCTATTTCATTGTTTGGGAAAACGGTCAGGATCATCCTGTGGTCGATCTCTCGTTGTTCAAAGGTAGAAATTTCTCCGCCGGCGTGCTGGCGATTTCAGTCGGTTACGGCCTGTTTTTTGGCAGTCTGGTGATCATGCCTTTGTGGCTGCAGACTCAGCTTGGCTATACCGCGACAGAGGCAGGTAAAGTGATGGCGCCGGTCGGCGTGTTCGCGATTATCTTGTCACCCATCATAGGCAAGATCCTGCCTAAGGTAGATGCACGCCGTATCGCTTCGCTCGCCTTTCTCGGGTTTGCACTGGTGTTTTTCATGCGTGCACGCTTCAATACCGAAGTCGATACCGTGAGCTTGCTGATCCCCACTCTGATACAAGGTGCAGCTATGTCTATGTTCTTTATTCCACTGACCTCGATCATTTTGTCGGGTCAGGCAGCAGAAAAAATCCCAGCGGCATCGGGACTGTCCAATTTTGTCAGGATTATGTGTGGCGGTATGGGCGCTTCCATCATGACCACTATCTGGGACGACCGCGGTACGCTACACCATGCCAGGCTGACCGAAGCCACAGGTTATGCCTCACCTGCATTTGTGCAGAACATGCAAACCATGCAGCAAGCGGGAATGCCGGACCAGGCTGCGTATGCAGTATTAGACCGTAGCATCAGCGTGCAAGCCAGTACCATGGCGGCGACCGATATCTTTTATATGGCAGCGATAATTTTCCTGGTATTGATCGGTTTTGTCTGGCTCACCAAACCGAAAAAATCTTCTGCGCCGGTTGATGCTGGCGGTGCGCATTAGGGCCTGTTAACATTTAAATTACGTGTGCGAAAGGGGTAAAACAGGTGCAGGGCTAGGCGCAGCCCGCGCAGCAGTGTAATCACTGTCAGCGGGATGCAACAACGCCATGCGGCTGTTTTACCCCTTTCCCTCCGGGTTCAAGCCAAAACCCGTGCTGGACTGCGTTGCGTGTCTTGTCAGGGGCACCAGCCCTGACGGCGACACACGCCTTGCCAGCCCACGTTTTGGCTTGAACGCATCTCGCAATTGAATTGTTAACAGGCCCTAATAGTGCTTAGCGTGGCGCCTTCATTTGTGCGCCACGCACTTCAAACACAATCTGATCCTGCAAATAGCCTTCTGCATCGAGCAGGCTCAACACATGCCGGCCCGGGAATGGGAACCAGTCGTAGCTCAGTTCTTTTTTCGGATTCAGGCTGGCAGTCAGCTTTTTACCATCCAAGACCAGCATGCCACGTTCACTATACGCGGCGATGCGTATGCGCTGGCGTTCAAGCGGAATATCAGGGTCCAGCGCGGCGATCATGCCTGCTTTGGGGTACAGGATGTGTGGCTGTATCTGGTGTGATGTACCTAACTGTATCTGACTTTGTGCAGTACCCGCTAAAAACCATTCGCTGCGCTCTGCTTCCAACGCATTATCGTAGCGTATCGTTTGTCTGACCAGGCCATTGGGTGGCGCAATAATGCGCTGTGGGCGCGAGCGGTGCAGATAATGCATGACGTCCTGCCAGACAGGTGCCGCGCCAGTCACGCCGGACACATCCCACATCGGTGCACCGGATGCATTGCCCACCCAGACGCCCACCGTATAGCGGTCAGAATAGCCGATGCACCAGTTATCGCGCATATCCTTCGATGTGCCGGTTTTAACTGCGGTCCAGACACGCGTAGACAGTGCACTTTCCAGTCCAAACGTCACAGAGCGCGCGGCCCGGTCGCTCAGGATATCGCTGACGATGTAACTGGCACCAGCCTGCATCACTTGTGTCGGGGCCGTCCCCGGCTCTGCCACGGACCATTTGACCGGCGTATAGCTACCCTGATTGGCCAGCGCACGATAGGCATTGGTCAGTTGCAGCAGACTGATGTCAGCACTGCCCAATGCCAGGCTATAGCCATAGTAACTTCCTGATTCACGCAAATCCATGCCCAACGCACGCAAACGCTGAAAAAAAGCTTCCGGCTGCAGCGACACTAATAAGCGCACAGCCGGTATATTCAGTGAAGAGGCCAACGCGGTACGCGCACTGACCAGACCCTTGAAATGCTTATCGTAATTCTGCGGGATGTAAAGTCCATTACTGGTACTTAGATTGACCGGCGTATCATCCAACACCGAAGCGGCCGTAATCAAACGGTTTTCCAACGCCATTTGGTATAAAAATGGTTTCAGCGTCGATCCGGCCTGGCGCAAAGCCTGCACGCCATCGACCTGACTGGCGTCAGATAATTGTCCGCTGGAGCCGACCCAGGCCAGGATTTCTCCGGTCGCATTATCGAGCACTAACACCGCACCATCCTCAACATTGCGATCTGCCAGTGCTGACAAATGTCGGACCAGACTGTCTCTGGCATATACCTGTAAAGAACGCGACAAACTGGAGCGGAATTCGCGCTGTTGCAGGCTTAAGACCTTACGTGCAAAGTGGGGGGCCAGATTCGCGACAGCCGTTTCGTTGCTGAAGTTACCTGCTACCGCAAGCCCACGACTCAGCTGAGCAAATGC
Organism: Cognatundibacterium rugosum; assembly: GCF_014284365.1. Lineage (GTDB taxonomy): Bacteria > Pseudomonadota > Gammaproteobacteria > Burkholderiales > Burkholderiaceae_D > Undibacterium > Undibacterium rugosum. The sequence continues at coordinate 85,511 of NZ_JACOGG010000010.1, forward strand.
AAGTCTGACCTGGCCTTCAAGATTAGCACATAAGCCAGGTTGCTTTTGTTCACGCAAAATCTGACAGGCGCGTTCTGTGACTTTGGCTTCAGTTGCATTCGGTCCGCGTAGCAAGGCTACGGCGATGGCGGCTTCGATATAGTCGAGGCCGCTCGGGTGCTTCTGAAACATGACTTGAGACAGCGCATGAATGCCAACCAGTTCACCGCGAAATGGCACCAGATTCAGATAGGCTTCCAGTATCTGGTCTTTTTTCCAGTTTCGTTCCAGGGTTTGCGCGACCCAGGCCTGATTCACTTTCTGAGCCAGACTACGGCTGCCAGCTTTGCGGCGTAAATCCTGTTCCAGTAAGCCAGCCAATTGCATGGTGATGGTGGAAGCCCCCCGGGTGCGGGTATTCCACAGATTGCCCCAGGCAGAAGCGGCAACGGCGCTCCAGTCTACGCCAGAGTGCTCATAAAAACGCTTATCTTCCGAGGCAATCAGCGCATTTCTGACAGCTGGCGAAATATCTTCCAGCCGTACCCAGGCCAGCTTGCGCTCCTGCATATCGACACGCAGGCGCTGTAACACCTGGCCATTCCTATCGTATAGCGTTGCATCTGAAGACAAAGAGGCCGCTTTAAAGCGTGCAAAATCACTCAGCTCGCCGCCGTATGCCGGATTAACGGCATAGGGCAACAGACTACAGAGCTGACTATACAAACAGGCTAGCGCCGCTTGCCGCCATATGGCATATCTCACGTCTTACTTGACCTGTATTGCAACGTTAGGTGACTCACCAAACATCTCAGGCGCATACATCGCCTCTACCCGCGTCGGTGGCAGCTTAAACTGGCCTGCATTATTCAGGCGTATGGTGTAAGACTTTACAAATTTGCCTTTCGGGACAAACTGGTAATACGCACGATAGGCCTCAAAGCTACGCTCTTCATACGCCAGCCAGGCGCCGCCCTGTTCGTTACTATCGTCCTTGGTGGCGATGGCCGAATCGCGACCTAAGCCTGAGCCCAGCACGCTGGCACCAGCCGGTACCGGATCAGTCAAGGCTACCCAGGTCATATCAGTCTGCGCATCGATTTCCAGCGTAATGCGAAATACATCACCGCGTTGCATTAGCTTGCTGTCTTTCTGTTCTACCGGTGTGATGGTTTTTTTGATGCGATAACCACTGGAGAATGCCGTCTTTAAAGGCACTGCAGCGAGGCTTTGCAGCACTATCCAAGGCTTGCCTTTACCTTCATGGCTCAGACTCAGCTTGTCATCCGCCGCAGGTTTGACTGGCCAAGGCAGATTCAGTTTGCCACCGCCACTGACTGACCAGTTAAAGCTTTGTGGGGGAACCGGAGTCGCTGTGGGTGTTTGCAGCAACATGGCTTTGGATGTACCTGCGACTTTTTCTGTTTCAAACTGACGCGCGAATTTTTCCAGTGCCAGTAATCCCCAGACGTTGGCATTCGTGGTCATCCAGACGCCATTGTGTTGACGCTGTATGCTACCGTTGACTAATTTAGGCAAGTCGTCTTTCCAGGCTGGATTGTCTATCATCGTCAGTAACAGGCGATTAGCATTGACGTCCGTATTACTCATCAGCCACCACCAATAATCGTCTTTTTCTGTCGAAAAACCCAGCCGTGTGCCTTGGTAATTCAGGCGGCTGCGCAGAATCTGATCTGCCTCTTTCAAAGCCGCTTCACGATTCGGGATCGCGGTAGTACGTTTCAGGATCGCATACCAATCGAGAATGGCGCTGGTCGTCCACAGATTTGGGGTGATCTGTATGGAACCCAGCATACGCGGCTGTACCATGCCATAGCGTGACAGGGCTTCCAGTGCTGCCAGCTTGCGGGTTTCCAGATCTTTGCGTGGCGACCAGAAATCACGCGTGATCTTGCCTTCTACAAAAGCAGATAAAGCGGCCAGCATTTTTTGTCTTGCGCTGTCCGGCAGGCTCAGACCTGCTTCGTGTGTGACTGAAATCAGATAGCTGGTCAGCGTATCGCTACCCAGACGCGCAGCACTGTCTGAGGGTGGATAGTAGTAAGCAAGCCCATCTGCATCCAGATAAGTCGGCAAATCGTTCACGATTTTCTGCCACATCGCATTATCGTGTAAGCCGATCGCTTTCGAGGTTTTCTGCTCCAGACAGCTGTAAGGATAGCTTTCAAAATAGCGTTTCAAGCCTTCACCACTATTAAGCAAACTCGGCAACAGATGTAATTGCAAACCGCCGCGACCAGGCAGACTGTCAGCAGGCTGTGCAATTGGCAAACTCATGCTGCGATCCAATTGCAGCATCGTCGCCTGCTGCACCGTGACTGGCGTCGCAGGCAGCAATTTCTGGCTCCATTTAATCGCATCTGCCACAGCGGCCTGCCCCTGCGGTGGCGCCGTTTCTTTTGCGGACAACTCCCACTGTAACTGCTGACTGAGCACATCTGTTGTCAGTTCGGGTGCCTGTACAGTCCAGCTCAGCTCACGCGATTCCCCGGCAGCCAGTTTGACTTTCTGATCCGGCAGCGCATTGGCGGACAGGATTTTCCCTTGTACCAGCACCTCCATCGCACGTGCACTGGAATTGCGGACCGTCACCATCGCCTGGTAACTGTCGCCCTCTCTGACCACGGGCGGCAAACCTGGAATGATTTGCAAATCCTGTGTTGCCTTAATAGCCGTCGTACCGGTTCCGAACTGCGAAGCGCCAGACTGTGCGACCGCAACGATACGGAAGCTGGTCAAGGCATCATTCAGCGGTACGTCGATACTGGCCTGGCCGTTCGCATCCAACACCAGATCCGGCTTCCATAACAAGAGGGTATCAAGCAATTCCCGGGTCGGCGCCTTGCCGCCACCACCACCGGCCGCCACCGCTTTGCGGCCATAATGGCGCTTACCAATCACCTGCATCTGTGCGGTCGCAGTTTCTATGCCATAGCTGCGTCTTTGTATCATGGCGCTCAAGACATTCCAGCTCTCGTTAGGCTGCAATTCCAGCAAAGCCTCGTCTACCGCGGCAATGGCGACCTCCGCACCTGCGGCTGGCCGTCCATCTGGCAAGGTGACTGACACCTTCACCTTAGACACGGCACGAATAGGATATTGCTGTTTATCCGCGCTGACATTGACTTTCAGCTGATTTCCTTCGGTCCCGACCTGAATTTCGGCGACACCGAATTTATAGGCCGGTTTAGCCAGATCGACGGTCGCAGTCGGTGCCTGATATTCACGGAATTCATGCCACCAGTTGATCGGTTCTTTCCAGCCCCAGCTGAAAAATGAATACCAGGGCACTTCACGCATGCGGCCACGTACTGCCAGCACAGATACAAACACATTCGGGCCATACTCTGCTTTGATCGGTACCGAGATACTCGGATCACTGCCACGCAGTTCTGCGATGATAGTTTCGATCACACCTTCACGTTCTATCGCAACCAGAGCGGTCGCACTGCGGAAAGGCATGCGCACCTGGAATTTAGCCACTTCACCGGCCTTATAGTGTTTTTTCTCAGGCAGCACATCCATTCTGTCCTGATTTTCGCCATCGAACCAGACTTCGCCTTTACCTGTCGCCCAGATCGAACTTTTAGCAGAGGCGACTTTGCCGCTGGCGTCTTTGGCTTTAGCCACCAATTCAACATTACCCGACTCTTTCAGCTCAATTTCACACAGCAGTAAGCCGCGCTGATCCGACTTACCTGAACATAACTGACCTAAGTCTTTAGACGACTCTGCATTTTCATAGGCGTAAAAACCACCGACTATACGTTTTCTGTGCGAGTTATTCAGGCGCAGCGTGCCATTGACCTGCAATGGCACATCCGCTAAGGGTTTGCCAGCGGTATCCAGCGCAACCAGGATAAAGCGGGTTTTATTTTTGGCTGAAACCCAGTCTTCACTCTTAATACCAACCACCACGGCAGCTGGCCATAAGGCAGTCACATTCGAAATGGTCTGGATTTCGCCGTTGGGGTCGGCGTAAGTCATCTCCGTCAATAATTCCTGCGGCTGGGTAATCGCAGGCAAGCTGCCTATCACGGTTTTACCGCTGCCGTTTTTATCCAAGGTGACAGCCAGTTTATTGGCAACGATCTTTTGACTCTCTTCTTCCGTCTCAACGTTGTTGAAAGTAAATTGTTCGTAGCCTGAAAATTGCAGGAATTTATTTCTGAGCAGGCTGGTCACTTGCACCGGTAAAGCAGCGCCACCGCCATTGATGTAATTCAGTTGCAAACCCAGTGGCAGTTCTTTCGGGCTGATGTGTGGTCCTTTAGGCGGTATCAGCTTGCCCTGCATCAGTGGCAAACGGAATTCCTCGACCCGGAAGCTGCCCGAACTATAAGTGCGGCTGCCATACATAGGCGCATTTTCACCGCCTTCATTCTCAGTCGTATTCGTTTTTGCCGTGCCATGGTCGAGCAAAATATCGTATTGACCGAGCTTGGCCTGGGCAGGAATTGCGAAGCGGTTATCCGCCACGCCACCTTTGCGCCAGCTCAGCGGGAACTGAAATTCCTGACCACTGCCCTGATGGATAATCCTGACCCGTTTAGGCAAATCCGTATCGCCGGCAAAGGCCAGACCCTTCATGTTCTCGGCACGAAATACATGTTTCATCGACACGGTCTCGCCAGCACGGAACAGGCTGCGATCGAGTATGGTGTGCGCCTTGAGTGTCGCTGCCGGACTGAAGTCAGTCGGCAAATTAAAACGGAAGCTTTCTATGCCATTATTCCAGGACGATAAGGCAAATGCCATATCCATTCTGCCTTGCGCATCCTGTTTGCGCGCACTGACAAAATAACCGTTAATTTTCGAGACCTTGCGTTTGCCAGCACGGCCGCTGCTTTCCTCGCAACGGGTATTCAAACCTGCTGGCAGCATAGCGATACCCTTGCTATCGGTTTTACCCTTCCACAGCAGTTCGCCGCTGCAGTCAGAGACCTGAATTGCCGCGTCGGGAACCACTTTGCCGTTATCCAGCTGAGTGACCCAGACTGCACCATTTTCACGGCCAGTCTTAATATGCACAGCAAGATTGGTGACCAAGGCGCTGGTACGCACATACATAGGCGCTGTTTTGCCCAGCAAAGCGCTACCCAGTTTCAGAGACTCCAGTTCCAGCACATAAAAGCCGGGATCTTTAAATGGTATACCCACCACTTCAAACGGACGTTCGCTCTTTTTTTCGACCGAAGGTAAATTCAGCTTGACAGCCTTAGTCTCGTTTTTGAGCAAGGACAGACTGCGGGTTTCAACCGCTTCCTTGTTCACGTAGATACTGGTTTCGTGATAATTATTGAGTTTTGCGATCCACTCGATGATGGATGCGTCTTCGGCCAGTTTCAAGTTCGCGAGCTTGACAGGAGGCTGTTTACCATCGGCTGACTTCAGCAAAATATCGTTTTCGACATTGCGCAGCGTGACGGCCAGCGTCGCATCCGCATTCAATTCCACGATACCGAAAGGCGCCGCAGGGAATTTCGCCAGCGGCGGGAAATCGGCCGTCATGAATTTCTTCGGAAATTGCCCTGCATTGGCGAGTGCGCGTCCGCTTTCATCTTTGAGATCAGATGGCAGCTCTATGCTCAATTCCATCTTTTCGGGGAAAGGTCCGGTAAAGCTCAGGCTTTGAATTTGTTGATTCTCTTCGGCTTTCGGCAAGTCAGGTTTGACGCTGCCTTTCGCACTTTTCAGTACGATTTTTTCAGCCAGTTTACGACTGATGCCCTCACTGAAATACAACTGTATTGGCAAAATAGGCGTACACGCTGCGTTGGCGTTTTCGCGCTGGCAGGACATGCTGGCAGTGAAGTCTTTTCTGACTTTGAATCTGAATTCCTGTTTCGATGAGGTGATGATGCCGCTGGTGGTCGCTATACCTTTGTCCCAAACCAGTTTCACATCTGCCTCAGCGGGGAATTTCTGCTGGCACTGCAAGGTCGTGACCGCCTCAGCTGCGCTGCCTTTGGCGAAATTTTCCAGTAACTTTTTACGCACATCACCATTGATCAGCTTGACCGGCACGCGCTCCTGTACACCGGAAATTTCACAATACGTATGCTGTTTAATGCTGGCCTCAGTTGCAGCGCCAGTCTGGAACAGCATAAAGACCTGATCTTCTTCGATGCCATTTCCAGTGTAAGGCAGTATGCGGCTAACCGAGGGCCCGCCGGTATTGAATTGAAACTGGGTCTTGCCAGTTACCGTTGCGCCTGACTTGAGTTTAAATCCAGGTTTCAACTGAAAACTGCACTTACTGCCTGGCCCCAGATCCTGATTAAAATCATAGATCCAGTTTTTTTCATCGGCCCAGCGGCCGCTGCCTGCGGCACTGCACTGGATATCAAATGGGTTTTCTGTCTTTGGGTCGCCAAAGGCGATTGCAGGCTCAGAAAATGTCGCTCTGACCTGCCGTACCCGGGCGATCTCACCCTGCGGTGAAAAGCCTGCAATACTGGCAGCAAGTGCGCTTGCACTCAACAGACTGAGTGCAAGCCCAGTCAATACAGTAGCGACATGTTTCTTCATTTTCTATCTCCAGTCACCGCGCAGGGTTTTGACTTCTTTTTGCAAGACTTCCGGTGTCACTTCTGTCGGCAACATCACATCGCCAACGACCAGTTCCAGCTTGGAGAACGGACCGCGCCTGAATGCACGCTCAAACGGATTGGTTTTATCACGCGAGAAAAAACTCCCCCACAGGCCGCGCAAAGCCATCGGATACACCGGTACCGGGGTACGTTCCAGAATCTTCATGACACCGCCTTTGAACTCATTCAGTTCGCCGGTCGCGGTGAGTTTACCTTCTGGGAAAATGCAGACCAGTTCTCCCTCATGCAAAGCCTGGGCGATGTCAACATAGGCTTTTTCCATCAGCCATGGATCTTCTTTAGCCGGCGCAATCGGAATCGCTTTCGCTGTACGGAATACCCAGGACAGGAAAGGAATTTTGAATATTCTGTGGTCCATCACGAAGCGGATAGGACGTGGACTGCAAGCCACGATCACGATCGCATCCATATAGCTGACATGATTACAGACCATCACACCCGCACCTTCAGACGGCAGACTGTCTGCATTCACAGTTCTGACTTTATACACAGTATGGATCAGCAACCAGGCAATAAAGCGCATTAGGAACTCAGGCACCAGGCTGAAGATATACACCACTACGATGGCGTTTAGGATGGCAGTCGCCATAAATATCTGCGGAATAGTAAAGCCCTTGAGCAGCATGGCGGAAGCCGCCAGTGAAGCCACCACCATGAACAACGCATTGAGGATATTCATGCCGGCGATAGTGCGCGACAGATGCTTAGGGTCGCAACGTGTCTGTATTAATGCGAACAGAGGCACGATATATAGACCGCCAAAAATACCGAGCAAAACAATATCCGCCAATATCCGCAAACTACCTGTTTGACGTACAAAATCCAGCGCGCCAACGGCCAAAGTATTGGTGTAAGACACGCTGGAAAAATACAAATCCAGACCAAACAAAGACAGACCGATTGCGCCGAAAGGAACTAAGCCTATCTCCACTTTATGGCCCGATAATTTTTCACACAATAATGAACCCGCACCAATGCCAAACGAAAATACCGTCAACAACAACACGAATACGCTGTGATCGCCATGCAGATAGTTCTTTGCGTATAGCGGGAACTGCGCGAGCACGATCGCACCATAGAACCAAAACCAGGAATTGCCGAGTAAAGACAGGAAGACCGGGCGATTTTGCTTACTGAAACTGATATTGCGTATGGTCTCGCTGACAGGGTTCCAGTTGATGTTCAGCTCAGGCTCAGGCGCTGGCGAGACGGGAATTTTCAGGCTGGCCAGATAACCCAGTACTGCAATTGCAATCGCGCCAAAGGCCACCAGCTGTACGCCCCAGGGTTGATGCACCACTAGCATGGCGCCCAGAATTTCACCGATCAGGATGCCGACGAAGGTGCCCATTTCTATCAGCCCGTTACCGCCGACCAGCTCATCGGTTTTCAGATGCTGCGGCAGATAAGCGTATTTGACCGGACCAAATAAAGTGGAATGGATGCCCATACCAGCGACCGCAGCAATCAGTACCCAAAGGTTATGCGTCATCCAGCCAAATGCAGCCATGCTCATGATGGCGATTTCCAGCAATTTAACTTTTCTGGCGAGTCCGGCCTTTTCAAATTTGTCGGCAAACTGACCTGAAGTCGCAGAAAACAGCACAAACGGCAAGATAAACAAGCCGGGGATCAGCTGATTGAGCAGTCCCACATCCAGCGTGGTCCAGCTGAGTGCATCAAAAGTCAATATGGTCAGTAAAGCGGTCTTAAATACATTGTCATTAAAAGCGCCCAGAAACTGAGTCCAGAAAAACGGCGCAAAGCGACGCTGGGTCATCAGGGCAAACTGACTTTGTTGACTCATTACATATCCTATCTACGAAACAATCGAAGTTTAACTTAATTATATTTTTATACAGTAAATATCTGTAACATCCGCAGCCGGTTCATGCAGAAACGGCACGATAGTGTTGAATTGCATCACGGATATTCAGTAAATCACAGCCCGCATCACGCGCGGTTTGCAATGCGAAACGCAGTTGCGCCGGCGTAGTCCCCCAAGGGCCGGGCTGATCGCTGACCTCGTGGGAGTAAAAAATCAGCCAGGCACCTTGCTCGACGGCCTCAGTAATCAAATTGCGAATTTCCTGTTCTGTTGTTTTGCCAGCATACAAAGCCTGAGCGCGTAAGGCATGCAAATCTGCCCTGCCCTGTTGCATGCCGCCACCGGTAATCCGGCTATAGCTGAAGCGCTGTGCCGCCGCATATTTGCTACTCAGATCGTAGGCGCCAAACGGAAAAGCAAAGCCTGAAAGTGGAATACCCAGCTGATCCAGGTAATGCCGGTTTTTAGCCCAGTCAGGCCTTAGCACGGACAGCGGCTGGAGTTCGCAATTCAGATGCGAATAAGTGTGACAGGCGACCTCATGTCCATCGCGATGCAGTTGTTGTAGTTGCGCGCCATGATGGCAGAGCTGCCCCTGCTCCATCTGATTCTCCAAGCCGCCGCAAACAAAAAACGTCGCCCTGGCCTGATATTCCTGTAGCAGTGCTGCACCCGTGGTGCAGGCACTGAGCGCGACGTCATCAAATGAAAAGCTGACCACTGCACGTTGGCGTTGCAGTGGCAGCCAGCGCTGCAGCGTGTGTCTGGCGGCGAAACGACTGGCTTTTCGTACCAAGGAATGCGTTATCGCACTCATTTAGTGGCCTCGGTCGCGCTGTAAAATTGCTGGTAGCGATTCAAGCCCATACGTGCTGCGGAACCGGCGATATTTTCATAGGTATATTCAAAACCGAGCTTGATGATGGCCTGTTTTAACTGTACGCCATCCGCTTCGCGCTGTGTGCGTTCATAAGCACTGTCCAGGAACAGGCGGAAACCCCTGTCTATCAGATAGCTGCCGCCGAATCCTACACGTTGCAGTTTTTCTTTACGCGATTGCAGCGCCGCGCCGGTATCAAAGCGTGGTATCAGTTTCTGATCACTGTTTTGCCACAATGCAGAGGCATTCCATTGCAGCTTAGGGCTGTATTTCCAGCTGCTATCCAGTCTGATGCCCTTGGTCTGCACATAAAGGATAGTCGGGTCCACGATGGAAAACGGACGATCGAACAGCTGCAGATCAAACCGTAACTGTGGTGAATACAGGTAAGTGCCACGGACGATCGTATTGAGCAAATTGGTATCGCGCTCACTCAGGGTTTCATAGCTACGTTTAATCAAACCCAAATGGGTGCTGAATACGGTTTTAACGCTGTAATTCCACTCGGCATCCAGATAAGCCTCACGCTCTTTATAAGCGCGGTCCAGCAGCGTAATTTGCGCCTCATTACGTTGCGGGAATTCAGTATCCGACCAGCGCAGGCCGCCTTCCAGCATAGAACCTGTGGTGGAGGTATATCTGAGACCCGCTTGTTTGCTGTGTTCGCGGAAGTTGTACAGTTGATTGACTGGCAGATCATAATCCAGGCCAGACCTACTCAGACTGGCCGCGAGCAAAAAGTCATTATTGATTCGCAGTCGCCAATCGCTGCCTGCACGCTGCTCATGTGACAAATCACGTTCAGTCAGACTACCGTTAATATACTGAAACAGGCGTTTTGACTTGCCAGCACTGACACGTCCAGACAGTGCATGTCCGGCCACCCAGTCTAACGCCAGATCTGCACCACCAGTCTGGTGGTCTAGCTGGCTGTAATTTTTATAGTGGCGATTGCCAAGCGAGCCTGTCATGATCAGCCGGGTCTGATCAGACAGCAGCGGTACGATGGCGCCGAAGCGCAGGTCCGCACCAGCCACAGTATCCGCCTGTTTTTGTGCCGTGTTTGCGAGGCCAGGGTCGGTATTTGCCTGATCCGTGAAACGCAAAGGATTGGTATCGCGCGTCAGTGAAGTCTCCAGCTGCAGTACCAATTCATTGGCAGCAGAAGCAGGCAGAGCTGGCAATGTCGCCAGCACACAGGCTAATTGAGGCAGATATTTATTGGTTTTCATCATTCACTCAGGCTGGCAGCAAGCCATCTCGGTTTAATCGTAAAACGCGGTCACAACGCCCGGCCAGTTCCGCATCATGGGTCACGATCACAAAAGCGGTGCCCAGGGTTTGCGATAACTCCAGCATCAGTGCGAAGATATTCTGTGCCGTTGCACCATCCAGATTTCCAGTAGGCTCATCCGCGAGTACACAAGCCGGATTCGCCACCAACGCACGTGCCAGCGCCACCCGTTGCCGCTCACCACCGGACAGCTCGCCTGGCACATGCTTGACGCGCTCACCCAGACCGACACGCTCCAATATGCGCTGCGCAGCTTGCTGTGCTTCAGCGCGTGGTATGCGTCTGATCATCAGTGGCATGGCGACATTATCGAGGGCAGAAAACTCAGGTAGCAAGTGATGGAACTGGTACACAAAACCCAGCGATTGATTACGCATTTGGCCGCGCTCAGCCTCGCTCAGCGTCGCCAGTTCTTTATCCAGCAATTTCACACTACCGGTGTTGGGGGTATCCAGTCCGCCCAGCAAATGCAATAGCGTAGATTTGCCAGAACCGGACGCGCCGATAATCGCGACCCGTTCACCTGCTTTTACATGAAAGGAAATATTGCTTAATACATGAACAGCATCACTACCCTCGTTAAAGCTTTTGCTCAACTGATGGCAGGACAGAACAACTGGAGATTCCATAGAACGATTACTCATAACGTAAAGCCTCTGCTGGTTTCACACGTGCGGCACGCCAGCTAGGATAAAGGGTAGCGACAAAGGCCAGGACGACAGCGATAGCACTGATTTGCAGCACATCGGCAGAACGCAGATCAGAAGGCAAAGTAGTGATGAAGTACAGCTCCTTAGGCAGGAAAGCAACGCCCATCGTGTGTTCTATCCATGGCACAATGACGTCGATATTATGCGCAACCAGCACGCCAAATAAGACGCCGAGCCCGGTACCGACCAGGCCAGTAATACCGCCCTGTATCATAAATATTTTCATGATCGAAGCCGGCGAAGCACCCAGGGTGCGCAAAATCGCGATATCTGCTTGTTTATCCGTAACCGTCATGACCAGCGTAGAGACCAGGTTAAATGCAGCCACCGCTACGATTAGTGTCAGGATGATGAACATCATGGTTTTTTCTGTCTTTACCGCAGCGAAGTAGTTTTTGTTCTGTTGCGACCAGTCCCGGATCAGCAAGTCACCGGTCAGGCTACGTGATAATTCCAGCGCGACCAGCGGCGCTTTCAGCATGTCCCTGATTTTGACACGCAAACCGGATGGGCTGGCGAGGCGGAAAAATTTTTGTGCATCATCGACATGCATAAAGGCCATACCCGAGTCATATTCATAGTGGCCAGCCTCAAAAATGCCAACCACTGTATAGGCCTTTAGCCGGGGCATCATGCCTGCTGGCGTCATCTGTCCTTCCGGCGCAGCCAGTGTGACTTTGTCACCGACTTGCACCCGCAAACCGGCTGCCAGTGCAGAGCCCAGAATAATATTGAACTCCCCAGAACGTAAATCCTGCCAGTGGCCGCTCTTCATTTTGTCAGCCACTTCCGAGACTTTAGGCTCCAGTTCCGGCAAGACACCACGGATGATCACGCCGCGCATTACCTCGTCACGGATGATCATGGACTGGCCGTCGACATAGGGCGCCGTAGCCAGCACGGCCGGATTTTTCTGCACTTCAGCAGCAGTTTGCTGCCAATCAGGAATCGCGCCGGTGGCATCAAAAATTTCCACATGTGCGATCACAGACAACATCCTGTCACGCACTTCTTTTTGAAAGCCATTCATCACAGACAGCACGATGATCAGGGCGGCGACCCCGAGACCAATGCCAAACATGGAAATCATAGAAATAAAGGAAATAAAGCCGTTGCGACCACTGCGTTTACCGGCCCGGGTATAGCGTAGTCCGACCAGCCATTCAAAAGAGAGATTTTTCACTGCAAATCTGGGGTTATCAATTAAGGTGGCGTCAGTTTGCCATACAATACTCAATATGAAAAATTTAGCATTGATTATTCCCTTCAGCATACCGCCTTCCGGACTCGAAAAAGATCTGCTGCGCAACCTGAATACCCCTGCAACAGCGAACCTGCTAGGCTGGGCAGAGCGCCAGCGCCACCCGGATACGGATGCATTTGCACGTGCTTTACCGCATGAATACTGGCTGACAGGCCATTTTCCGCCTGAAAGCACGCTACAGAGCCCTTCTTATATTACATCGCGACACTTGCAAGCTCACCCTGCCCTGCGCGCAGGCTACTGGTTCAGCCTTCAACCGGTGCACATCCATATCGCACGCGACCATCTGGTACTGACCGATCATCGTCAGCTCGAACTCACTGACGAACAAGCTGCGCCCTTATTTGAGATTGCCGCCAACACGGCAGGTGAATATGGGCTTGAATTGCAGGCGCATCACAGCAGCCACTGGTTTTTACGCGCAGATCAATGGCACGACCTAAAAACCGCGACGCCAGATGCGGCTTGCGGTCACAACATTGATGTCTGGATGCCACAAGGCGAATCGGCGCGCGCCTGGCGCAAATTTCAAAATGAAGTACAAATGCAATGGTTTGACCATGAAGTGAATCAACGCCGTGAGCAGAGCGGCCTGAAGCCGGTTAACTCAATGTGGCTATATGGTGGCACTCAGCCGCAAAATCTGACGCCGGCCACAGCAGTTGATATAGAAACGCCACGCTGGCTGAGCACGCACTGCCAGCCGACGCCAAGTGGATTGTGGTACTACGACGCACTAATCAGTGCCGCACTCAATAGTGACTGGTCCAGCTGGCTGGATCAATTCCATACAATGGAGCAGCACCTCATGCTGCCCGCACTGGATGCGCTCAATAGCGGTCAAATCGACAAGCTGCGTTTAATTTGTACCGATACACGACGCTGTATCGAATTTCACATACGACGCAACAGCAAGTGGAAGTTCTGGAAAAAGCCCGGCTTAACACCACTGTTTGAAGGGCTTGCATCATGACCCGGATAGCAACCCGTCCCTATGCTTTCCGTGAGGCTGAACTTTTGCGTCAACGCGGTATGCACCCCGTGTTAGCGAGACTGTATGCAGCCCGGAATGCGACAACTGAAAAAGATTTATCGACCGAACTTTCAGGCTTGCATACACCTGCGAGCCTGAAAGGCATCAAGCAAGCAGCCAGCTTTCTGGCAGACGCAATCGCCAGCCAAAAAGTCATGACCATCGTGGCCGACTACGATTGCGATGGCGCTACTGCCTGCGCGGTTGGTATCCGTGGCTTACGTATGCTCGGTGCGACAGTCGATTTCATCGTGCCGAATCGCTTTGAATATGGTTATGGCCTGACACCGGAAATCGTGGAGCTGACGGTCAGAGAAAAACGACCTGACATCATCATCACGGTCGATAATGGCATCGCCAGTGTTGATGGCGTCAGACGCGCCAAAGAGCTAGGCGTGGACGTCGTGGTCACAGACCATCACTTACCGGGCTCAGAGTTACCGGAAGCAGCAGTGATCGTCAACCCAAATCAGCCTGGCTGCGAATTTTTAAGTAAAAACCTGGCCGGGGTGGGCGTGATGTTTTATGTGTTGCTGGCGTTGCGCGCTGAGATGCGCCAGCGTGGCCTGTTTGATCAACACACCCAACCCAAACTGGACAGTCTGCTGGATCTGGTTGCGCTTGGCACCGTAGCGGACGTGGTGAGTCTGGATGCAAATAACCGTATTTTGGTAGCACAAGGACTAAAACGTATGCGCGCTGGCCGCATGTGTGCGGGCATTGCTGCACTGTTCCGTGTATCTGGCCGGGAGGCACAGAAAGCCAGTCCATTTGATCTGGGCTTTGCATTGGGTCCGCGTCTGAATGCGGCAGGCAGACTGGCGGATATGGCACTCGGCATCGCTTGCCTGACGACCGATGACGAAGGCCATGCCTGGCATATTGCGCAGCAACTGCAATCGATCAACAGCGATCGTAAAGACATAGAACGCGAAATGCAGGATATCGCATTGCTGCATCTGGATGATCTGCAAGTGGCAGACAGCCATACCATCAGTGTCTATGATGAGAGCTGGCATCAGGGCGTGATCGGGATCGTGGCGTCCCGTCTCAAGGACAAATTCTACCGCCCTACCATTACTTTTGCGCCGGCTGGCGACGACCTGATCAAAGGTTCAGGTCGTTCTATCCCCGGCTTTCATTTACGTGATGCATTGGATTTGGTGTCCAAGCAAATCCCCGGTGTCATACACAAATTTGGTGGTCACGCGATGGCAGCAGGCCTTAGCCTGGCACATGAGGACTTACCTATATTTCAGGCTGCCTTTGAGGCTGTCGGGCAGTCCTGGCTGGAAAAGCAGCAGTTAGAGCGCATCATAGAAACCGATGGACCTTTAGAAGATGCCTATTTCAGCATCGACTTTATTCAACTGCTGGATCAACAAGTCTGGGGCCAACACTTCCCTCCCCCGCTGTTTTGCGATCAGTTCCGCCTGATTTCTCAGCGCATCCTGAAAGAACGCCATCTGAAGCTGGTGCTGGAAAAAAATGGTCAGCGTTTTGATGCGATCTGGTTTGGACATACCGATGAATTGGATGATGTCGTCAATGTCGCTTTCCGCCTGGATGCGAATGAATACAATGGCGTGACCAAGGTGCAGCTGTTAGTGGAGCACATCGACACCTGAGTTGTGTGGCATTCAGGCAAAAGCGGTATGACGTAAAAAATCCAGCAGATGGGCAGCCACCAATGGGTGGCTGTTTTCACTTATTTTCGCGTCTGCAGACTGGCTAAAGCCATGGTCACCACTGACAACGGCAATACGGATCGCACGCGTATTCTCATACGCAAAGCGATACAGGCTGCGTGTCGAACAATGAGCATCCTGATCACCGGTAATCATCATGAGTGGCAAGCGCAATGAAGACGCATAGGGATAATAACGCGGCGCGACATAGCTGAGCTCTGGCCCATCCTTTTTTTCATCAAATAAGGGCGTCAGAAAAATACCCGCTTTGAACTTGGCGTCTTCACATAAAACACGCCATGCCACGACAGAGCCAAACGATTTTCCGGCCAGCGCAATCTGTTGAAAATGAATATTGTCATCCAGGCGTAACTGGCGTACTACCTCACGCAGCTGCCTGCTTTCCGCCGACAAATCTGCTGAAGGCTGACCTTCTTTAGGATTTTTTTGAAAAAAATCCCAGTCAAATCTGGCGACAGCGATACCACATCGTGTCAATTCACTGGAGATGCTCAGAAACAGCTCTCTCTGCATTCCATAACGCAAGCCTGGAGCTAGCACCAGGCACGGGAACGGACCTGCTCCTTGTGGCAAATCGAGCGTAAACGCACGCTTTATCTCATTTTTTTCCAAACCAGACACCTTGCTTATTGTGTTCATACTCAATACAGTTACACTGCTGTGCGTCAGTGAATATGTCTGCCAATTGGCATGCACCAGCACCTGCAGTCAATCTCAGGCTGACGCTGAACTTTACGTGTTTTCAGAGGTCGAAGTAAACACTTCAGCCGTTCTTTGTAACACCCATGTCGATAATCCGGTCACGAATACAACAAAGCCAGATCTGTGACCCGCTTCTAAAGAGGAGTAACCCTAAGTGAAAGCCCAAGTTCTCAGCGTTATCGCGCTGCTCATCGCTGGCACCACCAGCTCTGCCTCCAGCTATGCAGCTGAACCTGCCAAAGCTGCTTCGCCCTCGGTATTGCTGTCCGGCGTAGATACGAAATTCCAGGACAAGTCCGTTGCACCTCAGGACGACTTTTACCGCCATGTGAATGGTGCGTGGCTGAAAAACGCACAAATCCCGTCTGACCGCTCCTCAGCCGGCGCATTTATGGATTTGCGTGAAGCTGTCGTGCCACGTTTGCATACGATTATTCAGGGTTTATCCAAAGGCCAGAATGCACAAGGCAGTGATGCACAAAAAATCGCTGATTTGTTTGCCAGTTTTATGGATACCAAAGCAATCGAAGCAGCGGGTCTCAAACCTTTGCAAGCTGACTTTGCAAAGATAGATGCAATCTCCGACAAAAATCAACTGCCAGCCACTTTCGCCTGGCTGAACCGTATCAGCGTCACTGCACCTTTCGATGTGCAAGTCCATCAGGACAATAAAGACTCAACCAAATACGTACTCGACATCGGTCAATCCGGTCTGGCACTGCCAGATCGTGATTACTACCTGAAAGATGATGACGCCAAACTCAAAGCTACCCGTGAAAAATACCTGCAGCATATAGAAAAAATGCTGAGCCTGGCGGGTAACAAAGACGCAGCTAAAAAAGCAGCAGCGATTCTGGCGCTGGAAACTGAACTGGCGAAAGTACAATGGACTAAGGTTGAATTGCGCGATCCTATCAAGGCCTATAACAAAATTCCTTTGAATGAACTCAGCAAGCTGGGTGCAGGCTATGACTGGAATGCCTACCTGAAAGAACTGGGCGTCAGCGGCAAAATCGACTACGTGATTGTCGCCCAGCCTAGTTACATCACAGGCATGAGTAAAGTGTTGGCAGAAACGCCGCTGGACACGATCAAGGCTTATCTGAAATGGCACACCTTCAGCTCTGCTGCTTCACAATTACCAAAACAGTTTTCGGATGAAAGCTTTGCCTTCTTCAGCAAAACCCTGCGTGGCGTTCCTAGTCAGGAAGTGCGCTGGAAACGCGGAGTGCGTCTGGTCGACAGCGGCATGGGTGAAAGCCTGGGTAAGCTCTATGTTGAAAAGCACTTCCCTGCAGATAGTAAAGCCAAGATGGAGCAACTGGTGAATAACCTGCTGCTCGCTTACAAACAAAGCGTGGATACACTGGATTGGATGAGCGATGCGACCAAAAAAGAAGCACAGGCTAAGCTAGCTACCTTTATGCCTAAAATCGGTTATCCAAATAAATGGAAAGATTATTCTGAGCTCAAGATAGTCAAAGGGGATGCAGTAGGTAACCTGCGTGCGATTCGCCAGTTTGCCGCACAGACTGAGCTGAATAAATTAGGTAAGCCTATCGATCGCGATGAATGGGGCATGACACCACAAACGGTCAATGCTTACTACAATCCGGAGATGAATGAAATCGTGTTCCCGGCAGCTATTTTGCAGGCACCATTCTTTAATCCGAAAGCCGATGATGCGGTTAACTACGGCGGCATAGGCGCGGTGATTGGTCACGAGATCAGCCACGGCTTCGATGATCAGGGTGCGCAGTATGACGGTCTGGGTAATTTGCGTGACTGGTGGACGAAAGAAGACCATGAAAAATTTGCGGCAAAAACTGCTGCGTTGGTAAAGCAATACAATGCGTTTTCACCAGTATCTGGCTACCACGTTAACGGTGAACTCACGCTGGGCGAAAACATTGCTGATAACTCGGGTCTGGCCATCGCTTATAAAGCCTATATATTATCGCTGGGCGGCAAACCTGCTCCTGTGATTGGTGGTCTGACCGGTGATCAGCGCTTCTTCATGGGCTTTGCTCAGGTTTGGCGTGGCAAATTGCGTGAACAGGAAGCGATCATTCGCATCAAAACGGATCCGCATTCCCCAGGCGAATTCCGTGCCAACGGCACGCTGCGTAATATGACGCCGTTCTATCAATCGTTTGGCGTTAAAGAAGCCAACAAGATGTATTTGCCACCGGCAGAACGCGTCACAATCTGGTAAGCAGAAAGGGGCAAATACCGCCCCTTTCTTGCGCACAGATTCTGCGCGACCAAAAACAAAAAAGCCCAGCTTCAAGCTGGGCTTTATATTTTGGCCTGCCCAGTAGGAATCGAACCTACGACCCCGAGCTTAGAAGGCTCGTGCTCTATCCAACTGAGCTATGGACAGTTTAGATTTCAGTACATTAGTGCTGAAAAACTGAAGGCTGAATACTACATGTAAATGCGCATACTTTCAATATTCAGACGGTCCGAAAACCGCCTGCATGGCATTATTTAATGCATTCAACCAAACGGCGTGCAGAACTTGCGGCCAAGTCCGCATCATCCGCCTCTACCATCACGCGTATCAGCGGCTCAGTACCGGATGCACGTATCAGCAC
The DNA here is from genome assembly GCF_014284365.1 of Cognatundibacterium rugosum. Lineage (GTDB taxonomy): Bacteria > Pseudomonadota > Gammaproteobacteria > Burkholderiales > Burkholderiaceae_D > Undibacterium > Undibacterium rugosum. The sequence goes on from NZ_JACOGG010000010.1 coordinate 104,142, forward strand.
ACGACCACGCTCACCTAGTTCAGCTTCGACTTTGGCCTTTTCTGCGACCAGCGCAGCATTGTTTTGCCAGTTAAAACCTGGCGTCACACGCACATTCAACAAAGTTTGCGGATACAGCATCAAACCTGAAATGCATTCATCCAAGGTCTTACCGCTGCGTTTCAATGCGGATAATACTTGCAGGGAAGAGACGATACCGTCACCCGTAGAATGCTTATCCAGGCAAAGCAAATGGCCAGAACCTTCGCCACCAAGCAGCCAGCCTCGTTCATGCAATTGTTCCAGTACATAACGGTCGCCAACCTTGGCACGAGAGAAGCCCACACCCAGTTTTTGCAACGCAACTTCAACGGCCATATTCGTCATCAAGGTACCGACCACGCCAGCAACCGGGCCAGTCGCGAGACGATCCAGAACCATCAGATATAACAACTGATCGCCGTTATAAATTTTTCCGTGACGATCCACCATGACCAAACGATCTGCATCACCATCAAGGGCAATGCCCAAATCTGCATGGTTGGCACGTACCGCTAAGGCGAGTGCATCCGGCGCCGTCGCACCAACTTTGTCATTGATGTTGAGGCCATTTGGCGCATTACCAATCGCGATAACTTCTGCACCCAGCTCATGGAATACATGTGGAGCAATATCGTAGGCTGCACCGTGTGCACAATCCACGACAATTTTCATGCCGCGTAAATCCAATTCGGTTGGGAAAGTCCCTTTGCAGAATTCGATATATCGACCATTCGCATCACGCAAGCGATGCGCTTTACCTAAGTGATCGGAGCTGACACACAGCATGTCTTTTTCCAGCTCAGCTTCGATCGCGAGCTCTACTTCATCCGGCAATTTATTCCCTTGTGCCGAGAAAAACTTAATTCCATTGTCGTCATAAGGATTATGTGAAGCCGAAATCACGACACCGGCAGCCAGACGCAAGGCGCGTGTCAGATAAGCCACGGCTGGCGTCGGCATAGGCCCAGACAACATTACGTCAACACCTGCTGCTGCAAAACCGGCCTCCAGGGAGGCTTCCAGCATATAACCCGAAATGCGGGTATCTTTACCGATCAGCACGGTGGGGCGCCCCTCGCCCACATGGCCAGCCTGAGCGAGGACTTTGCCTGCGGCATATCCTAAGCGCATTACAAAGTCGGGGGTAATCGGTGCAACACCGACACGTCCACGTATGCCATCCGTACCAAAATATTTTCTAGACATTGCAATTCCACTCCATATCACTAAGACTATTCCAAACTTTGAGCGCGTCCACGGTCTCTTTGACATCATGCACACGTAATATTGCAGCCCCCTGGTGGGCAGCTGCGAGCGCGGCACTTAGACTACCTGCCAGCCTGTGCTCAATTTCTCTGCCAGTTAAACCACCTATCATCGATTTCCTCGACACGCCAATCAACAAAGGGCTATCCAGCGAAGCAATCAAGTGAGGTGTATTTTTGAATAATGTCACATTGTGCGCCAATGTTTTACCAAATCCAAATCCCGGGTCGAGGCAAATTCTTTCGTCTTCCACGCCCGCTGCAATCAATACATTCTTGCGGCTTTGCAAAAAGCTGGCGACTTCACTCACCACATCCAAATAAGCCGGCGCTTGCTGCATCGTTTGTGGCTGCTGTTGCATATGCATCACGCACAAACCCGCATCAGATGAGGCGACCGCTGCAATAGCCTCTACACTGGCGAAACCCGAAATATCATTAATCATATCGACGCCAGCCAGCAATACTTCTTTCATCACTGTGGGTTTATAGGTGTCGACAGAAATGGCCTTACCACAATCGCGGATAGCAAATACTAAGGGCATCAGACGATCAAGTTCCTGTTGCAGGGAAAGCGGTGCCGCACCAGGTCGACTGGATTCCGCGCCGATATCGATGATATCGACACCATCGTTGAGCATGACATCGACCTGAGCGAGCGCAGCATCGAGGTCAGTAAATTTTCCACCATCAGAAAATGAGTCGGGCGTGACATTCAGGATGCCCATGACCAAAGGGCGAAAGCCTGGCGCATTCAGAGGAAAACGAAAGCGCCCACATTGAAAATTTTTCTTCATAAAAGCAAAAAGGCGAGGTTATTACCTCACCTTTCCGTCTGCTAAATCGTTAATCAGGCTGGTGCTGTGGCGTTTGGGGATACGCCGCCAGATGCATTTCCGGAAGATCCACGTCCGGTAGACTGGCCTGCTTTAGGTGGGCGTGGATCAACGCCATTCATAATATCGTTGACCTGATCAGCATCGATCGTCTCCCAATCGAGCAAGGCCTTAGTCATGGCTTCGACCTTATCGCGGTTTTCTTCTAACAGCTTACGCGCTAAAGCATATTGCGTATCCAAAATCGAACGGATTTCAGCGTCGACTTTTTGTTGGGTTGCTTCAGAAATCGTTTTGGAAGACATACCAAAATAACCTTCCTGCTGGCTGTCCTCATAGACCATGACGCCCATACTGTCTGACATACCAAAGCGTGTCACCATAGATCGTGCCAGTTTGGTCGCACGCGAAAAGTCATTCGAGGCACCGGTAGACATTTGACCAACAAAAATCTCTTCAGCAATACGGCCGCCAAACAATATAGAAATTTCTTCAAGCATTTTGTCTTTGTAGCCACTGATCTGATCGTGCTCAGGTAACTGCCAGGTCAGACCAAGTGCATAGCCACGCGGCATAATAGTAACCTTGTGCACAGGATCAGCCTTAGGCAACAATTTCGCCACGACTGCATGACCAGACTCATGGTAGGCAGTATTGCGACGTTCATCCTCACGCATCACCATGGATTTACGCTCAGGCCCCATGTAAATCTTATCTTTGGCATCCTCGAAATCCAACATTTCAACCAGGCGCTTATTTCTGCGTGCAGCAAACAGTGCAGCTTCATTGACCAGATTAGCCAGATCAGCACCAGAGAAACCAGGTGTGCCACGTGCCAGGATATCAGCACGCACATCCGAAGACACAGGCACTTTGCGCATGTGCACGTTCAAAATCTGTTCACGACCACGGATATCCGGTAAGCCCACAGAAACCTGGCGATCGAAACGACCTGGACGCAACAACGCCTTATCCAATACATCAGCACGGTTAGTTGCAGCGATGACGATCACGCCAGAGTTCGCCTCAAAACCGTCCATTTCGACCAGCATCTGGTTCAGTGTCTGTTCACGCTCATCATTGCCACCGCCCATACCGGCGCCGCGATGACGGCCAACAGCATCAATTTCATCGATGAAAATAATGCAAGGCGCATGTTTTTTTGCAGTGTCGAACATATCGCGAACACGGGATGCGCCAACACCAACGAACATTTCGACGAAATCGGAACCGGAGATAGTGAAAAATGGCACTTTAGCTTCGCCAGCGATAGCGCGTGCCAGCAAAGTTTTACCGGTACCTGGTGGACCTACCATCAGGATACCGCGTGGAATACGGCCACCGAGTTTTTGGAATTTAGTCGGATCTCTGAGGAAATCGACTACTTCTGTGACTTCTTCTTTGGCTTCATCGCAACCAGCCACATCGGCAAACGTGACGTTATTGTTGGAATCATCAAGCATTCTTGCTTTGGACTTACCGAAAGAAAAAGCCCCCCCCTTACCACCGCCCTGCATTTGACGCATGAAGAATATCCATACACCAATCAGCAACAGCATAGGAAACCAGGAGATAAACACCTGCTGCAGGAAAGATTGCTCTTCTGGCGGTTTATTGTCAAATTTAATACCATTATTAACCAGATCACCAACCAGACCGCGATCAAAAATCGTGAGTTGAGATTTAATCTTCTTACCGTCAGTCGTCACCGCTGTGACGGTGCGGTTCGCATCGTCGATGGTGGCTTCTTTAATATGCTTAGCCTTCACCTCTTCCAGAAATTCTGAATAGGGCACGGAAGTAACGCCAATGCTGCCGCTTTTCCCTTCAAATTGTTTGAACAGGGTAAAAAGCACCAGGGCAACCACCACCCATATCGCTGCTTTTGAAAACATATTATTCACGAGAACTCCTTGAACGCAGGTTGCGCTATTTTTCTGATACTGTAATTGTTCATTCTACCTGCAATAGGCAGAGCTTGCTAGCCAACATATGATGCCTGCATTGACGATAATCAAGAGAAAAATTACTCAGGATTTTTCAATCCTTTACCCAGAAGGAAGATTTCTGAGGATTTATCCTTACTTGCTTTCGGCTTCTTGTTCTGGACCACTTTAAATTCATCCTTGAACATATTGACAATATTATTATAACTTGGTCCGTGAAAACACTTCACTAACAGTGCGCCGCCGGGTTTTAAGTGTGCTTTCGCGAAAGAAATTGCCAACTCAATGATATACTCCACCCTTGCGGCATCGACTGTGGAATTACCGGAAAGATTGGGCGCCATATCAGACAGAACAAGATCTACTTTTCTCCCTGACAGGCAGGCTTCCAATTTATCCAGCACTTCATCCTCACGGAAATCGCCCTGAATAAACTGAACATCTGCAATCGGCTCCATAGGCAGCAAATCCAGTGCGTAAATCTCGCCCAATATGCCGCCGCCTTCTTTGCCTGCCAGTTTATTCCGTACATACTGGGACCAGCTGCCAGGTGTAGCACCCAAGTCGACAATGACCTGGCCAGGACGGATTAATTTCTCAACCTCATCGATCTCTTTCAACTTATAGACGGCTCGCGCACGATAGCCTTCTTTTTGTGCAAGTTTCACATATGGATCATTTATATGATCGTGCACCCAATTTTGATTGAATTTATTCTTTGCCATTCGCGTAAAATACTGCTTTTAAAGGAATTACTATGTTAAAACTCACACCCGCTGAACGCAGCGAACTCAGATCCGAAGCACATGGCCTGAAACCCATCGTATTGATCGGCGAAGCTGGCCTGACTCCAGCTGTCAAAAAAGAAATTGACGCTGGTCTGGATGCACATGGACTGATCAAAGTCCGCGTTTTTGGCGACGACCGTGAAGCACGTATTGCTATGTACGATACGATTTGCGGCGAACTCGATGCAGCGCCTGTGCAGCACATCGGTAAACTGCTGGTGATCTATCGCCCGAAACTCGAGGGTGTAAAAGAAAATAAACTGGTTAAAAAAGGCAGAGGCCTGAGAGAAGTTACTATCGTAAAGCCTAGCCCAAGTGGCACGAAAAAGCCAACTGTTTCCAAAGTTTTAGTAAAAGGAAACGAGCGCGTCACTCAAGGCGGCAATATCAAACGCGCAAAACCACGTCAGTCCAGTAAAAAGAAGAATGCACTCGGCTGACATTCAGCACGCATGCATCAAATAACCCGGCCAGGAGCCGGGTTATTTATTTGAGGCCTGCATGATTGGCAGGCAACGCTGTAATCAAGCTACTCCCAGACAAGTCCCAAGCAAATTACACGTAGGATACGTCCAGCACTTCATACTCGCGGACGCCAGCCGGCGCCTGAACACCGACAACATCACCCGCATACTTGCCAATCAGGGCACGTGCAATCGGCGAGGTAATGGATACTTTGCTGAGCTTAATATCCGCCTCATCCTCACCAACGATCTGGTAAGTCACTTTCTGCGAGGTTTCCAGATCTTCCAGGTGTACGGTTGAGCCAAACACGACGCGCCCTTCCGCATCCAGCGTGGATGGATCAATGATCTGCGCAGAACCCAGCTTGCCTTCTAATTCCGCGATACGCCCCTCTATGAAAGCCTGACGTTCTTTTGCCGCATCGTATTCTGCATTTTCCGACAGATCACCCTGAGCACGCGCTTCCGCAATCGCATTAATCACAGCTGGACGCTCTTTTGTTTTCAGGGTGTGTAATTCTTGCTTCAACAATTCTGCGCCGAATTTAGTGATAGGTACTGTACTCATGTCATTTACGCTTATAAAAGTAAAAATACAGAGGGCAAGCAACATCTGTGATGTCTTTTGCGACCTCTGTATCAAAGGTGCAGTGCTAACCTTTCAGCAGCACTGGGATTTTGCTCAGTTTAAAGACTTATGCAAACCTTGTAAATCATAAACATGCAATTCATTCAGGTGGCGCATACCCTCAACCGCTGCTTCTGCACCGGCGATGGTGGTGAACGTGGTTGCACGTGCGATCAGTGCTGACGTACGGATGGCACGGGAATCAGAAATCGCATTACGTTTTTCTTCAACCGTATTAATCACCATCGCGATTTCATTGTTTTTGATCATATCCACCACGTGTGGACGACCCTCAACAACTTTATTCACGATCGCAACCGGAATGCCCGCCTCAGTAATCGCCGCCGCCGTGCCACGGGTTGCGACCACCGAGAAGCCCAGCTCAACCAGATCCTTGGCTACCTTGACTGCGCGTGGCTTATCACTGTTTTTGATACTCAGGAACACCTTACCTGAGGTTGGCAGCTTCACACCGGCTCCCAGCTGGGATTTCACGAAAGCTTCACCGAAGGTTTTACCAACACCCATGACTTCACCGGTCGATTTCATTTCCGGTCCCAGAATCGTGTCTACACCAGGGAATTTAACGAATGGGAAGACTGCTTCTTTAACGCTAAAGTAAGGCGGCACCACTTCCGCACCGATGCCCTGAGAATCCAGCGACTGCCCGACCATGCAACGTGCTGCGATTTTCGCCAGTTGCAGGCCAGTCGCTTTCGACACATAAGGGACGGTACGCGATGCACGCGGATTGACTTCCAGCACAAACACCACATCCTGACCATCTTTTTGCTGGATCGCGAATTGCACATTCATCAGACCGACGACGTTCAGACCTTTCGCCATCAGTGACGTCTGGCGCTTGAGTTCGGCGATAGTTTCCTGAGACAGTGAGTATGGCGGCAGGGAACATGCGGAGTCACCCGAGTGCACGCCAGCCTGCTCAATATGCTCCATCACACCGCCGATAAAGGTGCGCTCACCATCTGACAGACAGTCCACGTCAACTTCAATCGCATCATTCAGGAAGCGGTCCAGCAAGACCGGAGAATCATGCGACACCTTGACGGCCTCACGCATATAGCGCTCGAGATCGCGCTGCTCATGCACGATTTCCATGGCACGACCGCCCAATACGTAGGATGGGCGCACTACCAGCGGATAACCAATTTCCTGTGCCAGTGCGAGTGCTTCAGTTTCAGTACGTGCTGTACGGTTAGGCGGCTGACGCAAGCCCAGCTCTTGCAACATTTTCTGGAAGCGCTCACGGTCTTCTGCCGCATCAATCATGTCCGGCGAAGTACCAACGATAGGTACACCGTTCGCTTCCAAATCTAATGCCAATTTGAGTGGCGTCTGACCACCATACTGCACGATCACGCCTACTGGTTTTTCTTTATCGACGATTTCCAACACGTCTTCCAGTGTCAATGGCTCAAAGTACAGACGGTCAGAAGTGTCGTAATCGGTAGAGACGGTTTCCGGATTACAGTTGACCATGATGGTTTCGTAACCGTCTTCACGCATAGCGAATGCGGCATGAACACAGCAGTAATCGAATTCTATACCCTGGCCGATACGGTTAGGACCGCCGCCCAGCACCATGATTTTTTTCTTATCTGTCGGATTGGACTCGCACTCTTCTTCATACGTTGAGTACATGTACGCGGTGTTAGTCGCAAACTCACCGGCACAGGTATCAACGCGCTTGTAAACTGGACGCACGTTCAATGCACGGCGCTTTTCGCGGATAGCCGTATCTGTGGTTTTGAGCAATTTCGCCAGACGACGGTCAGAGAAGCCTTTTTGCTTCAGTTTCAGCATCATGGTCTGATCGATACTGTCCAGGGTTTGCTCATCCAGCCACAATTCGATGTCGACGATATCCTTGATCTGAATCAGGAACCAAGGGTCGATATGCGTGAGCTGATGCACTTCTTCCAGTGTAAAGCCCTGAGCAAATGCGTCACCCACATACCAGATACGATCCGGACCCGGCTCGCCCAGTTCTTTTTCAAGCAACTCACGATCCTGGGTTTTTTCATTCATACCATCCACGCCCACTTCCAGGCCACGCAAGGCTTTTTGGAAGGATTCCTGGAAAGTACGGCCTATCGCCATTACCTCACCCACAGATTTCATCTGCGTCGTCAGACGGTTATCTGCTGCCGGGAATTTTTCGAAGGCGAAACGTGGGATTTTTGTAACCACGTAATCAATAGATGGCTCAAACGATGCCGGTGTCGCACCGCCGGTGATCTCATTGCGCAATTCATCCAACGTGAAGCCAACCGCGAGTTTGGCAGCGATTTTCGCAATCGGGAAACCGGTTGCTTTCGAAGCCAGTGCCGAAGAACGGGATACACGCGGATTCATCTCAATGACGATCATACGGCCATCTGCCGGATTGACAGAGAACTGTACGTTAGAACCACCGGTATCAACGCCGATTTCACGCAATACTGCCAGCGAAGCATTACGCATGATCTGGTATTCTTTGTCGGTCAGCGTCTGAGCTGGTGCCACCGTGATCGAGTCACCGGTATGGACACCCATCGGGTCCAGATTTTCGATCGAGCAGACGATAATGCAGTTGTCCGCTTTGTCGCGCACCACTTCCATTTCGTACTCTTTCCAGCCTATCAGCGATTCTTCAATCAGCAATTCATTGGTAGGTGAAGCTTCCAAACCGCGTTTACAGATAGTCTCAAACTCTTCGGAGTTATACGCGATACCGCCACCGGTACCACCCATTGTGAACGATGGACGGATAATGACCGGGAAGCCTACATCTTTTTGCACAGTCCAGGCTTCTTCCATGGAGTGCGCCACACCGGAACGCGCAGAACCCAGACCAATCTTGGTCATCGCTTCCTTGAACTTGGAGCGGTCTTCGGCTTTATCGATCGCCTCAGGGGAGGCGCCGATCAGTTCGCAACCGTATTTAACCAAAACACCATGGCGATGCAGATCGAGTGCGCAGTTCAGCGCAGTCTGACCACCCATCGTTGGCAGTATCGCGTCCGGTTTTTCTTTAGCGATGATGCGCTCAACGACTTGCCAGGTGATAGGCTCAATGTAAGTCACATCAGCCATTTCTGGGTCGGTCATGATGGTCGCAGGATTGCTGTTGACCAGAATCACGCGGTAACCTTCTTCGCGCAAAGCCTTGCACGCCTGCGCGCCAGAGTAATCGAATTCACAGGCCTGACCAATGATAATTGGACCAGCGCCGATAATCAGTATGCTTTTTATGTCGGTACGTTTTGGCATTTTTATTATTCTCCTGTCTTTGCCGTGGTCATCAATTGTATGAAGCGATCAAACAGGTAGGCGATATCATGCGGACCTGGTGATGCTTCCGGATGTCCCTGGAAGCAGAATGCGGGTTTATCGGTACGTGCAAAGCCTTGCAGGGAGCCGTCAAACAGGGATACGTGTGTGACGCGGCAATTTGCAGGCAAAGAAGCTGCATCCACAGCAAAACCATGATTTTGCGATGTAATCAGTACTTGTTTGCTATCGAGATCTTGTACCGGATGATTCGCACCATGGTGACCGAACTTCATCTTCAAGGTCTTGGCGCCTGAAGCCAGCGCCATGATTTGATGGCCAAGGCAGATACCGAAAGTTGGCACGCCTTTTTCGATCAGTTCTTTTGCTGCTGCAATCGCATAATCGCAAGGCTCAGGATCGCCAGGACCATTCGACAGGAATACGCCATCCGGATTCAATGCCAGCACATCGGCGGCGGAAGACTGCGCAGGCAGCACCGTAACCTTACAGCCACGCTCAGCGAGCATACGCAGGATATTGCGCTTCACACCAAAATCAAATGCGACTACATGGAATTGCGGTGCTTTTTGCTCACCATAACCCTGCCCCAGCACCCATTCAGACTCAGTCCAGACATAGGACTGCTTAGCTGAAACCACTTTAGCCAGATCCATGCCAGACAAACCAGGGAAGGACTTCGCCAATACGATGGCTTTCTCAGCGTCAGCACCGACCAGTATCGCACCGCCCTGCGCACCTTTTTCACGCAAAATACGGGTCAGCTTACGCGTATCGATACCCGCAATAGCGACGATGTTTTGGGATTTGAGGTAATCAGAAAGGGATGATTCGGAGCGGAAATTGGAGACCAGCATAGGAAGGTCTTTAATGATCAGACCTGCTGCATGAATTTTTTCAGACTCGACATCTTCAGCATTCACGCCGGTATTGCCAATATGGGGATAAGTCAGAGTGACTATTTGGGAACTGTAACTAGGATCGGTGAGGATTTCCTGATAACCGGTCATCGAGGTATTGAAAACAACTTCACCTATCGTATGACCTGCAGCACCAATAGAATAGCCAGTAAAAATGGTTCCATCAGCGAGAGCAAGTATTGCGGTGTCCTGGCCGGAACGAAGAAGGGACTGCGGAATGGGCAGCAAGGGCAACTCCTGTATTGTTACCGCCGCTGCGATGCCCCAAATTGACGTTATCCCAGGCCGGACTATCTTTCCGTGCGGCCTGAAAATAAGTATGGAGCAATGTGAATTTGGGTAGGCGCTACGGCGAGATTTCGGATTAGTTAAACCCTCGAATTATAGCCCGAAACCCGCCTTTTGCCAAGTCCAAAACCCTGATTTCACTAGCAAAAACCTGGGATGAGTGACTTACTGCGTGCAGGAAAACTCAGGCCAGACCCAGCGCAGCAATACCAGCGCGTGCTACCTGCGCATCTTCGGCCGATTTAACGCCAGAAACGCCGACAGCGCCAACACAATAACCATCCACCATGATCGGCACACCTCCCTCCAGCATACCTTCGACCAGTGGCGCGCTTAAAAAGGAATAGCGTCCATTGTTGATCAAATCTTCGTAGATTTTTGAATCGCGCTTACCCATTGCCGCAGTCTTTGCCTTAGCAGGCGCCAGATGCGTGGAAATCGGTGCCACACCGTCCAGGCGCTGCAACCAGATCAAATGCCCGCCGTCGTCGACGATGGCGATCACGACCGCCCAACCATTTGAGATTGCTTCCTGCTCCGCAGCAGCCGCAATTTTTTTTACATCTTCTAAGACCAGATAAGGCTTGGATTGCATAAGTTTCTCCTAAAAAATATGCGCTGATTGTAAGCCAAGTTACCAACCAGCCCGACTATTTTTGTGATGAAAACAATTTAATTGATTTTCGCAAATTCCATCAACAATTCGCCGCACCTTACTCTGCGTCGGGTTGGTACGACCCGGATGGAACGTAGCAACCGGTAGCGGCACACATGTTTAATCCTTAATAAGAGATGGGCAGAAAAAACCAGCAAACGGTTTACATTGTTCAAAAACTGACTTACAGTTGAGCGGTTTTTTTCAACAGGTGTAAAGATGCTAATAAACGTTTCCAGACTACTCAGAAATGCAAAATTAGTGCTTGTTGCAGCATGCCTGCAAACTTGTGTCATCAGCGCCTCCATGGCAGCAGACACAACCTTCCCCGAATCTTCCACTGCCTACCTGAAATTACAAGAATTAAAGCAACGAGCTTCCGATCTGACCGTAAAAGCCATGGATTTCATTGGCATTCACTACAAACGCGGCGGCAACACACCGGAAAATGGCCTGGATTGCAGTGGCTTTGTGCGCCTGGTATTTAAAGATGCGCTCGGTGCTGAACTGCCTCGCACCTCTGCAGAAATCAGCCGTGTCGGCGAAAAAATTGATCAAAAAGACCTGCAGCCTGGCGATCTGGTTTTTTACAATACGCTGCGTCGTGGTTTTTCGCATGTAGGCATTTATTTGGGTGATAACAAATTCATTCACTCCCCCTCAGCCGGCGGACAAGTCAGAATTGAAAGCATGGATCTGGCTTACTGGAAAAAACGCTTTAATGGTGCGCGCCGCATCAATGAAGATGAAGCGAAATAAGCCTGGCGATTCGCTACAGGACACGCGTAAAAAAAAGGGAGCCGACGCTCCCTTTTATCTTACATGACCCACATGATCTTAATCATCAACGCCCTTGCCCCTGCTCAGGCAAAAACCTAAGCGGTGCCTGCGCTTCAATTACTCAGCGCTCCTGTAAAGCCTTGAGTTTTTGCTTAATTTCCGGCATCGCCGCCATCGCCGCTTTTTCGCCCGCCAGTATTGCCAGATTACGCCCGGCAAAATCGCTGCCTTTCATGGAAGGCAGATCAGGACGTATCACCACATCCGCCTGTTTCAACTCAAACTGATTAATGCTTTGCCCCATGATGCTGACTGTTTGCAGCAAAATGTCTATCGTTCCAGTGCCGCTCTGCCCATCCACTGTCTGAGAAATATTCACGGCAATTACCAGATCCGCGCCCATATCGCGCGCAAAGCGCACTGGCACAGGCGCCACCAGCCCCCCATCCACATATTGCCTGTCATTGATACGCACCGGCTGGAATACAGCAGGAACCGCAGACGAGGCCCGTACTGCTGCACCGGTATTCCCGCGCTGGAATAACACAGCCTGCCCGGTTGCCAGGTCAGTTGCGACCGCGCCAAACGGCTTTTTTAAACGCTCAATCGGCGTTTGCCCGACCATGCGATTCACATAGGCTTGCAATGCATCCCCTTTGAGCACGCCACTGGATTTGGAAAATAATGGCAGCGACCAGTCTGAGATCGTTGCCTCATCCATGTCCAGCGCCATTTTTTGTAAAGTAAATCCATTATTTCCAGCGGCATACATTGCACCAACCACACTGCCTGCGCTGGTGCCAACGACCACATCGGGCACAATGCCTTGTGACTCAAGTGCTTTGATTACGCCGATATGAGCAAAGCCACGCGCAGCACCGCCACCCAGTGCAAGGCCGATTCTGACTGGACGCGCCGCTTTGGGTACTGGCACGGTATTGACTACCGGCGCAACCGGCGTTGGTGCAGATCCAGAGGTGACGCAGGCACTCAGTGTAAATACCAACATCGCGCAGCCCAGCGCTGACACTGCCGTTTTACTATGTATGGAAAAATTCAATTTCATCTCATCTTCAAAAATAAACATGATTCCGGCGATTTTTCACGACACGTGAGCCCAACCGAAGCGGCGATTATACGAGTATGCCGACAACAAAGACATCACTATCCCAGACTCTCAGAGCCGCAGGCTCTATGCAAGAGTAGCGAAATGAATTACAAGAAGTCATGCTACTGACACAATATTCACAGATAATCTGGCCGCCGACTGCGCTTGAGGCGATATTTGCAGCAAACTGAAAATAATTTAGCAAACGATTGCGTCTTAAACAATTTAAAAGGCAATCGTTTGCTTTCTGATTCCGGAGAAAATATGAAAAAAACTTATTGGGCCACATTGATCCCCGCTCTGTTCCCTGGCCTGATCCTCAGTGGCTGTGCCAACAATAATTCCAGCTCAGCCACCACTGAGGCCGAAACGATTCCTGAGGGAACCATCGTCAAAGTCTCGTTACTGGAAACCACCGATTTGCATCAAAACATCTTGAGCTACGATTACTATGGCTTGAAAGCTGACACCAGTATCGGTTTGGAGCGTACCGCAGCCCTGATTCAGTCTGCACGCGCGGAAAACCCAAATACCGTATTACTCGATGATGGCGATGTCATTCAGGGTACGTTACTGGGTGACCAGCAAGCTGTCGCCTCCCCTGTCACCTGTGCAGGCACGCTGGCGATACACAAAGCGATGAATGCCTTGAAATTCGATGGTGCAGGTGTCGGTAACCATGAATTCAACTATGGCTTGAATTTTTTGAGCCAGATCACCAATAAAGACTTTGGCATTACCGGTGTCAATAAACCGAATAACTGCGGCTCGCCGGGCTTTCCTGTCGTGTTGTCCAACGTCGTCGGAGTCGCAAGTCAACAGCCTATCTTCAATCCCTACTCCATCATTTATAAACGTTTTGTCGGTACTAAACCCGATGGCAGCAGCACGGTAGTTCCGGTGAACGTCGGCATCATCGGCTTTGTACCGCCACAGATCATGGATTGGGATCAAAAAAATCTGGCTGGCAAAGTGATGGTCAATGGCGTGGTCGAATCCGCACAAAAATACGTACCTGAAATGCGCTCCAAAGGTGCAGATCTCGTTGTCGCTTTGTCGCATGGCGGTCTGGATGCATCGCCATACAGCCCGAAAATGGAAAACGGCAGCTATCACCTGACAACTACCGGTATCGATGCGCTGATGCTGGGCCATTCCCATTTGATTTTCCCGGTTGCCAAAGAAAAAAACGGTCCAAAACTTGATGCTTCACTGGCAGCATTACCGGCGGATAAAGTCGATACAGTCAAGGGCCTGGTCAATGGCGTGCCAGCGGTCATGGCGCAAAGCTGGGGGCGCCGCCTGGGCATTATTCAGCTCACACTCAAATACCAGTCTGGCAAATGGGTAGTGCAAAAAGATTTGACCAATGTCGAGGCACGTGGCTTTAAATACAAAGATGGCGTAACCATTGTTGATGCCGACGCGTCGATCGCTCCGCTGGTTGATACTGAACACAAAGCTACACTGGCTTATGCCGCACAATCCCTGGGTACCAGCACCGACTTTGGTATGTCCGCCTTTTTCTCACTGGTCGGTGATGTCAGCGCGATCCAAATCGTAAATCAGGCACAAATCGATTACGTCAAAAACTTTATTGCCAATTCAACAGACCCTGTCATAGCCAGCTACAAAACGATTCCTGTTATTTCATGCAGCGCGCCGTTTAAGGCTGGCCGCAACGGTGCTACCGATTTCACTGATGTCGCACCAACTGCAACGCCGGCAAATCCTGTGACCTTGCAAGTCAGAAACCCGGGCGATCTCTACCTGTATGGCAATAACAATGTGCAGGCAGTTAAAATCAAGGGCAGTGATTTGAAAAACTGGCTGGAAACAGCAGCCAAACAATTTGGACAAATCAATCCGGCATTGAAGACGGAACAAGATCTGGTGCCAGATTACTCGGCAATTTATAACTACGATGTGTTCTATGCTGACAATAACGCTTTGCTTTATCAGATCGATGTGACCAAGCCTGTCGGCAGCCGCATCGTCAATCTGCAATATGCGGGTAAGACAGTGGCAGACAGTGATGACTTCATCGTCGCGACTAACGATTATCGCGCCAGTGGCGGTGGCAGTGTACCGGGCATCGATGGCAGCAAAACCATCATCAAATCCCCGGATGCTAATCAGGCTGTGGTCAGTGATTTCGTTAAAAAGCAAGGCACTGTGACATTTGCCAAAAATGGCTCAGGCCGTAGCTGGAGTTTTGTCAAAGTCAGCACACAAGGCCCAGTCATTCTGCGCTCAGCACCTGGCAAATTGTCTGTTGCCACTAACCTGGGTCTGCCGCAAGTGGTGAGCGAAGGTAGTCTGGATGCATCCGGCTACGCGAAGTATGCAATCGACTTGTCGAAGTAATGCTCAGAAAAAACTGTGCAAATTACCTTGCACAGACCTAAGCAAAACCTGAGTCAACCGCCGGCGCATCTGTACAACTGCGCACTCCGCAAACACGGGGTACGCGCTACGCAGATCCGCCGGCACTATAGATGGATTTAGAACGATGCGTAGATTCGCAATGACGATCATGACAGCCGGCGTATTGGCGGGCTTAGTTGCATGTTCTGTGAGTCAGAGCAATATGCCAGCCTCGGCAGAAATAGAAGCAGCTGGCATGCAAGCGCTACAAGGCAAACAGGCCGCAGCGTTTCGCTATTTAGAAAAATGGGCACAGGCAGGGGTCGTCAAAGCACAGCGTGAGCTAGCCTTAGCCCGCTCTGCTGATTCGGCCACATATGCGGAGGCGGCGAAGTGGCTTAAGACCGCAGCCCAGTCGGGGGACAATGAAGCCCAGTTTGCCTTAGCGGAGGCGTATTACAAGGCCCAGCTGGGATTAGAGAAGAATTATACAGAGGCAAAAATCTGGTATCAGGCTGCTGCAATACAAAACAATGCCAAAGCCGCTTTCATGCTAGCCCGTATGTCGAAATACGGCGAAGGCACGCGTGCCAGTGCAGACGCTTCTGTGACCTGGCTATTGAAAGCCAGTGAACTGGGACATGCTCAAGCGATGTTTTTGCTATCGAATGCCTATGAAACAGGGGACGGCATTAAACAAGATAAAGCAAAAGCCCGCGACTGGCTGGAACAATCTGCGGAAGGAGAGTTTCCGCCCGCCATCCACGCGCTCGCTTTATTGTTAGAAACCGAAAATACCCAACATACTGACCGTCAACGCGCACGTCATTTGTTGAAGGAAGCGTCCGATGAACGTCTGCTGCGCTGGAATCGTTCCCAATAAATTACGTATTCCACAGTCATATCTTAGCGACGAACAATGCAAGAAACAGGCGAAGTCCCAAGCCTCCCCTTATACAAAGTTTCCGAACAAAAACAATTGCTTTACATTTTGTAAATTCACATAAAAATAAAACAATTCTTCACAAATTCCCCGACAGCTCCCCCATTCAGCTACCGCAAAAATGGCTATTCTTGCCATTCAACTTCTGGCAATGGTGCCAGAGAATTTTAAGGAGCCGCTATGCACTACATCTGGATGTTTATCGTTGGTATTTTTACCGGACTGCTTGCCCGTTTTCTGATGCCGGGTGCAGATCAGATGGGATTACTCATGACTGGCCTGGTTGGTATTGCAGGTTCATTCATTGGCGGAATGATCAGCGGCCTGTTCAGTAAACCAGCAGATGGCAGTCTGCTTCATCCT
Source organism: Cognatundibacterium rugosum (assembly GCF_014284365.1). Taxonomy (GTDB): domain Bacteria; phylum Pseudomonadota; class Gammaproteobacteria; order Burkholderiales; family Burkholderiaceae_D; genus Undibacterium; species Undibacterium rugosum. The sequence goes on from NZ_JACOGG010000010.1 coordinate 120,808, forward strand.
GCCGGTCTGATCATGTCCGTAATCGGTGCGATGATTTTACTATTTATCGTAAGACACTTTCACTTATTAGCGTAAAACACGGTGGCGCCGTTATCAGACCTTTTAACAGCGCCACGCTGCTCATCTCTAAGCTAGCCGCGAGTGCTGGCTTAGATCCACAATGACCATCTTTCTTGCCTTACCGACTATCCACCGAACATCGCTGTTGCCGCCACAAAATTGATACCGCGTTCTGTCCAGGAATTATTGGAATTCGTCAACCCCTGCGTTGCCATGTCGTAGCTGTTTTTTACAAATCCTTGTTTCACTTCCAGGGCATGGGACAGGCGCCCCATCTGTTCTACGTACCCCATCGCAGGACGGTTATCAACCGGAACCATCTCGCTCCCTGTCACATTACCCATGGCATCGTAGGTGGCACGCTCCACCATTTGTGGCTGGGCATTGGCACTAGCAGCACCGGGCCGGTTCCCCTGTATCATCGCCGCATACCGGTTCTCTTCACGGTAACGCTCATCCGCCACCGCCTGGGCAATCACCTGGGCTTCCATTGCCGCCTTGTAGGCCAGGCCTTTGCTGTTGTTGCCAAGAATAGCGCCACCTGCCTGGCTTAGCCGTTGCATGCATTCCTCGCTGTAGACGCTGGTGTCCCAGGCATTTAAGCTTTGTCCCGGACGGATAATTGGACTGCCGTATTCGTTGAGTCTGAGGTTGTTGTCCCGGATCATTAAGGCCATGCCGGCAAGCCATTGGTCGCCGTAGATGTTTTTGGCGATTTTTTCCAGATTATCGCCCTTGCTCACATTGTGCACGGTGACGCTGCGGGCTGGCCCCATGCCATGTTCCTGATCGTACTGATCACTGGCAACATCAGAGCCATTGCGGTCATTGAGTCCGCTTCCCACCTGTTCATCGGTAGCAATAGCCGTAGCCTGTACCGGACGGGTGATGCCCAATTTATTGAGGAATTCCTTGCTGCGGGCAGCGACGTCTTCGGCGAAGCTCAGGCGGCTGCCACTATTGCCGGTGGCTGTACTATGACCACTGTCAGCTTGCTGTGCCTGGGCTGCTTCCTGTGCACGGGCATTCTCTTCGTAGCGGTTCAGTCTTGCTGTTTCTGCGTCACTCTGGTTGCTGGCGTTAGTGGAGTTGGCCTGGGTCAGGCTGGTGCTTAGGGCGTTGCCAAAGCTGTCCACTGCGATCTGTACCACGTCAACTTTACCGCCTCGTACCGCTGCACTGGTGAGGCCGCCTGCCAGGTTGCTGAGGCTGCTGGCAATGAAGTTGCCGAGTCTGGGGTTGTTCTCAAAGGCTTTGAGGAAGGTACTGTCGCCACTGTGTTGCCAGCTGCCGACTTTGCCGTTGCTGCCTACACATTATTTGTGTTGGAAGCCGGGTGAAATACATCAAACCTAAGTTCAGTACATATCACCCGGAAAGTTACTACGCCCCGAAGTTTCGCAAATGCCCTATCGAGCTTGAAGCCTTTATTGCGGAAACCCAATCAGCATGCGGATGCCGCAACCTGAATCAACGCCTGCTTCAACTCATTCGCCCCTCCAGCTTGGGCAGTATTGTTACTGCGCCACGCGATAATGCCATCAGGGCGAACCAATACAGCACCGTGTGGCGGGATACCAAATGTAGCTGCAAAAGTCTCAGGTTCCAGAAAGTGCACATCCTTACCGATGCAAACCAGCTTCAACTTCAATGCGTCAGCCGCCTCTCGCCAAGCGGATGTCTCTGCGAGCAAAACAAACTCAAGTCCAAACAGGTCCAGGCTAGAAATTCGCTCGCCAGCCGTATTTGTTAGCCAAACATGCGGAGCGCGCGTCCCTGGCTGTCCTGCCCATTCTAATGGCGATGCCGCGGCAGGAAGTTCTGGTCCCGCCCCGATGACTGCGGAAGATCGCACCAGTTGGCCCAGTTCCATTGCGTCATTTCTGAAGAGTGGATCGGCTTTGAAGTCGGAATTCACCCATTTGGCATAATCTGGCCGGGAAAAGGTCTGTTGATGGCGAAGCCAGCCAATCGGGCGTCGTTCAGCATCGTAGGTATCGAGTAGCGATGCGTCGGAAATACCATCCAGTACGCGTTGCAACTTCCACGCTAAATTCCATACATCATCAATGCCGGTGTTTGCACCAAAGCCACCGCGCGTTGGGGGAAGCTGATGCGCAGCGTCTCCAGCAAGAAATACGCGTCCTTTTTTGTACTGTGTGGCAATGCGACCCGCCATTTCCCAGCGTCCGGTAGTGATGATGTCAAATGCCATGTCGCGCCCCAAGGCTTGGCGAATCGCTGCACGCAATTCATCCTCGCTGCGCTCGTTATCGTCGACAAACATCAGCAGCCAGCGACTATCATTGTAGGTTGTCAGAAAGGCGCGGAAATTTTCTTGTTCGATTTCAAACTGTTGGGCACCGCGAGCAAGGTATTGATCAGCCTCGGGACATGTAAAAAGCACGCTACGAACCGCTTGGACATGCCCTACACCTTCACGAACAATACCCAAGCGCTCGCGAATAGCGCTGTCGGCACCGTCGGTAGCAATGAGGTAATCAGCAGAGATGGTGTATTCCTGCCCGTTATTCCGATCCCGTAACCGTGCAATGATTTCGCCCCCATGATCTTCGAAATCCAATAACTCTGTGCCAAGCCGAAGCTCTGCACCCAGCTCCAAAGCCGCGTTACGCAGGATAGGCTCCAGTTTGTCTTGCGCAATGGCCGCACCTGTATTCGGCGATAGCCCCGAATTGTGTTTATCGGCTTCGCCGGGTGTCCAGGCATGTTCGCCTAGCCACTCGTCTGCAAGATTTGCTACCGTAACGCGACGCAGGCGGAATTCCGGAGGTGTCTGAGGAATGCGGTTGGCAATACCAACCATGCGATAGTGCTCCAGTGTGGTTTCTGTGTAACCCATGGCGCGCGGATGCGGAGAACTGCCAGTGTGTTTGTCCACAAGAATATGAGGTACGCCACGCCAAGCAAGAAAAAGAGAGGCAGAAAGGCCAACGAGGCTTCCGCCGACGATGAGAACAGGGGTATGTAACATGATACGTCCTTTGTACTTAAGTCAATGAATTGACGATGAACAAATGTAGGACGTGTGCCAAGCACGGGGAGGGAATTGCCGAACAGCACAAGAGTGCCGCTCAGGTGTCGACAAAGGCTCCACGAGAGATCGGCGCACGTCCGCTCTCGTCGTGGTCATTCAGCATAATCCTGAAAGCATTTTGATGTTCCTGATGGAACGTTGACCGGGGCTCACCACGCCGGTCCACCTTTTTCGACTGAAGGAATTCTATCATAAGTCTAGAAATTTCAGCCTTACCAGACTCGCGCATTTCCAAACAACGAAAGACTCGGTTTTTCCAAAGAATGTTCCGAAGTCGCATGTTGGCGGCTTGAAATACAGAGATTTCATTCAGCATTATCCTCAGTTTGTCATATTTTAACGAACGTCAGACTCTATTTTTCAGACCAAATCTTGAATCAACAAAGATGGTGATACAGGGCGCCGGCTGATGCGGCCCTCGCCACAGCCGGCTATAGGCAACACCAACAAGACACCGCCCATGTGCATAAAATTTCTGAGCGATATTTCATCGATATTACCTGTTGCCTCTTACCCTGAGCCTATTTCTTTATTCACCAAAATTACATAATTGTAAGCGGTTACCTAACATTGGATGCTGCTGGGTCGAACAATGAAGCGCGCCACCACCTATAGAAATAGCGGTTACAGGCAATAGCTCTATGGTCCGACCAGGAAAAGCTTTAGCAAAGATCGCGCGAGCTTCGTCATCTTCTTTTACGTCGAAAGCTGTAGAGATCACGGCACCATTAACCAAAATATAGTTAGCATAGGTATCGCAAAAGCGCTCGCAATCGTAGTTATACGGATTTTTCGGAACAGGCAAATCGAGTAATTCAAAATGACGGCCACGAGCGTCGGTTGCCAATTCGAGGGCACGCCGGTTCTCCTGCATGGTCCGATAAAACTCCCCCATGTCCGGACTTGCACCGTTAAACAGAATTTTTCCTGGGGCAATGAAGGAAGCGATCCCGTCGATGTGACCATTAGTCTCGACCTCAGCAGGATTACCTGGAAGCCAGATGATCTTCGTCACACCAAGCATACGCTTCAATTCAACTTCTATTTCACTACGAGTCCATCCCGGATTGCGATTCGGGTTAAGTAGGCAACTCTCGGTGGTCAACAAGCTACCCTGGCCATCCACATAGAAAGAACCACCCTCCAGCACCATACTGGAGCGTTCAAAACGCGTCTGAGTGATCGTTGCAAGGTCTTCCGCCAACCTGGCGCAGCCATCGTAGGGCGAGTACTTTTCGCCCCAGGCGTTAAAACGAAACCCGGCCATCAGTTGGCTATTCGTAGTCTCATTCACCAGCACGATAGGGCCGCAGTCGCGCAGCCAGTTATCCTCCACCGCCAGAGGGAGCACTGTCACGCTCGGGCCGCACAGTTCCCTGGCTTCTGCCGCGAGCGGCGCATGGGCCGCGACGATACAACGTTGGTAACGCGCTATCGTGCGCGCCACCAAGGCAAACGCGGCACGTACCGCCTCGTAGTGCTCCCCCCATAACTCTTCACGATTTTTATGTACAGGCCATCCTAACCAGGTAGCAGCCATCGGCTCCCATTCCGCAGGCATTCTGTAGCCCTCGCGCAGACAATCAAAGTCACTTTGTAGCATTTCATATTCCCCTATGAAGTTTCGTCAGAACACCATCCTAAGGTGAAATAAATTAATGGAAAAGCGACTATTTTTAACACCATTAATCAATATTTCTCATATCTAGCTCATTCTTGCATGCATAAATATCATTGATGTACCGTTCAAAACATCACATTGGAGGCACGTGTCAAGGCATCATCCACAGCGCATCTCTGGGATGTTCGGTATTCGCTACCGGACGAAGTATGGGATTTTGGCCAGGGCGCTACGGGTGCATCGCCCTCTACGTATTCTGACTATGTTCAAGCCAGTGTTGCCGCAGCGCCATCTCACGATCGTGAGATGGCGTAAAGAAGAAAATTTATTTCTAACTACGGCAAACTATGTTGCCGTTGAGCTTACAAGTAAATTAGTTTGGCGAAACCAGCGACTGCGATGCCGTGATTAATTGCTTTAATCCACGTGCAGAACGCTCTTCATCCGGATCGACCAGATATTGAAGTATTAATCCGTCCATGCCAGCAACGACGAAACGCGCCAAATCCCCCAAATCAATCAGCGACGACTCGTTGGCGTTACCAAAACCTTGGCGGAACGCATTTTCATAAACCTTGCAATATGAGTCATATTGGAACTTGGAAAGCGATTGCGCCTCTTTATTACGCATCGTGTACAACGTCAATTCATACTGCAAAATTTGGATGTCGCGTGTCAGCAAGATCAATCGCCAGGAATTGTTGATGACATTCTCGATGCAAGTCTTAATATCGAATTGCGTAGTGAGGTCAGCACTCAAGGCATGGCTCATCTGTGCGATGATCATTTCCAGTGCGCCAATGAGTAGCGCATCTTTATTTTCAAAATAATAATGCAGTGTCGCGAGATTCACACCTGCCTTTTCAGCGATCTTCCTAGTAGTTACTGCCGACAATCCAGTTTCCACCAAAGCGTCGACAGCGCCACGAATAATTTGCTCTTTGAGCTGCGCTCTTTTTTCGATTCCTCGGGCACGGGCCATTATCACTCCATTACAAAACAGATAAATCAGGAAATTAAGTCCTTATTGTATCACAAATTAATCAGTCGAATGAATTAATCACTTGACTTACTTTTTTTATGTGCATACCATGGAAGAACATTGGTCAAATGACTTGATGATAACGAATACTTTCCTCGATTGCTACTTATTCGATGGAAATACAGCAATCTCGTTTCGATAGACGAGATGGAAGATGTTTTTTATAGGCGCAGTGATACGGTGCAGCAATTCGCACTAGCGCATGAAAAGTAAAGGAATTAAATGAAAAACACTAAATGGCACGAGCGTGCCGCCGCATTGACGCCGGACGGTCGCGCCTTTATTAATGGTCAGCGCGTCGAGGCACTCTCAGGGGCAACTTTCGAATGTCTCTCACCTATCGATGGCCGTGTTCTAGCAGCGGTAGCACGTTGCTATCAGACCGATGTTAACGTCGCCGTCGATGCAGCCCGGCAAGCCTTCGATGATAAGCGCTGGGCCGGAATGTCTCCGGGTGACCGCAAGCGCACGCTGATCGCATTCGCTGATCTGGTCTTGTACTATGGAGACGAATTGGCCTTGCTGGAAACGCTGGATATGGGCAAACCAATCAAGAATAGCCTCAGCATGGATGTGCCTGCAGCGGCCAATTGCATACGCTGGTACGGTGAAGCCATCGACAAGATTTACGATGAAATTGCACCAACCGCCGACAATACGCTTGCGCTGATTACACGCGAACCAGTCGGCGTTGTCGCGGCTATCGTTCCGTGGAATTACCCGCTCTTGATGGCAGCCTGGAAGATCGCTCCCGCCCTCGCGGCTGGCAATAGCGTTATCTTGAAGCCTTCGGAAAAATCTCCCCTATCCGCGCTACGCCTGGCTGAAATCGCCTTAGAAGCAGGCATTCCCGCCGGCGTGTTTAACGTCGTACCAGGTTATGGCGGCGAGGCAGGGTGTGCGCTGGCAACCCATATGGACGTCGACTGCATTGGTTTTACCGGCTCCACTGCAGTCGGTAAAAAAATCATGGAATATGCAGGTCAGTCGAATCTGAAGCGCGCCTGGACTGAACTGGGTGGTAAGTCCCCGAATATCGTTTGTGCCGATTGCCCGGATCTGGACGCAGCTGTACATGCAGCATTAGGCGGGCTCTATTACAACCAAGGTGAAAGCTGCAATGCACCATCCCGCTTATTTGTTGAAGCTTCCATCAAAGAACAATTTCTAGAAAAAGCATTGTCCATTATTTCCGAATTCGAACCGGGCGATCCCCTGGATGAAGCAACGGTAATGGGTGCGATCGTCGACCATGTGCAAATGAACACGATACTCGGTTACATCGAATCTGGAAAACAAGAAGGTGCACAACTGCTAGCCGGCGGTGCTCGGACACGTGTCAGTTCCGGCGGTTATTACGTAACACCAACCCTGTTCAACAAGGTCAACCAGTCGATGAAGATCGCCCGTGAAGAAATTTTCGGCCCTGTCTTATCAGTGTTTGAGTTCACCGATCTGGATGACGTGATACGCGAAGCAAATGCGACACCTTACGGATTGCAAGCTGGCATATGGACTGCCAACATCAACAAAGCACATCATGCGGCGCGCTCTTTACGTGTGGGCACCGTCCACGTCAATCAATATGCGGAAGATGACATCACAGTACCGTTCGGCGGCTACAAGCAATCTGGCAACGGACGCGACAAATCTTTGCATGCTTTCGACAAATATACGGAATTAAAAACCACCTGGATCAAACTGGGATAACAAGTGAGCAGGACAGGCCAGAAATGCGGATACGGCGCAGTTGGATTGAGATTAAAAACATTAAATCGCTGTGCGCTTCTTGCAAGTGATGGATTGCTGTCGTACACGCGAGCGCCCAAATCCGGCAAGCATGAGAACTACCGACATGAGGAAAAAATTAATGCAACAATATTCAAATACTCCCGCCGTAAATGGACAGCGCATGTGGCAATCGCTCATGGATCTAGCGCAAATCGGTGCGACTGAAAAAGGCGGTAACTGCCGACTGGCGCTGACAGAGCTTGACGGGAAAGGCCGCGATCTGCTCGTTAGCTGGATGGAGCAGGCTGGACTAAAAATCAGTGTGGATCAGATTGGTAATATTTTCGGCCGCCGCGAAGGACGCAATAGCACGCTACCGCCTATCGTAACAGGTAGCCACATCGATACCCAGCCAACGGGCGGCAAATTCGACGGATGTTACGGCGTATTGGCTGGCTTGGAGGTCATGCGCATATTGAACGACAACGATGTCGTGACTGAGGCACCGCTGGAACTGGCGATATGGACCAACGAAGAAGGCTCACGCTTCGTGCCGGTCATGATGGGTTCAGGCGTATTCGCCGGAAAGTTCCCGCTGGAGACGGCCTTGAACGCTCGCGACCAGCAGGGTAAATCGGTGCGCGACGAATTACGCGCAATCGGATACGCCGGCCAGGCCCCAGTCGGCGAACGGCCTATTGGTGCCTATTTTGAAGCACACATCGAACAGGGGCCGATTCTGGAAAAAGAACAGACCGTGATAGGCGTAGTGACTGGCTCGCTGGGCGTGCGTTGGTATGACGTCACAGTAAAAGGCATGGAAATGCATGCGGGCCCAACGCCTATGGCAGTTCGGCAGGATGCACTGTTCGTTGCGACTCATCTGATGCAGCAAGTGATCCATCTTGCCAATGCCAATCAGCCTCATGGGCGCGGCACAGTCGGCGTCGTTCAGGTGCATCCTGGATCACGTAACGTCATACCGGGAGAAGTCAGTTTTACGGTCGACTTGCGCCACCAGGACGTCGCTGTACTGAGCGATATGGACGCACGATGGCGCGAAGCCTGTGTCACGGTACAAAAGGAGTTTGGATTGACGGTCACCTTAAAGGATGTGCAGTACTTCCCTCCAACGCCATTTGAAACTCGCTTGGTAAATCAGGTACGCGCAAGCGCTGCTGTAGCCGGTTTTACCCACATGGATATCGTCACCGGCGCCGGCCATGACGCGGTCTATATCGCAGCAGTAGCGCCAACCGCAATGATCTTTGTACCTTGCAAAGACGGTGTAAGCCACAACGAGATTGAAGACGCACAACCAGAACATTTGGCTGCGGGATGCCAGGTGTTGCTTGGCGCGATGCTCGCGAGCGCCGGGGTCACAGCGTAATCACAATCGTAGTGCTCCGGCAGGCAAGGCCAGCGAAGACATTTCTACCGTTCTGACCGAGGAGGGCTGCGAGAAGAGCCCTCCTCTTTTTTGATGCGTGAGCAAACAATTTACTTAAGGAGAGTATGGGTTAAGCCCAGGCCCATCCCTACGTATAGCGTGCGAAAGCGTAGGATATCACCGGGAAGGCGCCTCAACATACGCTCAAGCTCGTACGGGTTTAATTGACGAAGAATTGATGCCTATGACGGAGTTTTCATTGAAAAATATGTACTAGCTCAGATCCGATCTGACAGTTACCGGTTTTTTTAGGGTGTCTGTCAGATTAGATTTGAGTCAAATTCTTTTCGATCCAAATCGTTTTCCCGTCAAGCAAAGTATCCATTGGCGTTCTGCCGCAACACATTTTGCCTTGATGAGTTCGTTCATTGTTATGGTAAATGAGCCAAGCGTCCAGATCTTTTTGTAATTCCTCCAGTGTCGTGTAGATCTTTTTGCGGAATGTGACTTGGTAAAATTCCTGCAAAATCGTTTTATGGAAGCGCTCGCAAATGCCATTTGTCTGCGGTGACATTGCTTTCGTTTTGGTGTGGTCAATGTCATTGATAGCGAGATAAAGCTGGTAATCGTGCTGTTCAACTTTGCCGCAATATTCTGTTCCTCGGTCGGTGAGAATGCGTAATACGGCAAGCTCATTGGCCTCGTAAAACGGCAGGACTTTGTCGTTGAGCAGATCAGCCGCAGTAATCGGTGTTTTGCTGGTGTAGAGCTTGCAATGCGCTACCTTGCTGTAGGTGTCAACATAAGTCTGTTGGTAGATACGACCAACACCTTTGAGATTGCCAACGTAGAAGGTATCTTGTGACCCCAGATAGCCTGGATGTGCCGTTTCTATTTCACCACAGGCCTCATCGTCATACTTCTTCTTTTCTAACGCAGCGATCTGTGCATCGTTTAATAAGATACCTTCGATGGCAACTTTGGCCTCCAATGCTTTGAGTCGCTTCTTGAAATTCTCTAAATCATGACGCAGCCAAATTGACCTGACACCACTGCCAGAAACGAAGATGCCAAGCTTTCTTAACTCGTTGCTCGTCCTATGCTGCCCGTGCGCCGGGTAGTCAATCGCATAGGTTTTAACTGCGTCTTCAATGGTGGGGTCAACCCGATTCTTAAGATTTGGAGAACGCCGACTTTTATCAATCAGCGCTTCAACGCCACCTTCATTCGCCAACTCTTGATAACGATAGAAAGTGTCGCGTGAAACACCCATTACTTTGCATGCTCGGGAAACATTGTTCAATTCCTGAGCTAAATTGAGCAAACCAGCTTTATGTTTGATAATAGGGTTGTTAGTATGTAGCATGAGAGTTACCTTTTTTTCGGTTTAGTAGGATTCGACACCCATATCTAAACCGGTAACTCTCATCTTTTCAAGTCGATGTGTCAGATCAAGTCTGAACTAATACAAAAAATAACAAAAATGGCTGGATCAACGGGTTTATCGGAGTGACCATTTTTGCGGGATCCTTGCCTGCAACGCGTGTCGCAGTCGTTGACTTCTCCCCTACGTTCTTAACCAGTGCGCGGGCCAGCTTTGCTGCCATGTTAGGCCTGGCACTTCTGCTTGTACTTCGACAACCTCGCCCAACCGCCACGGATGTGCCTTCTCTGGCATTCACCGCGCTAGGCGGCGTGGTCGGTTTCCCACTACTGACCGCGCTGGCGCTGCAACATATCACGTCGGCGCATTCGATCATCTTCCTGGGACTGTTGCCATTATGTACGGCCAGCTTTGCCGTAATTCGCGGCGGCGAGCACCCCCGTCCCCCCTTCTGGCTATTCTCGATCGCCGGAGCTGCTTTCGTCGGCGGTTACGCGGTGATGGGCGGAGTTGAGGCATCGCTAAAAGGCGATTTGCTCATGTTGGCCGCCATCATCGTGTGTGGATTGGGTTATGCAGAGGGCGCACGCCTTTCCCGCGCGTTGGGAGGCTGGCAAGTCATCAGTTGGTCGCTGTTACTATCGCTGCCCATTATGCTACCGGTCGCATTATTGAGCATGCCCACGTCGTTCAATCATGTGAGTGCGGCAGCGTGGATAGGCCTCACCTACGTATCTCTGTTCAGCATGCTGCTCGGTTTCGTATTTTGGTATCGCGGTTTGGCGCAGGGTGGCATCGCGGCTGTCGGTCAGCTTCAGTTGCTCCAGCCCTTTATGGGACTTGGTTTAGCCTCAGTCTTACTCAATGAAAAAGTGAATTGGATGATGCTGGTAACGACGATCGCCGCAGTATTGTGCGTCGCGGGTGCAAGGAAGTACGCTAAATAAATCGCTATCCCAAAGCAGCACAGCGCAGCCCTCTCATAACGTAAAATAATACGCTTGTCTTTGGAATAGAATCGCTTCGCGCAGGGTGACTGTATCTCTTGGCGCTTATCAGGGAGAGCACAGCCGATCCAGCAGCAACATTGGTGAATTGAATTTTCAGCGCACTCGAATCCGCCAATTCAATGCCCATCCGTTTTCTTACGTGCCTCTTGTATCACGCTCTGGAAACTTTTACCCACATTAGCCAGCGCATCTTGCATGCCGCGTGCAAACCTGGCATGCCCACCACTTATTGCAGCGTTACGCAAATAGTTAAGCGTTAACTTAAGTTGCGCATCATCCTCTTCATACCAGACTTGCGTTACCTGTACGCCCAATAGACTCTGACGCAATCGCTCCCTTTGCTCAAGCCAGGTCAACAAGCGCTGCACATCGCGTTCGTTAAGTTCACTTGCTCGCGCAGGAAAGGTTTGCCCAGTCAGTAGTTGATCATGCGCGTCCATATAGCCAAGGTAATGCTGCAGTACTGACAAAGCGTCCTGATATGCAGGAGACGGCAACTTTTCCTGAAAATACAGAAGCAAAGCTTTCGCATGCACATCGCGGTTACCATCCCTACCGCTCAACAGGAAATAATCCATGATTTCATGCAAGGCCTGGTTAATGACCAAGTGTTGATCAGGCGTTGTCTCCAATCCGCGCGGCACGAGGGCGTCAACATACATGCCTCGGCCGGCGTTCGACGATTTCCATTCCCCGGGACCAAAACGCCCCTGTGACGAAAGGAGATTTTTAGCCTGTGCAGGTGAAGTCGGTTCCGGTTCGTCTTGCCAATACCAAAGCACTCCCGCAATCACGCCTGCCAAACAGATCAACATCCAGCGTCGGCCAGATAACATGGATGACATCATATTTTTTCTTCTCGCGGTAAGTTTGAGGTGCAAACCCATCAGGTTTCGCATTTGAATGCGCTATCAGTCGTACGTGGATAAAACGAATTTTCCTGCTTTCCCGATTTGGCAATGTCGATTTCTCTATAAGTGCAGCGCAGCCTTGCACAACACATTAATGCTGTGCAAGCGCATTTTTACCGAATTAAAAAACCGCGTTTCATTTACGGCATAGGTTGTTGTTGTGTAACGCAGTGAATACCGCCGCCACCTTCGCCATACAATGTCGGCAGTCTCAGCATTTCGATGGTGAGGCCTGGATAGGCGGCAGCCAACTGGGCACGAACCGCATCGTCTTTGGCTGGGTCATTGCAAATCTCACCTATCGCTACGTTGATCACTGCACCATTTGTAACACACATATTGATATAGCTTGCCAACATTGTCTTCGACGTCGCTTTCGGTGCTTGCAGCTTAATGATATTGAAGGATCTCCCCTTCGCATCAGTAGAGGTACTCAGAGTTTGTATCCATTCGGCTGCATTGTCTGCAAATGCACCTGTTTCCGAAGGGTCGGGAACATGAATAACGACGGTACCTGGCTGGGTAAACATTACCGTCGCGTCGCAATGGTCGTCCGTAATGTCCTGCCCTATCACACCCTTGCACCAGATCATTTTGCTTGCACCATATTGCTTGAGCAACTCCGCCTCGATCTGATCACGGCTCATACCAGGGTTACGGTTGGGATTGACCCAGCAACTTTCGTTTGCCAGCAAAGTGCCGTCGCCGTCTTCCACTACACCACCGCCTTCGCCTACGACTGTCGAGGCAGTAAAATTCAGCCCCAGATAAGCAGCCATTTGGCTTGCAACCAAGGTGTCCTTGGCATGAGTCTGATGATTTCCCCAGCCGTTGAAATTGAAGCCGATACAATCCAGGTCACCCATGCCGTCTTTGCGGAACACTGCCCCGATGTCGCGCATCCAGCAATCATCGTTGTGGATAGTGTCGATCACTGTCACCTGATAATTCGTGTAACCAATCAGGTATTCGGCATCGAGACGGTTATAGTAACCGTCGGCGATCATATAGACGGGTTCGTACTTCGCAATAGTACGAGCCAGAAGCGCGATGTCATCTTGTATTTTCGAAAGCAGACTGCCCCAGATTCGCTTGCTTGACGGCCACGCCATCCAGGTACGAGTATGAGGCAGGCTTTCGTCAGGCACAAAAAAGCCATTTGATGCAGACGCAACTTGCGCCAGTACATCACCGGCAACACCGGACATTGCGGCACCTGCCAGACCTGCGGCCGCGAGCTTCATAAACGCGCGGCGTGATTGCTCTTCCTTGGCAAACTTAATGTTATTCATGTTATTCCCCTCCATTGGATTTCAATTAATAAGCGTTTTCTAAAGCGATAAATGGAATCTGCGTTCAATCTTGATGCGGACAGCGGCACAAAATGGCTACTTTTTTTAGTGCCAGCGTGTCGATAAGCACCATGTCGAACGTAATCCAACCTTTAAGAGACCGCTTTGATACTGACACAAATCTGAGAATTCAAGGTTGAGTTGTTTTGTGGAAACTATTCACATTTACTCATATCTTTCCGCTAGATTCTGTGAATATTTATTAATTTGCACTTATCTTACTGACATGCTTCATATCTTTTCAACCGACATTCAGCGTTACAGATGCAGTAGCAAAAAAAAATCCCCCTCGCCCGTTTTCAGACAGAAGGGGATAGAAAAACTCAACTTCGCCGATTTGAAATCAAGATGAAATCACATGACTCCAGGGCGGTTCGATCATGGTATTGGTTGCTGCTGTGTGACGCAATGAATGCCGCCGCCACCTTGACCGTAAAGCGTCGGCAATTTCAGCATCTCGACGGTGCGGCCTGGGTAAGCGGCAGCCAACTGCGCCTTGACCGTTACATCCTTGGCCGGGTCATTGCAAATTGCACCAATCGCCACGTTGATTACCGCATTATTGGTAACACAGTAATTGATGTAACTCGCCAACATGGTCTTGGATGTTGCTTTCGGCGCCTGCAACTTAATGATGTTGAATGCACGTCCTTTGGCATCAGTAGATGTACTCAATGTTTGCAGCCATTGGGCGGCGTTCGCAGCAAATGCGTCGGTATTGGAAGGGTCCGGCACGTGAACAACTACGGTGCCAGGTTGCGTGAATTGAACAGTCGCGTCGCAATGGTCGTCCGTAATGTCCTGCCCTATCACACCCTTGCACCAGATCATTTTGCTCGCGCCATACTGCTTGAGCAACTCTGCCTCGATCTGGTTACGACTCATACCAGGGTTACGGTTGGAATTGACCCAACAACTCTCATTGGCCAGCAAAGTGCCGTCGCCGTCTTCCACCACACCGCCGCCTTCGCCTACGACTGTTGAGGCAGTAAAATTCAGTCCCAGATAAGAGGCCATCGATTTTGCAACCAGCGCATCTTTCGCATGCGTTTGTTTATTGCCCCAGCCGTTGAAATTCAGGCCAAAACAATTCAAGCCACCAGCACCGTCTTTACGGAATATTGCGCCCAAATCACGCATCCAGCAATCGTCATTTGGAATCGTAGGAATAATCGTTACAGGGAAAACCGTCGTACCTATCTTGCTTTTCGCAACACTCGCGTTGCTCGAGCCGTTGGCAACCATATAGACCGGTTCATACTTGGCGATAGTGCGAGCCAGGAGAGCGATATCCGCTTGTATTCCGGTAAGCAGACTGCCCCAAATCGAAGTACTGGATGGCCATGCCATCCAGGTGCGGGTATGTGGAAGATTTTCATCCGGAACAAAATATATTCCGCTTGTTGCTGTCGTGATTTGCGCTAGTACATTACCGGTCATACCTGACATCGCGACACCTGTCACACCAGCACTCGCTAGTTTAACAAAATCACGACGCGAGTATTTTTTTGTATTTTCCATCTCATGCATATTTCGTTCTCCTATTGGACATCCCAATTTATGGACGTAATTTTTTTACGATTAATAATATCCATCGCGATCACCCGCGACAGCAACCCACGAAATTTCGTGGTACTTTCTACCGCCAAAAACGCACAAAAAGATGCGATAGCCATCAGGTTTACCCGCTTGCCAAGCGTCCTTTTTAAGGAACGAAAAGCGTGTTTTCCATAACCAAATATTGGCATAAAATTTATGCAGCCATTGTTGATAAATTTCCGATACATTGATCATTTTTAGACATATCAATATGTGGATATCAACACTCACGAATGGATTTTTTTTTGGAAAATGATGCCTTGATTAATAGGCAGAGAAAAAATTTCTGACTTTAGACGAGACTCGGAATCAAGGCTTCGCTTACAATAATTCTTTGATTTTTTCTAGTCATCGTTAAGTAATTATTTCCTTTTCTTGACGACTGTTGAGCCATCCTTTTTTTTATCCCGGACATGCGAATTCCATCATTAAAACTACTTACGGGTTTCGAAGCTGCAGCGCGTCATGGCAATTTTTCGCGGGCGGCTGATGAACTACATCTTTCGCAATCTGCCGTCAGCCACCAAATTCAGCAATTGGAAGAACATGTCGGCATGGCTTTATTTCGTCGTGTAGGACGTGGCGTTGAGTTGACAATCGCAGGAGAGGTCTTGCAGCGTTGCGTATTGCTTTCGCTGGATACTTTGCGCAGCGGCTTGGGAAGAATTGCAACCTACCTGGATCCGGGGCTGGTCGTGCTGGTGTGCCCCGCTCCGCTTTTGCACGGCTGGCTGCAGCCGCAAATTGATCGCTTACAACTACTCATCCCCGACCTGTGCCCTATGCTCTCAACCGACGAAACGGCACGTTATATCGATGAAGTCAACGTCGATATCACGATAGGCGACCGTCCGATTCAACAGCTAGGATTGATGGAACAACCGCTATTGCAAGATGAGTGGGTTGTGGTCGCTAGCGCGAACATGGCAGCAAAGTTATCCAACGTTCCGCTGACACACCATCACCTGCACACCGGCATGGTGTGTCTCGAGAAAAGTCTGACCGATGATCCCACTGCGGTCATTTTCCGTAATCAGTTGTCGAAGTTTCGCAATTGTGGAATTTACGACGATCAGCGCCTGCTACTGGATGCCGTTTTGCGTAACCGAGGCATCTCCTGCCTTTCCCGTTTAGCTGCCAGAGACGATTTGAACAGCGGACGATTGCAAATTTTGCCCGATTACCCACGCGTCCCTGGAACCACGTGGTGGCTATCGCGCGTTGCCGGAGAACCGCGTGCGAAAATTGTATTAGAAGTATTCAACTGGTTGCTGGCTGAGGCCGAGCAAGAGCAGTTAAAGCAACAAGCTTGAAAAAAAATGTGGATTAGTTGGCGACACATAAGGAAGCGCGCCTGTTTGCCTATCGCATGATGTTGAAACGTCGAAACAAGAACACCGACCGGCACTCCTGCATAGGATCTGCCGGTCAAGCGTTCTCGAATTCTCCTTAATTTACGGTGTCGCCTACATCTTTCATTGGCCCTGACTGGGAAAATGTCACCGGATTTAAATCCTGAGCAAGTACCGCCGCGGTAATCGAAGCTCGATCGGGACGCTGCTTTATCGAGAATGTCATGCCATTGTCGCGGCTGGTCAACATCACACCGTCGAAGCCAACTGCAATTACTGCACCGTTCTTTGCTTGCATGATGCCAGTCAGTGAGCTCTTTGTTCCGGTAGGAGACGAATGCCAAGTCTTGCCATGATCGGCGCTACGCAGCATTGTCCCGCGTAAGCCGCCAACCATCCATGTACCATCCTGCAACACAGTGCCGGCCCATAAGGATCCTTTATATCCGGTGTCGATATAAGTCCAGCTACTTCCACCGTCCGCCGAGTGCACGATCGTTCCACGCTCTGCCGTGATGGCGAGTCCGCCCTCCTGATCCGAGAAAATCGCAAACAGGTTTCGGTCTGCCTTAGATTCTCCAGCGGGAACCGGCAGGCTCACGGATTGCCATGTCGCACCGCCATCCGAAGTGGACAACAAAAGCGACCACAGACCAGCGGCCCAACCATTGCGCGCGTCTTTGAAATAAATCGAAAACAGAGGCTGGTCGACTTTGGTATCGCTACGCAGCAGTTGCCAGGTTTCGCCCGCATCGCCAGTCTTCAGAATGGCACCCCAATGACCAGCAGCCCAACCATTTTTTGTGTCGATGAAATGTACCGAAGTCAGGGTGGCTGAAATCGGAACTGAAGCGGCCTGGTGAAATGATTTTCCTGCATCATCGGACAACAGAACAACCCCACGCTCACCGACGGCGACTATGCGAGAACCCGCAGACGCCGCGGCCAGCATCATGGCAGTCTGCGCAGACGGAGCGATTCTGGCCGGTTTGACTTTAAGGCTCGGCACAGTCGTGTTCGCGTCACCGCTGGCCGATGGCTTTTCCTGAGCAAACCCGGAATTCATCGCCAACACGAGCAGCGCCACCCATAACATTTTCAACGTTGAAATGCGGCTCTGTATCCGCTCATAAGAAAACAAACGAAATCTAAACATGCAAACACCCTCAAATTAATGGGCAAACAGTCCCGGTGCACGGACCGGGCTGCGACGCGGAAATAACTTTTCAAGCAGTACGACCAACGCCGGCAAGGCAGTCAGTGCCATGACTAAATTTGTGACAAACATAAAGGACAGCAGTTTTCCCATATCCGCCTGGAATTTGAGTGGTGAGAACGACCATGTCGCTACGCCGATCGCCAGCGTCAGGCCGGTAAAAATTGTTGCCATCCCCTCAAACTCCAAAGCGCGCTCCATCGCCACATGTATTCCGTCGCCCTGTGCAAGATGCAAAGTTAAGCGGTTGTATATGTAGAAGGCATAATCGACGCCAATACCAACCGCAAGCACCATCACCGGCAACGTAGCCACGGTCAGTCCGATCTGGAAATATTCCATGAACCAGTAGCCAATAAACGTTCCTATCGTTAGGGGCAAACAGCATGCAAGCATCGCACGGAAATCGCGGTAGACTACAAAGACAAGAAGAACAATCGCGAGATAGACATACAGCAGCATCGGCAACTCTGACTGTTCAAGCTCATCGTTGATAGCGGCCAATACGCCGGCGTTACCTGCGGCAAGGCGTATGTGAATGCCAGCCACATGATTTTCGGCATCGAAAGACTTGGTCTCCGCCAACACGGTTTTAAGAGTGGTCGCCTTGTGGTCGGTCAGATAGAGATGGACCGCCGTCATGCTGCAATCGGCGTTGGCATGCCCGCGAATACGCCCAACCTCTGTGCTGATGCTGGCGTCATTTCCACCGTCGATCGGCACTACATGCATTTTCGGATAGCCCTCGTTCTGCCCCTCATTGATCTTGCGTATTTCCGTCGAATACGAATTGACCGATGCCACTCCGGGAACACCGCGCATATGCGAAGTATAGTCATCCACAAAATCGGCGACCGCCGGATTACCGCAGGAATCGTGTGGAGACTCCATCACTACCGAGATCCAGTCCAGCCCGATGTCGAAACTGCCAGCTATTGAGGTTGCGTCCCGGTTAAAACGCGCCTCGGAACGTAGCTCCGGTGCACCCGGTTCCAGCGTTCCAACGATGCGATTTCGGCTTTCATATATAGAAACACCAAAAACTAATGCAGCAACGAAAATCGTAATCAGCGAAGCTTTGGGTTTAGCAAAAAATGATAGTGTCTTGGTCCAGCGTATACGCTGGGCACGCTTTTTATCTGCGTGTTCCGCAAAGGCCTGATCGAATTTCAAGCAGGAAAGCGTCACGGGCAGCATGATCAGGTTAGTCACAATTTTGAATCCTACGCCCAACGATGCTGTAATCGCCAGTTCATGGATCATGGGAATTGGCACCAACAACAGGGTCACAAATGACACCAAGGCGGTAACTAAAGCCAGAACACCTGGGATCAGCAACCCGCTGAAACTGGCTCGTGCCGCTGTCATGACGTTCAATCCCCTGCTCAGGCCACGCACAAAGAAATTGATCTGCTGGACTCCATGCGATACGCCGATAGCAAACACGAGGAAAGGAACCAGGACTGCAAGCGGATCAAGTCCATAACCAATCAAACGCAATGCGCCAAATTGCCAGATCAGTGATGTCAGTGAGCACAAAATCACGAGCACAGTCAGGCGCACCGAATGGCAATACCAGTACACCGCGAGCCCGGTCAACAACAATGCGATGCTGCAAAATACCAGCACACCGGAGGCACCATCGGCGATGTCACCGGTTTGTTTGGCGAAGCCGATAATCTGGATTTCGTAATTGGCATCTTCGAATTTGCTGCGGATATCCTTTTCGAGCAAGCGATTGAAGGCGACATAATCGATCGTCTTACCATCCGGCGTCATTTCATTCAATTCGGCGGTAATCATGGCGCCGCGCTCATCGCGCGATACCAGTTGACCTATAAATCCCCCTTGGTTTGTACCTCTACGTATACCGTCGATAATCTCTGGAGTCAGGCTTTCCGGTGTGATGGCGCCGGAAATTACCGGGTCGGCACGCAAACCTTCTTCAGTGATTTCAGTGACAAAACTATTCGGCGTCCATAGTGACTGCATGTTGGGGCGATCGACACCAGGCAAGAAAGTCACGGCCTGGGTAACGTCATGAAGTCGCGATAAGCCCTCTTTGGTCCAAATCGTACCGTTGCGGGCGCGAACCACGACCGTTATGCGGTTTGCTCCAAACAGCTCCGCCTTATATTGCTGAAAGGTCTTGATGTACTCGTGACCGACTGGCATCTGCTTTTCAAATCCAGCCTCCATACGAAGTTGAACCGCAAAGAATGCCATGACCGCAGTGAGGACAAGCAAAACCCCCAAGGTCAGCGCGCGGTGTGAGAAGAACCAGTTTTCAGTTCTGGTGACTAATTTGTTCAGCACAATGCAATTCTCTCTTATTAAAACTGGTTGTACAGACCTGCATTTGCAGGAAAATTGATACGGCTCAATATGGTTAGCTTTACATGAGCGACAATGAAAGAAGCTGGCATGAATCGACGAAGCATCCGATTAAAGCACAGTGACACACGCAGGTCGTAGGCACATTAAAACGGACAAAGCCGTCAACGTTGCCACAAGAAGGATAAAGCCAAGTTCGCGATCGGATCTGTTTCAGATGAGCTACCTCGCCAGACTCTCGATCTGGCAACCCCTACTCCAAAGCACCAACATACCCGACGGTGCGCCCAAAGGCATGAAGAGAAATTATTACTCAACTATCTCTCCATGCCTTCAGGACAGAACACCTATCCTTATCGTTCGCTGATCGTCTTCAAATTGTCAGCCGTATAGAAATTGTCTTTCAACTTAGGATTATTTCCCGCTTCGGCGAACCACTGCATATCACGCCCTGCGCCAGCGCCGAACACGACGTTATCAGCAACGTAGCGGCCCCCAATCAGGTCGTACATCGCCAGGACGGTGTTAGCACAGGTACCGCCGAGTTCCCAGACCGGAAGAATTTTATTTTCTTTGAGTTTCCATATCTTGCCTTGGGCATCATAGTCGTCGCCAACTGCTACATTCCAGCTATCCTCGTCGAAGTACATGACTTTCTTCGGTGCGGAATGACGGAAACCTTGCTTGACTGTACCCTCAACAACCCAGACGCGGTGCAGCTCGTAGCGTTCCAGAGCAGGATTGATACTATTTTCCCGGAATGCGTCCTCAGGCTTGATCGAACCATCGTTGAACTTGAAGTTGTTATAGGAAATGTACATCTCTTTCTTTCCTAATAGCTTCCAGTCGAAACGATCCGGGTTGCCAAAATACAGATTGGTCGCATCAATAGGATATTGATTTTCAAAACCAATCACGGGCGCGTCATAGGCGTAGGCTGGCAGGCGGCGTACGCGGCGCTGTCCCGTGAAGTAGTAGAACGCCTCCAGTTCTTTTTTGAAATACAGATTCTCTACGATGCCCTGACCCGCAAACGCTGCCGGCGTATTGTAGGTATAGTAAAAACCTTGTTTATACCCATCCACGCCTGCTGGGGAG
Organism: Cognatundibacterium rugosum; assembly: GCF_014284365.1. Taxonomy (GTDB): domain Bacteria; phylum Pseudomonadota; class Gammaproteobacteria; order Burkholderiales; family Burkholderiaceae_D; genus Undibacterium; species Undibacterium rugosum. Next base: position 141,966 of record NZ_JACOGG010000010.1, read on the forward strand.
GTCGTACCTTTTTTAGCCCAAGGGAAATAGTTAATTTGCGACCAGCCCGCCTTGATCGGTTCGGTCGAACCCGGCCTTGGCGATATATAGGTGAGTCCATTTTTCAGCTCGACGCCAACACCTTGATATCCTGCCAGGAAGTTCCACAGTACTTCTATCCCTTTTTTAGGAAGTGGAAAAGGCACGCCAGGAAGCGCCGCATCTTCCAGCGACCAACCATCGCTGCCTATCTTCCCACGGGTAGCATTGATCTTGGTGTTTGCCTGGACAAAATCCGGCGCCGAACAAGTCCGGTGGCTAGGATAGATATCCATGTGATAACCCTTGGTTTGCTTCAGCATCTGCACCTGCGCTGGCGACAGCTTATCCGCATATTTATCTACATTGGATGCATCAATCGTGAACAAAGGCTTTTCCCCTTTGTGTGTCCAGAAGTCTTCGCGATTCTTGCCCTGGCTCCAACCGGCTTTCGGTGTATCCGGAGCGCCAATGGCAGGAATGGTGCCTTCCTTGTTCCCACTTTTGTCCGCACCTAGCGGCGTCAGTTCGGTACCAAGCTTATCTGCCTCTGCGGCGAATGCGCCATGTGTAGCGCACAACACGCTGACAGCAACGAGGGTCTTTATCTTTTTCATAGTCATGTTCATTTTGCTTTCCTTCGATTTTGGCGTCTGGGAACCGTGGTCAGCGTATCCAGGCACGCGAAACGGGGTTCAAACCTGTCTGCCGTCACCCTCCGAATACCATCTACCCCAAACAAAAACATAATCAATAATTACGACTCAGAAATTGCGCGTGATGTAAGCGCCGACGAAATTTCGATCTGCATACGGTTGTGAGTTGACGTTGCTACCGCCAAAGAATGCCGTATAGTTCAGGCCAGCCTGCCAGGTTGCCGGGTTTTGTGTCAACGCCACGTATACATTGGCCGACTTAGCACCGCGCATGTAGTTCCCTGCAAAATTTGGCGTATAACCCGAGAACGCGTTACTGAATGTCACGCCTGGCGTTACCGCCCATCCAGGAATCACAGAACCATCATAGGTCCAGTTGAAATCAATGACGTAGCCTGCTGACTTGGCAGTTCCTTTTGCGGCCGGAACAGAGTTCGGCTGACCGGTAAGCCAAACAAAATAGCCCGCGGCCGGTATCAGATAGGCAGCTTGCCCAGTGCTTGTGGTTGTCGGATAAGTCTTGCCGGTATCAATTCCTGGGTAGTTGATGTAACCCAGCTCTGCGGTCAACACTGCCGAATGAGCATTACCCAACAATTTCAAGGTAGTCGGATGACTGGTCGGCGACATCTGCAGTTGCCCGTTCACGATAAGCTGGTACTTTTTGCTGTCTTTCCACCAGTTGCAACTACCTGCTGCCGCATTCGTATTACTATCGGCAGGCCCGCCGGCGCCGAAACACCCTAACATGGAAACAGCGTCACGCGGACGATATGAGAGCTCCGCGCCAATCGCCCAATCGCCGATGGGGAAGTTCGCGCTGACACCGAACAGGTCGCGGTCTTTGAGGTATTGCGCAGCCCCCATGGTACCTCCTGCGATGGATCCAAACACCGGATTTTTATCGGTATAGTTTTCGTAGTAAGCAGCCAGGTTTAGTGATGTCCCCGCAGGGGTATAGCCAACACGGATGCCATATTGCGGTTTATTACCCGGTCTCAATGCTGTGTAAGGGAAAGCTGTTGTCGGATCCAGACCAGCCTCGTTGAAATTAGCCGGATTGGACATGGCCGGCACAGCTCCGCGCCCAGAATTGTCGCTCAGCGACCAAAAGCTTCCCACCGCAGGAAACCTGTTCGCGTTCCAGCCAAACTGCAAGTAAGCTTCGGTGGTCAGGCCGGCGGGCAAGGTAGACGCGAAACTGATCATAGGTGCAGGCAGCAAGGCTTGCTTGAGTTGCGTCCCTGGAATTAACAGACTTTGGATGTCAACCGCGTTGGTCGCATTGATGCCACCTGCTGCGAAAGTGCTCTCCCCCCAGTTGATCACCTGATTACCGAGTCGGATATGGGCGCTCTCACCGGCGACTTGAAAGTCCTTTTGCCCCCAGAAATCGAGCAAGGTAGCGCGATGCACCATTTGGCCACGGGCATCGCCGCTCAAGCGTGTAGTGTTCGTATCTGCCGCTACCGGATCGAAAATCGCAGTGCCACGCGCGAGGAACTTCAGGTTTTGCTCTGGAACCTTCAACAAGGCTTCGCTGGTCAGGCTCAGATATCCCGTAAACAGGTCGCCTTTTTTATAATTCAGATTGCCGTTATCAGCATTTGCCCATTGTGCAGTATTGACGTTGGCACCACAATCCGACACGTTTGGCGTTCCTATCAACGCGCAACTTTGACTCTTGGTACGAATGCCTATGCCAGCCGTGACATTTGAATTAACCGAACCATTGACAGCTCCGGTTTCAAATTCAAATGCCGAAGCACCTCCCGCCATGAGCACTGATAGTCCTGCAAATATCCACCTACTTTTCTTACGCATGATTCCATCTCCTGTGATGTTTTACGATTTTCTTCGGTACCGCAGGCAAGAGAAGCCTATCCACTACCTGCGAACAAATACTTTCCCAGCATCAACGTCTACCGCGCCGCAAATATTTTTCTTTTTTTGTGAAACCATATATTTGTCAGTCGACCGACCAATATCGATCATAAACATTAAAAAAATAAAGTCAATAAATAACCGGTCGACCGACTTAAAATACATTTGTACTGACGCAATTTTGCAAATTACCCGAAAAAATGTATTTAATGCATCGATGTTAGTTCGGATAACTTGAACATCCTCATTCACACAAAGTTTCAAACAAGCAATTATCATGCCTAAAAATATTGACGTCAATGTTCAGTTGTCTAATGGGCTATATTCCCTTAAATTAGGGCGAGATATGAGAAAATTTAATAAATACCCATAAGTTATTTCATTACTCCTCAAATACCTCACCACTATAATTGCACACAATTGCAGCATAACATCGCTCTCATCGCTGCTAAGAATAGATTTTCACAAATAGCAAGGATTCTTCTCATCGATTCCTTAACATGAATAAAACCAATATGACAAGACGTAGTTTTTTGAAGCAAGGCATGTGCAGTTCCGGCGCCGCACTACTGACCAGTATGTTGGATGGGGGGATGGGACGGATCGCCATAGCAGACAGCGGCGAAATCTGGAGTATGCCGGAGGAAGGAGAAGCGCACGCAGCGACTTGGATGGCTTTTGGCCCCAGCGAAGACATCTGGGGACAAAAACTGTACAGCGCTGCCCAGGATAATCTGGCCAGCATAGCTCGCGCCATCTCCCAGTATGAAACAGTACACATGCTGGTGCGGGAAGAAGACTATGAGACGGCAGCACGCAAATGTGGCAATGCAGTCAAACTGGTGGTGCAACCGCTTGATGATTTGTGGATGCGCGACACAGGCCCGGTTTTCGTCAAGAATACGCAAGGCAAACTCGCCGCTGTTAATTTTAACTTTAACGGCTGGGGAAAAAAACAAGAATACGACCGTGATGCACAGGTGGCCGATGTCGTCAGACGGCGCGCTGGTGCCAAGTTGTTGCGCAGTGGACTGGTGCTGGAAGGTGGCGGCATAGAAGTGGACGGCGAAGGCACTGCCATCATCACTGAGAGTTGCGTGCTGAATCCTAACCGCAATCCCGGCATCAGCAAGGCGCAGTGCGAAGCCGAACTGAGGCAGTTACTGGGACTAAAAAAGATCATCTGGCTACCGGGGATAGCTGGACGCGACATCACCGACGGACATACCGACTTCTACGCACGCTTTACCAGCCCAGGCGTGGTTGTGGCTGGATACGAGGCCGACACCACGTCAGTAGAACACGTCGTTACCAAACGCCACCTCGATATTCTGCGCAAAGCAAGGGATGCCAAAGGGCGCCTGTTGAAAGTCGTCGTCCTGACCAGCCCGTCCAGTGTGCGCAGTAAATTCGAAAGCAAGGATTTTGCCGCTGGCTATATCAATTTCTACGTCTGCAACCACGCCGTCATCGCCGCCGAATTTGGCGATAGCAAGACTGATCGCAATACCAAAGCGATCCTGCGCGAGCTGTTTCCCAAGCGTGACATCATCCAACTCAATGTGGATGCTATCGCCGCCGGTGGTGGTGGCATCCATTGCACTACCCAGCAACAGCCACTCTGACTTGAATTTGAGCGCTCCCCTTAGCGGCACAGCCAACGCTAGCCAGTTGCCACCCATTAAATCTTATTTATATATATACCATGTCTGAATCTACCCTGAAAAAAAACACTGCTCAAAACGGTCCCATTTTTGACCGTCGCCAATTCTTTCGCACTGCCGGTGCGCTTGCCGCTTCCACGCTGGTTCTTCCATTGAGCGCTTGTGGTGGTGGCGGTGGCGGCAGCGACGCATCCGAACCTGTTCTGCCCAAACCCGAACAAACCAGCTGGCTCGCACCCAAGGAAGCGGCTACACACACTGCCACCTGGATGGTATACGGTGCGACAGCTTCAGCTTGGGGCACGCCCTCGACAACGAATAGCCAACTGGCAATCGACGATATTCCCAACAGCCGACCGGTAGCACGTGAAGATCTAATGCGTATCGCCGCCCAACTGTCGCGTTTTGAAACAGTGAACGTATTGGTCGACAATGAGACCGACAGAGGTGAGGCGAATGCTTACCTGGACCTAATGTTTGCGGCGAGCCCAGCCAGTGCAAAAAACCGAATGATCAAACGTAGCCTGGCTGATCTGAGCGATCCCGCAGTTAAATTCGGCATTGAGGGCTACATCAATTACCTGGAGCCTGCTGGCATGGTTCTGCCGCCCATGAATCGCGCCAACATTGTTTTGATTGTCCAGCATGTCAACGACTTGTGGGCACGCGACACTGGGCCGGTGTTCGTCAAAGGTACGGATGCCAAAATCTACGGCGTCAACTTCAACTTCAATGGCTGGGGGCAAGAGAACGTCAGCACCGGACTGACTGGCTGGGTCAAAGATACGCAAAAAGCTGCCAATGGCGTTGTCGATCAGGATATCGATGGCGACAAGAAAGTCGCGACCTTCATCAACAATAAATTAGGAACGGCGGAAATCAAAACATGGATAACCATGGAAGGCGGTGGCATAGAAGTCAACGGGCGTGGCCTGGCAGTGGCAACCGATAGCTGCATCATCAACAACAATCGTAATCCCGGCAAAACCAGAGCCGATTTCGAAACTGAGATCAAACGCGTGCTGGGTGTTGAAAAACTGATCTGGGTGCCCGGCGTCAAAGCACAAGAAGTAACCGACGACCATATCGATTTTTCTGCCCGTTTTACTGACGACAATACCATCATTTATAACTGGGATGGCGGCACGGTATCCGTGACCGACCCTACTCCTAGCCACGACGGCAAGATCAAAGCTGCGCTGCTGGCATACCAGGCGCAGGTGGCGGGCTGGAGCGCCGCCGACAAGCTCAAATACCTGGGCTCTGCAAACGCCTCCTTGAATCTGGTGGAACTTCCACAGCCCAAGATAACCCTCGTGAAGGATGCTGTGAACAGCCGCAACCCTGACGTGTCTATGAGCAAACGCAAGGAGTTCGAAAAGTCGTTCGGCGCAGGCTACATCGGTTATTACGAGGCCAACAATTGCATCCTGATGGGGCAGTTTGGTGATTCAGAATTAGACAAGGCGGCCTTCAACAGTCTGCGCGCGCGCTATCCTGAGCGCGTCATTATCCAGATCACGACCGATGGCATCGCCAACGGCGGTGGCACTATCCACTGCGCGACGCAGCAACAGATTGTTTGAACGCACTATGAAGGTGCCTAGCCGATTCCCCTCGTCTTGATCAGCGCCTGACTAATTGCTAAAGGTGCAGCCTGATGACGGCTGCCAACAACGCAAAAGCAGGCGCGATGCGCGCTTCTTCGACGCAGGCGTAACCAAGCACCAACCCGCTTTCGGTATGGCTGGCGTCTTGGTAATAGCTGGATAAAGGCCGCACTGCTATCCCCTGTGCCAGCGCTTCACGCGCAATCTGACGATCATCGCACTGTGCAGGCAAGCGCAGTGTCAGGTGCAGGCCCGCATCACTACCAACCGCGCATACCTGAGACAGTTCAAAATGTCGGGTAATTTCTTGCTGCAGAATTTCCAGTCGGGCACCGTACAGCAGACGCATGCGACGTATATGTGAATTGAAATGTCCTTGTGTCATAAATTCCGCCATGGTGGCTTGCAACGACGCCTGTCCGGAACGATGTAATTCTTCCATTCCTGTCACAAAGGACTGGCTCAGGATCGCCGGCAATACCAGATAACCTAGACGCAGACCGGGAAACATAGTCTTGCTGAAGGTACCCATATAGAGTACGCGCTCAGCACTATCCATGCCCTGCAAGGAAGCTAACGGCCGGCCACCGTAACGAAATTCGCTGTCGTAATCATCTTCAATGATCCAGCAGCCGTGCTGACGCGCATATTCCAACAAACTGCGGCGACGCGCCAGACTCATCACCATGCCAAGCGGATACTGATGGGAAGGCGTGACAAAAATAAAACGTGGCACCTCGGCCAAATCGGCAGCGTCCGGGCAGATTCCTTCGGCGTCGACACGTACCGGTCGCAAGCGAACACCGGATGCTGCCAGCAGATTGCGCGCTCCCCAATAGCACGGGTCTTCCACCCAGGCTACATCACCGGGATCCGACAATAAACGCAGACATAAATCAATCGACTGATGGATGCCATTGGTGATCACTACCTGATCCGCCTCACATGCGACCGAGCGCGACACCTTTAGATATTCCGCTACCGCTTCCCGCAATCCCTGGTGCCCCCCACCCTGCCCATAAGTGAGCACTGAAATCGCGGGCTTGCGCCAGATTTTGCTTTGCAAGCTGTTCCAGACACGGTGCGGGAACTGGGTGACATCCGGAACTCCAGGCACAAACGCCCCCCACTGTCGCGGCGCAGCAGCAGCCTGCGCCACCAACCTGTGACCGCGTTGCGAGAGTTGAGCCTTGCTCGCGCCACTCTTTTTACGCACGGCGCTTTCTACAGGCAGGTAGATCGCATCCGGCACTGTATTAGCGACAAAAGTGCCACTACCGGTGCGCGCCTCCACATAACCTTCTGCCAGCAACTGCTCATAGGCATACAGCACCGTATTGCGCGATATCAGCAGTTCGCTTGCCAAATCACGGCTGGAAGGCAAACGCGTATCAGCAGGCAACACGCGATCCAGTATCGCTTGCCGCAGCAACCGATACAACTGGCGGTTACGTGGCGTGGCTGACGTTTTATCAAGGTATTGCAACAAATAATCTGACAGATTGAAGGTTTGCACGGGACGCACGACGCGATGAAAAACGAGGGATTCATTATAGCCATGATACGAGTAAATTGGCTCTATTAAAAACTTGAAATTGGCACTACTTAATAGAACCAGGACAGTGCATGATCCGGGAAGCGCCCCATATCCTTGACGCCAATGTGCGCGTTTTAATCCCCTTATTTGAGAATGACTATGTTGCCTTTGCTAGACCCATCCCTGTTCCGCCAACAAGCCTATATCAACGGTAAATGGAGCGATGCCGAGAGTGATAAAAAAATAGCCGTACATAACCCGGCCACCGGCGCACTGCTGGGTCACGTACCGAATATGAATGCAATTGAAACCCGGCGTGCGATCGCGGCCAGCAATGTCGCATGGCAAGGCTGGCGCTCCATGCTGGCCAAAGAACGCTCGCTCATCCTGCGCCGCTGGCAGGAACTGATGCTGGAGCACTGCGACGACTTGGCCGCCATCATGACGGCCGAGCAGGGAAAGTCGTTGACGGAAGCGCGCGGTGAGATCGCATATGCTGCCTCCTACCTGGAATGGTTTGCCGAGGAAGCCAAGCGCATGTACGGTGATACCATCCCGACTTCTGCCAAGGGAAAGCGCATCTTGGTGACCAAGGAACCAATCGGTGTTTGCGCCGCCATCACACCGTGGAACTTCCCCTCAGCGATGATCGCGCGCAAGGTCGGCCCTGCACTCGCGGCCGGATGCTGCATGATAGTCAAACCGGCCAGCCTGACCCCATTTTCTGCGCTGGCGCTGGCAGAACTGGCGCATCGCGCAGGCGTACCGCCGGGCGTATTCAACGTCGTAACCGGCAACGCGGCCGCGATCGGCGGCGAAATCACTGCCAACCCGTTGGTGCGCAAGCTGAGCTTCACTGGTTCGACCGAGGTTGGCCGCCAACTAATGCGCGATTCAGCCAACAGCATCAAGAAACTCTCACTGGAACTGGGCGGTAATGCCCCCTTTATTGTATTCGACGATGCCGATCTGGATGCCGCAGTAGAAGGTGTGCTCACCTCGAAATACCGTAACTCCGGCCAGACTTGTGTGTGCGTTAACCGTATCTATGTCCAAGACGGGGTTTACGATGTGTTCACAGGTAAGCTGGTGGACGCAGTAAAAAAAAATTTCAAAGTCGGCAATGGAGTCGAAGCCGGAGTGAACCAAGGCCCGTTGATCAATGAAAGCGCAGTGCGCAACGTGGAAACCCAGATCGCAGATGCGCTAGCCAAAGGAGCACGCGTTCTGGTCGGTGGTCAACGGCATGCGCTGGGCGGCAATTTCTTCGAACCTACCGTACTTGCCGACGTCACGCAAGACATGCGCTTCGCGCATGAAGAAACGTTCGGTCCAGTCGCACCCATTTTTCGCTTCAAGAGCGATACCGAAGTGGTGGCGATGGCGAACGACACCGATTGCGGTCTGGCGTCGTATTTCTACAGCCGTGACATCGGTCGCATCTGGCGCGTAGCGGAGCAGCTTGAATACGGCATGGTAGGAATCAATACAGGTCTGATTTCCACCGAAGTCGCACCTTTCGGAGGCGTCAAGCAATCAGGGTTGGGCCGGGAAGGTTCTAAATATGGCGTGGACGATTACTTGATCGTCAAATACTGGTGCTTGGCCGGAATATGAGCCGGGCAAAGCTCCCACCTATGCATTCCACACAACAATTCCCGCTGAGGGACAGAATGCCTGATCATTCCTATGGAGTCGTGTCTTGAATCGTCATTTTGAAGAACTGCCGCACCGCATCGTCATCGTCGGCGGTGGCGCCGGCGGCTTGGAGCTGGCTGTGCGCCTGGGCAAAAAATTGGGCAAGCAGAAAAAAATCCACATTACCCTGGTCGACGCCAGTCGCACGCATTTGTGGAAACCTCTGCTGCACCAGGTCGCAGCCGGCACACTGGACAGCCACGCAGATGAGCGCGAATATTTTTCGCTGGCGCGGTCGAACTATTTTGACTTCCGCCTGGGTCGTATGGATGGGTTGAACCGCGCACAAAAAGAAATTTATTTGGCGCCAACCATCACCGAAGACGATGAAGAACTGTTGCCGCGGCAGGCCTTGCCCTATGACACGTTGGTATTGGCCCTAGGCAGCCAGACCAATGACTTTGGTACGCTTGGCGCGCGCGAACATTGCATCATGCTGGATTCGCTACCTGCAGCAGAGCGTTTTCACAAAAAACTTGTGAATTGCTGTTTACGTGCTCAAACCCAGTCCATGAGCTCAGGTGAGGGACGCTTCACGGTCACCATCATAGGTGGCGGCGCAACCGGTGTGGAGCTGGCAGCAGAGTTGCATATGACAACCAAGATCCTGTCCAGCTATGGGCTAATAAACTTTCACCCTGAAAAAGATCTGAAGATCGTCATTATCGATGCCGCGCCACGTCTATTGCAAATGCTGCCGGAACGCTTATCAGCAGCAGTCGCCAAAGAGTTACGCAGTATCGCGGTGGAAGTGCATACCAATGAAAAAGTCGCCTCTGTCTCGAAAGACGGGGTCACGATGGTGAGCGGGAAATTCATTCCCAGCGGGATTGTGGTGTGGGCCGCCGGTATCAAGGCTCCCGAATTCCTGCAGCAGCTGGATGGACTGGAAAGCAATCACATCAACCAGTTGATCGTGAACCGCCAACTGCAAAGTAGCCGTGATACGGCAATTTTTGCGCTGGGCGATTGCTGCTGTTGCCCGCAAGCTGAGGGGCTACCTGCGGTGCCGCCGCGCGCCCAGTCGGCCCATCAGCAAGCCAGCATGTTGGCCAAGTCGCTGGAGCGCATGCTACAAGGCAAACCTTTACTTGAATTTCAATATAAAGATCACGGTTCGCTGGTATCGCTGGGCAATTACAGTACGGTCGGCAGCCTAATGGGAGCGCTCTCCAGCGGCTCCATTATTATCGAAGGCACGATTGCAAAATGGATGTACTGGTCATTGCATAAGCAGCATCAGATCGCCGTAAACGGATTATTCCATACTTGGCTTTCGACTTGGGCAGAGACCATAGATAGGGTTCGAAACCCACGCATCAAGCTGCATTAGCGCCCTATACTCACTCAGCACATGCAGCGGTCACCTGCGACGCGGTCGGTGCATGGACTTGTGTTATTTGCGAACACCACTCAAGAACAAATCGATTCCTCAGTACTGACCTACCGCAATCTCGCCTTAGCCTTTCTGAGCAGTGACTATGTAGCGGCGTCGCGAAGATCTATCCCTCACATACTGCCTCTTTACTTGGGCTTAGTGATGGATTGAACACCCGACCGATCCGCACACGTAGCAAACCTGTTTTACCGTAGATGCAGTCGTCCACGCTATAGATTTCTGCTGTGCAGGGATACTGCAAACACATGCGGGAGAACCGTTCAACCATGAAGAGCGTCCGGCTGCATTCCCTGCTACAAAATCCATCCTCAAGCTTAGTGAAAAAATGAAGGGCATGCAAAAGCCTGCCAGATGAAAAAGAAACGCCTGCGTACTACCCGCAGGCGTAGTAATCACATGAAACGTTTGCAGTTATTTTCTGTTTTTGTCGCTCGCATCTTGCTCGCTATATCGGTGATCTGCTGTGGCATGCGTCTGATCTCACCACATACCGATCAAGTGACTGCGCCTGGAATGAAAGTCCCCCCCTTCCCTACCCAACTGGGAAATTGTTCTGTGCCTGTCACGTATTGCAAGTGGAAGTGCAAAAACATCCGCTGTCCTTCGCTTTCAGGCACTTTTTGAGTGCTTCAGAACGCTTAAGGGCGTTTTCCTGTCGCCAGTTTTTGATTACGCAAAACGCATAGCAGGTCGGCGGCGATATGGGCCGCGGCTAATGCAGTGATCTCGCTTTGATCGAATGGAGGCGACACCTCGACCACATCCATGCCGACCAAATTGACCGGTTCCATGCCACGAATAATTTCCAGCGCCTGCGCCGAACTGAGCCCGCCTGGCACCGGCGTGCCGGTCCCAGGTGCAAATGCAGGATCCAGGCAATCAATATCGAAAGTCAGATAGGTCGGGCGCTTGTCCACAATCGATAATATCTTTTGCAGTGTAACTTGCGCGCCGTTGGCATGTACCCAGGGCGCGTCAATGACGTTAAAACCCATGAAATCGTCGTTCCAGGTGCGAAGCCCGACTTGCACAGACGTGGCAGGATCGATCAAACCCTCTTTCACCGCCTTGTAAAACATCGTGCCATGATTCATGGAGTCGTGCTTGTCGTCGGGCCAGGTATCGCAATGAGCGTCAAAGTGGATAAGTGAAAGTGGTTTGCCATATTTCTCTGCATGGGCTTTCAGTAGCGGATACGTCACGAAATGATCGCCACCAAAAGTCAACATCTTTGCCCCGCTCGCTAGAATAGTCCGCGCATGTTCGACAATTGCTGCAGGAATCGTGAGCGGATTGTGCACATCAATCCAGCAATCGCCGTAGTCGATGACCGCCAAATTTTGAAACGGATCGAAGCCCCAAGGATAAGGAAGCAAATTCGACAATTGCACACTGGCGGCGCGGATTCCGCCAGGCCCCAGCCTTGCGCCAGGACGAAAGGTTGTGGCCAGATCAAGTGGGATACCGGACACGACCACATCGACCCCAGTCAGGTCACGGCTATAATTGCGTCGCATAAAGCTGAGGACACCAGCAAAGGTGTTTTCAATCGAAGCCCCATATAGCGATGAACGACGAATCGCGCTGTCACCGTAAATTGTCGAATTCATTGGCACTCTCCATTCCCCTCCAGACACGAATATGTCACCTCCCACTTCATGGTGAAATACTCGAGTCAGGTAAATTATTGCTATCAATCAAGCGATGCAGCAACCCGCTTGCCAATCAGCGAAGGATGCAATCAGCTGTTACGTATTCGTGACTAGGCTCGCATGAACACACTGCAGTGCTGACCGGAATTTAAATTATTGAATCCTAAAGTCAATCTGGGGCGCCCGCCTGAACCGCCAATGAGATTTGCTTTTGACGCAGGCGCTCGGCACGCGCCAGATACAGACTCGATAGGATCACCCCGGCACTCACTACCAAAATTGTCAGCGTTGCGATAGCGTTGACGCGCGGATCAAGCCCCAGGCGTGCACGGGAAAATATGATGATAGGCATGGTCGAATAACCGGGTCCGGTCAAAAACGCGGACAACACCACATCATCGAGCGATAGCGTAAATGTCAACAGCCAGGCCGATACGAGTGCTTGTGTAATATTCGGCAGCGTCACCAGAAAGAATACCTGATGCGGGCGACAGCCCAAATCCATAGCGGCTTCTTCATACGACTTGCTCATCTCTTGCAAGCGCGACTGTATGACAACAGTTGAATACGCGATGCCGAGCAAGGTGTGCCCTAACCACATTGTTAATAAGCCGGGTCGTGGAAAGCCGAACATCCTTTGCACGGATACCAACATAAGCAATAGCGAGAGTCCAATCACTACCTCAGGCATCACCAGCGGTGCACTCAACATGCCGCTTAACAGTGTGCGGCCGTTAAAACGACGATAGCGGTTCAACACAAATGCAGCAAAAGTGCCCAGCACCACTGATGAACAGGCAGTCATCACGGCAATTTGCAATGACAAGCCAAAACCACTGATTATTTCCGCATCATTGACAAGGTCCTGATACCAGTGCAGCGTAAAACCACTCCATATCATGCTGCGCCGCGAATCATTAAACGAAAATACGATCAGGACCAGAATGGGAACGTACAAAAAGGCGTAACTCAACGACATCCAGGCCCGACCGAATATACGATATCTGTTCATGCTTTGTGCTCCTCTTGCAGCGCTTTATACTTGTTGAAGACTGCCATCGGAAGCAGAATTAGCAATATCACAAAGACCGTCACGGCAGACGCCAGCGACCAATCGTTATTAGTGAAAAACTCATCCCATAACGCGCGACCAATCATGAACGTTTCCGGCCCCCCCAACAATTCCGGAATTACGTACTCACCCACACATGGAATGAAGACCAACATAGAACCAGCGACAATGCCGGACTTCGACAACGGAATCGTCACACGGAAAAAGGTATACCACGGCGTCGCTCCGAGATCGGCAGCAGCTTCCAGGTAACGTATATCCATTTTGACCAAATTCGCATAAAGCGGCAGTATCATGAAAGGCAGATACGCGTAAGTCATTCCTATCATTAATGAAATCACGGTATTCATCATATGTATAGGCACGTCAATGACCCCGATTGCCAATAAGAAGTGATTCAACAAGCCATCGTTTGCCAGAATCCCTTTCCACGCATAGATACGCAAGAGGAATGAAGTCCAAAACGGCAACATCACCAGCATTAGCAGAATCGGGCGTATCGTCGCTCTGGCGCGCGCCATAAAATAGGCAAACGGATACCCGATCAACAAACAAGTCAACGTGGTCGCCGCCGCGTACTTGATCGAACGCAGGTAAGTCAACACGTACAATTTATCCTGCAAAACAAACAGGTAATTGCTTACTTTGAGTTTTATATGAATGATGCCGTCGACATAACTGACCAAACTGACAAACGGGTCGCCTAAGTCGGTGTCTAGCAAACTGATCTTGAACACCATGAGGAACGGCAATAAAAAGGTCAATGTGAGCCAGACGAACGGCACACCAATGACAAAACTCCGGCCACTTGGCAAAGGCAAGCGCCAGCCAAAAACTGAAGCTGTACTGAGATGAGCCGATCCCGACGGTATGGGGGACGAAATAAATTGATGGGTCGCGCGCCAGAGCAATAGGCGATTCAGAAATTGTTTCATACCATGCACCTTATCGAGTCAATACGACCATTGCGTCGCTGCTCCAGCTAGCGAAGACGGTATCGCCCCACTGAGGTCGGTGCGTATCATGACGTAGCGTGTTGGCGGTGCTAGCCTTCAGTACCATCCCGCTCGTCAATTGCAGGTGATACACGGTATAGCTCCCCATGTAAGCCAGCTCTATGATTTTCCCTTTCACGCAGTTAGCTGAGTTTGCCGTCATCTCGAAACCGACCGAAATTTTTTCTGGACGGACACCGACCGAGAGCGCCATGCCTATGGTGCCTGTGATGCCATGACCAACATAATGGAGACAATCTTGCGACTCGATAACGACGTGATCCGGTTCATCCTCAATCAAGGTTCCGTCGAACATGTTGATATTGCCGATAAAGTCCGCGACAAAACGACAATCCGGCGTTTCATAAATTTCGGCAGGCTTGCCGATTTGAAGGATGTGTCCTTCGCTCATGATGGCGATGCGCGAGGCCATACTCATTGCCTCTTCCTGATCATGCGTCACCATGACACATGTCACGCCAACCTGTGCAAGTATGTTCACCAACTCCATCTGGGTGCGTTCCCGCAATTTTTTATCAAGCGCCCCTAACGGTTCATCCAGCAATAGTAATTGCGGCCGTTTTGCCAGGCTGCGTGCCAACGCAACACGCTGCTGCTGACCTCCGGACAATTGATGTGGTTTACGTTTCGCATAATTTGTTAACTGAACCAGATCCAGCATATTTTCGACACGCTCGGCTACCTGATCCTTCGGCATGCCATCGCGACGCAAACCGAACGCGATATTGTCCCAGACCGACAAATGGGGAAACAGCGCATACGACTGAAACATCATGTTGATCGGGCGCCGATACGGTGGAAGATTGATGATATCTTCACCAGCAAGTAAAAGTTGCCCAGAGGTCGGCGTTTCAAACCCGGCAAGCATACGCAGCAAGGTCGACTTCCCGCAGCCGGAACTTCCCAATAGCGCGAAAATCTCCCCCTTATTAATAGTGACGGAAACGTTGTTGACCGCCTTTACGCCGCCAAATTCCTTGACGAGGTTGTTTATGATCAGGAACGGCTGTCCTGCGCTGATATCGTTTTTTGAAACCGGGGAAAGCTCTACCCCGGATGGTAGTGCTGAATAAGAAGCAAACGTCATGGCAAACTCGATGCAAGAAGAAATTAAGAATGTCTAAAATTAAGGTGCTTGAATTGATGAATCGCCAATCACTCCTTATGAAGCTATGGCGAAGGCAATATCAATTTCCAGATTTAAACTGTACGAACACCCTGGTTGCTATTCGGCGCAGATCGACACTCATTACTTTCGGCGCGACCATGTTTTTCATATCATCGTCGGTCAGGAAGATTGATTTATCCTGAGCCAATTCCTTGAGGACAAATTTACGGCTGGCCGCATTTGGGTTTGCGTAGCGCACCTTGTTGGTCAGGTTCGCCTGCACTTCAGGGCGCATGATGTAGTTCATCCACAGATGAGCATTTTCCGGATGCGGCGCATCGGATGGGATAGCCATGGTATCGAAGAACAACACGCCACCAGTTTTTGGTATCAAGGCGACGATGTTGTTGCCATTCTTCGCTTCTATCGCATCACGACGGGCAAGGTTCATATCACCCGACCACGCGATGGCAGCGCACAAGGAACCGTTGGTCATATCCGCGACGTAGCTTAAGGTACTGAACAGCGTGATATATGGTCGCACCTTCGCCAGCATCTGGCCTGCTTCCGCATAATCTGCTTTATTTGTCGAGAAAGGATCTTTGCCTATATATGCGAGCGCTGCCGGCAAAATATCCGATGGCGCGTCGAGAAAGGAGACACCACACGACTTGAGTTTCGACACATATTTAACATCGAACACCAGATCCCAGGGATTAGCCGGCATGGGCAAATTCCCTAATGCTGCCTTCACCTTTGCGGTGTTAATCCCTACCGTGGTGTAGCCCCAGAGCCAGGGAACCAGGTATTGGTTACCCGGATCAAGTTTAGCTAATTGGCTCTCGATCGCAGGGTCGAGGTTGGCCAGATTCGGCAACTTGACTTTGTCGACCTTCCGCAGCAAACCAGCCTGAATTTGCATGTTCCCCCAGTGTGCGGCCGGTATCACGATGTCGTAACCGGTCGATTTCAGGCTGAGCTTTGCATGCAGAATTTCATTGCTGTCATAGGTGTCCAGGTGAACCTTGATACCAGTCTCTTTCTCAAAATTCTTGATGGTGTCGTCCGCGATAAAGTCTGACCAATTAAAAAGATTAAGAATCCTTTCCTCGGTGGCCATCGCGGGTACCGCTACAACGGTTGCAGCTGCCAGTGCCGCAGCAACCGTCACTTGTGCCAGACTGTGCCGCAACTGCTTTCGCAGTTGTGGCATCCGGTTCGTTTTTTTCATTCATGTCTCCTGCAGGTTCGAATCGAAGGCCAGCTATCGTTACCGTTCACAGCAATTTGCGCTGTCTCAGGTCTTCTACTGTCTTATCCAGCCCTAAAATAATCAGTTTGATCATTTCATCGATTTCCGCATGTGTCAACGTCAGGGGCGGTGACATCACGAGCCGGTCCCCGGCAACTGCCCGCATGATGACGCCGCAGTCGATCATGTGAGCGCGGCAGGTCGGTCCGATTTGGAGCGCGGCATCAAACGGGACGTTGTCATGGATGGTCGCGCCCTTCTGCCGCACCAAATTCATCCCACCCAGGAAGCCTATCGCTTCTGCATTTCCCACCAGAGGATGCGCTGCGAGCGCCTCGAATTTTTTCTGCAGATAAGGACCCGTGTCTGAATGCACGCGCTCGACAATTTTTTCATCTTCGAGAATGCGAATATTTTCCAATGCGGCGACACAACCGATAGGATGACCCGAATAGGTGAAACCGTGATTGAATTCACCGCCTTTCTCCATCAGCGTGCTAACGATGCGGTCACCGACCAATACGCCGCCGAGCGGAACGTAACCAGAAGTGACACCCTTAGCAAAGGTGATCAGATCAGGTCGGATGCCGAAATATTCAGAACCAAACCAATAGCCAAGACGGCCAAAACCGCATATCACTTCGTCCGCAATCAGCAAAATTCCGTACTTGTCGCAGATGCGCTGAATTTCAGGCCAATAGGTAACTGGGGGAACGATGACACCACCGGCTCCCTGCACAGGCTCACCTATGAAAGCCGCGACATTTTCGGCACCGATATCAAGAATTTTCTGTTCCAGCCAGGAAGCAGCTTCCAATCCAAATTCTTCCTGCGTTTTTCCCTTGCCCCCCTCCAAGTACGAAGGTTGCCCGATATGGATGATGCCGGGTAGCGGCAAGCCGCCCTGGCTATGCATGCTTTGCCAGCCACCAAGCGACGCGCCTGCCATCGTACTGCCGTGATAGGCGTTGTTACGGCTGATAATGACTTGACGCTCTGGATTTCCCTTTTTGCTCCAATAGTGGCGCACCAGGCGTACAACCGTGTCGTTCCCCTCGGAACCGGAGCCTGCGAAAAACACATGATTGAACTGTGGCGGAGAAATTTCAACCAGCTTCGCGGCAAGTTCTATCGCCGGAATGTGCGTAGTATGGAAGAAGGTGTTATAGAAAGGTAATTGCACCATTTGTCCATGTACAGCGTCAGCTATGCTTTTGCGTCCGTAACCTACATTCGTACACCACAAGCCAGCCATACCATCGAGCAGGCGATTACCTTCCGAGTCCCACAAATAAGCGCCTTCGCCTCTAACCATGATGCGTGAGGTCTGCTCCTTTTTTAAACGATAGTCGGCAAACGGATGCAAATGATGGGCTGCATCTGTCTCTTGCATACATTGTGTATCTATTTTTTCATGATTATTCATACGATTTTCCTCTCTAAGTTCCATACATGGCGATAACTGACTAAGGTTGACGATCAAGTCGTTCATTCATCCTGATGGCGTCAACACACTTGTTCGTTGTGCAGGTCACACGTCGAAATCGCTGCGAGCGACGGACTGACCGCACCGTCAACTGGTCGCATAAAAAACCAGCATTTACCTCGTTTTCTTTACCGACGTTTTGCACATGGTAGACATCGCAATAACTTAAGTCAAGTGATTAATTCATTCGACCGACTCATAAAATATGCTATGATCAATTTCATGACGGCAAACCAGCCCAGGCTTGCTTGCCATCAAGCGTTTTGCCTAAAGTCGATATGCAATCGGTGCCGATTGCAATCAATTGACGTGCAAAGCGAATTCCAATGAGAAGTCAGCTTAGGAGCAAGTAAATGAGTATTACGAACGAGCAATGGAAAAAACGGAAAGATGCCGCGACTCCGCGCGGTGTGGGAGTCATGTGCAATTTCTATGCTGAACACGCCGATAACGCCGAGCTTTGGGACGTAGAAGGAAAGCGCTATATCGATTTTGCTAGCGGTATCGCTGTGATGAACACGGGTCACCGTCATCCAACAATCATCGCGGCAATTCAAGAGCAACTGGCGCACTTTACACATACCGCCTACCAGATAGTTCCTTATGGCAGTTACGTTGAATTGGCTGAACGCATCAATCACCTCACGCCGGGTCAGCACGCAAAGAAGACCGCTTTTTTTACGACCGGTGCGGAAGCCGTTGAGAACGCGATCAAAATTGCGCGCGCAGCAACGGGACGCCCTGCCATCATTGCGTTCTCTGGCGGCTTTCATGGCAGAACCATGATGGGTATGGCACTGACTGGCAAGGTTGATCCATACAAGCTGGGCTTCGGTCCATTTCCTGCGGATGTCTACCATGCCCCCTTCCCTAACCAATTGCACGGCGTCTCAATTGAGCAATCGATGGAAGCCATTCAGCAGCTCTTTAAGGCTGACGTCGATCCCAAGCGCGTTGCTGCCATCATTCTCGAACCAGTGCAAGGTGAAGGTGGTTTTACTGTGGCCCCTCCGGCTTTCATGAAGGCTGTGCGCGAACTATGTGACCAACACGGCATCCTGATGATCGCAGATGAAATTCAGACCGGCTTTGGGCGCACCGGAAAATTGTTTGCAATGGAACACTACGATGTTGTCCCTGATCTGATGACGATGGCAAAAAGCCTGGCGGGTGGCATGCCACTCTCGGGAGTATGCGGGCGCACGGAAATTATGGATGCACCTGGCCCAGGCGGCTTGGGCGGCACCTATGCCGGCAATCCGCTGGCGGTCGCTGCCGCACTGGCGGTACTCGATGTCATAGAAAGCGAGCAGCTCAACGAACGCGCCAATGAGCTCGGCACGCAGCTGCGTCAGCACCTTGAGCAGGCCCGTTGCGAAGTACCGTACATTGCCGAAGTGCGTGGACTTGGCGCCATGATCGCAGTCGAATTTCATCACCCGGAGACTGGTAAGCCCGATGCTGCTTTTGCCAAAAAAGTGCAGGCAAAGGCACTGGAAGAAGGCTTGCTGCTGTTGACATGCGGGACGTATGGAAACGTCATCCGTTTTCTCTTTCCGTTGACGATTACGCCCACCACCATGTCCGAGGCATTGGAGATCCTCGGGCGCGCATTGCGGCAATGACTTACCTACACGAAAACCGAGATTACAATGATAAATTTAAAAGACCCTAGCCTGCTTAAACAGCAGGCTTACCTGAATGGCGAATGGTGCGTTGCCAATAGCGGCAAGACCATCGCTGTCATCAATCCAGCGACTGGCGTACTTATTGGTACCGTGCCAGACATGGGAGCAACTGAAACCCGGCAAGCCATCGAAGCCGCAAATGGCGCATGGAAAGCCTGGCGCAGCAAACTGGCAAAAGAACGCGCCGCGATTTTACGCAAGTGGCACGACCTGATACTGGACAACGTCGCCGATCTGGCTGCCATCATGACCGCCGAACAGGGCAAGCCCCTGGCCGAAGCGCGGGGCGAAATCGCTTATGCCGCTTCATTTATAGAATGGTTTGCCGAAGAAGCAAAACGTACCTACGGAGAAACGATACCGTCACCCACGCAAGGACGTCGCATCGTCGTGACAAAGGAACCCATCGGCGTCTGCGCTGCGATCACTCCCTGGAATTTCCCCTCGTCCATGATCACGCGTAAGGCAGCACCAGCACTGGCATCCGGCTGCACTATGATAGTCAAACCGGCAGATTTGACACCATTCTCAGCCCTCGCCTTGGCGGAACTAGGTCACAGAGCCGGCCTTCCGCAAGGCGTGTTCAATGTCATCACCGGACAAGCTGCCCCCATAGGCGATGAATTGACAAGTAATTCGACCGTAAGGAAATTGAGTTTTACCGGCTCAACCGCCGTTGGACGTCATTTGATGGCGCAATCTGCGTCAACGATAAAAAAACTGTCGCTGGAATTGGGTGGGAATGCACCCTTCATTGTGTTCGGAGATGCAGATCTCGACGCGGCAGTCGAAGGCGCAATAGCATCCAAATACCGCAACAGCGGCCAAACCTGCGTTTGCGCCAATCGCATCTACGTACACGACAGCGTGTATGAAGCGTTCAGTGAAAAGCTGGTCGCTGCCGTGCAACACATCCAGGTCGGCGACGGCTTCACCGAAGGCGTCACTCAAGGCCCCTTGATCAACCAAAAAGCTGTGGAAAAAGCCGAGGCACATATTGCCGACGCCGTTGCAAAAGGCGCGCGCGTACTCACCGGTGGCAAGCGCCACAGCCTCGGGCGTTCGTTCTTTGAGCCAACGGTAATCGCCGACGTGACTCAAGATATGCTGATCACGCGCGAAGAAACCTTTGGACCAGTCGCACCCATAATACGTTTTCATAGCGAAGAACAGGCGATTGCTATGGCAAATGACACCGAATTCGGTCTTGCATCCTATTTTTACGGTCGCGATGTCGGGCAAATCTGGCGCGTCGCCGAGCAACTCGAGTGCGGCATGGTTGGCATCAACACCGGAGTCTTTTCGAACGAGGTAGCCCCATTTGGCGGGGTCAAACAGTCAGGCTTAGGTCGAGAGGGTTCCAAGTATGGCATAGATGAATATCTCGTCGTCAAATATCTGTGCATGGGCGGAATCTAGCCATTGTCAGGTTAGCTTGTTCGCAATTCCTACAAACCCCGGCGTGAGCGTAATGCAGATTTCGCGCGCCGGCGCTCATGGTGACCAGGTCAATTTAAAACCTAGTCAAGGCAATCTTTGGGTTGGCAGAGTGGAGTGAATATGAAGAAATTATTCGTTAAAGCGTTACTCACGGCAGTCTTATGTGTATCTGCAAACATCGCGCTGTGCGACAACGTCGTCACCGTCAACGTAGTCGGCGTTCCCTACATGCACTATGTTTACAAAATGCTTGGTGACGATTTTAATTCGATAGAAAATCGATTTCTACTGCGATATGTAGACGAGAATGCCAACAATTTCGCCATGAAAGTATCGGCAGGAAGCGCCGATTTCTCCGTGTCGGATATCCCAATGCCACACAACGAGCTGATAGCGCGCAAACTCATACAATTTCCTGTGATGGTGACAGCGATTGTCCCGGTAGTGAATCTCCCTGGCATAGATTCCGACAAACTGGTGCTCGATGGTCCAGTTCTCGCTGGCATCATGATGGGCGACATCACGACTTGGAACCATGCTTCGATTAGTGCACTCAATCCGAATTTGTCTTTACCATCACTTCGCATCAAAACGTTAGCGCGCTCATACTCATCCGGAGCCACACTCGCCATCTCCACCTATCTCGCCAAGAAGTCCAGCCGATTTGCTAAGAATATTGGCGTAGGCGATTCGCTCAAATGGCCGGCCGACGTGCAACTCATGCATAGCGGCGAAGCGATCGAAACGGCATTAAGTAAAACCCCCGGTGCAATCTCTTATGTTGAAATGGACGTTGGCAACATCAAGCAGATGAAATGTAAGCGCGAATTTCCCCGCACCTTGCAACGTGAACAGTGGTTGAATTATGGCGTGACGCTGCCAGCGTAGTTAAACGGCAGCAGGTCGTGCAAGTCTGCCCCCTCTGCGCGCAGCGGCAATTCGGT
>NZ_JACOGG010000011.1 GCF_014284365.1 Cognatundibacterium rugosum
CCAGAGCGCAGCCAGCGTTCTCCTGCAGATAGTACTCAACAACCTGTACTTTGAATTGCTTTGTATATTTACTCATGAAAACACCCCAAAAGTATGGACGGGTGTCCAACTTTTGGGGTGCAGTTCAGTTCAGGTGCCGTTTTTTTTCGTTGATCTTAACCTCAATGGTACGATTATGAAGGCAGATGTGACTGGGATTTACTCACTGCTCAGATGCAGCTTCAGCTTGCTCAACGCAGCTTCCAGCTGTGCGAAATCTTCCTCGCTATAAGCCTGAAAACGGACTGCTCCGGCCTCAACCACTTGCGGGAAAATCTCTGCAAAGACTTGTTCACCCTTAGGCGTGAGCTGGATGAAAAAATGGCGGCGGTCTTCGATGCTGCGGCTGCGCTTTACCCAGCCTTGCTGTTCCAGGCGATCAAGCACGCCGGTTAAGGTGCCTTTGGTGATCAGGGTTTTTTCACCGAGTTCTTTGCACGTCATTCCTGGCGTGTTGCCTAGCGTGGCGATGATGTCGAACTGAGATGGTGTGAAGCCGAAGCGCCGCACATTACGCGCTGACGCATGTTCAAACAATTGCATACATTCCGATAACAACCGTATGCTGCGCAGATAAGTCTTATTCATAATGAGAGGAAGTGATACTGATCTGAGCAGACTGTTGTGATCTGCTCAGATTAGTATTTTGTCACCGCGGCGCAGGCCGTTGTGACAAAACATGAAGCGACTGCAGGCGGATTAGTCAGCGCGGATCGCTTCAACCTGGATCGCCAAGCGGACTTCCGGAGCGAAGCGTGGCAAGCCGTAGTTCAGGCCAAAATCAGAGCGCTTGAATTCTGCCGTTGCATCGGCACCGCAGACTTCTTTTTTCAGCATAGGATGCTGGATGCATTTGAATTTGTTGATTTTCAGTGTCAGCGGTTTAGTCACGCCTAACAGGGTGAATTCGCCTTCAACCGCAACGGGTGTGTCGCCTTCAAATTTGATGGCGTTCCCTTTGTAAGTCGCGGTTGGGAATTTGGCGACATTGAACATGTCCGGGGACTTTGCATGTTCATTCATTTTTTCGTGACCGAAATCAACCGAGTTGGCATCGATCGTGATGTCAACGGTACCGGTTTTTGCCGCACGGTCCAGTGTGACTTTACCGCTGGTTTTATTGAATTTGCCGCGCCATACCGAGATGCCGAAGTGATCGGCTTCGAAGCTAGGGTAGGTGTGGCCAGGTTCGATGACGTAGCTGTCAGCGAAGGCTGGGGCTGCGCTCAGCAGTAAAGTGGCGGCGATCAGTTTAGTCAATTGCATGGGATAGCTCCTGTGTGAAAAACTTAAGGTTGTGTGACTACGTGAAATTTAATCGTGACTTCATCGGCGACCATGCTGGTATCTTTCCATTCACCTTCACCGATGTTGTAAGTCAGACGTTTAATAGGTAAAGCACCATCGAAAACCTGCTTGCCGCCCTCTTGTTTGATCGTGACCGGGAAGCTCACATTGCTGGTCTTGCCTTTGATGGCCAGGGTGCCGCTGACATCCAGTTTGCCGGCACCAGCTGCTTTCATCGCGGTACTGGTAAAGCTGGCTTTAGGGAATTGCGCTGCGTTAAACCATTCTTTTTTCAAAACTTCTTTGTTGTATTCCGCGTCGCCCAGATCAAAGCTATTGAGCTCAATCTCCACATTCGCTTTGGAGCTTTCTGGTTTGGCGGCGTTGTAGTCGATATTGGCGCTGAATTTTTTGAACTTGGCATCGACCGGCACATTCATTTGCTTGAACACGATATTCACCTGGCTCTTGCTGGTATCAACTTTCAATACGGCTGCAAAGGCAGGAATGGCCAGCACAAGAGCAGCCATGCTGGCGGCCCAGCGGGTACGGCGTGACAGATAGGGTAAGTGTTTCATCAGATTTCCTTATGGGTTGGATTTGCCTGGCATCATGCGGCGCATCAAGCCATCTTTATCGATGACCTGGTGCTTCACAGCGGCGGCGATATGCAGCAGGACTGTGACCAACATGAGGTTGCTGAGTAATTCGTGAATTTCTTTCAGTGTGTGTTTCAGTTCTGGTGCCGGGGCGATGATGCTGGGCAGCTCGATCAAGCCCAGGTAGACCACAGGATAACCTGCTGCGCAGGTATAGACATAGCCCGACAGCGGAACGGCAAACATCAGCACATATAAAAATACATGGGTGCCATTGGCGACCTTCTTTTGCAATGCACTCATATGTGCCGGATACGCCGGTGCCTGGGTCAGCAAACGACTAATCAGACGCAGTGCGACAAGACCCAACACCGTCACCCCTAACCATTTGTGATATGAGTAGTATTGCAGTTTGGTCGGGCTGATGCGCATATCGGTCATGATCGAGCCCAAGATAAAAGCAGTGACGATCAGCAGTGCCACCAGCCAGTGCAGGATGATGGTTGGAATGGCATAACGGGTCTGATTATTCATAGTCTTTCCTTTAAACTGACACAAAAATTATTCTGACGTGACGTACAGAATCAGAGTATGCGCTAGCTGCGCTGTGATTGCTGCGCTTATTGTGGTCTTGGTCCATGATGCAACTTTTGTGGCTTGGTCACTGTCCAATACTTCAATGACATTTTTAAAAAAATAATTAGTTCGCATTAGGACTAATATAGCAAAAAAAATGAAAACGTGCTGAGCAGGTCAGTTTTTGGAATCTGGGACACAGGCAGCATAATAAAGAAAGACAAAAAAGCCAGTCTGCAGTTCGTTCACTGCAGACTGGCTTTTGGTTTGCTGAGGACTCCAGCATACTAGGTGTGACACGCTGGCAATCAGCGCATCGCACATTGCTTAGACGCGTTTGCTTAGGCTCAGATTGCTTTTGCGAGCTTGACAGCGATACCGGTGTAGTTGGCAGGTGTCATGGCCAGCAGCAAGTCTTTGGCGTCTTGCGGGATCGCCAGACCTTCGACGAATTCACGCAATGCTTGCTTGGAAATGCCTTTGCCACGAGTCAATTCTTTGAGCTGTTCGTAAGGGTTTTCTATGCCATAACGACGCATGACGGTTTGCACCGGTTCAGCCAGTACTTCCCAGGTTGCATCCAGATCTGCTGCCAGACGTTCAGGATTGGTTTCGAGTTTATTCAAACCACGCAGGCAACTGTCATAGGCCAGCAAGGTGTAGCCAAACGCAACGCCGATATTGCGCAATACCGTTGAATCGGTCAGATCACGCTGCCAGCGCGATACCGGTAATTTTTCCGACAGGTGGCGCAGCAAGGAATTGGCCAGGCCCAGATTGCCTTCTGAGTTTTCAAAGTCGATAGGATTGACCTTGTGCGGCATGGTGGATGAACCGATTTCACCTGCTTTGGTCTTCTGTTTGAAATAGCCAACGGAGATATAACCCCAGATGTCACGGTTCAGATCGAGCAGGATGGTGTTGACACGCGCAAACGCATCGAACATTTCTGCCATGTAGTCATGCGGTTCGATCTGGATGGTGTAAGGGTTGTAAGTCAGCCCCAGACGTTGTTCGATCACGTTTTTGGAAAAACTTTCCCAGTCATAGGCTGGGTAGGCGGATAAATGCGCGTTGTAATTGCCGACTGCACCATTCATCTTGCCGAGTATCTCTACCTGTTCTATGCGCTTAACCGCACGTTGCAAACGTGCGACTACGTTGGCGATTTCCTTGCCCAGTGTCGTCGGGCTGGCAGGCTGACCATGGGTGCGTGACAGCATAGGCACTTCTGCATTCAGATGCGCGAGTTCGGTCAGTTTGCTGATGACTTTTTGCAGCGCCGGTACCATGACCTGATCACGTGCTGTTTTGAGCATCATGCCATGCGAAGTATTGTTGATATCTTCAGACGTGCAGGCAAAGTGGATGAATTCGCTGGCGGCAGTCAGCTCTGCGGAGCTGGCTACTTTTTCCTTGAGCCAGTATTCGACCGCTTTCACGTCATGATTGGTGACGGCTTCGATTTCCTTGATGCGTGCCGCATCGGTTTCGGTGAACTCAGCCACCAGTTTGTCTAACAAAGCATTAGCTTCAGCCGAGAACGGTTTAATTTCATCAAAGCCAGCCTGGGATAAGGCTTGCAACCAGGAGACTTCAACTTTGACGCGATGATGCATAAAACCAGCTTCAGACAAAGTGGCACGCAGAGCATCGACTTTCGCAGCATAGCGGCCATCGATAGGGGAGAGGGCGGACAGAGAGGATAAGGACATGATCACTCGATTTTGTAGAGAAAAAATGGGAACTGCCGTTGCAAAATCTCCCTCAGGCTTTTCTTGCTCAGCACCTACTTTCCAAGTTGTTGCTATGTGGAATGAAGTTGCTCAGAAAAGTTGATTTGGTGCAAAAGTCTCATGGAGGGCTTGCGCAAAAAACAACAGAAAGCATGAAATTTTTGCCAAACTTGCCAGAGCTCATGTTCACTGGGTAATCATGGTGAAATGATATGAATGCCGGGAGTTCTTGCATGAATGCGCGGATTTTACCATTTTGTGGCTTGAAAATCTGAACTTTCCCCTTTGTGTTGCAATGCAATAGGTATTTTCCCGTGGCAAGGGAGCGGCAATCGCCGATGGTATAATCGGCGCTAAATTAATTTATCAAAAACTATGAAACTCTTAGGCTCTACGACCAGTCCATTTGTCCGAAAAGTCCGCGTTGTTCTGGCGGAAAAAAAACTCGACTACAGTTTTATCCTTGAAAACGTATGGGCGGCAGACACGACCATCCAGCAGTCCAATCCTTTGGGCAAAGTCCCTTGTCTGCTGATGGAAGATGGTGCTGTGATGTTTGATTCACGCGTGATTGTGGAGTATCTGGATACCCTGACCCCGGTTGGTAAGCTGATCCCTGCGCTTGGCCGCGAACGTGCTGGTGTGAAGTGCTGGGAAGCACTGGCAGATGGCGTGCTGGATGCGGCTATCCTGATCCGCCTGGAAAAAACTTTGCGTCCGGCAGAGCAACAAAATGAAGAGTGGGTACAGCGTCAGTGGAGTAAGGTCCATGCCGGTTTGAAAACCATGTCGACTGATCTGGGAGAGGCGACTTTCTGTGCAGGTAATCATCTGACACTGGCTGATATCAGCGTGGCTTGCACGATGGGATGGCTGAGTTTCCGTTTCCCGGAAATTGACTGGCGTACGGATTATCCTAACCTGGCCAGGTTGTTCGATAAATTGTCTGAGCGTCCTTCGTTCAAGGACACGATTCCACACTGATAGCAGGCTATGCGCCACGCGGCAGTGTAAAAACACAAAGGGATGGCCTGGCGGCGCATCCCTTTTTTTATTCCTCAGCAGACAGCTGGGATTGCAGATAATTCTGGATACCGATTTTCTCTATCAGTTCTAACTGGGTTTCCAGCCAGTCTATATGTTCTTCGGTGTCTTCCAATATCATTTGGAACAAGTCGCGCGATACATAATCGCTGCAAGCTTCACTGGTGGCGATGCCTTCTTTCACGGTTTTTTGTGCAGCTTGTTCCAGCTTCAGATCGCACTGCAGCATTTCCAGTGTGTCTTCGCCTATCATCAGCTTATGCAGGGCTTGCAGGTTAGGTAAGCCGCCCAGCATCAGTATGCGGTCGATCAGCTTGTCCGCATGCTTCATTTCACCGATGGATTCTTGGTATTCTTTTTTAGCAATTTTTTCAAAACCCCAGTGCTTGTACATGCGTGCATGCAGGAAGTATTGGTTGATTGCACTCAATTCATTGGTTAACTGCGCATTGAGCAGTTTGATGACTTTGGCATCGCCTTTCATTTTCTTTCCTTTCGTAAACGGAACAGGCCCACGCTCACATCATAGCAAGCGCGGGCCAGGGTAGGTGGGAAATATCAGGAGTCTAGTGAGAAATGGATGGTCGCCGTAGCGATCATCGCGAGTGCTTTGCCATCTTCATGATAGGGCTTGAACACAGCACGCATGATGGCGACTCTGGCCGCATCATCCAGCCTTGGGAAGCCGGAAGACTGATGGACTTCAATTTTCTCTGCCTGACCTTTGTCATTCACCAGCACCCGCATCACTACTTTGCCTTCTTCGCCCATACGGCGTGACAAGGAAGGATATTCAGGGCGCGGCGGACGCAGATACTCGACTGCGCTGACGGATTTTGGTGTGGCCGGTGCCGGTGGCGTTGGGGCAGCACTGACCACCACTGGCGCGTCAGTCTTAGGCGGAGGTGGCGTGTCATTGACCACCGCAGTAATACTATGTGGGGCGGGTGGTGTGTTGACTACTGGGGTAGGTATCACAGGCAGTTGTATGTCTGGCTGTTTCAGGCTGACTGGTTTTTCGACGATTTTTGCCGGAGGTGGCGTGACTGGTTTTTCCGGCTGCACAAAAGTCATCACAACTTCTTCCGGCATGACCTTAACTACATGTGAAATCAGGCCGTTTTGCAATGCATAGAATAGGGCCGCGTGCGCCAGTACGATGCCTGCCATGGGCAAGAAACGACGCCAGGAATTAGCCTGGCCAGACAGGGAGAACTCAGAATTCACGACGGCATTCATGCTGGCATAGCCTCAACTGGCATTTGCAATTTGTGCAGCAAGAGCTGCAAGCCAGATTGGGATGTGGTTTGCTGTGCGCAGTCGCGCAATACCTGACGCGCGCAACCTGCACATTTACCGCAGCAGGTGCCGACTTCCAGATTGTCACGGATAGCGGCGAAAGTCGTCATGCCTGCATCGTAGGCGCGCTGTATCTTTTTCTCTGACACGTTATGGCAAACACAAACTATCATGCAATCCTCACTGGCTTTTTGCTGTTGGTTTCAGGCATTTCCCGGTGTGAGCCAGGAAAAGCGTTTTAATTTGCTAGGTGGTGGCAGACGCTGATCGATCAGCCCTGCCCATTGTTCCGATAACTGCTGGCACGTCGCTTTGACTACGGGTGCTAAATCAGGCAACTCTGACAGGGCTTTCAAATGGCGCTCTATCACTGCTGCCAGCTTCAGACAAGCCTGGTCTTTATCTGCTGCATTGGCGTTCACGCTGTAGTGCGACATCAGATGCAATACAGCCGATACCAATAAATCTGGCTGAGTCGAGCTGCGCTCAGTGCTCGCTGTAGCCTGGGTCAGAGGTTCATACGTCATGGTATTTCTCCATAGAAGGGTATGGTGTCCGACTGGCTGCGAGGGGGAGTCTCACTGGCTGGCTGACCATGCCTGGCTCATGCTGTCAAAATCAACTTATTCAACTGTGTGACACGCAAGCGATAAATCCTGCCTTCGTGATCAATTTCTAACTCGCGTGACTGTTGCATCAGTTCCTGGCTTTTCAGACGTGGAACAGGCTTGCCATGCACACTCTGCGCTTTGGCTGGCAGGGCGGGGGCAAGTGGATTTGTTGTATCAAATTCAGCCATATTCACTCCGGTAATCTAAACGAGAACAATTCTTATTTAGATTATTGTGTAAACCCGGAAAATTTGCAAGCGATTTTCTATCGCGGGAATAGAAATTCACTATCTCTTGTGTAATCGCAAACGAAACAGCCAAGAAAAAACCCACGCGTTGCGTGGGTTAGGGCCTGTCGTGCTGTTGCGCTGCTTATTGTTTAGTCTGGCGATCCGCCATTTTCTCACCCAGACGCACAGGTCTGGCGGCATTCCACTCGCTATTGAACGCTACCGTGGTTGGCGGGAACAACAGCACCACTGTTGAGCCGAGTAGAAAGCGTCCCATTTCCTCGCCTTTTTTAAGCATGATTTTTTTTGAAGCATAATCCCATTCCTGAATTTGGCCAGGGCGTGGAGGATTGACTACGCCATGCCAGACCGTGGCCATACTGCCGACGATAGTGGCGCCGACCAAAACCAGCACGAAGGGGCCAAATGCCGACTCAAAATGGCAGACGACGCGTTCATTCCTGGCGAATAAGCCCGGCACACCGCGCGCCGTGGTTGGGTTGACCGAAAACAAGTCACCTGGCACATATACCATGCGCAGCAGCTTTGCATCGCAAGGCATATGAATACGATGGTAGTCACGCGGGCTCAGGTAAATGGTGGCGAAGTGACCATCCGTGTAACGCGCTGCCGACTGACTGTCTCCGGCCAGCAATGCGGTGGTCGAGTAATGGTGTCCTTTGGCCTGGAAAATCTGATCTTTTTCAATCGGCCCAAGCTGGCTGATGGCGCCATCGACCGGGCATATCCAGTCAGATTTCGCGAGCGGACGGGCGCCAGCTTTTAGCTCGCGCGTGAAAAATTCATTGAAGGAGGTATAGCTGCTGAGGTCAGAATTTTTCGCTTCCTCCATATTTACCTGGTATTTTTCAGCAAACCAGCTGATCAGGTGTGTCGTCAGCTTACCTGCGCGGGCATTGGCAATCCGGCCAGCAAAGCGGGTCAGGGCAAGTTTAGGCAGCAGATATTGAGGAAGAACGGCAAGTCGATCAGACACAGTGGAAACCCCTGAAATGAAGTGGTCGGGAATTATAACGTCGTGCCGTGATAGCGACTATGATTTGTTCATGCTGCAATGCAGATCGGTCTGGTTACTGACTGCGTTCGTGAGCGTATGACACATGCACTTCACGAGTTTGCGGTATACTTGGGATCTGATAGTTAAATTTAATTAATTCGATAAATTTAATTGTCTTTGTAAATGTTGCGGCTGGTATTAAGATACGCACATTCCCGTTCAACAAGACTTTCAACCACGAAGGAAACGCTATGTCTCTGATCAATACAACTGTTAAACCATTTAAAGCAACTGCTTACCACAATGGCAAATTCGTCCCGGTTTCCAGCGAAGATCTGGCTGGTAAATGGTCGGTATTCGTGTTCTACCCAGCTGACTTCACATTTGTCTGCCCAACAGAACTGGGCGACCTGGCTGATCACTACGAAGAATTCAAAAAACTGGGCGTAGAAATCTACTCAGTTTCTACTGATACCCATTTCACACACAAAGCATGGCACGACACATCTGACACGATAGGTAAAATCCAGTACCCAATGCTGGCTGATCCTACACTGCAGATTTCCCGTAACTTCGAAGTACTGATCGAAGAAGAAGGTCTTGCATTGCGTGGTACTTTCGTTGTGAATCCAGCTGGCGAAATCAAAGTGATGGAAGTGCATGACAACGGTATCGGACGCGACGCAAAAGAATTGCTGCGTAAAGTGCAAGCTGCACAATACGTAGCGAGCCATCCAGGTGAAGTTTGCCCAGCAAAATGGACACCAGGCGCGGAAACACTGACACCGTCTCTGGATCTAGTCGGTAAGATCTAAATTCTGACTAAGTCAATCATTACTTAAGCAGGATTCCTCAGCGCTGCATTTCCTGTACCGCGACAAACTGGCTGCAGTCAGCCGGTTGCCAGCAGCGGCGCTGAGGAGCTGTACAGCTCTAAAAAACAGGAAACACAAGACGACCCCAGCGGCTTGATGGCTCGCGATGCTGAGTGCTTTGATGCAACTCCGTGATAGCCCGCCCTGGACCTCATTTTCTTCATTCCTGAGAAAGAAGCATCATGTTAGACAATACGCTCAAAACGCAATTAAAAGCTTACTTAGAACGCCTGACCCGTCCGCTGCAATTAGTGGCATCGCTGGATGACAGTGATAAGTCCAGGGAAATGCAGGAGTTGCTGCGCGAGATCGCTGAGTTGTCTGACAAAATTTCCGTGGTCGAACAACGCGATGATGCGGAAAGAAAACCATCGTTTGCGATCACTTCCCCTGGACAGGCGATTTCCCTGCGTTTTGCAGGCATCCCTATGGGACACGAATTTACCTCGCTGGTACTGGCTCTGCTGCAGGCCGGTGGCCATCCGCCGAAAGTGGATGCAGATGTCATTCAGCAAATACAGCAGCTTGATGGTGATTTCCATTTCGAGACCTATATTTCCCTGAGCTGCCAGAACTGCCCTGAAGTGGTGCAGTCTCTCAATCTGATGGCAGTACTCAATCCGCGTATTAAATCGGTCACGATAGACGGCGCGTTGTTTCAGAGCGAAGTTGAGCAGCGTCAGATCATGGCGGTCCCGACGGTGTATCTGAACGGTCAGGTCTTCGGTCAGGGTCGTATGTCAGTAGAAGAAGTACTGGCGAAACTCGATACCGGTGCGACCCAGCGTGCGGCAGAAAAGCTGAATGCCAAAGCGCCTTACGATGTCCTGATCGTCGGTGGTGGGCCGGCTGGTGCGGCCGCAGCGATTTACGCCGCCCGCAAAGGCATACGTACAGGCGTAGTGGCTGAGCGTTTTGGTGGTCAGGTGTTGGATACCATGTCGATAGAAAACTTTGTTTCCGTGGCGGAGACCGAAGGACCGAAATTTGCGGCTGCACTCGAACAGCATGTCAAAACCTATGACGTTGAAATCAGCAATCTGCAACGTGCAGAAAAGCTGATACAAAAAGATGGCATGACGGAAGTGCAGTTAGCCAGCGGCGCAACGCTGAAAGCAAAAAGCGTCATCCTGGCGACCGGTGCGCGCTGGCGCGAAGTGAATGTGCCGGGTGAAAAAGAATACCGTAACCACGGTGTGGCTTACTGCCCGCATTGCGATGGCCCGCTGTTCAAGGGCAAGCGCGTAGCCGTGATTGGTGGTGGTAACTCTGGCGTGGAAGCGGCAATCGATCTGGCCGGTATTGTCAGCCATGTCACCTTGCTTGAATTTGCCGCAGAATTGCGTGCCGATGCCGTTTTGCAGCGCAAGTTACACAGCTTGCCGAATGTGACCGTGATCACCCAGGCGCAAACCAGCGAGATCCATGGCGATGGCCAGAAAGTGAATGGCATCAGCTATAAAAACCGCAGCGATGACAGTCTTCACCGCATTGACCTGGAAGGTGTGTTTGTACAGATCGGCCTGGTACCGAATACGGAATGGCTGAAAGACACGCTGAGCCTGTCACGTCATGGTGAAATTGAAGTTGATGCACGTGGCCAAACCTCGCTGCCAGGCGTGTTTGCCGCAGGCGATGTGACGACTGTGCCCT
Source organism: Cognatundibacterium rugosum (assembly GCF_014284365.1). Classification (GTDB taxonomy): domain Bacteria; phylum Pseudomonadota; class Gammaproteobacteria; order Burkholderiales; family Burkholderiaceae_D; genus Undibacterium; species Undibacterium rugosum. The sequence continues at coordinate 10,968 of NZ_JACOGG010000011.1, forward strand.
ACAAGCAAATCGTCATTGCGGTTGGTGAGGGTGCGAAAGCTGCACTCAGCGCCTTCGATCACCTGATCCGCCAATAAACCTATCCACTCAGTCAGCCCTGAACACACGCGGGGCAGACTTCTGCCCCGGTTTTCCAGTGATATGGAGACCGGTTTTTTTCTTTTTGGGACGATATTTTGTAGATTTGACATGTCTTAAATTGCAATAAAGTGTGGTTGCAAAATAAATAATTGTTATAATGTGTAACTTATATAACAATTCGTTTGGCTATGACTCTCTTTCCTCAGAGCTTGCGTCACTTTCTTGGCTGGCAATATCCCGAAAGGCAATTGATGGTGAGTCTGAGCTTGCCAATGGTGAAAACAGCGGCTGCACCTGTGCTCAATGATTTGCATCAGTTGCAAAAAAAGCGCGATAACGATGAACAGGATGTAGCATTTTTGCGGCTACTGTTACAGAAGCTCCGCCAACTGAATCGCTGTCGTCTGCGCGTCACCTCTAGGGAAGAATTCAATCATACGCTGGCCGCCTTGTTTTACCCGCTGGCGCAGGCAAAGCTTATGCAGTATGGCAGGGATGGAGGGGTGCCAGATCGCCAGAGCCGTGCTCAGGTGTTGGATACACTGATCGCAAGTTGTGCTGAATTCGTTAATTCTTATATCGTCATCACTCAGTACTATCAACGATGTTCACGTTTTCGTTATGCCCGATTCATCAATAAGTCGGATTTGGCATCGGCCCGGGTGCTGGAATTTCTGAAGCTCAAACAAAGTCTGAAAGCCTTGCGTTATCAAGAGCTGAGTCCGCGTGCCTGGACATTTGCCAATACCCTCATGCATCAAATTGTGGCTGCCGGGCGGCAGGATGAACTTCTGTCTCCGTTGGAGCGTAGCTATGGCAGGGACACTGAGCTGGAGACCATACGCGTTCGCGATGTATATCTGTCGCTGCACATGGTACAGCGCTTACAACTCAGTTACTGGCCGGTGCAATGGCAAACTTGGTTACTGCGCTCCATCGGACTGGGCGATTTGAAAATTGCGCTGGGTAATGCAGCCTCAGGCGCACCTTCACGTCATACCTCACTGGTCTATTGCGGAGATGAGCAGCCGACCCGCTTCGTGGCTGTACCGGGCCAGACTGGGCCAGCGCCTTTGGTATTGCAATGGGAGTCCTTGCAACAGGCGCTGACTGCAGACCTGGCTCAGGTGCTGCGCGCACGCAGAGGCCTGGAGGCAGTCAGCTTATCGCGTCATCTGAGTTTGTTTGGGCCCACTGAGCGGCTGGCGCTGGCGCAATTGCAGTTTGAGCGCTTTCAGGCTTATCCTGCCAGCGTTGAACTGAAGCTGGACCAACAGCGAGAAGTACCGGATTTACGGATTTTTATCGGTTTTCAGAATGTATTTTCCTTACTGCGCCACATCGGAAATGGGGGCGACTGGAAGGCGGTTGGTGAACGTATGGTCGACTTGCTGGCGCGCCATTCCGCCGTATTTTCCGATGACGCAGAAGGCAGTGAGCAAAGTTCCTGGATGATACGCCATCAGGATGCACAGCATCTCTGCCTGTCGACTCAGGAAAGTCGCCATACCACGCGGATGCAAATCGGTGATCTGGCTGCCTATATGCTCGAGCAGACAGATTGGCATACGCCTAAACTGGGTGTGATTCAGCGTATACTGCGGCCACAACCTGGACAGTTGCTGATCACCATACAATTACTTTGTGAGAATTCACAAGCCGTTTTGATCGACAGTCAGGCCGGTTTGTCCTCTGCGATTCTGAGACAGAACGACGATCAGGGTTCTGCACTGTTACCTGCAATTTTGGGCGGACGAGAGGAATTCACACAATTGTTGCTGCCCACTGGTGTACGCACGCGTGAAGATGGAACGCTGCAATTGCAAATACATCAGGCACAAGAAACAGCGCAACTGGGGCATATGATCAGTGCGAGTAAAGGATTTACGCTGTATGCACTGCGGCGCCGGCCACAAGTTTTGCCGGCCGAGCAAGCGGCAAAACCAGCACCAGCCATCCAAACTAAGCAAGAGCTGAGTCTGAGCGAGAGCGAAGCTACATTGCTGCAATAGCACGACGGTGCCTGGTCGCAGATAGTCCTGAATATGGGCCGGCGACGGACGTTGAATAGAGAAGAAGCGGGGCCGCTGGCCCCGCTATTGAGGATCATTGCGCAGGAAGATATCAGCGATTTGTTTCTGCTGCTTTATTGCTAATCTGCAGGAAAGGAATCACACCACCGGTCGTGGTTGGCAGACGGCCATCCCATTTTTCTATCGCTTTAGCCTGGTTCTCCACTTCACGTAAACGCAGCAGTTCCGGTGTGACTTGCTGGCGTTGCAGTGCCAGTGCTTCGGCTTCTGCACGAGCCCGTGAGACTTTTTGTTTGGCCTCGACTTCTATCCTTTGCAGGTCGCGCTCAGCCTTCATTTTTAACTGATCAGCGGTGGTTTTTGCTTCAATTGCTTCATTGAAGGTCTTGCTGAAGTTGAAGTTGACTATCGAGAATTCATCCACCACCAGGCCATGTCTGGCCATCCTTTCCTTGAGTGCCAGTACGATCTCATCACGCACCTGGGACCGCTTGGAAATCAGCTCTTCGGCGGTAAAGCGTGCGGTCACTGCTTTCACCGCTTCCTGTACGCTGGGAATAATGATGCGTTCACCCGGTTCATTACCAAGATCGCGATAGACCGATACCGCAGCGTCGGGGCGTATGTGGTAATTGATGGCGATCTTGGTATGTACGGTTTGCAAGTCCTTGGAGGCCGCATCGCCGTCACCTTCGCCTTTTTGTATCGCGACTGAGACTCTGTGCATATGCTGAGCGACCGGCCACACAAAATGCAGGCCTTCGCTATAGACTTGGTCAGATGGCTTGCCAAAGGTGGTCAGCACACCGCGGTACCCGGCGGGTATGGTGGCAAACGGATTCAGGATTAGGATCAGAAACAGAACGCCAATTGCAGCGGCGATTTTTGGGAGAGCACGCATGATTTTCCTTATTGATGTTGTTTGGAAAGCATGCTGAGTATAGTGAGAAACAAACAACTTAAAACGGTAATTGTTTCAGCAATCCACCGTTCTGTCGGAGAATGATGTGAGCACGCAACAGCTTGTCAGCCTTCACGATCCATGTCGGCCAGTTCTGACGCAGGTGCTCTGTGCTTGGTGTGGCTTTGCACCGGATCCTGATATAACCAGGGCAACACAAATTTAGTCATTTCTGAAGCCGCATGGACCGGTGCCTTAGCCTGATGCGCCACTGCACTGCAAATCGCTTCAATCAGGCATAGCGCCGCACCTTCGGAATTTGGTGAGAATTGTCGGCGGGTTTGTGCAAACAGGGTGACATTGGCCATCGAAGCCAGCGGAGAACTGGGTGCATCCGTTAAGGCCAGAATCGGCACATTTTTTTCTTTCAGCTGACGCAGGATGGTGACTACATCATCGGCATAACGTGGGAAGGAAATACCTATCACCAGGTCTTTTTCTGTGTACTTAAACAACTGCCTTGCTACGGTGGATGGTCCGGCGGTTCCCATCGTTGATTGTACGGTATTGCAAAACGGATCTAAGCTGTGTGCCATCAAGCCGCCTAAAAATCCGCTGGCGCCGTAGCCGATGATGTAGATACGCTCGGCGTTTAAAATCATGCGTACTGCCTGATTGCACAGTTCAGGGTCCAGCCCGCGTCGGGTGGCTTCCAGGTTGGTCAGATCTTCGTTCAGAGAGCCCGCGATAATTTCTGTACTGGTGGCAGGCCGTTGTACTTCACTGCGTAAGTTATCAATCGGCACCAGCATCGCTTCGAAACCGCTCACCAGCTCCGCACGGAACTGAGGATAGCCTTCGAAACCCAGTGCACGTGCAAAACGATTTGCTGTTGCAACAGAAATGCCGACGGCGTTGGCCAGTTCGTCTATCGACATTGTGGCGGAGCGGAACACATTGGTCAGCACATAATCTGCGGCTTTTTTATGGGCTTTCGACAGGTTCATATAGACCTTGCCGATGCGGGCATTGACGGTTCCACCCAGGGCTTGCTTGTCAGGACGATTCATGATGGCTGGCTTTTCCAGTGTAAGGGAAATGTAAATATAATTTCATTAATTTGAAATGTAAAGTAATGAAACGTATCAAGTCAGAGAGGTGTTTTTTTCTGTCCGAATACAGATATTCTCACCAGCAATGCTGAATTATCGCCAGATTATTTTAAAAAATTCAAATATTATTTATAAAAATTCAGAAATGATGCGAAAAGCAGCGTGTTATCTGTAAAGTGTATAAGCTAATTTGAATTTTTAGTGGTGGGTCATCAGTTGCGGAATACGTACGCAACTGATGGAGTAAAGGAGGGGGCGTAGCGTTTATTCAGCCTGATGGATGATGCCACCGCCGAGGCAGACATCGCCGTCGTACAGGACGGCAGACTGACCAGGCGTCACTGCCCATTGTGCATCCGGGAAGTGCAAACGGAATTGTTCGGTATCGCCGGCAAACTCGCAGGCGACATCAGGCTGACGATAACGGGTTTTGGCCGATAGCTGGGCTTGCGCAGGTGCATAACCGGCGACCCAGCTGACTTGCGTGGCTTCCAGCTGTGCAGATAGCAGCCAGGGATGATCATGACCCTGAACTACGTACAAGGTGTTATTCGCCACATCTTTACGGGCCACATACCAGGCATCGCTGCTGCCATCGGCATTCTGATGGGACTTGATGCCGCCTATGCCTATGCCTTTGCGTTGACCCAGCGTATAAAAACTCAATCCTACGTGTTGACCGATGACCTTACCCTCCGGCGTCTTGATATCGCCGGGCTGATACGACAGGTAACGGTTCAGAAATTCGCGGAATGGACGTTCGCCGATAAAACAAATACCGGTTGAGTCTTTCTTTTTTGCATTTGGCAGTTGTAGTTGTTCCGCGATTTTACGGACTTCCGTCTTGTGAATTTCACCCAGCGGGAACAGGGTATTGGCCAGTTGCTTCTGATTCAGCCTGTGCAGAAAATAACTCTGGTCCTTGCTGGCATCCAAAGCCTTAAGCAATTGAAATTCACCATTCACTTCGCGCACTCTGGCATAGTGACCGGTTGCGATATAGTCAGCGCCCAGCTTCATCGCATGATCGAGGAAGGCCTTAAATTTAATCTCAGCGTTACACAGTACATCCGGATTCGGTGTACGGCCAGCTTGGTATTCACGCAGGAATTCGGCAAACACACGGTCTTTGTATTCGCTCGCAAAATTCACTGCTTCAATGTCCACGCCGACCACATCGGCAACGCTGACCGCATCGATCCAGTCTTCCCGGGTGGAACAATATTCGGAATCGTCGTCGTCTTCCCAGTTTTTCATAAACAGGCCAATGACTTCATAGCCTTGCTCTTTTAATAGCCATGCCGATACCGAGGAATCTACCCCGCCAGACATACCGATTACTACACGTTTTTTACTCATAATGCGCTCGGGTGGGTAAATAGCAGCGAAAGCGGAGCGCGCTTGCCGCGTAAGTAGTCATCCACACATTGCAGCACCAGCGGGCTGCGATGGATGTGTTCAGAATTCAGAATATCGTTATAGCTCATCCAGACCGCTCTTAAAATACCGTGATCCAGCGCGCGTCCGGTGTCAGCGCCCGCATCACCAGTGAAGGCAAAGCGCAAATAGGTGACCTGTTCCTGGGTGGATGGTGAGGTAAAGGTCGACAAATAGGTCCCTACCAGCGCAGTCGGCGTAAATTCATATGCCGTTTCTTCCAGGGTTTCACGGATCACGGCCTGTTCCAGTGATTCTTTCGGGTCGAGATGGCCCGCAGGCTGGTTAATGCGCACCCCGTCAGGGGTTTCCTCTTCCACCATTAAAAAGCGGTGATTGCGCTCAATAATCGCGGCGACGGTGACAGATGGTTTCCAGATGGCAGACATAACTTCTTTCGGTAATAGAACCTGAGCGAACACTTTCGCGCTATCAGGGTGTGCAATCAGTGTGCCGATAGGACCGACGCGACAGGAAAATGGTGCTTCAGGATCTAAGTAAGTCCGACATTTTACTTGGCTGTCACATTTTGTGTGGCGAAGCAGCAAATTTGGCGATGCATTTGCTAATGCAAATTCTGTCTATGGGAATTTTTTTTAATGTGAAATGGTTGCTGTCTCGAAATTTGAGTTTGTTTTTGCTTTGGTGTTTTGATGCTAAGCCTCTGTTTTTTATGCAAAAAATATCATGCGGCTTCAGTCTGATTCTTGGGGCATATTTCAAAAAGATGGTGAAAGTAGCAAATGATTTGAAAAAACTTCGTTTGTTCCGTCCAACAGAATCCATGTAATATCGTTGTCGAATATGACATGTAAGATTGTGGTAAGCATATTGCGCATGTCACAGACTGTGCCGCGGAACCAAGGAAAGTCCGGTTGCGATGTCCAGACTGAGGATTGGTACTCCCCAAAAGGGAATTCCGTCACGAGATTTCACAGCGGGGTAAACCCTCAGTTTGTTGAACTGAATATGAAAGTAGGAATGGAGCCCTGATTGCGGCGGCTAATCATAGCCGGATCCGCTTATCGCTGCATTCCTGAAAGAAATTGCTTAGCGTACTAACGAGAACGATTTTATTTTTACATCATCAGGGAGCACATCTATGAAAATCGGCATTCCCGCCGAGACCCGGCCGGGGGAAACACGCGTTGCGGCCACCCCCGAAACCATTAAGAAGTACGTTGCCGCAAAACATCAGGTCATCGTGCAGTCTGGCGCAGGAGTAGCAGCCAGTATTACCGATGCAGCCTTTCAGGCGGCAGGCGCACAGATAGGCAGCGCAGCAGAAGCTTTTGGCGCAGAACTGGTCCTCAAAGTACGGGCGCCGGACGCCAGTGAGCGTGCGCTCATGGCATCTGGCAGCGTCTTAGTCGGGATGCTCAATCCTTTCGATGCAGACAATATCAGCGCGATGGCAGCCAGTGGTTTGTCTGCCTTCGCATTGGAGGCAGCCCCTCGCATTACGCGCGCGCAATCGCTGGATGTCTTGTCTTCACAGGCAAACATCGCAGGCTATAAGTCCATCATGCTGGCAGCGAACACTTACCAACGCTTTATGCCTATGCTGATGACTGCAGCGGGTACCGTGAAAGCCGCCCGCGTTCTGATTATGGGTGTAGGCGTTGCCGGTTTGCAGGCAATCGCGACTGCCAAACGTCTGGGCGCCGTGATTGAAGCGTCTGATGTTAGACCTCCGGTCAAAGAACAAGTAGAATCGCTGGGCGCGAAATTCATTGACGTCCCCTATGAGACCGATGAGGAACGCGAAATAGCTCAAGGTGTTGGCGGCTATGCACGCCCTATGCCTGCAGCCTGGATGCAACGCCAGGCCGCGCTGGTCCATGAGCGGGCCAAACAAGCTGACATTATTATCACTACTGCTTTGATACCGGGCCGAAAAGCGCCGGTGCTGATTTCCGAAGACACGGTAAAAGCAATGAAGCCAGGCTCAGTGATCGTCGATATGGCGGTCGAGCAGGGCGGCAACTGTCCACTCTCTGAATTGGGTAAAACTGTCACCAAACATGGCGTACATATCATTGGCGAGCCAAATCTGGCCACGCTGGTTGCCGCAGATGCATCTGCTTTGTACGCACGTAATGTGCAGGATTTTCTCAAACTGATTATCGATAAAGAAGGTGGACTGGCGATTAACCGCGAAGACGAAATTGTCGCCGCGACGCTGATGTGTGCTGCGGGTGAAATACTCAGGAAGTAGCTGGTAAGTCAAATTTACCGAAACACGTATCAGAAAGTTGAAACACCATGCAAAGAAATATGCTCCGCGCCAAAATTCATCGCGCAACTGTAACCCAGTGCGACCTCCACTATGAAGGTTCATGTGGAATCGATGAAGATCTGCTCGATGCTGCGAATATCATCGAGAACGAACAGATCGAGCTGTATAACGTCAATAACGGTGAGCGCTTCTCCACCTATGCCATCAAAGGCAAGCGTGGCAGCGGTGAAATCTCCCTGAATGGCGCTGCAGCCCGTAGGGTGCAACTGGGCGACCTGATGATCATTTGTACTTACGCGCCAATGACGGAAGAAGAAGCGCGTCATTACAAACCGAATGTGGTTTTTGTGAACGCAAAAAATCAGATCACCAGTTTGAAAGAGTATTGAACCGCTCTTAACCGATGCGCGTCGTGGTGTGGTGAAACTGCTTAGTGAAAACTAGGCGAGATACCCGCCACCTGGCGCTGACGCTTGGAACGGTACTGGCTTTGCATGTCTTATTCATTAAAAAGAGAGGACATCATGGAAGTTAGTCATACCCTTACCAACCTCATCATTTTCGTGTTAGCCGTGTATGTCGGTTATCACGTGGTGTGGACTGTAACACCTGCATTGCATACGCCATTAATGGCGGTGACTAATGCGGTTTCTGCCATCATTATCGTTGGTGCCATGCTGGCTGCCGGTCTGACCGAGGGCTTGCTGGCGCAGGTGATGGGCACCCTGGCCGTCGCACTGGCTGCGGTGAATGTATTCGGCGGTTTTCTGGTGACCCAGAGGATGCTGGAAATGTTCAAGAAAAAAGATAATAAAGCAGCAGGCAAGGAGGGCAAATAATGAGTATGAATCTCGTTACGATGCTGTATCTGATCGCATCGGTATGCTTTATCCAGGCCCTCAAAGGCTTGTCACATCCATCCACGGCAAGGCGTGGTAATGCCTTTGGCATGGCCGGTATGGCGGTCGCTGTGTTTACTACCATTGCACTCATCGTGAAGTTGAAAAACGAAGCGGCCGGTTCAGGCCTGGGTTATGGCCTGGTCACGCTCGGTGTGGTGGTTGGTGGCGGTATCGGTGCCACGCTGGCGAAGCGGGTAGAAATGACGAAAATGCCGGAACTGGTCGCAGCGATGCACTCACTGATTGGTCTGGCAGCTGTCTGTATTGCCGTCGCAGTGGTGGCAGAACCATGGATTTTCAATATCACCACCCGTGAAGTTGCGATCCCGTTTGGCAACCGTATCGAGCTGTTTATTGGTACCTTTGTCGGTGCGATCACTTTCTCTGGCTCTGTGATCGCCTTCGGTAAATTGTCCGGCAAGTATAAGTTCCGTTTGTTTCAAGGGGCTCCTGTTACTTTCTCCGGTCAGCATATGCTGAACCTGATCCTGGCGCTGGCGATGGTGGGTCTCGGACTGGTATTTTGCTTCGATGGCGGTGTAGCACCGGCCTGGACACCGTTCCTGATCATGACCGCAATCGCGTTTGTGCTGGGGGTATTGATCATCATCCCTATCGGTGGTGCCGATATGCCTGTCGTGGTGTCTATGCTCAACAGTTATTCCGGCTGGGCTGCAGCAGGTATCGGTTTTTCGCTGAATAACTCCATGTTGATTATTGCCGGTTCGCTGGTGGGTTCTTCCGGCGCAATTCTGTCCTACATCATGTGTAAAGCCATGAACCGCTCCTTCTTCAATGTGATATTGGGTGGTTTTGGTGGTGCACCAGCGGAAGCTGCTGCTGGCGGTGCCGTGCAACGTAATGTGAAGTCCGGCTCACCAGATGACGTGGCTTTCCTGCTGGGGAATGCAGAAACCGTGATTATCGTTCCTGGCTATGGTCTGGCCGTAGCACGGGCTCAGCATGCTTTAAAAGAGCTGACGGAGAAACTCACGCACAAAGGCATTACGGTGAAGTACGCGATTCATCCGGTCGCAGGCCGTATGCCGGGTCACATGAATGTGTTACTGGCAGAAGCGGAGGTGCCTTATGACCAGGTGTTTGAGATGGAAGATATCAACAGCGAATTCGGACAAGCCGATGTGGTCTTGGTGTTGGGTGCGAATGACGTAGTCAATCCTGCTGCGAAAGATCCAAAATCTCCGATTGCCGGTATGCCGATTCTGGAAGCCTACAAAGCTAAAACCGTCATTGTGAATAAGCGATCTATGGCCTCGGGTTATGCCGGTCTGGACAATGAATTGTTCTACATGGATAAAACCATGATGGTGTTTGGTGATGCGAAAAAAGTCATCGAAGATATGGTGAAGGCAGTTGAGTAAGCTTGCTGATTGACATAAAAAAACCGCTTGCAAAAGCGGTTTTTTTTTGAGGGAAAAACGAAACTCAGATGCGCACCAGCGTCGATTTTCCGAACAGACTTTCAATCAGGTCAACGGCCAGTATCGCAGTCTGATTGCGGATATCCAGTGCAGGGTTGAGTTCGACAACATCGAGTGAGCCCATCAAACCTGTGTCTGCGATCATTTCCATACACAGTTGCGCTTCACGATAGGTTGGGCCGCCAAGTACCGCAGTCCCTACGCCCGGCGCAATCTGTGGGTCGAGACAATCCATGTCGAAACTGACGTGGATATGGGTATTGGCATCCACACCGGCCAGCGCAGAGCTCATCGCGTTACGGATGCCGTATTCATCGATGTAACGCATGTCATACACTTGTATTCCCATTTCGTGGATGAATTTTTTCTCACCCGCATCCACACTACGTATGCCGATCTGACGGATTTCATGCGGCAGCATGGCCGGTGTGTGACCGCCATAGCCGATCAGCTCTTTCGGGCCATGTCCCATCAGGCACGCAACTGGCATACCGTGGATATTGCCGGTGGGGCTAATCGTCGACAGATTGCTGTCCGCATGTGCGTCGAACCACAGTACGCGTAGTTTTTTACCAGCCTGACGGCAATGTGCTGCCACTGCGCTGATAGAACCAATTGCGAGACAATGATCGCCACCCAGCATCATAGGAAGATGACCATCGCTCAGAGCCTGCCCAACCGCATCAAACACGGCCTGGTTCCAGTCGATGGCTTCTTTCAGGTGACGCAAGCCGTTGACGGGCTCTTGCCAGGGATTCGCCGGACCGTGCAGATTGCCACGGTCGATTACCTGTAACTGACGTGCCTGCAATGCTTCAGTCAGGCCAGCGACGCGCAGTGCGTCGGGTCCCATGCTTGCGCCTTTGACGCTGGCACCAACATCGGTTGGTGCTCCAATTAAGGAAATGGTTTTCATTCTTTTCTATAAATAAGGCAGGTAAAATAACCGTTTGCCACGCCCGGATCAGGCGTGTATAGGAACGGCTGTTATTGTATTGACCGTCTGGCTGGCATTGTGTACCAAGGACGGGTTATTTGCCATCCCCATACCAAACAAATCTTTAGGGTCCATCATTTCTGGTACTAAATCCAACATGGTCGTTCCGGCTTGTAACACATATTTTTCCAGATAGCGCATGGCGGAAAAATCTTCCAGCGCGAAGCCGACAGAATCAAACACCGTTACTTGCTGCGCATCGTGGCGGCCAGTATGGCTGCCGTTGAGTATGGTCCATAGTTCGGTAACTGCAAAATTGGCTGGCATTTGCTGCAATTCACCTTCGATGCGCGATTGTGGTTCATATTCCACCACGACCAGCGCCTGTCTGAGTATGTCTGCATGCAGCTCAGTTTTGCCGGGACAATCGCCACCGACGCCGTTGATGTGCATGCCCGGTTCTATCATGTCCGGTGTCAGGATGGTGGCATTGGTTTTGTCGGCGGTAACCGTCGTCACGATATCCGCGCCTTTGACTGCCTGTGCGGTTGAATCAGCACGTATCACAGTCAGTTCTGGGTAAGCACGCAGATTGCGTATCAGTTTTTCTGTCGCAGCCGGGTCCACGTCATACACGCGCAATTCACGTATCCCCAGCATTTTGTGAAAGGCGATGGCCTGGAACTCACTCTGTGCGCCATTCCCAATCAGCGCCATGACTTTACTATCAGGACGCGCCATATATTTAGCTGCCAGTGCCGAGGTTGCCGCGGTGCGTATAGCAGTAGTGAGTGTCAATTCAGAAAGCAGACGCGGATAGCCGGTATCCACGTCCGCGAGCACGCCAAAAGCCGTCACTGTGAGTAAGCCAGCCTGAGTATTTTTAGGATGCCCATTCACATATTTGAATGAATAATTGCTACCGTCAGAAATAGGCATTAATTCAATTACGCCAACTTCAGAATGACTCGCGACGCGCGCAGTTTTATCAAACAGCGACCAGCGCAGATAATCTTCTTTGATCATTTCCGCCATGTTGATAATCGCATTTTCAGGCTTCACCTGACGTAAATGATTCTGCATGTCGCGGGTGCCGATAAAGCTTACCATGATGTTCTCCAAGTTTTTTAATATGGACAGGGCTGACGCATCGACTCCACCTAAGGGAGAAATAAGGACGGCTGTAAATCACTGAAATGCTATATTTAACTTTGCCAGGTCAGTCCTGAGTTAAGAACATCGCCAATGGACTTAGCCACGCTGCTACGCAGGCATGTCCCGAAGCTGTTGCGAAATTTTTCCACATTTCGCAAAAGCCTCATGCACATCAGACAGTGCAATGAAACTGACGAGTTCTGTCTCCATTGTAGCCATCACCGGGGATAATTAGATTGCTAAATATGCGAATAAAATCGTAGAATGAGAAATAAAATTTCATATTTTTTTAAATAGGTTGAAATAATTTCTTAAATTACATTTTCAATAAAATATATCAAAACCCGGTGTCTGATTGTACGTGCCCGGCAAGGAGTAGTAAGTATGGACAATTATGATTTGAGTATCTTGCGTCATTTGCAGCAGGATGGTCGTATCAGTAACCTGAATCTGGCAGAAAAGATCCACCTGTCAGCGCCGCAGACCTTGCGTCGGGTCAGAATGCTGGAAGAGCAGAAGGTGATACGCGCTTACAGTGCGCAAGTGAACCCGGAAGCAGTAGGACTGGGGGTGATGGCGTTTGTGAATTTATCGCTGGACCGTGAACAGTTCCGCAATGTACGTGAAGTGGAGCGCAAGTTGCAGGCATTCCCGAATATCATCGAGTGCCATACCATCTCAGGGGATTTTGATTACATCCTGAAGGTAGTGGCCGCTGATCTGAAGAGTCTGTCGCAGTTTTTAACGGATACCCTGATGCAGGTACCCGGGGTGGCTTCATTGCGCTCCATGATTTGTATGGAAGAGATTAAACCGGTTTCCGGCTTGCCTATCGCCTAAAGACAAGCGAGCCGGAGTGATGGCTTAGTGCGCCTCTTCCCAGTTATTGCCGACCCCGACTTCGGCCAGTAAAGGTACGTCGAGTGTGGCGACATTGGCCATCAGTTCCGGCAGTTTTTGCCTGACCAGATCTACTTCTGCATCTGCCACTTCCAACACCAGTTCATCATGTACTTGCATGATCATGCGGGTTTGCAGTTTTTCCTGCTCCAGCCAGTTCTGTACGGCGATCATGGCCAGCTTGATCAAATCCGCTGCGGTACCCTGCATAGGTGCATTGATCGCTGCGCGTTCAGCGCCTTGACGACGCGGGCCATTCGGGCTGTTAATTTCCGGCAGCCACAAACGGCGGCCGAATACCGTCTCTACATAACCATGTGCTTTCGCCTTAGTGCGGGTATCGGCCATGTATTGCGCCACGCCCGGATAACGCTGAAAATATTTGTCGATATAGCTTTGTGCCGCAGCACGCTCTATGCCCAGATTCCCCGCCAGACCAAACGCACTCATGCCATAGATCAGTCCAAAATTAATCACCTTAGCATAGCGACGCTGTTCATTACTGACTTCCGCAGGCGTAACACCGAAAATTTCTGCCGCAGTCGCACGATGCACATCCTCGCCATCGGCAAAAGCCTTGAGCAGACTCGCATCACCTGAGATATGGGCCATGATGCGCAATTCGATCTGCGAGTAATCGGCCGACATGATGATATGACCCGGAGAGGCAATAAAGGCTTCGCGGATGCGGCGTCCTTCTGCAGTACGCACCGGAATATTTTGCAGATTCGGATCATTCGAAGCCAGCCTGCCGGTGACCGCCACGGCTTGCGCATAATTGGTATGAACACGACCAGTGGCAGGATTGACCATTTTCGGCAATTTGTCGGTATAGGTCGATTTCAGTTTGGCCAGACCACGGTATTCGAGCAGAATTTTGGGCAGAGGATAATCTTCTGCCAGTTTTTGCAAGACCTCTTCATCGGTGCTGGGTGCGCCGGACGGCGTTTTTTTGACTACCGGTAAACTCAGCTTGCCAAAGAAGATTTCGCCCAGCTGTTTAGGTGAGTTCAGGTTGAATGGCTGACCCGCCAGCGCATACGCATTTTGTTCCAGCTCCAGCAGACGGATACCGATTTCATGCGATTGCGCCGCCAGTAAGGCAGGATCGATTCTTACACCATTGCGCTCGATTTTTTGCAGCACGACTGAAGTCGGTAATTCTATGTCGTGGTAGACCTTGAGCAGCCTGGCATCGGGTGCGATTTCAGGCCACATAGCCTGATGCAATTGCAGTGTGATATCAGCGTCTTCGGCCGCATAGTCAGTCGCGCGTTGTAGTTCGACCTGATCAAAACCTATTTGCGATGCGCCTTTACCGCAGACTTCTTCAAAGCTAATAGTTTTTTTGCCCAGATGGCGTAGCGCCAGGCTGTCCATGTCGTGTGATTTATGGGATTCGAACACATAGGATTCCAGCAAAGTGTCATGCGCAATGCCGCGCAGCTGTATGCCATGATTGGCCAGCACGTGGCTATCGTATTTCAGATTTTGACCTACCTTAGCCTTGCTTGCGTCTTCCAGCCAGGGCCGCAGTTTTTCCAGTACCAGTTCACGCTTAAGCTGCGCTGGCGCGTCCGCATACTGGTGCGCTACCGGGATATAGCAGGCATGGCCCGCTTCGCAACACAAGGAGAGGCCGACCAACTGCGCGTGCATGGGTTCCAGCGAAGTGGTTTCGGTATCGAAAGCAGTCAGGCTGGCTTGCTGTATCCGCGCCAGCCATGCATCCAGTGCGGCCTCAGTCAGCACCAGTTCATAATTTTTCTCAATGACGGTTGCATTTTCTTCTTCCTGAAACAGTCCGCCCTGTACCGGAGAATTCGCTGGTGTAGCGGCGCCCGCAACGCTGACCGACTTCAGTGGTGTGGCCCCAGCGGTGGCGTCGCCCGATAATTCACGTAACCAGGTTTTGAAACCGTAACGGCTGAAGAAAGTCATCATGTCTTCCTTGCTTTCCGGTTTGGCGATCAGGCTGTGCTGGATATCCTGATAATGCGCACTCAGGTCGCAATCCGTTTTAACTGTGATCAGTACCCGTCCCTGCGGCAGCCAGTCCAGCGCGGCGCGCAGGTTGTCACCGACTACGCCCTTGATTTTATCTGCATTGGCCATGATGCCATCGAGGCTGTCATATTCAGTCAGCCATTTGACCGCTGTCTTAGGGCCACATTTCGTCACACCAGGTACATTGTCCACCGTGTCGCCAATCAGTGTCAGATAGTCGATGATACGCGCCGGTGGCACGCCGAACTTGGCTAATACGCCCGGTTCATCCATGATTTCATTGGACATGGTATTAATCAGCGTGACCTGGCTGTTGACCAATTGCGCCAGATCTTTATCGCCGGTCGAAACCACGGTTTTCATATTCTGGCGGGTGGCGGCGACAGCGAGCGTGCCGATCACGTCATCGGCTTCCACGCCTTCCACCATCAGTATCGGCCAGCCCATCGCAGCGACCACCTGGTGAATAGGTTCAATTTGCAGTCGCAGGTCATCCGGCATTGGTGCACGTTGTGCTTTGTATTCGGGATACAAGTCATCGCGGAAAGTCTTGCCTTTTGCATCAAACACGCATGCCATGTATGCTGCCGGATAATCGCTGCGCAGACGGCGCAGCATATTGATCATGCCGTAAATGGCGCCAGTGGGCTCGCCTTGCGGATTACGTAAATCCGGCATCGCGTGGAAGGCACGGTACAGATAGCTGGAGCCATCGACTAACAAGAGGGTATTTTGCATATGAACGGAAACAGAAAAAATGTGACCAGATTGCGTCAGATTATTGATCAGGACAGAGCGACAGCCTTAAAAGCGCGCGAATCCTGGCATATGTTCACGATTATGGCAGAGTTTATCGAGTCTACCGAACGCCTTTCGACGATACGTCCGGCCGTGACCATTTTCGGCTCTGCGCGCACCAAAACGGATGATCCCTATTATGCACAATGTGTGGACTTGTCGCGACGCTTGTCCGATGCCGGTTTTGCGGTGATTTCCGGCGGTGGTCCCGGCATTATGGAGGCTGCGAATAAGGGTGCATATGAAGGAGCTTCGCCTTCGGTTGGCTTGAATATAGAACTGCCGCACGAGCAGCGCAGCAATCCCTGGCAAAACATCAGCCTGAGTTTCCGGCATTTCTTTGCGCGTAAAGTCGCATTTGTGAAGTATGCCGATGCTTATGTGGTTTTCCCTGGCGGCTTCGGCACCATGGACGAGGTCAGCGAAGTATTGACTCTGATGCAGACTGGGAAATCGCGTCGTATCCCTGTGATCCTGGTTGGCACTAGCTTCTGGAGTGGTTTATTGGAATGGATCAAGGTGCAGATGGCCGGCAATGGCATGATCGCGCCTGAAGACTTGAATCTGGTACAACTGATTGATGAGCCGGCAAATATCGTTGATGCGATTTTTGCGTTCTATGAAGCGCGTGATATCGAGCCTTCTGAGGATGAACGTCAAAGAATGTTGTACCTGTAAGCTGATACAGCGAATGAGCGCAGCGGGGGGGGGCTGCGTGTGTCGCCTGATGTTATTGAACAGCGTGCGGCGAACATTGTTTGAGGCTTGTTTTCACTAATCCGGGGAGTGTAATCGATGAAAAAAAAGAATTGGATTGCGATGTACTGTCTGCTACCGTTGTCAGCGTTGGCGCAACAACAGGATTGCAAGCAGTTGCTACAGGACGCGGAGCGTCTGGCTTGCTATGACCGCTTGTATGGTCAGCCTGTGAAGCCCGAATTGGCACAGAGCAGCAGTGACAGCGCGACTTCATCCCAGCGCAAAGAGCCGCCTGCCGCCACCAGTGCTGCAACGCGTGAGGCGGACGGGCTCAGCGAGCGCTGGGAATTAGACCCCGTAAATGCCAAGTCCCTGTTTTTTCCTAAACCATATAAGCCGGTGTATATCCTGCCAGTCGCATACAGCAATCGCATCAATGCAGCTCCGTTTTCGCCAGCCGTTGGCCATCAGGCCGATAAAGCGGATCTGAATGCAGCCGAAGCAAAATTCCAGCTCAGTTTTAAGTCAAAAATAATGGAAAATGTGCTGGGGACCCAAGCCAATCTGTGGGGCGCCTATACCCAGTCATCTCGCTGGCAAGTATATAATGGCGGTTTGTCGCGCCCGTTCCGGGAAACCAATTACGAACCAGAAGCCATGTTGGTCTATCCGCTCAGCTTCGATATGCTGGGCTGGCAGACCAGGATGGCATCACTGGGCATCAACCACCAGTCCAATGGCCGTGCTTTGCCTTTGTCACGCAGTTGGAACCGTGTCATTGGCGAGTTGGCGCTGGAAAAAGGAGACTGGAGCATCAGCCTGCGTCCATGGTGGCGTATCAAGGAAAGTGAGGCAGCCGATGACAATCCCAGTATTCAGGATTACATAGGGCGCGGGGAATTGCTGGTGACACGTAAAACCGGCAAGCACATCTTCACCTTCCAGGGACGCCACAGTCTGCGTTCAGGACAACAGTCGCGCGGTTCAGTGCAGCTGGACTGGGCTTTTCCTATGCTCACAGGCTTGCACGGCTACGTGCAGATTTTCAGCGGCTATGGAGAAAGCATGATTGACTATAATTTCCGCCAGACCCGCGTGGGTATGGGGGTCTCGCTGGTAGAGTGGCGTTAATGTGTATGGCTGGCCTGCTTAATGCAAGCCAGCCACAGCCATTTTCAGGCCAGATACAGCAAAGCCAGGCCTATCGTGGCTGGCAGCGCCTGAATATACAGAATTTTGCGTGAGGCAGTCGCTGCGCCGTACAGACCAGCAATCAGTACACAGAGCAGGAAGAAGGTGCTGACCTCTTTGCCCGCTGCGCCCAGACTCAGCCCCCAGAACAGACCCGCAGCCAGAAACCCGTTATAGAGGCCCTGGTTTGCTGCCAGTGTTTTCGTAGACTTGGCCATCTCAGCACTCATGCCGAAGGCACGGCGTCCTGCCGGTTTCTCCCACAAGAACATTTCCAGAACCAGAATATACACATGTAATACCCCTATCAGTCCGATCACGATATACGCGGCTGTTTGCATGCTTGACCTTTATGTAAAAAATGAAGAGTAAAACGAGAAGATTAAACTGAAAACTCAGTCAGGCAGCCAGTTCACTTGTGGGAATTTTTGAATAAATTCCTGAGGCATAGTCACTACTTTACTGATCTGGTAATCGAAAAATACAAAGCCGGATTTCGCCATTGCTATCAGGGTGTTATCGGCTGGGCGCGTAACGCGAAAAATAATATCGCCACCATATTTGTTAAAGTCCATGACTCCGACTTCAAACAGCAATTGATCGCGTGCATGCGCCTCAGCTTTGTAGGTGGTCGCGAGGTCGGTTACGATAATACCCAGTCCATTATTGGCCGTTTCACGGATGCCAAACTCAAACATAAAACGGGCGCGTGCCTCAGAAATCATCGACACCATCGAGTCGTTGCCGACATGATTCGCCGCATTGATTTCGGTCACTCTGACATTGAGTTGGGTGCTGTAGTAATACTGATTTTCAGGAAACTGTAATAGCAGGCGTGTCATAGAGATACCAATCCGGATAAGCAAAATGTTGTACTGACGTACTGTCAGTGTGTCTATGTGCAGATTGTAGCGGGTTTTGAGTTGCTTGAAATTAAGAAAAGGATCATGCTTCGAATAAGAAGTATTGCCTTAAGTTAACAATTTTTTTGAATCTTGCTGCTTGTAAAAACCTAAATACTGAGTAGTATGAAATTCAGGAAAATAGACCCAACACTTGACTTTAGCTATATACAGACAGTCGCCTGGGTGTGAAATATTTGCTTTTTATATAATTTATGGCGAAACAGATCAGCGGATGTGGGGCCGGAGATGGAAAATCAATTTGAATATTTCGACTTATCTGTGCCAACGCCTGCGGCCAGTACGCCTGCCAGTGCCGCCCAGGCTGCGAATGTCAGTCAGGAAGTCGCTCAACATAATCGCCTGAAATACCTGATCGATAATACGCCTGCGATTATTTACAGCAGCGTTCCGACAGGTGATTTCAAAATGACTTATGTCAGCTCCAATGCGCAACGCATACTGGGTTACGATTCGGCGATGATGGTGTCAGATCCAAATTTCTGGTTTGACCACATCCATCCTGACGATGTACCGCAGATTTTTTCCAGCCTCGCAATGTTGTTTTCGGAAGGTGAGCGTACTTACGAATACCGTTTTAAAAACAGTAGCGGTCATTACATCTGGATGCACGATATGTTGCGTCTGATCCGCGACGAGGCCGGCAATCCGATTGAAGTGGTGGGGTCGCTCACAGATATCAGTGAGCGTAAGGCGATGGAAGAGTCGCTGCAAAAAAAAGGCGAAGAGCAGAAACAGTTAATTCATAAGCTGCAGGAGGCACAGGATCAGTTGATGCAATCGGAAAAAATGGCATCGGTTGGTCAGCTGGCCGCCGGTATCGCCCATGAAATCAATAATCCGATCGGCTTTGTGAATTCCAATATGGGGTCATTACAGGGCTATGTAGAAAAATTGTTTGAAGTTCTGGCACAGTATGAACAGTTAATCCTCCAGCCGCAGGCAGCGCAGTCAGCGGTTGCGCGTGTGAACGCCATCAAAAAAGAGGCGGATCTGGAATTTCTGCAAGAAGATGTAGAGGATCTGGTACGTGAATCCATGGACGGTCTCAAGCGTGTGCGCGATATCGTACAGTCTCTCAAAGATTTTTCACATGTCGGCGAAACAGACTGGCAGGAAGCGGATATCCATCATGGCATAGACAGTACGCTCAACATAGTTATCAATGAGATCAAGTACAAAGCGACCGTCATTAAGGAGTACGGTACTTTGCCGAACGTCCGTTGCATCATTTCGCAAATCAACCAGGTGGTGATGAATTTATTGGTCAATGCCTCCCATGCGATTAAAGATAAAGGCACTATCACCATTAATACCGGATGCAAGGACGACTGGATATGGATACGCATTAGTGACACAGGCTCAGGTATTCCACCTGAAATCATGACACGTATTTTTGAGCCTTTTTTCACGACGAAACCGGTAGGTAGCGGCACCGGTCTGGGCTTATCACTGTCGTATGGGATTATTAAAAAACACAATGGACGTATCGAGGTGAAAAGCGAGATGGGGGTTGGTACCAGTTTTACTATCCATTTGCCGCTACGTCCGGATAAAGTGGACGCAGGCTAAGCGTTAACGCCATCATTGCTCAGTGAAAAATTGAAAATTTCAGGGTGCAGGCTATGAGTCAGGAAAATACCAATAACACCAGGCATGACTTCACTGCGATGCTCAATATCGGGATGGACGGTATGTTCGATAGCATGAGCAGTTTGCGCTTGAGTAGCAGCGAAGCCAGAATGCTGGCGACCATCAGTCCACAACTGACGCAGATACGTACACAGTTTGATCAGGCCTTACGCGAGCATATCGCTGATACACCTTTCCTGTCTTATGGCTTGTCCGACAGTTTGCAGCAGCGTATACATGAGCGTCAACGCAGCTACTTTGCATTGTTGCTGGAATCTAAGCCGAGCAGCAGTTTTCTGGCAGACCGCAGCAAAATCGAGTATGCACATCAACAGATGGGACTGAACCGCGATTGGTACTTTTCTGCTTACAGAAAATACCTGGGGGCGGTTTGGGGCGAGCTGCAGGATATCAAAGCAGACCACCAGCTTTCCTTCAGCGGCATGATGCTGATGGTATTTAAATTATGTATGTTTGACCTTGGGCTGGCGCTGGAAATCTATTCAGAAGTTGAGAAAAAACGTTTTTTTGAAAGCTATATCGCCGATATGCAAGTGCCTCCGCCTATGCTGGCAGAAACGCGGCAGGCTGGTCTGGTCGATTACTCTAAGCGTAAGAAACTCGAAACACTATTGCAGTCTTCGATAGATGATTCACCACAGATGACAGGACATCTGAGTATCTGTTATCTGGGCTTGGATCAATATGAACAAGTTGCTGAAAGCTATGGCTTCGAAGCCTCCAGACTGGTATTACAGACGATAGAAATACGCTTGCGTGCTGAATTGCACGATGATGATGTCATCACTCACCTGGGGGGCGGAGAATACCTGCTGATCCTGCCTGGCCATTCTGACTCTGGCGAAGTGCTGGCGCTCTGCCAGCGCGTCATGAACACGTTTACGCAAGCGATTTCCCTGATTGGTCAGAAATTGAACATGTCCTGTTGCATAGGCATTGCCATGTATCCGGAAGATGGGCCATTGGCAGAAGATATTTCCAGATGCGCTGAAGTCGCATTTCGCAGAGCACGGGAATGTGGACCTGGCAGCCTGCGTTTTTATTCCGTGGTACTGAATAGCCCCGTGGATGAACAAAAGGGGCTGGCCTCGGATTTGCGTATAGCGATACAGGACAATCAGCTGCAATTGTTTTATCAGCCTAAGGCGGATCTGCGTCATGGAAAACTGGCAGGATGTGAGGCTTTGCTGCGCTGGCAACATCCAACCCGGGGTGAAATCTCACCGGCGAAATTTGTACCGATTGCGGAACAATCCGACTTAATCGTACTGCTCGGGTATTGGGTGATACGACGCGCCTGTGCGGACATTCAGCGTTTGCTGGAGCAGCAGCTGACACCGCCGGTAGTCGCTATCAACGTATCACCGCGTCAGTTGAAGGAGGCCGGGTTTCCTGAAAATATGCTGGCCATCATGAATGAATATGGTGTGACAGCAGAGCACTTGTCACTAGAGGTGACGGAGAGTGTGTTAATAGACTGTGATGAAGGATTTGATGCTTTATTTTTTCGACTGAAAAGTCTGGGCTTTAGTTTGTCACTGGATGATTTTGGAACGGGTTATTCCGCACTCGGTTATCTGAAACGTTTCTCATTTGATTATGTCAAAATCGATCAGTCTTTTGTCCGGGAGTTGCCAGGTCATTTGAGTGATGCATCGATCTCTAAGGCCATTATCTCCATGGCGCATAGCATGGGGATGGAAGTGATTGCTGAGGGCGTCGAGACGGAAGCGCAGTGTAAGTTTTTTTCAGATAACTTATGTGAACAAGTGCAAGGCTATTTTTATGCACGTCCTATGCCGTTTGAGCAGTTGCTGGACTTTGTGCGTCAGGATGTCCGCCTGAATCCACATGTATTACAGGCTACCCGGCCAGAGCGGACTTTACTTCTGGTGGATGATGAACCCAATATTCTGTCTGCGCTCAAGCGCTTGTTGCGTAAAGATGGCTATCGCATTTTGACAGGCAACAGCGCCAGTGAGGGATTACAGATACTGGCAAGCGAAAATGTGGATGTGATTATGTCCGATCAGCGTATGCCTGAGATGTCGGGTGTTGAATTTCTGCGTCAGGCCAAGGCTTTATATCCAGATACAGTCAGGATCATCTTATCCGGCTACTCGGAACTGCAATACATCACGGATGCGATCAACGAAGGTGCGATTTATAAGTTTCTGACTAAACCCTGGGATGACGAACAGATACGAAAAAATATCAGTGATGCGTTCCAGTTTAAGGAAATTCTCAATGAGAACCGCCGATTGAATCTTGAGATACAAAGCAGTAACAGAGAGCTGGTCAGAACCAATCGTCAGCTATCAGATATTCTGAAGCAGAAGCAGAATCAGATACAAAGAGATGAAGTCAGTATCGGTGTCATTCGCGACATTCTGCATCAGATTCCATTTCCATTGATTGGCATTGATGACGAAGACCGCATCGCATTTTGTAATCTGCAGGCGGAAGAATTATTGCCCGGCGCTGCAGTGAATCTGGACAATGAACTGCATTGGGCATTCCCTGAGCTTGCGGAGCGTTTAAACAGCACTGATCAGCAGGGCTTGATTTCTGTGAAAATTGGCGGAAGAACTTACCATGTTGATTGCCGTGCAATGGGAAAACACTCTGCTTCGAATGGACGCATTATTATTTTTCTTCCGGTCGCAGAGACGAGTGAAACGGCTAGTCATGAAAGTGCATAAATTTGCGCAGGGTCTGGCGCTACACACGATACGATAGCAAAAATAATAGCGGGAATATCAGAGGTTTTACGATGAGTTCCATATTTGCAGATCAGCTTGTACTGGCACTGGAGGAATTGCCCTCCCTGCCTCAGGTATTGTCTGAATTAATAGAGGCGATCGACCACGACAACGTGGATCAGCATTGCATTACCATGCGGATCGCCCAGGATCAGATATTAACCTCTAAAACTTTACGCCTCGCAAATTCTTCTTTCTATGGCTTGTCCTACCGCGTCAACTCGTTGTCAGACGCGGTGTTTATACTCGGTTTTCGCAGCTTACGTACACTGGTGACCAGCGCTGCTATCGCCAATTTGTTACACCGCTTTGTGTTAGACCGGAAAGATGTGGATTATTTTTTTGAGCATTCTATTTCGGTTGCGATTTTTGCCAAATTGCTGGCTGCGCACGTTTGCGCCAATCAGGAGCAAGCCTTTACGACCGGACTGATCCATGATCTGGGAAAGTTAGCTTTAGTGACGAAATTTCCCGATGAATATGCAGAGGTGACGCATTATCAGAAA
Source organism: Cognatundibacterium rugosum (assembly GCF_014284365.1). GTDB lineage: Bacteria > Pseudomonadota > Gammaproteobacteria > Burkholderiales > Burkholderiaceae_D > Undibacterium > Undibacterium rugosum. The sequence goes on from NZ_JACOGG010000011.1 coordinate 34,646, forward strand.
GAGCACGCCTGCGCGCGCTATGAGGCTGAAAATGCCGTACTTTCCACGAGTCATGCGTCGATAGGCGCTATGCTGGCGTGCAAATGGCGTTTTCCGTTGGAAATGCAGCAGGCGGTCAGTGCGCACCATGATCCAATTACCGCAGAAACCAGTGAGTTGTCGATACTGATGACAGTAGCGAATATTTTTGCCAAAGTGCGTGGAAGCGATGAGGAGCGTATCCATATGCTGCGCGAGTCCGGCTATGCATGGCAGCGTATGGAATTGAATGAGGAATTGTGTAAATCAATGTTCGCGACGGAAAAACAGCAATTTGCCGAAATCAGCCAGATATTACTTAGTCATTGAGCGTGTACTTCGCTCTCAGGTAGAGGCCAGGTATGTTGGCGCGGCCCTACAGTCATTCATCTATTAAGCCGAAATGGAAAGTCAGGCATGACGAACACAGAATTACAGGCTGAGCCACAGGCAGAACGTGTCTGCCGTATATTATGCGTCGATGATGAGCCAAATATTTTGTCTTCCTTACGTCGTTTATTTCGTGGCAAAGGATATCAGGTATTGATTGCTAACAGCGGTCAGGAAGGACTGGCGACGCTGGAGACTGAAACAGTCGATCTGGTGATTTCAGACATGCGTATGCCTGTGATGGATGGTGCAGTCTTTCTTGAGCATGTCAGGGCACGCTGGCCAGATACCATACGTTTGCTGCTGACCGGCTATGCTGACATACAATCAATTTTAGATGCGATTAACCGTGGCGAAATTTATCGCTACATCACCAAGCCCTGGGATGATAACGACATCGTTCTGATTGTACGGCAAGCACTGGAACGTAAGGCGCTGGAGCTGGAAAAACTCAGACTCGAAGAACTGACCTTAAGACAGAACGAAGAATTAAAAACGCTCAATGCCAGCCTGGAAGCCAAAGTTGAGGAACGCACCGCAGATCTCAGAAAAGCGCATGAATCCCTGTTGGCTGCTAACGATAAGCTGAAGGACAGCTTTCTGACCTCGATTAAGGTATTTTCCAGCGTGATCGAAATGCGTGGTGGCAAGCTGATGGGGCGCTCGCGCCGGGTGGCTGATCTGGCACGTAAAATTGCGCGGCGTATGGGGCTGGACAGTAAAGACACACAAGAGATTTTTGTCGCAGCCTTATTGGCCGATATAGGAAAAATCGGATTTTCTGACGAATTACTTGATACGCCGTTAAATCAGATGAACGGTGATCAGCTGGGGCTGTTTCACAAACACACACTGCGGGCGGAACAATTACTGATGCCTTTGCAGGATCTGCAGGGCGCGGCACGCATTATTCGGTTTCAGCACGAGCGCTTTGATGGCCGCGGCTTCCCTGACGCGATTGCCGGAGACGAGATTCCGTTGGGAGCCCGAATACTGGCGCTCGCTGGCGATTACGATAGTCTGCAGATAGGCTGTCTGGTTCCTAAGCGCGTGCATCCGGACGATGCCTTGCCACTCATTGTGCGTGGTGCCGGTAACCGTTATGATCCTAAGGTGGTTGAAGCTTTTCAGCAGGTCATGGGCCACGTCAGCGAGGAACCGAACGATAAAGAAGTCATGGTGCCGCAGCTGTTGCCAGGCATGGTGTTGTCGGCAGATGTGGTATCCAAAGAAGGTATGTTATTGTTACCCGCCGACTTTGTGCTGGACGAAGGGGTGATAGAAAAGCTCAGACTGTTCAGTGAACCCGTACATGGCAGGATGTTTGTGCGCATCTACATCAACAGGAGGAAATGATGCGAAGAATTCTTTTATTGGATGATGAGCAAAATGTGCTCTCAGCCTTAAAACGCAGTTTCAGAAGCATTGCGCATCAGGATCTGCTCAGGATAGATACCTACAATGCGCCAGAGGAAGCATTGACGCATTTGCAGGATACCGCTTACGATTTCATTGTCTCTGATTATCATATGCCATCCATGAATGGTATTGAATTCCTGACGCTGGCCAAGGCGATACAACCGGACGCGGTACGCATGATGCTGAGTGCTTCTGCAGAGTTCAAAACCATACTCGGTGCGATCAATGAAGCAGAGGCATTTCGCTATATCGCCAAACCATGGACGCAGGAAGAGTTGACGGATACCTATCAGGCCGCATTGCAAAAGCGTGATCAGATACTCGAAGACCGGCGGCTGGCCGATGAATTGCGTGTGCAGCGTGGTCAGCTTTCACCGCAGGAAGAAGCGATGCGCAGACTGGAAGAAAGCGAGCCAGGTATCACTAAAGTGAAGTGGGGGGCAGATGGTTCGGTCATGCTGGATTAAGTAAGTTTTAATGCCGTCAAACCAGAAGGCAGAAACGCCGTCGCCTTTCTGCCAATTCTTTCCACCAAGGGAAAGAACATTAATCTCGTATTAGCGCTTATGCGTATGTTCATTGATTGATTTTTATTTTTACTCCATAAGGCATATCACATTATTAAGTATTTGGTAAGAGATACTAAATCACCAAGGAATTTCTATGACGCATGGCAATACTTCATGGCAGGAATTTGGTCAAACATTTGTAGATCAATCTAGAGAATTAAATCAAAAAGTTACTGATGAAATTTTAGAGCGAACTGAGCGAGCGCTTGTAAGTGCTAAAGAAAAGATTAAACAGACTGAAGAAGTGAATGAAATTCTTAAACTTCGAGTTGAAAAAGCGGAACAGGAAGCCAGAGATGTAAAAGCTTTACTGTCTCGTCCCATGCGAGAGATTGCTGAGATTTCTGGTGATTTCCAAAAAGCCTATGAACAACAACAGCAAATTCTTGCCAATTGGATTCTTAGTCAAAAAGCTTATCGTGAAACAGCGGTTCAACTTGGAATAGCGGTTGGGAAAACAGCTGAAGAAGTTCAAGATTTAGTCACTCAAAACGCGAATGCGGTTCTTGAAAACCGTACTGAACATGGCAACGATTCCAATACCAACCCATTGGTAAAAGAATATGCCTCAACAATCTTAGCAATCCGTAAGAAAAATGGCGAGGTATAAGAAAGCTCTCTCATGACACACCGCTAATTGGGTGTTAGTCCTGAACAAAATGATACTTGTCTTGATGGATTCTTTGCTGATGGTGGGCAGGAAGGCAGCATGAGGCTGGCTTTGTATTGGTTTGAAACAGGCGTGGTCTGGTAAAATGCCGCCTTTCTGTCTTGTTCTGTAGCCGGTTGTCAGATCTCAGTATCGTCACTGCGATATCTTCCGCTTCACAGTACGACCTCTTTTACTGAAACTCCGTATGTCCGACTCTACTCCTGCTGACAGCAGCAAATCTCTGTTTTATGACCCGACTGAACGTCGTATCCGTAGCTTTGTCACCCGTACTGGCCGCGTCTCAGATGCACAGGCCCGCGCGATAGAAACGCTGGGGCCAGTCTTTTGCATCCCTTATCAAAAATCTTTGCTTGATATCGATGCGACTTTCGGCCGCCAGGCGCCGACTGTATTTGAAATCGGTTTTGGCATGGGTGAAACCAGCGCCAAGATTTCTGCCAGCATGCCAGAAAAAAATTTCATCGGCGTTGAAGTGCATACGCCGGGCGTAGGCAGTCTGCTTAAGCTGACCGATGAAATGGGGTTAAAAAATCAGCGCATCATTCAGCATGATGCGGTTGAAGTACTGAATTACATGATTGCGCCGGAATCACTGCACGGAGTCCATGTCTTCTTCCCTGATCCATGGCATAAGGCGCGCCATAATAAGCGCCGCCTGATTCAGGGCCCGCTGGTGCAACTGCTCGCATCACGACTGGCACCGGGTGGCTATCTGCATTGCGCAACGGACTGGGAAGAATATGCGGTGCAGATGCTGGACGTACTGAGTGCTGAACCTGTCTTGGAAAATACTGCGGAGGCGTATGCACCACGCCCTGACTATCGTCCTGTGACGAAATTCGAAAACCGCGGCCTGCGTCTTGGACATGGCGTCTGGGATCTGGTGTTCCGTAAAAAATGAGTCAGTCCTGACACCGCACAGTTGGTATCTGTATGTGAAAAAAAGCAGCCATCCGGCTGCTTTTTTCCTTTTATCCCTGCGTGAACTGCAAGTGGATTACACCCAGTTTGACGAAGCGGACCGATACCGGCATCTGTAGCGGTACGTCCGGGCTGCCGGCATAGGAGCCGGTGATGACAAACTGGCCTTGTCGCAATCCCAGACCCTGACTGCGCAGGAATTCAGCCAGCCAGTACAGTGGCTGACGCGGGAATCCGGCCGGATGTTCGCCGCGCAATTGCTGTATGGTCTGAGCTTGCGTCTGGATTTCGATGTCCAGACAGGATGGCTCATTCCGCAGGTATTCCGCGGCCAGTGGTGGTCCCAGCACGCAACCCTGATTGTACAGACCGTCTGCCAGATGTTCGGTGTATTCCGCTGTCTCCGGCTCCAGATAACGGCTGCCTATCAATTCCAGCGCGATATGACAGGCGGAAACGGCCTGATCGACATCCTGCATACCGTACGTCGCTTCACGTGGTGGCAGGTCCTGCCCCAGTATAAATGCCAGTTCCGGCTCTATCCTTGCCATTCCTTGCAGTGGCAGAAGACTGACCTGACTTTCGCTACGGAATACCCGGCTGGCAAAGATCGGCGCGAGTATCACACGCCCATCGCAGGGGATGCCGCACTTCCAACCTGCTATCGTTTCGTTTAACAGGGAGGGAACCAGTGCCTGTATTTGCAAAGCGTCTTCTATGCTGCCCGGACGCAAGGAGAGCGGGAGGCGATCGCCGCGCTGCTGTTGCGTGTGACGCTGTGCTAATTCGGCTGCGGCCTGTTGCTGCTGGGCGGTGGCTGGTGATTTGCTGGTCATGATCTTCTCTATCAGAGGATACGCTGCTGCCGAATGGCCGGTGGAGATCAGCATATCTTAAACCAGCTCGGCGCGGGCTGCCTAGTGAGCTCGTATTTTTATTCGTGTTACCGAGGTGGCGGCCAGTAATAGCAAAGCACCTGCCAGACGAATCACGTTTTCCGGGTTGCCTCCCAGCAGACTGTGATAGACCAGCGGGAGTGTAAAAATCTGAATAATCATAGGGATCACGATGAACATGTTAAAGATGCCCATATACACACCGGTTTTTGCAGCAGGTATGCAATTTGCCAGCATGACATAGGGGTTGCCCATAATGCTGGCCCAGGCCAGACCTATGCCTGCCATCGGTAGCAGCAACCAGAGCGGATCATGAATCGCGGGTATGCTCAGCATCGCCAGCCCGGCGAGTGTCAGGCAACATGTATGGGTAAATTTCGGTCCAAAGCGCCTGGTCAAGGGGATCAGTGCGAAAGCCGCGATAAAGGCGATGAAATTATAAAATGCACCGATCTGACCGTTGAGCAAACCCGCTGCGCGAAACCCTGCCGAGCCTGGATCGCTGGTATCGAATAAAGTGCGAGCCAGTGATAATACGATGTACTGCCAGTAGCAGAACATGCCATACCATTGAAATAGCTTCATCACAGCCAACTGGCGCATGGTCGGAGGCATTTCTTTGAACGCAGTCAGAATGTCACTGAGTGTGGTTTTCCAGCCTGCCGGTTCAGCCTGTATCGCCTTGATTTCTTCTGCAGTCAGTGGGATTTCCGGTGTGGTCTTCAAAGTCCACAAGACCGACGCCAGCGAAAAGAAAGCACCTATCATAAAAGCAGCGATGACGATGTGTGGGATGTGCTGCGCATTCACTGCATCCTTATTCATACCGAACCAGACCAGCAGCGAAGGCGTCAGATAAGCCAGTGTTTGCCCCAGTCCGGTAAATGCACTTTGCGTCAGAAAGCCCAGTGTGTGCTGGCTGCGGTCCAGTTTGTCACTGACAAACGCACGGTAGGGTTCCATGGTCACATTATTCGCCGCATCCAATACCCACAGCAGACTGGCTGCCATCCACAACACAGGGCTATACGGCATCGCAAGCAAGCCCAGGCTGCACAATATGGCACCAATCAGAAAATAGGGCGTACGGCGGCCCCAGCGACTGATCGTGCGGTCACTCATGGCGCCGATCACGGGCTGCACCAGTAAGCCAGTTGCGGGGCCAGCCAGCCACAGATACGGCAGGCTGGCTTCATCCGCACCAAGATAGGCGTAAATCGGACTCATGCTGCTTTGCTGTAAACCGAAGCTGAACTGTATGCCAAAGAAGCCGACATTCATGTTGACGATCTGCCAGAAATTTAGCAAAGGGCGTTGACTGCTGCTGGCGGGTGAACTCTGATGATTCATACTCTTCCTTGTCTCTTGAGGATAAGTGTCTGCTGCGCTTAGTGTTGTGCGTATTGTGCTTATTGCGCATTTCCGGCCGCTAATGGCGTGGTGCTCCAGGCATTTTCCCAGACTTGATAAAACGGCTTATCGCCGACTGCTCCACGCACACCGCAGATCGCTGTGGCAAACGCCTGGGCTCTTTGCAAACTCAGCAAGCGTGGCCAATCACGTAACAGGCCAAGTAAGACAATCGCGGAAAAAGCATCGCCGGCACCCACGGTGTCCACCACATCAACGGCAGACGCAATACTGCCGCGGCTTTCCAGGCCTTCGCCATCGACATACAAGTAGCCTTGCGCGCCCAGCGTCACGATCAGTGCCTGCAGCTTGCAGGTCTGCAGTAACTCGCGTAACAGCCCGATTGAGGGTATACCCGGCGCGCTGAATTGTTGTTTCTCAGGTGTAGTTAAACCCGGATAAAGACGCAGTAAAACCTGTAATTCATCTTCGTTGATTTTCAGGATATCCGCCGCTGCAATCGAGCGCAGTATCGTGTCCAGACTGGCCTGATCCTGACGCAGATTGAGATCCAGATAGCGCAGCGCACTTGATTGCTTCAGTATGTCGTCTAATGCCCGACGAGAAGCTGGCGCGCGTTGCGCGAGGGTGCCGAAGTAAATAATATCTCTGTCTGGTGGTGCTGCAAACGAGGCATTACGCTGCGCACAGGCCTGGCTGGCAGATGTACTGGCTATGTGGTCATACGCCTGATCGGGCAGGATGTGGAACTGGTGGCTGACGGCTGCTTGCTCATGCCGTATTTCCACGCCGACCCGGCCGCTAGGGTAATGCTGATCGCTTTGCAGCCCAGCGTCAGATATACCGAATTTATGCATATCTTCGCGTATCCATGTGCCGTAAGGGTCGTCACCTATTCGTGAAATGAACAGCGGATCGCAGCCGAAATAAGCCAGCGTGCGTGCCACGTTGTAGGGTGCGCCGCCTATCACAGGCCCGTCCGGAAAATCATCGATCAGGACTTCACCGAATATGCAGATAGTTGAGTTGGACATCAGTTCACTCCTGTTGCAGATAAATCCGATGCGATCAGCCAGCATTGTGACCAGGCTGGAATCAGCAGTATATCCGGCGGAACTTCCCCATCCTGCGTTTTCCAGCATCGTGACACTGGGCTGCCAGATGCTTGTCCGGACGGTAGTTGTTGCGCCAGTGCGCTTAGCGTCACAGTTTGTGGCTGATCAGAGAAGTTGCCAATGAAAACAAAGGGTGTATCTGCTTCACCGCGACTGAATGCCAACAACGATGACGAGTTGGTATGCAGCAGACATCGTGCTGACTGAGCTTGCAATTGCGGTAGCTTGCGACGCCATTGCAGTAATCGCCGCAGACTTGCGTAGCACTGGTGCGCGCTGCTGTGCTGTATCTGGCTTTGCGCAGCTAAGTTTGTATCCCATTGTGGTCGGTGCAGCCAACGCGCATCGTATTGATGGGCAGTGACTGAACGGTAATCTTCATTGCTTTCCTGAGCAAATTCATCGCCCATGTAAATCAACGGCATACCACCGAAGCAAAAACTCAAACCATATAACAGTAATTGTCTTTGCACAGCCATATGGCTTTGTTTTGCGTCAGTCGCACGGCTCAGACCGCATAATGCAGCGGCCATCCCTACCGTGCCATGCACTGCCGCCGGATCGCTGGCCTGAAAGCTGGCGCCGCTGGCGAAGCTGCCGCCCTGTCCGGCAAAAAACTGGCTGACGGCAGACAGTCGTTGTTCGACATCTGTCACTTGCAGACTGGCTTCCGGGCGCAACACATTCCAGCCTATATCGTCATGACAGCGCACATAGCTGAGCCAGCTGGTGTTTGGTGGCAGTTCCGGCGTCCCCGTGATGACTGCCGCAATCAAGCTGGTATCTTGTTCTGCCACTGCGACCCATGCGGCTGCCATCAGACTGCTGTGATAAGCAAGATGACATTCCTGCACGCCGCGCTGCGCGTCCCCCAAATAGGCAGGCAGATCGCGGGTTGCGACGATCGCCTCAGCTTTCAGTAAGACACCAGGCATCGTAATTTCCGTGATACAGCGCAGGCATTGCAGTATCCAATGCGCCTCCGGCTGATTCATGCAGCTTGTGCCTGGCCGTTTCCATAAAAATGCGGTGGAGTCGAGCCGGAATACTTCGATGCCGCGATTGGCCAGTTGCAGCAAAGCTGCTGTCATGTCCAGAAACACGGCGGGATTACTGTAATTCAGATCCCATTGATACGGATAAAAGGTGGTCCATACCCAGGACTGCAGCGCATCGATATAGCTGAAATTGCCTGGCGCTACCTGAGGGAAAACTTGACCCAGCGTGGCTTCAAACTGATCAGGCATGGTCCGGTCAGGATAGTGGTAAAAATAATCACGGTACTTCGCGTCGCCCGCCCGCGCGGCAATCGCCCAAGGGTGATCGTCGGCGACATGATTCAGGATAAAGTCAGAGCACAGACTGATACCGGACTCGCGTAATGCCTGAGTCAGTTGTTCCAGATCCTGCATACTGCCCAGCCTAGCTTCGACCTGATTGAAATCGGATACGGCAAAACCGCCATCATTCTCACCGACACGTGCTTTCAGGAAGGGCAGTAAATGTAAGTAAGTCACACCCAGCTGCTGCAGATGCGGAATGCGCTGCCTGACGCCTTGTAGGTTTACGGCAAACCGGTCGGTATAAGCGCAGTAACCCAGCCTGTCTTCACGGGTGAACCAGTCGGGTTGCTGGCTGCGTTGCTGATCCAGTTTCTGTAGTCCGGCTGGGCGCGCCTGCAGCGCATCGGCCAAGACTTGCATCAGTTGCAGACACCAGTCTTTTAATTGTGCATCGTCGGCAAAGTGCGTCGCGTATAGCTGGCTTAAGCGCGCAATCAGTGTGGGTGCGTGCTGTGCAAAGCGCAGTTCTGCCGTAGCCCTCAGTGCAGGTGCCAATTGCGCCAGAAAAGCCTCTTTGCAGGCGCTGAGCAGGGTGTTGGAATTGGATGAAGAATGGACAGGCATAATGGTCTGGTTAAAATGGGCTCCCCCGGTAAGTAGGGGTTACAGGGGGAGCTCAAGTGCTGCGGGGACAATCGGTGTTACTGAGTGTCAGACTCAGAACGAATATTTCAAGGTGGCGCGTATGCTGCGTCCATTGATGGAGCGGGCAGCATGTCCATCGCCTTCAACTTCGGTATAGCCTAGGGTATTGAGCAAATTATTGATGCTTATCGACGCCTGCAGGCGTTCTGTCAGCTGATAGTTGGCAAAGGCATTCAATACATTGAAACCACCCAGGGTCAGGGTATTGCCATCGTCGCCAAAAGACTTGGAAGTGCCGATCAGGCTGGCACCGAAGACGGCATCGCCCATGGTGTAAGTCGGCGCGATTTGATACACATACTTGGCCTGGCGCCGTGGCGTTTTTCCTATGATACTTTTATCGGCTGCTGCGGTGATGCTGGCATTGGTATAAGTCAGTCCACCCGTCATGCGGAAGGCGCCGATTTTATAGCTGGCTTCCACTTCCAGACCTTTTGCATCATAGGTGTTGGACGAAAATTTCTGCGTGGTGGCTTCAAAATTTGACTCTGAAGTTTTGGCCTGGAACAGGGTCACAAAGCTGCTGAAATCGCCGTTTTTCCATTTCACACCTGCTTCGTTTTGCTTGACGATATTGGTACTGATCGGTGTGCTGCCATCCAGCGGGTTACCAAACATAATACGGTCTGCATTGAACGCAATACCATCGCTGGTACGCGCAAACAAAGCCAGATCTTTATTCAGGCGGTAATTCACACCGACCGAATACGAAGTGTGATTCACATCGTAATTGATGAACTTAGTATTAGCTTGAATGTAAGTCTGTTTAACAGCTTGATTATAAGTGCCGCTGGCATTCTGCTTGTCATAGCGCAGGCTGGCATCGACATTCCAATCTCCTTTTTCCCAGCCCAGATTGGTGTACAGGGCATTGGTTTTGTATTGGGCATCGATGGCGCGGTTACAGCAGCCGCCCCACACATCGGTACCTTGAGCCAGCAAGCCCGGGCTGCCTGCGACGGTCGCTGCGGAGTTCAGCAGTGCCGGCTTATCGCCGCTGGCCTGCATCAGGTATTGATTGAAATTCCAGGTCAGCGCCACATTTTGTATGGAAGTGAAATATCCTACCGTGGTAGCGAGTTTGCCTTCCGCCAATTCAAATGCGCGTGATAAGCGCACGTCGTTGCTTGTACTGCCCAGATCATCCAATGAGGTATTGAAGACAGTAGCCGTAAAAGCGGGGCCGCTATATGCCTTGCCAGCATTCGGGCCAGTTGCATATGTCATACCACTGCTGTTGTTGGCGTTATCCGCCGGGAAGATGGAAATAAAGCGGCCGGTATTGGTCGACTTGCGGAATTTCTCATCCAGCGTCCAGCCATTGCCGACATTTAAAGAAGCTTCTGCGCCAAAGGCGTTGCTAACTGCATGCAAACCATCATTCACATTTGTGGAAACTTTGTTATTATTTTTATCGAGTGCGATATCGCGTGTCCAGTAAGGAGAGTAAAAGCTGGCAGTACGCGGATCTATGCCCGTCATTTCAGAAATAGAACCATTCACGGTGCGGACTGGTACTGGCATATTCATCGGCGTTTTGTCGTCCAGATGTTTGACGCTCAGGCGGATATAGCCATTGTCCAGTTCATGCGTGATATTGGCGCGTAACTGGCCGCCATCTTCAGCGGTCACACCGGCTGGACGCGAGCTGTCACCATTGCGATAGAAGCCAGCGATGAACATCCGTGTTTTTGGCGACAGTGCCGCACCATAGTCGAAATCAAAACGGGTCTGGTTAAAATCCAGACCTTTGGTGATGCCTATGCTGCCGCCTTTTTCCTTACCATTTTTACTGATGAAGTTAATGATACCGCCGGGTGCATTGGTCGCCATCGTCGATGCGGTGCCACCGCGCACCACTTCCAGATGGCTCAGACTGCCATCGGCACGCAGATACATATCCGGAGTGGCGAAGGCGATATCGCCGAACAGCAGCACCGGCAAGCCATCTTCCTGGAATTGTACATAGCGTGCGCCACCTGCCGAGATAGGTACACCACGTACGGTCAGATTGGCATTGCCTTCGCCGCCGGAGGATTCGGCGCGCACACCAGGCACGGCGCGCAAGATTTCTGCTGCATTGGTTGGGGCGGACTGGGAAATCTGATCCGCATCGAGTGAGCTGATGGAGACACTGGCCTTCATTTTCGAGGTGCCGATCGGTGTGCCGGTCACGATCACTGAATTCAGATTCAGGGAATTTTTCTCTTTGTCGCTGCTGGCTGTGCCGGCTGCTTCCTGAGCCAGTGCACTACCCATATGGAATACGGCCAGGGATACCAGGCTGGCCATGCGTGTCAGTTTGAGGCTGTGTGATGTCATTTCTGTCTCCGTTATTTTTGCATGCCGACGAATGAGGTGTCGGCGGTTTGGCGTACCTGTTAGCACCAAGTCGAGCTTTTGCCGGTGTTCAGCATGGACAACTCAGGAGCAAAAGACCTCCAACAATCCTCGCCTGACTATTGCTTGCAATAGGTGAGGGTTTTTGCGTCCCGGCAAGCATTCTTGAAGATCTTTTGCACTGTAGGTGAGCTGCATTATGGTGCAAGTTATTTTTCTTTGCAATCGATTGCAAAGATGCGGTGCAATAAGTTTTATTTTGGTGCAGCGAATAAAACGATCGCTTGATCTGGCCGGGCTTGTTTCAGGTGGCAGGCGAAAACGATTGCGTCACTCTTGGCTGTGGTACCTCAGGGCTTAAGCGTTGGCGTGCTCTTTGATTTGTTTTTTTACGTGAGCGGAAGTTAATATTGTCTGCAATGTGCAACGTATCCGTGTTTAGTGGGTGCTTTTTGGTGCGCTGCACAATAAATTTAGGGTTGAAATTACCTTGCTTGGATTGCTTCTTGTTAATGGCTTTTGGAAATTTTGCAAACGTTTGCAAAACGTTTCAGTTGATGACGGTTTTTGTAGACGCGGTAACTGAATCAGGTGAAACAGGTTTGGTAGCACCTTAGTCCTGGTCTATTGGCTGCTGCGACGGATGATGAGTTCGGTTTCCAACAAAAGAGCCTGACTGACCCGGGCCTCGATTTGCTGCAGCAAGGCATCGACCAAAGCCAGTCCGGCGACTGGCATGGGTTGCCGGATAGTTGTCAGTGGAGGGTGAAAATAGCGTGCCAGTTCAATGTCGTCATAGCCGACGACTGCGACATCATCGGGCACGCTCAAGCCACGTTCACGCAGTGAATTAATTGCGGTCATGGCCAGCAAATCGCTGCAGGCAAACAGGGCATCGAACGTCACCTGACGTGCACACAGTTCAGTGACAGCCAGCTTGCCACCATCTTCTACAAACGATGCTGCGATCACCAGTTCCTCACGCGCAGGCAGTCCTGCTTCGCTCAGTGCTGCACAATAGCCCTGATAACGCTGACTCACTTCCGGTAGCTGAATGTCGCCAAAAAAAGCAATCGCACGGCGTCCCTGATCCAGTAAATGACGGGTGGCGAGTTTGCCACCGTTGATATTGTCGCTGCCTACCGTTACGTACAGTTGTTTCGGCAATTGCGCCCCCCACACCACTAAGGGCACCTGACGTAATGCGAGTTCGTTGAGCTGATCATGATGACGCCATTGACCGATCAGGATAATGCCGGAGGCACGGCCTGTGTCATAGATCTGCGATACGCTATCGAGCTGCTCTGCATCGACGCGCGAAACCAGCATATCAAAACCGCGCTCAGTCAGTGCATCGGCCAGACTGCCCAGCATGCCCAGAAAAAAAGGATCGGTTAAATGTTGTCGGGTCGCACTGTCAGAAGGAATGACGACTGCGATCGTGCGACTTTGTTTTAGCCGCAGATTTTGTGCGCCAATATTGATGGAGTAATTGAGTGATTTGGCCAACTCAGCAATACGGGTTTTCGTTTCATCATTCACCAGCTTACTGCCGCTTAATGCGCGTGACACAGTGGATGTGGAAACCCCAGCCAGTCTGGCGATATCTGCCATCTGCAGGCGGCGTTGTTCCTTTTTATCGGCACGCTGTATCGTGTTGGCGGTGTCCTGGCTAGTCTTCATCTGATCTGCTTGTAGAGTGAGCGGAGTTGTAGGCGAGAGAGGCTGTTGGGCCCTAGCATAACAAATCCGTTCCGCTCTTGGTAAAGTTCCTGTTTGTCAGGCTCTTAGCTGGCGCCGAGTTCCGCAATCAGCTGCAAAATATCATTGCCATAGCTCTCCAGCTTTTTATCGCCGACGCCAGAAATAGCGCGTAAGTCCACCAGTGTTTGTGGCGCATTTCTGGCGATTTCGCGTAGCGTCGCATCGGGGAAAATCACATAGGCCGGTACATTGTGCGTACGGGCAGTTTCAACCCGCCACCAGCGCAGCTTATCGAACAGTTGCTGCTGCTCGCTGCTGAGTTCGCTTTCTGCGTAATCTTTGGCTGACTGGCGCTTATGTTTGAGCGCTTTTTCAGCTTTTTTATACTGTCTGAGTTGTATCTTTGTTTCCCCGCGCAGCACTGGTCGCGCGGCTTCGGTCAGTCTGAGCGCACTGTAGTTTTCGTAATCCACTGCGATCAGTTCCAGTGCGATCAGCTGTCGTAACAAAGCACGCCATTCCGCCTCACTTTTTTCTGAGCCTATGCCGAAAGTGGAGAGCTGATCATGACGCCATTGTTTGACACGGTCGGTATCGATGCCGCGCAAAATATCGACCACGTGACCAGCCGCAAAGCGTTGATCGACGCGGTAAATGGTGGACAGGATTTTTTGTGCAGCGACAGTGCCATCAAAGGAAACCGGCGGACTCAGGCAGGTATCGCAATTGCCGCATGGGGTCGAGGCCTGACCAAAGTAATCCAGGATATGCACGCGGCGGCAATTGATGGTTTCACATAGTGCCAGCATCGCTTCCAGCTTGACGCTTTGCACCCGTTTATAGGCTTCATTGGCATCCGATTCATCGATCATACGCCGCTGCTGCACCACATCCTGCAGACCATAGGCCATCCAGGCATTTGCCGTTGCACCATCACGACCGGCACGGCCGGTTTCCTGATAATAGCCTTCTATACTTTTAGGCAGATCCAGATGGGCAACGAAGCGTACATCCGGTTTATCAATACCCATGCCAAATGCAATCGTTGCGCACATCACGATGCCGTCTTCACGCAGGAATCTGGCCTGATTTTTACTGCGCTCTGTCAGTTCCATACCTGCATGATAGGGCAGCGCACTGATGCCGTGTTCATTCAGAAATGCGGCGGTTTCTTCGACTTTTTTGCGTGACAGGCAGTACACGATGCCAGCATCACCATTGTGCTGGGCTTCAATGAAATCGAGTAATTGTTTGCGTCCGTTGGCTTTTTCAACGATCTGATAGCGTATGTTTGGACGGTCAAACGATGAGACAAACTGCAGTGCGTTTTCCAGCTGAAGGCGATGTATGATTTCGTCGCGCGTTTGCTGATCGGCGGTCGCTGTCAGCGCAATGCGTGGTACATGGGGAAAACGTTCATGCAGGGTAGACAGGCGTATGTATTCGGGTCGGAAGTCATGTCCCCATTGCGATACACAGTGCGCCTCATCGATCGCGAACAGGGCGATGTCGAGTATTTCCAATAATTCCAGGCAGCGCTGAGTGAGTAAGCGTTCCGGCGCGATATATACCAGATCGAGATCACCTTCGCGCATTTTCTTTTCCACTTCCAGGATCTGATCGAAGCTCTGGGTAGAATTCAGAAAGGCGGCACGTACACCGACCTCCGCCAGTGCATCGACCTGATCTTGCATCAGCGCGATCAATGGAGAGACAACGATGCCTACGCCGCGCCTTATCAGGGCAGGGATTTGGTAGCACAGGGATTTACCACCGCCAGTCGGCATCAGCACCAGCGCGTCACCGCCCTGTATCACGTGGTCGACGATCTGTCCTTGCTGCGAGCGGAACGCGGGATAACCGAATACAGTCTGCAGTAAATGCAGCGCATGATCCGTGCTTTCCCCGCTATCCTGGCTATGTTGCTTGTCTTGGCCGTACTGGCTGTTGAAACTGACTGACGACACTACTTAATCAACCCACTGGATGACACCTGTGTAGGCGGTGATCAGGATCATAATGCCGAAGGCAATGCGATACCAGGCAAAGACTTTGAAGTCATGTGAACTGATATAGCGCAGCAACCAGCGTACACAAAAGAATGCGGAAATAAATGCCGCAACCGTACCCAGGCTGAACATAGGCACGTCGGCGACGGACAAATCATGGCGCGCTTTGTACAGCGAATAGACCGTAGCGCCGAGCAGGGTAGGGATCGCCAGGAAAAAAGAGAATTCAGTCGCGGCTTTACGTGACAAACCAAACAGCATGCCGCCTACGATAGTTGCACCCGAACGGCTGGTGCCCGGTATCAGTGCAAATGCCTGTGCCAGACCGATTTTGATCGCGTCAGTGATGGTCATGTCGTCGACGGAATCAATGCGCGCAACTTGCTGATCTGCAGGTTTGCGTTCCACCCACAAAATGATCAGGCCGCCGATGATGAAGGCCAGCGCAACCGGCACCGGTGCAAACAATACGGCTTTAATATGCTTTGAAAACAGTACGCCGAGTACCGCTGCCGGTAAAAATGCGATGAATAACTTCAGCGTAAAAAAACGCGCTTTTGCATCTGAGCCGAGGCCAGACAATACGCTGGCAATTTTGGCCCGGTATTCCCAGCATACGGCGAAAATGGCACCTGCCTGAATGACGATTTCAAATACTTTTTGTGTTTCGCCGGTGAAGTTAAGCAGACTGCCAGTCAGGATCAGGTGGCCGGTCGAGGAAATAGGCAGGAATTCAGTCAGACCTTCGACGATACCCATGATGATGACTTTGATGGCGAGTAATAAATCCATATGCTAAATCTGTCGTATTTGTGGTGAGGAAGTAAAAAAACCGGAGCGAAGCTTACCATGTCAGGCTAAGCGCTTGTTGAGTTTTCATAGTAAAACAGACTTGAATTCGCGCCTCATGGCAAGACTCGCAAAAAATCAATGACTGCTTTGACTAAGTCGGCGTTCTGCGCCGGACACGCGGTGTCGCAAATAAATGGCAGTTCCAGTTTTTCTTTTGTGCACAAATTTCACTGATTGGTATTGAAATTTGATGCTAACCAGTATTTTATTGAGCTATATGTTGTTCTTGCCAATACTTCCGAATCTCAGTGTAGGCGTGGTGCACGGTTGATACAACAAGCTACAGTCACCGCAACCTGCGCTGCTAATGATCTGATACCGGAGGCAAGATGACTAAGCAAGTTAGGAATTCCAAGCACACAGATGCAGATGTTGCGCCAGCAGTGAGTGCCTGCTTTGGTGAGTTTCAGCAACAAGCTGAAATTTCTGCCTCTGAAACCACGCGCATGGGTGTGTACCAGTTTCAGCTGCAACCTTTCCGTGCTGCGAAAGGGATGGTGATGGAGATTGAGCGCGAAGGGCAGCGCATTATTTCTGCGCATTTACCCGCCTCGTTTTCACGCGGAGTGATGCGCAGTGCCAGCATCCATATCCGCGGTGCTGAATATCTGTTACTGGCAGCCAGTTCTGCCAGCCGTATGCTGGCACACAGCAAGCGCTGGTTTGCCATGTTCCGCGCTGACGGCAAGAAAATCTATGCCACCAGTCTGGAACAGCATGTAGCCCGCGTGTTGCCACTTGAAGATGGCATCTCCTTGCTGTTTATGAATGGCGACTCCATGCGTATCAAACTCTGACCTGACCTACGTTCAGGGGCAGGTCGCAAATTCCAGTGCATTCAGCCACTGTATCGCCTGCTCCTTATTCTCTCCACACATCTCCGCCGAGGCCTGTAAGCCTGAACAACAGGCCGGGCGCTCAGACCGGCCAAAAATCATACACAAACCCTGTTCCGATAGCTGCACACATGCGACACCGGCTGCTTTGCCATGCGGCATGCCCGGTATCGGGCTAGAGATCGAAGGTGCGATACAGCAGGCGGCACAGCCGGGACGGCAGGAAAAAACGGGATTTTGCATGTAGTGGATGCTTGCAGGCTAAAGTCGGGGATTGCACAAAAACAGGGTTTTCTGCAATTAAAGCACAGGATTTTGCATTTCATCGCATTTCGCTGTGTTTCCTGTGATCGCTTTGGCATGATGCATCTGCATTCCGGCTTGACGCTCATACGGGGGCGGATTACATTACTGACTCAAGAGTAAGTTATTCAACATTGGTATTTCCTGCTGGCACTACTGAGCTAGTGTGGAAGTGACCGGCAGATACCGCGAGTAGTAGTGATATGTTATGTCCCTGTAAACCTAAATGGGAGCGGCGCAAAGAGGCACGCCCTCAAGAGTTATTAGCCGCTGCGCTGGATTTATTTGTCGAGCGCGGCTTTGCAGCGACACGTCTGGATGATGTGGCGAAGGCGGCTGGTGTTTCTAAGGGAACTTTGTATTTGTATTATTCCAGTAAGGAAGAATTATTCAAAGCGGTGGTGCGTAATAGCATTGTTCCGCTGATAGGTGAGGCTGAGGAGCTGATCAACCAGTTCACAGGCAATAGTGAGGAGTTATTCCGGAGTGTGATCAGAACCTGGTGGTCCAGTGTCGGTGATACCAAGTTGTCCGGACTGCCCAAGTTAATGATGGCCGAAGCGGGAAATTTTCCTGAATTGGCAAAATTTTATCAGGATGAAGTGATTACCCGTGGTGAATTGCTGGTAGCAACTATGCTCAAGCGCGGTATGGGGCGCGGTGAAATACGGCAGGTCAATTTGGAAATTGACGCCAGACTATTGATCTCACCTATCATCATGATGATGATGTGGAAACATTCTGCAGGAGTTTGCCATGTTGAACCAGAAAAAATGGGGCTTTATCTGGAACATTATATCGAGATGGCCTTGCATGGCTTGTTGATCAATAAATCTGCCTGACTTTGCAGCTGGGTTTGGCAAAGTTTGCAGAATTGAACGTGGGAAATGACCTTTGGTGTCAACGATTGCTTAAGTTTTGTCCGAATTCCGGCTGTTGATCAGCTGAAAATGACAAGGTAATCCTCAATCTGCGCATGTGCTTTGATAAAATGCGGTTTCCCTTAATTAATGCATCGAGTGAAGAAATGAATATCGAAAAAGCCCGTTTCAACATGATTGAACAACAAATCCGTCCTTGGAATGTGTTGGACAAGGACATTTTAGATATGTTGATCGTTGTGAAACGTGAAAACTACTTCCCTGACGAGCAAAAATCGCTGGCTTTTTTTGACACCGAACTGCCTTTGCCAGGCGGCGCAACCGCCATGTGTCCTCGTGTAGAAGCGCGTATCGTGCAGGAACTGGCGCTGAAAAAAAATGAATCTGTGTTGTTACTGGGTGCCGCATCCGGCTACCTGGCGGCCTTGCTGGCCCACATGACACGTCATGTTACCGTGATGGAAGCTTCTGCTGAACTCAAAGCGCTGGCAGAAAAAAATCTGGCTGACAATGGTGTACGCAATGTCAGTGTGTTGCATGCCAATGGCCTGACGACAGCGCATACCGGCACTTACGACGTGATCGTGGTTGCGGGGGGGCTGGAAGCGATGCCGGAACATTTACAGAAGCAACTGAATATCGGCGGTCGTTTGCTGGCAATCGCCGGTGCTTTGCCAGTCATGCGTGCGAATGTGGTGACCCGCGTTTCGGAATCCGGCTTCAGCAGCCGTACCGCGTTCGATACGGTGATCGCTCCGTTGTCAGGTTCTGTGCCTGCCTCACAATTTAAGTTCTGATTGAAAGCAGCGCGCATGCAACATATTACCGCTACAGAACTGGCACAGTGGCTTGCAGATACGGAAAAAGAATCACCGGTATTACTGGACGTAAGGGAACCTTGGGAATATGAGACTTGTCATATCAGCGGTGCTCAGCTGATGCCTATGCAGACCGTACCGGTGCGCGCTAATGAGCTCGATCCGGACGCAGTGATTGTCTGCATTTGCCATCACGGTGGGCGCAGTATGCAGGTGGCCAGTTTTCTGGAGCGTCAGGGATACAGCCAGGTCATAAATCTGACTGGTGGTGTGCATGCGTGGGCGGCGCAGGTTGATCCTGCTATGCCAACTTATTAGAGCTGACGAAACCGGCTTGATGTACTGAAGAGAGCCCGCAGCTTGTCGCTGGCTAACTTCAGCAGCAATAAGCCCGTAATACGTGAGTCCTGCTTATTAAACTATTTTTTCACTCGGAGCGTTTGATGCGTAATCCTATCTTGGCGGCTTTGCTTGCCAGTGCTTTTTTTAGTCTGAATGCAGGTGCGACTGACTTATTGCAGGTCTATAAAGATGCACTTGCCAATGATGCTCAGTTTGCCAGCGCGCGTTCTTCGCTGACAGCTGGCCAGGAAAAAGCGGTGCAGGGCCGTGCGGGTTTGTTGCCTACGATAGGATTGTCCGGTAGTGACACCCGCTCGCGTGTGACGTCGCAGTCTGATTTGCCGGTGCCGGATCGCAGTTTTACCACGAGTAGTAATTCCTGGACGCTGGGACTGACTCAGCCTTTGTTCCGCTGGGGTAACTGGGAACAGTATGAGCAAAGTAAATTATCCGTTGTCGCCAGCGAGGCACAGTTTGCGCAGTCGCGTCAGGACCTGATCGTACGCGTGGGCCAGGCTTACTTTGATGTGTTGGCCGCTCAGGATACGCTGGCGACATTAAAGGCACAAAAAATTGCGACTGGTGAGCAACTTGCATCGGCTAAGCGTAATTTTGAGGTAGGTACTTCTACCATTACAGATACGCACGAAGCACAGGCACGCTTTGATTTGATCACTGCTCAGGAGTTTGCGGCGCAAAGCGATCTGCAGGTAAAGCGATCTGCATTGCAGCAGATCATCGGCAAAGAAGCGGGTGATCTCGCAACACTGAAATCGGGCGTCAAGCTCAGCGCACCACAACCAAATGGCATCAATGAATGGGTCAGCACTGCAGAGAAGCAAAATTACAGTGTGGTGGCCAGCGAAGTCAACGTTGAAATTGCAAAGCGCAGCATTGCATTGAACCGTGCTGGTCATTACCCTACGCTGGATTTGGTCGCGAGTACCGGCCGTTCCTCAACGGGCGGTAGTCCTGTCAGCAATGGTGTGACTAAGCCGACCACTATAGGATTGCAATGGTCAGTGCCGATTTTTGCCGGATTTGCTATCGACAGTAAAGTCAAGGAAGCGATCGCGCTCGAAGATAAAGCGCGCAATGATCTGGAAGTCGCTCGCCGTGCCGCTGCACTGGGTGCGCGTCAGGCTTATACCGGGGTCACCAGTGGTCTGGCACAGGTCAAGGCTTATGAGGCTGCAGAAATTTCCAGTCAATCTGCACTGGATTCTAACAAACTCGGTTATCAGGTGGGGGTGCGTATCAATATCGACGTGCTGAATGCACAGCAGCAGTTATACACGACACGCCAGACACTCGCGAAAGCCCGTTATGACACGATATTGAATGGACTGCGTCTGAAATCGGCAGCCGGTATTCTGAAAGAAGACGATCTGCTGGAAATCAATGCTTTATTGCAGAACTGATTTTAGCAAGCTCCTCAATACAAAACCGCGCCCTCTTTGGGGCGCGTTTTTTTTATCCCTGTGGTTTGAGTCAGGGTAACGACAGTGGCTAACTACACGGCGTAAAACAAATTTCTGAAATCCTCAGCCGCAATCCTGTATAGCCAGAACGCAGCATCATTGCTGGCAATCTGGCGCAATAAATGCGCAGGTGAAAAGCCTGTCAGCTCGACAAATTCTTTATGCATATGCGCCTGATCATAGTAGCCAAATTGCTGTGCAATCTGGGTCAGGTCGCCACGTTGTGTTGGATGGCTCAATAAATGTAGCAGACAGAATCCATAGCGCGATAATTTGCGCATATCGCGCAGATTCAGGCCAAACGTATCCTGCACTCTGCGCTCGAGCTGACGCTGGCCTATGTCAAAAAAACTGGCCAGTTCCAGCAGCGGTAAGAACATTTTTTGATGTGATCGTAAAAAACGCTCTCCCAAACCTTTGCCGTTTTTGTAGTCGAGTATCTCCAGCAGCAATTCCTGAAACAAGGCTGCTTGCACAGCGATTTGGTTTTGTTCGTCAATACGCGCAAGAAAACGCTGCACTCTTCCGGCATCAAATGCGGCCTCCATCTCGACACTGTTACCTGCAAGTCTGACTGGAGACAGACTGCATGCCTGTGGCAGCATGCCCGGACGGAAGCACATCGAGATCGTGACCGTTCCCGGTGCGTATCGTGTGTGCAAGGGTGTCATAAACGGTCCGAGCAGCAAGAAACGTGGTGAAGGCTGATAACTGTGGTCGGGCATGCGTACCAGAGCCGTACCGCGCAGTGTCAGCATAATCGATGGGCTGGGCGTGGCAGGAATATACGCATCGCAGCCGTCGAGTTCGCAGACTAATACATGCATCAGCAGGTGCTGTAATTGTGGCAGAGGTGGGAAAGTCTGGTATCTCATGTGGTCAGTTTCGGATAGCTGAAACAAACGAAATGGGTGAGGTTCAACGCAGCATGGGTCAATATCGCCATTTCTATGCGTCCGGTACGAAGATATATCCATCCATAGCCTATACCTGCCAGCGTAGCGACCAGCACATACAGCCATCCTCCCCCTGCGTGGAGCATGCCGAATATGCTGGCAATGATCACGATGCTGACTGCACCCGGATAGGTGACGGGCAGTTGCTGTGACAGTTTTTGCTGAAGAAAGCCACGAAAAAAAGCTTCTTCTGCAACGCAGGTCAACACTAAGTTGACTGCCAAAAAAATCACGATGTCTGGTGTCCATTTGAGGTCCCAGCGTATCAGTTGCAGTATGCAGGCCAATGTCATTACCGCTGCAATGGCGCCTATACTGAGTAGCAGACTGCGCCTCGCATCGGTCAGGAATTGCGCGCAGCTTGTCACACGTGGACTCAGATAAGACAACAACAGGAAACCGGCATAACCTTTATCAAAATTCGCATACAGGGTAAAAGGCAGACTGTCTGGCGCGTAGCGTACAGCTGAAATTAACTGCAGATTGTGGAAGCCAGGCAGCAAGTGACTTGCCATTCCCAACACTAGTAGCGCACTGCCCAGGCAACTGAGTGCACGCCAGCCCGCTGCTAACTGCGCTTGTGCGGACAAATGAATGAGAAGCCAGCATAGCAGGCAAATCACTAAGCCCGGCCAGTCCAGTAAGCCAGTACTCATTGCGGCAGCCAGACTGCAAGTGGCCACGATGCGGGCGGGTTGCCAGCGCCAGGTCGGATGTGGTGGCAGCCAGCTCAGCGCAATAGCACCAAACAATAGCAGATACGGCAAATAGAGCAGATTCATCGTCAATTCTGATCAGGTCCGGCCTGATTTCTTCATTGGATTAGCACGCAGCTAGTCTGTCTCTGCTTTTGGCAGACCCGAGGCGCAGATGAGTTGCTGCAACTGCAGAGGATTGCCTGCGCTGATCACCGCTAAGTGGCGTGTGATCATCTCTGCTGACCAGTTCCACCAGGCGAGCTGTTCCAGCATTTCGATCTGTTCTTGTGGGAAGCGCAGGCGAATTAATTTTGCAGGATTGCCGCCGACTATGCTGTATGCAGGGACGTCCTGTACTACCACGGAGCGGCTGGAAATAATGGCACCATTACCAACGCGAACACCAGGCATAATCAGACTGTCATAGCCTATCCAGACATCATTGCCGATGACCGTGTCACCTTTGTAGGGTAGCCCCGCTTGCTGCAAGGAGGCTGATTCCCAGCCATTGCCAAATATCGCAAATGGATAGGTGGACACGCCACCCATAGGATGGTTGGCACCGTTCATGATGAACTTGACGCCACGTGCAATGGCACAGAATTTACCGATAATCAGCTTGTCGCCGATGAAAGGAAAATGGTAAAGCACGTTCCGTTCAAAGTCGCGCGCATTTTCCGGATCATCATAATAGCTGTATTCGCCAACTTCGATGTTGGGGTTGTCAATGGTATTGCGGATAAAACAGACTTGCGGAAAACCCGGCAGCGGATGCGGCTGACTTGGGTCAGGACCATGTGTATGCATAACTCATTCTTATTTGTATCCACACCTGGGAAAGTTGTGGATTTTATTTTCAAGCCGCTTCCGTTATTCAGCTCAGCCAGGACCGCGTGGATAAAGCCAGGAAATGCCCAGTCAGCAAAATAAACGCAAAGGGCAGCAAGCCATAGAAAACGGATAGCAGGAAGCGCCAGGTGATCCAGATTTTTTCTGAAATGATCGCTTGCATTGTCCAGATGCAACCGCTATACACCAATGCGACTGTCAACAGGAAAAGCATAAATAAAAACTGATCGGGACGGTAGGGCGCTGACACAGCACTGATACTGCACCAGATAATCCAGGCGGGAACAGCAACCAGAATCAGACGCTGAAGTGCTTCCAGAAAAGCCAGTGTACGCATGGGCAGTCTCACTTATGTCAGGGACTCGGTGGAATTGGGCATTCGCGATGGCGATTCAGCGATGTTCCAGAGGCTGAAATACGCAGATCAGCGCTGCCGGGATGCATCCCTAAGTCCTATGGTTAAAGCAATTTAACTTTTTTGTTGTAGATGATCAATTAAACTGTGTAGACCACGTGTCATTGCTTCCACGGAAGTTTGCATATCCCATTGATCATCGCCGACTTTAACAATATTTGAGACCGAACGCAATTCCAGAAATGCTTGTTGTTCTTTTTTGCAAACATGAAAAAATGCAGCACCTTCCATGTTTTCCAGATCTGCTTCTGTGGTGTCGATAAAGTCCGCCATTGCGGCATTGACTGAAATCCCACGTGCCAGACGCATAGGGAAACCGGGAGGGAGGTAGGGGCACCGTAAGACGTGACGTCGTTCAAACTCCATATCAATTGGGAGATGTGCCATATGCACAAAGCCATCAGGAGTAAAGAAGCCGAGATCTGCCTCGACTTCGCTACCAACCAGGGCGACCTCGCCCAGAGCGAAATCGCGACCAGGAAAAACACCTGCGATGCCCGCCAGGATCAGCATGTCAGGCCGGTCCTGATAGATAGCCTTGAGTGTGGCATAGGCGGTTGCGGTCAGTCCTACGCCGGAAATGCTGGTTTTGACGCCATCCCTCTGAAACAGGCTGGCTTCGGTCGCTGTGGGGAAGAGAACTTGAATTTTCATACTATGTATTTGCCGGAACTTTAGGCTAATTTTTGCGAGGAGGGTGTGTTTGTAGCCAGCAGCATACCTGAAACTCTGTATGCTGACTTGCAACGTGCATACAACACTTTGAAACAATATTGGTGTTCCGGCCTTATCCAGTCGTGCTTGCGCTCACTCAATTGGGCTAAACAAATATGTTTCATGTATCTTGTCCTGAGCTTTAGCTTGAAATTATTTATTACGTTAGGATAGCTGGGCATGCAAACCATCCGTGATCTGGGGGGAAAGCCCGATGATCAGGCCAAAATTGATGTCGAACCGGACGTGCAGAGTTATGTCTGGATTCGCTCGACCAGCGATTTGTACATTCGTTCTAAACCAGGCCCTATTTTTTACCTGCTGGCTTGTGCGATCAGTTTCTGGCTGGCGGGCTACATACGACAATCCTGGTTAGTCATGTTGCCACCAGCGCTCGCATTTGGTTTGCTTGGATATTTACGTATCGCGCACAGACCACCCGAGGCGCAGGCCAGGCAATCCGACTTTGAACGATGGAAAAGTGTGCACTGGGCTTATATCCATACTGGCTCCATATTGTGGAGTGTGGTTGCAATGGGCATCGGATGGCTGGAAAAGGAGCCGAATCAGGCGGTGATTGTTTCGGTGATCACCACGATTACGTTCAGCACTGCAGCCAGTCATGCTTTTGCGATGCATCCCTGGCATGCGCGCATCTGCGTGATGGAATTGATTGTGCCATCCATACTTTTGTATATTTGGGGGACTCCAAATTTACAGGCGACCGGTATTACTTTATGTATTTTCTTTTCTTATTTGCTCATTAATGTCAGGACGACGTCGCGCGAATATCAAAAGCAGATGGATGTGGAAGTGATGCTGATACGTAGCCGTGCTGAAATTTCAAGTTTGTCTATGACCGATGTGCTGACTGGCTTGCCTAACCGGCGCAAGTACGAGCAAGCCTGGCAGAGCTTATGGTATCGGGCTGCACGTAAGCAGGAAGTATTGGGCTTAATCCTGGTCGACCTGGATCACTTTAAGCGTATCAATGATGAGTTTGGTCATCTTGCGGGCGATACCTGTCTGCAGCATTTTGCACAGGTGTTGAAGCGCCACGTGCGCAGAGAAAGCGATATTGCGGCACGTATAGGTGGCGAGGAATTTGTTATTATTATGCCTTCCTGTAACAAAGAGCAATTGATACAGGTGGCAGAGAACTTGCGGGCAGATTTGCAAAAAACACCTTGTCAGCTTGGAACGGTGCAGATTGTATTTACTGCCAGTATGGGAACTGGCTTAGCAGACTGGCAAAACGATGATAGCCCTGACCTGACATTTCAACGTATCGATAAAGCCTGCTACCAGGCGAAAGCCAGCGGACGTAACCGCGTGGTTGCCGTATAAGCTGGTCCCACGTGTGCTAAGCAAATGGCTTGAAAGCATGGTGTCGCAGCGCTGGGTAGCCTGCGATGGCTTGACTAAATTCAGTTCTTATCCGGATCGGGCAACGTAAATCTGGAAATTGTCCTTAATTTCCATTGCGTACAGCGAAAATTTTCATGCTTGGTAGAATGCTGCGCGTACCACACCGGGATGTAGCTCCAGCCTGTTCCATTGTCCTTAGCCACTTAGTGCAGACACCGGTCATTGTGCTTGGTGCCTGCATGCAGGTGCGTCGTCAATTTCTTCATTACAAGACAACTGCGTAGCAGCTGTCCATTACGGGAGTACACATGAAGTTTCGTTTGAGCGCCTTGCTGGCGCTGGCTTGTGCCAGCGGTGCACAGGCTGAGATACGCGGTTTGCAGATTGAGGATCTGGTTAGGATGGAGCGTGTTGGCGCTCCTGTCATTGCGCCAGATGGTAAAAAAATGCTTTACACACTGCGTCAGACCGACCTCGAAAAAAATCGTGGCAGCACTAACCTTTGGCTGCAAGATCTGAGTCAGCCACGTCAGCCAGCGCAGAATCTGACCACGCAGGGAGCGACTGATCCGGTCTGGTCGCCCAAAGGTGAGGCGATCTATTTTCTGTCCGCCCGCTCTGGCTCATCCCAAATCTGGAAATTACCTTTACAAGGCGGTGAAGCGCAACGTGTCACCGATTTTCCGCTGGATGTTGATAACTTCCGCCTCTCACCTCAGGGGGACAAGCTCTTGTTCAGCATGGCGGTATTCCGCGATTGCCCTGATCTGGCCTGCACCCAGAAAAAACTAGCCGACAAAGCGGCAAATAAAGCAACGGGACGTATCTATGACCGCCTGTTTGTGCGTCACTGGGACACCTGGGCCGATGGTCGCCGCTCCGTTTTATTCACTGCCCAGCTCGATAGTAAGGGCATCGTGCAGGGCGCGCCAGTAGCACTCAGCGCTGCGCTGGATGGGGATGTTCCCTCCAAACCGGATGGTGATCAGGAAGAATATCAATTCACGCCGGATGGCAAGAGCGCCGTATTTGCGATTCGTATCGCAGGAAAAACCGAGGCCTGGTCGACGAATTTCGACCTGTATCAGGTTGCGCTCGACGGTAAGCAGGCTGCCAAAAATCTGACTGCTGACAATCCTGCCTGGGATACCCGGCCGAAATTTTCACCCGATGGCAAAACCATGGCCTATGTGGCGATGCGTCGTCCCGGCTTTGAGGCAGACCGTTTTCAATTAGTGCTGATGGATGTTGCCACTGGTAAAAAGCGTGAGCTCGCAGCGGATTGGGATCGTTCTGTGGCTGATTTCCGCTGGGCACCTGATGGGCAGTCGCTGCTGGTTAGCGCCGACGATTTGGGACAGCACCGCTTGTTCTGGGTTGATGCAGGCCGCGGCAAGGTCAGGCCCTTGACTGGCCTGGGTGCAGTCAATTCCTGGGATGTGCATGGTGATCAGTTACTGATCAATTTTGGCAGCCTCAATGGCGATGGTCAGATTTATCGTTTGTCGCTGAAACAGGCGGATAACACCGATGTGAGTAAGGCTGAGCAACTGACATTTGCAAATCGTGAGCTGATGCAGGATGTGCGTCTTGGCAGTTATGAGCAATTCAGTTTTACCGGTGCGAATGGCGATCAGGTTTATGGCTACGTGATGAAACCATGGAATGCACAGCCAGGCGTCAAGTATCCGGTTGCTTTCCTGGTGCATGGCGGTCCGCAAGGCAGCTTTGGCAATAAATGGGGCTATCGCTGGAACCCACAGATATATGCTGGTGCCGGGTATGCGTCGGTATTCATCGATTTCCACGGCTCTACCGGTTATGGTCAGAAATTCACTGATTCCATCAGTGGTGACTGGGGTGGCAAACCGCTGGAGGATTTGAAAAAAGGGCTGGCTGCCGCAGCAAACAAATATCCGTGGCTGGATACCAACCGCGCTTGTGCGTTGGGTGCATCGTACGGTGGATATATGATGAACTGGATCGCCGGTAACTGGTCAGATGGCTTCCGTTGCATCGTCAATCACGACGGCGTATTCGATACCCGTGGCATGGCCTATGCGACCGATGAAATCTGGTTCACAGAATGGGAAAACGGCGGTGCTTACTATGATGTGCCGGAAAAGCATGAGCAGTTTAACCCGGCACGTTTTGTGAAAAACTGGAAGACACCGATGCTGGTGGTACAGGGCGAACTGGATTTCCGTATTCCGACCGAGCAGGCTTTGGGCAGCTTCACCGCCTTACAGCGCCGTGGCATAGAGAGTAAATTGCTGATTTATCCGGATGAAAATCATTGGGTCACTAAACCGGCTAACTCCGTGTTGTGGCATCACACCGTCTTAGACTGGTTGGGCCAGCATATCGGACCAGCCAAAAAGTAAGCGCTTTACTTACGCATGGTATGACTGCAGTTTGAATGCAGACAAATAAAAAACGGACACTGCCAAGTGTCCGTTTTTTTTACCAGCGCAGTCTCAGACTGCATAAACAGTTAAGCCGAGATTAGCCACAGGCGCCGACATAGCCACAAGAAACACAGCGGCTGCAGCCATCGATTTTTTGCAAAGCATGCGCGCCGCATTCCGGGCATTTTTTTCCGGTCGGAATATAGCTGATCGGCGCGGTTTCAGCCTCGTAGGCCAGATCATCCAGACCGTATTGCTGCAGACGCGCTTTGAATTTTTCTGCCAGCACGTGGACTGGAATCTGATTGCCTGAGGCATCTAGATAGCCGCGCTTCATCAATATCCTTTGCAAAGAGTAGCCGATCGCGGCTACTTCAGATTCATGGAACAGCGGCGCCTGACTGCCATCATCCTTGGTGAGCATGCCGCAGCGCACCGTGCCTTTATCCCATACGACTTCACGCATATCAGCCAGCGCTTTGGCAATGGAGCCACCGGAGCGGGCAGCCATCGATAACAGACGCATACTGGCGGAGATCCATTGCTGACCATCGTTTTTCTGACCGGCTGGCATAAAGAATTCAAACGGACGTTCTATCGTCACCAGTTCGCCACCGACCATGCCTTGTACATGAATAAAGCTCACGGTCAGATAGACCGTTTTCTTACCCTCATACGTCATGTACTGTACTTTGGACGTTACTGATTCCAGGTCGCCAAATGGACGGCCCTCGAACTGCTTACGCAATAAGTCTTCGTCTGCGACCAATTTCACTTCTGGTTTAACTTCGGGTGTGCCGACCGACAACACGCTGCCGAGTATGTTGTTTGGCCGGTAGGTCGCGAGTCCTTTTAAACCTGCTTTCCAGGCATCCATGTACAGATTCTGGAAGTCAGCATAGGGGTAATCGGCCGGTACATTGACGGTTTTAGAAATCGCAGAATCGATGTAGGGTTGCACTACCTGCAGCATCTTCATGTGGTCGCTGGCAGACATATTGAGCGCAGTCACAAACTGAGGTGGTAACTTGCTGTCGTCCGTTACATCATTACCCATCGCGCGATACAGACGCCATGCATGGTCGGCCACTTCATAGACCCGTGGATCGCCGCTGGCCATGCGTTTCTTGCGGTTATAGACCCAGGAGAAAGCGGGTTCTATACCATTCGATGCATTGTCTGCGAAAGCCAGTGTGATGGTGCCGGTCGGTGCGATGGATAGCAGATGGGAATTGCGTAAGCCATGCTTTTTAATCGCCTTGCGTACCGCTTCAGGCAGGCGTTGCGCAAATTTCCCAGCCAGATAGTGCTTGGCATCGAACAAGGGGAATGCGCCTTTTTCCTTGGCCAGTTCAGCTGAAGCCAGATAGGCGGTATCGCGCATGGTTTCTGATACCTGACGTGCAAATTCACGACCCTGTTCCGAGTCATAGCGTATGCCTAACATCACCAGTGTGCTGCCTATGCCGAGGAAGCCCAGACCAACTCGGCGTTTGGACATGGCTTCTGCCTGTTGCTGTGCTAATGGCCAGGCAGTCGCATTGAGTACGTTATCGAGCATACGGGTCGCAACACTCACAACGGACTGGAAAGCTTCAAAGTCAAAGCTGGATTCAGTGCTGAACGGCTGACGTACAAAACGGGTCAGATTGACCGAGCCCAGGCAGCAGCAGCCGTAATCCGGTAAAGGCTGTTCCGCACACGGATTGGTGGCTTCAATTTTTTCGCAGTAGTACAGATTGTTTTCCGCATTCATGCGTGACAGGAACAGAATGCCCGGCTCAGCATGATCATAGGTCGATTGCATCACGATATCCCACAGTTCACGGGCGCGTACCGTTTCGTAGACCCACAAGCCATCTGCACGCTGATAGGCCCCCGCTGCTTTGCGATCTTCACTGGGTTCCGCTTTGTGTACCAGGCAGAAGTCAGTATCCTGTTCGACCGCCTGCATGAATTCATCGGTGACGCCGATAGAGATATTGAAGTTGGTCAGTCCGCCCTGATCTTTCGAGCGGATAAATTCCAGAATATCGGGATGATCGCCGCGCAGTACACCCATTTGCGCACCGCGCCGCGCGCCTGCGGATTCAACGGTGGAGCAGGAGGCATTGAACACCTGCATGAAAGAGACCGGACCAGACGCGCGCGAGCGGGTACCGCGTACCAGCGCATCTTTAGGACGGATGCTGGAAAAATCATAACCGACACCGCCGCCACGTCGCATGGTTTCAGCCGCATCGGCCAGGGCTGCGTAGATGCCCGGCTTACCATCGGTAGGATTCGAAACGGAATCACCAACCGGCTGTACGAAGCAATTGATCAAGGTCGCATGCAGATCCATGCCTGCTGCAGAGTTGATTCGTCCGGCAGGCACAAAGCCATTTTTCTGTGCCCATAAAAACTGCTCTTCGTAATAGGCGCGGCTATCTGCTTGTTCTACGCTGGCCAGTGCCTTGGCCACGCGCGCCTGTACGTCGTGTATGCTGGCTTCGTCGCCTTTGGCATATTTCTCAAGTAAGACATCGAGCGAGATTTCTTGCGGTGCCATGGCTGTGAATCCGAGTATGTTGTCGTTAGCGTTCATGTCAATAGTTTATTTATCTTCAGATTGAAGCGTGAGGCAACAGGACGAAGGCAGTCAGCAGACTGTGTCATTCGAATCCTGACTTATCGGAATGATATTGCCTCATTGCGCTGGATAAGGAGCTGCTTACGTGCAGCGTTTCCGCTTGCCACCGCATCAGCGCAAATCTGCTATCCCACACTATAGCGCCAGTGACGCAATTTTGCGCGGCTGTGTTTTACTCAAAAACCGTGACTGAGCGTGTAGCTTGCTTTGTCAGGCCGGTTTTTGGGGGATATGCCTGTTACGCAGCACCCATAACAGGTACCAGTATAAACAGCAGGAGTACATATGGCTTGAGGGCGCACAAGCCGTATGGATGTCTTTGTTTTTACTTAGAGCTTGCAGCGGTAAATGGAGGCTGGACTCCGTTTCGCAGCGCTACGTCGTCGCAAAGCTGATCCAGGCAGCTTTAGGTCTGTTTCAGCCAGGGTTGCAGCAGTTGCAGCGTGCGTGCCGTTGCCCCCTGGTGTTGCAGGAAAAAGGCATGTGCTTGCTGAGCCATCTGCTGGCGTTTGAGTGGATTGCCGAGTAGGGCGAGGGCGAGACTCAACATGCTGCGGGCACCGTCGGCACGCAATGCGGCTTCGGCGGCGATAGCCTGGTCGGTAATTTCTGAGAAATTGAAGGTATGGCTGCCGGTTAAAACGGGCTTACCCATGGCACAGGCTTCGATCAGGTTATGACCCCCTAAAGGAACCAGACTGCCGCCGACAAAGGCGACATCGCAGGCCGCATAATACATATACATTTCACCCATACTGTCACCCAGCAAAACCTGTATATCCGACGGGATTTGCGGCATCGACTGTTCGAGCGAAGAGCGCCGCAGATAGCGTACTCCGCGCTGCTCCAGCAATTGGGCGACCTGGTCGAAACGCTGTGGGTGACGCGGTGTGATGATCAGTAATGGTTTTTCCTGCAACAGCGGGAACTGTTCCTGAAACGCTTCCAGTATCAATTCTTCTTCACCATCGCGGGTGCTGGCACACAGGATGACCTGGCGTGCTCCAAATTGTTCACGCAGCGCTTGGCCCCGAGCCTCCATATCCGCCGGTGGCGTAACATCAAACTTCATATTTCCGGTGACGACAGACTGGTGTATGCCGAGTTGCATCAGACGGTCAGCATCCGGTGTGGATTGCGCTGCGACGGCATTGATTGCATGTGCCGCAGGCAGTATCAGTGCTTGCATACGCAGGGCTTTACGTAGTGATTTTTCTGATAAGCGCGCATTCACCAGCGCGACCGGAATTTCAGTCAGCCGGCATTGTGCGATCAGGTTAGGCCAGACTTCGGTCTCCATCAGAATGCAGATTTCTGGCCTGAAATGACGCAGAAAACGCGCCATCATCCAGTTGATATCGTAGGGCAGGAAGGATTGTTGCAGGCGAGCACCAACATCAGCGAATAACTGAGCGCCGGTTTCGCGACCGGTAGCCGTCATGTGGGTCAATAAGATACGGTGCTGTGGATACTGTAGCAGCAGCGCACGTATCAAGGGTTCCGCCGCCCTGGTTTCGCCTGCAGACACTGCATGCACCCAGATCAGGCGGACTGCGGTGAAGCGCGGATAGAACCCCAGACGTTCCGGGATATGCCTGCGATAGCCAGGCTCCTGACGCCCGCGCCACCACAACCGCAGAAGCGCAAAGGGCAGAGACAATCCCCAGATCAAAGAATAAAAAAGACGCATTCTGTTAGTTTTTCCTGATATTCAACTGCACGATACCACTGGATTTGTCCTTTGTACTTATCGCATTTATTGCACATATTGCATATGTGGTACGAAATTACATGGCAACATTGCAATGTTTCGGGTATGGCGTTGAGCCTGAATCCTATCAGCAAAGCCGCTGGCTTTGCCATTTTGGCAGGCAGAAGCGGGCGATGCCAACATTTAAAAGAAGCAGGACTATACCCTAAGTTCAGCCGCGGCTAAACTTCTTATTCAGCAGCTGCCAGATATGAGTCAGAGAGGCGCGGCGCTGCGATTGTATGCGCCGACGTTTTTCCCAGGCTTTGGGGATGCCGTTAAATGCATCGCGTTTGGCTCGCCAGATCACTTGCCCCTGTCCCTGACGGATAAAGTAAGCGATCGTGATCAGATTCAAAGCCAGATGCAGGGGCAGGCATAACCAGAATAGCAATCCCGGCATATTCTTGATAAAGGTCCAGACCAGGTTTCTGTGTCCATAATAGACAGAAAAATCACTGCGTTTTCCTGTCAACGCCGAACCTACATGTTTCGCGACAGATGTGGGGACATACAAACAGCGATAACCTGCCAACTGATAGCGAAATCCCAGGTCTATATCTTCGACGTAGCAAAAATAATCTTCATCGAATCCACCCAGTGCATCAAACACATCGCGTCGGTACAAACCGGCGGCGGCGCAGGTTGAAAAAATTTCTTTACTGACCAGATGCTCTTGCTGCAAAGCCTGGCCATGTGCCTCGCGCCACACCAGACCGCTCAGGTGATAGGCATCACCGGTTCCATCCAGCAGAGTGCCGCTGTTTGCATCCATCAAACGACTGCCAAAAATCGCAAATTCCGGATTTCGGACTGCCGCATCGAGCAAGCTTTCCAGCCATTCTGGCTCAGGGAAAGCATCCGGATTGAGTAAAGCAATCCAGCTACTGTCAGATGCTGCCTGGCGTACCGCCAGATTATTGCCTGCCGCGAAGCCCAGATTACTGCCTGCATGAATCACACGTATGTGCGGGAAGGCTTGTTCGACTGCCTGCCCCGAGCCATCACTACTGGCATTGTCGACCACGATAATCTCATGGGGATGCACAGTCTGTTGCTGCAGTTCTGCGATACAGCGTTGCAACAAGTCACCGCCATTCCAGTTGACGATGACCACGCTGACTTTAGGATAATTTTTTATTGTGCTGGACATAGAGGAGTCTGTTTTGGTCTGAGTCAGAATTGCTGATCACTGTATTTGTAATTGCTGTAAGGCTTGAATTACTGCATCTACTGTGGGTGGTGCTCCGTCATCTCCAAGATTGATAAGTCGATCCGACCAGTTACCTTCCGTTTTCCATTTAGGCGAAGCGCAGTAGAGTTCTATTGTCGGCGTTTCATAGGCCGCTGCAATATGGGTCAGGCCGGTATCGACACCAATTGCGAGTGTGGCGGAATAAGCGAGCAGGGTTGCTTCCTGCATAGACAGCGCAGGGAGTACGGCGGCATTTGGCATCACCGCGGCCATGGCTTCTGCTTCGGCTTTTTCTTCTGCATTCCCCCAGGGGAGCAGCACGGGTAATGCCAGTGTCTGCAAGTAGTTCGCTACTGCAATCCAGTTGGTTCTGGCCCATTTTTTTGCAGCACCGGCGGTGCCATGGAAAAAAACCACAAAGGGATGTGGCGGCATCCATGCAGCCTCGCAAACAGGTGGCTGTAGGCCGAACACAGCCGGACGGTCTACTATATAGCCTGCTGCAGCTGCAGCCACCAGGCGGCCGCGTAATACCGCATGGGTATAGGGATCAACGGCCACACTCTGGTCGTGGAAAATGCGGGATATGCCTTCATAGCCTGAACCGACAGTGCCGTTGGCAAGTCCAACTTTCTTACCGTTCTGGCTGTTTTTTGCCCAGCCCATCAGCAAACCGGTTTTGAGCAAACCTTGGGTATCGAGGATCAGATCATACTGTTCTTCACGCAAGGCGTTCAGAAACTGCCGGATTTCTGCGCGGTTTTGTGTAGAGAGCAGTTTCTTTCTCCAGCGCCGTAAAGCAAACGGGATGATGCGTCTTACTCCCGGGTGCAGACGCACCAGATTCACATAGGCTTCTTCTACCACCCAATCTATGCTCGCATTCGGAAAATGCTGCAGTAAATCGCTGACGACCGGCATATTGTGCAGGACATCCCCGAGGGAGGAAACACGGATGATAAGGATTTTCACTGAATACGAAAGAAAAGTTCTGTGACTAAAAAAGTGAGTGTCGGGACCAGCATGCATCCCAAGCTCAGGATGTATGCTGGTCCCTTTGTATTGTCAGATATTCAGAATGGCAACTGTGCGTCAGGTTTGACGGCTAATACGGCTGCTTTGATCGCAGCCTGTATACGTTGCAGCGCTGCCGGATTTTCCGCTTCAAAGCGCATCACGATCACAGGGGTGGTGTTGGACGAGCGTGCCAGACCAAATCCATCCGGATATTCGACACGCAGACCGTCGATGGTGATGACTTCATCTGCGCCTGGGAAATCGGCATTCGCCTGCATGGCAGCGATGATGCTGAAATTCTCGCCTTCATTGAGCTTCAACTGGAGTTCCGGTGTCGATGGTGATTGCGGCAAATTATTCAGAGTAGCTGTCATATCTGTCACGCGGCTGATGATTTCCAGCAGACGCGCACCGGCGTACAAGCCATCGTCAAAGCCATACCAGCGGTCTTTGAAGAAAATGTGACCACTCATTTCGCCACCCAGCGGCGAACCGGTTTCGCGTAATTTTGCCTTCACCAGAGAGTGACCGGTTTTCCACATCAGCGGTACGCCACCACGTGCTTTCACCCAAGCCGAAATATGGCGGGTACATTTCACGTCATACAGGATTTGGGCGCCAGGGTTACGTGTCAGCACATCTTCGGCAAACAGCATGAGCTGGCGATCAGGATAAATAATCTGACCATCTTTAGTCACAACACCCAAGCGGTCGCCGTCGCCGTCAAAGGCCAGGCCGATTTCTGCATCTGTCGTTTGCAGGCAGTGGATCAGGTCTTGCAAATTTTCCGGATGGGCCGGATCAGGATGGTGATTCGGGAAAGTGCCATCCACGTCGCAGAACAGTTCGATGACTTCACAACCCATGCCGCGATACAGATCTGCCGCAAACGCGCCGGCTACGCCATTACCGCAATCTACTGCAATCTTTAAAGGGCGGGTAAGCTTCACATCGCTCAGGATGCGTTCCAGGTAAGTTGCTTTGATGTCATGGGTGCGATATTGACCTTGTCCACTCACGAAATCCTTGTTCAGGATGCGCTGATACAAAGCCTGAATGGCGTCACCGTAAATGGCTTCGCCCGCCAGCACCATTTTGAACCCATTGTAATCAGGCGGGTTATGACTGCCAGTCACCATGATGCCGGAAGTCGCGCCCAGTACGTTCGTGCCAAAGTAGACCATAGGCGTCACCACCACGCCCAGGTCGATTACATCCACGCCTGTAGCTTGCAAGCCTTTGGCCAGTGCCGTGATCAGATCCGGCCCGGACAGACGGCCATCACGGCCTATCACCACGGTTTTTTCGCCTTTAGCGATGGCCGCAGAACCAAAGGACTGACCGATCAGATAAGCGACATCGGCATCCAGAGTTTTGCCAATGATGCCACGGATATCATAAGCCTTGAAGATACTAGCTGAAAGTAGGGACATGATGAAATACCTGTTGTTTAGTGTAGGGTTGAGGTTTTGCTGATTGATTCACGTGATCTGGCTTGCCACAGCAAGTCTTCGATCCCGCATTGCGGCTGATATTCTGCCACTGTCTTGAGCAGTAAAGCACGTAGCTGTGGAAAATCGAATTGTTCACAAGCCTGTTCTATCGCTGTCAGACTGGCTTCCAGCTCAGTCCAGGGTAGTTCGTTTTCACGTGCGCGCATGATCAGCGGATGTGTAGTGCCTTCAACATTGTCGCCTATGAGCAATTCTTCATAGAGCTTTTCGCCAGGACGTAAACCCACGTGCTGAATTTCTATCTGGCCATCAGGTGTTTCGTCGCATTTCACTTCGAGACCACTCAGATGTACCATGCGCCGCGCCAGATCAATGATGCGGACCGGATCGCCCATATCGAGTACAAAGACATCGCCCCCTTCACCCATGGCGCCGGCCTGCAACACCAGTTGAGCGGCTTCCGGTATGGTCATGAAATAGCGCGTGATTTCGGGATGGGTAAGTGTGATCGGTCCACCAGCCTGAATTTGTTTTTTAAAGAGGGGAACGACAGAGCCGGATGAACCCAGCACATTACCAAACCGCACCATGCAAAAACGCGTCGCTGACTGGCGTCGGGCACAGGCTTGTAAAACCAGTTCAGCCATGCGCTTGGTCGCGCCCATAATATTGGTGGGACGTACCGCCTTATCAGTAGAAATCAGGACAAACTGACTGACACCAGCACGCATGGCGGCATTGGCCACACTCAGGGTACCGAACACATTATTACGTATGCCTTCAATTGGATTGTGCTCGACCAGCGGCACATGTTTATAGGCGGCTGCATGGTAGACCGTATTTATTTGTAGGGTCGTAAAAATATTATCCAGCTTTTTACGATCTAACACAGAACCCAGGAAAGGCAGTATGCGCAGTGCGATCTGTTCCTGCCTGGCGAGCTCTGATAGCTCTTGCTCAATCGCATATAAAGCGTATTCCGACATATCGAGCAGGATCAGGCTGGCCGGACGCTGGCGCAGGATTTGACGACACAGTTCTGAGCCGATAGAACCTCCTGCTCCGGTGACCAACACCTGCTTGTCACGAATACATACACTGAGCAGTTGCGGATCTGGTGCGACCTGATCCCTGCCCAGCAAGTCGTCGATTTCCACATCCCTGACGTCCTGTACTCTTAACTCTCCGTTCACCAGGCTGGTGAGCGATGGCGTCATGCGTATCTTGAGTTTAAACGGTTCCAGCTGATCCAGAATTTGTTTGTGTCTGGCCTTGGAAATCGAAGGCATGGCCAGCAATATTTGTTCCGCACCAAAACGTGCCGCGATTTTAGGAATATCTTGTGGTGCGTAGACTTTAATGCCCGCTATGGTCGCACCCTGGCGATTAGGATTATCATCAACAAAAGCGACACACAGATAATCACCGCCTGAACGCATCACCGACGCCAGTTGCGCTCCGGCTTTGCCAGCGCCATAAATACAAACTGGAACTGTATTTTCGTTAATATCGGTACGTACCAACCAGGCCCGTGCAATAAAGCGGCTAGCGCATAAGTAAAAAATGGAGCCGGCCCAGAAAAAGCCAAACACCGCACGCGATATAGGCAAAATGTGCAACATCAGGCTGATGAAGGTCAGTAGCAGTACTGAAATAGTGGCACCGAACACCACCACGCCCAGAATTTTTTGATCGATGTATCTGACGATAGCGCGGTACAAACCAGTGCGTATGAATATCGGTACGCTGACAAAGGGGATGGCGACGATCAGCCAGAAGTAATGCTGAAACAAGGCCAGGTTAAAGCTTTCGTAGCGTAACCAGATTGCGCAGATAAAGGCCAGCGGCAGGCAAATTGCATCCGTAGTGATCGCGAGTAATTGCTTATTCCTGCGCGGCAGCTGTATCAGTAAATTCAGCATAGCCCGTCCTTAGTGCGTGATGCCGTCGCGACGCAACACTTTGAGAAAAGTCAGTAACAGTATGCGGAAGTCAAAACCAAATGACTGATGCTGCAGATAGTAGCTGTCGAGTGCGACCTTTTGTGGAATCGGTAATTCATCGCGTCCGTTAATCTGCGCCCAGCCAGTCAGACCTGGCGGAATTGTGTGTACGCCAGCTTCCGTCCTCAGGGCGATCAGATCATCTTGATTGTAGAGTGCAGGCCGGGGCCCAACAAAACTCATATCACCCATAAGTATGCTCCAGAGCTGAGGCAGCTCATCCAGGCTGGATTTGCGTAAAAAAGAACCGATCGGCGTCAGATATTGCTCAGGATTGCTTAGCAGGTGGGTGGCGACCGCGGGGGTGTCGATGCGCATACTGCGAAACTTGGGCATTTTGAAAATCTGATTATGTTTACCGACGCGGTCAGACCAGTAGACGATGGGGCCGCGCGAACTGAGTTTGACGCACAGTGCAGTCAGCAAGATCGGTATCAATAAGATGATGCTGGCGCTCAAGGCCAGTCCCAGATCGAATATGCGTTTTAAGATGCTATACATACTTTTATCAATTCCTTGATGATTCATGCTCTGCCGTGTATTGCAGACCCTGTGCGACTGTAAAAGGCGGCTCCCAGCCTAATTGGCGTCTGGCTTTGCTGATATCCACCTGTAGTGATTCACATAAGCGGTCGGCAATGCCAGGTCGGCCTGATATACGCGCCAACACGCTTAGCCAGCCGGGTGGAAATGCAAATAATCTGGGTTTGACCTGTAAGGCTTGTGCACAAGCCTTCAGCAAAGCAGGCGTAGATAAGTCCTGGTTATCTGACACCTGAAACACCTCGTTCTTAGCCTGAGGATGATACAGACAATGTGTGAGGAAGTGCGTCAGATTGCCGATATAGACCAAACTGCGCTGATTGTTGATGCTGGCCAGTGGCAAAGGGATGCCACGTCTGACTGCTTGCATCATGCTAAGGAAATTGGCTTTGACGCCGGGGCCATAAATCAACGGTGGGCGCACGATAGTGATGGCCATGCTGGTTTTTTTTCCTATCGTAAGCAAGGCCCGTTCTGCTTCGTATTTTGATAAACCATAAGGGTCATGCGTTGCGGCGATATCTTCTTCCGACAAAGGATGACCTGGCAGGCTACGTTCACCATTCACTTTGACTGAACTCAGATAAATAAAATGTTTGACACCGGCGGCTGCCGCCTGCCTGGCCAGATTGACACTGGCGTCGACATTCAATGCACGGAACAGGCTGAGCGGATCAGTGGCCGTTTCATGCATCACATGTACTCTGGCGGCACAATGAATGACGGCACCTGCCTGTTGCAGGTATTCTGTCCAGTCGGTTTGTGCATCCAAACCAGTGATCAGGGGATTTCGCATATCGTCATGCTGCGTAGTCAGTGGCTGGCGCGTTGGGCAGATCAAGTGGTAGCCTAGTTCCAGCATGTGCGCAGTCAGCGCCTGGCCGACAAAACCACTGGCACCGGTGATCAGTACGGGTTGATTCATAGGGGCTTCAAGGTGTGTGGGCGACGCGGATAAACACAATACTTACGGAAAATAAAGCGCATGAAGCTGCTCAAAAACCATCTGGCATGTGGCGAGGCCAGGCTGCGGTTGCGGTGTGCGCCAAAGTGTACCGCATGCAGGTCCGGATAATAGCGCACACCATGCCCCGTCAGCAGATAAGAGCGATAACATAAGTCTACGTCTTCAAAATACATGAAGTAGTCGTCGTCGAAGCCGCCCAGTTGTTCGAAATGCGCCGCTCGCATCGCCAGAAAAGCACCTGAACACCAGTCGATGTCACAGCTCTCTGGCAACTTGCTTTTGTCATAGACACTGGTCAGTGAGCGCACCAGCGGTACACGAAGTGGCGACAGCAGATCAGGAAATATCCGGATATTTCCATCTGCAATTGTGCCGGCGTGGTCTTTAAATAAGTTCAGGGTCGCGCTGACTGCCTGGTCATGCTGCATGCGCAGCTCCAATTCAGCGATGTGTGCTGCTGTAATCGCGATATCCGGATTCATGATGACGAACAGGTCATTCGCGGCGTAGCCGTCGCTTTGCCGCACTAACTGAAACAAAAAATTATTATTTGCCCCAAAGCCCAGACCAGGGCTGGCGTCTGTGTAGTGGACACCCACTTGCTCGCAATAGCGGCGTAAGCTGTCAGAGGGGAGGTTATCTTTTACCCATACCTGCATTGGCGCACCGGCCTGCGCCAGACCACCCAGCTGGCTGGAGATCAGTAATTCTTCGTGGCCGTGGCTGACGATGGCAATATGTATCATGTTCAAAGTGGTGTTCTATAGTGCAGCGGACGGCGATTTTGCTCAGGCCGGCGACTTTTCATTCGCGTGGTCGCCTGCCATGATTCAGCTGCTGGCGAACGGATGTTGTTGATCCAGGCACTCCGCCAGTGCGTTTTGCCAGTCGGGTATCGACACCGAGAAGGCTTGCTGAATTTTCTGTGTATCCAAGCGGGAGTTCACAGGCCTTTTCGCGGGCGTTGGGTAGTCAGAGGCCGGTATGCCTTCCAATACGGGGGCCGCTTTGTTCAACAAACCACGCAATCCGGCTTGTTGTACGATCGCTGTAGTAAAACCGAACCAGCTGGTGTAGCCGGTGTTAGTCAGATTGTACAAACCCTGAAATTGCTGCCACCAGGCCGCTTTATCCGGCGCTGCAGCCAGTTGACGCACGATTTGCTGCGTCACTTGTGCAATGCTCAAGGCAGATGTTGGTGCGCCAAACTGATCGTTGACGACGCGTAAGTGATCGCGCTCATTGGCCAGTCTTAACATCGTCAGCAAGAAGTTTTTGCCATGCAGTGAGTAGACCCAGCTGGTACGGAAAATCAGATGCTGACACTGACTTTCCTGAATCGCGAGCTCACCTTCATATTTGGTTTTTCCATACTGATTGACAGGATTGCAGGCATAGGTTTCCGTATAAGCAGGCAGCCCGGTTTGGGGCTGATCTGTACCCAGACTGCCATCAAATACATAGTCAGTCGAGTAATGGATCAGACCTATCTGCAGGCGCTTTGCTGCGCGCGCCATGGCCTGTGGCGCCAGCGCATTGACTGCGAATGCCGTTTCAGTATCGGTTTCGGCTTTATCGACAGCGGTGTAGGCTGCCGGATTGATGATCAGATCCGGGCGGATCTGATCTATTGCATTCTCGATGCTGGCGGGCTGGCTCAGATCCAGCATTTGGCGGTCCGCGGCAATGACTTCGTGTTCACCTGCAAGCAGATCCAGCAATGCAGCGCCGAGCTGGCCACTGACACCGGTCAGTAAAATTTTCATGCAAAAACCTCTGCTTCCGCCAGCGTTTTTGCAAGCTGATCTTTGCCAGATAAAACCGGTGCGTCGCTGATCGGCCAGGTAATGCCGATAGCCGGATCATTCCACGCCAGGCTGCGTTCAAATTCAGGCGCCCAGTAATCGGTCGTTTTGTACAAAAATTCAGCCTTTTCACTGAGCACCACGAAGCCATGCGCAAAGCCCGGCGGTATCCATAACTGACGCTGATTTTCCGCAGATAAACGAACGCCCGCCCATTGTCCGAAGCGCGGCGAACTTTTTCTGATGTCGACTGCAACGTCAAAAACTTCCCCTGACACGACCCGTACCAGCTTACCTTGCGCTTGTTGAATCTGATAATGCAAACCACGCAAAATATTTTTGGCCGACAGCGAATGATTATCCTGCACAAACTCAGTCTGTACACCGGTCAGTTCAGCAAATTTTTTGGCATTGAAGCTTTCAAAGAAAAAGCCACGTTCATCTCCAAATACCTTGGGTTCGATAATCAGTACTTCTGGTAAATTAGTTGCAACAACTTTCATATTTAGCCGATCTTCTTTTCTAATAATTGCAACAAGTAGCGGCCATATTCATTCTTTTTCAAAGGCTGCGCCAGTTTTTCCAGTTGTGCTGCATCGATGTAATTACGGCGGAACGCGATTTCTTCCGGACAGGCAATTTTCAAACCCTGGCGTTTTTCTATCGTCGCAATGAACTGGCTGGCGTCCAGCAAAGACTCATGAGTGCCGGTATCCAGCCAGGCCATACCACGCCCCATCAGTTCCACATTCAGTTCGCCTTGTTTAAGGTAAACATTATTCACATCGGTGATTTCCAGTTCACCACGTGCGGACGGTTTGATCGCAGCCGCGATATCTACCACTTGCTGATCATAGAAGTACAGTCCGGTCACTGCATAATTCGATTTCGGTTTCAGCGGTTTTTCTTCTATGCTGATGGCCTGGCGATTGGCATCAAAATCAACCACGCCATAGCGTTCCGGATCATGAACATGATAAGCAAACACGGTCGCGCCACTGCCACGCGCGTCGGCATTGCGTAATTGTGGCTCAAAGTCATGGCCGTAATAAATATTATCGCCAAGGATTAAGGCAGACGGCGAGTTTGCGATGAACTCTTTGCCGATGATAAAGGCTTGCGCTAAACCATCCGGCGAAGGCTGTACGGCATATTGCAGGTTGATGCCCCATTGCGAGCCGTCGCCGAGCAATTCGCTGAAGCGTGGCGTATCCTGAGGTGTGGAAATGATCAGAATATCGCGTATGCCCGCTAACATTAAGGAAGTCAGCGGATAATAAATCATGGGTTTATCGTAGACTGGCAATAATTGCTTGGAAATTGCCTGGGTCACGGGATACAGACGTGTGCCTGAGCCGCCTGCCAGGATAATCCCTTTGCGTTGTGTAGTTTGTACCATTAGCTTATTCCTTGTTACTATATTGCAAATCCACCCATTTCATGTAGTCGCCTGACTGGACATCGCTGACCCATGCATCGTTGTCCAGATACCATTGCACCGTTTTACGTAATCCAGTCTCAAAGGTCTCAGCAGGTTTCCAGCCTAATTCGCGTTCAATTTTCCGGGCATCAATTGCATAGCGGCGATCATGACCTGGGCGGTCTTTGATATGACGGATTTGATCACGGTAACTGCCTGCTGCTTTAGGCTGCAATTCATCGAGTAAATCGCAGATGGTATGTACCACGCTCAGATTGGTCTGTTCATTCCAGCCACCTACGTTATAGGTTTCACCTGGACGTCCTGCTTCCAGAACGCGACGGATCGCGGTGCAATGATCAGTCACAAATAACCAGTCACGTACTTGCTGACCATCGCCATACACAGGCAGGTCTTTTCCTGCGCGTGCGTTGGTAATAATCAGTGGGATCAGTTTTTCCGGGAAATGATAAGCACCGTAATTGTTAGAGCAATTGGTGGTCAGAACTGGCATGCCATACGTATGATGGTAGGCGCGCACCAAGTGGTCGGATGCTGCTTTCGATGCAGAATAAGGACTGTTCGGCGCATAGGCGGTTGTTTCTGTGAACGGCGGATCTTCTGCCGACAAGGTACCGTAGACCTCGTCCGTCGACACATGTAAGAAGCGGAAGTCAGCTTTGGACTCGCCCTCCAGTCCATTCCAGTAGGCACGTGCCGCTTCCAGCAAACTGAACGTACCGTTCACATTGGTGGTGACGAAAGCGGCCGGACCATGAATCGAACGGTCCACATGGCTTTCCGCTGCAAAATGCAGAATGGCACGTGGTTGATGTTTCGCAAACAAGGCATGGAGCAGTTCGGTGTCGCAGATATCACCCTGCACGAAAATATGTTGAGGGTTATCGCGTACGGTGACCAGATTATTCAGGTTGCCTGCATAAGTCAGTTTGTCAAAGTTGAGCACGGATTCATCCTGTTGCGCTAGCCAGCTTAAAACAAAATTGGAACCGATGAAACCAGCGCCGCCAGTTACGAATATCATTCACCACTCCTAGAAATGCAGTATTTAAAATATAAAGCGGCGATTTTACTGGAAAAATCGGCCAAATCAGCATGTCATTAATTTTTTTGTAACCACAAATTCACGTTGATTCTGTTTGTAAGCCGAAGGCGGATTGAAATTTGCCCAACTCAGCACTTAAATAGCAAATGTGGACGTTGTTGACGTGTTTTTAGGTTATTTTGATTTTTTTCAGCCTGCTATGTTGACGAAATTTCAGTGATCTGGAGGAAAAATCCTTTATTCTGAGTTATTTCTAAGGGCGGGTCTTGAATTA
This sequence comes from Cognatundibacterium rugosum, assembly GCF_014284365.1. GTDB lineage: Bacteria > Pseudomonadota > Gammaproteobacteria > Burkholderiales > Burkholderiaceae_D > Undibacterium > Undibacterium rugosum. The sequence goes on from NZ_JACOGG010000011.1 coordinate 79,106, forward strand.
TTTCCTGATGACCCCAATTGCAGCAGCAATAAAGTTTTGACTGGAGAGTTTGTATGCAAGAGCAAGATAAAAAAACGGAACAAGATATCGCTGCGACAGAGGCTGCTGCTGCGGAAACGGCACAGGCGAATCCAGAGCTGGATGCGACAGCCGATCAGAACGCGCAAAGTAAGGATCAGTTGGTTGCTGAATTGCAAGCTAAGGTTGCTGAGTTGCAAGATGTATTTATGCGTGCCAAGGCAGAAGGTGAGAACATTCGTCGTCGTGCCCAGGATGATATTGCGAAAGCGCATAAGTTTGCGATCGAAGGTTTTGCCGAGGCTATGGTGCCAGTCAAAGACAGTCTGGAAATGGCATTGAAAGTAGAAACGCTTTCTATCGACTCGCTCAAGGAAGGTGTTGAAATGACATTAAAGCAATTGTCATCTGCCTTTGAAAAGAACCGCCTGCTAGAAGTGAACCCACTGCAGGGGGAAAAACTGGATCCGATGAAGCACCAGGCGATTTCTATGGTGCCAGCCGAACAGGATGTGAATACCGTCGTCACCGTCTTACAAAAAGGCTACATGATTGCGGATCGCCTGCTGCGCCCTGCATTAGTGACAGTCGCACAAGGAAAATAAAAAAATGCGTAAAAAACGCGCAAATTTCGCTTGAAAACGGCGTTTTTTACCTAATATCCGGAACAGATGAATCAGAAATACAGGCAAACTGAGCTGATTCTACAATCTCAACAAATAAAATTGACATTCTGAGGGAAAATCATGGGCAAAATGATCGGTATCGATTTGGGTACAACCAATTCTTGCGTCGCAGTCATGGAAGGCGGCCAGCCAAAAGTTATCGAAAACGCTGAAGGTGCGCGTACTACGCCATCCATTATTGCTTATCAAGAAGACGGCGAAATTCTGGTTGGTGCATCCGCCAAGCGTCAGGCTGTCACAAATCCAAAAAACACACTGTACGCAGTAAAACGTCTGATCGGTCGTAAATTTGAAGAAAAAGAAGTGCAGAAAGACATTGGTCTGATGCCTTACTCTATTTCCAAAGCAGATAACGGCGACGCATGGGTGTCTGTGCGCGATAAAAAACTCGCACCACCACAAATTTCTGCTGAAGTCCTGCGCAAAATGAAAAAGACCGCCGAAGACTATCTCGGTGAAGAAGTGACAGAGGCCGTGATTACTGTGCCAGCTTACTTCAATGACGCGCAACGCCAGGCAACGAAAGATGCCGGCCGTATCGCAGGTCTGGATGTCAAACGTATTATCAATGAGCCGACCGCTGCTGCGCTCGCGTTTGGTCTGGACAAAAAAGAAAAAGGCGATCGTAAGATTGCAGTGTATGACCTCGGTGGTGGTACTTTCGACGTATCCGTGATTGAAATCGCTGACGTAGACGGCGAAATGCAATTTGAAGTGTTGTCCACTAACGGCGACACCTTCCTCGGTGGTGAAGACTTCGATCAGCGCGTGATCGACTACATCATTGAAGAATTTAAAAAGATCAATGGTCTGGATCTGGCCAAAGACCCGATCGCACTGCAACGTATTAAAGCATCTGCTGAACGTGCAAAAATCGAATTGTCCAGTTCCCAGCAAACAGAAATCAATGAGCCGTACATCGCCATGGCTAATGGCGCACCGGTGCATTTGAATCTGAAAATTACACGCGCCAAACTGGAAGCGCTGGTCGAAGACCTGATCCAGAAAACCATAGAACCATGCCGTATGGCGATCAAAGATGCGGGCGTGAAAGCGTCCGATATCGATGACGTGATTCTGGTTGGTGGTATGACACGTATGCCTAAAGTGCAGGAAGCGGTCAAAGAATTTTTCGGTAAAGATCCACGCAAAGACGTGAATCCGGATGAGGCTGTGGCAGTTGGTGCAGCAATCCAGGGTTCGGTATTGTCTGGCGATCGTAAAGACGTGTTGTTGCTGGACGTGACTCCACTGTCCCTGGGTATTGAAACCCTGGGTGGCGTGATGACCAAAATGATTCAGAAAAACACAACTATCCCGACTAAATTCAGTCAGGTATTCTCGACAGCGGACGACAACCAGCCTGCAGTAACGATCAAAGTATTCCAGGGTGAACGTGAAATCGCTGCTGGTAACAAAGGTCTGGGCGAGTTCAATCTGGAAGGTATTCCACCGGCAGCGCGCGGCACACCGCAAATCGAAGTGACTTTTGACATCGACGCGAATGGTATTTTGCATGTCGGTGCAAAAGACAAGGCGACTGGTAAAGAAAACAAAATCACCATCAAGGCTAACTCCGGTCTGACCGAAGAAGAAATCCAGAAAATGGTGAAAGATGCTGAGCTGAACGCGGAAGAAGACAAGAAAGTGAAAGAACTGGCAGAGTCCCGCAATCAGGGTGACGCACTGGTTCACTCCACGAAGAAAGCTTTGTCTGAGCACGGCGATAAGCTGGAAGCTGGCGAAAAAGAGAAAATCGAAGCAGCGATCAAGGATCTGGAAGATGTATTGAAATCCGGCGACAAAGCTGAAATCGATACCAAGCTGGGTGCCTTGTCGACTGCTTCCCAAAAACTGGGCGAAAAAGTTTACGCTGACATGCAGGCGCAGCAAGCTGCAGCCGGTGGCGCAGCAGGTGCGGCCGGTGCAGCAGAAGCGAAAGCACAAGACGATGACGTGGTTGATGCTGACTTTAAAGAAGTCAAAGACGGCAAATAATCAGTCAGATTCAGCCAGATTCAGTCTGAAACTGGCTGCAGAGGCGCAGAGCACGCAGAAAGAGTTTGGTCTCTGCGCACTCTGCGCCTTTGTGGCATAGAGCTCGCTTTTTTTAATATTGAATCGCCATATTTTGTGTATCAGTCCCAAAATATGAACTACGAAAACAAGGTGTAATCCAGATGGCGAAGCGTGATTTTTATGAAATTCTCGGCGTGGGCAAGAATGCGTCCGACGAAGAAATCAAAAAGGCTTATCGCAAACTGGCGATGAAATACCATCCGGACCGCAATCCGGACAATAAAGTCGCCGAAGACAAATTCAAAGAAGTCAAAGAAGCCTACGAAATGCTGTCCGACAGTCAGAAGCGCGATGCTTATGACCGCTATGGCCATGCGGGCGTCGATCCGAATATGGGTGGCGGCGGTGGCGCTGGTGCTGGCGGATTTGCAGATGCATTTGGCGATATTTTTGGCGATATCTTCGGTGGTGGCCGTCGCAGCGCAGGACCGCAGGTATATCGCGGTGCGGATCTGCGCTACAACCTCGAAATCTCGCTGGAGCAAGCTGCGAATGGCTATGAAACCACGATACAGGTACCGAGCTGGGATGAGTGCGATACCTGTCACGGTTCTGGTGCTAAGCCAGGTACTTCGCCGGTAACCTGTACCACTTGCGGTGGTCATGGTCAGGTTCGTATGCAGCAAGGCTTATTCAGCATACAGCAAGCCTGTCCTAAGTGTCATGGAACAGGGAAGATGATTCCTGATCCTTGCACCACCTGTTCAGGCGTGGGTCGCATCAAGCGTAAGAAAACGCTGGAAGTGAAGATACCCGCCGGTATCGATGATGGTATGCGCATCCGCTCCTCCGGCAATGGTGAACCCGGTGTCAATGGCGGCCCTCCGGGTGATTTGTATGTGGAAATTCACATCAAGCAGCATCCTGTGTTCCAGCGTGAGGGTGATGATCTGCACTGCGAGATACCAATTTCCTTCTCTAAAGCTGCTTTAGGCGGTGAGATCGAAGTTCCTACGCTGAGCGGTAAAGCTTCATTTACGGTGCCGGAAGGTACACAGTCTGGTAAGACTTTCCGTCTGCGTGGTAAGGGTGTCAAAGGTGTACGTTCCGGCTATGCCGGTGATCTGTTCTGCCACGTACTCATAGAAACGCCAGTGAAGTTGACTGAGCGCCAGAAAGATTTGTTGCGTGAGTTTGAACAATTGACTGTGGAAGGTGGTTCCAAGCACAATCCGCAAAGTAATACCTGGATGGATAAAGTCAAAAAGTTCTTCGAGTAAGCGACGAACTTGTTTGGCAGCACTGCATGAACCCCGCTACACGCGGGGTTTTTTTACGTTTGTCCGTATGATGCAAGCGCTTCGCCTGAGGCGTGCGAGCGCAGTTCTAGAGCGCTTGTTCCATAAAAAAACCGCATAAAAATTCTACATTCAGTTAAGCTAAAGCACCGCGTCGGTTGCGGAAAAATAAAGGATATGGCCGCATCGGGCGTACAGATGCTGACCTGATCCAATACAAATTAAACGGAGACAGGAAATGCGTTGGAATCAAACGAAACAATGGCTGGCAGGATGTGGCCTGACAATGGGTCTGGTAATGGGGCTGGTGATGCAGGCACAGGCAACAGAAGTTGCAGGCGTCAAGCTCGAAGACAACATACAACTGGCCAATACGGATTTAAAACTCAATGGCGCGGGCATTCGCTACAAAGCGATTTTCAAGGTGTATGTGGCTGGCTTATATCTGAAGGAAAAGAAGACCACAGTGCCGGATGTGTTGGCTGCACCAGGACCTCGCCGCGTGACTATCGTGATGCTGCGTGACCTCAGCAATGAGGATTTTGGCCGTGGTTTCATGCAGGGTATTCAGCAAAATACCGACAAGGCTGAAAAAGCAAAACTGACTGCGCAATTCCTGCGTTTTGGTGAGTTGTTTGCCTCCGTGCCTGAGTTGAAAAAAGGCGATGTGATGACCAATGACTGGATACCCGGTGTGGGCACTGTATTGACCCTGAACGGAAAAAAACTGGGTGAGCCTTATCCTGACCTGGCTTTTTACAATGCCTTGCTGCGTATTTGGCTGGGGGACAGTCCGGTCGACAAGGGCTTGAAAAAAGCCATGCTGGCCGAACCTGATGATCGCGGCAATTACCGTTAATCGCGCAAAAGCCTAGTCCGGACTTGCGCATTTCGCACAGACGGAAAGCGTAATTTAAAGGAAGATAACAGCGTATTGGGAGTTTCTCCCCATACGCTGTTTGTGCTCAAGCTTTTTGTACTGTAAACGGTTAGAATCACGCCTGTTTCAATCAATGGGCCAGATGATGACAGCGCAAAACAGCAAAAAATTGACCCCTGAACAGCTATTTGAAAACAACCGTGCCTGGGCACAGTCCATCCATAGTAAAGATGCTGATTTTTTCAAAAAACTCGCTGCTCAGCAAAATCCCGAATACTTGTGGATAGGCTGCTCTGACAGCCGTGTCCCTGCCAATGAATTACTTGGCTTATTGCCAGGTGAGTTATTTGTGCACCGAAATATCGCTAATGTGGTGGTGCATTCTGATCTGAATTGCCTGTCCGTCTTGCAATTTGCAGTTGATGTATTGGGCGTTAAACACATTATCGTGTGCGGACACTATGGCTGCTCCGGTGTACATGCTGCGATGACGCGTGGTCGGGTTGGTCTGGCGGATAACTGGCTGCGTCATGTGCAGGACGTACATCAGAAGCATGAACGCTATCTGGGTGAAAGTCTGTCATTACGTCAGCGTGCTGACCGCTTATGCGAACTGAACGTGATAGAACAAGTCGTGAATGTCTGTCAGACCACCGTGATCCAGGATGCCTGGCAACGCGGTCAGGAAGTGACGGTGCACGGCTGGGTATATGGTTTGCAGGATGGCTTGCTCAATGAACTGGGTATGACAATCGATTCGCAGGATGTGTTGGCAAAACACGTAGAGGCCAGTCTGGCGCGCTACCAGTAAAGCGTTCACTAAAGCCGCTCGCCGCGGCTTTTTTTACGCCACGCACATGCCATCCCGCCCTGGCTGCACTCACCGAAAACCGTAAGGGTCGCATGGACGGACAAATTGCATGCTGTCCAGCAGCGTCAGGCAAATCATGGCATGATCGCCTTCATTCATTCTGATGCAAGAACGAGCTGAATCCAACCATGAAAATGCGGAAAAAATCTGATTTGCCAGTGCGCTATTGCGTGCAGTGTGGTTTGCCTTTTCAGTGGCGAAAAAAATGGGAAAAGGTGTGGGATGAAGTGAAATACTGCTCTGACCGTTGCCGTCGTCAGCCGAAAGTGCCTGCATGAAAGCCCGTAGTTTGCGTCTGATTCTGGGTGATCAGCTGAATCCCCGACATTCCTGGTTTCAGCAGGTCAGTGACGAGCACGTCTACGTCATGCTGGAAATGCGGCAAGAGACAGATTATGTGCTGCATCATGCACAGAAAATCATCGCTATCTTTGCTGCTATGCGTGCGTTTGCGCGCAGCCTGCAGCAAGCGGGACACCGTATCCATTATCAAACCATACAAGAGGCCGATCCTGCGATCACGCTGCCCAAGCTGCTCGATCAGCTGTTGCAGCATTATCAATGCACAGAGTTACGCTACCAGGAACCCGACGAATACCGGCTGGATCAGCAATTGGCCGCCTATCAGCCTGCGTCAGGCATACGCAAATACTGCGTCAGCAGCGAACATTTTTTTACTATGCGCCAAGAAGTAGCGGTGCAGTTCAAAGGCAAATCACGCTGGCTGATGGAGCATTTCTACCGTGCGATGCGGGTGCGTCACCAGATACTGATGGAGCAGGGGCAGCCTGCCGGTGGTCAGTGGAACTATGATGCCGATAATCGTGCTGCCTGGTCGGGGCTGCCTTGGGAGCCGGCTGATCAGCGGCCAGTACATGATCATAGTCAGCTGTGGCAAGACATACAGCAGGCCGGTGTCGCCAGTTTTGGCGAGCCTCAGGCTGCCCAGTTCCGCTGGCCGCTGGACCGGACTGAAGCACTGCAGCAGTTACAGGTTTTTGTAAGTACGGCGCTGCCACATTTCGGTTCTTATCAGGATGCGATGAGTCACCGTGCCTGGCGCTTGTTTCACTCGCTGCTGTCGTTTGCTTTAAACACCAAGATGCTACATCCGGCTGAAGTGGTGCAGGCGGTTGAACAGGAGTGGCGCGCAGCACGTATTCCATTGCATACGGCAGAAGGTTTTATCCGCCAGATACTCGGCTGGCGTGAATATGTGCGCGGTGTGTACTGGGCCAGAATGCCTGACTATGTAGAACAGAATCACTTTAACCACCAACAGCCTTTACCCGCCTGGTTCTGGAACGGACAAACACGCATGCATTGCGTCGCGAGTGCGATTGGACAGTCGCTGGAACATGCGTATGCCCACCACATACAGCGCCTGATGGTGATCGGCAATTTCGCTTTGCTGGCAGGATTGCAGCCGCAAGCGCTGCATCAGTGGTATCTGGGGATCTACATCGATGCTTTTGAGTGGGTGGAGTTACCCAATACGCTGGGCATGAGTCAGTATGCAGATGGTGGTTTTCTGGCGACTAAACCCTATGTCTCCACTGCCACCTATATCGACAAAATGGGTGATTACTGCAAGGGCTGTTATTACGATAAAAAGCAAAAAACCGGGGAGCGAGCCTGTCCCTTCAATGCCTTGTACTGGGATTTTTTTGCGCGTCATGCAGAACAGTTGTCACGCAATCCGCGTATCGGTATGGTGTATCCGCAATGGCGCAAAATGAGCCCGGAGATCCAGGCCGCTTACCAACAGCAGGCGCAGCGGATACGTGACAATCTCGACAGCCTGTAGAGCTAATCGACAGCCAATACGAATTGGAAAGACTGAGTGCCGATGCGCCTGCTGGCAGCAAAATGCCTGCAAACCCAGGCGCACTGCGGACTTGATAATAGGGGAGAGCGATGCAAAGCAGAGCCATCAGAAAGTTATTGCATTCTAAATGGACAGCGCAGCAAGTGGTGGATAAGCAAAAACATTTCATCGTGACGAAGCTGATAGAACCGGAATGTCCGGATGCCCCCATCAGTGAAGTAGAGATAGAAGCGGTCATGACCAAGCGCTCGCGCATTATCAGCTGGCGTGAACTGGACAATCCCTCGCATTGGAAAAGAGGCTGGTGATGGATCAACACATACTGCAGAGTTTTCCTTCCGGTTTTCGCGCGCTGATACTGGGTGCATCCGGTGGTATAGGCGCTGCATTTGCCGAACAGCTCAGCGCACAGCCTGCGTGTGGCGCGGTGCATGTATTACACCGACATAGCGAGCCAGGTTTAGATTTTTCTGACGAAGCCAGTATCGCTGCAGCTGCAGCCAGCATGCGTGCACATGGCCCCTTTCATCTGATCATCAATGCAGTCGGTCTGCTACACAGTCCTGACTTCATGCCCGAGAAAAAACTCGGCGATTTGCATTACGCGCAATTGATGGCGACCTTTCAGGTCAATACCTTCGGGCCTGCGCTGGCCTTGCGTCATTTTTCTGGCTTGCTCGATACCCGGCGTGCAGTGCTGGTGATGTTATCGGCTAAGGTAGGCAGCATAGAAGATAACCGGCTGGGTGGCTGGTACAGCTATCGCGCCTCTAAAGCCGCACTGAATATGCTGATCAAGACCGCCGCGATAGAACTCAAACGCAGCCAACCTGCGACCGTGTTATTGGCCATGCATCCAGGGACGGTGACGACCCGCTTATCACAGCCTTTCCGTGGTGGGCGTGCAGCCCGGTCAGCAAGGCAGGCAGCGCAAGAGATGCTGGCCGTGATCGATCAGAAAATGCCAGCCGACAGTGGCAGCTTCGTCACTTACAGCAATGAGCATTTACCCTGGTAGTTTATTGTGTCACCAGCCGGTAACCGACCCCGGTTTCGGTCAGAAAGTAGCGTGGCTGGGCGGGCTCTGCTTCCAGCTTTTGGCGTAAGTTAGCCATGTAAATACGCAGATAATGGCTGCTTTCCGCATGGCCGGGGCCCCATACTTCTTTCAGTAATTGCTGATGCGTGAGCACCTTACCCGCATTCCTGGCCAGTACGGATAACAGGCGATATTCTATCGGACTCAGATGCACTATAAGGCCAGCCCGGCTGACGGTGCGCAAGGCAAAGTCGACACAGACATCACCGAATTCAAATCTGGCTTCCTGTTGTGCGTTAGCGGGTTGACGCCGCCGTAAATGCGCACGTATGCGTGCAATCAGCTCGGCCGCACCAAATGGCTTACTCAGATAATCATCGGCACCGGCATCCAGCGCAGCCACTTTTTCGTGTTCTTGCGTACGGGCCGATAGCACGATCACCGGCACTTCACTCCAGCTCCGGATATCGCGTATCACATCCAGTCCATTCATATCGGGCAGGCCCAGATCGACGATCAGCAAATCCGGTTTACGGGTGGCGCAGCTGATCAGGCCCTGCTTACCGGTTTCACTCTCAAACACTGTCATGCCTTCCGCCTCAAGCGCGGTGCTGAGAAAGCGCCGTATCTGTTTTTCATCCTCAATCAGGACGATATGAATTTTTGCGTCACTCATTCCAGTTCATCTTCTATCATCGGTGGCAGTGGCGGTGCGTTTCCCAGTGGCAGCGAAACGGTGAATTGCGCACCACCATCTGGCCGGTTGGCCGCTACGATTTTTCCGCTATGCGCGAGCACGATGCTCTCACAAATCGCCAGCCCCAGCCCCACACCCGGACTGGCTGCCTCCAGTTCGCCACGGGTAAATTTCTCAAAAATATTGACGCCGGACGGCAATCCGGGGCCATCATCCAGCACACTCAGGTGCACAAAATCAGCCTCTGCCTGCGCAGTGATCTGAATTTGAGAGCGGCCGTATTTTGCCGCGTTTTCTAACAGATTGCACAGTACACGCTCCATCAAAACCGCGTCAAAGTACAACAGCGGTAAGTCCGCCGGTATCGCAGTTTTGAGTACATGGCCTTGCAAGCTGTGCTGGCAGGCGCGCAGTGCGCTGCCGACCACTTCTTCCAAAGGTTGCCATTGCTGGTTGAGCGTGACTTTACCCGATTGCAGTCGCGCCATGTCCAACAGATTGACCACCAGTCCACTCATGCGCAGCGCTTCATCGTGGATAGCCAGACTCAGTTCAGCCCGTTTAGGTGGCGCTAAATCAGCCTGTTCATGCAAGGTACTGGCCAGGCCGACAATAGCCGTCAGCGGGGTGCGTAAATCATGTGAGATTGCCGACAGCAAAGCGTTGCGCATACGTTCCGCTTCCATATTGATTAAAGCATCCTGCGCCACTTCGACATAATGCACACGCTCCAGCGCCAGCGCAATCTGCGCGGCAAAGGTATCGAGCAACTGCTGCTGTTCAGGCTGAAAAATTTGTCGCGTATCTTTAGGCGCGATTGCCAGTACCCCACGTGTGCGCATCGGTGCACGCAATGGCAGATACAAGACCGCATTGGAGGGTAGGGTCTGGGTGCCCAGACCTGCGCTTTGATGATGATCGTAGACCCATTGCGCAACGCTGGTATCGATTGTATTGAGCAGCATTTGCTGCACTGGATCTGGCTGACCGGTTTCCGCCAGCGGCTGGCGGATTTTGTCATGGCTGTCCGGTAGCAGGATCGCGACTCTGGCCTGAAATACGGGAGCCAGATGATTGATGCCGATTTCGATAATCTGTTCTACCATCAGGGCACCGGACAAGGCTTTGCTCATGGTGTATAAGGCATCGGCACGGCGTTCCCTGTAAAGCGCAACCTGGGCCTGAAAGCGCAGATTCGTCATCAGTTTGCTGATGGTCAGTGATACGGCCAGCATGATGACAAAGGTGAACAGATACTGGCTGTCACTGACACTGAAAGAAAAACGTGGCGGTACAAAAAAATAATCAAAACTGGCGACGCTGAGCAAAGAGGCGAGTACCGAGGCACTGCGTCCAAAACGTAGCGCAACGAATACTACCCCCAGCAAATACAGCATCACCACGTTCGCCAGATCAAACACTTGCGTCAGCCCTGCACTCAGCAGGGTCGCGACCAGGCAGACCGCAATGGTCCACAGATAGGCTGACAGCGGTGTGCGCTGGTTTTGATCCAGATCGATATGATTGCTCTCAGTCTGCGCAGTCTTGTCTTGCGCACTAAGGTCATGGCCTACCATCACCACATCAATATCGGTGCTGCGGCTGGCCAGCTCATCTGCCAGACTGGTACGCAGCAGGCGGGTCCAGGCTGGTCGTAGGGATTTGCCGATCACCAGTTTGGATACATTGCGGCTACGTGCGTAACTGAGCAGCAGCATGGCCAGGTTGTCACCTGCCAGCGTGGTGGTTTCAGCCCCCAGTTCCTGTGCCAGTTTCAATGCTTTCAGAAGCGCATCCTGTTGACCGGCCTGACGTTTAGCCAGTTTTGGCGTTTCTACATACACCGCGATCCAGTCGGCACGCAGGCTGGCTGCCAGCCTTGCGGCACCGCGTACCAGCTTGCTGGCGCTGGCATCTGGCCCGATACAGACCAGCAGTCTTTCTTTCGCTTGCCAGACTTGATGGATGGCCTGATCGGCGCGGTAATCGCGCATTTGCACATCGACCTGATCGGCAGTACGGCGCAGTGCCAGCTCGCGTAAAGCAATCAGGTTCCCTTTACGGAAAAAATTTTTTGCAGCACGCTGGGCTTGCTGTTCAAGATAGACTTTACCTTCTTTTAAACGTCGCAGTAATTCGTCCGGTGGCAAATCGACCAGCGTGATTTCATCGGCCAGATCAAAAATTTTATCTGGCACAGTTTCCCACACCCGGATGCCAGTGATCTGTCCCACTACATCATTCAGCGTCTCCAGATGCTGCACATTCACGGTGGTGTACACATCGATGCCAGCTGCGAGTAATTCTTCCACGTCCTGCCAGCGTTTGGCATGACGTGAGCCTGCGACATTGGAATGCGCCAGTTCATCCACCAGCAGCAAATCCGGCCGACGCTGTAACGCGGCATCCAGATCGAATTCTGACAGTACTCTGTCTTTGTATAGAATTTGTTGTGATGGCAGGACCTCAAGCGCTTGCGTCATCTTGATGGTATCTTGCCTGCCATGGGTTTCTACGATGCCGATCACGACATCAAGCCCTTTTTGTTGTTGCAGATGCGCTGCATTCAGCATTGCATAGGTCTTACCCACCCCGGCACAGGCGCCAAAAAAAATTTTTAAGTGTCCACGCTGCTGTTTTGCGTCTTCACGCTGTATCTTGTCCAGCAAGGTGTCCGGGTCGGGGCGGTAATCGTTCATCATTTACTTCAATATTTATTTCTTCATTTGATCAAGTGCGAGATTCAGTTCCAGCACATTCACACGTGCCTCGCCCAGAATACCGAATTGTGCAGACTCTGTGTGCTTTTCCACTAAAGCGCGCAGCTGTTTCTGGCTGAGCCCGCGTATCCGTGCTACCCGAACTAACTGATATTCGGCGGCAGCCGGACTGATATGCGGATCCAGACCACTGCCGGAAGCAGTGACCAGATCGACCGGAACCGGATTGGTATTACCCGGATCGGCATCGCGCAAAGCCTTGATACGTTCCTCCAACGCAGTTTTTAAAGCTGGGTTAGTCGGTCCCTGATTGGCACCGCCCGAAGCCAGGCCATTATAGGCAAACGTGCCACTGGCCGATGGGCGGCTCCAGAAATACTTGGGATCGCTAAAGCTTTGGCCTATCAGTTTCGAACCGAGCAGCTTGTCGTCTTTTTGTATCAGGCTGCCGTTGGCTTGTTCCGGATAGGCGATTTTGCCGATACCGGTCACAGCCAGTGGATAAAGGATGCCGGTAATGGCGCTCAGTACGATAAAAGAGCCGATTAAGGGACGCAGGATTTTCATAACAGGACTCCTTATTAAACCAGACCAAGTACGGTCAGGATGATGTCGATGAGCTTAATGCCGATAAACGGAACCAGGAGACCGCCCAGACCGTAGATCAGTAAATTGCGACGCAGCAGTATATCTGCGCCCAGTGGACGATATTTGACGCCTTTTAATGCCAGTGGGATCAGGAACACGATAATCAGTGCGTTAAAGATCACTGCCGACATGATGGAACTGGCAGGGCTGCTCAGATGCATCAGATTCAGTGCATTTAATTGCGGATAGGTCGTTGCAAATGCTGCCGGGATAATCGCAAAATACTTCGCTACATCGTTGGCGATACTGAAGGTAGTCAGTGACCCGCGTGTCATCAGCATTTGCTTACCGATTTCGACGATCTCGATCAGCTTGGTCGGATTGGAGTCTAGGTCGACCATATTGCCTGCTTCTTTCGCAGCCTGGGTACCGCTGTTCATCGCGACCGCCACATCGGCCTGCGCCAGCGCCGGTGCATCATTGGTGCCATCACCGGTCATCGCGACCAGTTTTCCATCAGCCTGATGCGAGCGTATCAGTTTCAGTTTGTCTTCCGGCGTTGCTTCAGCCAGGAAATCATCGACACCGGCCTCTGCGGCAATGGCGGCTGCGGTCAGCCGGTTATCGCCAGTGATCATGATGGTTTTAATCCCCATTTTGCGCAGTTCTGCAAAACGCTCTTTGATACCGCCTTTGACGATGTCTTTCAGTTCTATCACACCCATCACGCGCTGATCGTCGGTCACGACTAAGGGCGTACTGCCTTGACGTGAAACCTGATCAACGATGTCGAGTACTGCTTGCGGAAATTGCAGGCCGGTTTCCGTGAAGGCTTTACGCATCGCGTCGACAGAGCCTTTGCGAATTTTGCGCACACTACCATTTTGCGTCAGATCGACACCGCTCATACGGGTCTGAGCGGTGAAAGGAATGAACTCAGCGCCCAGCGACTGCAAGTCTCTTTCGCGTAGCTGGAATTTGTTTTTTGCGAGTATCACGATACTGCGGCCTTCCGGTGTTTCATCTGCCAGTGAAGACAATTGCGCAGCATCGGCCAGCTGTTCTTCAGAGACACCAAACGCAGGATAAAATGCAGCTGCCTGGCGGTTGCCCAGCGTGATGGTGCCGGTTTTATCCAGCAAGAGCACGTCAACGTCGCCAGCCGCTTCTACCGCACGCCCCGAGGTGGCGATCACATTTGCCTGCATCATGCGGCTCATGCCAGCCACACCGATCGCTGATAACAAGCCACCTATCGTCGTAGGAATCAGACACACCAGCAAAGCGACCAGTACGGTGATGGTGACTGGCATGCCAGCACCGGATGCTTCAACGCTGAACAGCGAGAAAGGCAGCAGGGTCACCGTCGCCAGCAGGAACACGATAGTCAGGGCCACCAGTAATATCGTCAATGCGATTTCATTCGGTGTTTTTTGACGTTTTGCACCCTCTACCATTGCGATCATACGATCGAGAAAAGCTTCACCCGGATTGACGGTCACTTTGACGATGATCCAGTCCGACAATACGCGGGTTCCGCCTGTGACTGCACTGAAATCGCCACCGGATTCGCGTATTACAGGTGCTGATTCGCCGGTAATGGCAGATTCATCGACCGACGCTACGCCTTCGATCACTTCGCCGTCAGCTGGAATCACATCATTCGCTTCAACCAGGATGAAGTCGCCTTTACGCAGGCTGGAACCATTGACCAAGATTTGCGTTGCGTCACGCTTAGCTGTCTGCAGTTTTTTTGCTCTGACATCTTGTTTTGCGCTGCGCAGCGACTCTGCCTGTGCTTTGCTGCGGCCTTCTGCCAACGCCTCAGCAAAATTGGCAAATAAGACGGTAAACCACAGCCACAGGCAAATGGCGAGTATAAAGCCAGCGGGTGCTTCGCCCTGGCTGAGGAAGGCTTGCACGGTCAGCGCTGTGGTGAGCAGGCTGCCGACATACACTACAAACATCACCGGATTCCTCATCTGGATTTGCGGTTGCAGTTTGCGGAACGCATCGGCGATAGCCGGTTTTAAAATGCTGGAATTCAGCAAGGACAGCTCAATTTTATGACTCATTTTCTTCTTTCTAAATGAGAGATTTCTGCATATTCAACGTAGTGAATAACTATCCCGATACGGTCCCCATACAAAGCTGGCGGCGATGCGTTGCTTTTGCACGGGGAGGCCACGGACAGTATTGAGAAGTTCTCTTATTGGGCGATCATGATCAGATGTTCGACAATAGGACCCAAGGCCAGTGCCGGGATATAGGTCAGGGCACCAACAATGATGACTGTGCCCAACAACAAACTGACGAATAAAGGACCATGGGTAGGCAAGGTGCCTGCTGTTGCTGTCAGGCGTTTCTTGGCAGCGAGAGAACCGGCAATCGCGAGGATAGGTATGATGATCCAGAAGCGGCCGAACCACATCGCAATCGCCAGCATCAGGTTATAGAAGGGCGTGTTGGCAGACAGTCCCGCAAATGCGCTACCGTTATTATTGGCCGCTGAAACGAAGGCATACAAAATTTCACTAAAGCCATGTGCGCCAGGATTGGCAATGCCTGCCTTACCATCTGCCACCAGCACAGAGATCGCGGTACCTGCCAGCACCAGCAAAGGGCCGATCAGGATGGAGACTGCAATCATTTTCATTTCGTAGGCTTCAATTTTTTTACCCAGATATTCCGGCGTACGTCCTATCATCAGGCCAGCGATAAAAACCGCCAGAATCGCGAAGATCAGCATGCCGTAAAAACCTGCGCCGACACCACCGAACACCACTTCACCGAGTTGCATCAGAATCAGAGGCACCATGCCGCCCAGCGGTGTGTAGGAATCGTGCATGCTATTGACTGCGCCACAGGAAGCTGCTGTCGTGATGGTGGCAAACAAGCCGCTGGCGGCGATGCCGAAACGTGCTTCCTTGCCTTCCATGTTGCCGCCAGCCTGAGACAGTGCCATTCCATCGCTCGCGGTCTGATCTATACCTAGTTTGCTGAACATAGGATTGCCTTGCTGTTCGGCGGTGATGGCTACACCGGCAAACGCCACAAACAAAATCGTCATGACTGCAAAAATCGCCCAACCCTGGCGCTGCTCGCTGACCATCTTGCCAAAGGTAATACACAGCGCAGCAGGAATCAGGAAAATCGCGAGCATTTGCAGAAAGTTTGAAAACGGCGTCGGATTTTCAAAAGGATGGGCGGAGTTGGCATTGAAGAAGCCACCACCATTGGTGCCCAGCATTTTGATCGCTTCTTGTGATGCTACCGGCCCCATAGGCAATATCTGTGTTGTGGTGCTTTGCGCTTCAAGCACAGGTTTGCCAGCCGCATCCAGCACTGGTGCACCGGCTGCATCCACTTTCGGCACGGTATAGTCGAGTTTTTCAAGCAGATCGGCTGTTTTGTAGGCATCGAAATTCTGGATCACACCCTGGCTCATTAAACCAGTCGCAAAAAGAAACGCAAGCGGAAGCAAGACGTAAAGAGTACCGCGTGTCAGGTCCACCCAGAAGTTACCTATGCTTTGCACCGTATGACGCGCGAAACCCCGTATCAAGGCAATCGCGACTGCCAGACCAGTTGCTGCGGACAAGAAGTTTTGTACGCTTAAACCCAGCATCTGGGTCAGATAGCTCATCGTCGTTTCCGGTACATAGCTTTGCCAGTTCGTATTGGTGACAAAGCTGACTGCGGTATTAAGTGAGGAATCTTCTGTGATGCCAGGCAGGTGTTGGGGGTTCAGCGGCAGCGCAAATTGCAGACGTTGTAAGCCATACAGTACAAAGACACCGAGCACATTAAATGCAAGCAAAGTGATCGCATAGTGCTTCCACGACATTTCTTCTTTTGCGTCAATGCCAAAAAATTGATAGCAGCGTTTTTCCAGTGGCTGTAATAGCCAGGACAACGCATTTTTTTCTCCGTTCATCACCCGGGTGATGTAGAGCCCCAGAGGTATAGCCAGGGCGACGAGTACGCCTAAATACAAAGCGATTTGAAATGATGCAGAGTGATTCATTTTAAAATGCCTCCGGTTTCAACAAGGCATACACCAGGTAAATCAATAGCAGCAGCGCGACGATGGCGCCTATGATGTGAAACAGGCTCATGCTTTGCCTCCGAGGCGGCTGCAGCCCTGAATCAGGGCGAAACTGGCGACTGCAAACAGCAGCAGATAGCCGAGATATAAAAAATCCATATAAACTCCAACGAGAATGGCTGAGTCATTACGATAGGGAATTCGGGGTAAAGATGTCGTATAGCTTGTGCAAAGCGGTGTAAAAATTGTGTAAACGCGTGCTCGTGGCCGCGGCCTGCGGTAGCGTCATACGGAGATGGTTTTGCGTCGATCAAAATAAAAATCGGGCGTCAGACATGATGTCCTGACACCCGATTTAGCAGCATTGACAGCCTGTGTTTTCGACCGATTCAACCGCTCAGAAGGTTTTGCTAACGCTCACCACCAGACTGTTTTTACCCATGAATTTGCCATTCGCTGCCGAGGCATAAAAGTTTTTATCGGCATTCGTGCCTATCGCGGCCAGGCTAAATGTCATGCCACCCAGCAGATTGACATCCTGACTGACTCCGATTTTGTAATCGCTATAACTTGCAGCACTGGCGTTGATGCCCTGAACTTTTTGGTAGCCAGCATGCAGATTCAGCGTCAGGCCTTCACGCAGTACAATATTTGCACCGAGGTCGAGGTAGCCGCTGTTTTTGCTATCCACAATACCGAATAAGGGGGTGAATGCATGTGAATACTTGAGGTAGGCCGGACCATAATTCAGCTGGCCGTAAAGTTCCAGCGTATTCGCATCTTTCAAGCCGACCTGATCCAGTTTGTTACCGGCATAGATATAGCCCAGTACGCCGACATCGTAGCTCAGGTCCGGACTGAGTTGTCCTTTTTTGCCTGCATACACGTCCCATTCCAAAGGTGTACTGCCTGCACCGGGCGTATCTTTAATCCATTTAATGGTCGATAACCATGTACCTGCATACAGACCGGTAGGCGTATGGCTGAGATCGGCGCCACCTTGCAATGCAGGGTCCAGGCGCGTTTGTGAAATGCCACGGTAACGGTAATCACTGATCAGGCTGGCATTGAAACTCAGATCCAGATCAGGTTTGGCTTCCTGCGCCAATGCGGCAGAAGTGCTGAGGGCTGCGCTGCTCAGCAGCAAAGCGGCATACAGGGTATTTTTCTTCATGTGAATTCCTTGAGGGCGTTCGCCGGAATAGCAAACGGAACGCACAAGAGAATACGCATTCGCACATAAAAACAGTGCAAAGACCATGTATGCGCGTATTAAGAAACTGTAAAAATGCAGCAGATTTGCTGCGTACTGTCCTTTGATTTACCGCACATTGAAATGAGATTGAACACTGCTGCTGTCAGCCCTGTAGCTAACAGCAGCAATGATCCGGACACAGGCTGAAGGTGGTGCCAGAAGCAGTGTTCAGAAGCAGTGTTCAGGTGCGGGGAAACTTTGCTCTTTGACGGCCTGTACGTAAGCGCTGACGGCCGCATCAATACTGGTCTGACCTTCCATGAAATTTTTCACAAAGCGCGCCTTACGGCCAGGGAAAACGCCGAGCAAATCATGCATGACTAAGACCTGCCCAGAGCAATCCACACCCGCACCGATACCTATGGTGGGAATATGCAGCGAGTCAGTGACTTCTTTGCCCAATGTGGCCGGAATGGCCTCCAGCACCAGCAGGCTGGCGCCGGCTTCCTGTACGGCTAAGGCTTCGGTCTTGAGTAATTCTGCAGCGGCACTGGTTTTACCCTGCACTTTATACCCACCCAACTGATGTACCGATTGTGGTGTCAGGCCCAGGTGGGCACAGACTGGAATAGAACGTTCCGTCAGGAAGCGTATGGTCGGCAGTAACCAGGTACCACCTTCGAGTTTCACCATTTGCGCACCGGCACGTATCAGACGGGCAGCATTGTCGAAAGCAGATTCCGGTGTGGCATAGGCGCCGAACGGCAGGTCGGCCACCACCAGCGCCTTTTGATTGCCTCGTGCGACAGAGGCGGTGTGGTACACCATGTCATCGACCGTCACTGGCAGCGTGGAGTCATGCCCCTGACTCACCATGCCGAGTGAATCACCGATGAGCAAGATCTCGACACCGCAGCGATCCATCAGCGCTGCGAAGCTGGCGTCATAGCAGGTCAGCATAGTGATTTTTTCTCCCTGCTCACGCATGGTCATCAGACCAGGGATACTGACCGCTTTGCGGTCTTGCAGATATTCAGCCATTTTTCCTCCAAAGGATAATTGCAGGACTGACGCGACAGCCTTACCGCGAACGGTTTTAACAGGCGTTGCTCAGTCATAGATTGACTGCCTGTTGACGGTAACGCGGTTGTGTCGGCCCTGGATTAATACATGTTGTCAGTCCGCCGGGACGACGGATATCATCAGCTTCTGAACATAAAATAGACGGCACCGATCAGGCACAGACCAGCCCATACATAATCCATTTTGAATGCTTGTCCCATATACAGCATAGAGAAGGGTACAAACACGATCAGAGTCAGTGCTTCCTGCAGGATTTTCAATTGTGCCAGACTATAGGCAGTGTAACCGATACGGTTGGCAGGCACCTGGAGCAGATACTCGAACAAGGCGATGGCCCAGCTGAATAAAGCCGCGATCCACCAGGGTTTTGCAGACAGATTTTTCAAATGCCCGTACCAGGCCAGTGTCATAAACGCATTGGACAGGATTAACAGGCCGGATGTTTGTAAAATAATTGGAAGCTGCATAGGAGTATCAATAAAAAACGGTTCCTTGTTTTATGTCCGATGCGGTGTGCACTATCTACACTGTGCGTATATCTATCACCGGGTGCTGGCTGCAGGCAGCCGGAAGATAGTTTGTTGCGCCACCGCAGGCAAATAATCCGTCGCCAGTCCACGCCCTGGTATCTGTATGTCAGGCGCGATTTCACACAACGGCAACAATACAAATGCACGTTCCGTCATACGCGGATGGGGTAACTGTAAATGCGTACTATCCAGTATCAGCTCACCATACAACAGAATATCCAGATCCAGTGTGCGCGGCGCATTGCGATACGGACGTTCGCGCCCAAAATCCGTCTCTATGGCCTGAATCGCACTTAATAATTCCTGTGCCGACAAGCCCGTATGCAGCGCCGCCACGGCATTTACATAATCATCACCGCTGGAGTCAACCGGTGCGCTGCTGTACAGCGACGAGACTTGCAGTAAGCGCGTTTGTGGCAGCTGCGCTAAACGTTCGGCGGCAGCCAGCACGGTGTCTGCTGCCTGTCCAAGGTTAGCGCCCAGCGCAATGTAAGTCAGTTCCATTATTCTTGCGCTGCTGCGGTTTTCTTCGGGCCGCGACGGCGTGGCTTACGTTTTTTAGCACCGCCGGCTGCAAGCGCAGTACGAGGCTTGGTGTTGATCAGGCGTTCACGCGTTTCAGCGTCGCCTTCGATGAACTCGGTCCACCAGGTGCCGGTTTCTTCATCCAGCTCACCCGAAGCGCAGCGCAGCAGCAGAAAGTCATAGCCCGCACGCAGACGCTGATGTTCCAGCATTTTGTATGGGGTTTTGCCGATGCGTTTTTCGAAACGCGGTTGCATGGCCCAGATATCACGCATATCGGCCGCCACTTTGCGCTGAATCGCGAGTGCATCGGTCTGACGGTTCAGCACATCATCGGCTGCCAGATGCAATGCAGGAATCGGGAATTCACCGGCTGCTTTATAGGCTTCCCATTTCTCCAGTACCTGATGCCATAGCAGTGAAGCAAACAGGAAACTCGGTGAGACCGGCTTGCCTTGCTGTACGCGTGCATCGGTATTGGCCAGTGCCAGCGTCACGAATTTTTCGCCCATAGGCTGTTCCAGCACGACGTCCAGCAAAGGCATCAGACCATGATGCAAGCCTTCCTTGCGTAATTGCTGCAAACAGGCCATGGCATGACCGCTGGTCAGTAATTTGAGCATTTCATCGAACACGCGTGCAGCTGGCACATTATTGATCAGTGGTGCCATCACCGCGATCGGGGCACGGGTTGTATCATCGATCTGGAATTGCAGCTTGGCGGCAAAGCGGACTACACGCAGCATGCGAACCGGATCTTCACGGTAACGTTCTTCCGGTACACCGATAATGCGCAGGGTTTTTTTACGGATATCCTTGATGCCGCCATGGTAGTCGAGTACGGTCTGCGAAGCCGGATCGTAATACATGGCATTGATACTGAAGTCGCGCCGTGCCGCATCCTCATGCTGCTGGCCGAAGGTATTGTCGCGCAACACGCGTCCATGTTCGTCGGTCAGTGCGGCTTTATCAGAGGGGCCACGGAAGGTGGTGACTTCCAGCAGATCCTGGCCAAACATGACGTGCACGATCTGGAAACGGCGGCCGATGATGAAGGCGCGCCTAAACAGACGTTTGACCTGTTCCGGGGTCGCATTGGTCGCAATATCGAAGTCTTTCGGTTTCACGCCGGTCAGCAAGTCACGTACTGCACCACCGACGATGAAGGCCTTAAAGCCATTGTCCTGCAGCGTTTGCGTCACCCGGATCGCATTGGCGGAAACCAGTTGCGGATTGATGCCATGGTCTTTGGCGCTCAGTATCACGGGCGTGGCATGGTCGCTGGCCAGATGGCCGGATTTTTTAACGCCGAGGATTTTTCGTATAAATTTCTTGATCATTGTTTCTCAAACAGCTGGAGTAGAGGCCAGGCTTTCGCCAGTGCATGTTCCCGCAGCTTATCGTTGGGGTTGGTTGCGACCGGGTGGGTAACTGCCTCGAGTAAGGGAATATCGTTATGGGAGTCGCTGTAAAAATAGCTGCTGCCAAAATCACTGAGTTGTTTTTCTTGTAGTGCCAGCCAATTCTGTAAATGGATCACTTTTCCTGCCCCTGAGCTCGGGACACCGATCAGCTTTCCTGTGATGTTATTGTTGGTATCAGTTTCGGGTTCCGCTGCGAGCAAATGTGCTACTCCCAGCGCACGCGCGATTGGTGCTGTCACAAAGCGGTTGGTGGCTGTAATAATCGCAATCAGATCACCCTGATCCTGATGCTTTTTCAGTAAATCGTAGGCCACTGGTAACAGCGCAGGCTGTATCACTTCCTGCATAAATTGCGCATGCAGTGCATCCAACTGCGATCTGGGAAAGCGTGCCAGCGTACCCAGGGCGAATTCCAGGTATTCGACAGCATCCAGCGTACCAGCCTGATATTGGGCGAAAAAGTCGGCATTGCGGCGCGCAAATTCTTGCGCATCGACAGCACCGATGCGGCACAGAAACTGTCCCCACTCGTAATCAGAGTCAATAGGAATCAGCGTGTGGTCGAGATCAAACAGAGCGATGTCAGCGGGTTTCATGGTCATGTTCAGGGCTGTTGTTGCAGCATCAGTTCGCGCAATAAGGGCAGGGTAATCGGGCGCTTGGTGACCAGCGAATAATGATCCAGCTGATCCAGCATGGCTGTCAGGGAACTCATGTCACGCTGATAGTGCGTAATCAGGTAGGGTATCACGCCAGCAGAGATCTGTATGCCACGCGCATGTGCAGCGCGTTCCAGCGCATCGATTTTGTCTTCGTCGGTCAGACCATGCAACTGATAAATCAGGCCCCAGCCAAAGCGGGTACGTAAGTCATCACGCATACTCAGTATCATAGGCGGATGATTGCCTGCTGCGACCAGAAAGCCACCGCGTGCACGCGCTTCGTTAAACAGATTGAAAGCTGCAATCTGATTTAGCGGTGACAGATGTTCGCAGTCATCCAGCAGATACAGGCTGACTGCTTCACTGAAATCAAACGCGCTCTCGGGCGCATTGGCTGGTATGTAACGGGAATCCGGATGGTCGGCCAGCGCATGCAGTAAATGGGTTTTCCCCGCGCCCGGCTCACCCCAGATGTAGACTGAGCGCTCGCCATATTGACTCGGAATGCGCTGCGAGAATAGCCCCAGCAATTGCGCCAGCTCTGCATTCTGGCCCACTACAAAGGTGGCCAGGGATGGCAGTTTTTGCGCATCCAGATCGAGAAGTAATTGCTTCATGACTGACGATAAAAAGTACTGTTCAGGTAAGCGCTGCGCAAGTGGCGTACTGCGACCGAGATGATCGCTGATGCAGGCAGCGCAACCAGAATACCGATAAATCCGAAGAGTTGACCAAATGCCATCAGCGCGAAGATCACAGTCAGAGGATGCAGACCGATACGCTCACCGACCAGGCGCGGAGTCAGAATAAATGATTCCAGCAATTGACCAAATCCATAAATGATGGCGACCGCGACCAGGCCTTGTAGCCCATTAAATTGCAAGACAGCGCCGATCAGCGCCAGCGCCAGTCCGAGGCCATAGCCGATATAGGGGATGAATACCAGGAAGCCGGTAATGATACCGACTGGTATCGCCAGATCAAAACGGGCTATCGACAAAGCAATCGAATAATAGGCGGCCAGTACCAGCATGACCAATATTTGTCCGCGCAGATATTGGGCCAGCAGATCGTCCACCTCCAGCAAGCCTGAAGTCGTCGCGCTGACCCAGCGGCGCGGAATAAAGTGCGACAGGCGCTCTAGTAAGGCATGCCAGTCCAGCAGCAGATAAAACAGAACGATGGGTATCAGCAGTAAGTTAGCCAGCATACCCAGCACGGCAGTACCGCCAACTTTAATGGAAGACAGCACGGCTTTACCGATCACATCGCCACTGCCAGCCAGTTGCTCAGTCAACAAGCCTTTAATACCTGCACTATCGAGGCGGATAGTAAAACCATGCGCTGCCAGTAAAGGCGATAAAGTTTGGTCGAATTTATCGAAAAAGCGTGGGATCTGCGCCTGTAACTGTGGAATTTCTTTTTGCAGGATAGGCACGATCACCAGCGCCATGGCCAGCACCGCTGCGATCAGCAGCAGTATCGTGATGCTGGCCGCCATAGGACGTGGCAGTGACCACTTCCTGATCCGGCAGGCACTTAATTTATCAACCCAGGGATTCAGTACATAGGCCAGTATCCCGGAGACCACAAATGGCATCAGCACCGGACCCAGTAAAGCCAGCAAGACCACCAGCGCCAGCGCGACGCCGAGCCAAAGTAGTGACTGTTTCTGCTCTGTGGATAAAGGTATCAGCATATTCAGGATGGGAACCCCAGGATTAGTTAAGCTTTTATTATGCTTTGACCGAAAATCAGGTCAAGGTGCAGTCGTTTTGTTAAAATAGCGTTTTTGCCGCTGATTTCTGGCAATTTCTCTATTTTACCGCCTCAAGCCCCTACTGACGAATATCATGAGCACTTCTACCCCTGTTTCTCTCTCTTACGCCGACGCCGGTGTCGATATGGTTGCCGGTGATGCACTGGTCGACGCGATCAAACCATTTGCAAAACGTACCATGCGCGAAGGCGTCATGGCTGGCATCGGTGGCTTTGGTGCAATGTTCGAAGTCAGTAAAAAGTACAAGGAACCGGTATTGGTTTCGGGTACGGATGGCGTCGGTACCAAGCTGAAACTGGCGTTTCATCTGAATAAACACGACACGGTCGGTATCGATCTGGTCGCAATGAGTGTGAACGATATTCTGGTTCAGGGTGCTGAACCTTTATTTTTCCTGGACTACTTCGCTTGCGGCAAACTGGATGTGGCTGCGGCGACAGACGTCATCAAGGGCGTGGCTTTCGGTTGTGAGCAGGCTGGCTGCGCGCTGATCGGTGGTGAAACCGCAGAAATGCCTTCCATGTATCCGGATGGTGAATATGATCTGGCTGGTTTTGCGGTTGGCGCAGTTGAAAAATCCAAAATTATCGACGGTAGCAAAATTCAGCCGGGCGATGTGATTCTGGGTCTGGCCTCTTCAGGCATTCACTCCAATGGATTCTCGCTGGTGCGTAAAATCATTGAAGTAGCGAATCCTGATCTGAACGCGGATTTCGATGGCCGTACTTTAGGTGATGCGCTGATGGCGCCAACCCGTATTTATGTCAAACCTTTGCTGGCGCTGATGGAAGCGATGGAAGTCAAGGGTATGGCGCACATTACTGGTGGTGGACTGGTCGAAAATGTGCCACGTGTATTGGGTGATAAACTGACTGCTGTATTGCATAAAGATGCATGGCCACTGCCCCCGTTGTTCACATGGCTGCAACAGCACGGCGGCGTAGCAGATGCTGAAATGCACCGCGTATTCAACTGTGGTATTGGCATGGTCGTTATCGTCTCTCAGGAAAATGCACAGGCGGCGTTGGCGCACTTAAGTGCAGCTGGTGAAACTGTATTCCGTATCGGTGAAATCCGCGCACGTGATGGAAATGAGCATCCGACTGTCGTCGTCTGATTGCTGCGCTATGAAGTAAAAAGCCCTTGTCTTTGGACGAGGGCTTTTTTTTTGCTAGGAACGGTGAATCGGCGGATTTGTGGATTATCTCAATATTGAGGTATCCATGTTTTTAATTTTTGAATTTTTATAAACGGAAACCAGGCTACTGTAAATAAGTTTTTTATTTAGTATTGTTAATTTCATACAGTTGAGAAAACTTTTTTTACAAATATTATTCTTGGTCGTAGAATTTGCTGGCGGTATTGGTATTCGATTAACGAAATTGAAAATGGTGTTTTATGAAGCAATATGGCGTAACTCTGGGATTACTGGCATTGCTGACGGCATGCGGCGGCGGTGGCGGTAGTACTGACGCTGGCGGTTTACCACCTTCAGCATCGCTGGCAAATTTGTGTGCGAACCCGCGCGCGGGCAGTGCTGACCGTCAGGGGACGATGGACAATGAAAAAGCATTTTTACGTTCCTTCGTTGATGAGACTTATCTCTGGTATCAGGATGTACCAACGAATCTGAATCCAGCCAGCTATGCCAATCCTCAGCTGTATTTTGATGTGCTGAAAACGACAGCAAAAACAGCTTCCGGTGCTGCGGTAGATCAATTCCACTGGTCCCAAACGACGGAGTCCTATGATGCTTCTTCCTCCGGTATCTCGCAGGACTATGGTATCCAATGGGCATCCAAAAGCAATGCGCCACCGCGTAATTGGGTAGTTGCAGAAGTGGCGGATGGTTCACCTGCTGCACTCGCTGGCGTAAAACGCGGAGATAAGCTTGCTTCGGTCGACGGTGTTAACTTTGTCAGTGACAATACGACAGCTGGAATCGCTACGCTGAATGAGGGTTTGTTCCCTAGCAAATTGCTCGCACATAAACTCGGTTTTAATGGAAATGCTGAAATTAGCCTGCTGCCAGCAAACTACACGATTGCTACCGTCAAAAATGTCAAAATTATCCCGACAGCTAAAGGCAATGTAGGTTACTTCATTTTTGATACGCATATTGCAAAGTCTGAAAATGAATTGATCGCCGCTATCAATACCTTGAAAAGCGCAGGTGTGCAGGATCTGGTCATCGATCTGCGCTATAACGGCGGTGGTTTGCTGTATATCGCAAGTCAATTGTCCTACATGATTGCGGGTCCGGCTCAGACCGGTGGCAAGATATTTGAATTGTTAAGCTATAACGACAAGCTGACTGCAAAAAACCAGAAATATCCTTTCTACGATACCACGACAAACAATGCAGCTTTGCCGACGCTGGGTCTGAAACATGTGTCGCTGCTGGTCACTCATGGAACGGCTTCTGCCAGTGAGTCGATTATCAATGGCCTGCGCGGTGCGGATGTGACAGTGGATCTGATCGGTGATGTTACTCGCGGTAAGCCATATGGTTTTGTGCCTCAGTCTAACTGTGGCTACACCTATTTTGCTATTCAGTTCAAAGGCGTGAATAATAAGGGCTTTGGCGATTATGCGGATGGTTTTGCGCCGACCTGTAAAGCATCGGATGACTTCACCAAGCTGCGCGGTGATGTCGCCGAAGGAATGTTGCAAACCGCACTCAGCTATCGTCAGAATGGCTCCTGCCCTGTGCTTGCCACAACACAGAATGGTGTGCGTTCGATGCCAGTGTTGGATCAACCGTATGAGTTGATACGTCCTGCCAGCCAGGAAATGCGTATCGTCACACCGATGCCACGTTCATAATGAAATTTTGGAAACTGAGTTTCCTGCTTAGCTTGTCCGCCTGTCAAATGACAGGTGTGACGGGCTTGCAGCCGGCAGTACTGACACAGTCAGGGGCTGCATCTGCACAGGAATTACGCCGTGTTATCGGGGAATTGAGCGGTTTCCTCAATGTCCTGCTGGCTGACGATGATCTGACGCGCAGCAGTGAGCTAGTGGTAGAGAGACGTCATCAGTTTCGTCCCAATGGCGACCTGATACAGGGGCGAGATCTGGACTTGCCGCAGCGCTTTCGTTTGCTGCAGGGCAGTGGACAATGCTGGCTGCTGCATCTGAATTCTGGCCAACAACGATTATTACAAGGTCTTTCCTGCCGGTCGCTGACGTCAGCTTCCACCATCAGTCCGGCAAAATCTGAGTGAGGGAATGAACGATGAAACGCTGTGCCTGGGCCAATTCTGCCAATGCCCTGTATCTGGCTTACCACGATCACGAATGGGGGGTACCTTGTCATGATGAGCTACGCTTGTTTGAAATGCTCAATCTGGAGGGCGCACAAGCGGGCTTGAGCTGGGAAACGGTACTCAATAAACGCGAAACCTATCGCCTCGCTTTTGATCATTGGGATGCAAAAAAAATTGCGGCCTATGACGCACAAAAGATCGCGTCTTTGCTGGCTGATCCTGGTATCATCCGTAATAAACTCAAAGTTGCTGCTGTGATTTCGAATGCGCAGGCCTATCTGCGCTTATGTGAAGAGACAGGCGGCCTCGATGCCTATCTATGGGCATACGTAGGAGGTGAACCTATCGTTAATACTGGGGAACGTATCATCACCACGCCTTTGTCAGATCAGATTTCGAAAGATCTCAAAAAGCGCGGCTTTAAATTTGTTGGTTCCACCATTATTTATGCCTATATGCAGGCTATCGGCATGGTGCAGGATCATGCCGCTGACTGTGACTGGCGTCACCGCGCTGAGTGCTGAAGCAAGCCTGGCCGTAACCGCCACTATGCGTCCGGGTCCGGCTTACGCTTTACCATGACTGGCTTGCAGCCAGGTTTATCGCTATTCAGAATGGGATGGGCGCCGGCTTCACTCCCGGGATCCCAGGCAGGGGCTTCTATACCTTCAAACACATGCTTTAATTGCTGACCCCAGCGATCCCGTATCATTTGAAAATACGTATTTTTTTCGTCGATGGTGGTAAAACGCGTGACTTGCAGACTGCCGGTTTCATAGACCAGTAAATCCAGCGGCAGGCCAACAGAAATATTCGAGCGCAAGGTCGAATCCATAGAAATTAAGGCACATTTTGCAGCATCATCAAGGCTGGTTTCCGGATTGACCACGCGATCAATAATCGGCTTGCCATATTTGGCTTCACCGATCTGGAAATAAGTATTCTCATCGTGCGCCTCAATGAAATTACCCGCCGCGTAGATTTGAAACAGACGGCAACGCTCTCCCTGAATCTGACCGCCGAAAATCATACTGACATTGAAATCGATACCAAATCCAGACAGAGATTGGGCATCACGTTCATGCACGCGTTTGACGGTTTCGCCCAGGATTCTGGCCGCTTCATACATATTCGGTGCATTCCAGATGGTATGCCCACTGGCATCTTCGTACTCAGACAACAGTTCACGTACCGATTGTGAAATGGACAGATTCCCGGCTGTCATCAACACCATCATGCGTTCACCTGGTGTTTCAAAAACTGACATTTTGCGAAAGGTGCCGATATGATCGACACCCGCATTGGTTCTGGAATCGGACAAGAAAACCAGCCCGGCATTGAGGCGCATGCCTACACAGTAAGTCATAGTTACGGAGCTAATCTGAAAAGAAACCGATTTTAACTCAAGCCAGTCTGGTGGCAGACAATATTTAATTCAGTTGTGATAGAAACATGTGACAGCACGGCCTGCTGCATTTGTGCGATTGATCAGGTGATATGTGTACTGCCGCTTAGCAGTCTACATGAGCGGGGGCTACGTTGAGATCGTCTGAAGATCAGCGCTGACCGGCAGTGACCAGCAGCTATACGTAGCGATCAGCTTGTACTGGTCTGCACGCTGACACTGACAGACATGCTTTCGTTCCCACCACCCCGTCTGACGCCACGCACCGGTGATGCGGATTCATAATCGCGACCTATCGCAAGGCGACAATAGGCATCATTCATCAGCCTGGCATGGGTCACGTCGAGACTGACCCAACCTGCGTAGTCATGCTGCTCAACCCAGACGTCAATCCAGGCATGACTTTCTGCGTGATCGCTGGACTCTGGATCGATATAACCTGAGACATAGCGGGCTGGTATGCCCTGTACATGGCAGCAAGCCAAAAATATATGTGCATGATCCTGGCACACGCCGCTGCCCTGAGCCAATGCTTCGCTGGCAGTGCTGGTCACGATGGTGCTGCCGGACAGATAGCTGACACGGCTTTGTATCGCGCTGGCCAGTTGCAGTGCCTGTTGCGTGTTGCAGCGCTCAGTGGGTAGCTGGCTGCGCGCGAAATCCAGCAAGTGCCCACTACTGGCTGTCAGCCGGCTTGGCACGGTAAAGATTAGCGGTGACAGGTCTGCATGATCGGCAATTCTTCCCTGAATTGGAGCACGGACTTCAACCACGCCTTGGGCCAGTATGTTGATGTCTGTATGTGCACCGGTTACCACCAATAATTCAGACAGATTGTGATAGGCATCCTGAAAGGCTTGCCGCTTACCGGGGCTATTGATTTCCCAATGCAAAATTTTTTGTTGAGCTTCCAGTCTGGGGTGTAGTCGCAATTGTTGTATGGTGTAGCCTGAGGGCGACGAGTAGTGATAAGTCGTGCGGTGTTGGATGGCGAGTTGCATGCGCAAGTGTCCGGTCGTCAGACGGTGGGAACCAGAAAATCACGGCTGATCCGGTTTCCAAGTTCAAAAATACGTTCTAAAAAAGTTGTCAGCGTAGCGTGTAATCCAGTTTTCAGGATATCGTCTATATTGGCAAATTTCAAATCCGCGTGTAACTTTCCGGCAAATTTTTCGGTGTCGAGCGAAGCGTCATTACGAATTTCAGCCAGACTGGCGATGACTTCGTCCATGCAGGCGAGCAGGGAGCGTGGCATATCTGAGCGTAACATGAGTAATTCTGCGACACGCTCAGGTGTAATCACGTCACGGTACACTTTGCGGTAAATTTCGAAGCCAGATACTGAACGTAGCAGTGCCGCCCAATAGTAAAAATCTCTTTGTATGGGGTCTATACCAGCGACTGCATCTTTGCTCGCATGGAATTTGACATCCAGAATGCGTGCCGTATTGTCTGCGCGTTCAAGAAAGGTACCCAGTCGTAGAAAACTGACCGCTTCATCGCGCAACATGGTACCGACAATGACGCCGCGCGATAAATGTGAGCGGAATTTAACCCATTCAAAAAACTGACTGGGGTCTTTTTCCAGGCTGCCGCGCGCGAGCTTATCCTGCATAGACAGCCAGGTCGCGTTCTGGGTTTCCCAGACTTCGGTCGTTAAGGTGCCTCGCACAGCACGCGCATTTTCGCGCGCCTCATTCAGGCAGGCTGCGATAGAGGAGGGGTTCATCGGATCGCGCACCATGAAATCGAGCACGTCACGTTTGCTCAATAATCCATAGTGATGGTCGAAGGCTTCTTGTAATTCTGAAATGCCCAGCATGGCACGCCAGCCTTGCTCAGCGTCCTGTGCGCTTTGAGGCAGCATGGAAGTCTGAATATTTACATCCAGCATACGGGCAGTGTTTTCGGCACGTTCAGTGTAACGTGCCATCCAGAATAAATGATCGGCGGTACGGCTCAGCATCTTGTTCTCCCTTTATTTTTCCAGTACCCAGGTATCTTTGGTTCCACCGCCCTGCGAGGAATTCACTACCAGCGAACCCTCTTGTAAGGCAACCCGGGTCAGACCACCCGGCACCATGGAAATCTGTTTGCCGGAAAGAACAAACGGGCGTAAATCAATATGACGTGGTGCGATGCCCTGATCGACAAAAGTCGGACAGGCGGACAGAGCCAGAGTAGGCTGGGCAATGTAGGCTTCAGGTTTTGCCAGAATGCGCTGGCGGAATTCTTCGATCTGCTGCTGGCTGGATGCGGGGCCGACTAACATGCCATAGCCGCCTGCACCATGTACTTCCTTGACCACTAGCTGCGGCAAATTTGCCAGTGTATAGGACAGGTCGGCAGGCTTACGGCACTGATAAGTCGGTACATTATTCAGAATGGCATCTTCAGATAAATAAAAACGTATCATGTCCGGTACAAATGGGTAGATGGATTTGTCATCTGCCACGCCGGTGCCGATTGCATTGGCCAGACTCACGCGGCCAGCACGATATACCGCCAGTAAGCCTGGTACACCCAGTGTGGAATCGGCACGGAAGGCCAAAGGATCAAGGAAATCGTCATCGATACGGCGATATATCACATCCACCCGTTTTGGGCCGCGTGTAGTACGCATATACACCGCATTGTCATTGACGAATAAGTCCTGCCCCTCTACCAGCTCCACACCCATTTGCTGTGCCAAGAAAGCATGCTCAAAGTAAGCGGAGTTATACATGCCAGGCGTCATGACGACTACCGTCGGGTCATCGACACCGGTTGGCGCTACTGAGCGCAGATTGTCGAGCAGCATATCGGGATAATGGTCGACTGGCGCAACCTTGTTTTGGGTAAACAGTTCTGTGAACAGACGCATCATCATCTTACGGTCTTCCAGCATGTAAGACACACCGGATGGTACGCGCAGATTATCTTCGAGTACGTAGAATTCGCCTTCACCAGCACGCACTATATCTACGCCGGCAATGTGCGCATAGATGTCAGACGCGACTTTGATGCCTTGCATTTCGGGGCGGTATTGCGCGTTCTTATATATCTGTTCGGCTGGTATCACACCCGCCTTGATAATACGTTGCTCATGATAAATGTCATGAATAAACATATTCAAAGCTTGCACCCGTTGCGCCAGGCCGCGTTGCAATTGGCTCCATTCGTGTGCAGGTATAATGCGTGGGATGATGTCGAAAGGAATTAAACGTTCAGTACCGGCATCATCGCCATATACCGCAAATGTTATGCCGACCCGGCGGAAACTCAGATCTGCTTCGGCACGCTGGCGTTGCAGATGTTCTCCGGTTTGTTCGGCCAGCCATTGCGCATAGCGCTGATAATGTGCTCGGGTAGACGCTGGGGCACTGTCATCTCCGGCATGCATCTCGTTATAAAATCTGGCCATTTTTTCTCCCCACAAAGACGCGTTAAACGTACTATATCAAGAAGCATGCCAGTTGAGGGTGACGGACTCATGGGCAGCGGATATGGTCGACCAAATCTGTTGTTTGCCGGTCGGGCGCCGGGGTCAGCAAGCTGACGATGATCATTGTCAGAATGCCGAAAGGAACACCAAAAATACCGGCTGATATAGAAGCAATGTTTCCCCACTGTAATGCTGGGTTGCCACCAAACAGGGGGTGGGTGTACATCATATAAAAAATGCAGAGACTGAATCCGGCGATCATGCCCGCCACTGCGCCCTGATAATTAGCACGTTTCCAGAATATGCCCAAAACCAGTGCAGGAAACAGCGTTGACGCGGCCACTGAGAACGCGGCGCCTACCAGCGACAGGATGTCTGCCGGTTTGAGTGAAGCGACATACGCAGCAATCAATGCTACCACCAGCAAAATCAGTTTTGACATCGTCACGCGTTTTTGTGTAGAGGCAGAGGGATCTACTATTTTGTAATAGATGTCATGCGACAGCGAATTGGAAATAGTCAGCAATAAGCCATCTGCGGTGGACAGCGCAGCTGCCAGGCCGCCAGCTGCCACCAGCGCAGAGACTACATAGGGAAGACCCGCAATTTCCGGTGTTGCTAAAACGATGATGTCACCATCCATCATAATTTCTGCCAGTTGTACGATGCCGTCCTGATTGACATCGTTGATGCTGACCAGTGGATTGAGCTTATCGATACTTGCCCAGTAAGTGACCCAGGACGGTAGTTTGGAAAATTCACTGCCAACCAGCGAGGTGTAAATATCATATTTGACCAGTATCGCCAGTGCAGGAATCGTGATGTAGAGCAGCATGATGAAGAATAGTGACCAGAATACCGAGTCGCGTGCTTCAGTCACCGATGGGGTGGTGTAATAGCGCGTCAGGACATGGGGCAGAGCAGCTGTCCCCATCATCAGGCACAAGACCAGCGCCATAAAGTTATTCCGCTTACTGTCAGATTCTTTCTGATCTTTTGCCGCGTAGGGTGTGTACTGTGCATAGGCCGTTTGCGACTTGCTGATTAAGGCATTACGCGCATCCAGCCACTGCTGACGTGCCTCATTTTCTGATTTTGGATAGCGAGCCAGATTTTTACTCGCATTTTTTATTTCTATCAGTGATCCGTTACCACTCTTAAGTTCATCCAGCCTGCGTTGCAACTCATCACGCCCTGCCAGCCAGGAGGCTGGCAACCGTTCAATCTGACGCTGTAATACGTCAGCACGCTGGCGGTAGATAGTACGTACTTGTTGTTCTTTGTCGCTGTGTGCAAATTCCTGTTCTTTATGCACCAGCTTTTTCAGAAACTCACCATACGAAATTTGCGGTACCGGATTATCTGCATGTTTGAGCGATAGCCAGCTGACCGGTATCATGAAGGCGACGATGATGATGATGTATTGTGCGACCTGAGTCCAGGTAATAGCGCGCATCCCACCCAAAAACGAACATACCAGAATGCTGGCCAGGCCGAGAAAAATACCCACTGAAAAATCAACACCGGTAAAACGTGAGGTGATCAGTCCTACGCCATAAATCTGTGCAACCACATAAATAAATGAAATGAAGACGGTGGCCGAAACCGCCAGGATACGGACCAGATTATTGTTTTGTGGTCCGGCAAAGCGTGTCCCTAAAAAATCCGCTATGGTGTATTGGCCGAACTTACGGATATAGGGGGCGATCAGCATGGCGACTAAACAGAAACCACCGGTCCAGCCTATGATGTAGGCCAGACCATCGAAACCCTGCAGGAATAAACCTCCAGCCAGACTCAGAAAGCTTGCCGCTGACAACCAGTCGGCGGCGGTAGCCATCCCATTGAAGACCGCCGGCACCCGCCTTCCGGCCACATAGTATTCCGTAATGTCCGAGGTTCTGCTCACCAGTCCGATACCGGCATAAATCACGATGGTGGCAAACATGAACAGATAACCTATCCAGGCGCGTGGCACACCTTCTTTTTCAAGGATGGCCAGACTAATCAGAAATACCAGGAACAAAAAGGTATACCATAGATAATAAAGCGTGAGTTTTTGGGTGAATTTTCCGGGAGCCATACACTTAATCCTTACCACAGCGATGTGCGATCCAGCGCATGCCAGCGGAGTAAACTGCAAGTATCAGCACGAAACTGAGGGTCAGCCCTTGTGCCAGCATGTAGAACGACAGACTCCATCCAAAAAAATCAATTGCTGCCAGTTCACGTGCATAAAATAAGGTACCAAAGCTCAGTAAGGCCCATAAAATCAGCAGTAGCACGGTCAGTGCTTTAGTCCGGCGCCAGTAACGCGTTTTGGCGCTGAGCGTCGCGTGGTGAGAGTCAGCTGACATCATCAATCAGAGTCTGGGCATGGTTAAGGGGGAATTCAATCCGGAACAGGCAGCCGGGAAAAGCCGGGTCAGTACAGTCTCTGGCATTCCGTATCGTGACTGTCGCGCTATGTTGTTGTGCAATTTCCCGTACGATAGCGAGCCCTAGTCCACTGCCTTGTACATTGCTGCCCAGGATGCGGTAGAAACGCTCAAAGACATGTTCCCGTTCGGAAGCCGGGATGCCGGGGCCGTGGTCTTCTACTTCCAGTACTGCCAGGGCCTGGCTGGCATCAATATCGACTCTGACTGTCACGCTTTTTTCTGAAGGTGTGTAACGAATCGCATTGTCGATCAGATTGCTCAGCATTTCCCTGAGCATCAATGGATGGCCAAATATCTGAACAGCTTGTTCACATTGTTCAAAACCCAGATCTATTTTTTTATTGAACGAAGCCGGTATCCATTCTCTGACTACCTGCATCGCAAACTCATTCAGATTCAGCGGTTCCAGCACCTGTACGGCCGGGCTTTGATTTTCCGCTTTAGCCAGTGCCAGTAATTGATTGATCAGTCGGGTTGCGGCTTCGGAGCTGGTCGAGAGCTGCAATAAAGAGCGGTGAATTTCTTCCTGATCGGTTTGCCGCAATGCGAGTTCAGATTGCATACGCATGCCGGCCAGCGGCGTTTTCATTTGATGTGCTGCATCGGCAATAAAGCGTTTCTGTATCGCGATGGTTTGTGCCAGTCTTTCCAGCATTTCATTGAGCGAGGCAACCAGTGGTGTGATCTCTTCCGGAACATGGTGAGAATCGATAGGGCTTAAATCATCCGGTCTGCGCGCACGTATGCGTTGCTGTAGCTCTGCCAGTGGTGACAGGCCGCGACTGAGTGCAAACCAGACCAGTGCAAGTGCAACCGGTAAAATAATAAACTGCGGCAGCACCACCCCTTTGATGATTTCGTTAGCGAGTACCGCGCGTTTTTCCAGTCCTTCTGCGACTTGTATCAGGATCAGTTTATTTTGATTGGCGGGGCTGGTTTTGATCAGATCGACATAGCTGTATGCGATCCGCATTTCGCTACCGTGAAAGTTCAGATTGCGAAATTGTATACTGCCAGCCGGGGCGCGCTCTTCTTCCTGCAGTACAGGAAAATCGGTATCGCCGTCGATAATGCCGCCTTCCGGTGAGCTGATTTGAAAATAGATATTGTCCAGATCGTCAGCGCGCAGAATATCGCGTGCCGGTTTGGAAAGTTGGGTGATGGCCTGGCCATCCAGTTCTTTGACTTGCTGCGCCAATACCAGTACCTTGTCTTCTAATGCGCGGTCAAACGGCTGATTCGCGATCGATTTGGCGACCAGATAGGTGATGGCGATACTCATCGGCCACAGCAGCAGCAGTGGCGCCAGCATCCAGTCCAGGATTTCACCGAACAGGGAGCGCTGTACGGTTTCATTTTCTGGCGGCAGTAGCGATGTGACTGTTGCCTCATCCTGCTCGGGAAATCGGCTGTGCTCAGAATTCATGCGGATGCGGGGGGCGGTTCAGCACTGCGTGCAAGCGGGCCAACATAGAATTTCTCAAGACAATAGCCGAGGCCGCGCACGGTCGCTATCCGCACACCGTCAACTTCAATTTTCTTACGCAGCCGGTGTACATAGACTTCAATGGCGTTATTGCTGACTTCCTCGCCCCATTCACATAAATGATCGACTAACTGTTCTTTAGAGACCAGTCTTCCAGTGCGTTGCAACAGCACTTCCAGTAATCCCAGTTCGCGTGCCGACAAGTCCAGCATTTGCTCATGGATGTAAGCAATTCGTCCAACCTGGTCATAGCTGAGCGGACCATGCTTGATGACGGTCGGCCCGCCGCCCGCGCCACGTCTGGTCAGCGCGCGTACCCGTGCTTCCAGTTCGGATAAGGCAAAGGGCTTGGCCATGTAATCGTCTGCACCGAGGTCCAGGCCCTTGACCCTTTGTTCGACCGAGTCGGCCGCGGTCAGTATCAATACCGGCAGATGCGAATTTCTGGCGCGCAGCCGGCGTAATACTTCGAGTCCGCTCATTTTTGGCAGCCCCAAATCGAGTATCAGTAAGTCAAAATCCTGAGTGGATAAGGCGGAGTCCGCTTCCTGCCCGTTGCCTACGCAGTCGGTGGCATAGCCGGATTGGCGTAAGGAGCGTGTGAGGCCATCGGCCAGCACACTGTCGTCTTCTGCAAGCAAGATACGCATGATGTTTGAATTGTCCCGGAATTTTTATCATTGTCACAGGCGATACACGCGTCGTATTCAACCTGTCTCAGCCCTGCCTGTGATTATCGGCATGTGTACTGGGCTCGCGTTGAGCCAGATACAACTTTACCGTAAAAAACCTGGCTTTATCCTGATTTAAGATAGATATTCTGCTATTTCAGAAGAAACTTGTGACACTTTAATGAATGTTGTCTATACAAGTGGAACTTTCGCAGGTAGGTAGCAACTAAGTGTCTGTGAAATTTCTTCCTGCCTTAACACTTTTAAGAGAAGCCCGAATGAAACTGAATCTGCGTCAGTCTGCCTTAAGTCTGTTTGTTGCTGCCTGTTTTATACCAGTCAGTGGCGGTGCCGCTACCCTCGGCAATATCAGTCAACAAGAGACAGGCGCTGTGCTGCCTGCTGCCGTCCAGTTTACAACGTCCAATGGTGCCGTATTACGCATAGATCTGATCAGTGCGGATGTATTCCGGGTTCAGGCTGGCCTCAATGGAACACTGAGTCCGGCGACTGACAAGGCAGCGCCTATCGTGTTGCCGCAAACACCGCAGGCGGTAAATTTTCAACTGACACTGCAAGACGGTTATCGCTTATTACAGACCGCAGGTTTTGCACTGAGAATTTATGATCAACCGCTGCGGCTGGCCTTGTATGCACCAGACAACCAGAGAAAAATCTGGGAAGAAGTGCAGCCTTTGGATATCACTGAACAGCAAAGTTTTCAGACCTTATCGAGTTCAAAAGACGAAGTGTTTCTCGGTGGCGGGCAGCAAAATGGCAGCTATGTGTTTAAAGGGAAGACCCTCGATATTTCCTATTCCGGCGGATGGGAAGAGGGGGACAGGCCAAGTCCCGCACCGTTTTACATGAGTAATCGCGGCTACGGCGTGTTACGCAACACCTGGTCAAATGGCAGCTATGATTTCCGCTCTGCGGATGTGATTCATACCAGCCATGCTGAAGCGCGCTTTGACGCTTACTACTTTGTAGGTGATTTGCCACGCATACTGAATGCCTATACCAATCTGACTGGCAGAGCAAAGTTGTTGCCGCGCTGGGCATTGGAATTTGGCGATGCGGATTGCTATAACGACGGTGACAATATCAAAAAGCCCGGCACAGTACCAGCGGGCTGGTCGGACGGGCCAACGGGAAAAACGCCGGATGTGGTGCAGTCAGTTGCAGCACGCTATCGTGAGCACGATATGCCGGGTGGCTGGATATTGCCAAATGATGGTTATGGCTGTGGCTACTCGGATTTGCCAACGGTCGTCAGTGGTTTGAAAAAATATGGATTCCGTACCGGGTTATGGACAGAAAACGGCGTTGACCAAATCGCCTGGGAGGTTGGCAAAGCGGGGACGCGCGCACAAAAGCTGGATGTGGCATGGACCGGAAAAGGATATCAATTCTCGTTGGATGCCAATCAGGCAGCGGCGCAAGGCATATTGACTAACTCCGAAGCACGGCCTTTCGTCTGGACCGTGATGGGGTGGGCTGGCACCCAGCGTTATGCCGTGACCTGGACCGGTGATCAGTCGGGCAGCTGGGATTACATACGCTGGCATATTCCTACCCTGATCGGTTCCGGCCTGTCCGGCCAGGCCTACGCGACCGGTGATGTGGATGGGATTTTCGGCGGCAGTCCGGAAACCTTTACCCGTGATCTGCAATGGAAGACGTTCACGCCGGTGTTGATGGGCATGTCGGGCTGGTCCAAAGCCGTGCGCAAGCACCCGTGGTGGTTTGACGAGCCTTACCGCAGCATTAACCGCCAGTACCTGAAGCTGAAAATGCGCCTGACAC
Source organism: Cognatundibacterium rugosum (assembly GCF_014284365.1). GTDB lineage: Bacteria > Pseudomonadota > Gammaproteobacteria > Burkholderiales > Burkholderiaceae_D > Undibacterium > Undibacterium rugosum. The sequence continues at coordinate 117,499 of NZ_JACOGG010000011.1, forward strand.
CGTACATGTACACCTATGCCCGGGAAGCCGAGCTGAGCGGCGCCCCCATCGTGCGTGGCCTGATGTGGGATCATCCGCAAGACGCGTATGCACTGACTGAGCAATACAAATACCAATTTTTTCTCGGTAAAGACTTTCTGGTCGCACCTGTTTATAAGAGTCAGGCTGCGAGCCGTGGCTGGCGCAAAGGTATTTATCTGCCGCAGGGGCAGTGGATCGATTATTGGGATGGGCGGGTAGTTGAAGCCGGAGTGAATGGCAAAGTGATCGATCAACAGGTAACGCTGGAGCGCTTACCTGTGATGGTACGTGCCGGCGCCATCCTGCCTATGTACCCGAGTGCTTTGTATGACGGGCAGGTCGCGAAAGACACGCTGACACTGGATATTTATCCGTATGGAAAATCCAGTTTTACCATGTATGAAGATGATGGTGAAACCCGCCAGTATCAGAAGGGCGAGTTCGCTTCCCAGACCTTTACGGTCGATGCACCAGCTGGTAAAGCGGGTGATATCCGCGTTCGGGTTGAGCCGGTGACCGGTAGCTATCGTGATATGGAAGCAGCGCGCGCATTGGAATTACAGATACATAGCCGGGTTGCACCGAATCAGGTCTTGGCCGGAACGCAGGAACTACAGGCGTTGAACAGTCGCGCTGCCTGGCTGACTGCATCCAGTGGCTGGTACTACGATGCTCAGGATAAGTACGGCACAGTTTATGTGAAAACGGCTAAGCAAACTGTGCGTGAAGCGCAGGAATTTTTATTGCGTATTCCTACAGATCAAAAGCTGAACGCGACCGCATCTTATCTATCCGCGCCAGACTTGGGCGATGCGATCGCACCGGATAACCTGTTGGTGGTCAATCGTCCTGCCGAAGAGCCAGGTCACCCGCTGGAAAACGCTTTTGACGGTAAGCCGGAAACCTGGTTCCGTACGGTGCGTGATCAGTCGCAGAAAACCGGGGCACATGAATTTGCGCTGGCGCTGGGTGAGCGCCGTATGGTGAAGGGCTTTGAGATTGCACCGCGTACCGATCAGCATTGGCAATATGGTCAGCCTAAGGATGTTGAAGTGTACTTGGCAGACAGCAACGGTGAATGGGGGCAGCCGGTATATCGCGGACGCTTGCGTAAGCAGCAGGCTAAGCAAAAAGTTGAATTTGCAGCCAAGCCCGGACGTCTGTTCCGCTTTCGCATTTTGAGTACCTATGACCAGAGTGATGATGGCAGCACACAGGATCCTATGGTACTTACATCTTCTGCAGAAGCGAGTCCGGCAAAAGCCTATCACGCCGCGATTCCTGCGGTCGTCACGCCGGTCACGATCTCCGAATTCAATGTTCTGGAGCAAGCCTTACCTGACCTGCCTAAGCAACAATTGTATTTGTCGGATGTGCTGGCTAAGACCAGTTTACCGCTCAGCCTGGATCAATCCGCCTATCGGCCCGACGGAAGTTCTGGCGTGATGCAAATGAATGGACTGAAATTCCGCAAAGGGCTGGGCGTGGTGGGCAATACCGCCATACCTTTACAATTGAGCGGACAGTGGCAAACCTTCCGTGCCGATGTTGGTATCGATGATGCGTGTCGCCAGTTTGGTGGTCTGCAATTCCAGGTGTGGGGCGATGAGCGCTTGCTGTTTGACAGCGGCTTGATTAAAGCACCTGCGGTGGTGAAGCCCGAACTGGATATCCGTGGTGTGAAGCAATTGCGCCTAGTAACGACCGGCGTACAAGGCAACACCAAAGCGCCGGTCTGTGCCAACTGGGCAAATGCACAATTGCTAGGATATCAGGGGGATCAGGTGCAGCCCTGAGCATTGTTGACTCCATAACCCTTAGGCTGAAAGGCTGGAAAAACACGGGGTCACAGAAAGATTAAAAAATCGCTTGCCAAAAGAACTGATTTTTTATACAGTGCTGAAAACGCTCAATGTACTGTGTTTAAATACAGCACTTTTCCACCATCCGATTATTGACTGAAAGAATGTATGGACGATAAAAAACCTGACAACAGCTCTGAAAAAGCTAAAGCCCTTGCCGCTGCACTCGCACAGATCGAGAAGCAATTTGGTAAAGGTTCGGTCATGCGTATGGCTGATGGCGAGGTGGTTGAAGAAGTGCAGGTGGTTTCCACTGGTTCCCTGGGGCTGGATATTGCGCTGGGTGTAGGTGGTTTGCCACGTGGCCGTGTGGTGGAAATTTATGGACCTGAGTCATCCGGTAAAACCACGCTGACACTGCAAGCAATTGCTGAGATGCAGAAGCTGGGCGGTACATGCGCGTTTATCGATGCTGAGCACGCACTGGATGTTGGTTATGCTCAGAAGCTGGGTGTGAATTTATCTGATTTGCTGATTTCTCAGCCGGATACCGGTGAACAGGCATTGGAAATTACCGATGCACTGGTACGTTCCGGCAGTGTCGATCTGGTGGTCGTGGATTCCGTTGCGGCATTGACGCCAAGAGCTGAGATTGAAGGCGATATGGGAGATTCCCTGCCAGGTTTGCAGGCGCGCCTGATGTCCCAGGCTTTGCGTAAGCTCACAGGCAGCATCAAGCGCACCAATACCTTGGTCATCTTTATTAACCAGATACGTATGAAGATCGGTGTGATGTTTGGTAGCCCTGAAACCACGACCGGTGGTAATGCATTGAAATTCTATGCATCGGTTCGTCTCGATATTCGCCGCACAGGCTCAATCAAGTCGGGTGATGAAGTCGTTGGCAGCGAAACTAAAGTGAAAGTCGTGAAGAATAAAGTCGCTCCACCGTTTAGAGAAGCGCATTTCGACATCATGTATGGCGAAGGGACGTCGCGCGAAGGTGAGATTCTGGATCTGGGCGCGGAAGCGAAGATCGTAGAAAAATCGGGTGCCTGGTATAGCTATAACGGTGAAAAAATTGGTCAGGGCAAGGATAATGCGCGCAGCTTCCTGAAAGATCATCCGGAACTCGCGTATGAAATTGAAAACAAAGTGCGTGAACATCTGGGCGTTCCTTTGTTGCCAGCAGGGAACGACGAGTAACGATCAGTCATGCGCTCCGAGTAATGATATACACGGGTCTTGAGTTGTCGCTGATGAATATGAACGCCAGCATGGTTTGCTGGCGTTTTTCATTTCTAACGGTAAAATTATTGTTGCCTGATGCAAAAGCCTAAATTAAGCCTGAAAGGCCGTGCCCTGCGTTACTTATCGCAGCGTGAACATAGTCGCCTGGAACTGGCACGCAAGCTCAGCCCCTATGTGGGTGAAGGAGAGGATCTCGATGCGGTGCTGGATTGGTTGCGGGATGCTAAATTCCTTTCCGCAGAGCGCTTTTCTGAATCTCTGGTGCATAGGCGTTCTGCACGTTTTGGAAATCATCGCATACTGGCCGAACTACAAAGTCACCAACTCAGTGCCGAAGATATGGAAAACCGTAAAGCAGAAATGCAGGAAACTGAGTTAGCCAGAGCAGTGGCTTTGTTACATAGAAAATTTCCTGCCGCACCGGCTGATCAGGAAGACAAATATAAGCAAATACGTTTTTTGCAACAACGCGGATTTTCCAGTTCGTCGATACGTGCGGCTATGCAGGCTGAGCGTGAGGATTTGCTCTGACAGCCCGCTGCTTGTAGCAAAAACTTAAATGGCTTCCCGTGTAAGTCACCTAATTTTGTTTCATGGTTGTTATCTTAAAATAAATGATTCTGGTAAAAAACCGCTGTTCCTTGCAAGTTCATCGTTTAGCTGTGCTAGAATTCCGTGGTTTTTGCAGCGCCGCAGGAGCGGCTGTTACCGTAGAAGCTGCGGTAACGACACGCAATTGTGGCTCTTTTATTCAGAATTAGCCGCCCAAAAAGGCATGATGCCCATATCTCAGTCCACCACAAACCGCACGTTGAAGCATACGCGCGCGATTACTATCGAAGCGTTTGCACGCGACGATGGCTTGTGGGATCTTGACGCTCGCATAACTGATCACAAGCAACGTGATATTCAGCTCGCTTCCGGCCTGCGGCCACAAGGCGCGGCTTTGCACGACCTGACTTTGCGTGTGACAGTTGATCTGCAACTCAATGTGGTTGATGCATTTGCCTGCTCGGACGCGGTTCCTTATCCTGGATATTGTGAGTCTATTGGCCCTGATTACCAGAAACTGATTGGTTTGAACCTGATGCGTCAGTTCCGTCAGGGCGTCAAAGAGCGACTATCCGGTACCAATGGGTGTACGCACCTCACAGAGTTAGCACAGATTCTACCTACCGCAGCAATTCAAGCATTCGCCGGTGACGTGATCGATACACGTGACGCCGCCAGCAATTCCACTGATTCCAACCAGCCTTTCCAGTTAGACCGCTGCCACGCATTGCGTCTGGATGGACCGGCCGTTGTTCAGTATTACCCGCGTTGGGCGAAATCTTCGCCTGATGCAAAATCACCCAGCTAGTTTGTTTAATTATTATTTATACCTCAGTGTCTGAAGGGAAGTCGTATGAAAATCCATGAGTATCAGGGTAAAGAAATCCTCCGCAAATACGGAGTGACCGTACCGCGCGGTATCCCATGCATGTCCGTTGAAGAAGCAGTCAAAGCGGCTGAAACTCTGGGCGGACCAGTCTGGGTCGTCAAAGCACAGATCCATGCCGGTGGCCGTGGTAAAGGTGGTGGCGTTAAAGTTGCTAAATCCCTGGAGCAAGTGCGTGAATACGCAGACGCCATCATGGGTATGCAATTGGTCACACACCAAACCAGCCCTGAAGGCCAGAAAGTTCGCCGTTTGCTGATCGAAGAAGGCGCGGACATCAAGAAAGAACTGTACGTGAGTATGGTGACCGACCGTATCAGCCAGCGCGTTGTGTTGATGGCTTCCTCCGAAGGCGGTATGGACATTGAAGAAGTAGCGGAAAAACATCCGGAACTGATTCACTCCATCGCTATCGACCCTAGCGCAGGCCTGCAAGATGCAGAAGCTGACGATATCTCCCGCAAAATCGGTGTGCCTGAAGGCTCTATCGCTGATGCACGTGTGCAGTTGCAAGGTTTGTACAAAGCATTCATGGAAACTGACTGCTCCCTGGCAGAAATCAATCCACTGATCCTGACCGGCTCTGGTAAAGTGATCGCGCTGGATGCGAAATTCAACTTCGACGCGAACTCTCTGTTCCGTCAACCGGAAATCGTCGCTTACCGCGATCTGGATGAAGAAGATCCGGCTGAAATCGAAGCGTCCAAGTTTGACCTGGCTTACATCTCCCTCGACGGTAACATCGGTTGCCTGGTGAACGGTGCTGGTTTGGCGATGGCAACAATGGATACCATCAAACTGTTTGGCGGCGAGCCAGCTAACTTCCTCGACGTAGGCGGTGGTGCAACAGCTGAGAAAGTTACTGAAGCATTCAAGATCATGTTGAAAAACCCAGGTCTGAAAGCCATCCTGGTCAACATCTTCGGCGGTATTATGCGTTGCGACGTGATCGCAGAAGGCGTGATCACTGCATCTAAAGCTGTTTCCCTGCAAGTACCTCTGGTTGTACGCATGAAGGGTACGAATGAAGACATCGGTAAGAAAATGCTGGCTGACTCCGGTCTGCCTATCATTTCTGCTGACACGATGGAAGAAGCAGCTCAGAAGGTTGTTGCCGCTGCTGCTCACGCTTAATTATCGCAAGGAATCACTATGTCCATCCTGATTAATAAAGACACTAAAGTCATTACCCAAGGTATCACTGGTAAAACTGGCCAGTTCCATACACGTATGTGCCGCGATTACGCGAACGGCAAAGAATGTTTCGTTGCTGGCGTGAATCCAAAGAAAGCCGGTGAAGATTTCGAAGGCATCCCGATTTACGCAAACGTGACAGAAGCAAAAGCTGCAACTGGCGCTACCGTTTCCGTGATCTATGTTCCGCCAGCAGGTGCCGCGGCAGCGATCTGGGAAGCCGTGGAAGCGGAACTCGATCTGGCGATCTGTATCACTGAAGGCATCCCTGTTCGTGACATGATGATGTTGAAAGACCGCATGGCTAAAGCCGGTAGCAAAACTAAATTGCTCGGCCCTAACTGCCCTGGTCTGATCACACCAGACGAAATCAAAATCGGTATCATGCCTGGTCATATCCACAAGAAAGGCCGTATCGGCGTGGTTTCCCGTTCCGGTACACTGACTTATGAAGCAGTTGGTCAGTTAACCGCACTGGGTCTGGGTCAGTCTTCCGCAGTTGGTATCGGTGGCGATCCAATCAATGGTCTGAAACACATTGACGTCATGAAGATGTTCAATGATGATCCAGATACAGATGCAGTGATCATGATCGGTGAAATCGGTGGTCCGGATGAGGCAAACGCCGCTTACTGGATCAAAGAAAACATGAAAAAACCAGTCGTTGGCTTCATCGCTGGCGTGACTGCACCTCCAGGCAAACGTATGGGCCATGCTGGCGCATTGATTTCCGGTGGTGCAGATACAGCGCAAGCTAAGCTGGAAATTATGGAAGCTTGCGGTATTAAAACAACAAAGAACCCGTCTGAAATGGCGCGTTTGTTGAAAGCAATGCTGTAATCTGAACTGATTCAGGTAGCTGGTATCGAAAAGGCCGCGCATGTCGCGGCCTTTTTTGCATCTGGCGTACGCAGTATTTGTGCTTATGTGTGAATTAAGTGCAAACTGTTGTGGTCAGTGTTAAGCTTATCGTTGGCAAGGTCTTATGGGATCTGGATCATGATCAGGTTTGCGTAAAAGTTGACAGGTTGGTTTACAAGTTTGCGTAATGGCATATGCATTTGGTCTAAATTCCTTTAAACACCGGAAAACCGGAAATGCCGGAAACGCTGATTTGCCTGTGACTAGCAGGTCCTGAAAACAAAGAGATAATGCCCAGTTCGCAAAAAATAGAATTTTCTGCACTGTCCGATACAGGAAAAGTCAGAGCACACAACGAAGATGCGATTGTCGTGTGCGAAGACTACGCCTGTGCAATTCTGGCCGATGGTATGGGTGGATACAAAGCAGGCGAAGTGGCCAGTGCGATGGCAACTCAAATTATTGCTGACGATTTAAGCCATCATTTTGAGCGCCGCTGGTTACCACATTTTCGTCTTCGCGGAAAACAAATAAATCGCTGGCTGCATGATGCTATCGATCATGCGAATGCGCAGATACTGCGCGCGTCACAGGCTGATCCGGCTTGTTTCGGTATGGGTACTACAGTCGTGGTTGCTTGTTTTTTTGAGGATAAGCTGGCCATTTCTCATGTTGGTGATTCCCGTGCCTATGTTTTCCGGCAAGGCCGTTTGATCAGACTGAGCTATGATCACTCGGTATTGCAGGAGCAAATTGATGCTGGTTACATCTCTGAGGAGCAGGCGCGACATTCTGCAATAAAAAATTTAATCACCCGCGCCGTTGGAACACAGAGTTATGTGCAGGTAGAGCAGCATATCCATGACGTGTACGATGAGGATATTGTTCTTTTATGCTCTGATGGTTTGACTGACATGCTCAGGCATGATGAAATTCTACAGATCCTTGAGCAAAATAAACTGAATTTGCCAGCTTGTTGTGAGCGCCTGATTGCAGCTGCGAATGCACAGGGTGGATTTGATAATGTCTCTGTTGTGTTGCTACGTGTACCAGCAGTACGCGGGCAGAGTTGGTTGCAGCGTCTGACTGGACGCTGATTGCTATTTAATTATTTTCTGAATCTGAGATTATGGCGAAAATTATCGTCACCTTTAACGGGTTGATACAACAAGAAGTCAGCATCAGTAAGTCGCGTATTACGATAGGGCGCAGACCTGGCAATGACATCGTGATCGATCATTTGACTGTGAGCGGGCAGCATGCCGCGATCGATACCACATCGAATGGCTCATTTATTCTCGATCTGGGTAGCACCAATGGCACCATGGTCAATAGTCAGCCTGTCAAAAAACATTTATTGCAACATGATGATGTGATTGACATCGGTAAATATAAGTTGCGTTTTCAGGTCAATAAACAAGAGCAGATCAGGACGCTGGACACAGCAACATTGACTCCGGCAGCGAAAACAGGCATCGCGAAAATTAAAGTCATGAACGGCGCGAATATCGGCAAAGAGCTGACGCTGACCAAACCAGTGACGACGATAGGATCGCCAGCTGCACAGGTAATCGCGATCACAAAACAGGATGGCCGGTATACCCTGCGCTTTGTTGAGGGAAAAGAGATGCCTAAATTAAATGGTCAACTTCTCAGCGATGCATCTCATACCTTGAATCACGCTGATATCATCGACTTGTTGGGCGTACACATGCAATTCAGTTTGTGCTGAAATAGAAAGTAGTCGTGTTTGCTAATGTCAACGGAAATTTTTGACGAAAACTGGCAGTTAACTGACAAATTTTGTCTGGACTCAAAAAAATGTCAGCGTTTTGCGAGTAAGTTTGGTACATGGCTGAGCTGGCACACTGTTTGCTGACTATACGATCAGGAATATTCCTGATTACCTCTCAACTGGAGATTAAGCATGAAATCGATGACATTTGCTAAGAAAGTACAACAAGGTTTTACTTTGATCGAATTGATGATCGTTGTTGCGATTATCGGTATTCTGGCTGCTGTTGCATTGCCAGCATACAATGACTATACAACACGTGCTCAGGTAGCTGAACCGGTTGAATTGCTGGCTGGTCTGAAAGGTCCTTTGGCAGCTTATGGCTACGAAAATGCAGCATGGCCAACAGCATTGGTTGCCTCTAACCCAGCTGCAACAGAAATCGTTGCAACTTTAACAGGTAAATACTCAAATGTAACAAGTACTATCACAGGAACTTTCCCAATTGGTGCTGCGACTGCAACTTTGTCTTCCGGCCAGGCTAGCGGTAAAAAAGTAATTTTGAAAACTTCTGATGGTGGCCAGACTTGGGCATGTAATTCCACAGCAGGTACTGATGTTGCAATCAAATGGTTGCCACAAGCTTGCAAATAATCTGTTTGTGTAATTGATAAAGAAAGGTGCTTTCTGAAGGGCACCTTTTTTTTTCTCAATATATTGTTTCTTTTTTAATTTTTATCGGGCTTTCTCTGATGTTTATGCCTGTATAAAAGCTGTTTGATGCAACAAGGAATTTGATTCAATTGACTGCTTGTTCTAAGACCAGAAGCTAGAACATTGATGTTTCCTGTGGGGAGGGTGAAAAATGAAATCAAGAAGATTATTAAAAAACATTCAGCGTGGATTTACCTTGATCGAACTAATGATCGTGGTCGCTATCATTGGTATCCTGGCTGCCGTTGCATTGCCAGCGTATAACGACTACACCACGCGTGCCCAGGTCGCGGAAGCGGTCGAATTACTGGGAGGTTTGAAAGGCGCTGTGGCGGCCTATGGGTATGAAAATTCTTCCTGGCCAACGATGGTAACCTCCAGCTCAACGGTCGCAGCGACCAATATCGTCGCGACTTTGTCCGGCAAATACGCGACGGTGACGCCGAGCGTAACGGGTACTTTTCCATCAGGTATAATCAAGGCAACAATGCAAGCTGGTCAGGCAAGTAGTGAAATTGTTGGTTTGGCAACTACTAATGGTGGGCAAACCTGGAATTGTTCGTCAGGAAATGGCGTAACAACGGTTGATAAAAAATGGTTGCCGCAAGCCTGTAAATAAATTGCGTGAGCGATTCGTTGTGTATTTTTCTTAAGGCACCCGAGGGTGCCTTGTGTTTTTTTATTTATTTTTTATGCGTAGCTGGTGAAACAAATTCGTTACGTCCTAGCTATAGATGTACAAAAAACAGCGCAGTACAATGCTGCTATTGATCCTCAGATGGCAAAGCTGAATTAATTATGAGTACAGGAAAACCTAGATTAAAGGCGGCAACCTTGCATTTGTTAGTTTCAGGTGTGATTGCTGGTGTCGTTACTGCATTGATTTTGTTGTTATGGTATCCAGGGCAGTACGCGGAAATCGCAAGAGGCCTCAAACTGATTATTCTGGTGGCTGGGGTAGATATTGTACTTGGCCCTTTATTGACGCTAGTCGTCTTTAATCCTGTAAAAAGCCGGACAGAACTAGTGCGTGATATCAGCGTGATCGCGTTGTTACAAGCTTCTGCTCTGATCTATGGAGTACATACAGTATTTGTCGCGCGTCCGGTTGCCTTGGTCTTCGAGGGTAGTCAGTTCCGTTTGGTAAGTGCAGCGGAAGTCGAGCAAAAAGAATTAGTGCAGGCATCCCCGGGCTTGCGGAAATTGTCTTTGACTGGTCCCATAATATTGGGAGCCCGAGAATTTAAAGATGCGAAAGAAAAATCTGACGCGACCTTCACCGCTTTCGCGGGCGCAGATATTGGTGTCCGACCATCCTTCTGGCAGAACTATGAACAGTCAGCCGAAAAGGTCAAACTGCTCGCTAAACCACTGTCCATTTTGCGCTCAAAATATCCAGGGCAGAAAGCCCTGATTGACAGGGCAGTGCAAGAATCAGGTTTGCCAGATACGGCTTTAGGGTTTGTGCCTTTAATTGCCAGAGGTACTGAGTGGTCAGTTTTGGTGGATGCGGAGAGCTCGGCAGTAAAAGGATTTGTTAAACTTGACGGTTTTTGACTCTTTCCTGTTCAATGCAAATTGCGGTAATCGTCTTTGTCGCAAGCCGGCATCGCGGGCTTTATATTGCAAATACCAAAGCGGCTTTTGCAATTTCTTTTTCGAAATATGAAACCACAACTTGTTTTAGCAGCACTCCCATTTACTTTGGGTATGGTGATCGCATTTCTGACACCCGTGCACCTGCATCCCCTGCGCTCCTATTTTAATGATTTGGCGATCATATTGGGTTTGTTAGTCAGCGTTTGGATGGCTGCTGGTATCACAGGCTTCCGTTGGCGCTTGAATGCCATCGCCGCAGGTTTTACATCTATTGTGCTACTGATCTTCTTGCAGTATGGCTTGTCCAACCATCAGCCCTGGTATGAGCTTTTGTTGCCATCTGCCTATTTTTTGCTGGCTGCGCTCGCTACGATGCTAGGTGCGGGCTGTGCCTCCGATAATGAGCAATGCGAAAGGCTGGGCTTGATACTGGCGATTGCATTTTTGTTGGCGGGCCTGGTATCGGTGCTGATACAGGTGGTGCAAGCTATGGGCTGGTATTTGGGGCCTTTGTTGATGTACATGGGCAAGTCAGGCGTGTTTCAGCGGCCTTATGCGAATCTGGCGCAACCCAATCAACTCGCTCTGGTGCTGAGTTTTTCAATAGCTGCCTGTTGGTTTTTATATCGTGAAGTTCGCTTAAGTCGTGCGGTGGCGCTGGTATTCAGTGTAATTTTATTGGCAGGAATGGTACTGACACAATCGCGCATAGGCTGGCTTATCGTCCCTGCTTTTGCCATCGTGTTGAGTTTGCCTGATGCCGCCGGACGGCGCTTGCATCCGGCTGCTGCATTGAGCTTTGTGATAGGGTATGCGATCTCGGTGCTGCTGCTTCCTAAGCTGGTTGCGGCCATCGGCCTGGCCGGCGCGTCTGTTGTTGACCATGTCGTTGGTAGTCGCTCCGAGCGTCTTGGTCTGTGGAAGCAAGCCTGGCAACTGGCACAGACTCACCCGTGGACAGGTGTAGGCTGGTTTGGCTTCGGGAGCGGCCAGGTACAGATTGCGGCTGATCTGCCATCCACTACCTATGCCGAACATGCACACAATATTTTGTTGAATTTCGCGGCGGAGATGGGATTTCCGGTCACTATCCTGTTGGCAACTGGCTTGTTGTGGTGGTGTTGGCACGCTTGTGTACGTACTGCTCAGTCTTCTTTTGTGCGTTTCGCTGGCTTGTGCCTGATTGCGGCTGCGGTCCATAGCCTGGTGGAATTTCCACTGTGGTATGCCTACATCCTGTTACCGCTGGCGTTGATGATGGGGGCATTGCATCAGCGCCGCTGGCCTGTTTCAGTCTATGCAGTGCCTGCGATTTACCCCCGTACGCTGGTCCTGATCGCGCTACTGGCTGCAACTTTGCTGACCTGGGATTATATGCGGGTAGTCCGTGCCTTTAAGGTGCTGAGGGTCGATCCTGTCGCGAATCAGCTGCAGAGTCAGCTACAACAGCCCGCATACACGGTGTTTCCACAGTTTTATGCTTATTTTCATTTATTTCAGATACAGCCTCACACTGGTATGTCGGATGCTGAGATCGGGGAGTTACGCTTTTGGGTTGAGCGTTTCGGCTTTGTGCACAACCTCAATAAGCTGGCGGAAGTTTATGTGTTGAATCATCGCCCCGACGAGGGCGTACGCGCGATGCAAACGCTGCAGCGTTTGCATCCTGAGGCTTATGTGGAATATTTTGATTACTGGCAGGCAAAAGCGCGGCAAGAGCCCGCATTCCAGGCCGTTATCAACAGGATTCCTGCCAGAGATGCCCCCTGAGGTATGAGCAGTAATGCGGGGCGCAGGCCATCGCCAGGCGGTAGTGGACCCGCGCCATGCTCAAGTCTGGGCGGGTGCGGCATCAATCATGCTGGTCCAGTCACCCGATTTCCCGCCGTGTTTTTCCAATACCCGGATATCACTCATCACCATACCGCGGTCCACTGCTTTGCACATGTCGTAAATGGTCAGTAAGCCTATCTGGACGGCGCTCAGTGCTTCCATTTCTACGCCAGTTTTTCCTATGGTTTCCACTTGTGCAGTACAGATTATCATTGCCTTCTCTGCCACGATGTTAAAATCAACACTGACCCGTGTCAGTGGTAGCGGATGACATAAAGGAATCAGATCGCTGGTACGCTTGGCGGCCATAATTGCTGCGATACGTGCAATGCCTAAGACATCGCCTTTTTTTGCATTGCCCTGCGTGACGATGGTTAGTGTTGCCGCTTGCATGCGTATTGATCCACTGGCAACCGCAGTGCGGTGCGTATCTTGTTTTCCCGCCACGTCGACCATATGTGCTTGTCCTGATTGGTCGAAATGAGTCAGTTCTGTCGATTGCGCTTCTATAGTCATAGCTTGAGAGGATCAGTGTAAGATGTCCGGAGTATATCCAGCAGTGTCGCCGCGTGGTGCGCTGATCAGAAAAAAAATCACACAAATCGGGCGCTTGGCAACGATGGGCTTGATACTCGCTAGCTGTATTTATCCTGCAGGCAGGTCCGCCAGTGTGCAGGCGCAAAACCTGCCTAACCTGGGGGATACGGCACGGGAAGACTTGTCGCCGCTGATGGAGCGGCGCCTGGGTGAACAGATCATGAGCAGTGTGCGGCGTGATCCGGATTATATGGATGATGGCCCAGTTTCGGAATATCTGAATCGGCTTGGTAACCGCATGTTAGATGCGCGACCTGATGCGCGTGGTGAGCAATCTTATGATTTTGAATTTTTTGCGGTGCGTGATCCGGTATTGAACGCATTTGCCTTTCCTGGCGGTTTTATTGGTTTTCACTCCGGCCTGATACTCGCTGCGCAATCGGAATCAGAACTCGCATCTGTGATGGGGCACGAAATTGGTCATGTGGCACAACGCCATATAGCCCGCATGATCGCGGGTCAGAAATATGATGCGTTTATCCCTTTGGCTGCACTCGCACTGGCAATTTTAGCTGCCCGCTCCAGCCCCGATGCCGCGATGGCAGTGGCCGCTGGCGGGCAGGGGCTCGCTATCCAGAAACAATTGAATTTTAGCCGCGAGGCTGAACGGGAGGCTGATCGCATCGGCTTTCAGATTTTGCGGGATGCCGGTTTTGACACCAATGGCATGGTTGCTTTTTTTGGCCGCTTACAAGCCTCAATGCGAAATTATACCGATAACGCACCCGCCTATTTGCGCAGCCATCCGCTGACCAGCGATCGTATCGCTGATATCCAGGCCAGGGTGCTGGATCAGCGCTATCGCCAGGTCGAAGACAGTATCGACTTCTTTTTACTGAAGGCGCGTATTCGGGTCTTGCAAGACGCGACGGTACAGGGCTTGATGGACAGCAAAGCCGCATTTGATCTGCAAATCAAATCCGAACGCACGGAAGACAAAATTGCGGCTACCTATGGTTTAGCCTTCGTCGCTCTGAAGCAGTTAGATACGCTGAAGGCACAGACGCTGTACAACGAAGCCAGAAAGCTGGCTGAGCAAAGTAAGTCAGCGCAATCGACGTTGACCCGTAGCAGCATGTTTGCCAGTCTGGCGATTGATATCGCTGTGGCCGAAAAACGCTATCCCCAGGCAATTGCGGATGCAGAAAAGTCTATGCAACAGCTGCCCTTGTCGCGTGGCTTGGTCTACCAGTATGTGGAGGCATTGATTGCCGCGAAACAGGAAGCGAAAGCTGAAGTTTTTTTACGTGATCAGGTCGTGCTGTACCGGCAGGACGCACGCTTGCAGAATCTGTTAGCTAAAGTCTATGCTGCGCAGGGCAAGCAGGCATTGCAACACATCGCATTGGCCGAAGCCTATGCAATCCAGGTCAACTGGAAAGCCGCCATGCAGCAACTGGAGCTGGCCAGGCGCGAGAAAGACGCGCAGTATTACGAGTTATCCGTGATAGATGCCCGCGAACGCGAATGGAAAGAAGCGCATAAGGAAGAACTGACTGAAAAGAATAAAAAATAGTCCGGTTCTGATTTCACTGGTTGCGCAACTTTGTTGAATAACAGGGTCTGCCACATTTCTTCACTTATTTGCCGCACCAATTTGGTATTTTTTGAAAAAACAGGTTCCATTTGGTTTTTGCGAGTAGGCATATATATTGCTTTTAAGTAAAAAAGAGAAATTAAGGAGTTTTCATGTTCGCGTGGTTTAATGCAAAAGAGAGTAAGCAGTTTGGTGTGTCATTGGCTGAGTTTTATCTTGAGCGTGTGTTGGTTGAAGGGAAATCACGTACAAAAAAAAATGTGGGAATGAAGCAGGCAGAGCTTTTATTGAAATTGCAGGCGCAGTTACGAACTTTTACAACTAGTCATTCGTTAAACGTTTATAAGAAAGCCGCATTGAGTAATGCTTTTCAATGGAAGTTGAAGGACGCAGGCTTGGACAGGGAGCAGGTCGATCAATTGGTCAGTTGGCTGACCCGGCAGCTATAGGACTCTGACTTCATAGTTCATGAAGCCCGTGACTGGGTATTTTGATTCATGTACAAATTAAGTATCACTATGCCTTGCGGGCGAAAACCAGTATTAGTCCTGCGCTGCGTTCGTGTTACCTTTTTTCACCCTAGATAAAACATGACTTTGCTTAAACGCCTCCGCGCCTTTCTGAGTAAAAAAGAGAGCCACAGCTCTTTCGTTGACCCCGTATCGAGTCAGCGTGAAAAGGAAATGCAACTGGCCATAGGCCTGATTGAGGAAGGAAATGCGCTCGAAGAGCAGGGTAAGTCTGATCTGGCCTTACAGAAGTACCGCCAGGCAAGCAGTACAGACTCGCAATCGGCACGCGCCCATCTGAATATAGGTAATATTCACACTTCCGTAGGTCGCTTTAATGATGCCTTGCGCGAATACCGTACGGCGATTTCTAAGCAGGCAGATTATGTTGGCGCGCATTTCAATCTGGGACGTACCTATATGCTCGCGGCTCAGCCGGAAGCGGCGCAAACTGCGTTCCAGACCGCGCTGGCGCTGGATCCTTCATTTGTTCATGCCTATATCGCGCTCGGAAATGTGCAGGCTGAACTGGGTAAAACAGAGGCGTCTGTCGCCAGTTATGAAAAAGCACTGACGCTGACGCCGGGTAATCCTGAGATTTACCGTAATCTGGCGCTCACTTATTCTGAGCAAAGGGCGCATGCCAAGGCGATAGAGAAATTTGAGTGCATATTGGAGATGGACCCGGCATCTGAATTAGCTCACCAGGGTTTGATCACAGTTTATCAGCGCATGGGGGCCTTAGATAAAGTACTGGAAGTATGTCGCCACGCGTTGCAACAAAGCCCAGATTCAGTGCCTGTCTACACGCAACTGTTATTCCAGCTATCTCACGATGTGCATACCAGTCCGCAAGACTTGTTTGCGCAACACAAAGAATTTGCGACTAAATTTGAATTGCCATTACATTCTGCGCGCTATCAGCATGAGCCTGCAGGCTCAGCCGACAAGCAACTGCGCGTGGGTATCGTCAGTGCGGATTTACGTGGGCATGCGGTTACGTCTTTTATAGAGCCTTTATTGAGCGCTTTGGCAGTTGTTCCGGATGTGGAACTACATATTTTCTATAATTTCCCGGAAGAAGATGAGGCAAGTGCACGTTTGCGTACTTTCTTACCACTTTGGAAAAACGTAGCTGCTTTGACCGACGAGCAGTTTGCTCAAGTGGTGGTAGACGATGAGATTGATATCCTGATTGATTTGTCTGGTCATACGCAATGGCATCGCCTGTTATCGTTTGCACGCCGTCCGGCACCGGTGCAAGTCAGCTGGCTCGGTTATCCGGGAACAACTGGATTGCAAGAGATGGATTACTTCATCGCAGACCATCACTTTTTGCCTTACCCCGAGTTTGATGCATGCTTCACTGAAAAACTCGTTCGTTTGCCGATTACCACGACTTTTCTGCCGTTTGAAGCGGCACCGGATGTATCACCATCGCCTTTATTGCAACGCGCGTATCTGACTTTTGGCAGTTTTAATCGTGCTAATAAAATTAGCCGCGAAGTGGTGGCTTTATGGGCCCAGGTACTACGCGAGATACCTGATGCACGTATGAAGCTGGCAGGTTTGCCTGGGCTGATGGATTACCAATTTTTGATTAACTGGTTTCAGGAAGAGGGTATTTCTGCAGACAGACTGGATTTTTATACCCGCACCTATATGGAAGATTATCTGGCTTCGCACAAAGAAGTCGATGTCTGCCTGGACACCTTCCCGTACACCGGTGGTACGACGACTAACCATGCGATGTGGATGGGGGTGCCTACGTTAACCCTGACCGGAAAAACAGCGCCGGGACGGCAGTCTGCTGCCAACTTGCTGCACGTTGGTATTGCCGAGCATTTCGTTGCAGACTCAGAGCAGGATTTCGTAGCAAAAGCAGTCTGGCTCAATGAAAACCGCAGCTATCTGACTGAATTACGGATGCAATTGCGCGCGCGGTTTGCACAATCCGGATTTTTACAGCCAGAGCAAGTCGCGCATGCATTGTATGCTGCCTTGCGCCAGATGTGGGGTGTCCGCTGCCAGGGTGAGCCTGCACGGCCGTTCGAGGTATTGCGGCAGGAGGAGGGCTATGTTTGCCTTCCACTGGAAGAAAGCTCAACATGAGCAAAGAGTCGGTATATGTGACGCGCCCCAGTCTGCCACCGCTGGCAGATATGCTGCCCTATCTGGAAAAAATCTGGCAAACCGGCATCCTGACCAATGGTGGCCCTATGCACCAGGAGTTAGAGCTGGCATTGGCACGTTATTTAAACGTACCTTATATTTCCTTGTTTTCAAATGCAACCATCGCTCTGATCACTGCATTCAAAGCGTTGCATTTAAGTGGTGAAGTCATCACAACGCCATATTCATTTGTCGCGACTTCGCATGCATTGATGTGGAATCAGATTACTCCTGTGTTTGTCGATATTGACCCGCTCACTTTGAATCTGAATCCTGATCTGATAGAGGCGGCTATCACTGACAAGACCACTGCGATTTTACCTGTGCACTGCTATGGCATACCCTGCAATATAGAGGCGATACAGGCGATAGCAGATAAACACGGTTTAAAAGTTATCTATGATGCTGCACACGCATTTTCTGTGCGTCAGGGTCAGCGCAGCATACTGAGTGCCGGTGACCTGTCTGTCTTAAGTTTTCATGCGACTAAAGTGTTTAATACCTTCGAGGGTGGCGCCATCGTCTCACCGGATGAGGCAAGCAAACGGCATATCGATCACTTAAAGAATTTTGGTTTTGTCGATGAAGTCAGTGTGGTCGAAATTGGCATCAACGGGAAAATGAATGAATTTCAGGCGGCTGTAGGTTTGCTGCAGTTACAGCGTGTCGACGCAGCGATACAGAGTCGTGCCGAAATAGATCGCTATTACCGCGAACAACTGGCGAACGTGAAAGGGATATCTTTTTTGCATACGCCGGCTGACTGGAGTTCCAATTTTTCTTATTTTCCGATAGAAATTGGCAGTGAATTTCCTGTGTCGCGCGACGCGCTGTATCACCACTTTAAACAGCATGATATCCATCCCAGACGCTATTTTTATCCATTGATACCAGAATTTGAAATGTACCGGCATCTGGCTTCCGCCAATATTGCGAACCTGCCTGAAGCTAAAAAAGTCTCAGAACGTGTTTTATGTTTGCCGATTTATCCCGACATGCCGCGTGAAGTGCAGCAAAAAATCGTCAGTCTGATTCTGGCGCTGGCGCAGGGAGCTGAGGCATGAAAGCATATGCCAGCATACAGGCGCTTGCTTATGCATTGCCTGAACAGATTTTAGACAATGCCGAGCTGGCACAGATATTCCCTGAGTGGACTGCCGAGAAGATTTTTGAAAAAACCGGTATCCGTCAGCGCCATATCGCAGCAGTTGGAGAGACTGCAGCTGACCTGGCTGTACAGGCAGCAAAGAAGCTATTTGCTGAACCAGACATTTCCCCGGCCAGCATCGACTATTTACTGTTTTGTACCCAGACGCCGGATTACCTGCTACCCAGCTCGGCCTGCCTGATTCATCAGCAATTGGGTCTGACTTCTGCTTGTCCCGCGCTGGATTTGAATATGGGCTGCTCAGGCTATGTCTATGGTTTGTCCGTCGCGAAAGCCCTGGTCGAGTCAGGCATGGCGAACAATGTTTTACTGCTGACGGGTGACACCTATACCAAGTTAATTGCAGAAAATGACCGCAGTGTACGGCCTTTGTTTGGCGATGCTGCAACCGCTACGCTGATTCAGGCAAAACCGGGTGAGCTGGCAGCGATATCTGCTTTTAACATGGGTACCGATGGCAGTGGCTATGAGCATTTGATTGTGCCGCAAAGCGGCTGTCGCTCTATGGGCTGCGAGGATGCAGCTGTATTTACCGATCATGCAGGCAATGTCAGGGATGCGTCCAGACTGTATATGAACGGCCCTGAAATATTGAAATTCACGCTGCAAAAAATTCCCGGACTATGTAACGAGACCCTGGAGCTGGGCGGCTTGGGCTGGGATAGCATCGATATGCTGATACTGCATCAGGCTAATCGCTTTTTGCTGGAAGCACTCAGGAAGAAAATCGGTATTGCTACAGGTCGTTTTTTAATCGAACTGGAACATGTGGGAAATACGGTTTCCTCATCAATTCCGCTGGCGCTGGCCATCAGCATAGAAAAAGGTTGGAATGCGCAGCATAAGACAGTGTTACTGGCCGGTTTTGGCGTAGGTTATTCCTGGGGCGCTTGTATAATCCGGTTCGATCAAAAACTTATCGTAAAAAGTTAAAGAATTTATTTTCAGGAGTAAGGTATGCAAGAATTTTTTGAAGGTATGGCGGAGATTCTGGAACTGGACAGCGCGCAGATACAGCCGGATCTGAGTCTGCAGGATTATGCCTGGGATTCGCTGGCGGTAGTATCGACGATGGCGCTGGTTGATGATGTGTACTCCGTGATGCTGGATGGTCAGGCGCTGGCAAAATGCACTACTGTTGCTGACATTCTGGCGCTGATAGACGCGGCGAAGAAAGACTGATATGAGTGCCACTGATGCGCAGACCGGCTTGCAGATTCGCGTAGATCACGTTGCTATCCGCGGTGTGGTCAGTGCTGTTCCTCAGCAAACTTGTACGAATCAGGATTTCGCAGACCGCTTTGATACGCAGGTGATTGATGAGATCACCAAGATGACTGGTGTCGAGCGCAGGCATATTGCGGGCCCCAATCAGACCACGGCCGATCTGGCGGAAGCTGCGGCAAGTCGCTTATTGAGTCAATTGGCCTGGTCAGCTGAGAGTGTGGATGCGGTCATTTTTGTATCGCAAACACCGGATTTTCGTTTGCCGGCGACTGCCTGCACCTTGCAGCACAGGCTGGGCTTATCTAAGAATTGTGCAGCACTGGACGTTAACCTGGGTTGCTCCGGTTATGTGTATGGCTTGTGGCTTGCTTCACGCTTAATTGATGGTCTTGCTGTCAAACGTGTGTTGCTGTTGGCCGGAGACACCTCCAGCAAGCTGGTTAATACGGAGGACCGGGCGACTGCTCTATTGTTCGGCGATGCCGGAACTGCGACTGCGCTGGAGTATAACGAGCAAGCTCAACCCGCGTATTACGTGATTGGCACGGATGGTGGCGGTGCACGTCATCTGATGGTGCCACGCAGCCCGGTACGTGCAGAACAACAAGAGGATGCACGTCTTAGTCAGCTGAATCCCGACTATTTGTATATGGATGGCGCGCAAGTATTTAACTTCACCATCAGCAGCGTACCGGCATTAGTCAGACAGTTGCTGAGTTTTTCAGGGCAAACGTTGGAAAGTACTGAGCATTTCCTGTTTCATCAGGCAAATGCCTTCATGCTGAGGCACATCGCAAAAAAACTCAAAATTCCTGCAGACCAGTTTTCCTTGAATTTACAGCGCTTCGGTAACACTTCCAGCGCTTCTATTCCCTTACTATTGACCGATATCAGTCGCCAAACCGCCTTACGTGAACGCGTTGTGATGGCTGGTTTTGGCGTTGGTTATTCCTGGGCTGCGGTCAGTTGCGATCTCAGTCTGTTGCAGGTGACGGACTTAATTGAAGTTGAATCATGATATTTAATGAAAACGCTTTGCAGGGACAGCACATACTGGTCACAGGTGCTTCATCAGGAATTGGACGCGCAGCTGCGATTGCCATGGCGTCTTGCGGTGCCAGATTATGTCTGAGTGCACGCGATGCGGCGAGACTGGACGAAACCCTGCAAGCTTTAGCCGGATCAGGGCATTACTGCGTACCAGCTGAGTTGGATGGCAGTGATCACATCGTTGAGCTGATACAGAAAACGGCACAGTTACATGGCCCGTTTAGTGGCATGTTCCATGCGGCCGGTATCAGCATGTTACGTCCCGCAAAACTGTCGAAGGAAAAGCAGTTTGATGAAATATATGCTTCCAGTGTGAAGTCGGCGATGGCATTGGCGCGCGCGGCGTCGCTGCGCGGTGTGATGGAAGACGGCAGTGCTATCGTGATGATGTCATCCGTGGCCGCAACGCGCGGCCAGGCTGGTATGGCGCTGTATTCGTCGGCGAAAGCGGCAATAGAAGGCCTGGTGCGCTCACTTGCTGTTGAGTTTGCCCCACGTCGCATTCGTGTGAATGCGATAGCTGCCGGTGCGGTGGAAACAGCGATGCATGCACAGCTGACTCATACACTGGGTGAGCAATCCTTATCCGCGTATGAGCAAAAGCATTTGCTGGGATTCGGCACTGTGGACGACATTGCCAGCGCCGTAATCTATCTGATGGCAGAGTCCGGACGCTGGATGACAGGCACCAGCTTGTCTGTCGATGGCGGTTATTCAGTAAGGTAAAAGATGACTCTCCCAACTCAACTCATACTGGCTGGTGCCGGAGGCATGGGCCAGGAACTACTGGCGCTGCTGGCGCCGGATATTGCTAGTGGACGTGTTGTTATCCGTGGCATCATTGATGACACGATAGCGCCCACCGCCTGTTTTTCAGCCGATTTTCCTTACTCGGTACTTGGTGGAATTGCTGGTTTTCAGCCTGAAGCTGAAGACCGTGTTCTGCTTGCGATAGGCGAGCCACAGGCCAGGATGACGGTGGCACATGCACTCAAAAAACAGGGCGCATGTTTTTACACCTACATCCATGCAAATGTGGTGGTTGCACCCAATGCCAGCATAGGTGAAGGCGTAGTGATTTATCCGTTCTGCCTGATTTCAGCCAATACCCGGCTTGCGGATTTTGTCGTGATTAACACCCATTCCGGAGCAGGACATGATGTGGAAATCGGTGAGTCCAGCGTCATTTGTGCACATGTGGATCTGACCGGGCATGTGAAGATAGGCAGCGCGGTACTGGTCGGCTCGCATGCTTCTGTATTGCCGTCGGTGGTTGTGGGCGATGGCGCCAGGATAGGTGCGGGTGCCATCGTGGTCCGGCGCGTGCGCGAGCACACTACCGTTTATGCGCAGCCCGCCAGGACACTGACATGATGAATAAAAAATTACGGGACCATTACTGGCACTTGTTATGCCATCGTTCCGAATTGCCGCAGCCAGGAGATTTTCTGCGCCTACAATGGTTGGGACAGGATATCGTCGCAGCCAACGATGCGGGCGAAATCATTGTTTTCGATAATTTGTGTCCGCACCGTGGCGCGCGGTTTTTTGACGCCGAATACGGCAATGCTCCTATCAGTTGTGCCTATCATGGCTGGACATTTCAAGCCGGAACCTTGCTGATACCGAGTCGCGAAAAATACCAGGCCTGTGAATTAAGCAAAGTCAGCATGGGTATGCTGAAGACAGAATGGTGTGGTGATTTTTTGTTCGCCTCAGTGAAGCCAGCGCAGACGCTGGACATGCAATTAGGAGAGTTGTCGCAACAACTCGCATCCATTTCCATGGATATTAACGGACGTGCTGACTGGAATGCCTATACCTACGAGTGCGATTGGAAAATCGCCATTGAAAATGGTCTGGATTCGCTGCATACGCCCTACGTCCATACTGACACCTTGGGGCGCTTAAGCTTGTCTGATCCTGACAATGTCTATATCGCAGACAATTCAACAGCGTCTTTTCAGATTACTGATGCGTCTGTGGCTAAGAAACTCAGGTCAGCTGCGCGCTTATTTTCTCGAACTGAGCCTATAGACGGATACATCAGTATTTATCTGTTCCCATTCACGATGCTGACGTCTACCTGTGGCCTTTCGTATTCGCTGCAGAATTTTTTCCCCTCTGCGCAAGAACAAAAAACCCATTTTTACAGCCGCTTATTGAAAACTTCGTTAAGAGCAGGTGTGCCAGCCGTCAGCATGGATCATTTTTTCCTATCCACTGCTGAGGTCAACCGTCAGGTTTTCCGTGAAGATCATCACATTTGCAGCCGTATCCCCATACAGGGCTATGACTGGAATGATGTCAGCCGTTTATCTGTGGATGAAGAAAAAATTATTCATTTCAGAAAAAGCCTGCAGCGCGTAGCCAGTGCAGGTGATGTTTAAGCTCTCCAGCTTGTCAGCTGTCCAGTCGTGGCATCGCTTGAAACGGATAGCTGGACTTGAGTGACTGGACCTTGCCTTTGCGCAGACGCACAGCGGCTGTAATACCCGGCAGTTCCAGCCATAAATCACTGGCCTCGTCTTCTTCTATCCAGTGCATCAATGCTTCAGTGCTGAGTGCCTGAGCCTGTTGATCGCGGATACGATCGAGGCAGTCTGCGATGTCTCTGTCATCGAGCAGGCATAAGTTGTGTTCACTGATAAAAAACAGCCGGCCAGTTTCGTCCATCACTGCCTCATGTAGCTGATTCACAACTGTGCCTGTATGTAGTTGCAGATGGCTTGGTGAGAGAGTGCAGATATAAGGCGCTGCTTCCAGATCGACATAGACCCGTTGTGGTCCATTCTGGAAATACCAGCGACCGTTCTCATCATGGGTGTAATTACGTTGTATGAAGCTGATCAGACTGGGGTGACGAATGATATCGCCGGGCAGGCCGAGTGCCTGACAGCGCTCATCGCGCATGCGCCACTGGCCGCGTGCATCGAGTGCCAGCCAGCCAAAACAATGGGGTACATTGGGCCATTTGGTCATGGCTGCTTTGACTATCTCATCCATCATTCACCTGTTTCTGTATGCGCCTTGCTATGGCATGTGCTGTTACGCTTTGAGCTTGTATATCCGTCTGAACGCTTATACAAACTGTTCAAAATAGCCCAGAATTTTTTGCGGCAGCCAGTCCAGCTTACCGGGGAAGCCACCCGTCGCAAAGCCCACATGGCCGCCATGTTGCGGGTAGTCCAGTGTGACACAAGGCGCGGCCTGGCGGGGTAAATGCTGGCCTGGCAGGAAAGGATCATTCCTGGCATTCAGTACCAGCGCAGGAATGCGGATATCGTTCAGTATCCAGCGGGCACTGGCGCGATGCCAGTAATCGTCGGTATCCCGATAACCGTGCAGAGGCGCCGTGACCACGTTGTCGAACTCGTACAGATTTTGCGCTGCCAGCATGCGCTGTTGATCAAACAGACCAGGGAACTGTCTGAGCTTTTCCAGACATTTGGGTTTCAGGGTTTTCAGGAACATGCGGGTGTACAGCATGTTCAGTCCGCCAGACAAAGCAGCGCCACCCTGCGCCAGATCCAGCGGCGCAGAGACTGCGCATACCGCATCGGCCAGACTGGCCTGATGCTGGGATTCACCGGTCCAGCGTAATAAGGCGTTGCCACCCAGCGACACACCGGCTGCAAAAAAACGCGCTGTCGTATACCGAGTCCGCCAGTGCTGATGCAGACGGCGCAGTATCCAGTTGATTTCATTGGAGTCGCCAGAATGGTAGAAGCGCGGCGCCTGATTGAGTTCGCCTGAGCAGCCGCGGAAATGTGGAATCACGCCCGACCAGCCACGCTGCTGCAGCGCATACATCAGCGCCTGGGCATAATGACTCTGGCTTGATCCTTCCAGTCCATGGAACAGTACCACGCAAGGCTGACCCGGCTGGCCATCGAGAAAATCCACATCGATAAAATCCTGATCCGGTGTTTGCCAGCGTTCGCGCCTTAACGCGACTGCAGGACGCGGGATCCACAGCGCTGGCAGTATGGTTTGCAGATGGCCGCCGGGCAGCCATGCAGGAGCTTGATAATTCATGGTTTAGTGCAAGGTACTGGCTTTGAACAGATCCAGTGGTGCTTTGCCTGCTGCAACGGAAGAGTGATGCATGGTGATACGCCATCCTTGCGGTGTTTTCATGTACACATTGGTCGCCAGGATGTGGATATCGGCCAGTTGTTCATTTGGGCGCTGTATCTGCTCGATCACACTGTGCACAGCGGTCAGCATATTATGTGTCGCATGAATTTGATGCGCCTGTACCTGTACACCGCCTCGTTCAAAAATCGCTTCCCATGAGGCCCTGATCGCGGCGTGTCCAATCAGGCGTGGTGCGCCGGGATGGATGCAGACGATTTCTTCATCCTCTGCCCACAGTGCCATCATGGTGTCGAGGTCAGCACGGCTCAGGGCATCGTAAAAGGCAGCTTCGGTCTCTTCCGGGCTGCCGTTCATTTGCTTTTTAGCTGGCATATTCTGATCCGGGTTCGGACAGGCCGGATTAATGCGCTTTGAGTACAGTGCCGGGTGCCAGTTTGTATTTGGTGCCGCAATAAGAGCAGGTTGCTTCGCCACCGTGAGACAGATCCAGAAACACACGTGGGTGTGAGGACCACAATGGCATGGCTGGATTCGGACAATGTGCAGGCAGGTCTTTGGCTTGCAGTTCAACGACATTGTTCGCAGTATTTGGGGTGGACATAAGCGCTCCGTTGTAAGTGTCATCAGTCAGCTGACCGGCAGGGTCAGCGTTAAGCCGCGATTTTAACGGATTTGCGCCACTTCGGTCAGCGTTCTGCGCTGATTTTCATTCGCGGCTAGAATACCGGGCTGCTTGCGCGTGTTGGGGTGCTTTATCGCTAAGCCCGACTGCCACGACTGATCAGACTCGGTATTCAGTGTCTGCGCGGGCGGCGCTGTCGTCCGACAACGTAGCGATATCAACGCGCGCTGCTTGCCCGACGCAGCATACGTGGAACAATTTTTCTTAAAGTCAGAACGATGACATCGATTAAAACAAATCAGGATGCCTGGAAAGAGGCGCTGCAAGCCGGTGCGCCCACCTGGTTCGGTATCGCTGCCTGGGGTTTAGTGGTTGGGGTAGCCATGATTAAAGCGGGTCTCAGCACATCGCAGGCGCTAGGTATGACCTTGCTGGTATTTGCCGGTTCAGCACAACTGGCATCCTTGCCTTTGCTGGCTGCACATGCGCCGCTGTGGGTGATTTTTGCGACTGCGCTGGCAGTAAACCTGCGCTTTGTGATTTTTTCCGCGATACTCGCGCCGCATTTTGCTCATCTGCCGTTGCGTACCCGCGCCTGGCTGGGGTATACCTCAGGCGACTTGTCGGTCAGCCTGTTTTTACAGAAATACCCTGAGCTCAGCGATGCCAAAGGGAAGCTGACTTATCTGAAGGGCTTGATTTTCCCTAACTGGCTGTCCTGGCAGGCCGGTTCCATTATCGGGATTCTGGCAGGCAGTCAGGTGCCGGAATCCTGGGGGCTGGGTTTCGCCGGTACGTTAGCGATACTTTGTGTCATGCTGCCCCTGATACTCAACCGTGCTGCGACCGTGGGGGTGCTGGTATCCGGTGTCGCAGCACTCGCGACCTTTGCTTGGCCTTATAAGCTGGGCTTACTGTTTTCTGTTGTAGTTGGGATGGCAGCCGCGATGTTGTTTGAAGAATACTGTACGCCTTCGCGTGCCGCCGGGGAGCAGCGCGATGCGTGATCTCGATGTCTGGCTGACGATTGCTTTGTTAGTACTCGCTACCTTTATTGCGCGCAGTGGTTTTTGGCTGGTCGGCAGCCGGGTGCAATTGCCTAAGCGGGTGCAGGATGGCTTGCGTTACGCACCCGCCTGCGCACTGGCTGCGCTGATATTCCCGGATTTACTGATGTTGC
Source organism: Cognatundibacterium rugosum (assembly GCF_014284365.1). Classification (GTDB taxonomy): domain Bacteria; phylum Pseudomonadota; class Gammaproteobacteria; order Burkholderiales; family Burkholderiaceae_D; genus Undibacterium; species Undibacterium rugosum. Next base: position 144,110 of record NZ_JACOGG010000011.1, read on the forward strand.
AAGGTCAGTTGGCAATCAGCTGGAATCAGCCCAGATTAGTGGCCGGCTTGCTGGCAACCGCCTTTTTTCTGGTCAGGCGCAATATGCTGCACACTATCCTGTTTGGGATGGCCGTGTTCACTTACCTCAGGCTGGGGCAATAGGTTGGTGCAAGCCTGCCTGCGGCCTGCGGGATAAAAGTGGTATCAAACCAAGAAAACGCTATAGCCACGGCTGACGCTTTGGTAAAATAGCGAATTCACTCCAGTTTCTGAGAAAAAACGTGCCGTAATTGCTGAAGTTGCAATGCTTCAGGCTTGCACGACAGCATAGGGTCCAGCCCGTAACGGCGATCTCATTCAGAACGGAGCGCAGATTTCCTCACTTTGATACTGAAAAGACGATGCAATTCAACCGACTCAGCGATCTCATCGCAGCTAATCAGCTCCAGGGCAAGCGCGTATTTATTCGTGCTGATCTCAATGTTCCACAAGATGATGCCGGTCAGATTACCGAAGACACCCGCATCCGCGCCTCTGTACCTGCGATACAGCAGGCTTTGCAAGCCGGTGCTGCCGTGATGGTGACTTCCCATTTGGGGCGTCCGGTTGAAGGCGAATTTAAGCCTGAAGACAGTCTGGCACCAGTCGCACAGCGCCTGTCTGAATTGCTGGGCTTGCCAGTTGCATTGAAACAGAACTGGCTGGACGGCGTCGACGTCGCACCTGGTCAAGTGGTATTGCTGGAGAATTGCCGCGTCAATAAAGGCGAAAAGAAAAATGACGACGCACTGGCGCAGAAAATGGCAGCTTTGTGCGACGTGTATGTGAACGATGCCTTCGGTACTGCGCACCGCGCAGAAGCTACCACCCACGGTATCGCTAAATACGCACCTGTCGTTTGCGCAGGTCCTTTGCTGTCCGCTGAACTCGACGCGCTGGGCAAGGCGCTCGGTCAGCCAGCCCGTCCGCTGGTCGCGATCGTGGCAGGCTCCAAAGTATCCAGCAAACTGACTATCCTTAAATCTCTGGCAGATAAAGTCGATAACCTGATCGTAGGCGGCGGTATCGCCAATACCTTCATGCTGGCATCCGGTTTGAAAATCGGTAAGTCGCTGGCGGAAGCGGATTTGGTCGAAGAAGCTAAGGCGATTATCGATATGATGGCTAAGCGCGGTGCTTCGGTACCGATTCCTACTGACGTGGTATGCGCCAAAGAGTTTGCCCCGACCGCGGTGGCAACAGTGAAAGCCGTGGCTGACGTGGCTGATGATGACATGATCCTCGATATTGGCCCTGAAACGGCTGCCAAGCTGGCGGAACAGATACGTCGGTCCGGTACTATCGTCTGGAATGGCCCGGTCGGTGTGTTTGAATTTGACCAGTTTGGCCAGGGCACTCAAGTGCTGGCGAATGCAATTGCCGACTCTTCCGGTTTCTCTATCGCCGGTGGCGGCGATACGCTGGCAGCGATTGCTAAGTACCAGATCGCTGATCGCGTTGGCTATATCTCTACTGGTGGCGGCGCTTTCCTGGAATTCCTGGAAGGTAAAACTCTGCCTGCAGTAGACATTCTGTTGCAGCGCGCCGCAGGCTGATTGTCATGGTGGACTGTGGGCTAGCTGGCCGCTTGTCTGCTTTCCATCTGGGTTTTGCCTCATATGCACAAGCCGGTATCGTTTTTAATGCGGTGCCGGTCAAAATATAAGACACGTTATCAGCGTGCAGTTTGTCAGCGAGTGATTGGTAATCGCTACGATATGTAATCGCATTATTCGTCAATACTAAAAACTGAATTTTTTACTCAGGAGACCCGATGTCACGTGCTACCAAAATCGTTGCTACGATAGGACCTGCTTCCAATGATCCGGATACGTTAAAACGTATGATCAAAGCTGGCGTGAACGTCGTGCGGCTGAATTTTTCACATGGTAAGGCACAGGATCATATCGACCGTGCGACCATGGTGCGCCAGGCTGCGACTGAGTGTGGACGCGAAATTGCGATTATGGCCGATTTACAAGGGCCGAAAATTCGTATCGGTAAGTTTGAGCATTCTAAAATTCAGATTGCGAATGGCGATAAATTTATTCTGGATGCAGATTGCACCTTAGGCAATCAGGAGCGGGTCGGGCTGGATTACAAAGCCTTGCCGCGCGACGTCAAACCTGACGATGTTTTGCTGCTCAACGATGGCCTGATCGTTTTGATCGTTGAGAAAATTATAGGCAATGAAATTCACACCATCGTTAAAATCGGTGGTGAATTGTCGAACAATAAGGGTATTAACCGTCAGGGCGGCGGCCTGACGGCACCGGCGCTGACGGCTAAAGACATGGAAGACATCAAGACGGCGATGTCATTTCAGGCGGATTACATTGCGGTGTCTTTTCCAAAAAATGCCACTGATATGGAAATGGCACGTCAGTTGTCGAATATCGCTGGCGAGCCGTATAACCACAAGCCGATGATGATCGCCAAGATAGAGCGTGCTGAAGCGATTCCGGTGTTGCAGGAAATTCTGGATGCATCGGATGGCATCATGGTGGCGCGTGGTGACCTGGCGGTTGAGGTCGGGAATGCAGCGGTGCCTGCGCTGCAAAAGCGCATGATTAATATGGCACGCGCCTCGAATAAGCTGGCGATCACAGCGACCCAGATGATGGAGTCCATGATCGTCAATGCAGTGCCTACCCGTGCTGAAGTATCCGACGTGGCGAATGCGGTGTTGGATGGCACAGATGCGGTGATGGCATCGGCTGAAACAGCGTCCGGCAAATATCCGGTAGAAACCGTGGAAACCATGTCGGCGATTTGTCTGGAAGCTGAAAAATTTCAGGAATCCAAGCTGGATGCGGATTTCATGAATCTGACCTTTACCCGCATCGACCAGTCAATTGCTTACGGTGCGTTGTTCACGGCCCATCATTTACGGGTAAAAGCGATCGTTGCGCTGACTGAGTCCGGTTCTACTGCGCTGTGGATGAGCCGTCACAGCATAGACGTACCCCTGTTTGCGCTGACGCCAAGTATTGCAACTCAGCGTAAAGCTGCCTTGTACCGTAACGTGCGTACTTTCGCCTTACCGTCTTCCACGGATCGTGATGCAGTCTTAAATGCGGCAGAAACGGTTTTGTTGGACAAGGGTGTCGTCAGCAAAGGTGACATGATTGTGGTGACCTGGGGTGAGCCTATGGGCCAGGTCGGTGGTACCAATGCACTTAAAATTGTGAAAGTGGGTGGCTGAGCGGCGTCTGCCATTCAGCATAGAAAAGGACAGAATTTGTAGTACTCAGCGCGATCAAATCGCTGCGGACAAGGTGCCCTGTAGCGGGCCGCCATCGCTGTGGTATCCGTTTCGCTGAAGAAGTTTTGCTTGTTGCGTTGCTGCGTCAGATGTACCGGAAATCATGCCGGGTGTGGACCACAAGCAGTATCGTTTTTTTTATCGACCTTCTGGAGTTTATTATGCCTCTCGTTTCCATGCGTCAACTGCTGGATCATGCTGCCGAAAACGGTTATGGTCTGCCTGCGTTTAACGTCAACAATCTGGAACAAGTTACTGCGATTATGCAGGCTGCGGACGAAGTCGGCGCACCTGTGATCATGCAAGCTTCGGCTGGTGCGCGTAAGTACGCTGGTGAAGCCTTCCTGCGCCATTTGATCGAAGCTGCGGTTGAAGCCTATCCACATATTCCTGTTGTCATGCATCAGGATCATGGTCAGTCGCCTGCAGTGTGTATGGCAGCGATCAAATCCGGCTTTACTTCTGTGATGATGGATGGCTCGCTGATGGAAGACGGTAAATCTGTCGCCAGCTACGAATACAATGTGGAAGTATCACGCAAAGTGGTGGAATTTTCGCACGCGATTGGTGTGACGGTTGAAGCGGAACTCGGTGTGTTGGGCTCGCTGGAAACCATGATGGGCGATAAGGAAGATGGTCATGGTGCGGACGGTAAAATGACCCGTGAACAATTGCTGACAGACGTGAATCAGGCGGCAGACTTTGTAAAAGCCACCCAGTGTGACGCGCTCGCAATTGCGATCGGTACTTCACACGGCGCGTACAAGTTCTCCCGTAAACCTACCGGCGATATCCTGGCGATAGACCGTATCAAGGAAATCCACGCACGTATTCCTAACACCCACCTGGTTATGCATGGTTCTTCTTCCGTGCCTCAGGAACTGCTGGAAGAGATCCGTCAGTTCGGTGGCGACATGAAAGAAACCTATGGCGTACCAGTTGAAGAAATCGTCACTGGTATTAAGCATGGCGTACGCAAGATCAATATCGATACCGATATCCGTCTGGCGATGACAGGTGCAATCCGTCGCTTCATGTTTGAAAATCCGGGCAAATTTGATCCGCGTGACTACCTGAAGCCAGCACGCGAAGCAGCTAAGCTGGTGTGCAAAGCACGTTACCTGTCTTTCGGTTGCGAAGGTCAGGCTGCCAAGATCAAGCCGATGGCACTCGAAAAAGTCGCAGAGCAATACAAAAAAGGCGCGTTGTCGCAGATCGTCAACTAAGCTGAAGTAGTCACCAGGGCGCAGATAATGCGCCCTGCGCATTTTTACTGATTCAGAATCGGGGCCACTGGATGGTCTGGCAGAGCACAGTGTGAATCTGCCTTCGGTCTGAATCACAGACAGTCACAAACTGCAGTATCCAAAGTATCGAAATCACCATGACAACCCAAATCAATTCCACTCTCCATTCCCTGCCATTGCTCGGTCGCGGTAAAGTCCGTGATAACTACGCAGTCGGCGACGACAAATTATTGATCGTGACCAGCGATCGTCTGTCGGCTTTCGACGTGATTATGAACGAGCCTATTCCTGAAAAAGGCCGCGTGCTGAATCAGATGGCAAATTTCTGGTTTGAAAAGCTTGGCCATATCGTGCCAAATCACTTAACTGGTATTGCTCCTGAGTCCGTGGTGGCAACCGATGAAGTGGAGCAGGTACGTGGCCGTGCCGTGGTCGCAAAACGCCTGCAGCCTATTATGGTGGAAGCAGTGGTGCGTGGTTATATCATCGGTTCCGGCTGGAAGGATTATCAGGAAACCGGCGCGGTCTGCGGCATCACGCTGCCTGCCGGTTTGCCTCAAGCAGCGAAACTGCCTGCACCTATTTTTACACCGGCTGCCAAAGCAGAAATGGGTGAGCACGATGAAAACATCAGCTTTGCTGAGATGGAGCAAAGAATCGGTGCTGAGCTGGCGGCGAAAATCCGCGACATCAGTATCCAGCTCTACACTGAAGCATCTGAGTATGCAGCGACACGTGGCATACTCATCGCCGATACCAAATTTGAATTCGGTCTGGATGAACATGGTGTACTGCATCTGATGGATGAAGTGCTGACTGCCGATTCTTCACGCTTCTGGCCTGCGGATTCCTACGCGACCGGTATCTCTCCGCCTTCGTTTGACAAACAGTTTGTGCGCGATTATCTGGAAACCATCACCAGTTGGAATAAGACCGCGCCGGCACCGGCCTTGCCTCAGGATGTGATTGCCAACACCTCGGCCAAGTATCAGGAAGCGCTGCAGCGTCTGACTGGTGAAACCTTGAAGGCCTAATCATGACTCAGGAAAAAAAAGTGCAGGTCGGCGTGGTGATGGGTTCTTCGTCTGACTGGGATGTGATGCAACATGCCGTCGCTGTTCTGAAGGAATTTGACATCGGCTTTGAAGCGCAGGTCGTGTCTGCTCACCGTATGCCAGATGAGATGTTCCGCTATGCTGAGACAGCGCGTGAACGCGGCATACGTGGCATTATCGCCGGTGCCGGCGGTGCGGCCCATTTGCCAGGCATGATCGCAGCGAAAACGATCGTACCGGTGTTTGGCGTACCGGTGCCATCCAAGTATCTGCGTGGAGAAGATTCGCTGTTGTCTATCGTGCAGATGCCTAAGGGCATACCGGTTGCGACCTTTGCGATTGGTGAAGCCGGTGCGGCCAATGCGGCGCTGGCAGCGGTCGCGATGCTGGCTACCACGGATGCAGCATTGGCAGAAAAATTAGAGGCTTTCCGGGTACGTCAGACCCAGGTCGCACGCGACATGGTATTGCCGGTTTGACGCTGATTAAAGCGGCGGGATGCAGGCTGCAGCTTCGCTTAACCTGCATTCTTGAGCGCCTTAGCTTGCGCTACAGTGTAGTGTGCCTGTCCCGCTTTGCCTGATACTCCCCGGAGTATGTTCAAAGCCGGATCGCTCATGCGATCACAGGTCAGATTTTTTAACTATGAGGGGGAGTATCTTCCTCAGGGCTGATGCAGGATGGTTCTGGCACGGTAGGCGAGGATGGCAGCTCTTGGTTGCCAGTATTCGCCCGCCAGCTTCAGGGCCGGTATTGCGTCTTTCCTATTCCTTTGCATTTTCAGTAAGACATCATGAATATCGACAAACAAGATCAGCCGCGCCAGCCGCTGTTACCGAATACTGCAGCAAGCCGTCTTGGCATACTGGGTGGCGGTCAGTTGGGCCGTATGTTTGCTCACGCGGCTCAGGCAATGGGTTATCAGGTTGCTGTGCTGGAGCCCGAAGCGGCTTGTCCTGCAGCGCAAGTGGCAGAACACCATGTGCAATTGGCGTATGACGATGAACAAGGTCTGGCCTTGTTGTCCAGGCTTGCGCCGCGTGTCACCACCGAATTTGAAAATGTACCGGCCGACAGTCTGAAACTGCTGGCGACTGGCGGCTTCGTCGCACCTGCCGCAGCCTGTGTGTCTATCGCGCAGGACCGTCTGGCGGAAAAGCATTTCTTCACCCGCTGTGGCTTGCATACCGGTGTGTATCCGGCGCCGCACTGGGGTATCGCTTCTGAAGAAGACCTGAAGAGTGTGAACGACGATTTGTTGCCCGGCATACTGAAAACAACACGCATGGGCTATGACGGCAAAGGCCAGGTGCGGGTGCGTAATCGCGAAGAATTGCATACCGCGTATGCATTGATGCAAGGCCATTGCGTACTCGAAAAAATGTTGCCGCTTGCGTACGAAGTTTCCGTGTTGGTTGCACGTGGTGTCGATGGAGAGGCAGTGGTCTATCCTATCGCTGAAAATGTACACCGCGATGGCATCTTGTTCACGACACTCGCGCCTAGCCCGAATGTGTCACCGGAAGTCGCACGTCAGGCACAGAAGGCAGCATTGGATATCATTGCTGAGCTCGGCTATGTGGGCGTATTGTGTATTGAGTTCTTTGTGCTGACTGATGGCTCTATCGTGGTCAATGAAATGGCACCGCGTCCGCATAACAGCGGCCATTACACCATGGATGCCTGCGATACCAGCCAGTTTGAGCAGCAAGTCCGTGCACTGGCGCAACTGCCACTGGGTAGTGTGCGTCAGCATTCGGCAGCGGCCATGCTAAATATTCTCGGCGATGTCTGGTTTGATGGCGAGCGCCAGCGTGAACCCGCCTGGGATCGGATACTCGCTATCCCTGGTGCGCATCTGCATTTGTATGGCAAAGCCGAAGCACGCCGTGCGCGTAAGATGGGGCACGTCACGTTTGTCGCGTCCAGTATGGAACTGGCCCGTGCCAATCTGCGCAGTGCCTGCGTCATCCTCGGTATCGCCACACCGGAGTCCGCATGAAAGCAGTCGCTTGTACACCTTGCGCGATTGCGGAAGCAGCAGAAGCCTTAGAGAGCGGCCTGCTGGTCGCGTTTCCGACCGAGACCGTGTATGGACTGGGTGCTGATGCCGAAAATCCGGATGCGGTAGCGCGTATTTATGAAGCCAAAGGCCGCCCCTCCAATCATCCTGTGATCGTACATGTAGCGCCCGGTGCGGATATTTCTTATTGGGCACAGCAGATTCCAGAGCAGGCGCAGCAACTGATCGCGGCTTTCTGGCCCGGTCCACTGACCTTGATACTGAAGCGTGCTGCACATATACCGGATGCGGTATCGGGCGGACAGGACACAGTAGGCATACGTTGCCCATCGCACCCGGTGGCGCAGGAATTGCTGCGTGCGTTCAAAGGTGGGCGTGGTGGTCTGGCTGCTCCCTCAGCCAATAAATTCGGTCATGTCAGCCCGACCATGGCTGAACATGTGATGGAGGAATTTACCCAGGAACTGAGTCCAGGTGGCCTGATTGCTGCTGTGCTTGATGGTGGTCAGAGTGAAGTCGGTATTGAGTCGACCATCGTTGATCTGAGCCGGCTGGCTACCCATGGGCCAGTCTTGCTGCGTCCGGGTCATATCAGCGCGGCCCAGTTAGAGCAAGTCATGCAGATGCCGGTCGCCAGTCCTGATGCCGCTGCACCACGGGCTTCCGGTACCCTGGACGCCCATTATGCACCGCATACGCCGGTGGTGCAGATCAGGGCAGATGAGCTGGATCAGGTCGTAACCCAATTGCAGGCACGTGGTAAACAGGTGGCGCTGATGAGTTATCAGGCGCATCCTGCAATACAGACCAGTGCCTGGCGCTATTTGCCCGCAGATCCGGTATCGTACGCGCATGACCTGTATGCCGGTTTGCGTGAGCTCGATCATGCGCAGGCTGACCTGATTCTGGTCGAGGCTTTACCCCAAGACCAGGATTGGCAGGGCGTCAATGACAGATTGCGTCGTGCTGCTTTCGATTCGCGTGATGTACTCGCGCGACTGTTGGGCTAAGCGGACTGTTTATTTGTAAATCAGTTTCATCGCCAGGATGAAGGACGCAAGCATCAGCGTCACGATATTGGCGATGATGACTGGCCAGGCTGACAGCAATATGCCGTAAGTAAGCCACATCAGGATGCCGCCGATGAAAATCACATACATGCTCAGCGAAACGCCTTCTGCGCGTTTGCAGCGCCAGGTCATCCAGGCTTGGGGAACGAAGGCGGTCGTTGTCAGTACGGCTGCGATATAGCCGATAATGTCGGAAGTTTGCATAGGCTTATTACGGCAGGGTCTGAATAAATTGACCCGAATGATAAACCAGCGGGGCTTGCGGGGTAAATTCGCAATGCTCGACTTCCCCGACGAAGATGACATGATCGCCTTCAGGATAGCGGCTGCGGTTATGGCATTCAAACCAGGCGGAGGAACCCTTGAGTATCGGGTGTCCGGTACGCGATAAGCTGAATTCCACGCCCTCAAAGCGATCCGTTTTTTTACTCGCGAACTGTTCTGCCAGCCAGCCCTGTTCTGCTGACAGGATATTCACAACATAATGAGAATTACCGCTGAAAACAGGCATGCTGTTAGCCGCATTACCCAGACTCCAGAGTATCAGGGGCGGGTCCAGTGAAACCGAATTGAAGGAGCTGGCAGTCAGCCCTAGAAACTGACCATCCGCGAGACGGGTCGTGATCACGGTCACTCCGGTCGCAAACTGTGACAGGGCCTGACGGAAATGGCGGGTATCGAATTCGCGCTTTTCAGCGCGCGGAGCGCGGGTGTGCATTGGGAGTCCATGGCTTTTTTGCGACATTATCCCAGATTTCCCCGCATTCGTAGAAGTCGGTGCGGCTTTCCTGTTCTGATGGCAGCACTGTGTTAAACTTGCGCCCTTGACGGATTCCTGATCCGGACTTTAAGTGGTTGATTTGTTTGGTTTTTTTAAACACAGGACTTACGCAAAACCGCCCCGGCTGCGTTATGGCTCCTTGTCGTACTATGCGTACTGCCTGCGTCGCCATGCCTTGCCGGGACAATTGTGCGTAAGTCCTAAATACTGACAGGTTGAATGATATGAAGACACTGAGCAGCCTGGCTGGACGCCTGGGATTGTTAGTATGCCTGCTTTTCTTGGGTGCCAGCGCCTTTGCGCAGATGACGACCGAGCGTCAGTTCCCGCCCGGAACCAAACGTGGTGTGCTCGATATGTCACGTTATCCGGATGTACGCCTGGATGGCAAGGCGCGTTTTTTGTCGCCAGGCGCCAGGATTTTTAATAATGAAAACTTGTTGGTGCTGCCGTCTACACTGGATGCGCCTAAAATCATCGTCAATTACACCGAAAACACCATGGGTGATATTGATAAGGTCTGGATACTGACGACAGCGGAAATGCCTAAAGTATTACCTAAGCCGGAAGTCTGGGCACCGATACCGTTTAAAAATCCGGAAGTAAAGTAATTAAGCTGCAGTACAGATACAGGTCTGGAATGTCGGTGAACGCTAGTACAGACACGTTGCGGCAGTCCTGAAATCATGTACTGGTTGTAAGAGAAATGTCTGAGGCGGTGCGGTTTGGCATGCACAGATGACTATAGCGCCAACTCAGCCTCATAGTTTTGCGTCAATTTTCAAAATAGTAGAAGTAAATAATGCAAAAAAAAGTATTTATTAAAACCTTTGGCTGCCAGATGAATGAGTATGACTCAGACAAAATGGCAGATGTATTGAATGTCTCTGAAGGTTTAGTCAAAACCGACACGCCGGAAGACGCGGATGTGATTCTGCTCAATACCTGCAGCGTGCGCGAAAAAGCCTCGGAAAAAGTGTTTTCCGACCTCGGGCGTCTGCGTGAACTGAAGAAGAAAAATCCGGATCTGCTGATCGGTGTCGGTGGCTGCGTCGCATCCCAGGAGGGCGAGGCCATCATCAAACGCGCACCCTATGTGGATGTGGTATTTGGCCCGCAGACCTTGCACCGCTTACCGCAATTGATCGATGCGCGCCGCCACTCGGGTCGTTCGCAAGTGGATATCAGCTTCCCTGAAATCGAAAAATTTGATCACCTGCCACCAGCCAAAATAGAAGGCGCGACCGCCTACGTGTCTATCATGGAAGGCTGCAGTAAGTATTGCAGTTACTGTGTCGTTCCTTATACCCGTGGTGAAGAGGTGTCGCGTCGCTTTGAAGATGTGCTGGCCGAAGTGGCCGGTCTCGCGGCGCAGGGTGTAAAAGAAATTTCGTTGCTGGGTCAGAATGTGAATGCGTATCGCGGCGTGATGGAAGATGGTGAGATCGCCGACTTCGCCTTGCTGATCGAGTACATCGCTGAATTTCCGGAAATTGAACGTATACGCTTTGTAACCAGCCATCCTAAGGAGTTCACTCAGCGTCTGATTGATTGCTATGCCAAGGTTCCTAAGCTGGTGAATCATTTGTATTTGCCGGCTCAGCATGGTTCTGACCGCATTTTATCTGCGATGAAGCGCGGCTATACCGCGCTGGAATACAAATCGGTGTTGCGTCGCCTGAAGCAGGTACGCCCTGATATCGCAGTATCTTCCGATTTCATCGTTGGTTTCCCAGGTGAGACAGACGAGGATTTCAATGCCTTAATGAAGCTGATAGAGGATGTTGGCTTTGATAACAGTTTCAGTTTTATTTTCAGCCCACGTCCAGGCACGCCGGCTGCGAATCTGGCCGACGATACGCCGCAGGAATTGAAATTGCGGCGCCTGCAGCATCTGCAGGCAGTGATCGATGCGAACACCAAAAAATACAGCAATGCCATGATAGGTACGGTACAGCGTATCCTGGTAGACGGTCGTTCAGTCAAAAATCCAGCCGAACTGCAGGGGCGTACGGAAAACAACCGCGTCGTGAATTTCGCTGGTCCTGCCAGCCTGATTGGTACGCTGGTGGATACCCGCATTACTGAATCGTATAACTATTCGTTGCGCGGTGAACTCATCGATGCGAAGGATGCGGCTGCATCATGATAAAAACGCCTGTGCCGGTCACACATTTTGTTCCTCAGCCGCTGGATAACAACCGGCTGGCGAATCTGTGTGGCCCGCTCGATGAAAATCTGCGCCAGTTGTCGGCAGCGCTGGATGTGACCATATTCCGTCGCGGTGAAAAATTTATCATCAGTGGGCACCAGGGGGAACGCGCGCTGGCGTTGCTGGAGCATTTTTATACGATAGCGAAAAAGCCCGTGTCTATCGATGAGGTGCAGCTGGCGCTGGTGGAGCAACGTGCACGCCAGCATCAGGCTCAGCATGCCGATACCGCTGAGCAGCGTAGTCAGCTTACGGTGAGTGAAGCGGCGCTGCCGGTTTCTGTGCCGGATGTGAGTGAGATTGAAAGTCCGCTGCTGAAAACCCGACGTACCGATTTGCGTGGGCGTACCCCACTGCAGAATTACTATCTGAAATCCATTTTAGAGCACGATATCACCTTCGGTATCGGTCCGGCCGGAACCGGTAAGACCTATCTTGCTGTTGCCTGTGCGGTTGATGCGCTGGAGCGTGATGCCGTTAAACGCATTATCCTGACCCGTCCTGCCGTAGAGGCAGGTGAACGGCTGGGCTTTCTGCCGGGTGATCTGGCGCAGAAAGTCGACCCCTATCTGCGTCCTTTGTATGACGCGCTGTACGACTTACTGGGTTTCGACCGCACGCAGAAGCTGTTTGAAAAACAAGTGATAGAAATCGCGCCGCTTGCCTATATGCGTGGTCGTACCCTGAACCATGCGTTCATCATTCTGGATGAGGCGCAAAATACCACGCCGGAGCAGATGAAAATGTTCCTGACCCGCATAGGCTTTGGTAGTAAAGCCGTGGTGACCGGCGATCCTTCTCAGGTGGATTTGCAGCGCGGACAGCGCAGTGGCTTGGTGGATGCCTGCCATGTGCTGAAAGAGGTGCGCGGCATCGCCTACACCCAGTTCACCAGCGCCGACATTGTGCGTCATCCATTGGTCGGCCGCATCGTGGATGCCTATGAGGCCGCCAGCGAGCACAACACGACACATCAGACTGCACTGGGCCTATTTAAAGCCGGCAGTTCTTCTACTTCTACATTAAGTACTTCACATCATGGCCGTAAAAAATCCAGCTAAACCTAAACTGACTTTATCCGTGCAGTACGCAGATACCCGACTGCAGGAAGTCTTACCACGGCCATTGCTCAGAAAGACGGTGCAGGCTGCTTTGTTTTTCCCGGCCGAGCTGACTTTGCGTTTTGTTGATGCGGAAGAAGGGCAGAGTCTGAACCGTGATTACCGCGGTAAAGACTATGCAACCAATGTGCTGACCTTTGCCTATACCGAAGATCAGGATGCTGAAGTGACGCAGGCTGATATTATTTTATGTACCGATGTTTTGCAGCGTGAAGCGGCAGAGCAGGGCAAACCACTCATCGATCATGCACAACATCTGATCGTGCATGGTGTCTTGCACGCGCAGGGCTACGATCACGAGGTTGACGAAGAAGCGGAAGAGATGGAAGCGCTGGAGATTGAAATACTCGCTGGCCTGGGTTTAGCCAATCCTTATCAGGAGTAAGTCTGCATGCGGTTTCCCTGGCAGCGGCATTATGGACAGCGCATCACCATGGGCGGGCGTGACGTGGTGGTGTTTGGCATGGAGCGTCACTACTGGCAGGATATTTACTATTACGCGATGACGTCCAGCTGGCCGCAGTTTTTTCTGGCAGCGGCTCTGGTTTTTCTGAGCTTCAATCTAATTTTCGCGAGCCTGTATATGCTGGGCGAACATCCGATTGCGAATATGGCACCGGATAATTTTCTGGGTGCTTTTTTCTTTAGCGTGGAAACCCTCGCGACGGTTGGTTATGGCGATATGCATCCGCAAACCGTCTATGCACACTGGGTGTCGACGACAGAAATTTTTGTTGGGATGGCTAGTGTGGCTTTGATTACGGGAGTCATGTTTGCCCGCTTTTCACGCCCGCGTGCGAGCATTTTGTTTTCTCAGTATCCGGTCTCCCATGTCGCAGATGGTCAGCAATTGCTCTTGTTCAGAATAGCCAATGCACGCCTGAATATCATCAGTGAAGCATCGGCGAAATTGCGCATGCTGCATGATGAAGAAACTACCAGTATGGGCAAGTTTCGCAAATTGACTGATCTCAGACTCGAGCGCGATCAGCATCCTATGTTCAGTCTGGGCTGGACAATTATTCACGTGATTGATGCCGATAGCCCCCTGTATGGAAAAACACCGGCGCAACTCAAAAATATGAATGCGGCATTTGTACTGACCGTTGAAGGGGTGGATGAAACTACCCACCAGATGCAACGTGCACGTCAGTATTATCAGGCACAGGAAATCCGTTGGGGACACCGTTATATCGATGTCTTGAATTATCAGGGCACAGTAGCCCATCTGCATTATCAACGTTTTCACGAAACCGAGGTGGTTCCCGGCCAGGAGCGCGTGGATCAGTAGGCCAGGGATGCTGCCTGGCGGCAGGTGGTATGCGTATTAATTTTGCAATAGGTGCAACCTCCATCTGCAGGATAATTTTGGATTCCGGTGTATTTGTTGTATTCTGTAGGATTGAAACAACGGCGTTAAGCCTCCTATGCAAGAGCACTCTAGTAAGGTCAGATCAGCTGACCTTAAACCCCACAGGTCACTTTTCGAAAGATTGACCGCCTTAATTTCTCCCGAACCCGAAAATCGTGCGGAACTGTTAGAGGTTCTGACGGAAGCCCAGGAGCGCAACCTGATTGATGCCGATGCATTGGCAATGATAGAGGGTGTGTTTCAGGTTTCTGATTTGTGCGCACGTGACATCATGGTGCCGCGCGCCCAGATGGATGTGATTGATATTTCCAAGCCAATTGATGAATGGATGCCGGAAGTGCTGGCCACGGCACACTCACGCTTCCCTGCCATCGATGACGATGACGAAAAAGTGGTCGGTATTTTGCTGGCTAAAGACTTATTACGTTATTACGCGGAAGAAGCGTTCGATGTGCGCGATATGCTGCGCCCAGTCATTTATATCCCGGAATCAAAACGCCTGAATGTCTTGTTGCGAGATTTTCGCGCCAATCGCAATCACATGGCGATGGTGGTCGATGAATATGGCGGCATTGCCGGCCTGATCACGATTGAAGATGTGCTGGAGCAGATCGTAGGTGATATCGAGGATGAATACGACTTCGAGGAAGAAGAAGATAACATCCTGGCGCTGGAAAACAAAGGCAATGGTAAGCGCTGGCGGGTTAAGGGCGTCACAGAAATCGGACAGTTCAACAGCGTATTAGGCGTGCGCCTGGCGGGGCCTGAGACCGACAGTCTGGCTGAATTCCTGGAAGGCCATCTGGGTGAAGTGCCGCACAAGGGGGATGAATTTACACTCGCCAATCTGCATTTCGAAGTCTTGCGTGCTGATGCACGTCAGGTACAGATTGTGCAGGTAGAGCAAAGGCTCAGGATGGACGAGGATGATTAAAGCGGTTGCCTTAGCCGCGACCTGGCTGACATCTTGCCGTGGCTGGAAACTGAATGTGTTGTTGCTCATCGCAGGTGGATTGAATGTATTTGCATTTGAGCCTTACGGGGTCTGGCAACTGCAAACGCTGGGCATGGCACTGTTGTTTGCCGTGCTGCTGGCGCCAGCGCCTGAACAGCAAAGCTACCGCCGCATCATGCTGCAGTCTGGTTTGTATAGCTTTGGCTGGCTGACGACGACGATTAGCTGGCTGGTGATTGCGATGTCGCGTTATGGCGGCATGCCCTGGTTGCTGGCTATAGCCGCACTGCTGGTGTTAACACTTTTCTTGTCACTGTATGGTGCGGCTTTTGCAGCGCTGTCACTCTATTTGCAACGCCGGTTTGCGTTAAGCCGTCTGAGCCTCTTGCTGAGTATTTTTCCGGCTGCCTGGATGTTGACGGAATGGTGCAAAGGCTGGATGTTTACCGGTTTTCCTTGGGCGATAGCCGGGTATGCACACACCAATAGCCCGCTGGCTGCCTATGCGCCGGTGGCGGGGGTGTATGGCCTGAGTCTGCTGGCTGCAATGTTGGCTGCATTGCTGACGACCACGCTGTTACCCGCGGTGAGTCGTCGCACACGCTGGGGCGCCCTGGCAGGCATCGTTGTCTTGCTGTTCTCCGGTACCGCGCTGCGCGAGCTGCACTGGACTCAGCCGCTGGGAAATACCTTGCAAGTCCGCTTATTGCAGGGGAATGTGGATCAGGATCTGAAGTTTCAACAGGAGCGTCTGAATGATTCGCTGCGCCTGTATTTCGACATGATCACCGCAGCACCCGCAGATTTGATCGCTACCCCTGAGACGGCTTTGCCTACCTTGTCGTCGATGTTGCCGGAAGATTATCTGCCACGTATTAATGCATTTGCCCAGCAGAGTGGCAGTACGGTTTTGCTGGGGCTGGCCGTGCAGGATGCAGCCGATGTGTATTCCAACAGCCTGCTCGGATTTTCACCCCACTATGCAGCGCGTGCATATCGCTACGATAAGCATCATTTGCTGCCGTTCGGTGAATTTATTCCCTTCGGTTTTCATTGGTTTGTCAAACTGATGCATATACCGATTGGTGATTTCTCCGGTGCCGGTTTGTATCAGATGCCGATGGCGGTGAAAGATCAGTTTGTGATGCCGGATATTTGCTACGAGAGTTTGTTTGGTGAGGAAATCGCAGCACAAATCAAAGCCCGCCATGCGGCGCAACAGGCGGTACCAAGCATATTATTAAATGTCTCCAATCTGGCCTGGTATGGCGACTCGATTGCGATGCCTCAGCATTTGCAGTTTGCGCAGATGCGGGTGCTGGAGACGGGGCGTCCTTTAATCAGCGCTACCAATACTGGTGCGACCGTGATTATCGATGTCTCGGCCAAAGTCAGGCAGCAATTACCTTACCAGCAGCAAGCGGTATTACAAGGCGCTGTACAAGGGATGCAAGGTGTCACGCCTTATATACTGTTTGGTAATAGCCTGGCGCTGGGGCTGGCTGTATTGCTGATACTGCTGACAATTGTGTCGCGTCGACGCCTGCGCTGAACGCGCATCAGCGGTTGAGCAGAATAAAAAAGGCACTCGTGATTGAAGTGACCCCATTTAGTTGGACAGCTTGATAGTTACGTGGCCAAGGGCTGATTCCTGTATTGAACAGGACTCAGCCCTTTTAATTTCAGTTTTATACGGTCATGATTATAGTAGTGGATGTAGT
>NZ_JACOGG010000012.1 GCF_014284365.1 Cognatundibacterium rugosum
ATTGTTAAAGATCACAGAATATTGAATTCTTTTTTCTGCTTGCCTTCCGGCTTTTGCTTCGAATCGTTTTGTTCGTCAGCAGCAGAGAAACGAGATTATGAAGCCTAGCCACGCTTGTGTCAACACCTTGATCGGAATCTTCTGTTTATTCTCTTTAAAACCTTGTCTTAACTATTATTCGGCGCAACAAAACTGGTTTGCGCTTAGCATCACGAGATGAACTATGATTTATTTGATGAGCTCACTAATACACCCGCCCAACCTGAAGAGATAGAGCCGGGCGTGGCTCTGCTGCGCGGTGCAGCCAGCCATCTGGCATCTGATATCCATCAACAACTCGGTGCTATTTTAAATATTTCGCCATTCCGACACATGTTCACGCCTGGCGGCCGGCGCATGGCAGTTGCAACCACGAGCTGTGGGCCTTATGGCTGGATTTCAGATCAGAAAGGCTACCGCTATCATTCTGTCGATCCTCTCACAGAGCAGCCGTGGCCAGCGATGCCTGTCAGCTGGATACACTTAGCACACGAATCGGCTTTACTTGCTGGCTTTCCGGACTTTCAGCCCGACAGTTGCCTGATCAATCGCTACCAAACTGACACTCAGCTAAGTTTGCATCAGGACAAAGACGAGAGAGATTTCAAGCATCCTATCGTTTCTGTGTCTTTGGGTTTAAGTGCGCAATTTCTGTTAGGCGGAATGCGAAGAGAAGATGCCACCATCAAAATCCTCCTCATGCATGGTGATGTTTTAGTTTGGGGAAATCAAAGCCGCTTGCGCTTCCATGGTATTTCGCGCATCCAGGCCGGATATCACCCCGTACTTGGAGATTGCCGGATCAATCTGACATTCAGGTGCGCAAACTAGTTAGTGCCTTAGACCAGCACTTGAACGCAAAAAAACAACCCGATTTACCGTCACGTTATAGATAGTGATATCTTCTTATCAATAATCAAATAATCTGCTATCACTCACCGACACCTGGGCACTTTACACATTTATGGCTTATTCCTTAGACCACTTATTGGTAATCGGCATTTCCTCACGTGCTTTATTTGATCTGGAAGCGGAAGATGAGATTTTCCGTCAACAGGGGCTGGATGCTTTTCGCTCTCACCAACTGCGACATGAAAACAAGGTCTTAAATCCGGGAGCCGGCTTCGCACTGGTCAACGCTTTGCTGAAGCTAAATGCACTCGTGCCAGAACGGCGCATGGTAGAGGTCGTTGTGATGTCGCGTAACTCATCAGAAACCTCGCTCAGGATTTTTAACTCGATAAAACATTATGGATTGGATATCAGTCGTGCTGCTTTAACTGGCGGCGCGCCTCTATCACCTTATCTTAAGGCATTTAATGTGAGCTTGCTTTTTGTCCTTACACGAAGATGATGTACAGGCAGCGATTAACTCAGGCGTAGCATCCGCCATGCTGTATCCCATGCCGCCCAATGCGGCGGACATGGAACAAATACGCATCGCTTTCGATGGCGACGCTGTGATTTTTTCGGATGAGTCTGAGAGAATTTATCAACAGCATGGGGTTGAGGCGTTTGAGCAGCACGAGCGTGAGAATGCCAAAAAACCACTGCCCGAAGGACCGTTCGCACGCTTGCTGGTTGCACTCTCGTATTTACAAAATCAGTTCAGAACGCCGGATGGTCGCGCTTTTCCTATACGCACAGCCTTAGTCACTGCACGTTCTTCACCCGCTCACGAACGCGTGATCCGCACGCTGCGCGCATGGAATATCGCCATTGACGAAACTTTTTTTATGGGTGGAGTGAATAAGTCAGAAGTGTTGGCTGCATTTAAACCGCATATGTTTTTTGATGATCAGCATGCCCACTGCATCAAGGCATCGGATGTCGTCCCTACCGGCCGGGTGCCCATCCGCCAAACTCAGCAGTAATAACGGGAGCAACTGGGGCAACAATAAAAAAACGGAGGCACAGGCCTCCGTTTTTTTTGCAGACTTAACAAACACTCAGCGCTGAGCTACCGCATCCACGACACACAATGCCGTCATATTCACGATACGGCGTACTGTTGCCGACGGAGTCAGAACGTGCACTGGTTTTGCACAACCCAGCAGGATAGGACCAATCGCCACATTGTTGCCAGCCGTTGTTTTCAACAGATTATAGGCAATATTCGCCGCGTCGATATTTGGCATAACCAGCAGATTTGCATCGCCATTTAAGGTTGTATCCGGCATCATTTTTTTGCGGAAAGCGGAATCAAGAGCCGTATCACCATGCATTTCGCCGTCAATTTCCAGATCTGGCGCATCGCGACGAATGATCTCCAGCGCAGCACGCATTTTCTGCGCAGATTCACTGTTACTCGAACCAAAATTAGAATGCGACAGTAAAGCTGCCTTAGGCATCAGACCGAAGCGACGCATTTCTTCTGCCGCCATAATCGTGATTTCCGCCAATTGTTCTGCGGTAGGATTTTCGTTCACATGTGTATCCACCAGCACCAGCTGACGATCTGGCAGGACCAGCGCGTTCATCGCTGCGTAGACATTGACGCCTTCACGCTTACCCAACACCTGATGGATATAGTTCAGGTGCAGCGTGGAATTGCCAAAGGTGCCGCAGATCATGCCATCTGCATCGCCCTTATGCACCATCATGGAACCAATCAGGGAGTGACGGCGGCGCATTTCCAGCTTCGCATACTGTTCCGTGACGCCTTTACGCGAAGTCATCTTGTGATAGGTCTGCCAGTAATCACGGTAACGTGGGTCGAATTCCGGATTGATGACTTCAACATCAATACCTGGACGTATACGCAAACCGAATTTTTCTACGCGTTGCGCCAGAACTTGTGGACGACCAACCAAAATCGGCGTTGCCAGTTTTTCGTCAACCACCACCTGGACAGCACGCAATACACGTTCGTCTTCACCTTCCGCATACACAATACGCTTACGTTCAGCTGGTGCTTTCTTCGCGATCTGGAATAGCGGCTTCATAAAGGTGCCACTGTGGTAGACAAATTGCTGCAATTTATCTGCATAAGCCTGCATATCCTGAATAGGACGCGCAGCCACACCACACTCTGCTGCCGCCCTGGCAACCGCTGGCGCAATCTTGATCATCAGGCGCGGATCAAATGGTTTAGGAATCAAATACTCCGGACCAAATGACAAATTACTGATGCCATAGGCTGAAGCCACAACGTCAGACTGCTCCGCCTGCGCCAACTCAGCAATCGCGTGGACAACCGCGATTTCCATTTCACGGGTAATAGTGGTAGCACCACAATCCAGCGCACCACGGAAAATATAAGGGAAGCACAAAACGTTATTCACCTGATTCGGGAAATCCGAACGGCCAGTCGCCATCACCGCATCATCGCGCACGGCTTTGACTTCTTCCGGCAGAATTTCCGGTGTAGGGTTGGCCAGTGCCAGAATCAGAGGATTTGCTGCCATCATTTTGACCATATCCTGCTTCAGTACGCCTGCTGCAGACAAGCCAAGGAAAATATCCGCGTCAGGAATGACATCGCGCAAAGTGCGCGCACTGGTGTCCTGCGCAAAACGGGCCTTGTCCGGATCCATCAGTTCCGTACGGCCCTGATACACAACTCCCGCTAAATCTGTAACGAAAATATTTTCGATAGGGAAGCCCAGATCCACGATCAGATCCAGACAAGCGAGTGCTGCTGCGCCTGCACCGGACACCACCATCTTGGTTTTTTTGATGTCCTTACCAACGACTTTCAGACCATTCAGGATTGCCGCGCCGACGATAATCGCAGTGCCGTGCTGATCATCATGGAAAACCGGGATTTTCATGCGTTCACGCAGCTTGCGCTCTATATAGAAGCACTCAGGGGCTTTAATATCTTCCAGATTAATACCGCCAAAGGTCGGCTCCAGCGAAGCGATGATATCAACCAGCTTGTCCGGATCAGGTTCATTAATCTCAATATCGAACACATCGATACCGGCAAATTTTTTGAACAGGACGCCCTTACCTTCCATCACGGGCTTGGATGCCAGTGGGCCGATATTACCCAGACCCAATACCGCAGTTCCATTGGTGATGACGCCAACCAGATTGCCACGCGCTGTGTATTTAAATGCAGCAGTCGGATCAGCGACGATTTCTTCACAAGGAGCGGCAACACCAGGAGAGTAAGCCAGCGCCAGATCACGTTGGTTGGTCAGTTGCTTGGTTGGCGTCACGCTGATTTTGCCCGGAGTCGGACATTCATGATATTCCAGCGCTGCCTGACGCAACTGCTGACGAATTTGCTCTTTCTGATCTGCTGAATCCATACGGCCTTCTTTCTTTTTACTTACTCAAAACTTACTGTTGGAGGATAGGCTCTAGATTCTAGCAGAGCATGCTTTCATTCTTCATACGTATTTGTACGGTTTCTATGCTTTTAGCGCATAGGTTCATACCGAATTCGAATGACGCAACCCTGATCGCATAGCAAGCCACTATCCAACCAATAAAAACAATTAATTTCACAAATAAATTACATATAACTATCATCAACAACACTTTGATAGCAAATAACCTTAAGCAGCATAACATGAAGCTCGTCATCACACGCAATCCTGCAACAGAACACTCAGTCCAGTATGAAAGGATACAAAGTATGCATGCCGCGCTCCACCTCCGCCAAGCAATACAAACAATATGGCAACGTTTCAATAACTGGCAGACTTTTCATACCTACAGTCTGTCCCCGGATGTGCAAAATATGCTGCTGACGGTCAGCAGGGTTTAAGCCTACACAAAAGCGGACACCCTGTATTTCCGCTAACAAACTCAGCCGCACACACTCTGCTATTCGGTACAATGCGCGCATGCTCTCCGAATTCGATTTAATCCAACATTATTTTGCGCACCACTCCCCGGCCGACTCGCATCTGGTGCTGGGTGTGGGTGATGACTGCGCGTTGATACAGCCTACGGCTGGCATGCAAACCGCGATTTCTACCGACATGCTGGTCTCAGGCCGACACTTCTTTCCGGACGCCGACCCACGTATGCTCGGGCATAAATGTCTGGCGGTGAATCTGTCTGATCTGGCTGCGATGGGGGCCCGTCCTATGGGCTTTAGCCTGGCATTGGCATTACCGGAAGCGAATGCCGACTGGTTGTATTCTTTTTCCCAAGGCTTACTGGCACTGGCCGATCAGCATCAGTGCCGCCTGATAGGCGGTGACACCACCAAAGGGCCGCTGAATATTTGTATTACCGTGTTTGGAGAAATCCCGCCAGGACAGGCATTGCGCCGGGATGCTGCTTGTGTAGGCGATGATATCTGGGTCTCGGGCACGCTAGGTGACGCACGGCTGGCACTGGCCGGATACTGGCAAGAACTGAAGTTAGACGCCGATATTCATCAGCAAGCGGCGCTGCGTATGCATATGCCCACGCCCAGAGTTGCGCTGGGACTGTCGCTGCGCGGCATCGCCCATGCGGCACTGGATATTTCAGATGGCCTGACTGGTGATCTTGGACACATCCTGAAACGCTCAGGTGTTGGTGCGAGTTTGTGGGTCGATGCCTTGCCAGCCGGACCTATGTTGCAACAGCAAGATCCTGAACTGCGCAGGCGCTTTTGCCTGACTGGCGGCGACGACTATGAATTGTGCTTTACTGCATCAGCGGATCAACGTGAGCAAGTACTGGCGGCAGCGCAAGCCAGCCAGACCCCGGTAACCCGCATCGGCCAGATTGAAGCCCAGCCAGGTTTGCGCTTATTCGATGCGCAACAGCAGCCCCTACAATTACATTTACAGTCTTTCGACCATTTCTCTACCCCATGACCACTCTGGATAAGAGCCAAACGGCTCAGATACAACGCCCTGGCGCACGCTTCATGTTCAGCCATCCTGCACATATCCTGGCGCAGGGCTTTGGCAGTGGCTTATCACCCACAGTCCCCGGCACCATGGGCACCCTGTTTGCCTGGCTGAGTTTCAATATTTTCAGCGACCGCTGGCCTGCATTTTTTACGCCCTGGAACTGGTTGCTCATTATCGCGATTGGTTTCGTAGCCGGCATCTGGGCTTGCCATATCACAGGAAAAAATCTGGGTGCCGCCGACCATGGCAGCATGGTGTGGGATGAGATTATTGCGTTCTGGCTGGTTTTAGTCTTAGTGACACCTGCTGGCGCACAGGCGCAAACCGCTGCGTTCCTGATTTTCCGCTTCTTTGATATGGTCAAACCACCACCGATACGCTATTTTGACCAACGCTTCAAGGGCGGTTTTGGAGTGATGTTCGATGACATTGTGGCAGCGTTTTTCAGTCTGCTGTGCATCGCACTGTGGGGTAGTTGGTAACTGCCAATCGCACCTGATCTCAGCTACGCAGTTGCAGAATTTCTCCACCATTGCCTTTATTGTACTCTATCCTCATAATATTGTGCTCAAAGCAATAAATAGGATATGACATGCGCATTGCCCGCGTTACCTCAAGTCTGATTATCATCACCCAGTTTTTCTTTGCCCCAATAGCCGCCGCCGATGATGAGAGTGGCGAACCCACTCCTGTGGTGAAGTTCGAGTTCCCGATGGATATGAAAGCTATCTGCAAACTGCCTGAATATCCGGCCGCTGCAGTGCGGCGTGGCATAGAAGGTGACACCAAATTAAAGCTGCATATCGATGAGCACGGCAAAATTGCAGCCTTTGACTTGCTGCAAAGTGCAGGCTGGAAAATACTCGATATGAGTATTATGAATCATCTCTCCGGTTGCCAGCTGCTGCCACCAGGCCACTATGCGCCGCAATCAAAAATCTTCGTCTTGCACTGGCAATATGATCACGGTTACTCAAGCCGTGCTGAGCTGGACCTGGCCAGTTGTAAGAAATCTGCGTCTCTTCGCATCGCCGAAAACAAAGATATTGCCAATGATATTGTAGTCGGCGTCATGGTTTCCTCCGGTGGAAAGGTCGTCGATGCAATCATTCAATGGGGAAGCGGCGATGAAGTGCTGGATAAGGAAAGTCTGCGCATTGCGCGCTCCTGTGAATTTTTTCCCGCCGAATACCAGGGTAAGCGAGTGGCAAAAGCGGAATCCTTACGTTTCATTGGTCAGAATGACTAAATCAGCCTGGCAAGCGGGCATTGTCTTATTCGATTAATTTTGTACATAAATCACGCGAACTCCAAGGGAAAACAATGTCGATCACAGCAAACACAGTTGCGTTGCTCGCTTTCATGTCATGCCTGACAGCGACACTTGTGCAGGCACAGGAACCAAATACAGCAACAATGATTTCCGCCAATTTACCCGGTCCACTTGATGTGGAAAAAAATTGTCCGATAGGTCCTTATCCCAAAAAAGCCAGGGAAGCTGGGATGTCAGGCATGGCCAAACTCAAGCTGGCTATCGGCGCTAACGGAAAAGTCGAGAGTTTTGAATTGACCAGAAGCAGTGGATGGAAGTTGCTCGATAGCATGGCAATACAAGCGGTCGACGGCTGCCAGGCTTACCCGGCGGGCAATTACACACCAGCTAGTAAAACAATAAGCTACAACTGGAACTTTACTGGCAGTCGCGATGTACAACTGAAACCGGATACTTGCCCAGAGTCTGCCTTGGTGCGACTGGCGCAGGAAAATGAACAAGGTGTCGGAATCGTGGTGGGAACCTATGTCAATTCTATGGGTGTCACCAGTCAGCAAGCGTTGCTGCAGTGGGACATAGGTGATGCCGGCGCTGAAGCGGAAGCCCTGCGCGTAGCAAAAAGCTGTCAGTTCGAAGCCGCTGTTTCGCAAGGGCGTACTGTAGGCAGTGGCGTTTCCCTAAGGTTTTTTAAGAAATAAATAGGCTTGTGAGCGAGCAGTAAAACCCGCTAACCGGGGCCACTCTGCTGAACAACAAAAGTTGGCAGACAGGTCGCATTATTTTCTTTTGCAAACAGACTTCACCCCAACACAGACTAAGTGGTAAAGTAGTTTCCACCGTTCATGATCAGCCACAGTGTCAACCATGATACGGAGAACTCAATAACCAGACGGGAGACGCATCATGCAAAATGCTATCGAACTCGCAGCACAAGTCGGTGAAGAACTCAAATCCAGACGTCTGTTACTGGCAGTTGCCGAATCCTGTACCGGAGGTGGTGTCTGTCAGGCCTTGACCGAAATTGCTGGCTCCTCAGAGTGGTTTGACTGTGGCTTTGTCAGTTATTCCAATTCGTCTAAGTCTGAACTGCTCAATATACCCGCCGCGCTGATCGCACAACATGGCGCCGTCAGCGAAGAAATCGCTGCTGCGATGTCCGAAGGCGCGATTGCGAACTCGGAAGCCCATGTGGCGCTTTCCACCACGGGAATTGCCGGACCTAGCGGTGCAGTACCAGGAAAACCGGTCGGCACCATCTGCTTTGGCTGGACGGTGGGTGGAATGACGCACACCGAGCGCAAAATATTTAGCGGCGACCGTCACAGCGTACGCGAACAGACTGTCGCCTATGCATTGGAAAAATTATTACGCTATCTGGCAGAAATCTAATCTAAGCGTAGCAGGCAAAACTGCCTGATATCGCATATGGTCTGGTCTGCTCTGGCTAATGGCTCTGCGTCAGTAACTCGTTCAATAATACCGACTGCACTTTGTCCGTAGCCAGTCGCTGGTTCAAATCAGTGCGCATCTGTTCACGGATGCGCTCCAGACCTTCTTCAGTTTTTAAGTCTTCCGGGGCGATGGTAGTCATGGTAATCGGAAACATTTCGGTCAGCTCCTGTTTATGCTTTGCCAGCCATTCCCTGTCCGCATTGGCGACCTGAATATTGACCTGCATACGGATCACCTGACCATCCAGATTCACCACAGTCTGAGGCAATGCGAGGTAACTAGGTTTGTTTTCGTTATTGGAAAATTTTGCGTAAAAAATAACACTAAAGATCGCCACAAAACTCAGCAATGCAACGATTGCAGCATAAAAAGCAAAATTATCTGCTTTCGCCGCCTTCTGCCGCTCGCGCTCTAACTGCTCCTGACGCAATCTTTCTTTGACAAGTTCAGCGGGGGAACGCAAGATCACTGGCGTTTTTCCTGATTTGTTCTCAGTTTGGATCGCCTCTTTGTCGACATCAAACTGCAAGTGTGCCAATTCATCCGGTGGCTCAACGGGCGCGCCGGGATTCCGGATATCTTCGAAATCTAGTTGAGCACTGAGCAAACTGGCCCGTGATTTTTCTCTCGCCATACCACGCTATCCCAAATTTTAACTACTATCTCCGTGCAGAAAACGCATAGAACATTTCAATAGATAAACATATTTTACCTGACTCTCCTGACCGCTCCATCACTGAAATCGCCAAAAACTCAGAATAAGCAAGCATGCAGACTGCCGCTGGCCGCCATCAGCAAATGCGGATACACAATCCAATTTCCCCAAATCGAAATACGTTACAAAAGAGAACTACTTAATTACGGGAAAATATCCTAAATTCGTTTATCATCACGGCTCTTTGCGGTAATTGATTGAATTGACAAGTATGCACACCTCCCGCCCCGCCCTGCCCCTGAACAGAAATACCAGCCTCGACAATATCAAAGGCTTGCTGATTTTTCTGGTGGTGTTCGGTCATCTGGTGGAATTACACATCGCGAGTGATGCCTTCCTGCGCCCAATCTGGATACTGATCTACACCTTCCACATGCCTATGTTTGCGATGGTATCTGGCATGTTATCAAAATCCGATCTGAACCAGCATCAGTCCAGGCAACTGATCCGTAATATACTCGCGCCTTTACTGGCCTTCGAATTGCTGTATGAGCTAACAGAGTATCTCCTGACCGGCAGTTTCAGTGCATACGCAAAACTGATCGCGCCTTATTGGATGCTATGGTACTTATTAAGTCTGTTGAGCTGGAGGCTGTTGCTGCCGCTGTTTACGCGTTTGCAATTTCCCGTTCTTATCTCCATTTTGCTGGCCATGGCAGGCAGCTATTCAGAGCACAGCGGTTATTTTCTGAGCATTTCACGGACACTGACTTTCCTTCCATTTTTTATACTGGGCTGGACGTTGGGGCCGGATTTCTTACAGCGTTGGAAGAGTAAGCCACATTGGTTTTTGCTGAGCCTGCTGATCTGCGCCAGCGCGATCGTCGCTGCCATGTTATTACCTAAGCATTTTGATTACCGTTGGCTGTACGGCAGTTTTTCATTACACAGACTGGGGATGGCAAATCTGACAGGCAGTATGTATCAACTGGCTCAATACGCAAGTTGTACTGTGATCGGTCTGGCTGTTTGTTATTTGATGAGCCGCCGCAACTGGGGACTGGCAAGAATAGGACAGCAATCCATGTATGTCTTTTTATGGCATGGAATGGCGCTGATTATTTTGCATAATACAGGCCTGTTGAACCGCATTTTGCATCTGGAAGACACTGCCCGCCTGTTAGTTTCGCTGGGAGCGAGTGCCCTAATCGTCTGGCTGGCGGCCCACCCGTATTGCGAATTATTGACCAATAAACTCATACTGCAAGCTACGCAATGGTTATTACTGAAGCAGGACAGCAAAACAGAGCAAGTTGCTTCCGCAGCCAGCAGCGAATCCAGGCATATCAGCTAAGCGACAGGTAGCTAGGTAGTTATGACAATCAAACATCCTGATCTGAATAGATATGCGGTTGACAGCTGCATTTCAAGCTGACAACCGCATCAAATCAGGGCCTGATCGTGCACGGCCCCGTCACCCAAGGGATGCGCTGGCAATCGCTGTACCAGCTCAGCGAATTTGAATATTGTCTTCAAATTGCTGTGGATGCTTGCCTTGTATACCGGCGTAGAACCGACGAATTTCCTGCATGTCAGCAACGATATCACCAGTCGGCATAAACATTTTGCCTATACCACCCACTTTACGCCCAAAATCCAGGTAACCCAGGGCTATCGGCACCCCGGCACCAAGTGCGATATAGTAAAAGCCGGTTTTCCAATGGGTGACTTTGCCACGCGTACCCTCCGGCGGTACGATCACTGTCAGCCTGTCACTGGCATGAAATGCATCCACCGTACTCTGCACCAAATTGCCGGAACGGCTACGATCTACTGCAATCCCGCCCAACCAGCGCATGACGCCTCCCAGCACAGGTGGAAACAGGCTGGCCTTTCCCATCCAATACACACGCAGGCGCAGCACAAAGCACACCATCAGGGTCACCGGAAAATCCCAGTTACTGGTATGCGGGGCCGCAATCAGTACATATTTTTTTTCGGCAGGCTGTATACCCTCAACGCGCCAACCGGTCAGGCGTGCGGCCAGGACAGAAATCCAGCGCATCAGGGTGTTAATGATAGGGGTTTCGAAGATAGTCAGATGCATGCCGTAAGTCTTTGATATAAAAAGGGAAACTGCCCTGAGTTCAGGGAGACGGCATTATAGGTAAGTATTGCTGGAGAGGGTAATTTTCCTAAAGAAATATTGAGATTTTCGACCAAATCCTCCAAAACCAGGCATACGCAAGACTTACATTGCGTTACGTCGCATCCGGACACCGATGCGTTGACCAGGAGTCAGGAGGACACCAGGGCGAGCACCTGTTTTCCCCTTTGTACATGTCATTGGAAGCCAACAAGCTTTAGGCTTCTATCCAGCGCAAGACGTCTTCCCATTGCTCCAGATCTTTATCGACACGTGATGGTGCGACATCCCAAATGGTCGCGCCATGGGCCGCCAGTTGTATATAGTTTTGAGTATCACGCAGATAGCCTATCACCGGCAGCCCGAGTTGATTCACGTAATTCGCCAACTGATCGGCGGAGCGGCTGCGGGCATGGACGCGCATACCTAATACGCCGACCTCGCAGCGGTGTTTTTGTTGTGCGATCAGATTCAGGAAATCTTGCGTGGCAAGAATATCAAAAATAGAGGGTTGTAATGGAATGACGATCTTGTTTGCCAGCGCCAGTACCTGTTCCAGCGCCTCACCGGCCAGACCGGCGGGCGTATCCAATACCAGATGTCCTTTGCTTGCTTTGGATGGCAGTGCATCAACTGGCTGCCAGGGGGTGATGCGCGCCAGATTGTCTGGACGGATTTTCAGCCAGCTGAGGGACGACTGCTGAACATCCATGTCCCCTAGCATCACAGTCTGGCCCTGTGCCGCAAAATACCCGGCCAGATTAGTGGAAAAAGTGGTTTTTCCTACGCCCCCTTTGGGGTTGGTCACAGCAATCACGCGCATAGTCAGTTTCCTCATTCATGATCAGCAGCAATATGACAGACCTGCTACCCATCCCGTCAGGCCTGTGAATTCATGTTGAAACGTCGTAGCAACGCGCAGACAGCCCGCTTACGCGCTGAAATCGACTGGCACCAGCAAATCCAGTTGTTCTTGCGTCAGGTAACACCATTCGCCTTCTTCCAACTCCAGCGATGCAAGTGTTAACTTACCTATTGCCGTACGCTGCAAGGCGGCACAATGATTGCCAGCGGCTGCTAACATGCGTTTGACCTGATGATACTTGCCTTGCTCCAAAATAATCTCTATCTGAAACTCAGCAACCTGGCGGCACATTTGGGCAGCTAGGGGGGCAGGTTCATCATGCAACTGCACACCACTGAGTAAGGTATTCACCAGTGCCTCAGTCACTGGTTCAGCCGTTGTCGCCAGGTAGACCTTGGGCACATGACGCTTAGGTGAAGATTGCGCATGAATGAAAGGTCCATCGTCTGACATCAGCAACATGCCGGTGGTATCGTGATCCAGGCGACCAACTGGCTGCACATCGCGCCAGCTGAATTGTTCAGGCAATAAAGTCAGGACACCAGGATGGTGGCTGGGTTTGCGTGAACACTCGAAATTGGATGGCTTGTTGAGCGCAATGTAGACATGCTCGCGATAAGTCCACTCCTCCTCAAATATCGTGAACTGCAAGCCCTCAGTTTCCAACGTCAGCTTATAGTTATCGACAACTTCTCCCTGGATGCTGACCTCGCCATCCTCTATCAGCTCGCGGCAATACTTGCGCGATCCAAATCCCTGCGACTGCAGAATACGGTCTAAAGATAATTTACTCATTACAAGACTGTAGCAGAACTATGGCATGCAGGCAAAGCGACGACATCAGATCAAACAGCAACTTGCTCAATGCGGCGTTTCTGCGATTTTGGCAGTTTTCGGGATGCTCATACTAAAACGCGTTCCTTCACCGACGGTGCTGGATACCCGGATATCGCCTCCAAGCACATCTTTGACCAGATTGTAGACGATGTTCAGCCCAAGCCCACTACCACCTTGTCCCAGACGGGTAGTGAAAAAGGGATCAAAGATACGTCCAATATTGGCAGGTGCAATGCCCTTACCATTGTCAGTTACGGTGATTTCTATAAACGCATGATCCTTGTCGTGCGCCTCGATACATACCCGACCGCGAACTTCCGGATCAAATGCATGGATAAACGCATTGTTGATCAGATTGGTCATGACTTGCCCTAAGGCGCCCGGATAGCTATCCAACAGCATTTTCGCAGGAATGTCAGCAGTCACTTCATGCGGCGTCTTGCGTATCATAGGACCCAGCGTAACAATCAATTCGTCCATCATCTCGTCCAGCGCAAACTGGCGACGATTAGCACTGGTACGGTCTACCGCGACTTGTTTGAAACTGGCGACCAGCTCAGACGCTTTGCTCAGATTACGTAATAACAGGTCCGTACCGAGACGGGCATTGGACAAATATTCTTCCAGCACGGATTTGCGCAAACCTTGTTGAAATTGCTGATAAATTTCTGTCGTTTGCTGCTGCAAAGTACTGGCGACGGTCACACTGGTACCGATAGGTGTATTGAGTTCATGTGCCACTCCCGCAACCAGCGAACCCAAAGCCGCCATTTTTTCCGTACGGAGTAATTCTTGTTGTGCACGCTGAAGGTCTTCGAGCACAACGGTCAGTTCGCTATTGGCCTCTTCCAGTTCATGGGTACGCTCAGAAACGCGCTTCTCCAGCGTGGCATTCATATTTCGGATCGCCTGCTCATTCTGGCGCTTCTCCGTAATATCTTCCTGAACCAGAATCAACATGGTTTCCTCGGCAATTCTTACCAGACGACCAGACAATTCACACAATAACAAACGACCTGCAATGCCACTGCGGCACCAGGCTTCGTAGCCATGTATTTCTCCATCACGCTCAAGACGGCTGACGACGTGATGAAAATCATCCATATTGCGCCACAAATACTCTTGCATACTGACCTGCCCAAGTATCGTCTCATGTGACCAGCCAAACTGGCGCACCCACGCGTCATTCACATCGGCCATGCGATAACTGGGATTTTTTCTGAACACGGTCATAGCGACCGGGGAAGCCTGAAAAATCGCGATAAACTTTTCTTCCGTTTCGCGCAGGATTTGCTCCACCCGCAAGCGCTCTGCGAGTTCCTGTTGCAGCAGAGCATTCTGATGTTCACGTCCCGCAATTAACTCGCCCAGGTTCAAACGCATTTTATCGAGTCCCTGTGCCAGATTACCAATCTCATCCTGCCGGGTCCAGGCGAGTGCCTGGTCCATCTGACCACTGGCCAGCCTGGCTGTTTCCTGCTGCAAAATTCGTATAGGTCGTACGATGCGGCGGTCAAACAGAAACCAAATTAAGGCAAATGAAAATAAAACCTGTGCGCCAAGACCCAGCAATTGCTTAGCTATATCCTCCAGCAAATCATGCTTGACATTTGCCGTTGTGAGCGAAATTTCAACTTTACCAATAATTTTACTATCAAGGATGACTGGGCGAGTATCGGTGATTAATGCAGCGCCAGATGACATATCTTTTTTTTGCTTCACAAAATCCGAACCTGCTTCATCAGTAATTGCAATACTGACTACTTCCGGGTTATGCATCACCCCATTAACAAATTGGCGACCAACCTCTTTGTCGACGTTCCAGATCGGGACTTCCATCGCTTTTGCCAACATGTCAGCATACTGCACCATGGGATTGCGGACACGCAGCTGGACTTCACGCTCATACCGCGCCAACACCATGAAGTAACCGAACACGAGCGCCGGCAGCAAAATGCCGAGACCGACGCCAAAAATCGAAATTTGTCTTAAAGAATATCTTTGCAAAGCAAGCCTCTGTGCTGCAGTTTATTTTGCGTGCTGCTTGCGCCAGAGTTCCATATTGGTCTCCAACAATTTATCCATCACTTTTTGCTTATCAAGTTTATACATCGCTTTTGCCAGACGTGAACGTATATCTGCCGTATTGCACGGAGACTTATGTGGAACTGTCAAATATAAATTTTCGTTAGTGATAGCAGGATAAACTGCCTGCAGACTGGTGATTTGATTTTTTGCAGCAATGGCTAAACCTGGGGTCTCCTCGTATATCAGGTAGTCTGCACGCCCCAAATTCAGAATGGCCAAGGCCTGTTCCAGCGTCGCCACAGTAGAAATACGCAGAGATTCTTTGGCATACCGGTCAAACTCTTCGCCAAAGCTGTTATTAATGACGGTGACACCACTTTTACCAGTCAGGTCACTCCACTTTTTATAGCGAACCTTGCCACCTTTCCTGACCCAGATCACAGTGCTGGTTTCACGAAATGCAGGGTAGACATAATCCATGTAGTCGAAACGGGGTAGCGTCAAAAAAGCACCGGCCAGCAAGTCTACCCTGCCCAGTTTTGCCTCTTCCTGCACTCTTCCCCAGGGGCCTAAATAGCGGACTTCAACCGGAATACCAATTTCTTTTCCTATTGCCTGTACGAAATCAGCATTGGCACCGATCAAACGGTTTTCATCGTCAGGATCGCGCCACAAATACGGCGGATATTCTGGGTTACCGGTAGAAAGTATTTTCTTACACGACTCCGTTGCAGAGGCCTGCACCTCCGACCCGGCAGTGATGAGCAAACCTAATCCTATGCTCAAATGGAAACATTTCAATAATATCCTGCGCATTCTCATCCGTATGCCTCTTGGCAATAAACTTAAATCTGGCTTGCAGTCTAACTGCGAGATTCTTTTGAGGCAAGAAAGGGATTTTTGTCTCTGCATTTTTGTTGTGCAGATGCAGGAAAAAAATAGAAAAACGGCATAACAATTTAAAAAATGTTATGCCGTCATATCTGATACGCAACAAAATTGATCAGAAAAACAATTATCTGCGCACGATGCCGGAACCGCTATTTTTGACTAAATCACCGGATTGAAATCCAGGGTCCTGATCAAAGTGGAAACTTTGTTTGTTCCCGTTATCATATTGAACTGTGACAGTCCAAACTTTGGCGGATTTCACTTTTTGTTCAATTTTATGACCAGCCATCGCACCACCGGCCGCGCCGGCTATCGTGGCCAGATCACGGCCAGTACCGCCACCGACCTGATTGCCGAGTAATGCACCGGCAACGCCGCCTGCAATAACGCCTAAAGCACTGCCTTCACCTTCTTTTTCACTGACATTGACTGCAACAACTCGACCACATTCTGCGCAGACCGGCTGATTTTTCTGATTGGCACTCACATTATTTGATACAGATGCTGTTTTTGCCGCAGCGAGTGCATTGGTGTACACGGCTTTCGCATCCCGTAAGCACTGCATGCGTGCACTGGAACTTGCTTCCTCTGCACACAATTTTTTATCCTCGGCGTAACGATTAGCTGCCTGTTTTGATGCTTCACTATATTGTTGCTTCGACGTCTGTGCATTTTGAGCAAACACCGCTGAGGCAGAACTCAATAACAAACCAGCCAACATTAAATTTTTTTTCATGGTCAACTCCTGTTGAAAAACGATGAACCTGTTAAGCATAACGTCACACCACTGAATCAGATGACAATTATCACAATTACTCACAATTCTGCGTAATTAATTCCAGCTTAGAGTTGCATAGAATAATTCAGTTACCTGTTCAGTTACCTGACTTCCCAAACCAGATAGCCAACAAAAAAGCCAGCTACTGATGGGTAGCTGGCTTCGCCTCATAACAGGTGGCGGGAGATCAGAGTTTTGCTTTGATCAGTTTGCCCAGTTTTTCTATGCCCTCATGAATGCGCTCAGGTGAAACCGTGACAAAGGATAAGCGCAACGTATTTTTCTCTGCTTCATTCGCGTAGAAAGGGCCACCGGGTACAAAAGCCACATTCTGCGCAATCGCCTCGTCCAGCAATTGCTTGCTATCCATATGTGCTGGCAAGGTCACCCAGATAAACATGCCGCCTTCAGGACGGGTCCAGCTGACGCTGGCGGGGAAATGTTGATTCATAGCTTCCAGCATGACGTCGCACTGACGCGAATACAGTGCACGGATAGTAGGGATATGTTCTTCAAGGAAGCCATCTTTGATGACTTCGTACACCACCATCTGTGTCAGCTGTGCGGTATGCAGATCGGAAGCCTGCTTAGCCTGTTCCAGCTTACGGATCAGCGGTACCGGCGCCACGATATACCCCAGACGTATACCTGGGGTCAGCACTTTAGAGAAGGAACCCATGTAAATCACACCGTCCGGATTCATGTTCAGCATTTTTGGCAGTGGCTCACCGCTATAACACAAATCGCCGTAAGGATTATCCTCAATCAACGGTATGCCCATGCGTGCGCAAGTCTCTACCAGTTCATATCTGCGCTCAATCGATAAGGTGCGGCCGGTCGGATTCTGGAAATTTGGCAAGGCGTACATCAGCTTCGCGCCCTGACCTTTTTCTGCCACGGAAGCCGGGATCAAACCATGTTCATCGGTATCGACTGATTCAAACTGCGGCTGATAAACGGAAAACGCCTGCAAAGCACCGAGATAACTCGGTGTTTCCACCAGTACTTTACTACCTTCGTCAACCAGAACTTTGCCGATCAGATCCAACGCTTGCTGCGATCCGGACACCATCATGATTTGCTCAGGCAAAATCGTCGAAGTTGGCGTGGACAGCGATTTCGCCAGAAATTCACGCAGCGGTGCATAACCATCGGTAGGGCCATACTGCAATGCCATCTTGCCTTGCTCAGACAATACTTTGTCGAAAGCTGCTTTCATGCGCTCTACCGGGAAGGTTGCAGGTGAAGGCAAACCGCCGGCAAAGGAAATGACTTCCGGACGCATGGTCACTTTGAGAATCTCACGGATCGCAGAGCTTTGCAGTTGCTCGGCGCGAACGGAGAACTTCCAATCTATAGGGGTGGGATTTTCAAGTTTCATGCTGGTCTCACTAAAAGTCATGCCATGTCGGCAATTTTGTTGTCGTTAAATGTAAGTAAAGCAAATTCCAGTATGTCAGCGCGACCCGGAGTCACGCCAACGGACAGGGATTAAGCGAGCTCGGCGATCAGCTCAATTTCTACGCAAGCCCCCATAGGAATCTGTGCCACGCCGAAAGCCGAACGTGCATGTTTGCCAGCATCACCAAATACTTCTACCATCAACTCCGATGCGCCATTGGTGACCAAATGCTGCTCCGTGTAATCAGGGGTTGAATTGACCAGACTCATCAGTTTTACAATACGCTTGACACGAGTCAAATCACCACCGCAAGCAGCCTGCAAAGTCGCGATCAGATCGACGGCAACTGCACGTGCCGCCAGCTTGCCCTCTTCGGTCGTAATATTCTTACCTAACTGCCCTATCCAGACCTTGCCATCCTGCTTGGCAATATGACCCGAAATAAATACGGTATTGCCAGTCTGGGCATACATCACATACGCAGCAGCAGGTGTGGCGACTGCAGGCAATTCTATGTTCAGTGCTTTCAGTTTTTCGTAAACAGACATAATTAATCCAGAGTAAAGGACGCCGGGGAAAAGGCGACGAGGTTGGCGGCAGTGGTTGCAGATGAACCTGCCTTCGAATAACGTTCTATTGTAAGCCTGCCTCAGAGTGATTCATACCCCCAAAATCGAGTGGTCTTATTGATTTAATTCGGCATAGTCTACCATTATGCGGTTTGCACCGATGAATCTTCGTTTTTCAAAGAACGCTATATCGTCTGAATTTTCAGCATACGTGCAAACGCAAAATATTGCATTTACATCAACATCCATAATGCGGTACATGCCAGCGCGGCGCCCATGCTCCGATTGAAATAACGCAAGCGCTGACCGACCAGTAGCCAAGCTCGTAACTGCTGCCCCATCCAGGCCCAGGTCAGCAAACTTAAGGCACTGGGAATCGCGAAGCCGACACTCATCCAGGCCATACGGTTCAGAAAATCACCTTGTCCAATCGCATAGGTGGAGGTTGCAGCAACCAGCATCATCCAGGCTTTTGGATTGACTACTTGAAACAATGCCGCTTGCGGCAAGGTCAAGGCCTGCATGCCGCGGTTGTCGGCCAGACTGGTAGAAAAACACAGTTTCCACGCCAGATACAATAAGTAGGCGTTACCCAAAATCTTCATCATCAGGATTAACACCGGATACTGTTGCAATACCAGTGTGCTACTGCTGCCAATTACCCACATCATCACGACGAAACCCAGTGGCACGCCTGCCACCTGCGGCAAGGCGGCGCGCAAGCCATGATTCACACCGGTAGTGGCAGCAATCGCTACATTCGGGCCAGGTGTAAATGAGCCTATCCAGGCAAATGCAGAGAACGCAAAAAATTCAGTCAGCGGCATGCCAGTTCACCTGCCTTCGCTACGCCTGGCTGATTGTTCATGGATGCGGACGGCATCTCTGCGGAATTGATTTGCACGGACTGCAGATGGAGTGTCGATGACGTACCCCAGCTTTCGACAACCACCTTCTGTGCTGGTGGTAAATGCAACTGCATACCAGGTGACAACCAATAATCAAAGCTGTCATTACTCACGGTCAGCCACACCAGACCTGCATGCACGCTAAGCAATTGCACGTGATCAGCAGTCCAGGACAGAATCTGTCCTTCCTTTAGCTGTAGCTGATGTTGCTGTGCCTGATGTTGCTGTGCCTGATTTTGCATCCTATTCTCCTTTGTTGGCTCCCTGCATCAACAGGGATAAAGACCCGTCGTCAGATCATGTGTTTGTGCTATCCTAAACGGAATAACCGATACAGTACCAGTACACTAAAAACGATAATTCACACACTGTACTGGACACTTTCCCATGACAGCGGCCGGAGACACGCCCTATGCAAACCCCACATTTTTTTATTTCCCGTGATTCAGGTGGTTCACTGGTAGAACAGATATTTCATGCAGTTGCCAATCGTATCGACGATAAGTTGTTGCGAACCGGCGCACGCATGCCATCAATACGTCAGTTTGCAGATGAGCAAGGCGTGTCGCGCTTTACCGTGGTGGAAGCCTATGACCGTCTGGTTGCCAAGGGCTATCTAGAATCGCGGCGTGGGGCTGGATTCTATGTACGTGAGCGCGCATCGATGACGATGAACACGCCAGTCATGCCGCCCCTGCCGGATAGCGCGCAACAGCTGGATGTGGTCTGGCTGGTCAGGAATATGTTTCGCCAATTACCCCCTCAGAAAATGCCCGGGTCCGGCGTCCTGCCACATGACTGGCTGGATGGAGAACTGGTCGCGAATGGCTTGCGCGCCATCAGTCGTCTGAACCAGAATCTGCTGCTGCACTACGGTACCCAGCAAGGCTTCCTGCCTTTGCGCCAGCAACTGCAACTGAAGCTGGCGGAACAGGAAATAGCCGCAGCACCGGAGCAAATCGTGATGACGACAGGTGTGACACAGGCGCTGGATTTGGTGGCGCGTGAATTTACCAAACCTGGCGATACGATTTTTGTTGATGATCCGGCCTGGTTCCTGATGTTCGGCTCCTTCGCGATTTTGGGTACCAAAGTCATCGGCATACCACGCTTACACGATGGCCCGGACGTAGTCAAACTGGCTGAACTGGCTGCCATTCACAAGCCTAAGCTGTACATCATCAATTCAGTGATGCATAACCCGACTTCGACTTCGCTGTCAGCTGCGAAGGCATTTCAGGTACTCAAAACCGCTGAACTGCATGACTTTATGATTGTGGAAGATGATATTTATTGCGATATGCATCCGGGCAGCGCAGTACAGTCGGCGACCCGGATCGCAGCACTCGATCAGCTTAACCGTGTGATTTACCTGGGCGGATTTTCTAAAACGCTGGCAGCCAATCTGCGGGTCGGCTTTATTGCCACCTCTCCGGAACTCGCGATACGGCTGTCGGATCGCAAAATGCTATCCACCCTGACCACCACAGAAATCGGTGAGCGGGTCGTGTATAAAATTTTATCGGAAGGTCATTACCGTAAGCATGTAGACCGCATTCGCGTCAAACTCGACGGCGTGCGCGACCAGATCACTAAACGCCTGGAAAATCTGGGTATGAAGGTCGAGCACCGCACCCCGGCGGGAATGTTTTTATGGACTGATACCGGGCTCGATACGAACAAGCTGACAGAAAAAGCCCTGGAGCAAGGCTATCTGCTGGCTCCAGGCAGCCTGTTTTCACCGCAGCAGCTACCTTCCACCCGCATGCGTATCAACATCGCTGCCATGTCCGATCCTGGGGTCTGGGATTTTCTGCAAAAAGCCATGAAGTGAAGCCCTGACCGGTTAAGGTCAGAGGGGTAACACATGCCGGTATCTACAGC
The DNA here is from genome assembly GCF_014284365.1 of Cognatundibacterium rugosum. Taxonomy (GTDB): domain Bacteria; phylum Pseudomonadota; class Gammaproteobacteria; order Burkholderiales; family Burkholderiaceae_D; genus Undibacterium; species Undibacterium rugosum. The sequence goes on from NZ_JACOGG010000012.1 coordinate 21,535, forward strand.
CCGGGAACAGCAGAAATCCGGATATCTATGCTACATTCTGTCAGAATCCCTGCTTATTTGTGCCCAGCTTGACGTAAAATAGCGGCTTCTCTGCGCTAACCGATCTGGTGTACCCCGGCTAACCCGAACATTACCAGATGCAGATAGCGCAGTCCAAAACGACATCACTTAACCATGACACGTGCATCCAGACTTGCTATCGCTTTCGCTACCGGCCCACGGCCAGGTCAGCGCACAGCCTTAGTCTGTGGCTGCTATTGCACGCATTGTTGCGCTGGTTATTGTACTTGTTGTCGCGCTTGCTGCTTCTGATTCCTGCCAGTCTGGTGATGCCAGCACTGCGCCAGCCAACTGGCTAACAACCATTTTTCTCAATATTTTTCTAAATTACGATGGACATTCAGCTCTACGACAATTGGGAACGCCGCCTGCGTCCTTTTACTCCGCTGCGCAATGACTGGGTAGGTCTGTACTGCTGCGGCCCGACCGTGTACGACTATGCGCATATCGGTAATTTGCGCACCTATCTGTTCGAAGACATCCTGCGCCGTACACTGGAATGGAATGGGCACACGGTACGCCATGTCATCAACATCACCGATGTGGGTCATCTGGTTTCAGATGGTGATGACGGCGAAGATAAGATGGAAAAAGGCAGCCGCAAAGCCGGTGAGTCTGCGTGGCAAATCGCTGACCGCTTTACTGCAGCATTCAAAAACGATCTGCAAAGTCTGAATATTCTGGAACCTGCGATCTGGTGCAAAGCGACCGATCATATTGCTGAGCAAATCGATTTTATCTCCTGCATAGAAAAAAACGGTTACACCTATCGCACCAGCGATGGCATTTATTTTGATACCAGCAAACAGGATGATTACGGCTATCTGGCCCGTATCAAACGCGATGCCATCAAGGCTGGCAGCCGGGTTGAACTGGGAGAAAAACGGAATGCCACGGATTTCGCCTTGTGGAAATTCAGCCCAGACAACGAGCAACGTCAAATGGAATGGGATAGCCCCTGGGGGCGCGGTTTCCCGGGCTGGCATATCGAATGCTCGGCAATGTCCGCCAAGTATCTGACGCCTTGGTTTGATATCCATTGCGGTGGCGAGGATCATATCTCCATCCATCACAGCAACGAGATCGCACAAAATCAGGCCTGCCACGGCACGCGCCTGGCGAACTTCTGGATGCACGGCTATTTCCTGCAAATCGATTCCGGCAAGATGTCGAAATCCAGTGGCGACTTCCTGCGTCTGCAAACCCTGCTCGACCAACATATTGATCCGCTAGCCTATCGCTATCTGTGCCTGACTGCGCATTACCGCAGCCAGATGCAATTCAGCTTTGAAGCGCTGCAGTCTGCGCAAACGGCGTTGCAACGCCTGCGTGAGACTTATCACGCCTGGCCAGCCGGTGGCAGTGTTTCCAGCGCCTACCAGGAAAAATTCACCGCCTTTGTGAATGAGGATCTGAATGTGCCACGCGCACTTGCACTGGTGTGGGAAATGTTGAAATCCGAGCTCAGCGACGCCGATAAAAAAGCGACCATCACTGAGTTTGACCGTATCTTTGGCTTGGGTCTGGCCAGCTGGGTACCACAGGCATTGGAAGTACCGGCTGAAGTACAGACGCTGGCAGAGCAACGCCAGGCAGCCCGTGCTGCAAAAAACTGGGCAGAAGCAGACCGCTTACGCGCAGAATTGCATGCACTCGGTTTTGAAGTAGAAGACAAGGCTGGCAGCATGCAGATCAAGCGTCTGTAATTCAAGCCCTGGCAAAGAAAAAGCTGATCCCGCAAACGGATCAGCTTTTTTTATATCCCGGTATCTGCACCCACAAGCAGGGACTACAAACGTTTTTCCAGCACCAGCCGGATCGCCGTCGATCTTGGCGTCTCTATACTCCGCAGCATATTGCCCTGATAGGTGTAGCCCTCTGCTGTTACGAGTGGCTGATGCAACACATTCAGTAGCGAAAGACGTAACTGCAAGCCCTGCTCCCATTTCCACAAACTGTAAATATCCAAACTACGATTCACGCTGCTGTAACTGTTTAACCAGATTGCGGTACGCACATAGCCTCCGGTCTGTAAGTTCAGATTCATCCCCAGCGTGTGATTGGCGTTGCGCTGATAATCCAGGCTCAGATTGCCTGTTACCGGCACCTGTGCTACCAGGCGGTTATCCGGGCCCGGCACACTGTCCACTCTCGACCAGTTACGCGCCAAATTGAAGCGTATGTCGACCGCCGGTGCCTGAGGCCACCACCATTTCAATGGAAAACGCGCATCCATTTCTACGCCAGCGATCAATGCGCGGCCCTGATTGTCCGGCCAGCTCACCCACTCGCCACCCTGCCGGAATAACTGAAAGGTGGTGATATTGTCGACCCGCTTCCAATACGTGCTCAGGCTCACGACGCTGTCTTTGCTCAGGTAATGTTCGTAAGCCAGATCGATGCCCCAGGCCAGCTCAGGCAGTAAATGAGGATTCCCCTGAAAATCAGCGTTGGTCGGGCTGTTGGCATTATTGACGGTGTAACGCCGTGGCACCAGATTACGCGTGAGTGGCGCTTTATAAGTACGAGATACCGCCAGCCTGAGCTGATCCTTGTCACTGCCGGGAAGTTTCCATAGCCATTGCGTCACCGGGCTGAATACACTGGAACGGGTGTCAACCGGTAGCATTGTTAATCCGCGTATGGCAGTGTTCAGGCCCTCCCAACGCAAGCCCAGATAAGCCTGCAGCGCAGGTGATATCTCCCACTCATCCTGAGCATACACAGCCAGCCTGCGTACATCGGCATGGTATTCTTCGTTTAGCCGGCTCAGTTCTGTCGAACCTGCTGCATGATCAAGCTGTAGGCGTTGCTCGCTGCGGCGTACCAGCCCCCCATCCCAACCCAGTGCGAAACTATGCTGATCATTCAACTTCATCAGCAATTTTCCACTGGCGCTCAGATTCTGATCGACCGCATAAGACACGACATTGCGCACGAATGGTGAGGTAGCGGCGGGTCGGAAATACCCATCAAAAAAATAATCAGAATCGCGCCTTAGGTAAAATCCACTGACTTTGCTGTCGAGCTTGATCTCAGGTGAAAAACGATGGCTCCAGCTCAGGTCGCTGCGCAGATGTCGGGTGTTGGCATCGGAGCGGTAATCATTATCGGGATAATCCGAAGCTTGTCCCAGCTCAGTCTGTTCATGGTTATTGCCGCGCATGCTGTTCTGGCTGTATTCCAGTAAATTCTGCCAGACCAGCTGATCACCATTGTCCAGCTTCCAGCTCAGGCGCGGTGCCATGCTGAATTTATCAGTTTGAAACCGGATGTCTTCATGAAACCGGCGCAAACCTGTGAGCGTATCCTGCGTATCACGCGCCGTCTCGGTCGTCACAGGCTGGCTACCGCTGCGGTTTTGTGTCAATGCAGTATTCAGCGACCAGCTCAGTTTTCCATTCTGATCTGCCAATTCCAGGCTCAGCGCCGGACTCAGACCCGCCTCACCATGCTGGACGCTGAATTTAAGCTGGGTAGTATTCCGTTCCACGTTTTTGCGCAAGATGATATTGATGCTGCCAGCAATCGCCTGCGCACTGAATTCTGCTGTTGTACTGCGAAAGATTTCCACCCGCTCAATCAACTCCGGTGACAAGCTATCGATAGAAAACCCAGGTGGCACCGGCTCTCCATTGATCATGATCTGGGTATAACCGGAACCCAGTCCGCGCATACGAATTTCAGTGCCAACCACAGAAATGCCGGGTTGCCGTTTTAAGGCTTCGGCCAGGCCCTGTTCACCAAACTGCAATAACTCACTACGCGCGATCACGATTTTGCTGGCACTATCCTGACGGCGCTGACTCTGGGTATCGGGCGCAGTGATTTCTACATTCTGAATTTTTTGTTTATCGTCGGCGCCATCCTGCGCCAGCACGTTAGAGCTGACGGCACTGCTGATACCCAGCGCACACGAGACAACCCGAATTAAACCGACGCCAGCAGCAGGCGCGGATTTGTTGAAACAAAACTTAGTCGGCATAAGTAAGTCAATAAAACAAGCATTTATAAAAAGACACATTATGCTCACTTGCGGCGCCTGATGGATAAAAATGTGATGAATGCGGTGATTGGAGGGACGAGTCTCCGCTGTTTCAGAAACAGGCAAGCGCAACAACCGCGCTTTACGTACTGTGTTTTCATAGCCTGCTTTGGATAGCATTAAGTAGTATTGCTGCGCTCATGAAGGTCAGTGATAGCCTGCAGTCTGGTCAAATACAAAACCCTGAATTTGGAAACCTGCACTGGTTTACTGGCTGGTGGCTTAGATGTGTCGGCTATCTGGCGCTTACCTTCAGTCTGCATCTGCTGATCCTTCGCAGGCCCGGGATTTTTCAACACAGATTTGCGATTGCGCTAGGGCCTGTTAACATTGAGATTGGGAGATGCGTTCAAACCAAAACGTGGGCTGGCAAGGCGAGCGTCGCAGTCAGGGCAGTTTTGCGTAAGTCCTAATACAGTTAACATCTGCAACCAACGGTATTTTTCAGCCATCCGACATACCGTCGCCAATAAAGGCACATAAGGGCGCATAAAGGCGCATTTTTCCGGGACAGGCTAAATCGCCTTTTACGACAAGTGCGTGCCAAAACGTTGCAACATTCCGACACGTCGAACCTGCCAGTTCATTCAATGCAAGAGAAGCGGAAATTCCGAATGAAAATAATTTCTCAGTAAAAAGCAGATCTCGAAAACCTGATTTCCAGAGAACGATTCAAATCGTATACCTGACAATGCCCATCGCGATCCTGCCCGCTCATGGCTTTACATGAAAATTTTTTTTCGCGGACGCTAAGTAATATCCGCAGGCATTCAATTTAAAACGCCCCGATATACTGCGCTCTCCAAACAAAAAACCGGAGACTGAAGATGAGAAGTATTGCAGGATGGCCGCGACAATTCATGGCGGCGTTTTTTTGCGTATTGTTAAGCGGAGTCGCTCTGGCGCAAGGCAAACCGAATGTGGTGGTGCTGGCGACCGGCGGCACTATCGCAGGTGCCGGCGCGGATGTCACCAACAGCGCTACCTACCAGGCGGCCAAAGTGCCGGTCGATAAACTGATCGCCGGCATTCCGCAATTGACCGACATCGCCAATGTGCGCGGCGAACAGGTATTTCAAGTCGCCTCCGAAAGCCTGAAAAACGAGAACCTGCTTACGCTCGGACATCGCGTTTCCGATCTGCTCAAGCGCGACGACGTCGACGGCATCGTCATCACTCACGGCACCGACACCACCGAAGAAACCGCCTATTTTCTGAATCTGGTAATTCACAGCGACAAGCCGATTGTGGTGGTCGCCTCAATGCGCCCGGGTACTGCCATGTCTGCCGACGGCATGCTGAATCTTTACAATGCCGTCAGCGTTGCTGGCAATCGCGAGTCGCGCGGCCGCGGCGTGCTGGTGGTGATGAACGATGAAATCAACAGCGGACGCGATGTCGCCAAAACCATCAACATCCGCCCGGATGCATTCAAAAGCCCATGGGGCGATCTGGGCATGATCGTGGAAGGAAAAACTTACTGGTTCCGCCGCCTCGACAAACGCCACACAAGCACGTCTGAATTCGATATCGACAAAATCAAATCATTGCCGCTGGTGGAAATCGCCTACGCAAGCGGTAATGTGAGCGACACAGCCTACCGCGCGTTTGCTCAAGAAGGCGCGAAGGCCATCATCCATGCCGGTCCGGGCAACGGCTCCGTCAGCGGCAGTCTGGTGCCTGTGTTGCAGGAACTGCGCGCCAAGGGCATACAAATCATCCGTTCTTCGCACGTGAACGGCGGCGGCTTCGTGCTGCGCAATGCCGAACAACCTGACGACAAATACGACTGGGTCGTAGCGCACGATCTGAATCCGCAAAAGGCGCGCATTCTCGCTACCGTCGCTTTAAGCCTGACCAACGACAGCAAAGAACTACAACGCATTTTCATGCAGTACTGACAGAGCCTGGGGTTCTGTATAAGTGTGCGGCTCACCTTGGCGATGGGGTGAGCCGTTTTTATTCCGACTACGGAGACAGGACTTCGCAGCTAAGTTGCACTCAATTTTTCAACTTATCCCCATTGACAATCTTAGGGCCTGTAAACAATCAAGCGATCCAGACGTAAGTGCAGACGAGGTTAAGAAATGACAGGTAGTTACGACCCAGCTTTTCATAACGTGTTGCGATCCTTCGAAATTGCTTGATTCGGTTAAAAAACGTTCGACCACTGCATGAATCTTGCTCGTCAGTCCGCCACGCGAGCGTCCTATCGCTTGGGGACCTTCTTGTTTTGGGCTCCCGCCGCATGCTGATGCGCACGCACCGCCGTGCTGTCGATCATCAGCATTTCCAAAATCAGATAATAATTTTTTCCTTGAAATACGTTGTGCTGTCCCCAGATATCGAGAACGCTGTTTTGCAGATTATCTCCATCTTTGTCTGACAAAGCAGGCAAAAGCACGAAAAACCTCTATCTAACCCTGTCTTCCTAAGCTAAATTCCGAGGAAAAAATGTCAGAAAAACAAACCCTGGGCTTTCAGGCCGAAGTCAAACAGTTGCTGCAACTGATGATTCACTCCTTGTATTCCAACAAGGAAATCTTTTTGCGCGAATTAATTTCGAATGCGTCAGATGCATCCGACAAATTGCGCTTTGAAGCAATCAATAATGCTGCCCTGTACGAAAATGACAGTGAGCTGCAAATCCGGGTCAGCTTTGATAAAGCCGCACGTACCATTACGATTTCCGATAACGGTATCGGTATGACGAAAGAAGATGCGATTGCGCATCTGGGTACCATCGCCAAATCCGGTACCAAGGAATTCTTTGGCAAACTGTCTGGCGATCAACAAAAAGACGCGGCCATGATAGGTCAGTTCGGTGTTGGTTTTTACTCCGGCTTTATCGTCGCCGACCGCATCACGGTCGAATCGCGCCGTGCCGGTCAGCCAGCGGCTGAAGGCGTACGCTGGGAATCCGAAGGAAGCGGTGACTTCAGTGTAGAAACTATTGCAAAAGCCAATCGCGGTACCGACATCATCCTGCATCTGCGCGAAGGGGAAGATGACTTCCTGTCGACATGGAAGCTGAAATCAGTGATCCGCACCTATTCCGACCATATCTCGCTGCCGATCAAAATGCAGAAAGAAGAATGGGACGAAGAGAAGAAAGAAAACGTACTGAAGGATGAGCTGGAAACCGTCAATCAGGCCAGCGCGTTGTGGGCCCGCAGCAAATCGGAAGTGACCCAGGAACAGTACGACGAGTTCTACAAACATATTTCGCACGACTACAGCGCACCGCTGAGCCATACCCATAACCGGGTTGAAGGCCGTAGTGAATACACCCAGTTGCTGTATATTCCGGCACGTGCACCGTTTGATCTGTGGGACAGAAATAAACGTGGCGGTATCAAGCTGTATGTGAAACGCGTATTCATCATGGACGATGCAGAACAATTGATGCCAGTCTACCTGCGCTTCGTCAAAGGCGTCATTGATTCGAACGATCTGCCGCTGAATGTATCACGTGAAATCCTGCAAGAAAGCCGCGATATCAAAGCCATTCGTGAAGGCTCGACCAAGCGCGTACTCGGCATGCTGGAAGATCTGGCTAATGCCGAAGGTGAAGAAGCAGCAGCCAAGCATGAAAAATATGCGACCTTCTGGAAAGAATTCGGTCAGGTGCTGAAAGAAGGCATAGGTGAAGACCATGCCAATAAAGACCGCATCGCTAAGTTGCTGCGCTTTGCCTCCACCCACAATGACAGCGATGCGCAAAACGTGTCACTGGCCGACTACCTGGCACGTGCCAAAGAAGGTCAGGACAAGATTTACTATGTGACCGCCGACAGCTATGCCACCGCGAAAAACAGTCCGCACCTGGAAATTTTCCGTAAAAAAGGGGTGGAAGTCTTGTTGCTGACTGACCGCGTCGATGAATGGATGCTGTCCTTCCTGTCTGAATTCGAAGGCAAGGAACTGGCTTCCGTCGCTAAAGGTGGCCTGGATCTGGGTAAACTGGAAGACGAAGCCGAGAAAAAACAGCATGAAGAGACCGAGACGCAGTTCAAAGAGCTGGTCGAGAAAATGAAAGCTGCACTGGCCGATAAAGCCAAAGACGTGCGTGTGACTTTCCGTCTGACCGACTCCCCAGCCTGCCTGGTCGCGGATGAGCACGACTTGTCAGGCAATCTGGCCCGTATGCTGAAAGCCGCTGGCCAGGCTGCGCCGGAATCCAAACCTATTTTGGAAATCAACCCTGACCATCCGCTGGTACAGAAGCTGAAATACGAAGAAGCGAAATTCGCTGACTGGTCACACATCCTGTTCGACCAGGCTTTGCTGGCTGAAGGTGGCAACCTAAGCGACCCTAGCGGCTTTGTGAAACGCCTCAATGAAATGCTGTTAAATGCATAAAGCAAGCGAGTGAAGCGCGATAACGCTTCACTCACGCGCTCAGGCCCGTCCCATCAGGACGGGCTTTTTTATTTTTACAGCGACACGTGAACAAAGAATGCATAACCGCTAGCTGCGCCGCTCTTTCAATCGCAGTACCGGCAACTCGCTAGCCCCACCATCCTTGCACGTGACCACTTGCACCACTATGATGAAAGCAGCCTTCAATCAATCGACTAACTGTCATGCTTTTGCTTCAGCCAACGACTACCGCTTATGATGATCGCAGACTCACAGCGCCAGCAACTGTCAGCTTGTCTGTAAGCGAGGCAAAGTCAGCCGATTCTCCAGCATCGCAAACAAACAAAACCAGCGATAGCAAGAATCAGCCAGCAAAATCCTCAACAGCTAGCAGTCAGCTTGCACTCAGTGAGGAAGCGAAAGCCTTAATCAACCAGCTCAAGGCAACGAATAGCGAAGTCAGAGCACATGAATTTGCTCATCTGGCTGCCAGCGGCGGTCTGGCGACGGGTGGCCCCAGCTTTGTGTATCAAAAAGGTCCGGACGGACAGCGCTACGCAGTTGGCGGCGAGGTGAATATTGATACGTCTGCGGGATCAACGCCTCAGGAAACCATACAACGCGCCAGAACCATACAGGCAGCGGCATTAGCGCCGGCCGAGCCCTCAGGGCAGGATTTTGCAGTGGCGGCTAAAGCACGCAATATGGAGCAACAGGCAATGGCAGCACTACAGTTACAACGTTCAGCGGAGATGCAAGAGGCTTACAAGACTCAGGCGCAATCCGGTGTGCAGGTGAAGAACGGCGTTGATATTCAGGTTTAATTCAGGTTCAATGTCTGCATCTGCACCCGCTCAGGCTGGGTTCACCAGCTTAAATCGCTGGCGACATCCTTCCAATGCAACTCCCGGATCAGCTCAGTCAGATCAAAACCATGCAGAATAGGATTCTGTTGCTGAAACCAGACCAGCGTTGCTGCAGACATCAGGCAATCCGGATGATGTACCGGTTCAGCAAAACGCAAATTGACGGCACAGGCGTACTCAGGCAATGCAGGATAATGCGCATTGTCGTTCATTGAGCTGAACAGCAAATAGGGTTTGCCTTGCCAGGCGCGCTGACGGATATCCTGAACAAAATCAGCCACAATATCCTGATTGATTTTCGGATCTGCCACCCCCTCAATAAATCCGGAATAAATGTTTTTGACGTAAATATTATCGACACTCTGAAACTCTGTACCGCACCGAAACAAGATTGTTTTCATCACTGCACCAGGTAGCTTGACTAGAGATACAGGCATTATTGCCGCATTAACAGTTTTTGTAAAAAAAGACCTGAGCCCAGTTATGCGGGCATCAGGTCTTAATTATTTCAAATAAGAAACTATTTATCTGATTTTGGGGATAAACCCATGAAATCAGACCAAGTTTAGCTTTGTAGAGCAGTAATTCAGTGTACGAGCACCGCTTATTTATTTATTTGGAAAAATCTGTTCGCGCTGTTGTTTTTTAAACCAATCCGTGAGCATTTTTTCTTCATACTGCAAACTGGTATGACCTGATGGGATCATGCTGTTCATGAGGAAATTCATATCTTTAATATCCTCTTTCGCTTCGGCCAGCACTTTGCCACTGCTATCAGTCATCTTATAGTGCAGGCTCATACGTGGCCAATACAAGTCTTTCACAATACGGATATCGTTGACTCTTGCACCCTGTGGAGGGCGCACATCACCCGCAAGATCCAGATCTGTCACCGTCACATCCCATTGCACACCTTCTGGCAACTTTTTTGCCAAGTTCTGAAATACCGCGTCGAGTTCCTTGGTCACGCGTTGCTGGAAAGCCTCACGTGTTTCGCTGGTCGGGCGGATATCTGTGTACTTTTCAGGGTCTTGCCAGGTTACTTTGACCTCGCCAGCCTGCGTTAAGGAAGTAACTGAAACTAAAGCCGATGCGCATAAAAACGCAAATGTGTACTTTTTCATTTTTACTCTCCAAAAATAGCCTGCAATCTGCTTCCATAGCAGATCTGCAGCGCCACATTGACGCAATGATAACTTACCATCTATTGCGAGACTCAATACGCATGGCGCTTAAATTGGGCTAATGAGTGAAAAGCGAAAGACAGACACCCACTGTCTTTCGCAAGAACTTCGGTCAACACTCAGACGCGCAAAGCCGTGTTCAGTGGGTAACGCGGGTGGTACGGCCATTGGATAACAAACGCACGCGTTCACCGGCACGGAAGTATTCGTCAGCTTCCTGCACGATCGCTTTCATTTCACCATTGTCCAGACGTACTGTAATTTCCAAGCCACGCTTCTGGTTCATATTACCTTCGACTTTCTGGCCGATCAGCCCGCCAGCAATCGCACCCACGATACCTGCAGCAACGGCACCGTTACCGCCACCGATACTGGAACCGGCAGCAATACCGCCTAAAGCAGCACCAGCCGCTGTACCTACCCCACTCTGGCCTTTTTCTATGGTCACTTCACGCACAGACTCAACAACGCCCATGCGCACACTTTGCTCGTTCTGAGTCTGACCCGCACGGTAGACACTGCCGGAGTTAGATGGGCTCGCACAGGCGCTCAATAAAGCAACAGAGGTAATCACACTCAGGGCAACAAATTTTTTCATCATGCACTCCTTTTATCCGTTTCGTTCACATCACGTTGTTTACTCTGTTTAAACGTAAAGCATCGTGCTCACGTTGACAGCATAGTCGACGACCACAGCATACATCCAATGAATTCGCCATAGTCTTACATTTTCAGCCTTCGCGTACCACCGCGCTTTAGCCTGCATAACACCACGCATATGGCTGAACGCTTAGCCGTGCAAAGAGCATCCTTAGCGATCGCACCGGCTGCAGCACTGAATTACCTATAAAATACCCGAGGACAAGCTTGCTCCTTTCCCTTGCTCCCTACACTTGAACTTCCTCGCTATCGCATACACAGAAATGACTCCCACCCAAACCGAGCTGCAAGGTTTTCCACCTCTGATTGATGCACAAACGCATACTTTGATACTAGGCAGTTTCCCCGGTGTCGCGTCGCTGCAGACGGGGCAATATTACGCCCATCCACAAAACCAATTCTGGCGCTTGCTGTCTGCGATGCTAAATGCAGATCTGTACCTGTTGACCTACCAGGAAAAAACCGTCTCCTTGCTGAATCATGGCATAGGCTTGTGGGATATCTATGCATCCTGCTACCGCGAGGGCAGTCTTGACAGTGCAATTCGTCTGGGTCAATTCAACGATTTTTCTGCGTTGCGCCACAGCTTCCCTAAGTTGCAAAGAATAGGTTTTAACGGAAAAGTTGCAGCAAAGATTCAATCTCATTTCCAGCAACAAGGTTTTCAGACACTGATCCTGCCCTCATCCTCACCCGCCAACGCAAGCTGGAGTTTCGAAAAAAAATTATCGGTATGGCAGCAATTATTACGTTTTGATGCACAATTCTCCTGAATCACCGCCTGCTTCTGGCACAATGCATAACAAGAATTCCCTGCAACAACAGGACTGACACAAAATTGCCCTGGCAAGGCATAACAACGCGGACCGTAGCAATGCTACGACCAGGAGCTATAACGAAGCCAGAGAGATTTTGCATCTATCCTTGAGAAGATGCAGCGTGAACACAGGAACACGTTTTATTACTCATATGTTAATTAAAAGAAAATCAATCGAAGCGGAAGCGAATCTGCGCTCCGGCCCCAAAGCAGCGATAAAAAAAGCGCCCCGCAAACCCAGGTATGCACCAGTCACCTTATCGGAACTGGATGGCGTGCGCTTTCTGCACTTTGGTACAGAATGGGTGCAAGGTGCGATGCGCATACGTAAGCCAGATGCGATAGAGCTTGAATATGCGCAGCAAATGATGGCGTGGATGCTGTTCAACACTCAGCCGGTTCATGTGGTTCAGCTCGGGCTGGGTACCGGCGCACTGACGAAATTCTGTTATCGCCAGTTCCCTGAATTGCAGGTGACTGCCGTAGAACTCAATCCTGCTGTGATCAACATTTGTGAAAGCATGTTTAAGCTGCCAGCCAATGATGATCGCCTGCAAGTGCTGGAAATGGATGCGCTTGATTTTGTAAATGACAGCAACAATCATGCTTGCTTTGATGCCTTACAGGTCGATCTGTATGACGCCACAGCAAAGGGACCGGTTCTCGATACAGCGGAGTTTTATCAGGCTTGCGCCGCCTGCCTGAAAGACGACGGCATCCTGACGGTGAATTTATTTGGTGAGCACCCTAGTTATAAACGGAATTTAAAAGCGCTGCGTTTCGCCTTCGATTGCGTCATGTGCCTGCCTGAGGTACATGATGGGAACGTGGTCGCTATCGCATTTAAACAAAAGCCGGCGCTGGACTTCACAGCCCTGTATGAGCGTGCCAATGAGATCAAAACACAGACTAAGTTACCAGCAAAATCCTGGGTAAATGGTCTGAAAGCAGCGGCTGATCCCAGCTGAAACAGGCCAACCATTGATACGTAAACAGTCATGAAAACGAATCCGGAACGTCAGCTGAATTTGCAGCAGATTTTTACCTGGCTGATGGCAGATGGCCTGATACAGAAAGAAGATGCCAAGCAAAAATTCAATCAGGCGCAAGGCATACTAAAAAATGCGCCATCGGCCATGCATGCGTTGACCGCTGCTGCCCAATGCAAAATTATCTCTGCCAAAGAGCCCCATGCCTTGCTGACGCTGGACTGGTTAACGGAATGGACAGCCCGTAAAGTCCATCTGCCGTTTTACCGTATCGATCCACTAAAGATAGATTTCACGTCGGTCTCCGAAGTCATGTCAGCCACCTATGCGACACGTTTCAATATTTTGCCGGTAGAGTTATCAGGCAATACCGTGGTGGTTGCGACCACAGATCCTTACAATCGTGAATGGCAAGATGAAATCGCCAGGATTTCGCGTAAAGACATCCGTCTGGTGTTTGCCAATCCGCTTGATATTTCGCAATACATAGGCCAGTTTTTTTCACTTGCCAAGTCGATTAAAGACGCACGTAAATCGAATGGCAACGACCTGGGCTTACGTCAGAATCTGGAACAACTGGTCGAACTGGGTAAATCCAATAAGCAGGTGGATGCCAATGACCAGCACATCATTAATATCGTCGACTGGCTGTGGCAGTTTGCGTTTGATCAGCGCGCCTCAGATATTCATCTGGAACCTAAGCGCGAGTTAGCAGTCATCCGTTTTCGCATTGATGGCGTGCTGCATCAGGTGTATCAGGTACCGGCAACAGTCATGATCGCGATGATCGCACGTATCAAATTGCTGGGCCGCATCGATGTCATTGAAAAGCGCCGCCCACAGGATGGCCGCATCAAGACCCGTACCGCCGCAGGGCAGGAAGTCGAATTGCGTTTATCGACTTTACCTACCGTGTTCGGCGAAAAAATGGTGATGCGTATCTTTGATCCGGAAGTGGTGGTCAAAACCTTACCGGAGCTGGGCTTCCCGCCGGAAGATGCGAGACGCTGGGATCAACTGACGGCTAAACCGCACGGCATTATTTTGGTGACAGGACCGACCGGTTCAGGTAAAACCACCACCTTGTACACCACACTGAAAGCACTCGCGACGCCGGATGTCAATGTCTGTACCGTCGAAGACCCGATAGAAATGGTGGAAGGTAGCTTTAACCAGATGCAGGTACAGTCTGCGCTGGACCTCGATTTCTCAGATGGCATACGCGCACTGATGCGTCAGGACCCGGACATCATCATGGTCGGTGAGATCCGCGATCTGAAGACCGCTGAAATGGCGGTTCAGGCGGCGCTGACTGGTCATCTGGTCTTATCGACTCTGCATACCAATGATGCGCCTTCAGCCATTATGCGGCTACTGGAACTGGGTGTGCCTTATTACTTGCTGGAAGCCACCATCATAGGAATCCTGGCGCAACGCCTGGTGCGCACCCTGTGCGTACACTGCAAGGCGCCGGATGGCAGCATCACGGATCCAGTCTGGACTTCGCTGACCGAAGAATGGGCCTTACAAAAACCTGCCACCATTTATCGCCCGGTTGGCTGCCCGGAATGTCGTCAGACCGGTTATTTAGGACGTACTGGTTTATACGAACTATTGACAGTCACCTTGCCCTTCAGCAAACTGATCACTGAACATGCGGATATTCATGCCCTGCGTCAACAAAGCATACGGGACGGAATGAAGCCCTTACGCATAGCCGGAGCTGAAAAAATTATAGATGGACTTACAACTGCGGAGGAAGTCCTGAAAGTGACTTCATCACTCGTCTAACCGCTGCTGTCTGAACAGATTGCTATGCCCAAGTTATCGTCCCAGTCAATACTAGTGCCGCTCTTGCTGGCAACAGCAGTGTATCTGGCTGCTGGCAGACTGGGCATGTTACTGGCAATTCCACCCGGCTATTCAAGTGCGCTGTTTCCGGCCGCAGGCATCGCCTTTGGTCTGGTGCTGTCATTTGGCGAGCGCATGCTACCCGCTATTTTCGCCGGGCAAATCCTGTTTCATCTGTCTATGAGTCTGAGCCAAAGTGCAGGACTGAACATCGACACTATCTCGCTGGCACTGATACTGGCGGCAATCGCCGTGTTTCAGGCGGCTGCAGCGCAGCGCATGATACGGCATGCGCTCAAGGACAGACTCGTACTGGATAGTAACCGCGATATTTTTTATTTTTTCCTGTGTACCGTAGTGGTTTCGCTTGTCAGCAGTGCAATGGGTGTGACGGCACTGCGTCTGATGGGTCGCCTGAGTGGCGCGGAATCAGATAGCAGCTGGCTGGTCTGGTGGGTCGGTGATGTACTGGGTGTCATTACGACCACCCCGCTGGTATTGGTGTTATTTGCGCGCCCCGCTGACCTGTGGCGTTCGCGCCGCTTCAATGTACTGGTTCCGCTCAGTCTGTGCCTGCTGGTCGTGCTGGTTGCTTTTCTGTTCATCCGCGATCGCGAAACCCAAAAACAACAATTGGAATTCAGGCTGGAAGCCCAGCGTATGAGCCAGAATATACAAAACCGGCTTAACAGCAATGCGGATGTCATGGACAATATTGAGCGCTTATTTTCCAGCTCCAAACATGTGGAACGGGAGGAGTTTGCGACATTTGTACAACATGCACTCAGGGGAAATCCTGCGATCAGTTTGCTGACCTGGGTGCCACTGGTCAGGCATGCACAAAAATCAGCGTTCGAGCGTAGTGTTGAGCTCGAAGGCTATCCGGGATTCCGGCTCACTGAAAAAGATGAAAACGGACGTTACCAGCCAGCCAGGGACAGGGATGAGTATTTCCCCATGCGTTACCTGCAACCCTATAACAGCCCGCCAGACCTGGCAGGCTTTGATCTTGGGTCCGTGATCCGGCACCGCAACGCAATCGAAGACGCACGCGATACCAATCAAATTACCGCGACCGACCCCATGCTGGATGAACGTGGTCAGAAAGTGGTCATGTTATATGTGCCGATTTATCTGCGCGGTCACGCCATCTCTACCCCGGCAGAACGGCAGGAAGCCTTTGACGGCGTTGCAGCAGGCATGTTCAGGGTCGCAGACATGATCCAGGAAACCCTGAGCGCGCAGGAAAAAAACGATATGCTGATCAAGTTCTATGATCTGTCCTATCCCGTATCGAACGGTGTGTTTATCGACACCATAGAATGGTCCGATCCTGCTTTTCAGTTTCAATCCACGATCCATTTCGGTGGCAAACAATATGCCTTCCTGGTGCAGGCCTCGCCCCTGTACTGGAAGACCCACGTCTCCTGGGTAACCTGGAGTGCGATGGTGGGCGGCTTGCTGTTCACCGGTCTGTTCGGTGCTTATCTGCTGATGACCAGCGCTCATACCTATAACGTGGAAGCCTTGGTCAAACAAAGAACTGCAGAGTTACATGAGAGCGAAGAACGCCTGAGTTCCATACTCGATCACGCAGCAGAAGGCATACTGACTTGCAATACCTCAGGCCTGATACAGTCGGCCAATCCCTCTGCAGAAGCCTTATTTCATTTTCCACCCGGCAGTCTGAAAGGACGTCAGCTATTCAGCCTGTTTCCGGAAGAACGCGCACAAAAGACCTTGCATCAGCATATCGATGCGATCACCAATACCGACAGCACCTCAACCATGCCTAAAGCAAACCGGGTGGAAATCCGCGCCAGACAACGTTCTGGCGACGACATTCCGCTGGAGCTGGCGATGACACGGGTCAGTCTGGGGACTCAGACCCTGCTGGTCATCATCTTGCATGATCTGAGCGAAATCAAACGCGCAGATAAATTAAAAAGCGAGTTCGTATCGGCGGTATCCCATGAATTGCGTACCCCATTAACCTCAATACGTGGTGCTTTGGGCTTGCTCAAAGGCGGGGTGGCGCCCAACATTCCGGAACAGGCACAAAAGCTATTGGATATGGCCAATGACAATGCAGTCAGGCTGACCTCGCTGATTAACGATATTCTGGATTTCGAAAAACTGGAATATGGCGGCATGCAATTCCATGCAGAAGACCATATTGTTCAGCACCTGGTCAATCAGTCTATCGACGCCAATCTGGGCTATGCCGAGAATTTCCATGTGAACCTGGAGCTGGCACAGCAACAACTTCCCGATCTATGGGTGCACGTCGATGCCCAGCGCTTTGTTCAGGTATTGTCCAACTTGCTCTCAAACGCAATTAAATTTTCCGGACAAAGAGCCCGGGTTGACGTGCGGCTGTCGATGCGCGGTGAATGGGTGAAAGTAGAAGTACAGGACTACGGCATAGGCATTTCGGATGACTTCAAATCCAGTATTTTCCAGAAATTTACCCAGGCAGAAGCCAACTCCGCCCGCAAATATGCGGGTACCGGTCTGGGCCTGAGTCTGAGCAAAACCATGATAGAAAAAATGGGTGGAAAAATCGGCTTTAAGAGCGAAGAGGGCCATGGCTCTTTGTTTTACCTGTTATTGCCGCTGATACCACCGCCTGATCAGCGCAATCCAAAAATATGAATGCTACAGAACGAGTAAAGCAGCTTCATGCCAGCTCAGCCCGTGCCGCTGCCACACCGGCCTGCACATCGGGATAGCGCAGGCGCATCCCCAGTTCGCGCCGGATACGCAGATTCTTAAGTCGCCGCGATTCCGACATAAAACTCAGTTGCACCGGCGAGACCTGCTGCATCAGTTCAGCACGCGTCAATCGTGGTGCTCTTGGTAAGCTGAACTGATCAGCCACTAAATCAAAGTAGGCCGCCATTTTCAGATCGCTGTCATCCACCGCATGGTAGACACGGGAGGGTTTGGCACGGAACAATGCCAGGCGTATCAAACTGGCCAGATCATCCGCATGAATATGATTGGTGTACACATCTTCCGTCTCAGTCAGAGCTGGCGAGCCCTTGCGCAAACGTTCCAGCGGCAGCCGGTCTGCCGCATATATGCCAGGCACACGCAGAATGGAGAGCCGGGACTGTGAAGCACGCGCCCAATCCCTGAGCAGGTTTTCAGCCGCAACCCGGCGTATCGCACGCGCATTCTGCGGCGCCACCGGACGGCATTCATCAAACTCAGCGCCGCCACAATCACCATAGACGCCAGTGGTG
The DNA here is from genome assembly GCF_014284365.1 of Cognatundibacterium rugosum. Classification (GTDB taxonomy): domain Bacteria; phylum Pseudomonadota; class Gammaproteobacteria; order Burkholderiales; family Burkholderiaceae_D; genus Undibacterium; species Undibacterium rugosum. Next base: position 39,617 of record NZ_JACOGG010000012.1, read on the forward strand.
CTGACATAAACAAGGCGGCACTTGTCAGGTAAAATGGCGGCCAGATTCTGGGTGCGGCTATCGATTTCGCCCTCTGCTTTGGGTGGCGCCAGGTGCACCAGCCACTGTGCCAGCCCTTTGAGACGGCGCAAACTGGCTGGCTGATCCAGATTACCAATCACAGGAATAGCACCGGCAGCACGCAATTCAGCTGCCCGCGCTGGCTGGCTGGTCAGGGCAAACACACAGAAACGTTCGCGCAGCAGCGGCAACAGCCGCATGCCGACATCGCCACACCCGATAATGAGCAAGCGTGGCTTGCCGATTTTTTTAAACTGTTTTTTCATGCACAGGATTGTATGACTTTTCAAGTAACCGTGACCCCGAGTGGTCGTCAATTTAGCTGCGAAGCAGATGAAACCGTACTCAATGCCGCACTGCGTGCTGGCCTCATTTTGCCTTATGGTTGTAAAAATGGTGCCTGTGGCTCCTGCAAAGGGAAGGTTAACAGCGGCAGCGTTGTTCATGGCAACCACCAGCAACGCGCGCTGCCTGATACCGAAGAAGCGGCTGGCATGGCGCTGTTCTGCTGCGCCAAACCGCAAAGCGATCTGACCATAGAAGCGCGTGAAATTGTGAGTGATGGCGACTATCCGGTCAAGAAACTGCCGACCCGCATCGCCCGTATGGAAAAACTGTCGCACGACGTGATGCTGGTGGCGCTGCAATTGCCTGCCAATGAAAAACTCAATTATCGCGCCGGTCAGTATATTGAATTCCTGCTGCGTGACGGCAAACGCCGCAGCTACAGTATGGCCAATGCGCCGCATGATGCAGAACAGATCACGCTGCATATCCGTCATATGCCCGGTGGCGTGTTCACCGACCAGGTATTCAGTACCATGAAAGAGCGCGACATCCTGCGCTTTGAAGGCCCGCAAGGCAGCTTCTTCCTGCGTGAAGACAGTGACAAACCGATTATTCTGCTGGCGTCCGGCACCGGTTTCGCGCCGATCAAAGCCCTGATGGAACAACTGATCCATACCGGTTCGACCCGCCCGGTCAGCCTGTACTGGGGCGGCCGCCGTCCGGCTGATCTGTACATGGATGCGCTGTGTCAGGAATGGGCTGCCAAGTTGCCGCATTTCCGCTACATCCCCGTCATCTCTGACGCGCAGGCAGAAGACAACTGGACCGGCCGCAGCGGCTTTGTACATCAGGCAGTGATCGCCGATGTGGCGGATATGTCGGGCTATCAGGTCTATGCCTGCGGTGCACCGGTGGTGGTGGAATCTGCGAAACGTGATTTCAGTGCGCAATGCCAGTTGCCCGCCGATGAGTTCTATGCCGACTCGTTTACCTCCGAAGCCGATCTGGCTGGCTGAGTGCAGGAAACAGGTAAGCAGAAAAAATTCTGAAACGGGTGGAAATTTATTTTGACGCAGTGCGCAAAAAGTCCTACTATCCGTTTTATGAAAATTTCTGCTGACATGTCCTCACCAAATATCGTGCGACGTCGCCGCTCGCTCTGCGAGCCTGGGCGGATGTGTTAGTGTACCTGCGCGTCAAATGAGCGTGCAGCACCCAACCAAAGCCACAGGCCGTCCCTGTGGCTTTTTGTTTTTCTGTTCATATTTAATTTTTTATCCACCCTTGCTTGATCACAGGAGTCCAGAATGGAATTCAGTCAGTACAACGTAAATTCTCTGATGTACATCACGCCGCGCCCGGAAATCGTTTTTACTGAAGGCAGCGGCATGTGGCTGACCGATCATACCGGCAAACGCTATCTGGACTATTTGCAAGGCTGGGCAGTGAACTGTCTGGGCCACAGCCCGGCGGTGATACATGAAGCCCTGGTCAGCCAGTCTAAAAAACTGCTGAATCCTTCACCCGCTTTCTACAATGCACCGATGGTGGAACTGGCGACCATGCTGACTCAGCAATCCTGCTTCGACCGCGTATTCTTCACCAACAGCGGTGCAGAAGCCAATGAAGGCGCAATCAAACTGGCGCGTAAATGGGGCCAGCTGAATAAAAACGGCGCGTTTGAAATCATCACCTTCGATCATGGCTTCCACGGCCGCACCCTGGCAACCATGTCAGCTTCCGGCAAACCGGGCTGGGATACGTTGTTCGCACCGCAAGTGTCTGGCTTCCCGAAAGCCGATCTGAATGACATCGCTTCAGTCGAAAAACTGATCAGCGATAAAACCGTGGCGGTCATGCTGGAACCAGTACAAGGCGAAGGCGGTGTGATACCGGCCAGCCGCGAATTCATGCAGCAACTGCGCGCCTTAACCCAGAAGCACGGCATCCTGCTGATCGTGGATGAAGTACAGACCGGCATGGGCCGCACCGGTGAATTGTTTGGCTATCAGTTGTCCGGTATCGAACCAGACATCATGACCCTGGCAAAAGGCATAGGCGGCGGCGTTCCACTCGGTGCACTGCTGTGCCGCGAAGCAGTCGCCTGCTTCGTGCCAGGCGATCAGGGCGGTACCTACAATGGCGCGCCACTGATGACAGCAGTTGGTATCGCCGTGCTCAAAGAATTGACCAAACCGGGCTTCCTGGATGAAGTCAAACAAAAAGCCGCTTACCTGAGCGCGGAACTGATCAAACTGTCGGAAGAATTTGGCCTGCAAGGCGAACGCGGTGAAGGCTTACTGCGCGCGCTGAAACTGGGCGACAACATCGGCGCAGAAATCGTGGAAAAAGCCCGCAATCTGGAACCGTTCGGCCTGCTGCTGAACTCCCCACGCCCTGACCTGCTGCGCTTCATGCCAGCCCTGAACGTGACCCGCGAAGAACTGGACCTGATGCTGAACAGCCTCAAAGGCATCCTGCGCGACATCAAAGGCGGATCACACTGATCGCCTCAACAATACCTCAGGCAGCGTCACCGTAACGACGCCTGCCCTGTGCACCCTACAAACTAGCCATGCACCCGCATGGCTAGTTTGCTTTTCTGACCTGTCGAACACCGCAACACCCTGCCCAATCACCCGTATCCATCGCCTGCATCAGGTTCACGACTATGCAAAGATCGTCATTTCCCATTTTCTGAGAACCAGACTTTCTTTAGGCAATTGCAAGATCACTATGGTGAATACCGCATTTAGGAAGTTTTTGGGTGTTTTTTGTGCTCTGGTTTCTGTTTGCGTAGCTTGATTGAAATTGGCGGCACCAAGGCGGTAACACGGTAAGGGGCAATCCCCTGGCTCATACGGCGCAATAGGTGCATTCCCTTACGCCTGACCAATTAAACACTTGTTGACGAGATTAGTACGAATTTGCAAACATCGCCTCAGACATTACTTCACCGGCTTTGACTTCAAGCTGTCAGCCGCCGCAGTTGGTGTTATGCACCCAAATACCAATCTTGCCGACGTAATAGGTATGGAAGTCTTCAACTTCGAGGTTGCAAACAGGCAATTTCAGATAAGGATAATTCTCTTCGCTTTTTTCAGCTTCCTCTAAGGCCAATTGCTTGTATAGAGGATGTTCAGATTCAAGAGCTTGAATTCGATCAATCGCCTTGACGTCATTTGCCAAGAATTTACAGTTGACGTAATCCCTGAGACCTCCCAACCCAGATAAATCACCCATTTGCGACGGAGTCCAACCAACGCCTGGTTGATCTGTGACAAAAATTGGCGTACATGCACCGACGCGGGTCTGTGATCCATCGTGTAACTCAAATTTTACGTCACCTGTATTAAAACCTTCTGGCAAATCACGTGCCGCAGTCCAACCTTTGTCTACTAGCCAAAACGGATGGTTTAAGGTCGCGATCACAGGGTCGAAACTTAAAAACTTATTGGGAACCGCTCCGGCAACGCGCATCACCGCCGCAGGCTCATGCGCAAAGGTTTTCAGCACGCGCTTGTAGGCTTGCTCACCACCATTCTCTGGTTTCGATAATACCCAATCGCCGACCTTGATTTTCTCAATGGGCACCAAGCCTTCTTTGGTGTGCACCAACGTACCTGCAGCAAAACAGGCTTCTGAACATTTCTCGCAATACCGTTGGGTGGCTTCGGTGATGGTTTTGCTTGTTGCGTTTAGCACGGTAAAAATAAGTTTCTCCTTAACCCGTAAATTTTTCTTCAGGTAGGCAAGCACTTGTTGAAGAGATCAATGCGAATTTGAGGTCATTGCTTCTGACAATACTTCACCACCGTTGACTTCAAAGTTTAAGCCGCCGCAATTGGTGTTGTGGACCCAAATTCCAATTTCGCCGACGTAATAGGTATGGAAGTCTTCAACTTCGAGGTTGTAAACAGGCAATTTTAGATAAGGGTAATTGTCTTCGCTTTTTTCAGCTTCCTCCAAGGCCATTTGCTTATAGAGAGGATGTTCGGATTCCAGCGCTTGAATTCGCTCAATCGCCTTGACACCAGTTGCCACATATTTACGATTCGCATAATCCCAAAGATCTCCTCTGCCAGTTAAATCGCCCATCTGTGAAGGTGTCCATCCAACGCCCGGTTGATCTGTGACAAAAATTGGCGTACATGCACCGACACGGGTCTGTGATCCATCGTGTAACTCGAATTTTTCACCACCAGTATTAAAGCCCTCGGGTAAATCACGTGCTGCGGTCCAACCTTTATCCACAACCCAAAATGGATGATTCAATGTAGCAATAACTGGTTCGAAACTAAGGGGTACGCTAGGTACAGCGCCACCAACGCTCATCACCGCTGCAGGCTCACACGCAAAAGTTTTCAACACACGCTTGTAAGCTTGCTCACCACTATTCTCAGGTTTCGACAGTACCCAATCGCCGACCTTGATTTTCTCAATGGGTACTAAGCCTTCTTTGGTGTGCACCAAGGTACCTGCAGCAAAACAGGCTTCTGAACATTCCTCGCGATACCCTTGGGTGGCTTCGGTGATGGTTTTGCTTGTTGCGTTTGGCACGGTAAAAATAAGTTTCTCCTTAATGCAGACCTGTGTTTCGCTTGGTATGGTAGTTACCTTACTTTTGTATGGATAGCCTTCCAAGCGTTGTGCAGTTATCTTTATTTACACCTTCGTCAAACCAAGACTGTATAACGACTATGAACAAATCGCTATGCTGAACTCCGCATTTGATGGAAATTTTTTACGGTTTGGCTGCTTCTGAGGCCTTTTGTGTTGCCCGACCGCTGCGGCAAGAAAGCCAGTAAAAAAACCGCTCGCCGTTGCCGGTGAGCGATTGCTTGCTGCGGGCCGTGGAAAGTCCGCGCTGAATTGCCGGTGCAGGAATCAGGGCTTCAGCACGTAGTGCATGACTGAATAGCCGGGCAGGCTGGTGCTGAAATTGTTTTGTGTAATCGTGGCCTGTACATTGCGTGCTGTGACCTGTGGGCCGCTGGCATCGACGCCCCAGGCCTGTACATAGTTAAACAGCACAGGATTTTTAATTTGCACGCTGGCGGTGATCGGCGTTGCCAGGCGGTTGATCGCGATGATGTGCAGGGTGTTCGGGTCGGTGGCGCTGACGGCGGCATAGACAGTGCCATTGCCATTATTCGTCGACACAGCTTTGACCGAGACTTCAGGGAACACGGACTTATTCCCGTCGTAGTTGCGGAACAATTTAAACGCTGCGCCGATATAGCCTTCGACATCGCCAAAATAATTTGCCAGATACACGCCTTGCTTACCGAAAGCACCCAATGCGTCTGCCTGGGCCACGGCACCGGTGACATCATCCCGTCCGCCGAAGTCATACTCCGTCACGGCCAGTTTGGTGCCCGGATAAAAGTCAGCCACGGATTTCTGTAACTTAGGCAGTAAGGCGATGCCACGGCCATCGGTAAAGCCATAACCTGCCTGCGTAATCCAGGTCGGTTCCACATACTGCGCATCCCACAGACTGCGTGAAGCCTGCACCCGGGTCGCCTGATCATACGAGGCTTGAGGATAGTAGTGGAAGGAGAAGGCATCCAGCAAACGCTTACCGGCAGCGGTCGAGGCCTGACGCATTTTATCCAGATAGACATTGGCAAAAGTCATGCCGTTGTAACGGTAGCGATCACCGGTGTTTTTGGAGATATACGGCTCCACATTGTATTGCCCCCAATCGGCTGGCTGACGTGCCTGCGCACCATCCCATACCGACCACAGGCTGAATAAACCCAGGTAGCCACTGACTGCCGGGCCAAAGGTTTTAGCACTGGGATCAACCCGTTTGATGGTCGTTGCGAGGTCCAGATTTTTTTGCACGACGTCAGCGACAGTGCTCAGTTGCGGGTACAGGCGCTCATGGGTACCGTTACCAAATTGCGAAGGCCACAAATGCCAGAGGTCGGGCTCATTATCGAGCTCATAGCCCTTCAGGCCTTTAGCAGCCGAACTCTTACCGTATTTTTTGATGATGAAGTTCAGCTCTTCATCGATATACACCACATTGTCATTCAGACTCGGCGTCAGGCTCAGCGCACCGGCGCTGGCTGGCTTATTGTTGACGATGGTCAGCCAGCGATTGACATCTGTGTTCGATGCGCCGGGCGCATCCTGCCACAGCGGCCAGCCATTGCAATTGCCTGGCGGGTTCATATTGACGATGTCTTTAGGTAATTTGCCTGCCGCTGGCAATTGCAGCAAAGAGAAGGTATTTAATGCGATAGACTGGTCGTGAAATGCCTTGATCGCCGCACCTGGCGCATAGTAGGCCAGACCAGCAGTCTGACTTGGATTTCCGGCACCGCTGGAATAACTGACACCCGCATTCGACGAGTGGCACCAGTCTGCACCGGAATTGCTGACGCCGTTTTCCCAGTTATAGCTGGTCATATTATTCCCGCCCATACGACGCGACGTCAGGTTCAGGCTTTCCAGATTCGCGCGTCCGCCATGCGCATCCCAGCCAGCGCGGCCGCTGCCGTCAGCATAGGCGTTAAAGCCATAAATCAAGGGGCTGATCGCTTTACGTTCGGCCTGGGTATCAATGGTAAAAGTGACATTCTGAGCGTAAGAAACGGATATTTCCGTGGATATCCCTAGAATTGCCAGAACTTTCATCAAATCAGATGGTCTCATCTCATTCTCCGGTTAGCTGCTAATTTCCACATGGAAACTCTTTGCATTCGGAGGACGTTATAAACACCAAGTTTCTTTGAATCAACTTATCTTACATTTCGGTAACACTTCTTACCTTATCTGTAAAAAGTCCTGGCTCTTGTTGCAACTTGAAGATGTTTTTTGTCAGTCATTCCAACCATTACAACGACTATGAAATTGACCAAGATCGCGCTTACTCTCGCCCTCAGCGGTTTGATCAGCAGTGCTGCCGCTGCACCTGGCTATTACCGCTTCCCTGCCGTCCATGCGGATACGGTGGTGTTCACCGCAGAAGGCGATTTATGGAAGGTCGGCGTACAAGGCGGTCAGGCGCAGCGTCTGACCACCCATCCGGCAGCGGAAATCCAGCCTGCCGTATCCAAAGATGGCCAGTGGCTGGCATTCGCGGCTTCCTATGAGGGTGCGACTGAGGCGTATATCATGCCCTTGCAAGGTGGTCTGCCTAAGCGCATCAGCTTTGATAACGATGTGGTGCATGTACTGGGCTGGACCGCGCAGGCTGAAGTCCTGATCAGTACGCTCAACAGCACTGGTCCGAATGCGCATCGCGTGATTGCTGCGATCAATCCGAAAACACTGGAGCGCCGGATTTTCCCGGTCGCTGATGCCAATGAAGCGGTACTGGATGACAGCGGCCGCTATCTGTATTTCACCCGCTTTGGTCTGCAAATGACCAATGACAATGCCAAGCATTACCGCGGCGGTGCCATCGCCCAGTTGTGGCGTTTTGATCTGCAAAGCAAACAGGAAGCCGTTCGTCTGGCCGGTAATGAAAACAGTAATAACCGCCGCCCGATGTGGTGGCAGGGTCGTCTGTATTTCGTCAGCGACCGTAACGGCGCCTTCAATTTGTGGAGCGCCAATCCGGATGGCAGCGATGCCCAGGCACTCACCAGCCACCAGGATTGGGACGTACGTAGCGCCAGTCTGGGCGATGGCAAGATCGTGTATCAGCTGGGCGCGGATCTGCATGTATTTGACCTCAACAGCAAGGCCGACCGCACGCTCAACATCGATCTGGTGTCAGATTTTGATCAGCAAAGAAAGCGCCTGATCCGTACACCGCTGGATTATCTGACCGATACCGAATTAGCTGGCAAGTCAGAAAAACTGATGTTCACTGCGCGTGGCAAAGTCACGATCGCCGGACTCGGCAATCAGCGCCGTATCGATCTGGCGATACCGGAACAGGCCCGCTCACGCGCCGCCGTGTTCTCACAGGATGATCAGTCTGTATTCGCCATCGTTGATACCACCGGTGAAAACGAAATCTGGAAATTCCCGGCCAATGGCATCGGCAAAGCCGAGCAACTGACCAAAGACAGCGACTTCCACCGCTTGCAAATTTTCCCTGCACCGGATGGTAAACATCTGGCGCACACCGATAAGCGCGGGCGCTTATGGTTGCTCGATCTGAACACCAGACAGAATCAGCTGATCGATGATGCAGGCAAAGCAGGTGCCGGTAATCACGCAGAAATCGTCTGGTCACCGGACTCAAAAACCCTGGCGATCGTGCGTGCCGCAACCAGCATCAAGCGCAATCAAATCGCCTTGTATGCGCTCGATACCCGTCAGCTGCAGTTCGTCACCAGCGACCGCTTTGAATCGCAATCGCCGGTATTTTCGCCAGATGGACAATGGCTGTATTTCCTGTCTGAGCGCAACTTCCAGGTCGCGAACCGTTCCCCATGGGGTGACCGGAATATGGGCCCGGCCTTCGACAAACGCACAGGCATTTATGCACTGGCACTGCAGGCGAAAAATCGTTTTGCATTCAAAGCAGATGATGAGCTGAACAAGTCCGCCCCGAAAGCAGAAGAAAAAGCGGAACCGAAAGCAGCAGACAACGTGAATGCAGCTGGCAGCGACAAAAACGCCGACAAAGCCACCGACAAAGCCGCAGCTAAACCAGCAGCCCGTGCAGCAATTCCTGCGATTGAATACACCGGGCTGGCAGACAGGCTGTATCAGGTTCCTGTCAGTGCGGGTAACTACCGTCAGCTGGCGGTTGATGACAAACGCTTGTATATACTTGAGCGTGAAGCCGATGACCGCTCCAGCCTGAAAACCATCGCCTTCAGCAAACAAGGTGCAACGGCAGAAGTCTTTGCCAGCGGCATCCGTCAGTATGATTTATCGGCGGATAAAAAGCATATTATGTTGCGCAATAGCGCAGGTGAATTCCTGATCGTCGAAGCCGGTGCAAAAATCCCGAATGACATCAGCAAAGCCAAGGTCAGTGTGCAGGACTGGAGTTTCCCGTCCGATCCTAAGCTGGAATGGAAGCAAATGCTGGGCGACGCCTGGCGTATGCATCGCGACTACCTGTTCGACACGCAGATGCGCGGCGTCAACTGGCTCAAGGTGCGCGACAAATATGCGCCACTGGCAGAGCGCGTGACTGACCGTGCCGAACTCAATGACGTGCTGGCGCAAATGGTCAGCGAAGTCGGCACCCTGCACTCGCAATTCCGCCCCGGTGATTTGCGCCGCGCAGCCAGCGAAGGCACGCCGGCCTCACTCGGCGCCGTGCTGAGCCGCAATGCGCAAGGCTATAAAGTAGAGCACATCTACCGCAGCGAACCGGATTTGCCGAATGAGCGTTCGCCCTTAGACCGCCCTGACGTGAATATCAAAGAAGGCGATGTGATCCTGTCAGTCAATGGTAAGAGCACGAAAGAAGCACGCGATATTTCTGACCTGCTGTTGAATCAGGCGGACAAGCAAGTGTTATTGCAAGTCCAGCGTGGTAACCAGGCAGCGCACGCAGTGATCGTACATCCGGTCAGCATGATGAAGCATGCCAATCTGCGTTACAGCGACTGGGAACAAAGCCGCGCAGCGCGGGTACAGCAAGCGTCCAATGGCAAGATAGGCTATCTGCATTTGCGTGCAATGGGAGCCCAGGACATCGATGCATTTGCGCGTGAGTTTTATGCCAATGTCGAGCGTGATGGCCTGATCATCGATGTGCGCCGTAACCGTGGCGGCAATATCGACAGCTGGATCATCGAAAAACTCTTGCGTAAAACCTGGGCCTTCTGGTCACGTGCCGGCACTTCACCTTACACCAATATGCAGCAGACTTTCCGTGGTCATCTGGTGGTGCTGGTGGATGAGCTGACTTACTCGGATGGTGAGACATTTGCGGCCGGCATCAAGGCACTCAAACTCGGCCCACTGGTAGGCAAGCGCACCGCCGGTGCCGGTGTCTGGCTGTCCGACAACAATGCCTTACTGGATGGTGGCATGATACGTGCCGCTGAAACTGCACAATTCAGCATGGACGGCCAGTGGCTGGTGGAAGGCGTAGGCGTGGCACCGGATGTGGAAGTGGAAAACCTGCCACATGCCACCTTCAAAGGCCAGGACCAGCAACTGGAAACAGCCATCCGCATGCTGACCGACAAACTCAAAGAGCAGCCGGTTAAAGCTTTGCAGCCACAAGCGATACCACCGCTGAAGTAAGTACACTGTCAGTCGCTAAGTCATTATCAACCACAAGCCCGGTCGTTATAGTGACCGGGCTTTTTTTCGAGGCTTGCTGAGCTTTCAAGCTAAGACTTAACACAGGCTGATATCGGGCATCCCGCGACTTGTACAGAACGATCTGTTCAGGGTTATGCTGACACAGAAATCCACACCACAACAGCCATCAGCGCAACACAGCCGCTGCGCTTTTTATCGTCACATCATGCATCATATGCAGATACGCCTCGACATATCCCTTATGAGAAGCGCCGACTATGCTCAGCACGCGCTGTCCGGGGAATGGATCCAGAGTCTCACGGATATTCGATACCATGCGCAGATTACGGGTTTCCCAGTAAGCGACATATGTGCGGCCATATTGCCGGGCTGACTTATCTTTCAATGCAGCACCGAAGTCACTGCGGTACACAAGCATGGCTTGGTCAGGCCGGTTCAATACGCGGTACATATTCAGCACGCCTTCGTCGCTATCTAAATGGGACTCCAGTGCTTTATCCTGCTCCAGTCGACTGGATGACGCAGGATTGTCCCATAGCCGCTGCATAATGTCGCCAGCAGCCTTATTATCTGCTTCATCCGAAGAAACAGAATCTGCCGTATGATCATCAATCGCATATACCCGTTCAAGCCCCAGGCGTACCGCCAGCGGCGCGGCAAGTAAAGTATTTTCGCTGCGTTTTTCAGCTAAGTCCTGAAGTTTTTCGGTGAGTGCCTGCTCCAGTCCATTACCCGCACGCCGCTCGGCCGCAGGCAGCTTTAGCCACTGCACCAATGCAGAGACAGGTTCGCCGGCAGCCAGAAATACAGCAGCCAGCGAACGTCGCTGATCAGCACTGGGCGCCTTCGGCCAGGTAGCAAGCAAACGCGCCATTTCAGCTGTCGCTGCAGGCACATCAAGTCCGGTTGCCTTGAACGCCGCTGTGGTATCCCAACAATAAGACCGCACCGCGTCGGCATATCGTGCGCTATAGCGACGCATATAGTCACACTGACTACCGGACAGTGCTTCAATGGTGATGATACTGGGCTGCCAGGCTTGCAGTCGACTGATCAGCGTCTGCAAATATCGCGCTTGAAAACCGGCCGGTAATGACGAAAAATGCGGTGTCCCCAGTACCAGCACTTCATTTGGCTTTGCACTGGCTGTCCTTTTCAGCTGACCGGGATTGAAGGCGGGCGTTTCAGCTTGTGCAGCAAACACCGTCACTGAAACAAAGGCACTAAGGAATGCTAAGATTTTGATCATCCTGTTTTCTTTCAACGAAATTTCATCAAAGAGCGTGTCTTACACATATTGGTGTAAGAAAAAAATCAATGAAGCAAGGCAAAACAAGGAAAGCATGTAAAACATGAAGGACAAGGCAGAACAGCCGCAACTCTGTAGCATCTTTCCTGGCAGGATCAACGTATAAAATACGCCATGGTCTCTTTACATTGAACTACTTTGTTTTACCTCTTGATGCAGCAGGATAAAACGCTTACAAGGTCGTGCGTATCCCGCACAGCAGTGTCGTCACTGCAATCGGGAAACAAAGAGCTCCCAAACTATCGCATTGTCCATAAAACAAATCAAGTATCTAAGGAATCCAAACATGTCTACACCAGCAAACCCACCATCCGGCTTTCCACTGGCCATAGTCGCCGACAGTGCACCGCTGCGTACGGTTAAATCGCTGTATCCGGAACAGTTTTCCTTGTTAATGGAAGGCCGTAGTAAACAACCTTTGGGGACCTTGTTTGGCTTAAGTCAGTTTGGTGTAAATCTGACGCGGCTGGCGCCGGGTGCGATATCGGCTTTACGTCACGCGCACTCGCTGCAGGATGAATTCATCTACATCATCAGTGGTCATCCCAGCCTGAAAACAGATGAAGGCCTGACCCAGCTGGCACCGGGGATGTGCGCAGGCTTTGCGGCTGGCAGCGGTAATGCGCATCAGCTGATTAATCTGAGTGAGCAGGATGTGGTGTATCTGGAAGTCGGTGACCGCAGTGCAGGCGATCAGGTCAGTTATCCCGACGATGATTTACAGGCGACTATGATTGATGGTCAGTGGCGTTTCAGCCACAAAGACGGCAGCCCTTACTGAGGCTGCCGGTAAGAATCAGGAAGGGATGTCACTGGCTGCGGTCACTGGGGTGACCAACCACATCCTTGTAGGCGTGCCAGGTCGCATGGCCGATGACGGGTATCAGGATGATCAGTCCCAGATTCCAGCTCATCATGCCGATCACCACGGCCGCCACGATACAGAGCCCCCAGAACAAACAGGCCGGTACATTGATGAACAGCGAGACACAGCTGATAATCATGGCGGTAATCGCATCGGTGTCGCGGTCCAGCATCAGCGGGATCGAGACCCAGGAAATCGCAAATACGATGCTGGCGAATACCGCGCCTATGCAGGCGTAGACCAGTACAAACTCCAGGTGGTCGAGCGAGAATAACTGGCTCAGAAAGCTTTGCATGCTGGGCATGCCCTTGTTATAGAACAGCGCAAAAATCACCAGCGAGGCGCGCGCCCAGACCATCATGATGACGGCCAATACCAGCGCCAGTACGCCGATATTGCTCCAGCGGCCGCGCATAGAAAACACGCTGCCGAGCAAGCCTGAACGCTGATTTTCCATACGGCGGCTGATGTCGTATAAACCCAGCGCCAGCAAGGGACCGATCAGTAAAAAACCACAGCTGAGTGCCGATACATATTCGGGTGCATTGTGCAGCACCAGCTTCAGCACCATGCCCATGAGTGCGAAGCAAATGCCGTAGAAAATACTGGTCGCCCCCGAGGCACGAAAATCCTGCCAGCCGGCCTGTAACCAGCGCAGCGCCCTGAACATCCCCACCCGGCGCACGGGCGGGAACGGAGACTCTTTATCGATGATAGTACGAATATCCGGCGGCGCGCTGTCGCCGCCTCTGCCCTGTGCCTGGTCGCTCATGCTGTCTCCTGTTTTCCCTTATGGAAATGCACATTTTTTTAGCAACAATACTAAGGTGATCGGCACGCTTTAGCAATCAGGAATGTTGCAAATTTCAGGAAACTTACATTGCAGTGCAATAGCTGCTTAGAACTCAATTCGGTGTCACGACCGGATCCAGAAAATCTGTTAACACCGGCAGCAGGCGTGGTGCGAGTGGCAAATCCGGGTTCATATACGTGGCGATATTCGCGGCGCGCTCAGCCGGTGCCAGCTTGAGCACATGATTCATGCCGCCGATGATTTCCAGTCGCGCAGCAGGTAGAGCGGCTTTCAGTGCACGCGCCTGTTCGGTACCGACCTGAATATCATGATCACCCTGCACAATCAGTACTGGTAACTGCAAACGTGCGATTTCCTGCGCCGGGGTATAGCGGTACAACGAAATTAAATACGGCTGCACACTAGGGCGGAATAATGTCGCCAGGGCCGGAGGCGCATCGGACACCGTTTTACCTTCCTTCAGACTGCTGAGCGCCTTGTTTGCCTGCGCCAGTAAGTCAGCGGGCATGCCACTGGCCTGTAACTGCACAGCCAGGACATCCGCCGGACTTTGCGCAACACCGGCGATCGCCACCAGCGCATGCACAGGCTGTTTTTGCGCAGCCAGTACGGCGATAGAAGCACCCTCGCTGTGCCCCATTACCACCACTTTGGAGAACCTGGTATCGGCCTTCAAATACGCGAGCCAGGCAGCTGCATCATCGACATAGTTCTCAAACCGTAATGCAGATTCCGTGCTGCCCGCAGCCAGACTGGCGGCCACACCGCGTTTATCGTAACGCACCGTGGCAAAACCCGCATCCGCCAATTGTTCTGCCACCATTCGCAGGCTATGGTTTTTACCGGGCAGCCCCAGCGAATTGCCATCCCGATCGGTCGGGCCTGAGCCGGAAATCAAGAGCACGACAGGCGCAGGCTTTGGCTGTGCCGGAAGTATCAGGCTACCTTGCAAGACACCGCTGCCGGTATCGAGCGAGATCGCTTGCTCACTGCGCTGTGCGCGTGCGCCAGGCAACAGGCAAGTGAATGCCAACAGCAGGATCAACAGTTGCAATACATTTTTCTTCTTCAACAGCAGATGGCGCATTTGCATTGGTTTCCTTTTCGCGTCAACGATTGGCTGGCATGTCGCTTTGGCTCAGATATACACATCTGAGCTGTAACACGACTACCCAGTCTTGCCTTCTCCACCCAAATGACGGATATCAGTCTTAACAAAACAGTCTTAACAAAAGCTTTATATCTCAGTTGCGGGTTTTTAGGCAATTTTTATAAAAATGTACGTATCGTTCTCTTGTCAGCATCACCCGTTCACAGGAGTCATGTATGCCAGCACCAGCCAGCACTACGTTTGATCTTCACCTGCCTGCATCGGCGGCGCCTATGCAGCGCAAGCACAGTAAAAAGAGAGCGCTCTATTTGACGCAAATTGTTGTTGCTCAGTGCTATCAGCAAAGGCTGCGTGCGCTGTTGATACAGCTATGCGGACTACAGCTGAATTATCTGCGTACCCAAGCCGCAGATCATGGTTGCGCTACCCGCTTTCTGATTAGTAGCGAGGTTAACCCTAAGCTGTTTTTTCCGCTCCTAATGCGCGAATTGCCCAGCGCAGAATTCGGAAAAATTTCACAGATTTTTGTAGAACGATATTGAGTCAGATTTGCGGCACATCCTCATGGACAAGCGACAAGCAGATAAAAGGAAAATGGCTATGAAACAAATGCAAGGTATATGGATACCCTTAGTTACGCCCATTCATGGCAACGAAGTCGATATTCCGGCTTTACAAAAACTGACGCGACATTATTTTTCTGCCGGTGTGAGTGGTTTAGTAGTCTGCGGCTCTACCGGTGAGGCCTCTATGTTATCGGAAGGCGAAAAAGCGCAGATACTGGCCGCCGTGCAGGATGTCGTGCCTGTCGGCTTTCCTGTGATGATGGGAATAGGTGGAAGCTATACTCAGCGTGTCGCAGAAAAACTGACTCGCCTTGAAAAATTTGGCACACCTGCCAGCGCCTATCTGATTTCTGCTCCTGCTTATGTACGTCCGTCCCAGGAAGGAATTGCGCTGCATTTTCGCGCCTTATGCACAGCGACTGAACAACCGATCGTGCTGTACAACATACCTACACGTACCGGCGTACACATCGAAACCAGTACCTTGAATGAATTGCGTGATTGTCCGCAAATTATTGGCATCAAGGATTGCTCCGGCCGATTGCAGCAAGCAGCCCGGATTTTACGTACATCGCCATTGCGCTTAATGTGTGGTGACGACCACCTGTTAATCGATTTTCTGTCTATCGGTGGGCATGGCGCTATTTCGGCCGCAGCACATATCCGCCCTGATCTGTTTTGCGCTCTGTATGCCATGATCAGGCAAGGTGAAACCGCACGTTCCTTAGTGTTGTTCCAGCAGCTATTTCCACTGATCCGCTTATTGCATTGCGAACCTAACCCTGCACCGCTAAAAGCAGCGCTGTCTCTGCTAGGTATGGTGAAGGAGGAGTTTCGTCTGCCGATGACAGCGATGTCAGCCAGCGGCAAACAATACCTGGCCAGGGAACTGGAAAAAGTGATGCAAATTCCGGTGCCACAAGTGTCGGCCACCAGCCCGGTAGCTCGCGAAACCGGCGCAACCAGCGAAAGCCGTTTGTTGTTCCCCAGCTGTGTGGTGTGATTGCGCGCAGGAGAGTCACTATGTTGCTCCATCAATCTGATCTTGAATACGCGTTGCGCGCCTCAAACCAGGTATCAGGCCATATTGAAAAACGCCTCTGTGCCGGGGGCTTTGTATTGCTGTCAGCACTCGCGCTTGCGCTGCCGGATCAAAGTCTGACTGCACTGTGCGCTTCATTACTGCTTTTCATCCTAAACTGCATGCTGCTGTTTCAACAAAGCCGTTCTGTTCATCCTTGCAGCGTCAGACGTAACATACTGAGCTATGCAGCCATGGTGCCAGCCCTGCTGTTCCTAGCATGCAGTAAACATCTGGCTCCCGGTGTACAAAGCCTGCTCATCCTGACTTTCCTGCTAAGCTGCCTGCTTACTTGCCTGCTGGGCTTACTATTGTTTTGTGTACCAACACACGACAACTCACTGCGTTGGCATCGCCTGAGTTTGCTGTACGCCTCACATTTCCTCAGCCTTAGCCTGTTCATCATCTGCTTACTCGACGCTGCATTAATGATGCTGAAGCAGATCCACTTCGCGTAACCGGATTCAGCCATGTATACCCAGATTATTGCGCCGCCTCAAACTGTCCATCTCTGTTACTCACTTCAGCTACTCAACACACTGGCGCAGTGTCGTGCGCGACATGGCAGAAATGTCTTGTCCGCTGAACAGCTTCATGCAGACAACGAAAATGGATGGCGTATCCGCCTCTGGAAAATGAATGCCGCCGCTTATCAGATTGCTGCAGGTCATCTCGCCACAGAACTCAGTCAGCTTGCCGGGCCGTATCAGGATTTGTTGCTGCATCTGCAGCAGCATCAATGTAAAGAAGCATTTCTGAAACACTGGCAACCAGACCGCATCATCTTCCCTTGTGTTGCCAGTGACTTGGATCTCCCCACGACCAAGTGGCTGACTCATACCGTCCGCCAGATTCGTAGCCGCAATACCCGCCAGGAAATCGTACTCTGGACCGATATCGCTCAACAGGCATGGCAGCATAATGCGCCACTCATGCAAATTTGCGATCAATTACGGCTGACGCCGCATGGCGGCACAGATCGCACGACCACCTGTCATACACCCCCAGAGTTAAGCTTCATGGGTGCCAGAGATTGCTCTTTCGATGCGGCTGTCAGGCACTAACCACATCAAGGCGACCAGTACATAACTGAGCATAGAAATTTGGGGTACCCAGAATGCAAAAATGATCCCGACTAAATATAACACTGGAGACATTTTGCCTTTCCAGTCGCTGCCCACAGCCTGCTTCAATAAGGAGTGCTCCCCCTGGCTGCGAATGATCAGCGTTTGCAAAATATAGTAGGCAAATGCCGACCACAGCAGGACCACACCATACAAGGCGACCGGGATGGTCGCGAAATGATTCTCGCCCATCCAGCCGGTTGCAAACGGTATCAGCGATAAGCTGAACAGCAAATGCAGGTTCGCCCACAGGATGCCACCGGTGACTTTTTTACAGGTGTGTATCATGTGATGGTGATTATTCCAGTAAATACCGACGTAGATAAAGCTCAGCACATAACTCAAAAAAACCGGCAATACCGGTAGCAAAGCTGATAAATCCGTACCATGCGGCACCTTCATTTCCAGCACCATAATCGTGATCAAAATGGCGATCACACCGTCACTGAATGCTTCTAAGCGGGTTTTACCCATTTTTATCTCCTGTTGTCTGCAATTCCGCCGTCGGTAGCTCTTCACTTCTGATGTTGGCAGCTATCCCGCTTACCACACTGGTACAGCGGGGGACCAGAAACCGTCTGCTCAAAAGCCAGCAGTCTACCCAAGTCGGGCCAGATTGGCATGATCAAACAGACACATTTTTTCGTTCTTCCCAGGTTTTTGCACACGATGCGGCCCTGCATTTCACACCATCGGCAATGGCTTTCACGACAAGATGCCGCCGTATGTCGCATTTCAGTCGCCTGCCAGATCTGTCCTCTTTAAGCTGCGATCAGTCCCAAACCGATCAACCAAGGAGAACACCATGTACCGCAAATCGACGACTGCCCTGCTCTTCAGTGTTTGTGCCTGCCTTTCATCTATGCAGCCAGCGTATGCCTATTCCGAACCTGAATTTCAGGCGGCGTTTCAGGCTTTCCGCGCCAGTGCTGGTAATGAAGAACGTGCAGCCAAAGCCTTTCAGGATTTACTCAAAGCCGAACCAGGTCAGCCTTTGCTGATGGCCTACACCGGTGCAGCAACCAGCAAGCTGGCGACCACCACCATTTTCCCCTGGAAAAAAATGTCGTATGCCGAAGAAGGTCTGGCCATGATCGATAAGGCGCTGGTGTTGGCCGATAAAGAACAGACTCAGATGCACGGCAATGTCTTACAACTGCTGGAAGTCAAATTTGTTGCCGCCTCGACGTTTCTGGCGGTGCCGGAATTCATGAACCGTCAGCCACGTGGCCAAAAATTATTAGAAGACATACTGGCTCACCCACAGTTAGCGACAGCAGAGCTGGGCTTCCGGGGTGAAGTCTGGATGCGGGCCGCGCGTCTGGCACAGCAGCAAAAACGTAACGCCGACGCAAAAAAACTGGCAGAAGAAGTGATACGTCTTCAAGCGCCGCAATCAGAAAAAGCGAAGCAGTTTCTGCAAGGATTCAGTGCATGAAGCCCGTCATCGAATTGCACGGTGTGCATAAATCCTATCAACTGGGTCAGCATCTGGTGCGTGCATTGCGTGGTGTGGATTTACAAGTGCAGGCGGGAGAATTGCTGGCATTGACCGGTCCTTCCGGCAGCGGCAAAAGCACGATACTGAATCTGTGCGGGCTGATCGATCAGGCTGATCAGGGTCAGGTCGTGATACAGGGCAGCGATATCGCCAGCTTGTCCGAACGCGAACTGACACTGCAACGACGTCAGACCATAGGCTTTATCTTCCAGAGCTTCAATCTGGTACCGGTCATGACGGTGGCAGAAAACGTCGACTATCCCTTGTTCTTAAATGGCGTGCCGGAAGCAGAACGCAAAGCCAGAGTGGCAGCGCAACTCAAGGCGGTAGGACTGGAAGAACATGCACAGCACCGGCCTGATGCCTTGTCCGGCGGCCAGCGCCAGCGGGTCGCGATTGCGCGTGCACTCATCAAACGTCCGGCTTTAGTCATTGCCGATGAACCGACAGCCAGTCTGGATTCCATCACCGCAGATCAGGTGCTGGACCTGATGCGTGAACGCGGCCAGGCCGAAGGTGCGGCGTTTGTGATCGCCAGTCACGATGAGCGCTTAACCCGCCGTGCTGACCGTGTTGTGCATTTACTGGATGGGAGACTGCAATGAAACGATTCGCGTTAGAAAGCACCTGGCTGCGCTTTGCCTTCCACAATGCCTTGCGCAACCGGCGCCGCTCTTTGGTCACCGTCAGTGTCGCCGCACTGGGGTCGGCTGCATTGCTGCTCGCAGGTGGCTTCGCTTATTCGACTTACGAAGGTCTGGCCCAGTCCGCGGCGCGCAGCAGCGGGCATCTGATCGTCGGCACGGCAGAGCACTTTGATAAAGAAGAAGACACACCGCTGCAATATGGACTCAGCAATGTGGCTCAGCTGGATAAGCAAATCCTGAGTGACCCTGCGGTACGCTATGTGCTGCCGCGGGTAGAATTCAGCGGATTGATCAGCAATGGCGACAAGTCCACCATTATGCTGGGCGTGGGCATCGATGCCGATGCAGAATTTGCTGTCAAAGGCCCTTTCCTCAAAGTCGTGGCTGGCAGCATACTGCAAGACCCGAATAGTACCGACATCGTAATCGGTGAAGCCCTGGCGCGCAGTCTGAAAGCCACACCCGGCAGCAATCTCACATTAATGGTCAGCACTACAGAAGGCGCGCTCAATGCCATGGATGTGAATGTGCGTGGCATCGTCACGACCGGCATACCCGACATCGACAAACGTCTGATTTACACCGGTATCCACAACGCGCAAAGTCTGCTGCATACCGATAAAGTCAGTAGCCTGGGCGTATTCCTGAACAGCATGCAGGCGACGCCGGAAGCGCAGCACAGACTGCGGCAACAATTAAACGGCCTCACCATACAGAACTGGGAAGATCAGGCTTTTTTCTATCGATCGGTGCGTGCATTGTATAACCGGATTTTCGGTGCGCTGGGTTGCATTATCAGTCTGATCGTGGTGTTTGTGGTGGCCAATGCGATGGCGATGGCGATTATAGAAAGAACCCGCGAGACCGGCAGTCTGCGTGCGATGGGTACCCTGCCCGGCGAACTGATACGCAGCTTTTCGTATGAGGGCATGTTCCTGGGTGGCAGTGGTGCTTTATTGGGTGCGGCCATCGCGGTCGGTGTGGCCTTGCTGCTGACCGTGTTCCCGGTGCAGATGCCACCACCACCCGGCCGCTCTACCGGTTATCCCTTGCTGATCAGCCTGGACCTGAACATGTATCTGCTGACCATCAGCGGCATGATAGTACTGTCCATGTTGTCCTCTGCACTGATTGCACGCCGCACCCTGAACCAGCCTGTGGTTGATGCGCTGGCCCATACCTGAACTGGAAAAAATCATGAAAAACTTACGCTATTCGAGCGCATACCTAATGCTGACACTGGGCTGCCTGTTCAGCCTGAGCACCGCGCAGGCCACAGAAGTAAGCCAGATCATCAAAACCACCGATCAGCTGCGCACCGGTGGCGGCAATATGCAGGTCGAAACTGAAATCACTACCTATCTGCGTGATGGAACGCTGGAAAAAGAACGCAAATACCGCGTGTATAGTCAGGCCCAGCGCCAGTCATTGGTGTTGATGCAAAGCCCGGCGGAAAAAGGGCAAAAAGTGTTGATGTCGGGCGATGATTTCTGGATGCTGTTGCCGGGCAGTCAGCGCCCCATGCGCATCACTGCGATGCAGAAACTACTCGGTGATGCCTCGGTCGGCGATATCGCGACCATGAACTGGGCCGATGATTATCAAGCCAGCCTGAGCGGCGAAGAAGTATGCGGCAACCAGCCCTGCCTGCATTTGCGGCTGGACGCGAATCGT
Organism: Cognatundibacterium rugosum; assembly: GCF_014284365.1. GTDB lineage: Bacteria > Pseudomonadota > Gammaproteobacteria > Burkholderiales > Burkholderiaceae_D > Undibacterium > Undibacterium rugosum. The sequence goes on from NZ_JACOGG010000012.1 coordinate 60,857, forward strand.
AAAAGCCTGGCCTATCAGCATATAGAACTGTGGGTAGGTAAAAAATATTACGAACCAATCAAAGCCGACTTGTACGTGCAATCTGAAAAACTGGCGAAACAAGCAAGCTTTGTGATGGATAAAACACAGGCTCCGTCTGCGGTGGTGGAAATGCGTCTGAGCGATCAACTCAGCAGTCACAAAGAGACACGCATACGCTATCTGAGCCGTCAGTCGAAAACGGTACCGGAAGCATGGCTCAATCCCATGTTCCTGGCGAAAAATCCAGTGCTGGAGTGAACTTTATGTCCGCACTCAAAACGTCACCATCTGGCCTTGGTCTGGTAGCCGCATTGCTGTTGTCAGGCTGGCTGATGCCACCGGCACAGGCCGCAGAAAACGATTTCAGCTATAGCGGCAACTGGCGCACGTTGTTCAGTTCCACTCAGCGCAATACTGACGGCCCGGCTGCGCAGGCAGAGCAACTGCAACCCGGCCTCATCCGCACTGTGCAAAGCAGCCTGCAAACTGAGCTGGAACTCAAGGTGCAATACCGGAATCTGCACAGCACCGTGACTACCCATACCGACCAAAACGGCGATGGCGCAAGCCAAACCACCGCCTGGCTCAATGAGCTGTATGGCAATCTGGATCTGGGTGCCTGGCAATTAAGTGCGGGTAAAAAAATCATCGCCTGGGATGTGGGTTATGGCTTTCGCCCGAATGATGTGATACAGCAAGAAACCAGGCGCAGTCTGATCAGCCAGACTGCGACAGGCAAGCCGCTGGCCAGCCTGGATTATTTTACGGCTGAGCAGGCCCTGAGTCTGGTCTGGGTGCATCCCGCACACCAGAACAACAGTGAGAGTGATCAGGAACAGGCATTGGCGGCACGCTGGTATCAACGCAGCGGCAATGTCGACTGGCATGGCTTTGCACGTGTTGGTCAGCAGACTCAGGGCAGTCTGGGCGCGGCCTTTTCCTGGGTCGCCAGCGATGCCATCGAGTTACATGGCTCGCTACGTTACCAGCAACAGGCCAAGCAATTGCAGTATGTGGGTGGCAATGGTTTGGCACGCAGCGCGCCCTGGCAATGGGGCATGCAACACCAAGTCAGCCAGTGTCTGCTGGGTGCGAATCTGACCACTGAAGATCAGCACAGTTTTTTTTTGGAGTACTGGTATGACGGCAGTGCGCGCAGTCAGTCCGACTGGCAGCAGTGGCTGCAGCATAACCAGCGCTTACAAGTGATCGCGAGGCAAGCTGAATGGCAGACTGCGGCAGCGGCGAATCTGGCCTGGCAAAATACCGCATTTAACGCAGCCAGCAATCTGCGTCGCCACAATCTGTTTGCGCGCTGGAGCCATCAGCAAGAAGCCTGGCAAACAGCCATCGATGTGCTGTGGATGCCGGAAGATGGCGGCAGGATCAGCAGCTTCAGCGTGGAATGGCAAGGTGACCGCTGGCGCTGGCAGGCCGGTTTGCGTTTGCTGAATGGCCCGCAGCAGGCGGTAGTACGTCAGCTGCCTGGCAGCCACAGCGCCTATGTCGCGACTAACTGGGCGTTCTGAGCTGATATGCAGTCTATGCAGTCGGAGTTGGCTTAATTTTGTTTCATGATCAAGCCACGCACGACATCATTAAAGGCGTTGACCAGCTGAGCATCAAACTGCACTTCGACATTGGCATTGATTTCTGAAATTGCGCTTAGCAAACTTTTTTTATAGCTGCGGTCTGAACGTTCCGTGGTAATCGAACAAAAGGTATCGATAATCGCCAGCATACGGCCACCGGGATGGATTTGCTCGCCACTCAAACGACCCGGATAGCCTGTGCCATCGTAGGACTCATGATGATCGAGCACCATTTTTGCAGCTTCATCCCAACCGGAAAAACGCTGCAACATCTGATAACCGATCTGCACATGATCCTGAATGATGCGCTGCTCTTCACGCGACAGATGCCCTTCTTTATTGAAAATAGAATGAGGAATAAATGCCATCCCAATGTCATGCATCAGCGCCGCCGCCTGCAACTGCTCTGGATCGACTATCGTACCGACCGCCTGATTCAGCGCATTTGCCAGTTGCACCGTCTGCGTACTGCGATTTTTTCGGAAGATACTCAGATGATCGATACATTCCGCCCATTGTTGCATCAGTACCAGGTCAGCAGGCAAGGCTGGTGCGGTACGTTCAGTTTTCGCCGACTCCGCTTTAGAAGTGCCCCTGCCCCCCAAAGCGATAAGCGCATCGCGGAAATACTCAGAACGCAAACCCGAAGCACAACGTTGTTGTAACTCATCACATACCGCAGCCAGGCGGGAGCGTCTGAGCTCATCACCGACGCCTTCATTGATCAGCTCAGTCAGCAGCTGTTCGATTTCATCCGTCGCCAGTAATAAAAACTCACCCAGCTCAGGAAAATACTGCTCAGGATGCGCACGCAGTACAGAAAAAATTTCTTCTATCCTATGCATCAAGGCATTGAATGGCGCCAGTCCCACCATCTGACAATTGCCTTTGAGTGAGTGCATGGAGCGGAACATACGATGTATGTATTCCGAGCCACCATGTCGGTTCAGGGCCTTAACGCAGGAATCCACTTCGATACAACACTCGCGCGTGCAATCCACAAAATCATCAATGATAGTGCGCTCCATTTTCAGGAACTCAGGACAGGTGAAGAAATTGCTCTGTACGGTAGTGTTCATATTTCCCGGCTTTCAGTGACTGAGTTGGCAAGGTTAAAGGACATGACACAGCTTAGGGGGACAGCAGCGAGGCAATCTGCGCGTCAGGTGGGCGTTGTTACGCGGCACGCAGCTGTTCTTACTATAGTGCAATTCTGAGTGCTTGGACAGCATTCCGCTACAGCGCGAAATGTCAGGCGATATTTTTGAGTAAATTGAGTCACAATTGTTAGTTTTTTAGCGCATGGCTTACCATCGCCCGACACTTGCCCTGCAATTCAGACGCTCGCGCTTCTTTTATCCTCAAAAAGCTGATAATGCTGCTTGACTTAGAGTGCACTCTAACCTCCAGACTATATTCATGACCACGACTCTGACGATACAACAGGCCGCCGAGGCAACCGGACTTAGCGTACATACCTTGCGCTATTACGAACGCATCGGTTTGCTCGATCCCATCAGCCGGCGCGACAACAGCCACCGCTTATTTCGCGAAGAAGATTTGCTGTGGATAGCCTTTCTGCTCAAGCTGCGCCGCACTGGTTTGCCGGTACGCGACATGCTGCAATATGCGGCATGGCGGCGGCAGGGAAATACCGTTCAGAGCGTGGCTGCACGCAAAGCATTGCTGATTGCGCATACGCAGAGCGTGGAACAGAACCTGGCTGAATTGCACAGCAACCTGCAAGTCTTACAGCGCAAGATCGCGATGTACGAGGAGCTGGAACGGCACAATTCAGGCCAGAGCAACCACAAGGAGCCATGAGATGCAAACACGAACTCACCATGAAATGAACTCAGGCAGCATCCTCCCCATGCGCGAGCTAGGAAAAAATGGGCCACGCGTTTCGGCCATCGGCTTGGGCTGCATGGGCATGAGCGATTTTTACGCAGGCCGTGACGACGCCGAATCAATCGCTACCCTGCACCGCGCGCTGGAACTGGGTATCAACCTGCTCGATACCGCCGATATGTATGGGCCGTACACCAATGAAGAACTGATAGGACGTGCGATACAGGGCAAACGTTCGCAATGCTTTCTGGCGACGAAGTTCGGTATCGTACGCGATCCGGCGAATCCACATGCACGTGGTGTGAATGGCAGCCCCGACTATATACGCCAGTCCGTAGAAGGCAGTCTGCGGCGCTTACAAACCGATCATATCGACCTGTATTACCAGCACAGAATAGACCGCCAGATCCCCATCGAAGAAACCATGGGTGCGCTGTCGGATCTGGTACGTGCGGGGAAAATTCGCTACCTAGGCTTGTCAGAGGCCTCCGTCGCCACCATAGAGCGTGCCCATGCAGTGCACCCGCTGACTGCAGTACAAAGCGAGTATTCGTTGTGGACGCGGGATCCTGAAGCCGGGGTGCTGGCCGCCTGTCAGCGCCTGGGCATAGGCTTTGTGCCTTACAGCCCGCTGGGCAGGGGCTTTTTGACTGGTACCCTGACCAGTCCTGATCAGTTTGCGGAAGATGATTATCGCCGCCACAGTCCACGTTTTCAGGGTGAGAACTTCACGCGCAATCTGGCACTGGTGGCTCAAGTCAGACAGCTGGCACAAAGCTATCAATGTACCCCCTCACAACTAGCTCTGGCCTGGGTACTGGCACAAGACCCGCATATCGTGCCCATCCCCGGCACCAAACGGCGGCGCTATCTGGAAGAAAATCTTGGGGCACTGCAAGTCAGGCTGAATGACAGCGATCTGGCCACGCTGAATCACTTATTCCCGCCGGATATCGCTGCCGGTGATCGTTATAGCACAGAGAGCATGCGGGTATTGAATGGCTAATTATTTAATATACAGCGCACTAGATTACAGAGTATCCGGCTATAACTAAAGACGATTCGGCGATTCATTTATGCGGCTGCAACAACCATACCGATTCGGTGGCGGGTGCTTTGCCTTTGATACCTCCGGCAACTGCTACACGTGTCAGGTGGCTGAGCTGATAGTGTTGCGCATAATGTTGCTGCACTTCTGACGCCAATACCGCAAATGGTGGCCCGTCGGCGAGCGTCTGCTCGTACTCATAGGTGATCAGCAATTGCGCGGCCTGGTGGCTCAGCGCCTGCAGATGCTGACTATAGGCAGTACGCATAGCGGGCGGCAGGGCCACCAGTGCCGCCCTGTCGTACACGGCATCGACAGTACCTAACAAAGCAGCATCCAGGCTAAAAAAATCACCGACAAACATATCGATGCCAGCTGCACTGAATTGCAATAAACCAGCATGCTGTGTGATAACAGGCTGCAGCTGTAATTCGTCGAATAAAGCGCGGATAGCGATCTCGCTGAGATCGATACCCACCAGCCGGTATCCACCTTGTCGGAGCCAGTGAATATCCAGCGACTTACCACACAGCGGCAAAAATACACGCGCGCCCGTCGCCAGCTGCAGACTCTCAAGATACTGAGTCAACAGTGGGTTCGCTTGCGCCAGATGGAAAGCGATCTCCTCGCGTGCCCATTTGCCATGCCAGAATTCTGCTTCCATTTTATTTTCCTTATGCTTGTACAGTCTGAATCTAGGATGCATACCTTTGCATCAGCATCAGCATCAGTCAGATCGTTGGTTGAATATGCGTTGCCTGAAAAAGAATAGCAACTCAAGCGTACTTGAGGTCAAGTCAGGATGCATAATCGCTGTTTCAGCATACACGCGGCGGAGACGACATGGATATAGGTGAAGTGATACAACAGTCGGGGATACCCGCATCGACGTTACGCTATTACGAAGAAAAGCAATTGATACGCTCATATGGGCGACGCGGTTTGCGGCGTCAGTTCGACAGCTCAGTGCTGACGCAACTTGCGTTAATCAGTCTCGGTCAACAGGCAGGATTTCGCTTAGAGCAGATTGCGACCTGGCTGCACAGCGATAACCCTGGCCTGCAACGGGAACTATGTCTGCAACAGTCACAACTGCTGGATCAAAAAATCAAGGAATTACAAGCGGTCAGGAATGCATTACAACACGCCGCTCACTGCCCTGCCACACGACATATTGAATGTCGCCAATTCCAGAAATTGATGCGTATCGCTCTGCACAGAAAGCGCAAAGCACACACCGGCGCTGCAACGGTCTGAAAAAAACCCCGTCCTTCTGCAAAGACGGGGTTTGCTTGCCAGTTTTGCGACCACAGTCGCAATCCTTAGCGGAGCTTACTTCTTACGCTGAGGCGGTAAGTCGGTACAAACGCCTTTATAGACTTCTGCCGCCATGCCTATCGATTCGCCCAGTGTAGGATGCGGATGGATAGTTTTACCGATATCGACTGCATCGGCCCCCATCTCTATCGCCAGTGCGACTTCTCCGATCATGTCGCCAGCATGGGTACCCACGATACCGCCGCCGATGATGCGCTTGCTTTCTGCATCAAAGATCAGTTTAGTGAAGCCTTCGTCACGGCCGTTAGCCACGGCACGGCCCGATGCCATCCATGGGAATACACCTTTTTCAACTTTGATGCCCTTGGCTTTGGCTTCATCCTCAGTCACGCCTACCCAGGCCACTTCCGGATCGGTATAAGCCACAGAAGGAATGACCTGTGCATCGAAATAGGCTTTTTCACCGGCCGCTGCTTCGGCTGCCACATGTGCTTCGTGAACGGCTTTATGCGCGAGCATAGGCTGGCCGACCAGATCACCAATCGCAAAGATATGCGGCACGTTAGTACGCATTTGTTTGTCGACGTTGATGAAGCCACGGTCTGTCACTGCCACACCGGCTTTGTCAGCAGCGATTTTTTTACCGTTCGGGCTACGGCCTACTGCGACCAACACTAAATCATAGAGCTGTGGCGCAGGTGCGGCTTCGCCTTCGACGGCAGCAGCAAACGTGACTTTAATCCCTTCCGGCAGCGCTTCCACGCCCACGGTTTTGGTCTTAAGCATGATATTGTCGAAGCGTTTTTCATTGTGCTTCTGCCAGACTTTCACCATATCGCGGTCGGCACCTTGCATCAGACCGTCCATCATTTCGACCACGTCGATGCGCGCACCCAGCGTGGAATACACGGTCGCCATTTCCAGACCAATAATGCCACCACCGATGACCAGCATGCGTTTCGGCACCTGACGCAATTCCAGCGCGCCGGTACTGTCAACGATACGCGGATCTGCAGGAACAAACGGCAGATTCACAACGGAAGAACCGGCAGCGATAATCGCCTGCTTGAACTGCACCACTTTTTTGCTGCCTTCAGCTGCAGTTACTTCGATATGGTAAGGGCTCAGGAATTGACCCACGCCTTGCACCACATTGACCTTACGGGCTTTAGCCATGCCAGCCAGGCCTGTGGTCATTTTTTTGATGACGCTTTCTTTGTAGCCGCGCAGTTTGTCGATATCAATCGCCGGTTTCGCGAAGCTGACACCCAGTGCTTCCATATGCGAGGTTTCGTCAATCACCGCCGCCACGTGCAACAAGGCTTTAGAAGGGATGCAACCTACATTCAGGCAGACACCGCCCAGCGTAGAATACTTTTCTACCAGCACAGTATTCAAACCCAGATCGGCAGAACGGAAAGCAGCTGAATAGCCGCCAGGACCGGCACCCAGAACCATCATATCGCACTCAATATCGACCTGACCGGCATAGCCGGACGCCACCGGGGCTGGTACTGCCGGCGCAGCCGCGGCAGGAGCGACCGTTGCAGGCGCAGGTGCTGTTGAAGATGCAGCAGCTGGTGACGTTGCGGCACCCGCAGCTTCGACCAACAACAGCAAGGAACCTTCCGCAACTTTGTCGCCGACTTTGACTTTGACTTCTTTCACCACACCCGCATGGCTGGATGGAATTTCCATACTGGCCTTGTCGGATTCTACGGTGATCAAAGACTGATCCACTTTGATGGTATCGCCCGCTTTGACCATCAATTCGATGACTTCAACTTCTTTGAAATCACCGATATCGGGTACTTTAACTTCAACAATGCCAAGCACTGCAGGTGCGGCAACTGGCGCAGCGGCGGCCGGGGCTGCAACCGGAGCAGCAGTTGCACTCGGTGCAGCCACTGCTGGTGCAGCAGGTGCTGCTGCAGCGCCCGTTTCTGCCTCAACGATCAGCAGCAAGCTGCCTTCAGCAATTTTGTCGCCGAGTTTAACGCGCAATTCTTTGATCACACCAGCGTGGCTGGATGGGATTTCCATACTGGCTTTGTCAGACTCCACGGTGACCAAAGACTGATCGACCTTGATGCTGTCGCCGACTTTAACCAGCAATTCAATGACTTCAACTTCTTTAAAATCGCCGATATCGGGAACTTTGATTTCTATTGTGCTCATGCCCGGTTCTCCATTCACAGCAAGGTTTTACGCATGTCGGCCAGGATATCGGCCAGATAAGCAGCAAATTTGGCAGCCATCGCACCGTCGATCACGCGGTGATCATACGACAGCGATAAAGGCAGCATCAGGCGTGGCACGAATTGCTTGCCATCCCATACCGGTTTGATGCCGGATTTGGACAAGCCCAGGATCGCGACTTCAGGTGCATTGATAATCGGCGTGAACGCAGTGCCGCCTATACCACCTAAAGAGGAAATCGTGAATGTCGCACCTTGCATATCAGCTGGCTTCAGTTTGCCGTCACGCGCTTGTGCGGACAGTTCACCCATTTCACGTGCGATCTCAGAGACCGTTTTCTGATCCGCGTTTTTTACGACCGGCACCACCAGACCATTCGGGGTATCCGCCGCGAAACCAATGTTGTAATACTGTTTCAGGATCAGGTTTTCGCCAGTCGCATCGAGCGAAGCATTAAATGCCGGGAATTTTTTGAGCGCAGCCACGCTCGCCTTGATCACAAATGCCAGCATCGTCAGCTTGACGCCGGATTTTGCCAGCGCCTCGTTAGACGACTTACGGAATTCTTCCAGGTCGCTGATATCGGCCTCTTCAAAATGCGTGACATGCGGGATCATGACCCAGTTGCGATGCAGATTCGGGCCAGACAGCTTTTTGATACGGGACAGAGGCTGGGTCGTCGTCGCACCGAATTTGCTGAAGTCCAGCGACGGCCAGGCCAACAGATTCAGACCAGTACCGCTGCCATTCACCGGTGCAGCTGGTGCTACGGCGGCGACTGCAGTTGAACCAGCCATAATACCTTTGACGAAGTTCTGTACGTCTTCCTGAGTGATGCGGCCTTTTTGACCAGAACCGGCTACACGGCTCAGATCCACGCCAAGCAGACGTGCAAACTTACGGATGGATGGGGAAGCATGTGCCTTACCCGCAGCAGCGGTGGCGACTGTGGCTGCAACTGCAACCGCAGGTGCAGGCGCTGGAGCAGGAGCCGGCGCAGCAGCGACTGGCGCTGCTGCCGCCACTGGTGCGGGTGCGGCTGCCGGAGCAGGCACTGGTGCCGGTGCAGCCGCATCCGCGCTGGCTTCCACGATCAGCAACAAGGAACCTTCAGCGACTTTATCGCCGAGCTTCACTTTAATTTCTTTGACGACGCCGCCATGGCTGGAAGGAATTTCCATACTGGCTTTGTCAGATTCTACGGTGATCAGGGATTGATCCACTTTGATGGTATCGCCGACTTTGACCATCACTTCAATAATCTCGACTTCTTTGAAATCGCCGATATCCGGGACTTTGACTTCAATTGCGCTCATAAATTAGCTCCGTTTGCGTATCTTTAACAGGGTGCGTCGTGTGTCGTCAGCCAGGGAATGCATCGCATCCCCTGGCGCAGACATTACACAGTCACCGGATTTGGTTTATCCGCATCAATGCCGTACTTGGCGATTGCCTGGGCAACCACGGAAGCAGACAAAGCGCCTTCGTCAGCCAGGCTTTTCAGTGCAGCGATGACGACGAAATAGCGGTTAACTTCAAAGAATTCACGCAGTTTTGCGCGGGTATCGGAACGGCCATAGCCATCGGTACCCAGAACTTTATAGCTGCGGTCTTTAGGAATGAAAGCACGGACCTGTTCTGCAAAAGTGCGCATGTAATCGGTCGATACCACGATAGGGCCCTGGGTGTCCTTCAGACATTCAGTGATGTAAGGCAGACGCGCAGTTTCGGTCGGGTGCAGCATGTTCCAGCGTTCTGCATCCTGGCCATCACGTGCCAGCAACGTGAAGGAAGGCGCAGACCAGACATCAGCAGCGATACCCCAGTCGTTTTTCAGCAATTCAGCAGCAGCAATCACTTCACGCAGTATCGTGCCTGAACCCAGCAACTGAACGCGGTGTTTGGTGACTTCCGGTGCTTTCTGCAGCGGGTACAGACCTTTCAGGATGCCCTCTTCCTGACCTGGCTGGATGCCTGGATGGCTGTAGTTCTCGTTCATCAGTGTGATGTAGTAGAACACGTCTTCCTGGTTGGTGATCATGCGACGCAAACCGTCATGGATGATCACGGCTACTTCATGCGCGAAGGTCGGATCGTAAGGTACGCAGTTAGGGATGGTGGACGCCAGGATGTGGCTGTGTCCGTCTTCATGCTGCAAACCTTCACCATTGAGTGTAGTACGGCCAGCCGTGCCGCCCAGCAGGAAGCCGCGTGCGCGCATATCACCCGCAGCCCAGGCCAGATCGCCGATACGCTGCAGACCGAACATCGAGTAATAGGTGTAGAACGGGATCATCACGCGGTTATTGGTCGAGTAGGAAGTCGCCGCAGCGATCCAGGAACTCATACCACCGGCTTCATTGATACCCTCTTGCAGAATCTGGCCGGCTTTATCTTCACGGTAGTACATGACCTGGTCTTTATCGACCGGTTCGTACAGCTGACCGACCTGGCTGAAAATACCGATCTGACGGAACAGACCTTCCATACCGAAAGTACGCGATTCATCCACCATGATAGGCACCACGCGTGGACCAACGCTGGCATCACGCAGCAAGGCGGTCAGGATACGTACATAGGCTGCAGTAGTAGAGATTTCACGGCCTTCGGCAGTCGGCTCCAGCATGGCCTGGAAAGCTGAAAGTTGCGGTACGACCAGTTGTTCATCCGCTTTCTGACGACGTTGTGGCAGGTAACCACCGAGGGCACGGCGGCGCTCATGCAGATACTGCATTTCCGGCGTGTCATCAGCCGGCTTAAAGAATGGGATTTCCGGCAATTGCTCATCGGCGATAGGTAACTGGAAGCGGTCACGCATTGCTTTGATTGCGTCATCATCCAGCTTCTTGGTGTTATGCGCCGTATTGCGCGCTTCGCCAGCCTTACCGAAGCCAAAGCCCTTGATACTCTTAGCCAGAATCACAGTAGGCTGGCCTTTGTTTTCCTGCGCGACTTTGAATGCGGCGTAAATTTTGTGTGGGTCATGACCACCACGGGTCAGACGCCAGATATCGTCATCCGACATATTGGCGACCATGTCCAGCAATTTAGGATGCTTACCGAAGAAATGCTTACGCACGTACGCACCGTCTTTGGCTTTGTAGTTCTGATATTCGCCGTCTACGGTTTCCATCATCACTTTTTGCAGGATGCCTTCTTTGTCTTTCGCCAGCAACTCATCCCAGCCACTGCCCCAGATCACTTTAATGACATTCCAGCCAGCGCCACGGAAATCGGATTCGAGTTCCTGAATGATTTTGCCGTTTCCACGTACCGGGCCATCAAGGCGTTGCAGATTACAGTTAACCACGATGACCAGATTGTCCAGCTGTTCGCGGCCAGCCATACCGATCGCGCCCATGGATTCCGGCTCATCCATCTCACCGTCACCGCAGAAGGCCCAGACTTTACGCTTCTCGGTATCAGCAATGCCACGTGCATGCAGATACTTCAGGAAGCGTGCCTGGTAAATCGCCATCAAGGGGCCCAGACCCATCGATACGGTAGGAAATTGCCAGAAGTCTGGCATCAGTTTTGGATGCGGATAGGAGGACAAACCTTTGCCATCGACTTCGCGACGGAAGTGCAGCAATTGTTCTTCACTGATACGGCCTTCGAGGAAAGCACGGGCGTAAATACCAGGTGCAGAGTGGCCCTGGATGTACAACAGGTCGCCGCCATGTTCTTCGGTCGGTGCATGCCAGAAGTGATTAAAGCCTATGCCCAGCATGTTTGCCAGGGAGGCGAAACTGGACAAGTGACCGCCGAGGTCGCCATCCACACGATTGGCTTTGACCACCATCGCCATCGCATTCCAGCGCATATAAGAGCGCAGACGTTCTTCGATTTCCAGATTGCCAGGGCAGTGCACACCCTGATCAGCCGTGATGGTATTGACGTAGGCGGTATTACTGGAGAAAGGAATATGCGCACCGCGACGGCGTGCCAGATCCAGCATACGCTCCATCAGATAGTGGGCACGGTCAGGGCCTTCCAGCTCGATCACAGCTTCGAGTGCATCTAACCACTCGTTGGTTTCCATAACATCAGGATCATTAACGGCTTGCGCCAGAACTTGGTCTATCTGAGGTGACATACGGGTCTCCGGTTGGTGCGCTGACAGGTGCAGCGGCGTTTGCATATCGACGAATTTACAGCTTCAATTTTTTTAGCTTAAGCATTCTAGCAGGGCTTTTTTCATTTTCCAAATAGTGATATTTGATTTCATAATGCGATATTTTGTTTGCACTGCAACACACTATGGAGAGCTTATTTTTATTGCCAAATAAATCACACCCCCTGCGATAAGCTGTCGTTTTTTTGCCATGCGGGCTGCGCACTGTCAGCCCTCCCCCTCCCCAAAAAAAAACAGGGCAATGATTGCTCATTGCCCTGTTTTAGGTACCGCTGTCGATTCACCGGTCTCACGATCAGCGTATCGGGCCTACACTGCGCGAATCTGGTCGCACAGCATAAACCTGCCCGCAGCATTATTTGAACTGATACTTCAAACCTACTTTGAAGTAACGGCCAATTGCACCGCTGGCATCCATCGGGTTGTAGCTCATGCCTCCGTAAGTCAGCGGATCCAGTGGAGCCACTTTATCGAACAGATTCTGCACCGAACCAAACACTTCCAGATTCTTCATGGCTTTCCAACGGAAAGACAGATCGACTGTTGTAAACGAAGCCAGTGTGCAATCTGAAGTAGGCGCATTGCTGAGATGCATGCTCACTTTTGCCCATTTTTTATAAAAACTTAATCAGAACTTTATGCTTATCCCCATCAGAGTGATGACCACCGTCACATTCATGGTGTAGCCAATACTACCTGCGCAACTAACTCACAGGGGCAATTTTGCGTAAGTCCTAATTGCGTAGCATCCATCATTAAATAAATAAAAAACCATGTAATACAATAGTAAGAAATACCTAAACCATGACAAAAATCGACGTGCATGCGTACCATGCGCCAGTCCATGCGTTATAGCCGGGCTGCATCCTTTATAATCACGCTTTGACCTAGCTCTCTACCCACCATCATGACCGCCCAAATCATCAACGGAACCGAACTCTCCCAACAAATCCGCGCCGACGTCAAACAACGCGCCGCCGCCCTGAGTGCCAAAGGCCAGCAACCTGGTCTGGCCGTCATACTGGTTGGCGACAATCCCGCCTCCCAGGTGTATGTACGCAACAAAGTCAAAGCCTGCGAGGATTGCGGCTTTTACTCTGTCTTGGAAAAATACGAAGGCAATCTGAGCGAAGCTGAATTGCTGGCGCATATCTCACGCCTGAATCAGGATCCAAAAATTCACGGCATCCTGGTACAACTGCCTTTACCTGCGCATATCGATGCCAATAAAGTCATCGAAGCGATCGCCGCTGAAAAAGACGTCGATGGCTTCCATATCAGTAACGCCGGTTTGCTGATGACCGGCCAGCCGCTGTTCCGCCCATGCACACCGTATGGCGTGATGAAAATGCTGGAATCGATTGACTATCCGGTACGCGGCGCCAATGCTGTCGTGGTCGGTGCTTCCAATATCGTCGGCAAACCGCAAGCTATGTTGCTCTTGCAAGCCGGCGCGACCGTCACCATCTGTAATTCCAAGACCCGTGATCTGGGCGCGCACACCCGCAACGCCGACATCCTGGTCGTCGCCACTGGCAAACGTAATCTGGTCACTGCCAACATGATTAAGCCAGGCGCAGTCGTGATCGACGTCGGCATGAACCGCGATGATGAAGGCAAGCTGTGTGGTGACGTCGATTACCTGCCAAGTAAAGAAGTTGCGGGCTACATCACGCCGGTACCGGGTGGCGTGGGTCCGATGACCATCACGATGTTACTGGTGAATACTATCGAAGCTGCAGAAAGAATGTAAATATGAAAGAAGCCTATCCATTGCTGGACCAGAGTGATCTGACCCGTTTTCAAGATATCCGTGCCGAACAGGTAACGCCGTCAATTGCCGAATTGCTGAACCAGGCGCGCGCAGTCGTGGCACGTCTGAGCAGCGCAAGCGAGGCGCCGGACTGGGAACATTTCGTCCAGCCTTTGGAAGAGGCGACTGAAAAACTCGGACGCGCCTGGAGCGTGGTCGGCCATCTGAATGCCGTTGCTGACACACCCGACATGCGTGCAGCCTACAACGACAATCAGGCCGCGGTGACTGAATTCTGGACCGAACTCGGCCAGAATCTGGCACTGTTTGAGCGCTATAAAGCCTTGCAGGCAAGTCCGGATTTTTCATCTTATTCACAGGCACGCAAAACCATCGTCGAACATGCGATCCGCGATTTCCGTCTGAGTGGCGCTGAATTAGCGGACGACAAAAAGCAGCGTTATGCGGACATTCAGGAACAGCAAGCCGCACTGACTACCCGTTTTTCTGAAAACGTACTCGATGCCACCAATGATTTTGGCTTGTGGGTGGACACGGAACAAGAACTCAGCGGTTTGCCGCAGGATGTGATTCATGCCGCTAAAGCGGCGGCAGAAAAAGACGGTAAGCCCGGCTATAAATTCACGCTGCATTTCCCATCTTATTATCCCCTGCTGCAATATGCAGAAAACCGCAGCCTGCGCGAACAGATTTATCGTGCCAATGCGACCAAAGCCTCAGAACTGGGTGCAAATCCTGACTGGGATAACAGCGCCATCATGCGTGAATTACTGGCCTTGCGGCGTGAAGAAGCGCAGCTACTCGGCTATGCGCATTTTGCTGAAGTGTCGCTGGTCAGCAAAATGGCAGACTCACCGGCACAAGTAATCAGCTTCCTCGAAGATCTGGCACAACGTGCGCGTCCCTATGCAGAACAGGATTTGCAAGAGCTGCGTCAGTTCGCCAGCGAACAATGCGGCCTGAATGAACTGCAGGCATGGGACGTTGCCTTCGTCTCTGAAAAACTGCGTGAACAACGCTATGCGTTTTCTGAGCAGGAAGTCAAACAATACTTTCCTGAACATAAAGTCGTGGCCGGTTTATTCCGTGTCATCCAAACCCTGTTCTCAGTCTCGATTTTGCCGGATCATGCCCCCAGCTGGCACCCGGATGTCAAATTCTTCCGCATAGAAAAAGATGGGCAATTACTGGGACAATTTTACCTCGACCTGTATGCACGCTCCGGCAAGCGTGGTGGCGCATGGATGGATGATGCGCGCGGCCGCCGTCGCATCGGTGAACACATACAAACGCCAGTGGCGTATCTGGTCTGTAACTTCTCAGAACCGCTCAGTATCCATGGCGTGACGCGTCCAGCCTTGTTTACCCATGATGAAGTGATTACCCTGTTCCATGAATTCGGTCACGGTCTGCATCATATGCTGACTCAGGTTGACGATTTATCGGTATCCGGCATTTCCGGTGTGGAGTGGGATGCGGTTGAGCTGCCATCGCAGTTCATGGAGAATTTCTGCTGGGAGTGGGACGTGTTGCAGGAAATGACTGCGCACATCGATACAGGTGAGACGCTGCCACGCGCGCTGTACGACAAAATGATTGCGGCCAAAAACTTCCAGTCCGGCTTACAAACCCTGCGCCAGGTGGAATTTGCACTGATGGATATGCGTCTGCACAGTGAGTTCGATCCGACAGATAACAGCACCAGCATACAGGATGTGGTGGATGCAGTGCGCCAGCAAGTTGCAGTACTGATGCCGCCGGCCTTCAATCGTATGCAGCATTCCTTCAGCCATATTTTTGCCGGTGGCTATGCGGCTGGCTATTACAGTTATAAATGGGCAGAAGTCTTATCTGCCGACGCCTATGCCGCCTTTGAAGAAAGCGCTGCACAGGAAGGCAGCAGTCTGTCGGCTGCGACCGGTGAACGCTTCCGGCGCGAAATTCTGGAAGTTGGCGGCTCGCGCCCAGCCTTAGCGTCTTTTCAGGCTTTCCGCGGCAGAGCGCCTGCCATCGATGCTTTATTACGCCATAGCGGCATGGCAGCCTGATTTCAGCAAATGGAGAAAGCAATGCCTACTTTGCCTCAAACATTCCGCCCTGCCCTGCTGGCTTGCGCGATGTTGTTATGTGCCGCGCAAGCGCAGGCGCAGTTGTATAAGACAGTGGGGCCGGACGGTAAAATTACCTATTCAGACACACCGCCGGCCGCCAATCAAAAGCTGCTGGAAACCCGCAGCCTGAATCCTGCGGCCGAAAGTAATCGCTTTCCGTATGAGCTGTCACTGGCCGTGAGTAAAAACCCGGTCACGATTTATACCGGTAACAACTGCGCTCCGTGCAACGAGGGCAAAGCCTTCTTGAAATCAGCAGGCATCCCATTCGCTGAAAAAACGGTGAAAACCAAAGAGGACAGCGACAAGCTGCAACAAGTCAGCGGTGATACGCAGCTGCCCTACTTGCAAGTGGGTAGCCGCAGTCTGCATGGCTACAATACCGAAGACTGGAAAAGCGCACTCAGCAGTGCCGGTTATCCGTCCAGTAATATGCTGCCTGGCGACTACCGCTATCCCGCAGCAGAAAGTGCTGCGCCCGTCACAGCTACCGCAAACAAGGCGGCAGAACCCGCAGCAAAGAAAAAGAAGCAGCCTGAGCCTGTGAAAAAAGAAGCCGACAATGGATTCCGGTTCTGAACAATGAAGATAGACTTTCACAGCAATGTCGCCGACAAACTGAATTACACCTGCCGCCTGATACGCAAAGCCTATAACGCTGGCGCCAGGCTGGTGGTGTTCGATAGCGATACCAGCCAGCTACGTCAGCTGGATGAGGCACTATGGACATTGACCGAAGCGGAGTTTTTGCCGCATGTAGGCATGGATCATGCCATGGCCAGCCTCACTCCCATCATTTTCAGCGCAGGCAGGCTCAATGACAGCCCTCATTTTGATTTGCTGATCAATCTGAGCACCAGTGTGCCTGAACATTATCAACAATTTGGCCGTATGATAGAAATCGTCAGTCAGGAACAGGCAGCGACCCTGGCTGGACGCGAACGCTATCGCTATTATCAACAGCAGGGGCACAGCCTCAGCCATTATCCCGCTAAATAACATGAGCAATCTGATTGATGCCAACATTCCGGTTCTGACTGAGGTCATTTTGCCCGATGAAAAAATCAGCACGATACCGCCTGTCACCGAAACAGCGCCAGCCTTAACACAGGACTTGGCCGCGGTCAGCGAACCGGCTGTTGAAAGCCTGCCGCAGCAAGACTGGCAAGAGCTGGAACAGAATGTCAAAGAAGCCGTGCTCAAACAAGTATTGACGCGTGTGGATTTTGTCCTTGAGCATCGGGTCAGGGACGGGCTGGCCGATGTGTTACAAACGGCTGTCGATAAACTGGCAGATGAAATCCGTGCCGGCCTGTCAAAATCGCTGGAAGAACTGATTACGCGCTCAGTGAATCAGGAAATTTCCAAACTGCGTTCAGGTAAATAATGCGTGCAGCGCGCTGGCCGCAGCGCTGGAATCCATGCCCAGCCAAACCGGCAGGCTACCTGGCTTGGCGCCATGTCTGAAGCATGAAAGTGATCATCCTCGGCGCGGGTATTATAGGCACTTGCACTGCCTGGGTGCTGGCACGTCAGGGGCATGAGGTCACCGTCGTCGAACGGCAGCCCGCAGTGGCACTGGAAACCAGCTTTGCCAATGGTGGTCAGATCTCCGTTTCGCATGCCGAACCCTGGGCCAATCCCGCTGCGCCCGGCATTCTGTTACGTTCACTGGGCAAAGAAGATGCCCCACTGTTGTTCCGTCTGCACGCCGACTGGCAGCAATGGCGCTGGGCGCTGGCATTTCTGCGTGAATGCAGCCCACACAGAACCAGACAGAATTTGCGTCAGATCGTCGCATTGGCTGACTACAGCCGGCGTTGTCTGGTACAACTGCGCGCAGAAACCGGTATTGTCTACGATGATTTACAGCGCGGCATCCTGCATTTTTATACCGATGAACAGGAATTCACACGCGCCCAGCGCGTTGCTGCGCAAATGCGTGAACTCGGCTGCGAACGCCAGACGCTGACGCGTGAACAGGTGTTGCACACCGAACCCGCACTGTATCCGCTTGCACAGCAATTGGTAGGTGGTGATTACACAGCCAGCGATGAATCCGGCGATATACAGCTATTCGCACGTCAGTTGGCGGAACAAGCCAGTGCTCTGGGTGTACGGTTCTTATTTCAGAGCGAAATTTGCCGCCTGATCCCCGATGCAAAAACAGGACAACAACTCAGCGCCATAGAAATCATTGACCCGCAAGGGCAACACCAACAATTGACGGCTGACGCGTATGTCATGGCGTTGGGCAGCTATTCAGCTGCTTTACTAAGACCGCTAGGTATACGTCTGTCGATTTTTCCCGCCAAGGGCTATTCGGCGACATTCACAGTGACGAATCCCCAGGCTGCGCCTCAGGTCTCGCTGACGGATGATGCACACAAACTGGTGTTTTCGCGTCTGGGCCCAAGACTGCGCGTGGCCGGCACCTGCGAGATTAATGATTACAGCCGTGCCCTGAATCCAGTGCGCTGCGAAGCGCTGCGTCGTCGTACCCGCGAGTTGTTTCCTGATGCCTGTGATTATGAACAAGCCCATTTCTGGGCTGGATTACGCCCGCTGACACCGTCCAACCGCCCCTATATCGGCGCCAGTCAAATGCCGAATCTGTATCTGAACACCGGCCATGGCAGTCTGGGCTGGACCATGGCTGCCGGATCAGCGTATGCATTGGCAGACATCATGGCAGGACGCCGCCCTGACGTCGATTTTCTGTTTTCAACCTGAAGCAAACTGACGGCAATCAAAATGCTGTCCTCTGACAGGCCTGTCACCCATCATTGTCCACTGACAATCAGCAAACTGGGTATCCAAGCATCGTTGTTGCAACGCATCAAAATAGTGCAAAAATTGGCGGTCCTCCAAATGCGCGATAACGGTATCAAGCACCCTGTCTGCCGACGTGGATTTCTCGAGCCCGTATGCTGCAGCGCACATTTTTTTATCTTCTCTGTGCGATTTATTTTTATACCCTGGACCGGACTGGCTGCCCAAGAAAAAAACACGCGCATTTTACGAACAATTTTGGTGCAAATCCTCCCAAAAAACCGGCATATAAAAAATGCTGCTTAGCTGGAAAAACCGCACAAAATAGCTTTGAGAAATAAAATTTCTGTTGTACCTTTTGTCTATTCAGTTTTCTGAATAAGTTGGTTAGCAGTATTGTTGTCCTACTTAAAATAAACCTTAGGAGTATGTTCATGTCGTTCAAAACTAAAATGATTCCACTGGCTGGCGCAATCGCTTTCGCTTTCGCTGGTTCTGCGGCAGCTCAGGAAATGGTAGTAAAAATCGGTCACGTAGGTCCCGTGTCCGGTGCAATCGCCCACTTGGGTAAAGACAATGAAAACGGCGCCAAAATGGCGATCGAAGAGTTGAACGCAAAAGGCGTGACTATCGGCGGCAAAAAAGTAAAATTCGAATTGCTGGCTGAAGATGATGCAGGCGATCCTAAACAAGGTACAACGGTTGCGCAAAAACTGGTTGACGCGAAAGTCAACGGCGTGATCGGCCATCTGAATTCCGGTACAACTATTCCTGCTTCTAAAATCTATAACGATGCAGGCATTCCTCAGATCTCCCCTTCCGCAACAGCTGTTCCTTACACCAACCAGGGTTTCAAAGGCGCGTTCCGCGTAGTAGCGAATGACGGTCAGCTGGGTGGCACTTTAGGCCGTTACGCAGTACAGATTTCCAAAGCGAAGAAAATCGCTGTGATCGACGACAAAACTGCGTATGGTGAAGGCGTCGCTAAAGAATTTATGAAAGGCGCAAAAGGTAAAGGCGCAGAAATCGTGGTGCAGGAACATACAACTGACAAGTCCAATGACTTTGCAGCGATCCTGACCACCATCAAAGCAAAACAGCCTGACCTGATTTTCTTCGGTGGTATGGATGCGGTTGCCGGTCCTATGCTGCGTCAGATGAAAGCACTGGGCGTGAATGCGAAATTCATGGGCGGTGACGGTATCTGTACCGCAGATCTGGTCAAACTGGCTGGCGATGGTATCGGTGAAGGCCAGGTCGTTTGCGCGGAAGCCGGCGGTGTTCTGGACGCACAGAAAAAAATCAATGAAGACTGGAAAGCCGCATACAAGAAAAAATTTGGCGTAGAAGTTCAGATCTATGCACCGTATGTGTACGACGCAGTCATGACCATGGTAGAAGCAATGAAGCAGGCTAACTCTGCTGAACCTGCAAAATACCTGCCTGCGCTGAAAAAGATCAAATTCAAAGGTGTAACTGGCGATATCTCCTTTGACGACAAAGGCGACATCAAAGATGGTACACTGACTTTGTACACCTACAAAGGCGGCAAACGTGATCTGCTGACTGTGACTAAATAATCAGATACACACGTCAATAAAAACCCCGGCAGTGTTCGCACTGCCGGGGTTTTTATTTGAATCTCAGCAGCCGGAACTGGCCGCTACAGGCATTATTTCAATGCCAGGATCCATTTCACCAGCGTTTTCGCTTCGGCTTCATTGACTTGCGCATTCGCTGGCATAGGAATCGCGCCCCAGGTACCAGAACCACCCTTTAATACTTTTTGTACGAGCTTCGCTTCTGCCGTTTTATCACCCGCATATTTTTTTGCGACTTCTTTGTAAGCAGGGCCAACGACTTTCGCGTCTACGTTATGGCATGCCATACAGTTCTTTGCTTTTGCCAGATCGGCATTCGCCATCGCGGAACCAGATGCAAAAACAGCCATCAGTGCTGCTGCGTATACAGTTTTTTTCATTGCTCTCTCCAGGTTAAAAATGCGTGTTCATTTTAGCGGTATTTTCTTCAGTTAGAACAGAACTTGATAAAGTGTTGACCTGTTACAAATACCGCTTTACTCTTCATACATTATATTGACGGGTTTGCACTGCACTGACTAAAGGACAAGCGTTTATGCTGCTCATTATCCCCCTGGTTTTGTTACTAGTTTTAAAGTTAGCGGAAGTCTCGTTTTTTGCCAGCATGTCCTGGTGGTGGATCGTCGGACTCGCGGTGTTTGCATTTCTTTGGTTTGAATTTTTTGAACGTGTATTTGGACTGGATAAACGCCAGGACAGCGCGCATTATGAAAAAATAAAACAAGAACGCATCAAACGCACTTTCGATAAAAAGACGGGCCGCCAATAAGCCTGCCATCAAAAGCCGATGCAATCCATCGGCTTTTTTAAGTGCTCATGACCTCTCCAGACCACAAATTCCCCGAACTGCGACAACTACGCTATTTTCTGGCCGTCGCTGAAGAACTGCACTTTGGCCGTGCCGCGCAGCGCCTGCACATGACCCAGCCACCGCTGTCACAGGCCATACAGGCACTCGAGCAAACGCTGGGAGCCACCTTGTTTATCCGCAGCACACGCCAGATCAGCCTGACGGCGGCTGGAAATGCGCTGATTCCGGAAGCGCAGAAGCTACTGCAGCAGGCGCAGCATCTGCCTGAACTGATGCAAGGCTATGCCACCGGCACTCTAGGCAAGCTGACTCTGGCCTTCGTATCGATTGCCGACTACAGTGTGCTGCCCCCTCTGCTCAGGCAATACCGGACGCAATCGCCCGGAATACGGATAGCGTTGTGTGAAGCAACGACGGATATCCAGCTGCAGGCGCTGGAAGCGGGTGAAATTGATGCGGGATTTTTGATTCCGCCGCTGCCTGAACATCTGCAAACGGATCTACATTACCGAAAAATTCTCAATGAGGCGCTGATCCTCGCCGCACCCGAGCAGTTGCTGCCACCAGGGCCGGTGCAACTGGCACAATGTGCGGGTCAGGAAATCATCCTGTTCCCGCGTCGTATCGCACCGGCTTTACATGACGCGATACTCAGCTGTTTTGCACAGGCTGGCCTCACGCCGGTGATAGGACAAGAGGCGATACAGATGCAAACCATCGTCGGGCTGGTTTCTGCTGGCATGGGAATCGCACTTGTGCCACAATCCGTCGCGAACTTAAAGCGGCCCGGTGTGGTCTACCATACCTTGCTGGACGACGTGCCACAAGTGGAAATCGGTATCGCCTGGCGTAAAGATAATCACTCAGCCGCGCTGGCCGCTTTTTTGCAGTTATCCCTGAGCTTTGCCTGACACGGCTGAGGCCTGTTTGCGTCATTACGGGTGTTAACCCTTATCTTCACACTAAAACTGATTAGTCATTATGTTGATTCATCCAAATCCTGATCCGGTTGCATTTGCACTGGGCCCACTGAAAATTCACTGGTATGGCCTGATGTATCTGGTCGCCTTCACTCAATTTGTCCTGCTGGGTCGATATCGCCTGCGGCTGCCGCACGTCGCGGCTAAAGGCTGGACCCGCGAGCATATCGATGACATGCTGTTTTACGGCGTACTCGGCGTCGTGCTTGGCGGCAGGCTGGGTGAAGTGCTGTTTTACGGCCTGCCGTATTATCTGGAACATCCGCTGGAAATTCTGATGGTCTGGAAAGGGGGGATGTCTTTCCACGGTGGTTTTCTGGGCGTACTGATTGCGATGGCCCTCTGGGCGCGCCGCGCCAATATGCATCTGGCCGATGTGTATGATTTCATCGCACCGCTGGTACCGCTGGGTTACGCGGCTGGCCGTATCGGGAACTTCATCAATCACGAATTACCTGGTCGTCTGGCCAGCCCCGATCTGCCATGGGCCATGATCTGGCCAGGACAGGCATTGCCGGTGCATCCTTCACCGATTTACCAGGCGCTGGTCGACGGCGTGCTGGTGTTCTTCATCCTGTGGTGGTTCGCCAGTAAAGCAAGGCCACGTCTGGCAGTTGGCTCGCTATATGTCATTCTGTATGGCTGCACACGCTTCCTGACTGAATACTTCCGTACCCCGGACTACGAGGTCAATGTGCTGGGGCTCACCATTTCAGCCGGACAAATGCTGTCCTTCCCTATGATCATCGTCGGTGGTGTCTTAATGCTGCTGGCCTATCGTAACACAAGGCCCATCAGCAAATCAGCCTAAGCAGAACCTGATAAAAAAGCCCGGATTTACATACTTCCGGGCTTTTTTTGTGCATGCTGATCATCTCTTAAGGCGACTCAGGGTTTGGCCGGTACGTAAAGGTCTATCATAGCCGCCACCGCATCGCGACAAACTGCACAGAACTTCTCGCTGCGATCAAACATAATGCATTGCATTTCAGGACGGTAGTAACCGGTCGATTCATAGTTCGCACCTTCAAATGCGCCTATCGTATGGCGGTGTGGTGCGCTATTGAGTAACTGAGTCGATCTGGCCAGGTCGGTTTTAAACAAGACATTCATTTCAGCTTCAGGCCGGTCGGCAGCGCGCAATTCAGCACGTTTTTTCTGATAAGCGCGCGAAGCCTCGTCATACACCTGCTTAGGCCACGGCGTTGGCAGCGGTGTGGATGCTTTCAGATACTGCTTCCACTTGAGTTGCGCCGGGTCTTTCATCGCAGTCACGTTCGGCTCCCAGGGTTCATTGCGCTGACCGGTACTCTGATAAGCGACTGGCGAGGTATAGTATTCATCGGCCAGACCCGCGAAATGATGGCCAAATTCATGCACAAACAGGTAATTCGACCAGTCACTGCTGGCCGCTGCAGTACTGAACTGACCAAAAATCCCACCACCGCCATAGGTCTGGTTATTGACCAGAATTTCGATAAATTCATACGGCGCATTTTGGGCGATGCTGCGCAAAGCCTGATTATCCAGCGTCAGAATATAACGTTCGCTACCAAACACATCATAACGCGCCCCCAAAGCCGAAGCGTGATACACGCCAGTTGATGGACGCGATACGCCACTTTCGGCGGTAGGTACAGCAATCGCCCAGATATTGAAATCGTTTTCATGCTCTTTAAATGGCGTGACGGTGAACAAATGCTTGGCCAGACGGCGTGCATCCGCTTCAAATTTTGCCATTTCCTGCTGGGTGTAACCATCACCCATAATCAGTAAATCCACCTTATCCGCCGACGCACCGCTGACATGGACAGGTATCGGTTTTAAGCCGCTGTCTGCTTGCTTTTTAATCACATCCTGGGCATCCGTATCAACATTCACGCTCCATACCGGCACGAAGTGATTGCTGTCATCGCGTTTGAGTACACTGACGGTGACTGGTTTTTCAGGTTTAGGGAAGCGCAGGGATTCCTGAAAACTGCGTTTGAGTTTCGCCGCTTCATCGGTACTCTGCCATTCACCAAAAATGGTGGAGAAACCGCGTGAGTACAGCAATTCACCGCTGACGGCATCGCGTACCTCGAATTTATTGACACCGCGATTGGTCTGATCGATGCGCTTATCCAGATTGCCCGGCCATGGCAAAGGCTCGATGAGGACACGCTCTATCGCATACTGTTCCGACTTGGCGTCTCCACTATGCTGATAATCGACCCGCACCGTCGCCGGTGCAGATGCTGCCCACG
Source organism: Cognatundibacterium rugosum (assembly GCF_014284365.1). Lineage (GTDB taxonomy): Bacteria > Pseudomonadota > Gammaproteobacteria > Burkholderiales > Burkholderiaceae_D > Undibacterium > Undibacterium rugosum. The sequence continues at coordinate 85,276 of NZ_JACOGG010000012.1, forward strand.
CACTACTGATGGCAGCGGTGCTCAGGCAAGCTGCCAGGCGCATTAATTGGAAAAATTTTTTCATAAATACTCACAAAAAAAAGAGGAATCCTTTGCTGCATACTTATCGATTTTGGCAACAATTTCATTCGTAGCAGAGGCAAACTTCGCTAAACAAAAATGATATAGCAGGATTTCGGAACATTGCATTGTAGCGCCATGCCTTACCGTAGATGTACACAGAATCAGACATACGCAAAAAAATTTTCAATTTCTGTATTTAGTGCTGAACTTTTCATCGTTACACTGATTCCAAGCAGCCTGTTCTTTTGTTTTCTGTTGTCAGTGCCAATCGCTGCGCCACACAATGAACCACATAAGGCGCGGCTAGCTGAACAGCCACTCATTTTTTTAAGGATATTCTTATGCGTCTTACCTTGCTGAGTCTTGCACTCGCTTCTGCATTTCACGCACTGCCTGCCAGCGCCGCTCCGGCGAATAATGCACCGGCTGCTGCAACGAAACAGGCTGCACCGCAATCCGGCATCGATCTGCAATGGATAGACAGCAGCGTCCGGCCTCAGGATGATTTTTTCAAATTCATGTCGGGTAAATGGCTGGCCACGGCAGATATTCCGGCTGACCGTGCACGCTTCGGCTCTTTCGATCAGTTGCGCGATCTGTCTGAGCAAAGCTCGCATGCGATTATCACTGCGCTGGCTGCGGACAAACATCTGAAAGCCGGCAGCAATGAACAAAAAATCGCCGATCTGTATAACAGCTTCATGAATGAAGCACGTGCCGACAAACTGGATATACAACCACTCAAATCGATCTTCAGCCAGATCGATAAAGTCAGCCGTAAAGAAGATTTACCAGCGCTGATCGCACAACTGGCACACCTGGGCGTGTCTTTGCCTGTGCAGTCCGGTGTGGCGCAGGATGCGCGAGAATCCGCCAAATACGCGGTGTACATCAGCCAGGGTGGTCTGGGCTTACCGGATCGTGATTACTACCTGAAGGACGACGACGCCAAGCTCAAGGGCTTCCGTGATGCGTATCTGAAGCACATAGAAAAGATGCTCTCTATGAGCGGCGAAAAAGACGCTGCCCAGTCAGCGGCATCGATACTCGCGCTGGAAACCGCGATCGCAAAAATTCAATGGACTAAGGTGGAAAACCGCAATCCGGTCAAAACCTATAACAAAGTCGAAGTCAGCAAACTGACTGAGCTGATGCCAGGCTTTAACTGGACACGCTATTTTGAAGGTACAGGTGTAGGCAACAAAGTCGATTACGTGATCGTACGCCATCCGAGTTTCTTTACTGCGCTGTCTAAAGTACAGGAAGACACAGCGCTGGACACGTGGAAGACGTATTACAAATGGAAGGTGCTGAGCAGCTACGCGCACCTGCTGTCTAAGCGCTTTGTCGATGAAGATTTCGCGTTTTCCAGCGTGACGCTGCGCGGCATTCCTGAAAATCAGCCGCGCTGGAAACGTGGCGTTGCGCGCGTGGAAGAAAGTCTGTCTGAAGCCCTGGGCAAAATCTATGTGGAAAAACACTTCCCGCCTGAGAACAAGGCGCGCATGGAAAAACTGGTCGCCAATCTGATCGAGGCTTACCGTCAAAGCATAGAAACTCTGGAATGGATGAGCCCTGAAACCAAGAAAGAAGCGCTCACCAAACTGTCTAAGTTCACCCCTAAGATAGGTTACCCGGATGTCTGGCGTGATTACAGCAAGCTGAACATCAAAAAAGATGATCTGGTGGGGAATGTGATACGTGGTCGTGAACATGGCTATCAGCGTCAGCTCGCGAAACTGGGGCAGCCGGTAGACCGTAAAGAATGGGGCATGAGCCCGCAAACCGTGAATGCGTATTACAACTCGCGTCAGAATGAAATCGTGTTCCCGGCTGCTATCCTGCAACCGCCTTTCTTCAATCCGGCAGCGGATGATGCGGTCAATTACGGTGGTATCGGCGCGGTAATCGGCCATGAAATCAGCCATGGTTTCGATGACTCCGGTAGCCAGTCTGACGGTGACGGCAATCTGCGCGACTGGTGGAGCAAAGAGGATAAAGCTAACTTCGGCAAACTGACTACAGCCATGATCGCGCAATACAATGCCTACAGCCCGCTGCCTGGTTACAACGTGAATGGTGCGCTGACGCTGGGTGAAAACATTGCCGATAATTCCGGCCTGTCCATCGCCTATAAAGCCTATCTGATTTCGCTGGGCGGCAAACCTGCGCCAGTGATTGATGGCTATAGCGGCGAACAACGCCTGTTCATGGGCTGGGCACAAGTCTGGCGCGGTAAAGCACGTGATGCAGAGGCGATCCGCCTGCTCAATACCGATCCGCATTCACCGGCTTCGGTTCGTGGCAATGCACCGCTGACCAACATCCCCGGCTTCTATTCCGCGTTCGGTGTGAAAGAAGGCGATAAGATGTACGTCGCACCGGAAAAACGCATCACCATCTGGTAATCAGCATGTGCTGCTGAATGCAGTAGCATTGAGTAAAACAGACCAAACAGCCACTTCAAAAAATGAAGTGGCTGTTTTTTTACTTGACGAGCTGCAAGCTCAGCATATACAGTCAGGCTTATGAACTCTCACACCCATCATGTCGCCACACGCAATCAGTGCACCGCAGCCCAGACTGCCGGGCGCCAGGCCGCATCGATGCTAACACCAGTACTACCGCTAAGGCTAACAGCTCTATCCTCGCTACATCTGCAACAGCCAGGCTGATTCCTAATCAGCAGCACGCAATACACACAATACTTAGTACAACGATGTCCCTGGTAAAACAGGACATCAGGCTCCACCCAAACACCAAACTGATCATTTCATGATGCGTAGCGTAAGCATACTTTGCACCTTGAGCACATCTGAGCAAGTCCGCCTCTGCAAGCAGCAGGCAAACTCCGTTGTTGCTGCGCGCCGCAATGGATTTATCACGCTACGACTAAGACTCGCTTGACTGGCCGCGCGTCCACCGGTGGCAGCCAGTAAGCATACAGGCCGCCGCTGGATGTCACAACTAAGGTGCATCCTTACACTAACCCGCTGATCACGCATCGTCGCGCTGTATCGCAGCGCACGCCTCCCGATTGAGGCCTTTATCATGGCCGACAAGCTGCTGTGCCGGTTGCAATCACCATTTGCTTCCGGCGCAGTTTGTGGCAAACACAGCTTCCCGAAAAAACGCTATATCTGTAACGCAAGTAGCCCACCATTCATGGCATGATGTGTCAATTGCAGTTCCCGTTTCAGCACCCAACACCCATCCATACCAACGCAATCAGGAGTCCTTCAACACCATGTACATGCCAGCCGCCTTCAACGAAAACCGGCCTGAAGTATTACACGGATTAATACGCGCTTATCCGCTGGGCAGCCTGGTCAGCCACAGCAATCAGGGTTTAACTGCAGATCATATTCCTATGCTGATGCTGCCGGCGAATGCCACCCATCCGCAAGGCAGGCTGATCGCGCACGTGGCGCGTGCCAATCCGGTCTGGCAGCAGCAGGGCGAAGTCATGGTGATATTTCAGGGGCCGCATGCGTATATCACGCCAGCCTGGTATGAAGAAAAGCAGCAAAGCGGTGCGGTGGTGCCAACTTATAACTATGCCGTAGTACATGTGCATGGCAAGCTGCAAACCGTCGATGACAAGACTGACTTCCTGCACATACTGGAGCAACTGACCGATCACTTTGAAGCGCAACGCAGTCGTCCCTGGCGCGTTAGTGATGCACCAGCTGACTACATACAAACGCTGATGGAAATGATCGTCGGTATAGAAATTCCAGTAGAACGTATTACCGGAAAATGGAAAACCAGCCAGAATAAGTCGGTACAAAACCGTAGCAATATCGCTGCGGGTTTGCGTGAACAAAACGACAGCGCGGCGCAGGCACTGGCGCATATCACGGAACAACAATTATTTGGTGCATAAAAAAATCCGCCAGTCCTACAATTGGCGGATTCTGCATACACGGTCGCAATTTAGTTCTGCACGACACCTGCACTCGCCAGCATCGCATGCAATAAGACATTGCAACCCGCGGCCAGATGTGCAGGCTGCGCATCTTCGATTTCATTGTGGCTGATGCCATCTTTGCAGGGCACAAAGATCATGCCGGATGGCGCCAGTCTTGCCGTGTAAATCGCATCGTGCCCGGCACCGGACACCACATCCATCGTGCTGTAACCCAGTGCGGCTGTGGCGTTGCGCACCGCCTCCACACAATCGGGATGGAAGGGGCAAGGTGGATAATACGAAACCCGTTCCGCATGAATTTTCAGGCCGGTATCACGGCTGCGTTGTTCGATAAAGGCCAGAATTTCCTGATGCATGGTATCGAGTAATTCAGCCGTGACATTGCGTAAGTCCATACTGAATTTCACTTCACCCGGAATGACATTACGGCTGTTCGGAAACACCTGCACCATGCCCACGGTACCACGCCCATAAGGCGGATAGCGGTTACCGATATTCACCACTTCCTGCATGATGCCGGTTGCGACCTGCAAAGCATCCTTGCGTAAGCCCATAGGCGTCGGCCCTGCATGCGCCTCCATACCGGTCACGGTGCAATCGTACCAGGACAAACCCAACACACCGGGAACCACACCGATGACTTTTCCTGCATCTTCCAGTACCGGGCCCTGCTCTATATGCGCCTCAAAATAAGCGCCGACAAGATGCTGTCCTGGCACCTGATCACCCAAATAACCGATGCGTTGTAACTCATCTTTCACGCTCAGACCGGCGGTGTCGGTCGCGGCATACGCATGCTCCAGACTGAAAGCGCCGCAAAACACGCCTGAGCCCATCATCACCGGTACGAAGCGCGACCCTTCTTCATTAGTCCAGAACGCCACTTCCAATGGCGCCTCCGTTTCTATCTGATGTTCATTCAAGGTACGTATCACTTCCAGCGCCGCCAGCACACCGTAATTGCCATCAAATTTACCGCCGGTCGGCTGGGTATCAATATGACTGCCAGACATCACAGGCGGCAATGCCGGGTTGCGTCCTGCGCGCCGCATAAACACATTGCCGATCTGATCGATAGTGATACTGAGTCCGGCTGCCCTGCCCCAGGACACGACCAGATCACGTCCCTGTTTATCCAGATCGGTCAGCGCCAGCCGTTTTACGCCCCCTTTTTCAGTCGCACCGATCTGCGCCAGTTCCATCAGTGACTGCCACAATCGTTCCTGATTAATACGTAACTGCTGTACGGACATCGTGCTTCTCCTTGATATGCAATCAATACGCACTGCGCATTTTATCCATCGCCGCAAACACGGCAGAATACGGCGGCCGCTTCACATACTGACCGGCTCCGGCCACGGCACGCAAGTCACCCAGCTGATATGCCAGCCTGCCGCCGCTGATGGTATGCGTCGGCACACCCCGGACCTGGCGCCCTTCAAACACATTGAAATCGCCGCGTGAAAACTGGGTCTTCACCGACAAAGTTCTGCTGGCGGCCGGGTCCCATAACACCAGATCAGCATCGGAACCTGCAGCAATCACACCTTTACGTGGATAGATATTGAAGATCTGGGCGCAATTGGCGGAAGTCACACGCACGAATTCAGACGGCGTGAGTTTGCCACTGTTGACCCCGGCATCCCACAGCACCATCATGCGTTCTTCTATGCCGCCGCAACCATTGGGAATACGTGTGAAATCATCTTTACTAGCCGCTTTCTGAGCCGCACAAAACGTGCAGTGATCGGTCGCTGTCGTGTGCAGATTCCCACTCTGCAAACCCTGCCACAAGGCTTGCTGGTGGTGCGCCGCGCGGAATGGTGGACTCATCACATGGGCGGCAGCCTGAGCAAAATCGGTTTGCTGGTAAACGCTGTCGTTCACGGTCAAATGTCCGGCCAGCACTTCGCCAAACACGCGCTGCCCCTTGCTGCGGGCAAGTGTGATCGCAGCCAGCGATTCCGCACACGACACATGGACGATGTATAGCGGCGTATGCAGCACATCGGCAATCGCAATCGCGCGCTGTGCAGCTTCTGCTTCCACCACCGGAGGCCGTGATAGCGGATGCGAAGCAGGCCCGGTTTTTCCCTGTGTCAGCAAGGCTTGCTGCAGGCGGTAAACCAGCTCTCCGTTTTCCGCATGCACGGTTGGCATTGCGCCCAGTTCCACCGCGCGCGAAAAGCTGTTAACCAGAATTTCGTCATCAGCCATGATGGCGTTTTTGTAGGCCATGAAATGCTTGAAGCTGTTGACGCCATGCTCCTGCACCAGCGTTCCCATATCACGATGTACGCTGTCATCCCACCAGGTAACCGCAACATGAAAAGAATAGTCGGCGGCAGATTTTTCAGCCCAGCTGCGCCATTGCTGAAACGCCGCCATCAGACTTTGCTGAGGATCGGGAATCACAAAGTCGATGATGCTGGTCGTACCGCCAGCAAGCCCGGCGGCAGTACCGCTGAAAAAATCATCCTGTGTGACCGTGCCCATGAAAGGCAGCTGCATATGCGTATGCGGATCTATACCGCCTGGCATCACATACAAACCACCGGCATCAATGACTTCAGCACCGGCCGGTGCCTCAAGTTGGGCTGCTACTGCCAGAATTTTTCCGCCTTCGCATAGGACGTCGGCGCGAAATTCTGTGTCCACATTCACTACCGTACCACCACGTATCAAGATACTCATCGCAACTCCTGAAACAAGACGACATCGACCACCCGGCTGACTGCCAGCCGGAATTCAAGCTGCGCGCTTGCCTTTCATCAGCAGCAAATACATCACACCTGACAGCATCAAACCCAGAAACCAGGCATAGGTGTACAGGGTTTTCCAAAACTCAGAAATATCAGGGAAAGAAGCTGGAAAGGCGGCATTCAAAAAGCCCGGTATATTCGGCAATACGCCCAGAATGAAGGCAGCCACCGCAGCCCTGTTCCAGCCATTTTGATAGCTGTATATGCCCTGCTCCTGATACAGCGCCGCGACCTCAATACGGGTGCGGCGGATAAAGTAGTAATCGATAATCAGGATACCGGCTATCGGCCCCAGCAACGCCGAGTAACCGATCAGCCAGGTAAAGATGTATCCCTGGGTCGTTTCCAGTATCTTCCACGGCATCATCACCAGCGCGATCCCCGCCGTGATATAGCCACCGGTTTTATACGAAATTTTTTCCGGATTCAGCGCAGAAAAGTCGTAAGCTGGCCCCACCAGATTCGCAGCCAGATTCACGGAAACGGTATCGATCAGCAGGATAATCAAGGCCACCAGCACCGCCGCACCTGTCATGCGGCTGGCCAGATCAACCGGATCCCAGATTGCTTTGCCATATAAAACAACGGTAGCCGAAGTCACAATCACCGCCAGCAAAGCCAGCAAACCCATAGGCGCAGGCAGACCGATGGTCTGGCCCAGCACCTGATCGCGCTGGGATTTGGCGAAACGCGTAAAGTCAGGAATATTCAAAGCCAGCGTAGCCCAGAAACCTATCATGGCCGTGAGTGAGGGCCAGAAGCTGCTCCAGAACTGACCAGCTTTTTTGCCACCTTCAGCGAACTGCGAGGGTTGATCCAGGATAGGGCCAAAGCTGCCGGCCTTCTGATAAACCCAGCCCAGCAAGACAAAGCAGATCAGGATTTTGAGCGGTGCGGTATAGGTTTCCAGCTGGCGGATCGCTTCCATGCCATGAAAGATGTACCAGAACTGTATGCCCCAGAACAGCAGAAAACAAATCAGCTGAGCAGTATTGATACCGAGTCCGGGTAAGACATCGCTCCCCAGCGGATGTCCGAGTAAGACCCCGCCCAGCGTGTATATCATCTGACCGCCAAACCAGGTCTGAATCCCATACCAGCCACAGGCCACGATGGCACGCATCAGCGCTGGCAAACGCGCGCCTTGTACACCAAATGAAGTGCGTGCCAGCACCGCATACGGGATGCCGTATTTAGCACCGGCATGACCGATCAGCAGCATGGGGATCAACACGATGGCATTGGCAATAAATACGGTACTGACAGCCTGCAAAGCAGACATGCCGCCTTCGATCAGGCTTGCCGCCAGCGTATAAGCGGGGATGCACATCACCATCCCAACCCACAAGGCGGCGAAATGGAACCAGCGCCAGTTACGCTGCGCCTCCGTGGTTGGCGCCAGGTCCTCATTCCACAGCCGTCCACTTTCAGTATGCATTATTGGTCTCCTACAAAATTCGGTTTAAGTGTTGAAACGGTGTACCGCCATGCCGGGTTTGCCAGCAAGCCCATACACGCAAAAATTGTTCCGGCCGCCTCCGCCTGGCAGCAAGGTCTGCACTGGCAGGCTGGTCAGCACACAGCATTGCAGCATACTACGCTTGCCTGCACACGACGTTCTGTTTTTTGTCAGCATGGCCGACATTTCAACACCTAAGCATGACGAGGCTGGACCAGCCACCGTCACGGACTTCCTCAGTATCTGCAGCTCAGGATTGCGACTGTAGGTCAGCACGTGGGTTACGCGGGTCCTGCGTCCAGTTCATGTAAGGCTTACCGCTATCTTGCGGCACCATACTGATACAACCTTCTACCGGACACGTGATCTGACACAGATTGCAGCCCACGCATTCCTCCGCCTTAACTTCATAGCGACGGCCATTCTCTGCCGTGATCAGTTGGGCGATAGACTGATGGGAGGTGTCTTCACAGGCCACATAACAACGGCCGCACTGTATGCATGCATCCTGATTGATGTGGGCAATCACCTGGTAATTCATATCCAGATATTTCCAGTCTGTGGTTTGCGGTACCGCTTTGCCACAAAAGTCTGCGATGCTGGCGTAGCCTTGTGTATCCATCCAGCGTGACAAACCATCCTTCATTTCATGCACTATCCGGAAGCCGTGTAACATCGCTGCGGTGCAGACCTGCACCGAACCGGCACCCAGTGCGATGAATTCAGCCGCATCCCGCCAATTACCGATACCACCTATACCGGACAACGGCAGACCGCGCGTGGCAGGGTCACGGGCAATTTCTGCCACCATATTCAGCGCGATTGGTTTGACTGCACTGCCGCAGTAACCTCCGTGGGTACTTTGATGGCCGACTATCGGTCTTGCCACCATCTGCTCCAGATCGATGGAAGTAATCGAATTGATAGTATTGATCAACGACACCGCATCCGCCCCACCCGCCAGTGCCGCCCGCGCCGGAACCCGGATGTCGGTGATATTCGGCGTCAGTTTGACAATCACCGGCAAGGAGCAATACTGTTTGCACCAGCGTGTAATCATTTCTACATACTCAGGAACCTGGCCAACCGCAGCCCCCATGCCACGTTCCGGCATACCGTGCGGACAGCCGAAATTGAGTTCTATGCCATCTGCGCCGGTCGCTTCCACCAGCGGTAAAATACGCTTCCAGCTGGCTTCATCGCAGGGATACATCAGCGAGACTATCATGGCGCGATCCGGCCAGTCCTTTTTGACTTGCGTGATTTCGCGCAGATTGATCTCCAGGCTACGGTCGGTAATCAACTCGATATTATTAAACCCGATGACCTCACGGTTTTTACCGAAGTGCGCGGAATAACGCGAAGAGACATTCACCGGTGGCGGATCTTCACCCAGGGTTTTCCATACCACGCCGCCCCATCCGGCTTCAAACGCACGCACCACGTTGTAAGCCTTATCGGTCGGTGGCGCAGAGGCCAGCCAAAACGGGTTAGGCGCCTTAATACCCGCAAAATGAATCGACAGATCAGCCATATCACACCTTCGCATTCAGATCAGAATGGATCGCCAGCGCAGCCAGCTTTCCGTGTTGTACCGCCTGCACCGTTAAGTCTTGTCCGGCAGCGATGCAGTCGCCGCCCGCATACACGCCGTCCAGGCTGGTGCGATATTGCGCATCAACCCGGATTTTGTCGTGCTCAATTCGGATATCGCGCGCATCGCCAGCGCTGAAGGTTTGCGTATCCAGCGTCTGGCCTATCGCTTTAAAGATTGCCTGCGCCGGAATATCTGTGACGACCCCATCGGCAATCAGACGCCCCGCATGCTCGCGCGTTTGCACCACGCGCAGTCCGCTCACCTGGCCCTGCGCATTCAGCAACACTTGCTGCGGCTGTTGCCAGGTCATGATTCTGACCTGGTGATCACGCGCAATCGATTGCTCATGTGCGGTGGCAGACATCTGCTGTGCACCACGGCGATACACCAATGTCACCTGCTCTGCACCCAGACGGGAAATCTGCACCGCCATGTCGATTGCTGTGTTACCGGCACCGATCACCACACATTGTGCAGGCAGTGCTAAACCGGATAAATCCTGACTCTGGCGCAGTTCAGCGATATAGTCGACCGCAGCTAACATACCCGGCGCATCTTCCTCTGCCAAACCAAGACGGCGGCTGGAACCCAAGCCTATCGCGAGAAACACCGCATCATAATCCCTGCGTAAATCGTTCAGATGAATATGCTGACCGAGGGTCTGATTGCACAGAATGCGGATGCCGCCTATACCCAGCAGGAATTCGATTTCACGCTGCGCCGTGTCCTGCACCAGCTTATAGCGAGCGATGCCGTATTCATTCAGGCCTCCCGCTTTGGCTTGCGACTCATAGATCACCACGTCATGACCATGCATGGCTAACTGATGCGCACAGGCCAGTCCAGCCGGCCCCGCGCCAACGATAGCAATGGTTTTGCCAGTCGCAGCTGCGCGTTGAAATGGGTGAGAAGTGAAGCCGGCATGATCGAGCGCATAGCGTTGCAAGAGGCCGATACGCACCGGTGCCGCCTCGCTGTCATGATTACGTACACAGGCATGCTCACACAAGATCTCGGTGGGGCACACGCGCGAACAACTCGCTCCCAGTATATTTTGCTGCAAAATGCCAGTCGCTGCGCCCTGCAGATTGCCGCTGGCGATGTTCTGTATGAAAGAAGGAACATCAATTTCTGTCGGGCAGATGCGGGTACAAGGCGCATCGTAGCAGTACAGACAACGTGCACTTTCGAGCGCAGCCTGACGCGCATTCAGCGGTGGCTGTAAATCATTGAAGCGATTGAGCAGTTCAGTCTGTCCTGCTGAGTTTGATGCTGAAGCTGATGCTGCTGAGGTTGAGGCAAGATGCTTTAAGGCTTCCAACATGGGTGGCTCCTATCGTCATTGCTACATATACATAGGTACATCCTGAAACATGAATCAACTTAAGTGCTCAATTGCGCTGCCAGACCTGCAGTTCAACCGCAAGCCTGGCAATGCAAACTTACTTCATCTGCGGAAAAGCAAATTCTGTACCTTTACTGACACTATCCGGCCAGCGCTGCATCACGGCTTTGAGACGGGTGTAGAAACGCACGCCCTCAGGGCCATAAATATGATGATCACCGAACAGGCTGCGCTTCCAGCCACCGAAGCTGTGAAATGCCATCGGTACCGGCAAAGGCACATTCACACCGACCATGCCGACCTGTATCATCCTCACAAATTCACGGGCAGTACCGCCGTCGCTGGTAAATACAGCAACGCCGTTGCCATATTCATGCTGATTAATCAGTTCAGCCGCTGCCGCCATATCGGGCACCCTGAGTACACATAAGACCGGGCCGAAAATCTCCTGACGATAAATACTCATCTCAGGCGTCACATGATCAAACAGGCTACCACCGGTAAAAAAGCCCTGCTCACAACCTGGTACCACATAGCCGCGCCCATCCACCACCAGCGTCGCGCCTTGCTGCACACCTTCAGTAATTAAGTGTTCTATGCGCTGTTGTGCGGCTTTGGTGATCACCGGCCCCATCTCTGCGTCAGCGACTTTGCCATGGTTGACTTTCAGCAGGCGTACGCGTTCTGCCATGCGCTCTACCAGCGCATCAGCCGTGCTGCCCACTGCCACCGCAACCGAAATCGCCATGCAGCGCTCACCCGCAGAGCCATAGGCCGCACCCATCAAGGCATCGACCGCCATATCCAGATCGGCATCCGGCATGACGACCATATGATTCTTGGCACCGCCGAGTGCCTGTACCCGTTTGCCATTGGCGCAGCCACGCGCATAAATCGCTTCAGCAATCGGCGTGGAACCGACGAAGCTGACCGCCTGTACATCAGGATGATCCAGCAATGCATCCACCACTTGCTTATCCCCCTGCACGACATTGAATACCCCATCCGGCAAACCGGCTTCGCGCAGCAAGCGCGCATGCAACAATGAAGGTGAAGGATCACGTTCTGAAGGTTTCAAAATAAAGGTGTTCCCGCAGGCCAGTGCAATCGGGAACATCCACATCGGCACCATGACCGGGAAATTAAATGGCGTAATCCCGGCCACCACTCCCAGTGGCTGGCGCATGCTGCAGGCATCGATGCCACGCGCGATTTGCTCGGAATACTCCCCTTTCAGTAATTGTGGAATACCAATCGCAAACTCCACGACTTCGATGCCGCGTGCGATTTCACCTTTGGCATCGGCCGTGGTTTTGCCATGTTCACGCGTCAGTATGTCGGCCAGTTCATCGCTGTGCTGATGCAAGAGATTCAGGTAATTCATCAGTATGCGCGCGCGTGCCAAGGCTGGTGTATTGGCCCAGCCGGGAAAAGCCTGTTTGGCCGCAGCAACCGCCAATGCCACATCGTCTGCATCGCCCAGCGCCACTTGTCCCTGCACTGTGCCATAAGCCGGATTAAAGATATCGGCGTAACGTGGCAAACGGCTCTGATGCAGGCTGCCATGGATAAAATGTTCTACTTGATAGGTCTTCATGCTTAGGCCAGGTTTTTGAGGATTTGATGTAATTTACCGAACAGCAGATCGATATGTTGTTTTTCCAGGATCAGCGGCGGCGACAAGGCGATGATGTCGCCCGTGGTTCTGACCAGCACACCTTCTGCAAAGGCTTGCTTATAAGCCGCCATCGCACGTGCACCTGGCTTACCAGGAATAGACTCCAGCTCGATCGCACCGATCAGGCCGACATTACGTAAGTCAATCACATGCGGCAATCCTTTGAGCGAGTGCAGTGCATCTTCCCAGTACGCCGTCATGCTCTGCGCATGCTCCAGCACCTTCTCTTCTTTAAAGACCTGCAGCGAAGCCAGTCCGGCAGCGCAAGCTAATGGGTGGCCGGAATAGGTATAGCCGTGGAAGAATTCAATACCGGCCGGACTTTGCATGAGCGTGTCGTAAATTATGGAACGGCTAAATACGGCCCCCATAGGCACCACACCATTGGTCAGCCCCTTGGCCGTCGTCATCAGATCGGGCCGCACATCAAAGAAATCGGCTGCAAACGGCGTCGCCATGCGGCCAAAACCAGTGATCACTTCATCAAAAATCAGTAGGATGCCGTGCTTGTCACACAGTTCACGCAAGCGTTTCAGATAGCCTTTCGGTGGCAGAATCACACCAGCCGAACCAGACAAGGGCTCGACGATGACAGCGGCAATAGTGGAGGCATCATGCAAGGCGACGATACGTTCCAGTTCATCCGCCAGGTGGGTACCGTACTCTGGTAAGCCACGGCTAAACGCATTTTTTTCCAGATTATGGGTATGTGGCAGATAATCCACGCCACCCAGTAAATTCCCAAAATGTTTGCGATTCGCGGGCAAGCCACCAACCGACATACCGCCAAAGCCGACACCGTGGTAACCACGTTCACGGCCGATGAAGCGGGTACGCTGCGCCTCACCACGCACACGGTGATAAGCGAGCACCATCTTCATCGCTGTATCCACCGCTTCCGATCCGGAATTGGTGTAAAACACCTGACCAAACTGATGGCCGCTGAAAGCGATCAGTTGTTCCGCCAGTTCAAACGCGTCCGGATGGCCCATCTGGAATGCAGGTGCGTAATCCAGTGTCGCCACGGCTTGCTGTACCGCACGCACAATGGTCGGATGCGAGTGTCCCAGCGGCACACACCACAGACCGGCGGTGCCATCCAAAATTTCACGTCCCTGCTGATCGCGGTAATACATCCCAGACGCCGATGCCACCACGCGCGGCGCTTCTTTGTAGTCCCTATTTGCCGTGAATGGCATCCAATAGGCATTGAGCTGTTGTTTGTTAAGCATACGCTGTCCCCTGAAAGAATTTACCAAGTGGTAAAAATATGTTGAAATCTTAAATAAGCTTATGCAGGCGTGACATATACAGCGAGCACTCATTTTCCCAACCGTACAGGCAAAGACAGCTGTACAGTCAGAACCATCTTCACATCAAAAGGGATCGCGATGGACGTGATTGAACAAGCAGCCGGGCCGGACGACGCCATACAGCAGTGGCCCAGACTACGTCTGGAGCGTCGCAAAGCCACTAGTCTGGTCGAGCAGATCGTGCAAGAAGTCAGCCTGCTAGTCAAACAACAGTCACTGACTCAGGGCAGCAAAATGCCTTCGGTGCGTCAGTTTGCGAAGTGTAATGCGGTCAGCACTTTCACTGTGGTGGAATCCTATGAGCGGCTGATCACGCTGGGCTTACTGAGCTCGCGCCGTGGCTCCGGTTATTTTGTAAACCGGCCTGCCAATCTGGTCAGTCCGGCTGCACCCAGCCCACAGCTGATACAGGATGCGCTGAGTCCGGATTTGTATTCCGGCGTGTCGACGGCCTTGCCAGTCGGTTCCGGCTGGCTGCCACCAGAATGGGTTGGCGACGACACCTTGCTCGATTCGGTACGACAAGCAATGCGCATTCCGAGCCAGCGCATGCGCGGTTATGGCAATCCGCTAGGTTTTCCCAGCCTGCGCCAGCATCTGGCGCAGACCTTGTCTCAAGATTTATTCGCTGTCGATTCCGAACAGATACTGCTTACACATGGTGCGACCCATGCCTTTGATCTGATCCTGCGCACTCTGTGCAAAGCGGGTGATGTGGTCCTGGTGGAGACTCCGGGTTACAGCAATCTGATCTCTCTGATACGTCATCATGGCTGTATACCGGTCGGCATACCGCGCGATGCCAGCGGCCTGCAACTGGATGTGCTGACAGAAAAAGCCGTGCTGCATCAGCCTAAAATCATGTTCGTCAACACGGTGCTGCACAACCCACTCGGCACCAGTCTGAGCCAGCCGCAGGTCCATCGCCTACTCGCGCTGGCTGAGCAATTCGATTTCTGGCTGGTAGAAGATGATATTTACCGTGAATTATGCCCTCGTCCTGAGCCTTCGCTGGCGGCCATGGATGGCTTGCGACGCGTGATACGGGTAGGCAGTTTTTCCAAGGTGTTGTCGCCTGCACTGCGGGTCGGTTCAATCTGCGCCTCGCACTCGCTCACCGGTGAACTGTTACGGGTCAAGATGCTGGCCGGGCTGACGACCTCAGAAATCAATGAGCGCGCCGTATTGCATGCACTCAGCTCCAGCCAATACCGTCGCATGACAGAAAGGCTAAAACGGCAGCTGGATCAGGGGCAGTTAAGAGCGCAGGAAATATTGCAATGCGCCGGCCTGCAACTGCTGGCACAACCGCGTGGGGGCATGTTTGTCAGTGCCGGTTTGCCCAACGCGACACAGAGCGTGCATCAGCTCACGCAACAGGCACAAGAGGCCGGCATATTACTGGCACCGGATCATTTCTTCAGCCTGCAGGAATCGCCCTATCCATGGTGGCGCTTTAATATCGCCTGGTGTGATGCGCCCTTATTGCAGCAATTTCTGCGGAGTCTGTGAGATGGAGAGGCGCACAGAGAAACGTACGAATGAGCGTACAGAAAAGCAGAGCGATCTGCGCGACCAGACCGAGGCCAGGATCATGCGCTGTGCCATTGAAGTATTTGCTGAATCCGGTTACGCAGGCAGCAGTCTGGCAAATATTGCGGACAGAGCAGGCTTATCGAAACAAAATCTGCTCTACTATTTTTCCAGCAAACAAGCCTTATACCTGTGCGTACTCGATCAGATACTCGATCAATGGCTGGAAAAAATGGACATCCTGGCAGACGACAGTCAGGAGCCGGCTAGTCTGCTTCGCAGCTATATTGCCGCTAAACTCAGATTTTCCCGGGAGCAGCCTCAGGCGTCGCGTGTATATGCGATGGAGGTCATCAGCGGTGCGCCTGTGTATGGCCATGCGATGCAAAAGAAAATCCTGCCCCTGATGCAAAAAGACATCGCCATCTTTGAACGCTGGATCAGCGAAGGGAAAATGGCTGCCCTCAATCCGGCTCATCTGTTGTTTTCCATCTGGGCCATGACCCAGTCATATGCGGACTTCTCAACACAGATGGGACTGGTGCTCGGTCATCAGGCCTTACAGGATCAGGATTTCGACGAAGCTGAAGAATTAATTACCGGGCTGGTGCTGAGTCGCCTGCTCCCCTTTTCTGCGGGTAGTAAAGAACTTAAAAAATGTCGATGATGCTGTGAAGTAAGGATATACTTTTGTACAGGTTCGACACTGATATCCAAGCGCCACGGGCGTAAGATAGCCCTTTGTTAAACAGCTAGTACAGATTCGCTATCCATGGGTACGCTGATTCAGATCTCACCAGCTAACTCATTACCTATCCTCTTAACCGGGGAGCAGCGACTAATTTCTGCCTGACACATTACTCCAGCACGAATGGGAAACCAGCCTTGTTAGAAAAACTGATCAACCAACTAGGATTCCGTCGCATCGGCGTTCGGCTTGCTATCAGCTATGGCTTACTCCTGATACTGATCGCGGCGCTGATACTCATGCCATTTTCACAAATACAGAAAATGACAGCCAGAAATAAGGAATTCACTCAAAAAGAAATGCGCAGCCTGCTTGATGTGCAGGCGCTGAGCCTTTCTGCCGAGAGCGTCAGTAATGCCCTGTTGCAGTTACTGACTTCCAGTCGTGAAAAACGCGAAATTGAGTACGCGCTTGTGGATGTCAAAAATCGCCAGATCACGGATCTGATCGAATCGTTGGAAAGTAATCTGACCGATCAGATGCAGCTGGACAACCTGCAAAGACTGAAACTGCGTAAGGAAAACTACTACCGCATCTTCAATGAGATGGTCAACCAGCTCGAAGATCAGGGGCAGGAAATCGCTAAACAGACTTTCGTCGAAGATGTACAGCCTGCCCTGTCAGCTTTACTGCAAGAGTCAAAAATCCTGCTCGACTATGAACAAAAACTGGTACAACAGCATCAGTTGCAATCCCAGGATGAACTGGAAAAAACTGGCCTGCTGGTGATTATTCTTTCTTCAGTCATCATCCTGTTTGCCGCCGTTCTCGCCTGGCTGACCACACGCAGCGTGATCAAGCCCTTAGCTATCCTGGAGCAAAATGCACTAAGGATTGCCTCCGGCGATTATAAGTCCCAGGTTCCTGCCAGCAATACAGAAGAAGTGACCCGGGTAGGGACGGCATTAAATCTGATGTCAGCAGCGATTGCGCAGCGCGAAAGTGACATCGAGCAGTTTGCCTACTACGATCCCATCACACATCTGCCGAACCGTACCTACTTGCTCAAAGCCTTTGAACACAGAGAGCTGGAACACTACGGGATGATACTGATGGATTTGGCGCGTCTGAAAACCATTAATGAAACCCTGGGTTTCGACACGGGCGACTATGTCATCGCTGATGTCGCCAAACGTATCCAGGAAGTCGTGAAAACCGGCGATACAAAACAGACAGGCTTACTGAGTAAACTCACGGGTGGCGCTTTTGCTTTACTCTTCCCGGCACAACATAAAGACACTGTGACAGAACTGTTTGAACGGATTGATGCTGCCATGGGCCAGCCTGTACGCTGTCATCAACATGCCGTTGATGTGAGTCTGGTCTATGGTTTTGCTATCGTCACTGAACAAAAAATCAGTCTGATCAGTCTGATGCGCAATGCGGAAGTCGCCTTGTATGCAGCCAAACGCTATACACGGCAAAGCGCTTGGTATAACGATGCACAGGAAGCATCGCGCCTTAGCCACTTAAGCCTGTTGTCTGATTTACGCTCCGCTGTCAAGGCGTCTGAACTACAAATGTGGTTACAACCCAAACTCAATCTGCAAAATGGACGCATCTACGGATTTGAGTCACTGGTGCGCTGGCAACATCCTGAACGTGGTTTTATCTCTCCGGCAGAATTCATTCCATTTGCTGAAAAAACCGGTTACATTGGCATCGTCACACAATGGATGCTGGACAGCGCCTTACTTAAACTCCATGCATGGAAACAGCATTACCCGGATCTCAGTATCGCAGTCAACGTCAGCACTTATGATTTACGTGACCGCAGCTTCCCTGAGCGCGTTGTCAGTCTGCTCAAAAAATATGATGTCGCCCCCCATCTGCTCAAAATTGAAATGACAGAAAGCGGCATCATGGAAGATCCGCAAGCGACAATAGAATTACTCAACAGGCTCAGAGATACTGGTGTAGGTCTGTCTATTGATGATTTCGGCACAGGCTATTCATCACTCGCCTATTTGCAAAAATTGCCGGTCAATGAATTGAAAATCGATCGCAGCTTTGTATCGGACATTCAGCATGCTGACGCTACTAAGAAATTAGTCAGAACCATCATCGAAATGGGGCATGGTCTGAATCTGCACGTCGTGGCAGAAGGGATAGAGCAGGAACAGGAAAAAATAACCCTGTCTGAACTTGGTTGTGACGCCATGCAAGGCTATCTTCTCAGCAAGCCCTTGTACGGTAACTCTTTGCAAGAGTGGATGCACTTACACATACCACTGTCGCAAAAAACATAATTCTCTTGTTTTTAGCCTGCATTTCCCCGAAAAAGAAATGACTTTCCTATTACTATTATGTAAATGAAGTATTTCTGAAGCAAAGTGATTTTTTCGATCGCAGCAAAGTGCAGGGCCTAAAGCCTGATTTATCGTTTGCATCGTTCAGGAATATTTACTCAGCCCCGAACTCACCTGATAGCCAGTTTAAGTTATGCAGCCACCGGACCTACCCCATGACGAAAAACTACGCCTTAAAACACTGAGGCAATGTGGCTTACTCGATACGCAGCCGGAAGAGCGCTTCGATCGGCTCACCAGGCTGGCACAACAACTGTTTCAATGCAAAATAGTCTTAATTTCTTTAATTGACGCCAATCGTCAGTGGTTAAAATCAAAACAGGGCCTGGATATCGTTGAAACCTCCAGAGATATCTCCTTCTGTGGGCATACCATACTCTCGTCTGAATTGCTGTTGGTCGGCGACGCGACCAAAGATCCGCGTTTTCAGGATAATCCTCTGGTCGTAGATACGCCGTATATCCGCTTTTACGCAGGCGCTCCGTTACATGCACCAAACGGGCAGAGACTGGGCAGCCTGTGTTTAATCGATGATCAGCCGCGTCAGCTGAGCGAGCATGAAGAGAAACTGCTGTGTGAACTTGCTGCTTGCGTAGAACATGAAATTGCCAATCAACAGGCACAACGCCAGCATGATGCACTGCTGACATTGACCCGTATCACATCGCTGAGCTTTGAAGATCCGATTACGCTGTTACGCGAGACGCTGGCACTGGGTTGCCAGTATTTACAGCTCACCACCGGCGTGATATCGCATAAGCTGCCAGACGACAGAATGGAAATCCTGGTGCAGCATCCCGAGACTTGTGACAATCTGGAAGGGCAAATTTTCCCGCGCTCGCAAACCTACTCCGACCTGGTCAGCCGTGAACATGGCGTGTTTTCAGTAGAACATGTGTTTGCCAGTCCCTACCGCCTGCATCCCAGCTATCTGCAATTTAAGCAGGAAACCTATATCGGTATTCCTTTGTTCATGGATGGCAAGCGCTATGGCACACTGGGATTTTCAGATAAAGTTGCCCGGGCCAATCCTTATTCCGGTACGGAAAAGGAGTTCATCAATATTCTGGGCGACTGGGTCAATGCAACGCTGCGGCGCATGGAGTTAAACCGCTCACTCGCTATGCAGGAATTGATGAATGCCGCGATTGCAAAAGCTCAGACGCAATTCATCAAAGGTAAAGAACGCAGCAAAGGTTTTGATACCTTACTTGAAGACATGCTGCGACTCACAGAGAGTGCATTTGGCTTTGTAGGTGAAGTCTTGTATGACAAACTGCATGCGCCTTATTTGAAAACCTACTCCATCACCGATATCGCCTGGAGTCAGACATCCAAAGATTTCGTTGAAAAGAATCTTGCAAATGGTCTGGAGTTCACCAATACCCGGACTTTATTTGGACAAGTCTTGCTAACGCAAGAAATCGTGATTGCGAACGATGTCAAAAATGATCCCCGCTCTATGGGCGTTCCGCAAGGGCATCCTGAACTCAACACTTTTTTGGGTATACCGGTGCATCATGATGGCAAATTACTGGCAATGATAGGCCTGGCGAACCGCAAGGGTGGTTATAGCAAGGAGCTGGCTGATTTTCTGCAGCCTATGCAAATCACCTTAGGCCAGCTGGTCAACGCCGATCGCATACAGCGTCAGCATGAAGAGAGTGAAAAGCGGCTCGCCAATATCATCGAGGGGACTAACATAGGCACCTGGGAATGCCATATTCCCTCCGGCAATGCCATCTTTAATGAACGCTGGGCGGAAATGCTGGGTTATACGCTGGAAGAATTGTCTCCCACAACGACACAAACCTGGCTGAATCTGTGCCACCCCGATGACCTGAAAATCGCGAGTCGCTTATTGCAACAGCATTTCAGCGGTGACGTGCCTTACTATGACCTGACGACACGTCTGCGTCACAAAAACGGACACTGGATATGGGTCAGAGATCGGGGTTGCGTCGTCAACTGGGGCGAAGACGGCACACCTTTACTGATGTCTGGCAGTCACCAGGACGTGACCCAGGAGAGGCTCGCAGAAGAAAAACTCGCCCACGCCTATGAGTTGTTGGAACAGTCGAATGCTGCCGCACGTATCGGTACCTGGGAATATGATTTGGCAAACCAAAAACTGTATTGGAGTAAAGTCACACGACAGATACATGAAGTGGCGCCTGACTTCGATTGTGATAAAGAACAGGCGTTGAACTTCTACAAAAAAGGCCGGCACAGGGAACGCATTCAGGCGCTGCTGCACGATGCAGTAACTAAGGGTCAAAAATTTGACGATGAATTCAAAATCATCACGGCCAACGGCAACGAACGCTGGGTGCGTGTGATCGGCCTGGCACAGTTCAAGGATTACCAGATCCACAAACTGTACGGCATTTTTCAGGATATCAGCACCACCAAAGCCAGCGAACAGGCGATGCAAGATCAGGCTGCACACACGCAGGCAATACTCGACAACGTGCTCGACGGGATTATCACCGTCAATCATAAAGGTAAGATAGACGCCGTGAATCCGGCTGCGGCGAATATCTTTGGCTACCAACGCGATGAATTGACCGGACAGCATTTCAGCGTGCTTTTGCCTGAGCATGCACAAGTCACCGCACATCTTTTTCAGGGACGCGCCCTGGACGAGCATGCGGTATTGGGCGCCGCAAAAGAAATCGAAGCACGCAGAAAAGACGGTAATGTATTCCCGCTCGATCTGTCCGTCTCTGCCGTAACCCGTCAGGGGCGCCCCCTCTACATAGGATTGATGCGCGATATTACTGAACGCAAACGGCTGGATAGAATTAAGAGTGAATTTATCTCTACTGTCAGCCATGAGTTACGCACCCCACTGACCTCCATTTCGGGCGCACTCGGCTTATTATTGGGTGGCGCAACCGGTACCTTGCCGGACAGCCTGACACCGCTGCTGAATATCGCAAGTAAAAATAGCCAGCGTCTGACCTATCTGATTGATGATTTACTGGACATGGAAAAGCTCAGCGCAGGCAAAATGCACTTCCATATCCAGCAATTGGCCCTAATCCCCTTACTGCAACAATCCGTCGAAACGAATACCACCTTTGGTGCACAGAGGCAGATAAGCCTGTCTATCAATGAACCTGTACCTGAAGTCCTGATTTCTGTCGATAGTCAGCGTTTCATGCAAATTATTTCTAACTTGCTGTCCAACGCCATTAAATATTCGCCTCAACAAGAAACCGTGACTATTTCAACCAGTTTGCAGAATGACTATGTGCGTATCAGTGTCACGGACCGGGGCAATGGCATTCCAAAGGAATTCAGAAGCAGAATTTTTCAGAAATTTGCACAGGCAGATTCGTCTGATACCCGTGAAAAAGGTGGAACCGGTCTGGGCCTGGCCATTACGCGTGAACTGGTTGAACATATGGGAGGACAGGTGGGTTTCGAATCCATACCTGGTCAGGGTGCTACTTTTTATTTTGAATTGCCCTACCAATTGCCGGCTCAGATTCACGCTAAAACCCCGACGAAGGTATAATCGCGCCTTTGCATGCCGACCTGGCATGTCGTCATTTTTGAGTATTTCCTATGATAGTTTTAGGCGTTGAATCTTCCTGTGATGAAACCGGACTGGCTCTGTATGATACCGAGCACGGTCTGCTTGCCCATGCCCTGCATTCACAGATCGCGATGCATCAGGAATATGGCGGCGTGGTACCAGAGCTGGCCTCACGCGATCACGTTCGTCGCGCACTACCCTTGCTGCAGGAAGTGATGCAAAAGTCGGGCAAGCACAAGCAAGATATCGATGCGATCGCCTATACCCAGGGCCCGGGCCTGGCTGGGGCACTGCTGGTCGGTGCCTCGTTTGCCTGCGGCCTGGGGATGGCGTTGAATAAACCTGTGCTGGGTGTACATCATCTGGAGGGGCATTTGCTGTCGCCCTTACTCGCGACACCTGCGCCAGCATTTCCATTTATCGCCTTACTGGTCTCGGGAGGCCATACCCAATTAATGCGGGTCGACGGTGTGGGCCAGTACCAGTTGTTGGGTGAAACCCTGGATGATGCGGCAGGCGAAGCTTTTGATAAATCGGCAAAATTACTTGGTCTGGACTATCCAGGCGGCCCCGCCATTTCAGCGATGGCGGAACGTGGTCAAACCGGGGTTCACCTCTTCCCGCGCCCCATGCTGCATTCCAAAGATTTTAACTTCAGCTTTTCCGGTCTGAAAACAGCAGTGCTGACCGTCGTCAAAAAGTCCGAATCACCGTTGAGCCAGACTGACAAGGAAAACATCGCGCGTGGCTTTGTAGAGGCGATTGTGGATGTGTTGGTCGCTAAGTGTGTAAATGCCATGAAGCACACGGGCTTAAAGCGACTGGTGATTGCGGGAGGTGTGGGTGCTAACCGTCAGCTTAGAGAAGCGCTGAATGCTGCCGCCAGCAAAAAACGCTTTGCGGTGTATTACCCTGAATTACAGTTCTGTACCGATAACGGTGCGATGATAGCCTTTGCAGGAGCAATGCGTCTGAAAAACAATCCTGCACTGGCGACGACTGATTATGGTTTTAATGTGCGCCCGCGCTGGCCATTGCAGGAGCTCGAACCGGCATAACAAGGCTGCCAGCCTGTCCATGCCTTGCATTGTCAATCCGCACCCAGCAAGGACAGGCTGAGCACTTATTCTTTTTTGTAGACCCCACAACCTACAATCACACCCTCGTACTTTTCGACATACATGGATTTCGGCTCTATCTGCTTAGAAACCGGGTTGACGAATTTGTAATCTTGCCAGCCACTGCCTTTCTTTTTCACTAGTTCTATGCGCTCACGTACGAAGTACTTGCCATCGGCATCTTTCAGATCGGAGAGATCTTTGCCTATCATCTTGGGATTGATATGGGCGAGATTTTTACCGTTGAGGTCATACACAACGATGTACAGATCACGGTCCTGATACTTCCCATCTTTTTTATTTACGTCAGCGACGGTACTATCAACACCATTTTTTTTCATACTGTCTATCGCCCGCTGTACCATGGCTTTTGCTTCAGCTGGCGTCCCCTGCTCCTGCGCCCATACCAAAGCAGCGCTTAAGCAGCTCGCGAACAACAACATTTGCAAAAAATTTTTGAACTTGGGGAATGTCATCATCACTGCACTCCTGGAAAACATAAACAAATCCGGATCTTGCTACTTGATGATAGTTGAAGAATTACTAAATTGAAACTTTATTTAACTGGCGACAGTAATATGCGTCTTTGCCACGAGAGCGCCAGGCTCTCATGGCGTCGATGTGATTCAGTTTATTTCTTTTTGCTGCCGATTTTGCTTTCCTTACCTGCCATCAGATTCGCGATGTTCTGACGATGGCGATAAATCAGTAAGCCACTCATGATCAATACCGCCAACATCATCGGGTCGGGGCCAAACAAAAATCCATAATACAAAGGCGCAAACAGAGAAGCCATCAAAGCCGCCAGCGAAGAGTAACGGAAAGCGTAGGCAATGATCAGCCAGGTCGCCAGCGTTGCCAGTCCCAGCCACGAATCAATACCGATCAATACCCCGGCCGCAGTCGCCACGCCTTTACCACCGATAAACTTGAAAAAGACCGGCCATAAGTGTCCAATAAACACAGCCAGTGCCACGCCCGCCAACGCCATCGTGTCCAGGCCAAACTGCGCACTGAAATGCTGTGCCAGCCAGACCGCAAACCAGCCTTTGAGCGCATCGCCTAGTAAGGTCAGAATTGCCGCAGCTTTATGACCGCTGCGCAGCACATTCGTTGCACCAGGATTCTTGGAACCATAAGTGCGCGGATCAGATAAACCAAAAGCATGGCTGACTACGACAGCAAAAGAAACAGAGCCAATCAGATAGGCAAGAAGTATTGCAATTAAGGTGTACATTTTTTCCTTCAGATGTGAGCGGTTACATGGCCGGACTACGATGCAGTTTGCAGTTCCACCCCGATGTAAAGCCAGAATTCTATCCTATACCGGACTGAAATTACTCTTCTAATGCACAATGCACGGCCTGTGCAGATAGTGCATCAGTCAGAATCTGCGGTGCAATTCCTATCAGATAACCGCGGCGTCCGCCGTTAATGTAGATACGTGGCAGATGCAATATGCTTTCCTCGACAAACACAGGCATACTCTTTTTCGTGCCAAAAGGTGAAGTCCCGCCGATCAGATAGCCAGAATGCTTCTGGGCGACTTCGGGCTTACAAGGCTCTATGCTTTTGCGGCCAGTCTGGCGGGCGAGATTTTTAGTCGATACTTTACAATCGCCATGCATGAGTACGACCAAGGGTTTCGCCGTTTCATCCTGCATCACTAAGGTTTTGATTACACAATGCTCATCCACCCCTAGCTCCCGGGATGAGACCGCTGTACCGCCATGCTCTTCATAAGCATACGGATGCTCCGAATAACTGAACCCTTTTTTCTTCAGAAACTGTGTCGCCGGTGTTTCTGATACATGCTCTTTTTTTGCCAACTTTTCCTCCATACTGAATTGTTCATTTCCGCGAATCCGGTACGTATAATCGATCAGGTGAATGAGGCATCCTGACTTTAACCTTGATCTTATCGCTAAGCCCTGGGATGATGCAGTGCATGCAGTTGTTTCAGGCGCTCTTTAGCCACATGTGTATAAATCTGCGTAGTGGTGATATTCGCATGACCAAGCAACAGCTGAACCACGCGCAGGTCTGCACCGTGATTCAGCAGGTGTGTCGCAAACGCGTGCCGCAAGGTGTGTGGTGATAGCGATAAACGGATACCAGCCTGCGCTGCGTATTTTTTGATCAGTACCCAAAACATTTGCCTTGTCATGGCGGTACCACGTGCAGTGACAAATAAGGCATCGTCGATTTGCCCCTGCAATATGGCAGGGCGCGCCGTTTGCAGATACCGCTCTAACCAACTGCGCGCATGTTCGCCAAATGGTATCAGACGCGTCTTATTGCCCTTGCCAGTGACGCGCAGCACACCTTCGTTTAAGCCCACCTCGGTGGTTTTGAGTTGCACCAGTTCACTGACGCGCAGACCACAGGCATACATTAACTCTATCATCGCCCGGTCACGCAAGCCAATCGCACTATCATCCGGCGCTTGTATCAGCGCCTCCACCTGTGCTTCACTCACAGACTTGGGGAGTTTTTGTGCTGCCTTGGCAGAACGCAGCTGTTCAGTCGGATTCTCGCTCAGGCTGCCAGCGCGTACCGCAAGCTGATAAAACCGTTTGAGTACGCTCAGGCGACGGTTGGCACTGCTGGATTGCGAGCCGGGATTCTTTTCAGACAAGTAGTCATTTAATTCTGCACTTCCGACCTGGTACAGATCACTGACTTCATGTTGCTGCAGCCAGGCAGCAAAAAAACGCAGGTCACTGCGATAGGCTTCTATCGTATTTTTAGAGAGTCCCTCTTCCAGCCATAGCAAGTCACAGAAATTGTCTATCTGCGTCTGGACCAGCACACTCAGTGCGATCGTCTGCACCGGTGCCCGGCCACGGCGACGGGCCGCCAGCTCAGCCGTGTTCTTAAGTGCCATACTGAGTGAGGCCTTCATGGGCCAGTAACCAGCGTTTTACGCCAAGATGAAAACCACTTTCATCATCATGATGCGAAAAACCACCCAGGCCAGTTGCAGCGGTAACCCGATGGCAGGGAATCACCAGCGGATACCAGTTGGCACCACATGCCTGACCGACCGCGCGTGGCGCCGACCGTATCTGTCGTGCGACCTCGCCATAGGTGAGTACGCTACCGCAAGGGATTGCTGCAATTGCTCGCCAGACGCGGTTCTGGAACTCACTGCCACGGGGCTGCAAAGGTAGGGAAAAGCGAAAATGCGCATCATCGAAATAGGCCAGCAATTGCTGATGTATTTGCAAATTCAGGGCATCTGAAGGCGCTTTTTCTTCAAAACGTGCGGGTAAATACACCAGTTCGCTGAGTAAGTCATTTGCCGTGCGTATGCCTACCGCGCCGAAAGGAGCGCGGACAATTGAGTCAAACAATTCGGATTCAGCTTTTGTCATATCTGGTCTTGGCAATATGTAAATGAGGCATCCAAAGGAGAACACTGTACGGGGCGGGTTTGTGTATCCAGCCAGTCCGGGTTGGCGTTTGCCCTATCCCAGCGTCACTATATTAACAGGCTAGGCTCACCAAAGAAAAAAGGCGCATCTGCCGATGCGCCTTTAAAAATTTTTCGCGTTTTTTGCTGTTTAGTTGGCTGGCACAGGCCAGTCACTCAGCTTATATGAAAAACGCGCGTCTCCTCAGTGTACGGTATGAGTACCGTTTTTTTGCACTACCGCCTTATAAATCTGCACTGCGAAATTCTGAACTGCGCAGAATATAGCATGGCGAAATACCAGTGACAAAAAAAACTAAGTAAAAATACGGCATTGTTGCAGAAATGTAAAAGTACTATAAAGCATATAAAAATGTGGTAAACAAAATTAAAACCATAGATAGGCTGGCCATGTAGGGCTTTATTAAAATTAACAATAGATTTATATGCTTATTTTTAAATCAGATTTGGCGCAAGCACCCTATGTGTGTAATGCTAAACGTACATCTCTGTTTGCTACGCATACTCAATAAACATGGAATCACAAGTAACAAGGGGTTGCTCAAGACTGTTTTTGTAATACCAGATGCAAACGATCTCCTTTATCCATCCAGTCAAATTCGCGACTCTACGATGGCGATGCATATAAAGGAACAAAGCAGACAAGGATTTGACCTGGCTGTCAAATGAAACAGCTGACGCCACAAATAGAAAGCCGGATTACTTATTTAATACCGAGGCGGGCAGTTTCTTTATTGACGTTGGCAATGAGGTCTTTCCCGATACGGTTCTCCATATCCTTTTGCACGGATAACAAAGCCTTACGCCATTCTGCTTTTTCCTTTTCGGTCAGAACATACACCGTCGTCTTGCCGGATTTACGCACAGCCTCCAACGCATTGTCATTTTCCTGCTGCGCGATCGCATTCGCATATTTAGTTGCAGCTTTCATCGCAGCATCGAGATCATTGCGCACATCAGCCGGCAAACCATCCCAGAATTTTTTATTGACGATCACCGCATATCCCAGATAACCGTGATTGGTGACGGTGACATGCTTCTGCACTTCATGCATTTTTTGTGTGTACAGATTGGATGGTGGGTTTTCTGTGCCATCTACCACGCCAGTCTGTAGTGCCTGATACACCTCAGAAAACGCCAGAACCTGGGGAATAGCGCCGACAGCTCGCATCTGGGCATCTAAGACTTTAGAGGATTGAATGCGTAATTTCTGTCCTTTTAAATCCGATGGCAGATGGACAGGTTTATTGGAAGACATAAGCTTAAAACCGTTATCCCAGTAAGCCAGACCGGTAATACCTTTGGATTCCAGTTTTTTAAATAAATCCCGGCCTATCTGTCCCTCTGTCACCGCATACAGGACATCCTTGGTCGGGAAAATATACGGCAGATCGAAAACTTCAAATTCTTTCACGCCCAGCGGCCCGAACTTTGCAAGCGAAGGTGCCAGCATCTGTACTGCACCCAATTGCAAAGCTTCAAGTTCCTCTTTATCTTTGTACAGCATACTGTTTGGATAGACCTCGACCCGGACTTTTCCTTTGGTTGCCTTTTCTGCCAGTTCTTTAAAGCGTTCTGCAGCTTTACCTTTCGGCGTGTCACTGGCAACCACATGACTGAACTTAATCACGATAGGAGTCTGCGCAAATGCTGCACCGCTGATCAGTGGAAGAGTAAATAAGGAAAACAGGAGTGTCTTGATCTTCATGCTGGTCTCCGGGATTTTATTATTCAGAAGCGCGACAGTTTGGACGCTTCTATTTCTTTTATTTAATTTTTAATGCTCTGTGATTATTCAAAATTAACTGTGCTGATACTAGTGTGGATAACCACTATGCGATTAATAACTAGCATCGGGTTTCTGCTCAGCGGGGAGTAGATTACACTATATAGCATGAAAAAATTTTACCAATCGCAAACCTGGCCCAATCAGAAATGGCGCTGGATGATCCCTATCCTGCTGCTTGCGCTGTTTCTGGCTACCCTGATCTGGCTGCCCTGGCAGGCGCAAAGAATGGAAGCCAATGAAAGGCAGGAACAATTAATTGCCGACACGCTGTGGGTGGAACAGGCCATCATCTTTCAGTTAGACCGCAACGATGAAGTGGTACGACAAATCGGTTCAGATGTAGTGACGGCCGGCACACAGCCAAAAGCAGTGCTGGAACGCTTTCAGCAACTGCTATCCAGTAACCGTGAAATCGTGCGTATCAGCTGGATAGGACCAGAGGGCGAGACCGTCGTCTCAACCGAAAAAAAAGGAGACCCCTCTCAGGCCGGGCCACCACCGCACACTCTGGTATCGAGCGTTTTTGAAATCGACCGTAAAACACGCTGCTTTCTTCCTGCGCTGGATGCGGAAGCGCAGAGAAACAGCTATCTGATCAGTTGCCAGGTACCGTTGTACAAGCAAAACACGCACTACGGCAATATCGTAATCAGCTATCTGGCCAACGGCATTCTCGACGAACTGGTGCCCTGGTGGTTTGCGCAGGAAAATCAGATTTCCATCCTCGACAATGACGATACGGTATATGCCACGCGTGCCGCAGGTGGGGTGGGTAAAAACGTCTACACCCACAACCGCCAGCTGGAGTTGCCTGAGCTGAGTCTGATCTTACGTACCAACAGTACTAAGACAGAACCAAAAATCCTGTCTAATCTGCTCGTAGTCACCATCGTGCTGTTGTCGATAGGATTAATCTGGAGTTTGCTGGCGCTGTGGCGCGATATTAACCGCCGTCTGGCCGCAGAAGGCGCGTTGCGCCAGCAAGTGATTTTCCGTACTGCGATGGAAAATTCGCTGGTAACAGGTTTGCGCGCGCGCGACATGCAGGGACGTCTGACATATGTGAATCCGGCTTTTTGCAAGATGGTAGGCTATCCGGCTGAACAAATTATCGGCCACGTCCCGCCCATGCCTTACTGGGCACCGGAAGCCTATGAAGAATATCAGGAGCGCTTCAGTCAGTTATTGGCTGGCACGGTACCACAAGAAGGCTTTGAAACCATCTATCAGCATGCTAATGGTGAGCGTATCCAGGTTTTGATTTATGAATCTCCACTGATTGATGAATCAGGCAAGCAAACCGGCTGGATGAGCTCGATACTGGATATCTCTGAACTCAAACATGCGCAGGAAATCACGCGCCAGCAAGAAGAGAAGCTACATGCGAGTGCCAAACTGGCGACCATGGGGGAAATGGCATCCATGATGGCGCATGAACTGAATCAGCCTCTGGCGGCGATCTCCAGCTATACCACCGCAGCCTCGAATCTGATACAGGCTGGCGTTGCGGACCCTACGCTGCTGCAAAGCGCACTGGGCAAGGTCAATGCCCAGGCACAGCGGGCTGGCCAGATCATCCGCAGCGTTTATGATTTCGTCAAAAAACGCGATCCCGACCGCCAGTGCATCCATATCCGCGATGTGATTAACAGCGCACTGCCGTTGATAGAGCTGCAGGCGCAGCCTTCACACATTACGGTGTACGCCGATATGAGCGATCCTTTACCGCCTCTGCTGGCCGATCAGGTGCTGCTGGAGCAGGTATTACTCAATCTGACCCGCAATGCGATAGAGGCAATGCAACATACGGCGCAGGCACAAAAAATTTTACGCCTGCAAATCAGCTATGATGCGACAATGCAGCAAATTCAGATTCTGGTGATTGATCGCGGCCACGGTATCTCACAGCAAGTCGCAGAAAAGCTGTTCTCCCCCTTCTTTTCAACTAAAAATAGTGGAATGGGGATGGGTCTGAATATTTGCAGAACAGCCATAGAATTTCATGGCGGGCAGCTGACCCATAGTGCCAATCCTGAAGGTGGTACGATATTCCGGCTTGCCTTACCCGTCATCAGCAAAGACAATACTGCCGCGCATGGCTGATACAGCCTGAGTTTGCTGTCATCGTACGCAGGCCAGTCGTGCAAAAAAAGCCAGGCAGGCACTTAACAATCCGTGTGGAGAGACTATGTTACACATCATCGACGACGAAGAAGTAATCCGGGATTCGCTGTCCTGGCTTGCCCGTTCGCGCCAGATTGCTGCAGTCGGCTATGCCAGCAGCGAGCAGTTCCTGGCCGGACTGGAGCAAGGTTTCCGCTTCGATACCGAGGGTGATTGCGTGTTGCTGGACGTACGTATGCCGGGACTATCCGGCACCAGTCTGTTCGATATGCTGTCCGCCCGAAAACTGACCAAACGCCTACCCGTAATTTTTCTGACTGGGCATGGTGATGTGCCGATGGCGGTGGATACCCTTAAACGTGGTGCCTTTGATTTTTTTGAAAAGCCGTTCAATGACAATAAGTTGATGGACCGCGTACTGGAGGCACTGGCGATGTCGCGTGAAGCCGGTGTCACTGCGCAGATCCATGAACGGCTGGCCAGTCTGTCAGCGCGCGAAAAAGAAGTGCTGGATCTGATTTTGCTCGGGAAAATGAATAAAGTGATTGCCGATGAACTGGGGATCAGTATGCGTACTGTCGAAGTCCACCGCGCCCATATTTTCGATAAGATGCAAGTCAAAACTGCGGTGGAACTGGCTGGTCTGCTGAAATAAGTCCTTATCTGTATCCTATGCAGGATGCTCAGGCCTGCTATAGTCAGGCCACTTCAGTCAGCCTTATTTTGCCTCTATGTCTGTCTTCAATCTGCTGTTCCCCGATTTCAGTCTGATTTTGCTCGGTTTCCTGCTCGCACGTAAACAGCATTGGGGCGGACATTTCTGGAGCGGGGTGGAAAAGCTGGTCTACTTTTTTCTGTTTCCAGCCCTGCTGTTTTACACCACAGCCAAAACTCAATTTGATTTTCATTCGACCGGCAATATGCTCAAGACCGGTATCGCAGCGACCTGCTGCGCGATGACTTTGGGCTGGTTCACGCAATTTATATTCAAAGCGCCACCACGCTATTTTGAATCCGGCGTACAAACTGCATTCCGCTTCAATTCTTATATCGCGCTGGCGATCGCATCCCGCCTCGCGGGTGAGCAAGGCACAGGACTGATGGCGATCTTGATCGGTTTCCTGGTCCCGCTATGTAATATGGCTGCCGTCTATGCGCTAGCCCATAACAGTGGCCGGCTGCTCAAAGAAATCGCAAGTAATCCCTTGGTCGTTGGCACCGCCTGCGGCGTCATGTTCAGCCTGCTGGGCTGGCATCTGCCGGATGGTGTGGCAGCGACCTTATCCAGACTCGGTAACGCCTCTATTGCGCTGGGTTTGCTGGCCGTCGGTGCCGGTATCCGCCTCAGCGGATTACATGAAGCCAAAGGATATGCTGCCAGTTTTCTCACGATCAAACTGATGTTACTGCCTGCAGCCGGCTGGCTGATTGGCCGCTACCTGCAACTGCCCTTATTGCAATTACAAATCGTCGTGATTTTCTGTGGACTGCCTACCGCGTCCAGTGCATTTGTGCTGGCGGCACGTATGGGTGGCAACGGCCCCTTTGTCGCCTTTCTGGTCTCGGCCAGCACTTTATTATCCGCACTGAGCCTGCCATTCTGGTTAAGTGTGGTCGGTCCCTAAGCGGGTACAATCACGCCGTGCTGCTGCAATGCCCATAAGATATGCTCTCTGACCATGGCAGACGGATGCGTGGCACGCGTGGCTAAAGCCTGCACGATGTCCGCATCGGCATAATGCTCGCCAGCGGCGTTACCAAGTCCGACTGCCAAATTGCGTAACCAGCTTTCATGGCCGATGCGCCGGATAGGGCTGCCTTCCATATGGCGTAAAAACTGCTCCTCACTCCACAAAAATAAGTCCACCATACGCGCACGGTCCAACCCATGACGTACCGCAAAATCGTCGACTACCGCTTTTTGCGCGAATTTATTCCAAGGGCAGGCCAGCTGACAATCATCGCAGCCATACACCCGGTTACCAATCAGACTGCGCAATTCTACCGGTATAGAACCTTGTAGCTCTATCGTCAGATACGACACACAGCGGCGTGCGTCAACCTGGTAAGGTGCGACGATGGCCTGGGTCGGACAAGCCGTGATACAGGAGGAACATTGCCCGCAATGCTCAGTCACAGGCGCGTCAACTGGCAGGGGAATATCAACCAGCAGCTCACCTAAAAAAAACATAGAACCCGCATCGCGGCTGATCAGCAGACTGTGTTTGCCACGCCATCCCAATCCAGCCTGGCTGGCAAGCTCTACTTCCATCACGGGTGCAGAATCGGTGAATGCGCGGTAACCAAAAGGGCCGATTTCCTGCTGCACGCGGTCAGCCAGCTGCTGTAGCCGGTTCCGCAATACCTTATGATAATCGCGTCCTCGGGCATACACTGAAATCACGGCATCCTTGGCTGTACGATCGGCTTCGCGCGCGCGCCAGCCTTCATTCTGTGGCAGATAGTTCATCCGTGCTGAAATCACACGCAGCGTGCCCGGCACCAGTTCCTGCGGACGGCAGCGCTTCATGCCATGTGCCGCCATATACTGCATTTCGCCATGATAGCCAGCGTCCAGCCAACGCTGTAAGCCAGCTTCCGCGTGACTCAGATCGATATCAGCAATCCGGATTTCAGCAAAACCCAGCTCGCGTCCCCAGTCCTTGATACGCTGTGCGAGTTCTTGCAGTTGGTCAAGGGGCAGCGTCATCGCGAGCTCTTTGTATTTGTGTGAGTAGGCGCACACGGCAGCGGTTGCCACACAAGGAGGGAGCGATATGCTATGTTAGGAAAATTCATGAATAGAACAATAGAGATTTAGCTGGAAATGTCACATTATAAAACTACCCTGCACGATGAAGCGGCCACCCAGGCATTAGGAAAAAGTCTGGCGCAGGTACTGCAGCCTGGCATGCTGGTGTTTTTACACGGCGATCTGGGTGCCGGTAAAACCGCACTGACGCGTGCCCTGATCCATGCAGCCGGACATCAGGGCAGCGTCAAAAGCCCCACCTATACACTGGCGGAACCGTATGCCGTACATTTACACGGTCAGCCGGTTACGATCATGCATTTTGACCTGTACCGCATGGGAAGTCCCGAAGAATTTATCGATGCAGGTTTTCGCGAAGAACTGAATGCACAGACGCTGTGCCTGATCGAATGGCCGGAAAAAGCCGCCGGCGTGCTGCCAGAAGCCGATTTGCATGTGCATTTATCGGTTGCCGGTGATGGTCGTGAGGTAGAATTGCACGCGTTGTCTGCAAAAGGTATCGCATGTCTCGCATCACTCCACTTCGCTCCGAATCTCTGACTGGCGCCACCCACGCCAAAAAACGCCGCACCCTGCTGAAAGCCGGTGGCACGCTACTGCTGTCGGTCATGGCTCCGCACGCTGCACAAGCTGCAAAAATTCTGGCGGTAAGGGTATGGCCAGCGGAAGATTACACCCGCGTCACGCTGGAAAATGACAGCGAACTGAAAACGAATCATTTCACAGTCAAAAATCCGGAACGTCTGGTGGTCGATATTGAGGGCCTGGAGCTCAATCCCACCTTAAAAGAACTGGTTGCGAAAATTCAGTCTAATGATCCGTATATCCGTCAGGTACGCGTCGGCCAGAATAAGCCGAACGTGGTCAGGCTGGTGTTTGATCTGAAAGAGGAAGTAAATCCTCAGGTATTCACTCTGCAACCGATAGGCAACTACAAACACAGACTGGTGTTTGATCTGTACCCGGCCCAGCCAGCCGATCCGTTGGCGGCGCTGATAGAAAAAGGCGAGTGGCAAAAAGAAGCGACCCCGAAGCAAGTCGCACCGACTACCCCTAACCTGAATAATAATACTGGCAAACCCGAATTGCGCGGCGATGAGAAGCAAGTAAACAAACCGGGCGACAAGATCCCTGAAAAGCTAACGGAAAAACCAGACACCCAGCTGGCCGAAAAAAACGACAAAAATCGCGAAAAGTCAGTCAGTCGCCTGATTACGATTGCGATTGATCCCGGCCATGGCGGCGAAGACCCGGGCGCGCTGGGACGAAATGGCAGTCGCGAAAAAGATGTGGTGCTGGCGATTGCCAAACGACTCAAGGCAAAGATTGAGCAGCTCCCAAATATGCGGGTGATGTTGACGCGTGATGGCGATTATTTCGTCCCCTTGAACGTCAGGGTAGAAAAAGCACGTGCAGTGCAAGCCGATCTGTTCATGTCGGTACATGCGGATGCCTTTGTCAATTCTTCGGCGCGTGGTTCCTCGGTGTTTGCTTTATCCGAAAAGGGTGCGTCCTCGACCGCCGCACGCTGGCTGGCAGATAAGGAAAATGCAGCGGATCTGATTGGTGGCGTCAACATCAAAACCCATGATAAACAGCTGGCCAGTGTGCTACTGGATTTGTCCACCACGGCACAGATCAATGATAGTCTGAAGCTGGGAAAAGTCGTACTGAACGAAATCAGCGGTATCAACAAACTGCATAAAGGTGCGGTAGAACAGGCCGGCTTTGCAGTGCTGAAAGCGCCGGATATTCCCAGCATATTGATAGAAACCGCCTTTATTTCCAACCCAGAAGAAGAGGCACGCCTGACCGATAGCGATTATCAGGATCAGATGGCAGATGCCATCGTCAAAGGCGTCAAAAAGTATTTCTCTAAAAATCCCCCCTTAGCCAAAAGCCGTATGGCTTAATCGGCGCGCCCGGAGCACTCGGCGCTGTCCTTACCGTGTTCAGCGGAGGATGGCGCGGGCTCCAGCCAGGCGTTCGAATCGCAGGCGGTACCGGCTGCTATCCAGCGCCGCACACGCCGTGCAAACCAGGCATCCCAGCGCTGCGGCAGCCAGCGCCAGTAGGCAGATGGCTGGATCAGCATGCCGCAACGGTAGCAGCCATCCTGCTCACTCCATTGCAAAGCGCGGCAACTACCGGATAACTGCCGCAAAAAAAATTGCGCTACCGGGCAAGGCTCGGCAGCGCAACAGATTCCACAACCATTACAGGGCAAGCCCTCAGCGGGCTTAGCGGGGGCCTCCGGATGTATCCAGATCAGTCTGGCCGAAGTCCGCTCAGCTTTCATCGCAGCGCAGCCGCTTCAGGCCTTGCTGGCGACGCGGCGAAACAGTTTCCACAATGCGCCCAGCAAAAGTGGGATCACCGCAGCACCGACGCCGATTAAGACGATGGTGTTCAGATTCTTTTGTATGAAAGGGATATTGCCAAAGAAATAGCCACTCAGTACCAGGCTCAGTATCCAGAACAAGGCGCCCAACACGTTATACAGCTGGAAGGTACGGTGCGTCATCTCGGAGAAACCGGCGACGAAAGGTGCAAACGTGCGCACGATGGGCACGAAACGTGCCAGCACTACCGTCTTACCGCCATGCTTTTCATAAAATTCATGGGTTTTTTTCAAGGCATTTTTGTCTATCCAGCGGTAATCGCGCTCCATCACCTTATGCCCGATCAGGCTGCCTATCCAGTAATTGATGGTGTTGCCCGAGATCGATGCGATCAGCAGCAAAGCCACCAGCAACCAGGGGTTCATAGCACCAGTCGCGCAGAAAGCACCTGCAATAAACAGCAGTGAATCACCGGGTAAAAATGGAAAAATGACAAACGCAGTTTCACAAAACACGATAGCAAACAGCACGACATACACCATCGTTCCGTAATTAGCGATCACTTGCCCCAGCATTTTATCGACATGCAAAACCATGTCTAAGAGTTGCATCAAATCCATTTTCACCTCAATTAAGGAAACCGCCGCAATCATACACTAAGGCGCATGCTGCGCAAGGCTGAAAGCATGTCAGGATGGAAGGCAAGGCCGCTCAGCAAAGGTATAATCGCAGGAATGAATGCAAATACTCCCTCCCCTCAGTCTGTCCGGCCTATCCAGGCACTGCCCGACCACCTGATTTCGCAGATCGCTGCGGGTGAAGTGGTGGAACGCCCTTCCGCTGTCGTCAAAGAAGTGCTGGAAAACGCGCTTGATGCGGGTGCCAGCAATATCCATATCCGGCTGGAAGAAGGCGGCGTGAAACGCATCGCCATTACTGACAATGGGCGCGGCATCCCGCCCGAGCAGTTGCCACTGGCAGTGGCACGCCATGCGACCTCTAAAATATCTTCGCTGACAGAGCTGGAAAATGTCGCCACGCTGGGCTTCCGTGGCGAAGCGCTGGCTTCGATCGCCTCGGTATCCTTACTGACGCTGACCACACGCACAGCCGATGCCGCGCATGCCTGGCAAATTGAAAATGGACAGATTTCACCTGCGTCCGGCGCGCCCGGTACGACAGTCGATGTGCAGGATCTGTACTACAACACGCCGGCACGGCGTAAATTCCTGAAGTCAGAACAGACGGAATTCGGCCATTGTGCCGAAGTGGTTCGCCGCATTGCACTGGCGCGGCCAGACGTTTCCTTTTCCCTGAGTCATAATGGAAAAGCGGTCGATCACTGGAATGTGAGTGCGATCGACAAACGCAGCGCGCAAATCCTCGGCGAAAATTTTGCAGGCGCGCGGCTGCCATTGGATGAAAGTGCTGGCCCCTTACGGCTGCATGGTTTTGTCGGTTTGCCGACGGCCTCCAAAGGCCGTGCAGATGCGCAGTTTTTTTATGTGAATGGCCGTTTTGTACGTGACAAGCTGCTGACCCATGCGGTACGCGCCGCTTATCAGGATGTTCTGCACGGCGACCGCTATCCTTCGTACGTGCTGGCACTGGATCTGGACCCGGCGCTGGTCGATGTGAATGTCCATCCATCTAAAATTGAAGTCCGCTTCCGCGACAGCCGTGCGGTCCACCAATTTGTATTCCATGCGGTGCAGCGCGCCTTGGCTCAGACCTCCGCAACCGCCTTCGGCACCGTGCCAGCGCCAGCCACTGCGGCCAGTGCAACTGCGGTACTGGCCGGGAAAACCATGCCCTGGATCGCCGGTGAACAAGCTAGCTTTGCCAAGGAATTTGCAGCCGCCTCGCCCTATGCTGGCAGTACGCCCGGCTATACCGGCGCTGGCGCTTCCTACCCATCAGCCTGGCCACGGCCCGCAGCGCAAGGCGGCGTCTCACAAAATCTGGCGCGCTATGGCGCCTTATTTCAGGCACCTGAATCCGCTTCAGTATCTGAGCCTCACCCCGCTACGCTGCCAGCACGTGAATTACCTGCCGATGAAAACCCGCTGGGCTTTGCATTGGCGCAGTTACACGGCGTGTACGTACTGGCACAAAACACCAAAGGCCTGGTGCTGGTCGATATGCATGCCGCGCATGAACGCATCCTGTATGAACAATTAAAAAATGCACTCGATGAAGACAGCATGCCAGTACAGGCATTGCTGATACCGGTGACGTTTTATGCCGATACCATAGAAGTCGCAACAGTGGAAGAGCATCAGCACACGCTGAAAACCCTGGGCTTTGATATGACAGCGATTTCGCCAACCACACTGGCGGTGCGCGCGGTACCGGCCTTACTGAAAAATGCCGATGCCCAGTCACTGGCGCGTGATGTACTGCGTGATGTGAGGGAATTTGGCGGCTCACGCGTACTGATAGACCGTCGTAATGAATTGCTGGGCACACTGGCTTGCCATACTGCAGTCAGGGCCAACCGCAGCCTGACTATCCCGGAAATGAATGCACTGCTGCGCCAGATGGAGCAAACCGAGCGCGCCGATCAATGCAATCACGGACGGCCAACCTGGGTGCAGCTGGGGCTGCAAGACCTGGATAAAATGTTCCTGCGCGGCCAGTAAGCCACGCTTGCAGAACTGGCTGCCTGCTACAAGCAGTAAGCAGCCGCTCTGCTTCAAGAAAGCACGAAACACATGAAGTTGACCAATAAAGCCATCGCGATTATGGGCCCGACTGCATCCGGTAAAACGGCTGCAGCACTGGAAATCGCGCGACATCTGCCAGCCGAAATCATTTCGGTTGATTCTGCACTGGTATATCGCGATATGAATATAGGCACCGCCAAGCCCAGCGCCGAAGAGCTGGCGACGGTACCGCATCACCTGATCGACATCATCGATGCGGCGGATAGTTATTCGGTCGCCAGCTTCCGTAAAGAGGCAGCGCGCTTAGTTCAGGATATACAAAGCCGCGGCAAACTGCCCTTACTGGTCGG
Source organism: Cognatundibacterium rugosum (assembly GCF_014284365.1). Lineage (GTDB taxonomy): Bacteria > Pseudomonadota > Gammaproteobacteria > Burkholderiales > Burkholderiaceae_D > Undibacterium > Undibacterium rugosum. Next base: position 124,156 of record NZ_JACOGG010000012.1, read on the forward strand.
TGGCACCATGATGTATTTCAATGCACTCAAACACGGACTCGATGAACTGCCTGCGGCCGATGCAGCGCTGCGCGCTGAGCTTGATGCAGAAGCCGAACGCATAGGCGTCCCCGGCTTACATGCGCGCCTGGCACAGGTCGATCCTGAAACCGCAGCGCGACTGGCGCCAAATGACAGCCAGCGCATACAACGCGCACTGGAAATCTACCATCTGACTGGCCAGGCCATGTCGGCACTGCTGGCTAAACAGGTACGCAGCGGCCCGGATTTTCCTATGCTGTCTATTTCGCTGGAACCCAGCGAGCGTTCAGTGCTGCATCAGCGTATCGCGCGCCGCTTTGATCTGATGCTGGAACAAGGCTTTCTGGATGAAGTACGCACTTTGAAGCAAAGACCAGAGCTGCATGCCGACCTGCCGTCTATCCGCTGCGTCGGTTATCGCCAGGCCTGGGATTACCTGAATCAGCAATGCAGTTATGAAGAAATGCGCGAGCGCGGCATCATCGCGACCCGCCAATTAGCCAAGCGCCAGATCACCTGGCTACGCTCCATGCCTGAGCGCCACGTGATCGACTGCCTGAGCGCGCGCCCATTGCTAAGCATACTCGACACTACCTATAAATATCTGAACGACGCTTGACAAGGGCATCAAATCTCTCCATAATGTCGGTCTTTCGGTGATATAGCTCAGCTGGTTAGAGCACAGCACTCATAATGCTGGGGTCGGTGGTTCAAGTCCACCTATCACCACCAGAATGCTAAGCCCTTTGATTCGCAAGAATCAAAGGGCTTTTGCTTTTACCCAACCCAAATGCCCAAGCCTCAGAGCGCAGCACATCGTCAAAACGAGGCTGACCTCGCGTTAGCAATATCTATCTGCATCAGCAGTATTACTCAGATTTTCAGCCTCTTCCCTTAAAAAAAACCCGGGAAACTTCCCGGGTTTAATTCGCATCAGCAGCTACTTATTTGGCTTTAGCCGCATTCACTGCCGCTGCCGCATCAACAATACCGCCACCGCAAGCCGGGCAGTTTGCAGGTGGACGACGCGAGGTCTTAATCAACAGATCTTTGACCTGGGCCTGCGTCAGCTTAGGATTGACAGAAAGCATGAGCGCAACCACGCCAGCGACATGCGGTGTCGCCTGCGATGTACCTGCCATACCACCGTAGGCATTCACTTCCGTCGCAGACATTGCCGTGTAACTGGTTTTCCCTGTTGGCAGTGTCGAGAAAATGACATCTTCTGCCTTAGTATAACCACCGCCAGGAGCTGCAACCGTCACCGTACCACCGTAGTTGGAGTAGTAAGCACGTGCGCCATTGATATCCGTCGATGCAACTGTAATCACCCCAGGGCAATTTGCCGGACTGGACAACTTGGCATCAATCGCTTCATTGCCTGCTGCGATGACTACGATAGTTCCAGCATCCATCGCTGCCTTGTAGGCAGCGGCTGTGGTTTTGCTACAGGCATGAATGCCACCCAGCGACAAATTGATCACATTGGCTTTGTTGGTATTGACCGGCATGTTAGGAACTGTCAGTCCGGCAGACCATGCGACTGCATCAGAAATATCTGAGGTACTGCCGCCACATTGACCCAATACGCGTAACGGCAACACTTTCGCCATCGGCGCGACGCCGGTGATGCCTTTGCCATTATTCGCAGCGGCAGCTATCGTTCCGGCCACATGGGACCCATGCCAGGAACTATCTGATGCGCCAGACGATTTAAAGCAGGAAGAATTTGCATCGACCCAGTCACCCATATCCAGCGCGTCTGGCCCACGCACTGAGCTTCCGACAGTTGGCTTAGGCAAACGTGCGACCACATAACTGGAAATAAAATTGTATCCATACTGTCCAGCCTGACCACCTTGTGCAGGAATGAGATTGTCCATCAGATCTTCATGCGGGACATAGCCGGTATCAGCAACCGCCACCACAATACCTTTACCCTGGGTGACATCCCATGCCGCTGGAAGGTTTAACCCACCTGGCTGCTTACTTGACTCCTGCATATCCCATTGCTTGCTTGCATAGGACGGATCGGTAGGCACAGCGAGCCGACGCATGATGTAATCCGGCTCTGCATATTCAACCGAACTGTCACTTGCTGCTATCTTCTTGGCCAAGGCAATCAACTGAGAGGTTTTGAGATTGCCGCTTGCTTTATAAACCCAGGCTCCAGTTGCTAACTGACGTTTAATTTCAAATGCCATACCAGAGCTAGCCGTAGCCTGCTGCAATTTGGACAAACGTTGCGCCTGCATATTCAGCAATTCACCCTGGCCACCTTTGGAGGATGCATAAGCTTCCGCGTTAAAACGGTCATTGCGATACTTCACAATGATCTGATCCAGATACTCGTCCTGCCCAGACTGCGCATTATTTGCGTGAGCCTTGTTTGGTGCTGTTACATTCGCTGTTGTTGTACCAGATACCAGTACCATACTGAATGCTGCGGCAACGATCAATGCCGATTTTTTGAGTGTTAATTTCATAAATTGTGTCTCCGATGTCTAAGTTCCGTGAACGATCAGCATTATTGGCTAAATGGGATTTTAGTCAGATTCGCAGCGACAGAACTGCTATCGCCACCTGCCCAAGCATCTCCCCAAGTCACGTAGGAACCATCTTTTGCTACCGCCAGAAATGCACCATAAGGTGTCGCATAAATGGCGCGAATATTGGTCAGCTTAGCGGCTACATCTGCGCTGTCGCCACCTTTGCTACCCATGCCCCAGGTCACAACGGTACCGTCAGATTTCAACGCAGCGAATGCAAATTTATTAGCAGTAATTGCCACTACATTCGTCAGACGTGCTGCTACTGCAGAGCTGTCACCGCCATTTTGTGGATCCCCCCATGTAACCACGCTGCCATCTTGCTTCAATGCTGCGAATGCGTATTCAGAATTCACAATCGACTTCACATTGACCAAAGAGGCCTGAACCTTATTCAAGCTGTCATTCATACGAATGGCATCACCCCAGGCGACAACTGAACCGTCCTCTTTCAGGGCAGCAAATGCTGTATTGGTCGAGTAAACCTGCGCAACATTAACGAGCAGCTTAGCCACAGAACCTGCATCAGCTGAATCGACCTCACTGACATAACCAAACGCAGTGGCAGTTTTTTTGCCATCAACGGCAACGCCCGTATAGCCGTTCATGAACAATTTTGCTGCGCCTGTTACCTCAGGAACCGGTACCGACTGATCATCTCCGGTATGTCCGTAGCCATATCCCCAGTTAACCACGGTGCCATCTTTACGCAAAGCCAGGAAGTCGTAATTGCCGCCTACAATTTGCGTGACGTCTTTAAGGATAGTGCTCACATAACTGGAGTCGCCACCAGTCTCTTGTTTACCGAAGGTAACAACCGTACCATCCTTTTTCAGGGCAGCATAGGAACCCTCATTGCTGACGATGGTCAGCACATCTTTCATGGCGGCTTTCACGGTAGGGCTAAAGCCAAACGCTTGATTCACCATCATCACGTCGTTACCCTTCATGCCACGGGCACGTCCCCATGCAGCGACGGTGCCATCTTTTTTGACTGCAAAATAGGCGACTTTACCTGGGATAATCGCCACAACATCCGTCAAAGGATCGGTCGCAATCGCACCGGTAGTTGGATACGCGAGTTTAGGATCTGCAATACCAATAAAACTACTGCCCCAAGCTTTCACCGTTGCATCAGGCAAAATGGCGGCAAACCCACGCTCAGAAGGATAAAGCTGCGTAATATTGGTGAGACTGGCAGACAACGTACCGCCGGCCCCCCAGACCGGATTGCCCCAGGCAATTGGACTTCCCGATTTAAGGACTGCAAACGCTGCCGCGGAACTAAAGACAGAGTTAGCCGCCAAGGTTTGCGAAGCACTCACCTCGTTGCAGTTGGCAGTCGCTATCACAGCAGCATCAGGCTGAGAGTCTTGTATGCTGAGTCCGCTACCCAGCTTAACGCCGCCCGCCGTAGCCCAACTGACTGTCGGTGCGGTCGCGCAATTGGTCGCATTGACGACGGCAGTTAAAGTACTGCCCCTAGCACCGAATATGTCGATACTGACTTCAGTTTTTGCCTGAGCCAGCACTTCACTCAGAGAGGAATCCCCCCCGCAACCTGCAACCAGCATCCCTACTGTCGAGGTCAATAAAATGGATTTATAGTGTCTCATATAATTTATGTTATCCAGAGAGTTGATCGAAAATTGAGCAATTTATTTTCACAAAGAAAGCAATTAACCAAAACTTAGGCAAAAAATTTTCACTCAAGGCTATATTAGCCAAAAGAACATTTAGAGAAGATACTTTTGTAATCAATATGATATAAATTTTTACAATAAGGTTACAAAATCGTCCCAATTTCGCAACAATTAAGCACCTTCCCTTGAATCACAAGCATCAATTTTTTTCATTTCATCAACTAATGCATGCAGGCATAAGAAAAAATACCCGCCGAAAAATCATCCCGGCAGGCATTAGATACAACGGATCAGTTCGCAGTGACCTAGGCTTAATATGCAGACGCGGCCTCAGATCCCCCTTCTTTGGGTGGCCAGTCTGGCCACGACAGCCACCAGACGATCCACTTCCTCGCAGGTGTTGTAGAACGCCAGCGAAGGCCGCACGGTGGCTTCGAGACCAAAACGACGTAGTATGGGTTGGGCGCAATGGTGGCCAGACCGGACTGCGATACCCTCCTCATTGAGCGCTTTACCGACTTGCTCGGTCTGATATCCAGCCAGCACAAACGACAAGACGCTGGCTTTATCTTGCGCCGTTCCGACCAGACGCACACCGGGTATCGCTTGCATGCCATGGGTGGCATACACCAGCAAATCATGCTCGTAGCGGGCAATGTTTTCTATGCCGATACGCTCGATGTAATCAATTGCAGCCCCCAGTCCGACTGCATCAGCGATGTTGCCGGTTCCCGCCTCAAAACGCGCTGGTGGTGGTTGATACACGGTGCGTTCAAAGCTCACATCGGCAATCATATTGCCACCGCCTTGCCAGGGTGGCATTTCTTCCAGCAAGGCACGCTTGCCATACACCACGCCTATCCCGGTTGGGGCAAATAATTTGTGTCCGGAAAACACAAAAAAATCGGCATCCAGCGCTTGTACGTTGACCCGTATATGCGAGACAGATTGCGCGCCATCGACCAACACTTTGGCACCGGCCTGGTGCGCCAGTTCTATGATCTGCGCAACCGGAACCACGGTGCCCAGCGCATTCGATACTTGCGTAACGGATACCAGTCTGGTGCGGCTATTGAGCAAGCGGCTGAACTCACTGAGCATGACCTGACCATTGTCATCAACCGGTATCACCCGCAGCTTCGCACCTTTACGCGCCGCCAGCTGCTGCCAGGGCACGATATTGGCGTGGTGCTCCAGATGTGAAACGATGATTTCATCATCCTTGCCTATCTGCTGCTCCCCCCAGGTATTGGCGATCAGATTGATGCCTTCGGTGGTGCCGCGTACAAAGATAATTTCTTCCGGCGAAGCCGCACCGAGAAAACGGGTGACTTTCTTACGCGCAGCTTCATACGCATCGGTGGCACGGGCAGCCAGTTCGTGCGCAGCACGATGGATATTCGAGTTTTCGTGCGCGTAAAAATAAGCGATACGGTCTATCACCGATTGCGGTTTCTGGGTGGTCGCAGCATTGTCGAACCAAACCAGCTGACGCCCATTCACTCTTTCCTGCAAAATGGGGAAATCAGTGCGTATCGCATGCACATCAAACGGCGGCCTGGCACTGGCTGCCAGATTTGGCACGGCGCCCGCATGATGTCCACTGGGACCGGGATATCTGGCCGGTTCAATAAAGTAATAGGCTTGCACAGGATCAGACGAACGAGCTGCCGCGATCCCGCCAGAATGCAGCGCCGGCTCATCCTTGCTCAGCAAACCACGCAGATCGTGGTCTGTCGGCGTATTAAAACTTTGCAGGTCGGGCAAACGGTGACCACCCGCAACAGAAGGATAGGCGCTGGCTTCACCCAGAAAATAATAGGGGCTGCTAACTGGCGCAGGATTATGTGCAGGCTGTAGTCCGATCGCCGGAAGCGCCGCAGCATAGCCTTGCGGCACGCCCTGCGCCAGCCCTGATTTAGGCGAAGCTGGCAGCGCTTCAGGCAAACCCCGCGGTGCAGCTTGCAACGCGGGTGCGGGTAAGGCTCCCGCATTGCCCGTTACTGCCTGGCGCTCTGGGCGCTCTGGTCTGACTTCCCCGTTTGGCAAGGTGGCGAAAAAGTCATTCGCCAGTTCTGCCAATTGCGCCAACGCTGCCGGGTCAGGCAAACCACTGCTATAAGGTAGTGGAGCTGTACTCATGGGGTTTATTTATAAGTATCCGGATAATCATGGAACTTGCCGATTTCTACATCGTCAAGCACCGCCAGTGCATCGTCAGACTGTATCGCGAGTGAGCAATACAGAGAAATCAGATACGAAGAAATTGCATTGCGGCTGATCCCCATGAAACGCACGGATAAGCCCGGGCTCTGCTCTCCGGCCAGACCTGGCTGGAATAAGCCAACCACACCCTGACGTTTATCTCCGACGCGCAGCAACAAAATTTTGGTTTTTCCATCGGCCACCGGAACTTTGTCCGAAGGAACCAGGGGAATACCACGCCAGGTCAGGAATTGCGATCCAAACAGGCTGACAGTAGGCGGTGGCACACCACGTCGTGTGCATTCGCGACCAAACGCTGCGATCGCCAGCGGGTGAGTCAGGAAAAATGCGGGTTCCTTCCAGACCTTGCTCAGTAACTCATCCAGATCATCTGGGGTAGGTGCGCCGGTCAGCGGGAAAATGCGCTGTTCTTCAGCCACGTTGGCGAGCAGACCATAATCAGGATTGTTGATCAGCTCACTTTCCTGGCGCTCTTTAATGGTTTCTACCGTCAGACGTAACTGCTCCTTAATCTGGTCATGCGGACTGCTGTACAGATCAGAAACCCGGGTATGCACATCAAGTACGGTGGATACCGCATTCAAAAAGTATTCGCGCGGCTTTTCATCGTAATCGACAAAGGTTTGTGGCAATTCAGATTCATCACGCTGGGAACAGGCCACCCGCACATCGCGTGGATTTTTTACCTTATTTAAACGATAGATACCCGCTTCGACCGGCAACCATTCCAGCAGATGTGTGAGCCAGCGCGGGCTGACGGTGGACAGCTTAGGAACGGTTTTCGTTGCATTCGCCAACTGGCGTGCTGCATCATCACTCAGTGCTAATTGCGGGGAAGGTACTTCTGCCATATCTGCTCCAGGAATCAAGGTGGTTGAAAAATCAAGGTTGAAGGTGACGCAAAATCGCTAAAAAAAATCCTGCGTCTGATCAAGTATCAGAGGCAGGAAAATGTTGTATTTGCTGCTGTATTTGCTGTTGAGGCCCAGCCTGTGTCACATGAGCACCGGCCGGTACATCCTGGGTAATCCAGACATTACCGCCGATCACAGCACCACGCCCCAATGTGATACGGCCCAACACAGTCGCACCGGCATAAATCACGACATCGTCTTCGACAACGGGATGACGTGGCAGGCCTTTTTGCAGATTACCCTCTGCATCAGTAGGAAAGCGTTTAGCGCCCAAGGTCACAGCCTGATAGATGCGTACATTGGCGCCTATCACGGCAGTCTCTCCAATCACCACACCAGTACCGTGGTCAATAAAAAAGCCGGTTCCTATACTGGCACCGGGATGGATATCAATACCGGTCTGGGCATGCGCCAGCTCGGCGGCGATGCGTGCCAGCAAAGGTAAACCTAAGCGATACAATTGATGCGCGATACGATGATGTATCAGCGCCAATATGCCGGGATAGCACAGCAGCACTTCATCCACACTGCGCGCCGCGGGATCGCCCTGATAAGCGGCCAACACATCGGTATCGAGTAAAGTCCGGATTTCCGGCAATGCACGCGAGAAGCTGCGTACAATTTGCAAGGCCAGATGCTCGACATCCGCAGACTCCTGCGCCTGATAACGGGCCGCATACTGCAGCTCCAGTCTGGCTTGCGCATACAAGGAGTGCAGCACCAAATCCAGCGTATGACCAACATAAAAGTCTTCGCTCTCCTGACGCAACTGCACTGGTCCCAATCGCATAGGAAACAAAGCGCCACGTAAATCAGCCAGTATCTGCGCTACCGCGTCGCGCGACGGCAGCTCGCGGCCACCGGGCTCCGTGGGTCGGCGACGCGCTTCGCGCCATTGTTGCCTGACTGCAGATAACTCACTGACCACACGTTCTATATCAAATACCGGAGCACGACTATCGACGGCAACAATATTCTTGATTCTGGCATTCGCACTCATCTGTTCACTCCGTCTGTGCAGGCTAAATTTAGCTTTGTATCCACGGCAAACCGTGGAAGCGCCAGCCATCTTCCGTGCCTCGATGATGCTGCGCATTGATCTCACCCTCGAAGCCTTCGAGCACATTGTGGACATCAGTAAATCCAGCCTTTCTGGCCGCTTCTGCCGCCAGGGCAGAACGCTTACCGCTACGACATAAAAGCAGGATTTTTTTATCTTTTGCGACTTTCGCTTCGAGTTCGCGCACAAAACGCGGATTACGGGTCAGGCTGGTACCAGTTGCCCAGGCCACGTGCAGGCTGTCAGGCACATAACCGACAAAGCTGCGCTCCTCAGTTGTACGCACATCCACCAACACTGCCGCTCCACTGGAGAACAGCGTCCAAGCCTGCTGCGGTGATACGCCATCGTCCGGTGCCAGGATCAGCGGCGCTGCACTGTTGAGCGCATCCTGTTCGGCCCGGGAAATGGGATCATGTAATACGGCGCTCATACGCTCGCCTCCTTTGCTGAATCTTTACAAAATTTTTGCTGCAACTTTTACATTGCGATTAGCAAGCATAAGAAACATACGGGCTGAGGAAAACGAATAAATACGCACTTAGATATAACAATTGTGTGTTCACCGCCTCACAAAAATTGCAAATAAAATATCTTCCATGGAAGATGGCGATCAAAAGTCATTTCCGTACCAGGTGGAGAGCGCCTGCAAAGTGGATAGGCGATACGGCTCATCGGTTGCTATTTGGCAACTCAAATGGCCCCTAAGCAGGCGTACGCTGCGTCAATTCCATGCTAACGGCTTAAACATGTGGACGCAGCAGCGTTCGTTCAGTATTCTTGCTGTATCTGGATGAAAGTTTTTTCTTGGAAAAGATTTCAGATTCTGCATAAGCAAACAACCAGCCTAAAGAATAGTCAGGGCATTAAGCAGGTAATCTGAACATGATTGAGAAAATCGTCATCCCCAACTGAAAGCATCAAGATCACGACCCTTCATCACTCAGTACGACTTCCTGTATGCCAGGCAAACCCATCGGCGCTGATATCGCATCAACAATGGACAGGCGGGCACAGGCTTTTTGTTGAATGGCGTGTTCATTTTTAAGCAATAAATGAAGGAGTTAACCATGGTCCCGGAAGAAACAAGTGTCGTCTACGGAACAGAGGATTTACTGGCGAGTTTATGTAACTCCGTCATCCGCGTTCTGAATGTCGCGACACACAGCAAAGTGCATTATTCCGCGATGGTGCAGCGTATTACCAAGATCGGTCTGAAACCGGATATTGGCTGTTTTGTGCTGTTTGATGGCGGTTTTTCAGGGCTGGTCGTGTTGAATTTCAACGGCGAGACTGCATTAGAAATCTACGAAAAATACATGCTCAACATGGGCATGCCCAAATCTGAACTGGCAACCTCTTTCACATCGGATGAAGTCGCGAATATTCTGGGCGAACTGATGAATCAGATCGTCGGTGATTTCACAGGTAAGATACGGCGCGAACTGCAGACCAATATCACCCAAAACCAGCCGAAAATGCTGGTGCTGAATAAGCAGGTCATGCTGAGTGTAGATACACCACTGGACCGGCCGGAGCTGCGCCGCGTCTCCTTCTTCACTGAAAAAAACAATATCTTCTATCTGGAACTGGCGATAGACCGTACCGAATTCATCAAGCTGCATGATTTCGACGCGCATGAAATACCGGATCCGGATGCCTTGCTGGACTATGAGCAATCGGGACACGAAACGAGCAAAGCACCCGCTGTGGCATCCCAAGCTGACGATGATAACGATGAGTTACTCAAGTCTTTAGGCATGTAAGACAAAAACAAACTTTGTAATCTGAACGGCACCTGCGTGTGCCGTTTTTGCATCTAAAAATCAGCGCCGTCGCGTGTCTGTCAAGCATAAAAAAACGCTGCCTGATGCAGACAGCGTTTTTTGTTCCAGCCCTTGTAAAGTGAGGCATGAGCCTGAACATCAATGTGGAATTGTGCCTGGTATCAGGTAGGCCTGAATACAAGTCATGATGCCGATCACACAGGCGAAAAACAGGCTGTGACGCAGTGTAAAGCGGAACAATTCCGACTCACGATTCACCAACCCGGTTGCCGCGCAGGCCACTGCGATGGATTGTGGTGAAATCATTTTTCCGGTCACGCCGCCAGTTGTGTTTGCAGCGACCAGCAAGGTATTAGACACGTCAATCTGGCTCGCTGTAGTGTTTTGCAGTGAGCAAAACAAGGCGTTAGACGATGTGTCTGAACCGGTCAGGAATACCCCCAGCCAGCCGAGGAAAGGGGAGAAGAAAGGAAATGCCGCACCGGTACCGGCCAACAGCAACGCCAGCGTCGACGACATACCGGAATAGTTAGCGACAAACGCAAAGCCTAATACCAGGCCAATGGACAAGACCGAACGCTTGAGTTCAAGTACCGTTTCCGCAAATGCCAGCACCGCATCACGTGGTTTGAGACGCAATAAGATGGCGGACAGTATCGACGTCAGCAGGATAGCCGTGCCGACCGCAGACAACAGATCAAGCTTGAGTATGGCTTCGTATGGTTTAGGGCTGGCGACGATAGGCGCAGTCTTGACGACCAGCTGATCCAAAAACGGCACATGAAATTTCAAGACGCTGCCAGCCAGTGCGCCATTGGCGGCAAACAAGGCTTTGAAGGGTTTCAGGCTCCAGATCGTAACGATCAGCGTGAGCAAACCAAACGGCGCCCAGGCACGGATAGTCTGTGCGGTGGAATACGGGGAACGACGCTGCTCGCGTGTACTGCCCGCATTGCCGGCTGAAGCGCCGCCATGTAAAGATAATGCTGCGGCGCCGCCACCAACATGCTGTACCTGACGTGCGCTGGCCGGGCTCCAGTATTTGAGGAATACAGTTAAGCTGATCAGGCTGACCAGTGCCGAAGTAATATCCGGTAATTCAGGACCGATGAAATTCGAGGTCAGATATTGGGTCACGGCAAAACTGCCACCGACCACCAGCGCAGCAGGCCAGGTTTCACGCACACCTTTGAAACCGTCCATCATCCATACCAGCCAGAAAGGGACGAATACAGACAGGAAAGGTAATTGACGACCAGCAGTAGCGCCGATCAGGAAGGGGTCGATCCCAGTGACCTGACCTGCCACAATAATCGGTATCCCCATCGCACCAAATGCCACCGGCGCGGTATTAGCGATCAGGCACAGACCCGCTGCGTATAAGGGATTGAAGCCCAGGCCAACCAGCAAGGCAGAGGTAATCGCGACTGGAGCCCCAAAGCCCGCTGCCCCCTCCAGAAAAGCACCAAACGAAAAGCCGATCAGCAGCATCTGCAAACGCTGATCGTCAGTGATCGATAACACCGAGGCGCGTATTACTTCGAACTGACCGGTTTTCACCACGATTTTATACAGGAACACTGCGGTGATAATGATCCAGGCGATCGGCCACAAGCCATATGCAAAACCATAGCCAGCAGCAGCCAGTGCCTGAGTCAGCGGCATACCGTATTCAAAAACAGCGACAGCCAGCGCCAGCGCCAGCGTGATGGCAGCAGCAATATGACCTTTAATGCGAAACACGGCCAGTGCTACAAAGAAAAAAAGGATAGGAATACTGGCGACCAGCGCCGATAAACCCAGGCTCCCTAAGGGCGTGTAAATCTGATTCCAAACTTGCATTCTGGTCTCCTCCAATATGCATTTATTAAATTGAATGTAGTGGTTTACAACGAAACAGTGTCAGGCCCGGCTCAGTCGGTTTTCCCTTTGTCTTTGAGCAATTCGGAAAAGCTGCGCGGGGCCGGTTTTAAGGGGGTGCGGTGTGCAGTCCAGCCCATCTGTGTGGTCGGTGTCAGATGTCTGAAGCGCGTCACCATCCAGCGGAAGCTGCGGTATAACTTCGGCGTGGCATAAGCACCACTCCAGAATTTCCAGATCATTTTTTCGCTTTGCGAAAAATGTGCGCCCTGCCCTTTTAAAGGATGCGCAACTTGCTCTTGCGGATGGCGGTTCGCCTCGGTGCGCAGGCGTACCAGTAACTCAGGAATCGGTATCCGGACCGGACACACTTCTGCGCAGGCGCCACACAATGAGGAGGCGGTAGCCAGATCGGCAGTACTGTCCAGCCCCAGCAAATGCGGTGAAATAATTTTCCCTATCGGCCCCGGATAAGTGGTGCCATAGGCATGACCACCGATACGCGCATACACCGGGCAATGGTTCATGCAGGCACCGCAGCGTATGCATTGCAGCGTGCTGCGTAATTGCTGATCGGTGTAAGCCTGAGTCCGGCCATGGTCGAGCAGGATCAGGTGCATCTGGCGCGGACCATCTTTTTCGCCGGCGCGGCGCGGACCCGAAATCAGATTGAAGTAAGTGGTGATCGCCTGCCCCGTTGCAGAACGCGTCAGCAGGCTGGACAAGGGCACGATGTGCTCCAGTTTTTCCACTACTTTTTCTATGCCCATCAAGGCGATATGCGTGTCCGGTACAGTAGTGGATAAGCGGCCATTGCCTTCATTCTCAACCAACCACAAGGTCCCGGTATCAGCAGCGGCGAAATTCACGCCTGAAATACCAATATCGGCGTCAACAAAAGCCTGACGCAGCGCACGGCGGCCAGTCTGGATCAGTGTATCGACATCGTCGCTATAAGGTGTATCAGGAATATGTTCGGCAAATAATTCACCAATATCCTGTTTGGTTTTGTGGATCGCGGGCATCACGATATGCGAAGGTTTTTCATCGGCCATCTGCACGATGTATTCCCCCATGTCAGATTCCAGACACTGGATGCCATGCTGTTCCAGCGCATGGTTCATTTCAATTTCTTCACTGACCATGGACTTGCCCTTGATCACACGGATAGCCTGTTGTTGACGCGCGATCTGCAAAATCAACTGATTCGCTTCCTCTGCATTCTGCGCCCAGTGCACTTGCACGCCAGCCTGCGTCAGCTTGAGTTCTAGCTCTACCAGCAAATCGGGCAGGCGTGCCAGCGCGTGCTGGCGTATCGCTTCGCCCAGATCGCGTAATTGTTCCAGTTCACTTTGATCCGGAAATTGCACACTGCGTTTATTCTGTAAAAAATCCATCGCGCCACGAAAGCTTTGACGCAGCTTAGGATCATTCACTGCCGCTTTGCTGCGCGCCTGGAAATCGGCGGGGGCAACAAACTGTAAAGGCTGAACCTGGTTTTTCATCTTGTGCTCCTTAAGCCAGCGTATCGAGCGGCTCAGCGGCGACCTGATCAGCACGGTCGTCGGCAAAGTCATCGATCAAAACCACCCACAGTGCACGCGGGCCATGCGCGCCATAGGCCAGGGTTTGCTGAATATCGGAGGTTTTGGATGGGCCGGAAATCATCACCAGATTGCTGGGCATACCCAGCGCCCAGCCTTCAGCCTGACAGGCGGTGTAGAGATCGGCATGTAACTGACTCGCGTACAGCAGCGCGATATGCAGCGGCGGCACCAGTGACATCGTGCGCGGCATATCCGGTGCAGCCGCAAGGATCAGGGTGCCGGTACTGGCGATACCGGAACGTACCACAGTGAATCCGGCGTCGATCTGTTCAAACAAAGCCTGCTTCCAGTGTTCTATAGACTGGTCAAAGTTCATCAGCGCTATCTGATCCGGCAAACAGGCTTGCAAGGCCTGACTCGCAGGATGCGAGGTATGGGTCAGCACGCGTCTGACTGTCGTCGCAGTTAACTTTTGGGCCAGCCGGGCTGACCAGTCGGCCTCTTTGCAGCACAGCACTTCGGCATGCAGCAGCTCCAGCTGTTTTTGCATTTCACTGAGCAAATATGCGGCTGCTGGCCGTTTTTTGGCTTGAAAGTGTTGCTGGATGCGGGCATCCAGTTGCGCCACCGGTGCCGCAGGCGCACTCTGCAATGCGGCAGTTCGCAAACGCTGCAAAATCAGCTCGCGTGCGGCGCTCATACGGGCTCTCCTGCGGGTTGGGCGGACGGCAAATCGGTTTGCGCTGCATCGGCTGCATTGGTACGGCGCCATAAAAAACTCGCCATATGTTCGATACGGACTGGCTGCTGCTGGTATTCAGCGGCATGACGCAGATTCAAGAGGCAGCCACAATCGGCGGTGACCACACCCTGACAGGAAGTAGCGCGCAAGGCGGCCAGTTTATCCATCACCATCGCGCCGGAAATGGCCGGATGTTTGAGTGAAAATGTACCGCCAAAGCCACAGCATTCGGATTCACGCTGATGCTCAGCCAGCGTCACTGCGGGTAGTTGCGCCAGTGTTGCCACGCCGTGTTGGCGCGTGCCCATCTCACGCCGTGCGCCGCAGGAAGTATGCAAAGCAACGCGTTCCGTCTGGGTATTGGCCTGCGCCAGCTGCGCGAAATCCAGCTGTAATACCTGCTGCAGATATTCCGTGAGTTCAAACACCCGTTCAGACAAATCGGCTGCTCGTTGCGCCTGTTGCGCATCATCCCCAAACAGCCGTACCCAGTGATGACGCATCATGCCAGCACAGGAGCCGGAAGGAACAATGACCGGCCAGTCTTCAGTGAACAAGGCCATCTGGGCAGCGGCCACGGCACGTGCCTGATCCGGATTGCCACTGCTGTAAGCGGGCTGGCCACAACAGCTTTGCTGCTCCGGATAGTGAACTGTAATGCCTTCACGCTCTAACAGCCGTACGGCATCCATGCCCGCCTCGGGCACGAACATATCGACCAGACAGGTAACGAACAGGTAGACGTGTTCAGATCGCTTGGGATAGATTCTGCTTTGCACGCGGGTCTCCGGCTGCTGATGAGTCAAACATGGATAAGATTTTTTTTTAAAGGTTTTGCGTATAATCTCAGCGACCTGACAGAACACCAAATTGGTAGGACCAATTACTACGGGACACAAGATGACGACGAGCAGCAGAGGCCGGGTGGAAGAAGTAATGCGTAAGCTGGAGAGTGCGCTGCTTGATGGCAGCCTGCCCGCCGGCAGCCGTTTAGCGCCTGAGCGCCAGCTGGCCGGGCAATATGCGGTATCGCGCAATACGGTACGCGAAGCGATACAGCGGCTGGCTGCACGCGGTCTGTTACGCGTTAAACCCGGTGCCGGTGTGTTTGTGAGTGAACAATTGCGCAGCCATCTGCCCTCACCCTGGGCACAATTAGTCAGCGATCATCCTGCATTGCGCTCAGACATTCTGGAATTCCGACGCGTCTTAGAGGGAGCGACAGCTTACTTCGCGGCACAGCGCGCCACCGACACCGACAAACAAAAAATCCGTAGTCTGATGCAGGCCCTGAAAACTGCGCATGAACAGCAAGATACGGTGGCTGAATCGGATGCCGACGCGCAACTGCATGAAGCGATTGCGATGGCTTCGCACAATGTGATGTTCCTGCATTTACAGACCAGTATCATCAGCATGTTACGTGAACATATCACCGTCAACGGTGTTGGCATGCGGGAGCAAGATCCGGTGATTTCGGCGCAGCTGATGCAGCAACATCAGGCCTTTGCAGATGCAATTTGTGATGGTCATCCGGAAGAAGCCAGAACCGCCATGCACACCCATATCGATTTTGTACGGCGCTATTTCCGGCAAGATGAAGATGCTCAGATATCGTGTCATTAAGCCCCAACTGAAAATTGGTCGTACCAATCATCCAGCATTCCAGGCGCTGAGCCTCAAAACTTGCTCAAAGCAGGAAAAAAACTGACCGCTCACGCACAAAAGCTGCCCAGAATTTGGCATCTGAGAGAATTTTCAAGTGAACGATGAAGATTTTTCAGCGCAGTTTGCACATTACGCCATGACTTAGCATTACCAAATTTCCCAAGCACTGGTGGCCTGATTCAAATAACCACATTCCAGCAAGGCGGCCGCAAACTGCCCTCCCTCAACCTGGGCCAGTATGGCTGGCATTACTTTCTCCACCAGTTGCGGACCATATTCGACGGGACTCAGCGCGAAATGACGACTGCCACGCAGCGCGACCCGTATCCCTGGCAACGGGACAAAAACATGTCCGTCGACCAGCAGCGCCAGATCATCACGCATGGAAAAAGGTGCCAGGATCGCATCGACCTCACCTTCGGCCAGCATGAGCACCATTTCATGCCAGTTTTTCATATCCAGGCAATGCTTCACGCCAAGATGTTGCAAGGTCGTCCAGTCCACGCTCCAATCCTTACTGCACACAAAACGTAAATCACGCAAATCTTCTTTTTTGCGGCAACGTAAGGCCATTTCATTCCCAAGTAAAGTATAAATCCCAACCAGAGATTGCTCTTCCGTGATGACCGGTGCTGACAGCAGCACATCACTTGCGATGGCGCATGCATCCATTTGCCATACTGTCGTTCCCAGGGCGGAAAGCTGCCCCGTCTGCAGCATACGCAATCCGGTCGCATAGTCTGTGACAGGCAACAGCACGGTTTCTGCGCCAGACCAGCACGTACGCAAGGCTTGCATCAGAAAGTACAGCTCCACCAAGTCACGCCTTAGCCTCTCGTGGGCCTGGAAAGCAGCATACTCCGCTTGCCCCTGCTGCTGTATCATTTGCCAGTCATCGTACACATCTTTCGGTACGCCGATCTTGATGGTATTAGTGGCCACATCTGGCGCTTCCAGCGGCAAATACATGGTGATCGTTGTGCCCTGACCTCTTTTGCTTTCTACCAGCATACGCCCACCAAGCACAAAACTGACTAAGTGCTGGCATACATGCAAGCCCAGCCCGCTGTCAGCTTTTCCCATTTTCCTGAGCAACATCGGCTGCAGTATCTCTTTAAGCAAACTGTCATCGATACCGTTGCCATTATCCGAAAAAATGATTTTAACTGTGCCCTCATCGGCTTTACTGGCTTGAAGGCTGATCAGACCCTTTTCTACGCCCTCTAAAGCATGTACGAATGCGTTATTGAACAGATTGAGTACCAGTTGCGTAATTGCGCCCGGATGGGAATTCATCACAATGCCATATTCCACATCGACCAGCATCACATGATTAGACAACCGGACCCGGCTCTGTAACGCCGCACAGCTTTCATCCAGCAAAGTCTGCAGGGAAAACTCACGCTTCTCGCTGTTACGCTGCCCCGACACCAACTGTTTAACGCTGGACATCAGATCATCGACCCTTTGCAAATTCAGACTGAGCATGCTGGTGCCCTGTTGAAACTGCGCCGAGATATTGCGCAAACCACTGCGCGTGACTTCCCCCTCCGCTAATTTTCTGAGCTGAACGGAGGCGTCCGCCAATGTCGAATTCAGCAGCACCAGGTTACTGACGGGTGATACCAGCTCACTGGCCACGCCATGCACCAGCGCGTCGAGCATCAGATAGCGCTCATTTTCTATGAACTGATGGCGCATCTGATCTATTTGTTGCAAGGCCTCAATCAGGCGCTGATTACTGAGATCCAGCGCTTTGGTCAAACTGTCTGCCCGTTCCTGCAACAGGGCCAGCTCAGCAGCATCGTGACAACGCTGGGCTTCTATATCCGCAAAACCTCGGCTGAGGTCCCAACGCCAGTAAGCAGTCAAGATCAATACCAATCCTGTTGGCAGCAACAACAGGTATAGCAAGAATGTGGAACCAGATTGTGGTCTATCCAACAAATAGCAGCCAAGCGCTAGCAGACATGCGAGTGCGACAGCGATCAGCAGATAATGCCAGAATGCGGTGATCGGATTGTGTTTCTGAAATCCCAAATTGTTCTCTCTTTCCCAAAAAAGCACTTCACCTACACTACTTTGCAATACTGAGGATTACAAAGACAAGGCAAACGCCCGGGGGCCGGATAACATGACATGAAAACTAAGTACAAATGAAAGCGAGCTCCTTGCAAAGCTTCGCACGCCACATGCTGAGTGTAAGCACTTTGTGGTGAGTATAAAGCGCTGGGCAGGGATATGGTGCTCACTTCGGGTTTCAGAAGCAGACGCGTACCAGGCAAGCTGCGGTTACGGATGCTCTGTATTTGAACCGGTATGCATCTTTGACTATCCATGCACAAGCTGCATGTTCAATGTATACGCCGTATGTAAATCTTAAAAGCCCTAATGTCCGGAAAGATGGTTATGTCAGACTGAAGCCATTGTTAGGCCAGTCATAGGCCAATAACAGGTCAGTAGTGAGCCAGGCGCACTGGATGAGCATCCCCCAAGGATGCCGGACAGTAAGCTATCGCGCAGCCAGCACGATTCTGACTTTAGTTCAACGATGATTGTCACATAAAGTAGTCGATCTGTACCTGTCCATTTGCAAATTGATACATTTAAATGAAATCTGGCACTCACTTTCCCCTTAAGGTGATGAGCATTTCTGACAGCAGCACGCCATGGCTGGTAAGACGTTGTTAGCGGCTTTATCCGCCATTGCTTGCAATTCGAAAACTGACGTTACTTATTGTTACCTGAAAATAGGAAAAATTAGCGCCAAAACGTCGTTTAATGCATACTTTGTTTTGTCTCAGGACAACTTCGCTTTTTGTGCGAACTCAGCCACTAGTTGTACGCAAACAGCTGTTTTTTCTATATTATCTAATTCTAAATTATTTATTAACGAAGAATAAAAACAGCAATCCGGGCACGGGCAACAAGAAACTCTATTATGATCCATGATTTTTTTTGCACTCCGTCCCACATGCTTTCTTTGTTATTACGATCAGTTACTCCATTTAACGCACAATTTGCATATCTACGCTAATGAAGAACGATAGACGCGTCATTGACGCCGCCACCTTAGAAAACTTACGTCGTACGATATTGACGATGTTTGCAAAAAATTCATTTAACGACGTTGGCATACGCGAAATTTGCAAAAAAGCCAGAGTCAGCCCACAAACGATATATAAATACTTCGGCAGTAAAGAAGAAATGCTGTATGCCTGCGTAAGACAGGACATCGAAAAGTTAAATGAATTAGCCTTAGCAGCTGCACGCCGCCCACGTTCTGCCGATCAGCAAATACGTGCTTTTCTGGAAGCCTGGGTCCAGTTTTTCGGCAAAAATCCAAATATTGCCAGTATTGTATTTTTAAACATTCCGCAAACTTACTGGGTCAGCAAACGACATTTCCTACAGCTGCGCGTGAATCTGGCGGGTCATGCCACCATTAAACGTGGTCAGAAGGCTGGTGTCATTACCAAAAAAATTGACCCCGTCGTGTTGCAAGACTTGATGATGGGCGCCTGCCATCGCGTGATGATACGTTGGCTGACTTTGGAAAAGAACAACCTCCCTCTGCTGAGCAAGCAAATGATTACCGGTGTAATGAATATGATTAAAGCCTGATTGAGGCGACAAAAAAGCCAGCAAACGCTGGCTTTTTTGTTGTATCGAACAGAGATTAAGCGGATCGAACCAGGCAGGCCGTCAACTTCCTCACCACAGGCAAAGCGATGAGCAAGGTGGGAAATGCGAACATCCAGGAAATGGCCCAGGCACTCAACCAGACATGCAAAAAGCTGGACGACCAGCCCAGACTGCGCAAAGTGCTGACTCCCGATACCACACAAGTCATCAAGATAGACAATAGGAATGGCATCACCAGAGACGCATAGCGCGCCGGTAATTTAGGCAATCCGAAAATGGTGTTTGAGGTATGTAATTGCATATTAATAGTTTCCATAAGCGGCCAGACCAGCGCCCGCTAAGCCAAATAAGCATAGCGACTGCACCGGTTCTGGCCGGTAACAGTGGGCGCGTTGCTTGACGTTAAACGCTTACGGATGTGTACTTTCATACACGACATCGGGCATTATAAATCAAATACGCGGACATAGAAGCAGCGCAGAAATGCGTGACACTGCCTCGTTCAGCTCACCCCGCTCAAACCATTGAAGCAACATCCTTTCAGGCGACGTCTGAAATCAGTGAGAAACCCTCGTCTAGCCAGCCAGTCACGCCGCCAGGCATGGTTTTGACTGGCAAACCCAGACCTGACAGCCGGATCGCTGCACGTATTGCGCCATTGCAATGCGGACCCGCGCAATAGACCACGAATAAAGTTTCAGCTGCATAGTTTTTCATGGTCGTAGCTACAATTTTTCCATGTGGCAAACTAATTGCCCCATTGATATGGCCAGCCGCGTACAACGCATGACTGCGCACGTCCAGTAAGACAAAATCCTGTTTCCCACGACTCAGCGCATCGTGCACATCCCAGCAGTCGGTCTCCCATTCCAGCATGGCAGAAAAATGCGCCAATGCGCGTTGGCTTTCTGCAGCAGCAACTTCGGTAACCAATGACATCGCTTTTCCCTCCCCGTTTAAGTACAGATTGCAGTTTGCCGTGTATCCGGCGCGATCACCAGTGGCGCATATGCCAATTTACGTTAAGATTACGCCATGAAAAATCACCTGGTTGCAGCACTCGCCTATGACAGCCTGTGCACTTTCGAATTTGGTTGCGTGAGCGAGGTTTTTGCGCTGCACAGACCGGAATTACAAACCGAGTGGTACCAGTTTGCTGTGTGCAGCCTGACACCACACAGCATGCGGGCTGCGGGCGGTTTGCATGTCCAATGTGAGCATGACCTGAGCTTACTGGCCCGCGCAGATAGCATCATCATTCCGGGTTGGCAGGGTGTGGACGTGCCGGTTCCAATTGAACTGACGCAGGCCTTGTCAGCGGCAGCAGCACGCGGCGCCAGAATGGCCTCCATCTGCTCCGGCGTTTTTGTGCTGGCTGCTGCAGGTCTGCTGGATGGGAAAACTGCCACCACCCACTGGCGGTATGCTGCAGATTTACAGCGAAAGTTTCCTGCGATTCGCGTCAATCAAAATGTTTTATATGTTGATGAAGGCAATATTGTGACGTCGGCCGGATCTGCAGCAGGAATCGATATGTTGTTACACCTTGTACGCAACGATCATGGTGACCGCATTGCGAATCTGGTGGCCCGCCGCATGGTGGTATCCGGTCATCGTGATGGTGGTCAGGCCCAATATTTACCTCGCCCGGTCTTACCGGCCGGGGCTGGTGGGCTACAAATTCTGATGCAGCAAATCCGTGCAGCGCCAGGGCAACGTTATACGCTCGCGACCATGGCCAGGATCGCGGCAGTCAGCATACGCACTCTGCAACGCCAGTTCACTGAAAGCACGGGCATGCCTCCGGGCGCATGGCTGATCCGGGAACGCATTGCCAGCGCTTGTGAATTATTAGAAGAGACCACTCTGTCACTACCCCAAATCGCGGAGCACTGTGGCTTTGGCTCAGAAGTAAGCATGCGCCATCATTTCCGGCAATCGATACACTGCAGCCCCTCGCGTTACCGGCGTCAGTTCGGCTTAATACGTGATGAAGTGCGCGCTCAAGAAGGTGAGTTCGCCATACCATCCACTGCCTGATGGTCTTTTCTGCTTCACGCTATGCGCCAGTGCAAAATAGATACAGCGTGACTATGCTATAAACGAACCAGGAGAAAACATCATGGGAATTTTTTATAGTCCGCTAAGTCCGCTCTGGGCAATACTGCTGGGAGCCCCGGCAGCGCTGGCACTACTGCACGCAATACGCTCCGCGTCCAAAGTTCAACTGGAGCAGCCCACTGTTTTTTCAGCCTGGTGCGCCAGCATTATTCTGCTGGCCCTGATCTGGCGTATGCGGGTTCCGGTAATGCCCGATTTGCATCTCCATCTGAGCGGCGTTGCGCTATTTAGCCTGATGTTTGGACGCCATCTTGCACTCACGGGCATCAGTATTGCGATCGCGCTATACACGTTTGAATACGAGGGCAGCTGGGCGAATCTGGGGGCAAACATCTTGTTGCTGGCGATAATTCCGTGCTGGTTCAGTGATTTACTGCTGAAAAAGACGCAGCAATACCTGCCACATCATATGTTTGTGTATTTATTCGGCAATGGCTTCTTTGGCGCTTTACTGGTCAATGCAAGTGTAGGTATCAGCACGATGCTGTTACGCAGCCTGCTGTTCCCCGATGCCAAACTTCCTGCCGATGCAATTGCCTACATGCTGTTGCTGGCATGGGGAGAAGCATTTCTGGTGGGTTTTCTGGTCACCATCTTTGCGGTATATCGTCCTGCATGGTTACTGACCTTCGACGACAATGTTTACCTGCGTGGGAAATAAGCCCAATTTCATGCACTCACGGTGCTGGCGCAGATTTGCCGAGTAAAAAGCGCAGAGGTAAAGATAAGCGTAGCGACCAGTCTGTTTCGGTATGTGCGGCACCGGGAAACGCACGACTCATATAGCGTTCACCGGTATAGCCTTTTTCGCGTACCAGCACATCAAAAAACTGCTGATGCACGGGGTATAAAGCATCCAGCGTTTCAGTGCCGTAATCCATATATAAACGATGCTGAGCCGCATCCGGCAAATGCACAGACCAGTATTGAAACAGGGCCAGCGGAACAGAGGCGTTTTGCTCAAAAATTCCGGTCCAGTGGGTAGACAGACAGGCTGCCGCACCAAACACTTGCGGGTATTCGCTCATTGCATACAAAGAAATCAGGCCGCCCATACTGGATCCCATCAGCATGGTATGCGCAGCATCGCTACGGGTAGGATAACGGCGGTCAATTTCTGGCTTGAGTTCTTCTGTCAAAAATTTCAGGTAGCGGTCTGCCATCAGTTCAGGCAAGTCCCTGCTATTCATCGGCGCCTGCCTGGTATCCGGGTTCAGGAATTGCATGGCTTTTTCGGGCAAGTATTCAGCAGGTCGTAAGATGCCCGCATTCCAGATTCCGACGATGATAGGCGCTTCGATTTGCGCATCCTGTATCAGCTGGCCAGCCACACGATCCACCTGCCATGCCTGCTTGTTCCAGCTCACAGCAGGATCGAATAAGGCCTGACCATCGTGCATGTAAATCACAGGGTAACGGTGTTGACGGTCATAACCCGGCGGCAGCCAGACATCAATATGACGCGCGCCGACATAGCGCGAACTGAATGCAGAAAGACGCTCAATCTGACCGCTAACCACCGAGGGCAAGGCATCAGCTGCCATGACACTCAGTGTCAGTAACTGCAAAAGACATCCCGTCAGCCAGTGTCGCATGATGTACACGTCTGTTTAGTGGCATTCCTGACCAAACCAGCCACCCCAGGCCGGTAATGTCAGCGTTGTTCCATGACGCTCAAAGGGCAGCTGTACGGCATCCAGCGTAGTGGCCGCAACAATCTCCGGCACCTGCAAAGTCACTGCTTGCGGTGATAAATTAAAGGCTGCAAACATTTGCTGCTCACCCAGACGACGCACTAACAATAGAACCGGTTCAGGCGCATCGAGGAAGCGTATATCACCATGTAACAAAACAGCCTGCTGCTTACGCCAGCGTAAAATATGGCGTACATAATGCAGCACCGATTGTGGATCGGATTCCTGCTGGTCCGCCGCCTTAGGCAAATGTTCAGCAGGTACAGGCAGCCATGGTTTATGGGTGGAAAAACCAGCATACTGTGCAGCTGCCTGCCACGGCATAGGTGTGCGACAACCATCACGCCCCTTGAATTCTGGCCAGAAGGTTTTACCGTACGGGTCCTGAATATCTTCGAACGCAATATCAGCTTCGGTCAGGCCCAGCTCATCGCCTTGATACAGGCAAGGCGTGCCACGTAAAGCCATTTGTAAGGCATACATCATTTTTGCAAATGCCGGGCTTGCATCGGTCCCACCCCAACGCGACATCACACGTGCCACGTCGTGATTGCCGACAGACCAGGAGACCCAGCCACCTTTGACGCGCGACTCGTATTGCTCAACCTGTTCGCGGATATAGCCTGCAGTAACCGATGGCGTCAACAAATTGAAGCTGTAGGCCATATGCAGTTTGTCATCGCCTTCCGTATATTGCGCCATCACAGCCAGCGAATCGTCAGCGCCGACTTCACCGATAGCAACTGCACCGTATTCATTCAGCAAGGTGCGCACACGCTGCAAAAAAGCCAGATTTTCGGGCTGAGTCTTATCGTAAATATGCGCTTGCATGCCGTAAGGATTGGTATCCTGCACTGTCTTGGTATCCCGGCTGCTTGCGGGTGGATTACTGCGTAACTGCTGATCATGGAAATGGAAATTACAGGCGTCCAGACGGAAGCCGTCCACACCACGCTCAAGCCAGAAACGCATCGCATCCAAATGCGCCTGCTGTACTTCAGGATGATGGAAGTTCAGATCTGGCTGACTGGTCAGAAAATTATGCAGATAATACTGACGGCGACGTGCATCCCACTGCCAGGATGAGCCGCCAAATACCGATAACCAGTTATTCGGCGGATTCCCATCCGCACGTGGATCAGCCCAGACGTACCAGTCTGCTTTCGGATTGTCACGGCTCTCACGGCTTTCAATAAACCAGGGATGCTGATCCGAACAATGCGACAACACCTGATCGATCATAATTTTGAGACCGAGACTATGTGCTTTTTCCAGCAAAAGGTCGAAATCCCGCAAAGTTCCAAACAGCGGATCGACATCACAATAATCGGAAACATCGTATCCGAAATCAGCCATAGGCGATTTAAAAAATGGGGAAATCCAGACGATATCGACACCCAGCGCAGCGATGTAATCAAGTCGTGCAGTGATGCCTGGCAAATCACCGATACCATCACCATTGCTGTCCGCAAAACTGCGTGGATACACCTGATAAATCACTGCTTCACGCCACCATTGCGCCGTCTGTGCAGATAGAGCCGTACTTGGGAAATTCTTACTTGTGTTCATATTCTGTTGTCTCTTTTCCGTCTTTTTATCAGGATATCCAGTTGCCACGCCGCGTCAGCCTGTTCTGACGATGACAGGCTATACCGATATAGTACGGATATACACTTCACTCTTTGCCTAACTACACTTCTGATCGCGCAGATGCTCATCCAATATCGCTGCCACGCCCAGAAAGGCGGGATATTGTGCCGTAATCAGGAAAGTCGGAATCTGAGCCAAAAATGCAGAAAAGCGACCCTTGGCTTCAAAGCGCTGACGGAAGGCAGACTGTATAAAAAAATCACCCAGCCGGGGTACGATGCCACCGCCTATATAGATCCCGCCACCCGCACCCAGCGTCATCGCCAGATTACCTGCGACCGTACCCAGCATAGCGCAGAACAGCGACATCGTCTGATGAGATAGTGCGCAACTGCCATCCAATGCATGCTGACTGATCTCCGCGGCGCTCAACGGCATGTTCAGTTCCACGTCACTCAATTCAGCGATCACACGATACAACAGTTCTATGCCCATACCAGAGATCAGGCGCTCAGCAGAAACATGAGGAAAATCGCGCCAGATACGCTCCAGTATCCTGGTCTCCAGCTTATCAACAGGTGAATAAGTGACATGCCCGCCCTCACTGCACAACGGTATCCAGCGCTGACCGCAGGGAATAATGCCAGATACACCTAGTCCGGTTCCGGCGCCGAGCAGGCCTATCACCTTAGCGGGCTGCGCAGTACCTCCACCTATCTGTACTTTTTCGCTGACACTAAGATGTGGCAAGGCCATCGCCAGTGCAGTGAAATCATTCACCACCAGCAGCGTATTCAACTGCAATGAGCGCTTCAGCTCCTGGATAGAAAAACGCCAGTGATGATTGGTCATACTGACGATATCACCCACGACAGGATTAGCAATTGCAATCGCCGCGTCCGCAATACCGTCACTGCACAAACTGTCCTGTTGAATCCATTGCAGATAAGCCAGAATCGCGCTGCGCAAATCCGGGTAGGCATTACAGGCCAATACCTGCACCCGCTCAAATCGCTGCGGAGCGACTTCGATAGCAAAACGTGCGTTTGTGCCACCTATATCGGCCAGCAAGCGGGGGGTCACGTAAGCTTGCGTTGTGATTTCCTGCACCGTTTTCTCACTTAAAAAATTTTCTGGGGCAATAGTGAGCCACAGATGGCCGACCACAGTGTCAGCACACAATATGTAGGAATACTACATTTAATCATGGACGCTGTCTATTTTTTTCATACCCCGTCTATTACTCTTGAAAAAAGAGGCATTTCTCTTCCCCTGAAGACGTAATAATGTTAAATTTCCGAGAAGACCAATGTAGTCAAACTACTTAACTACAAAATCATAATGACCGAGACACTTTCCTTATTGCGTGCCATACGATTCCCCGCAGCACTTATGCTATTACTAGCAGCCAGCACATCAAGCTGGGCTGGCACCAATGCAACTAAGTCCACACCAGGCCTGAAGGATTGCGACATGCGCAGCCACCAGGCAGTTTTGCAAGTCAGCCAGCTCCCACAAAACGACGCCAGCGCACAATGGCTGAGCGCCAATCTGATCCACTGGTCAGAGCAAACAACGGACACTGATGCTCATTTCCGCCTTTACTATTCGAACTCGGCAAGATTACACGTCGCGCAGGATGGCAGTATGCAAGGTGAGGATGGCAAGCTGACGCTGACACCACTCACGCACAGCACAACCAAACCAGCGCAGGCACAATTTCAGTATCTGCCTGCAGGGCTGCAATTTCAGCTACAACAAGACTCCGGTCACGTACAGCAACTACTGCGCTCGCAACTCATCATCGTGAAAGAAGATGCCAAGGGAAAGGTCATCGGCTACACGCATCTGCAACACCCGGCTGCACTCGACACCTTATATGCAGAAGCACAACAAGCAACGCTGGGGGTGCGCCTTAACGCGCTGAACGGGCAAAGTACAGGAGCGCATTTTGCACTATGGGCACCGACTGCCACACAAGTGGCGGCCTGCATTTATAAGAACGGAAAAGCGTATGCGAGCCAGCTCAGCCCCATGCATGTTGACGCTGCACTTGGTATCTGGCATACGGCACTGAAGCAAAATTTATCCGGCCATTACTATCGCTATCTGGTGGACGTGTATGTGCCGGGCACCGGTATCGTACGTAACCTGGTCACAGACCCGTACTCCATCAGCCTCAATACCGACTCGCAACGCAGCTATATCGCCGACTTAAATGCAGCCCACTTAAAACCGGCCGGGTGGGATCAGCAGCAACGCCCGCAGCGCGTTAAAACGGCTACAGACATGGCGATCTATGAATTGCATGTCAGGGATTTCTCGATTTCAGATGACAGCGTGCCGCGTCGTGACCGGGGTAAGTTTTTGGCGTTCACCCACACGAATTCCAATGGCATGCGGCACCTGAAAGAATTAAGCCAGGCCGGCCTGACCGATGTCCATCTGTTGCCCGTGTTTGACATTGCGACGATCCCGGAAAAAAACTGCATCAACCCGCGCATCAACAGCAAAGGCGCTGATCCTAAAGCGCAAACCCTGATCGCAAAAATCGCTGACCGCGACTGCTTCAACTGGGGCTATGACCCTTACCACTACAGTGCACCAGAAGGCAGCTATGCCAGCAATCCCGAAGATGGCGCCGCCAGAATCCGCGAATTCCGCCAACTGGTGATGGCCCTGCATCAGGCTGGACTCAGGGTGGGTATGGATGTGGTCTACAACCATACTGCCTACACTGGTCAACATGCACGCTCCGTATTGGATCGTATCGTGCCCGGCTACTATCATCGCCTGAATTCAAGCGGAAAAATCGAAGACTCCACTTGCCAGCCTTGTGGCAATACAGCCACTGAACACATGATGATGGCCAAGCTGATGACGGATTCGGTTCGCCTATGGGCCAAGCAATATCAGATTGATTCCTTCCGCTTTGATTTAATGGGACATCAGCCACGTGCTGTGATGGAACAACTCAGGGATCAACTGGCAGCCGATAACGGGCGCGCCATACAATTGATCGGTGAGGGCTGGAACTTTGGCGAGGTCGCCAATAATCAGCGCTTTGTACAAGCCAGCCAACTGTCCCTAAATGGCAGCCAGATTGCGACTTTCAGCGACCGCGCGCGGGATGCATTGCGTGGTGGTGGTCACGGCGATACAGCGGACAGCGTCAGACAGCGCCAGGGCTACATCAATGGCTTGCTCGATCGTCCGAACAGCAGCATAGCTCAGGCATACACGCAGCAAGAAAAAATGCGTGCTGCAGATATGGTGCGACTGGGTCTGGCCGGATCTGTCGCCAGCTATCGCATGCAAACTGCAGATGATACGGTACAGCGTCTGCAAGATATCGATTACAACGGTCAGCCTGCTGGCTATGCGAGTCAACCAGGTGAAGTAGTCAATTACGTAGAGAACCACGACAATCAGACCTTGTTTGATCTGAATGTCTACAAACTACCAGAGAACAGCACCCCCGAGGACAGAATGCGGGTACAGGTACTCGGTCTGGGCTTCACATTATTGAGTCAGGGCATACCCTACCTGCACGCGGGCAGCGAAATCCTGCGCTCAAAATCTATGGATAGTAATAGCTATAATTCCGGTGACTGGTTTAATGTCCTCGACTGGAGCTATCGCAGCAATGGCTACGGACGCGGGCTACCACCCGCTAAAGATAATCAGCAGTTTTATCCGCTATTACGCTCCCTGCTAACGAATCACACTATCCAAGCAACGCAGGCTGCCATCCTGAGCACCAAGGCAGCTGTACTGGATTTGTTGAAAATCAGGCAAAGTTCAAGCCTGTTCCGGCTTAACGATGCTGCAGAGATCAGTCAGCGCCTGCGCTTCTTTAATACCGGCTCACAACAAAATCCGGCATTAATTGCCATGCAGCTCGACGGAAGTCATTTACCCGGCGAAGCCTACCGTCGCATCATCGTCATCTTTAACAGCGCCGCTACAGCACAATCGATACAGATTCCTGAACTTAAAAATCTGCCTTTACAACTGCATCCTGTGCATCAGAATACCGTGGCAGGGGATCGCAGAATTGCACAGGAAGCCAGGTATGACGCGGCAAGCGCAGCATTTTATGTTCCTCAACGTAGCATCAGCACATTGATAGAATTAAATTAAATTAAGATCTAGTGATCAACCAATATCCAGTCGCGGGAATTTATGTGATACTGAATTTCAGCGATCTATTTTTGCACAGGAGGAGTATCTATCCAGCTCATGACAGAACGCCAAGATGGCGACAAGCAGAATTAATATTTAGCCCATAAAGTACATGACAGAATCGAAAAATTTTCTGTAAATGTTTCTATATTTGGAAAAATTCTGGCTTAAGTACAAAAAATATGAAAAGTTTTCAGTCATTAGACGAAATTTTTTATTCAACAGCGGTTATTATTAGCGCCTTCGTATTCTTAGATTGAGGAGACAGTCGGAATGGATTTTTCAGATCGCCAGCAAGAGCCGGGTAAGAAGTTCCTGGGCATAGGGCTGGTAGTGGCATTTCACGCGGTATTGGTGTACGCACTGGCCAATGGCCTGGGCACCAAACTCGTTGAAATCGTTCAAAAGCCCCTAGAAACAAAAATCGTGGAAGAGGTCAAACCGCCTCCGCCACCACCAGACACGCCACCACCACCGCCGCCGAAACTGCTGGCTCCACCGCCACCATTCATTCCGCCGCCGGAAGTGCAGGTCCAGCCACAGGTACAGCCACAGAACACCATTTCTGCGGTGACCAACCAGAAACCGGAAAACCCGACCTTCACCAAGGCAGCGCCACCGG
>NZ_JACOGG010000013.1 GCF_014284365.1 Cognatundibacterium rugosum
GTAAAGCGAACCCGGAATTCGATGCGCATATATACAAGCAACGCCATTTGGTGGAGAACCTGTTTGCCAGACTGAAGCATTTCCGCAGCATTGCGACCCGCTTTGAGAAACTGGCGCGGAATTTCAATGCGATGCTTTTTATTGCCTGCACTCTCATCTGGGTTAAATTGAAATGAGGACACGCCCTAGTAAAGATGGGTGGAGTTCCTAAATACAGTACATAAAAAAAACCCGGCTTTTCAGCCGGGTTTTTAGACTTCAATTTCAATAATCGATGACTTGATTATTTGAATTTGTAGTTTGCACTGACTGTCAGAGCACGACCTTGTGGGTTGTGCAGAACAGTGTTGTAGTAGCTGTAGTTAGGATCGAATGGGGCATTGCGATCAAACACATTACGTACTGTTGCGCTCAGCTTCAGATCTTTGAAGCCGGTGTAAGTCGCACCCATATCGAAGGATGTGAAAGATGCGACGCGACAACCAGGTGCTTCTGCAAGTGCTACAGCCTTAAGGTCAGGGCTGCAGGTTGTTTTGACGCCAGTTGTGTTATTGAATGCTGGCAGACCGTAGCCGCTCACATAATTCATCGAACCAAACACGGTGTAATCGTCCAAAGACCAGCTCAGGTTCAAGCGGGTTTTCAAGCGAGGTGTATCGCCTGTATCAGATTGATCAACGTAAGGCAGACCTGCTTCGCTTTGATATTTGAAGCTATCAATGTAGCCAGCGAACAAAGTGGTGTTCAAGCGACCCCATGCGCCCAGATTCGCTTTATAGGCCAATTCCAGATCCACACCCTTAACGATGGATTCACCCAGGTTCAGGTATTTACGTTTTACTCCAACAACCGGGCCTGTACCAGGGATAGGATTGCCTGCGGCGTCCTTCAACAAGGTTGTAGGATCAGGGCTGCGGAATACGACTTCATTGTAGACTGTATTACCTTCGGCATATAGCTTACGCAGGATGTCATTCGAGCTCAGACGATCGATTTCATTCTTACGGCTGATTTGATACACATCCAATGTACCGCTGAAGTTTGCAGTCGGTGCAAATACCAGACCCAAAGTCTTGCTACGGGAAGTTTCTGGTTTCAACTGAGTGTTGGCAACGATGAACGATGCGATAGTACGTTCGTCAGTGGTACATTCTTTTGCTGTCTCATAGTTGGTTGCGCCGGGAATAGCAGCGCCGTTCGGGCAGCGTACCCAATCACGATAAGTATTGATTTTCTGGAAGCTGGACACATTCGATGTCGAGATCTGCGTCAGGCCAGGAGCGCGGAAGCCTTCAGATACCGTTCCACGGAAGCTCAGTTCAGGAATCGGCGTGTATTTGAAACCGATTTTTGGTGTCGTGGAAGAACCATAGTCGCTGTAACGGTCATAGCGTACCGCTGCTTCGATATTGACAGATTTCAGTACTGGCAGGTTAGCTTCTGTGAACAGAGAGGCGACATTGCGCGAACCAGTTGCTGAAGATCCGCCACGACCTACGTAGTTACCTGCTGCCAGATTGGCATCAGAAATCATCTCAATACTTTCACGGCGATATTCTGCACCGGCAGCAATGCCGATAGCACCACCCGCCAGTTTGCCGAATTCTGTGGAACCTTTGAGGTCAACGGCGTTGACAGTTGTTTCGCCGCTGGAATTCGCATCAGGACTGATTTGTTTGAGCAATTCAGCGCTATTAACGCCGCCAAAACGATATTTTTCCAGCGCTGCACCTGCTGTCACGGAGTTGATTGCACCGAAGTCGCGGGATTCGCGCTTGGATTTGTTCAGCATCAGACCAGACTGCCAGTCCCAGCCAAAGTGTGTGCCACTCAGGCCACCGACCAGGCGATAGGTGGTTTGTGTGACGTCAGTACCGGCAGCGATATCAGCCAGACGTGCGCCAGCCGCTACACGCAACTGGTTTGCACTGTTCGCAATAAACAGTGGATTGTCTGGGTGATTGGCTGGCAGTGCAAAGCGGAAAGAGCGGCGATTGCCTGCCGGATCAAACCATGTTTGCAGGCTGCTGGACAGGGTCGCAAAGCCACCGGCGCTTGGGAATTCGTTTTCCAGGCGGGATACACCGGCTTCTACGAACCCGGTAATATCTTTAGTGACATTGAAAGAAGCACGGGAGAACAAGTTGGCAGACTTCGATGGCATGGTGAAGTATGCGTACTGGTTAGTATCCATCGCGCAAGCAGGTGCTTTGCTTTGCAAAATGGTTGTGCTGACCTGGTTCGCAGGACATTTTGTCGGAGCTAAAGGTGCTGTTGTGTCATACACACCTTTACCTACACCGGTTTCAGGATAGTAGTTCGGTGTAAAGGTAATTGCACTGTCTTCACCGAAGATGTTGCCACCCCATTTGCCGCGTGCTACTGGTAAAGCACTGATGCCACCGGATTTTTCAACTTTAGTGCCTTCGCGTTTGCTGACATCCAGGCCTACCATGATGTTGAAGCCGTCTGTGTCTACGTCACCGTAGCCACCGAACAGGGAGACGTTATTGTTTTTGAAGCCACCCTGAGTCGCGCCGGATGTGGTTGCAGTTGCTTCCAGACCTTTGTACTCTTTTTTGAGGATGATGTTTACCACGCCGGCGATCGCGTCAGAGCCATAAACTGCAGATGCGCCATCTTTCAACACTTCAACGCGCTCAATCGCAGACATTGGAATATTGTTGATGTTATACAGTGTCGATTGACCGGAGTTAGGATCAGCTGTCGCTGTTGCAGCCATGCGGCGGCCATTGATCAGCGTCAGTGTGGATGCAGAACCCAGTCCACGCAGCGACGCAGTTGCCGTGCCTGCAGCAAAACCGTTACCGGATGTGAAGTCATTCTGACCACCGGAAGTGATGGATGGAATGGTTTGCATCAGTTCGGACATGTTAGTCGCACCGGAACGTTTGATGTCTTCTGATCTGATGACTTGCACTGGAGATGCTGTTTCAGTGTTAGTACGTTTGATACTTGTACCAGTCACTTCCACTTTTTGAATCTTTTCAGTGGTCTGTGCTTCTTGCGCAAAAGCAACGGTACTGAACATACCGATCGTTGCTAATGCAGCTGTGATTTTATTTAATTTCATTCTTTAACTCTCCGGTTATAGAAAACCCAGTCAATGACAGGTTCGCGCGGGGCTGTTCCTGCAATGCAAACACGTGGTATTTGCGTTGCAGTAATTTTTGACTGATTTTTTCCTGCGAGATCCCCCCCGCTGAGAAAAATTTTTACCCCAACATCAATAGTAACAATTTGTATCGTTTCTCCAAAAAAAATTCTTTGAAACAATATTAAATGAACAAAAATATGTCGTTTTTTTGTTCATAGAATTAATTTTTTTGGAAATAAATTTTCATGAAAGTTAACTTTCAGAATTTTTGAAAGTTCTGAGTGAACGTTTTGATATTTATTCTTCTAGTGAAGGTAAAATCGGCATTATGTTCGCAAAATTTGAAAATATATTTTCTTTTTGCAGGCCGGGCTCTTGATTATGAGTTCTTGAAATTGGAAATTTCGATCAGTTTTTTTCATTAAAGCAAAGTTATAGTTCGCGGAACTTTCTATCTAGCCAATTATCCCAGACCAAATGCCCAACTTCATATGCAAGCGATATGTCTGGCATTGCAGTGCAAAATAATTCAACAAAGGAGAAGCTCAGTGTCAAAGAAACGTTTAATTCCACTTGCAGTCGCGTTGTGCTTCGCTACCAACGCTGCTGATATCTATGCGGCTGACGAGTTAAAAAAAGAGCCGGCAAAAAAGTGGGATGTGAATCAGCCTCCAGGTGAAAAACAAGTCGTCAATATTGACACCCGTAGCGGTACCTGGATGAGTGTGGATGTGAGCCCGGATGGCAAACAAATCGTATTTGATCTGCTGGGTGATATTTATACCCTGCCTGTCAGTGGTGGTGAGGCTAAGCCTCTTACACATTCAGTTGCCTGGGAAATGCAGGCGCGTTTTTCGCCCGATGGGAAGCAAATCGCTTATATGTCAGATGCGGGTGGCGGTGACAATGTGTGGGTGATGAATGCGGACGGCAGTAATCCGCGTCAGGTGACAAAAGAAGATTTTCGCTTGCTGAACAACCCGGTCTGGCATCCGTCTGGTCAGTATCTGGCGGCACGCAAGCATTACAGCGGCACACGTTCACTGGGTTCGGGTGAAATCTGGATGTATCACACCCAAGGCGGTGCTGGCATACAGCTCAATGAAAAACCGAACTGGCAGAAAGACCTGGGCGAGCCTGCATTCTCGCCCGATGGTCGCTATGTGTATTATTCCCAGGATACGACTGGTGGAACTTCGTTTGAATATAACAAAGATTCGAACGGTCAGATTTACCAGATCTTCCGCAAAGATTTGCAGGACGGTAAAGTTAAGGCATTGGTCAGTGGCGCCGGTGGTGCGGTTCGGCCTGTTCCTTCGCCGGACGGTAAGTATCTGGCCTTTGTGCGTCGTATCCGCAACCAGTCGGCCCTGTTCCTGAAGGATTTGCAGACCGGTGAAGAACGTGTGGCCTGGCCGGAGCTGGAGCGCGATATGCAGGAAGCCTGGGCCATCCACGGTGTCTATCCGTCGTTTGCCTGGATGCCGGGCAGTAAAGAGATCGTGGTGTGGGCGAAAGGTAAGCTGTGGCGTCTTGACCCATTTGCCGGTAAAGCGAATGAAATTGCTTTTCACGTCAAAGATACGCGTGAAATCACGCCAGCCTTGCGCTTTGCGCATGAAGTCGCGCCTGAACAGTTTGATGTGCATCAGCTGCGCTGGGTCCAGGTTTCTCCGGTTGGCGATAAAGTGATTTATTCTGCGCTGGGTCATTTGTATGTGCGTCAGTTACCTGATGGCCAGCCGAAACGCCTGACCAGTCAGAGCCAGCATTTTGAATATTTTCCCAGTTTCTCCAAGGATGGTAAGCGTGTTGTTTACACGACCTGGAATGATGAGCAGACAGGTTCAGTGCGCGTATTGGATCTGAGCACTGGCAAAGAAACGATCGTGACCAAAACGCCAGGTAAATACACGTATCCACGCTTGTCTCCTGATGGGAAAACCGTCACCTATGTCAAAGCACGTGGCGGCTATCTGACTACGCCGTGGAATGGTCTGGATACCGGTGTCTATACCGTGGCTGCCGATGGTCAGTCAGCACCTAAATTACTGACAGAAGAAGGCAGTGCGCCGCAGTTTGGTAAAGACAGCAGTGCGGTGTATGTGAGCCGTACCAAGTACACAGGTGAAGTTGACTGGAACACTTCGCTGGTCAGGATTCCGCTTGATGGCAGCCCTGAGCAGGCAGTCGCAAAAAGTGAATTCGCCGGTGAATTTGCAATTTCTCCGGATGGGCAATGGCTCGCCTTTGGTGAACGTTTCCATGCCTATGTCACGCCTTTGCCTTTGGCCGGCAAGCCCATCAGCATAGGGCAAAAAATGGATGCACTGCCAGTCCGCCAACTAGATGTGAATGCAGGGCAGTATCTGCACTGGTCGGGCGACAGTCAAAAAATCCATTTTGTATTGGGTGATCAGTTATTTACCCGTGACTTAAAAGATGCGTTCAGCTTTGTGCCGGGCGCGCCTGCGGAATTGCCTAAGTTTAGCGAAGATGGCCTGCATATCGGCTTTAAACAAAAAGCCGATAAACCGAGTGGTGTAACCGTGATTTCCGGTGCGCGCATTGCGACCATGAAAGGCGATGAAGTGATCGACAATGGCCGCATCGTGATCCGCGATAACCGTATCGAGCAGATAGGACGTGTCGCTGATGTCGCTGTGCCCGCAGGTGCGACCTTGATTGATGCAAGTGGCAAAACCATTTTGCCGGGTATCGTCGATGTGCACTGGCACGGTGGCATGGGTGAGGGCGGCATTATTCCTCAGCAAAGTTGGATAGATTATGCTTCGCTGGCTTTTGGTGTCACCACCATTCACGATCCATCTAACGATACCAATGAAATTTTCACCCACAGTGAGATGCAAAAAGCCGGCGCTGTGGTAGCGCCGCGTATTTTTTCTACCGGTACCATCTTGTATGGCGCAAAGGGGAATTTCAGCGCGGTGGTGAATAATTTCGATGATGCGCTGACCCATCTGAAGCGCATGAAAGCCGCTGGTGCGATTTCTGTCAAAAGCTATAACCAGCCACGTCGCGAACAAAGGCAGCAGATATTGGAAGCAGCACGTCAGATCGGCATGATGGTGGTTCCTGAAGGTGGCTCGCTGTTCCAGCACAATATGAGCATGGTGGTAGATGGGCATACCGGTATAGAACATGCGCTGCCGGTAGAAAATGTGTATGACGACGTCAAGCAATTATGGTCACAGACCAAGGTCGGTTATACGCCGACGCTGGGTGTGGCATATGGTGGATTGGATGGCGAGCATTACTGGTATGCACGCACGGATGTCTGGAAGCATCCTATTCTTTCTAAGTATGTGCCGCGCTCGGTGCTGCAACCACGTAGCATACGCCGTGAAACAGCGCCCGAAGAGGACTTCAATGTGCTGCGTGTCGCCAAGGCGGCCAATGAATTGCAGCGTGCCGGTGTGCCAGTGAATTTGGGGGCGCACGGTCAGCGCGAAGGCCTGGCTGCACATTGGGAAATGTGGACTATGGTAAAGGGGGGTATGACACCCATCGAAGCGATCCGCAGTGCGACCTTGAACGGCGCGCGTTATCTGGGACTGGATAAAGACGTGGGTTCGCTAGAGGCAGGTAAGCTGGCAGATCTGATGATCGTCGACGGCGATGTGTTAAAGGATATCCGTCAGTCTGATCGCATCACGCACGTGATGATGAATGGCCGTTTATTTGAAACGGCCACCATGAATCAAACCGGCAAACATCCCAAGACCAGAAAGCCCTTCTTCTTTGAAGGAAAAACCGGTGCCGACGTGCCGGTCGATGCCACCGATTACTCCCATAATCACGCCGGGGAGTAAGTTGGCAGATGCTTTCTCTCCCGCGCAGGTGGGAATTCAGCGGCATCAGTCAACAGCGAAGCGTCATCCTTGAACTGACAAGGGTGGCGCTTTGTTGTATCTGCTCCTCAACTGCGACATGTAAGTGTTTTCGTGCTTGTTTATTGCTTTATTTGCCAAATTTAAGGTGGAGTAAGGCATTGTTCCTCTGTACACCCTAGTAAAAACACTATCTGTATCCTGATTGCAGCGCAGAATGTGTCAAAATGCCGGTCTATTGCGCCTTTGCGACGAGAGTGTGTTGCGCAGGGTGCCAGGCAGTTTTCTTTTCACAGGGCTTACCAACATCGTGACGGCGAGGCGACTTAAGGCTGCTGCAGCTGTTGCGATGGGGCACAGTCCATCACTACCGGAGTCAAACCATGTTTCAGCATGTCGAAGCCTATCCTGGCGATCCTATCCTGTCTCTGAACGAGGCATTTGGTAAAGATCCGCGTCCAAACAAGATCAATCTGTCTATCGGTATTTACTTCGACGATAACGGCAAAATCCCTATGCTGCCTTCGGTACGTGCTGCGGAGCATAAAGTGGTGGCAGAAGCGGGTGCCCGTCCTTATCTGCCTATGGAAGGTGCAGCTAACTTCCGTACTGCGGTTCAGCACTTGTTATTTGGTGCAGAGCATGTCGCAGTGCGTGAAGGCCGCGTTGTGACTTTGCAGACGGTAGGTTCCAGTGGTGGCTTGAAAGTTGGCGGTGATTTTATTCATCGCTACTTCCCACAATCGTCTATCCTGGTCAGCGATCCGACCTGGGATAACCACCGTGCGGTGTTTGAAGGTTCAGGCCTGACTGTTAAAACCTATCCTTACTATGATGCCGCAACTGGTGGTCTGCGCTTCGACGCGATGCTGGAAGCCTTGCAGCAGGCTGCACCTAAGAGCATCGTGCTGTTGCACGCATGCTGCCACAACCCGACTGGCGTAGATCTGACCAAGGCACAATGGCAGGCGCTGGTGCCTGTGCTCAAAGACCGCGAGCTGATTCCTTTCCTGGATCTGGCGTACCAGGGCTATGGCGATGGTATCGCAGAAGATGCGTATGCGATCCGTTTGCTGGCCGATGAAGGTCTGAGCTTCTTCGTGGCGAACTCCTTCTCCAAGAGCATGAGCTTGTATGGCGAACGTTGTGGTGCGCTCAGCGTGGTGTGCCCGGATGCAGCGCAGGCAGTCAATGTGCTGGGCCAAATGAAGGCGACTATACGCCGCAATTATTCGAATCCGCCTATGCATGGTGGCCAGTTGGTGGCACGTGTATTGACTGATCCTGAATTGCGTCCTATGTGGGAAGCGGAAGTGGTGGCCATGCGCGATCGCATCCAACTGATGCGTCGCAAATTGCACGATGTGCTGAGCGTAAAAGTTCCTGGCCGTGACTTCAGCTACTTCCTGACCCAGCGCGGCATGTTTAGTTATACTGGCTTGTCGGCAGAACAGTGTGATCGTCTGAAAGAAGAATTCGGCGTGTATCTGGTGCGCTCAGGACGCATGTGTGTGGCAGGTCTTAACACTTCTAACGTAGAAGCTGTTGCAAATGCGATGGCGGTTGTATCGGTATAATTTTTTATGCCGCTGTTTGAAATGGTCGCGTTTGCGACCATTTTTTTTGATGATTTTGCGTTATTTTGAGAGATTGCCTTTTTTGAAAACACTTTCTTGGATTGTTGTTTTTTAGTGACGGTTTGCCTATTGTGCAACAGTGATTTCGTGGATAATTGGAAAGTTATTTTTATTTTGATTTTAGTTTTGATTTGTTTTTTTCCTTTTTTTTTGACATAGATAAGGTATTTTCCTTTTGTTATTTATCGTTCAAAGACAAATTTACAGTGCGGCTAATTTCAATATTGAGTAACAAATTTTTCTATTGAAACAATAAGAATAAAGATAAGGAGTAGTTGTATGAATCAATTTCAATTAAAACCCATCGTTACTGCAGTTGCCTTGACTTTGGTAGCTGGTCAGGTGCACTTTGCAAATGCGGCAGACGCAGAGCCTGCGGTTCAAAAAGTCATTGTGACGGGTTCTAACATCAAACGTATCGATTCCGAAACATCTTCACCCGTCACTGTCATGCGTCGTGAAGACATAAAGGCAACAGGCGCAAATACGGTACGCCAAATCCTCGATACCTTGACGTCGTTTGAATCCACGACTTTGCGCGATGACGGTAGTTCAAGCAGTTTCGCGCGCGGTGCGACGGGGGCTGCGATGCGCGGCTTAGGTAAGGGTGCAACTTTGGTCTTGGTAAATGGTCGCCGAGTGTCCAATTATGCGCTTGCGGATGGTGGTAAAGATGTTTTTGTGAATGTGGATTCTATTCCGGCTGATGCAATTGAACGCGTCGAAGTCTTGCGCGACGGTGCATCGGCGATTTATGGTTCAGATGCAATGGCAGGCGTCATTAACATCATTACACGTGACACTTACCAGGGTGTGCGTGTGAGCGGTAGTGCTGCAGTGCCAGAAAGCCATGGTTTCGGTAAGCAAGCTACGCTGTCGATTTTGGGTGGTTGGGGCGATTTGAATCGTGACAATTACAATGTGTTTGCGAACCTTGAAGCATACAAGCGCACAGGTTATACGCAAGCCGAAGCAATGGGTAGCTATCCTGCTTGGCATAAGCAATATGTGAACCCTTCGTTCGGTGACCCTAGTCTGACTTCTTACCCTGGTAATTTGAATGAAGCCAAAGTCGCTGGTGCGACGGGACACCCAGCTGTTCGCCAGGCTGTCGCTGGTTGTCCGGCTGGCAGTATTAATGCGGGTGGTTTGTGTGGTACCGATTTGACGGGGCTAAATCAATTTTCTGACGGTTCGGATCGACTCAATTTATTTAGCCAGGGACGCTTGAAGATCAACGAAAATCTGCGCGGTTTTGCAGAGGTGTCATATTCTAAAACGCGGGTTGATTATCGTGCATTGCCATTCGGTATGACCGCTGGCAGCCCGTGGAACTGGTTTGACGGTAACACCAAGACATCTCAGTCTGTACAGAAGCCTAAGCTTGCAGTTGGCAATCCAGCTAATCCATTTAACTTCCCAGTCGGCATCGATTATCGCTTTATGGACGATACAGAGATGTGGAAGAGTCCAATTGATTCGACTCAATATCGTGTAATGGGTGGTTTGGAAGGTAGCTTTTCGAACGGTTGGGAATGGCAGGCAGCATTAGGTCGTGTTGGTGGCGACGCAACTTCGCGTGATCATGGCGCAGAACGCACTGCGATGCCGCAAGCCATCGCGAGTGGCGAGTACAAAATTGGTGGAAAAAATAGTGCAGAATTACTCTCGCGCATGTTTCCAGTGATTGGCACCGACGGCAAAGTTTCACAGGATTTTATTGATGGTAAGGTAACGGGTGAATTGTTTTCCTTGCCTGCAGGTCCCTTGTCTTTCGCTTTGGGTGGTGAAGTTCGTCGTGAAAAAATGTACGTACGTTCAACAGATAATGTTGTAAATGCTCAAATCATAGGCCGCGGTTCTTTGTGGATCGATGGTGCGCGTGATTTGGCTGCAACATTTGTTGAATTGAATGCACCAGTTACTAAATCGCTAGAAATGAATGGTGCTCTGCGGTTGGATAAGGCTTCTGGTTTTGATGCGCACGTATCTCCTAAGTTAGGTGCGCGTTATACTGTGACGCCGGAACTCTTGGTGCGAGGTACGTTTGCAGGGGGATTCCGGTCTCCAAATATTCCGGAAACCTTGGGTAAGGTTGGCTTGACAGGCTTCTTTAATAACACCTTGGATCCTAAGCGTTGCGATACTGCCACTAAGATTCGTGATATCTTGAAGACAGGCGATGTCAACGACAAGAACGACGCGACGACTGCCTATAATTCCGGTTGTTTGACTTCGATTCCTGCAATGATTTCCGCTAATCCTGGTTTGAAGCCCGAAACATCAGTTAGCACGACTCTGGGCTTGGTTTTTCAGCCAACCAAACAAACCAGCTTTGCGATTGATTACTTTAAGATTGAGCGTAGGAATGAAATTGCGTCGCGCGACATCGACTACGTGCTAGCCCGTGAGGATAGCCCAGCTTATGCGAAGTTGATGGTGCGTAATCCAGTCAGCGACACGGATCGTCGTTTGGCCGATCGTGCAAATACCTTGCGTCCTGGTTCCAACTTGGCATTTAACGTGGGGACGATGCAATCCTTGTTATTGAACTACGAGAATTTTGGCAAAACTGAAACTTCAGGTGTGGACTTCGATTTTTCCACGCAGTTCAATGCTGGTGGCATGGGTAAGTTTGATCTTGGCCTGGTGAGTACGTATGCATTGAGCTATCGTAGTTGGGATGTTGATGCCAATACTTACCGTCCAAACACAGTAGGTTTGCGCAATACGCCACGCCTGACTTCTGTTTTCACAGTTGGCTGGAAACGCCAGGACTGGGCGACGACCGTACGTGTCACGCACGTTAGCTCGACAGCCTTAAACAATGACGAGACGGATGAGGCAACCTGGAATGTAGCAGGCTGTACCGCTCGCATCAAACCTGGCGCTGACTTGCCTTGCTACCGTCCTGCTTCCTTGCGTGCAGATTTGGGCTTGACGTATACCGGATTCAAGAACACACGTTTGACCTTAAACATTAGAAATATATTCTTGAATGAAGCGCCAAT
Organism: Cognatundibacterium rugosum; assembly: GCF_014284365.1. Classification (GTDB taxonomy): domain Bacteria; phylum Pseudomonadota; class Gammaproteobacteria; order Burkholderiales; family Burkholderiaceae_D; genus Undibacterium; species Undibacterium rugosum. The sequence goes on from NZ_JACOGG010000013.1 coordinate 11,618, forward strand.
TAGTTTGCGTGATGGTTATGCTTTCAACCCACGTACGATCAAATTGGGTGCGGAATACGAGTTTTGATCTAGTCAGCTATTGTAGTTAAGAGGGTGTTTTTCAACTTGAAACACCCAAAAATAAAAACAGGTGGTTCCGCTTAGGTGCCACCTGTTTTTTTATTGTTTCAGCAGCGAAGTGCGGCAAATGTAGTGGTTTTTTAGCATGCTGCCATTAAACCAAAAGCTACGCACTGCCGGTAATGCCGTTCAATTAAGGCTGAACAGCATTTTATTTAGTGCTTGTTAACCTCCAAACTGCTGTTAACCTGCGCCGCCACGCTCGACGACATCCTTCATTTCCTGGCAAGCCACCTTAAGTCACCCGGCTGATACTGGCTCGGAGTCCATTTGCCTCTTGAGTAGATCGACCAGGTCGTTGGCTGACGGTTGCACTGGCTCTGTATCATCACAAAAACCATCAGTGAAGTATTGGATGATCTCGGACTCGCTGTTCCAGATAGTTAACGCTTTTTTGTCAGTAAGAGCGCTTCCGCACAGGCTTTCCATCGGCTTGGAGTCGATCCGGAAAAGTGGCTGCTCGACCATTCCGTACGTCATTGGAGCACACAGGATCACCGCGGCTACCTCTTACAGAGACGCATTGTGTGCGATGAACAGCACCTGTGTACCCATGACTGCGCTGAGAATCGCGACCACTTCGGTACACTACAGTATGCCAGCGGTGCCATAGCGAGCTATCCGCAAGTGTGCGGTGTCACACTCACCGCACTCACCACGCACGTCGTTCACAGCGCTGTATTCGGCTCGAAGGGAACCCATAAAATACAGCAAGCAAAATAGCTGATTGCGGATGTGCCGAATGAGTCACTCACGGTCTTCGATCGTGGCTTTCTGGCTGTGGAAATCCTGTGTGCGCTCATGCAACAAGGTAGTGCTCGTGACTTCGTTGTCCCTGCCAGGGTGAGCACCCGGTGGAAAGTAATCGAGGGACATGACAAGGATTGTATCGCTCACATGCACCAGTGGTGATGGAGCATTGAGACGAGTTATCGTGAGATCAAACAAACGATGGTGAATAGCACTGAGCTTGTGCTTGAAAACGAAAGACGGCGACTATCAGGATATCTGGGGCACATTGATCGCCTACAATCTGAGTTGCCTTGAGGTCGCCGAGGAGGTCTTGACTGTGAAATGAGAGCAAAGCGAAGTGAGTTTCATTCGAGCCTTTCATCTGATCCAGTTCGAGCTACATTGGGTGGCAGTCACGCCATCCTGCGGCAACGGGCCTGGGGCGGCGAGGCATCTGCGTGCAAGGCTGGTAGCCTCCTGATTGAAGAACGGCCCAATCGACAATTCGACCGGGCCGTTAAGGCAACACCAAACCGCTATGTCATTCCTGTTCTGCAAAAAACGCTTAACTGAACAGCATTCGGACTTAGCCAGCATTTAGTGCTTTATCAGTAGTCTGAAGCGATGCTTAGGCATCGCTTTTTTTACGTCTGTATTGTGACGCTCAGTGCTCAGGATGTGATTTTTGCCTTATGGCGTGTAATAGAGGCAGTGATTTCCTGATATGAGTAAAAAGCCTGTATCAGTTCTGATTCACATGGGGTTTCTTGTATGGCCTGGCTAGTATCGCCGGGTATAAACAAAGCCAGCTGACAGGCTTGTGGTATTTTTTGATGTATTTGTGTGACCAGTTCACGCATAGCCGGATGGTTTTCATCTGAGTTGGCGGTGACCAGGCATACTGCTGCCACCATACTGGACGGGACGTCAGGCGGCGGCTGATTGATATCCGTTGTAAAGATGTGCCGTGCATCGATATGTGCAGCGCGCAGTACCCGTACCAGTATCTCTGCTGCCAGTTCATCAGTTTGTTCGCGCACGCCCACCACCAGGATCACGGAACCCGCCGGCACATCAATCGGACCCTGATAGTTACCATGGGTTAGTTCTCGCTCATGGATCAGATGGCGTGCCAGCGTCTCGCCATCTAACACCGAGCTGCGACGGCGGCGCCAGAACGGCGCTTTGGATTCCAGTGATACCAATACGGACGCGATCGCATTGCCAACTTTATGCTTCTCTTCATCGGTAATTGCGCTCACCGAGAAATCGGCTTGTGCCAGTCTGAGTGCAGGGATCAGCACACTGTCGCAATACTTAGCCACGGAATGGCGTTGCAAGTAATGGTGGGCAGCATCAATCAGCTCATCAGAATCCCCCGCCAGTGCACGTTGGTAGAATTTTTCCGGTAAAGTCAGTGCAGACTCATCACCGAGTAAAACGCCCAGGAAGTTCAGTCCGGATATATATCGTCCCGCCACCACCAGGCATAGCGTCAAAGGCGTCGATAGAACCAGACCAACCGGCCCCCAGATGCAGCTCCAGAATACTGCTGCCACCACCACGGATAAGGGTGACAGGCCGGTGGTATGTCCATATAACTGCGGCTCAATGACATGCCCGAACAATAATTCGATCACGATAAACACGACCAAAGTTGCAATAGTCAATTCCCAGCCGGGCGAAATAGCGAATGCCAGCAAGGTAGCCAGTCCGGCCGCGATCCAGGCGCCTATGTAGGGAATAAAACGCAGCAAGCCGGTTAATACTCCCCATAGCACGGCTTGCGGTAATCCCACTACTGCCAGTGCGATGGTGATGCTTAAGCCACAGGCACCATTCACTGCAAACTGAGAAATGAAGAAGCGCGACAGACGCCGCGCCGCATCATCCACCGCAACGGTTGTAGCCCGCAGGTTATTACTGCCAATGATGCTGATAAAGCGGTCCCTGAGTGACTCGCGTTCCAGCAAAATAAAGACCAGCATCACGAATACCAGGCCTATGGTTTCTACCGGCCCGGTGACGGAGTCTAGGATATTGGCGATTAACTGGCCAGGTGTGGCAGGCGGCTGATGTACTTCTACCGCTACCGGTTTATTTCCCTGTGGCGTAAGGCCATTATCGATATTTGGTGTGGCCAGCTCGCGTGAAAAAGGATCAGTGACAAAGTCCGTTTTGCCGGTGACACTGTGCAGTTTTTCCAGAGTGATGGCATTTAGTGTGCGTAATTTATCGCGTATGGTCGATTCGTACTGGGGCAGACTGGTGCCGAGTTTGACTACCTGACTACCCAGAACCAGGCCAGCAAGGCAGATTGATGCGGCAAACAGAAAGACGGTCATGAGTACCGATACGCTGGAGGGCAGGCCGATCAGGCGCAGTCGCCTCACCAGCGGTGCCAACAGAAATGACAATATCACGGACAATGTCATTGGGATCAGTACTTCCTTGCCGAAGTCCAGGAAAAATAGCATGATCGCAGCACTGACCAGTCTCAGAAAGCGGCTCAGCTCCAGTTTTTCATTCATCTGCAAATTCAATTTAATCTCACTTTAGCTGTGTACGAAGTGCTTGCGGCGGTTAGGCTTGCCGCGATTGTAAACGCAGATACTAATTATGCAAACCCGGATTTGTACTGCTGATTCACTCCGCTAATTGCAATGGTGATGCCGGGCAGTTGTCGAGCTGTAAGAGCTTGTTCAGCATACTGCGCAAATGAGTGACATCGCCAGTGGTGTAAGCTGCAATGCTGGCACTGTGAGTCGTGTCCTCAATTGTGTGCAGGTTTTGCAACTGGTTTTGGATTAACAGCCGTTGCAAATGTTGGGCAACGGCGATACCAGTATCGATGATGGTTGCAGCGGCGAGTCCTGGACGCAGCCGGGCATAAACACTTTCTATGCTTTCCCGCACAAATGGATAATGGGTACAGCCTAATACCAGCGTATCTGCTCCGGCATTGGCCATGACTTGCAGATAAGCGTGCAGTAATTGCTCCAGTTCGGTAGCATCCATCTCGGTTTGTTCAATCAGATTGACCAGACCGACGCAGGCTTGCGCGACAAAGCGGGTTTGAGTTTCCTGTATTAACTGATCGCGCAGACGCTGATACTTTTCGCTTTGCAAAGTGCGTTGCGTTGCCAGCACACCAACCACATGGTTGTTGCTGCATGCAGCAGCGGGCTTTAGGCCCGGCTCCATGCCGATAATGATCTGTTCAGGATAGGCCGCTCTTAATTTTTGTATGGAAGCTGCGGTTGCTGTGTTACAAGCGACCACCAGTGCTTTGACACCTTGCGCGAACAGATGCTGCGCAATCAGCATACAGCGCGCAGTAATTTCCTGTTCGCTTTTTTCCCCATAGGGCACATAGGCCGCGTCCGAGATGTAGAGCAGATTTTCTGCAGGAAGCAAGGCGTGGATGTGGCGCAGTACCGAAAGACCACCAATACCGGAATCAAAAATTCCTATCGGGCTGCCTGAGTCTAAAATCATATGCGATGAATCCGGAATAAAAAATGCTCCAGGCTGTGATGCAGACTGGAGCCAAATGCAAAGTTGGCGCAGCAGTCAGCCAGTTCTAACATCGCTGTAGAATTGGCCGCTGTGCGCACTGCATAAAGATTCGCTTACTGAACCGGAATGATGCCGATTTTTGCTTGCCACTCTTTCGGGCCGGTGTTGTGTACCGAGGTACCTTGAGCGTCCACGGCGACGGTTACTGGCATATCAACCACGTCAAATTCATAAATCGCTTCCATGCCGAGGTCAGCAAAACCAACGACGGTTGCAGATTTGATGGCTTTGGACACCAGGTAGGCGGCGCCGCCAACAGCCATCAGATAAGCAGACTGATGCTTTTTGATGGATTCAATCGCGACCGGACCACGTTCCGCCTTACCGATCATGGAGATCAGACCGGTTTGTTCCAGCATCATATCGGTGAACTTGTCCATGCGGGTTGCCGTGGTCGGTCCAGCCGGGCCAACGGCTTCATCACGCACAGGATCAACCGGGCCGACATAGTAAATCACGCGGTTGGTAAAATCGACAGGTAAAGATTCTCCTTTGGCCAGCATGTCCTGAATACGTTTGTGGGCAGCATCGCGGCCAGTCAGCATTTTGCCATTCAACAGCAAGGTCTGGCCTGGTTTCCAGGATGCGACTTCTTCTTTAGTCAGGGTATTGAGATCGATGAGTTTCGATTTTTCGGTATCCGGTGTCCAATGCACTTCTGGCCAGTCTGACAGTTTTGGCGGTTCGATATAACTAGGGCCAGAACCGTCGAGCACGAAGTGCGCATGGCGGGTCGCTGCGCAGTTAGGGATCATTGCAACCGGCTTGGATGCTGCGTGGGTAGGGTACATGTTGATCTTGACGTCCAGTACAGTCGTCAGACCACCCAGGCCCTGAGCACCGATGCCGAGTGCATTGATCTTGTCGCACAGTTCGATACGCAGTTCTTCCAGTTTGTTTTGTGGGCCACGCTGTCTGAGTTCGTACATGTCGATGTCATCCATCAGGGATTCTTTCGCCATCAGCATCGCTTTTTCTGCAGTACCGCCTATACCGATACCCAGCATGCCTGGCGGGCACCAGCCTGCACCCATGGTAGGCACCGTTTTCATGACCCAGTCCACCAAAGAGTCAGAAGGATTCAGCATCACGAATTTAGTTTTGTTTTCGGAGCCGCCGCCTTTGGCTGCAACTTTAACGTCCACGGTGTTGCCGGGTACCAGTTCCATGTGAACCACGGCTGGCGTGTTGTCCTTGGTGTTTTTGCGTTCGAATTGTGGGTCTGCCACGATAGAGGCACGCAGCTTGTTTTCAGCCAGGTTATAACCCTGACGTACGCCTTCGTTGACGGCATCAATAATCGAGCCGGAGAAGCCTTCAAAACGCACGCCCATACCGATTTTCAGGAATACGTTGACGATGCCGGTATCCTGGCAGATCGGGCGCTTGCCTTCGGCGCACATGCGGGAATTGGTCAGGATCTGTGCAATCGCGTCTTTTGCAGCTGGGCTTTGTTCTGCTTCATAGGCACGTGCCAAATGGGCGATGTAATCGGCGGGATGGTAGTAGCTGATGTATTGCAGCGCTGCTGCGACGGATTCAATCAGATCGTCTTGTTTGATGATAGTCATGAGTTGGCTCTTGGCTGAGTAAAAAAAGGTTAGTTTAAACCCTGCTTCTGAACCCAGGCTTACAGCAAACTGGGCATGGCATTCAGGATGGGCAGGGATGAAGTATGAGTTTGCTTTAATGATGATCGTTTGCTGCCAGCTGGGTGCGGGTCACGATCTGGTCGCAATGTGCGATTGCCAGCGCGGACAGCAGGAAGGCCAGGTGGATGCCGGTTTGTGCCAATAATACGATTTCAGTGTAATTGGCCGCGTTGATAAAGGTTTTCAACAAGTGAATAGAGGAAATGCCGATGATCGCCATCGCCAATTTAACCTTGAGTACCGACGCATTGACATGGGATAGCCACTCAGGCTGATCCGGATGTCCATCCAGTCCCAGGCGGGACACAAAGGTCTCGTAGCCACCGATGATGACCATAATCAGCAGGTTGGAGATCATCACCACATCGATCAGGCCTAATACCACCAGCATAATTGTTGTTTCATTGAGTTTGGTCGGGTGATTGCCACCGGCCGACACCGCTTCCAGTATGTGCTGTAAGGCGCTTTGGTTACCCATGGCAGCGCCAATCAGATCAATCAGCTCAACCCAGAAATGAAATACATAAACGCACTGGGCGAGTATCAAACCCAGATACAGAGGGAGTTGCAGCCAGCGGCTGAAAAAAATGAGGCCTGCCAGTGGTGACAATTTGGTGAGTGGTTTTGGATTTGACATAGATCAATTCTGAAGTGAGAACAGTGCAAAAGCATAAAAGTGCTATTTTACATCCGGGCAAGTCAGTCGTGTCATAGTGCGCAATACCAGTGGTTTTTTATTGGATGTGGGATGGTATTATTTTGGTATGGTAATTGACCGGTGATGCGTAAGGCTTCAGTAAGTCTCTGCGATTAAGGTTGGTACATCATCAGGCAAAGCGGAACCGATGCTATGCAGGCAGTTGATATTGTCTGTTTGGAGGCAGTCGGTCCGTGGACAAAGACCTGCGAATTTTCAGATGCAATAAATGCGATTAATCCAGTTGGAGACAAAGATGACAAACAGCGCAGCAGAAAACGAAATCAAAGCCGAATCCCGTATTTTTCCTCCGCCAGCTGAATTCGCCGCAAAAGCTGCGATTTCCGGCATGGATGCTTACCATGCTTTGTGCCGTGAAGCCGAACAAGACTATGAGGGTTTCTGGGGCAGACTGGCACGTGAGAATCTGCACTGGCAGCGGCCCTTCGAGACTACTCTGGACGAGTCAAATGCGCCTTTGTACCAGTGGTTCCCGGATGGTTTGATGAATGTGTCTTACAACTGCCTGGATGTGAATCTGGACAATGGCAATGCAGAGAAAGTCGCATTGATATTCGAAGCCGATGGTGGCGAAGTCACCAAAGTCACTTACCGTGAACTGCATCAAAAGGTCTGCCAGTTCGCGAATGGTTTGAAATCCCTGGGGATCAGCAAAGGTGACCGGGTCGTGATTTATATGCCTATGTCAGTCGAAGGTGTGGTCGCGATGCAGGCTTGTGCCCGCATTGGTGCTACCCATTCCGTGGTATTTGGTGGCTTTTCTGCAAAATCGCTGCAAGAACGTATCGTCGATGTGGGTGCGGTAGCCGTGATTACTGCCGATGAGCAGGTCAGGGGCGGTAAGCATTTGCCGCTGAAAGCGATCGTCGATGAGGCACTGGCGCTGGGCGAGTGCGAAAAGGTCAGGAATGTGGTGATTTATCGCCGCACTGGTGGTGCTATCCAGTTGCAGGCAGGCCGCGATCTGTGGATGCATGAGCTGGTCGCGACACAGGATGTGGTTTGCGAGCCAGAATGGGTCAGTGCAGAACACCCGTTGTTTATCCTGTACACCTCGGGTTCAACCGGCAAACCTAAAGGTGTACAGCATTCGTCTGGCGGCTACCTGCTGTGGGCGAAACTGACCATGAAATGGACTTTCGATATCAAGCCGGATGACGTGTTCTGGTGCACTGCCGATATTGGCTGGGTCACCGGACACACCTATATCACGTATGGCCCGCTGGCAATGGGTGCCACGGAGATCGTGTTTGAAGGCATACCGACTTTCCCGAATGCCGGACGCTTCTGGTCCATGATAGAAAAACACAAGGCCAGCATTTTCTACACTGCGCCAACGGCGATACGCTCATTGATTAAAGCGGCCGATGCCGATGCTGCCGTACATCCCGATCGCTATGATTTGTCCAGTCTGCGTTTGCTGGGCTCGGTGGGTGAGCCTATCAATCCGGAAGCCTGGATGTGGTATTACAAAAATATAGGACGCAATGTTTGTCCTATCGTCGACACCTTCTGGCAAACCGAAACCGGTGGTCACATGATGACCCCGTTGCCGGGCGCAACGCCGTTGGTACCCGGCTCTTGTACACTGCCTTTACCCGGCATTATGGCCGCCATCGTAGACGAGACCGGTAATGAATTGCCCAACGGGCAGGGTGGCATTCTGGTCGTTAAACGCCCATGGCCCTCGATGATACGTACTATCTGGGGTGATCCTGAGCGCTTTAAGAAAAGCTATTTCCCGGAAGAGTTTGGCGGCAAGGTCTATCTGGCAGGTGATGGCGCGATCCGTAACAAAGATACCGGTTACTTCACCATTACTGGTCGTATCGATGATGTGCTGAACGTATCTGGTCATCGCATGGGTACCATGGAGATAGAATCGGCACTGGTCGCGAATCCGCTGGTGGCCGAAGCAGCCGTGGTCGGTAAGCCAGACGATACGACAGGTGAAGCGATCTGTGCATTTGTGGTGTTGAAACGCGCACGTCCTGCCGGTGATGAAGCCAAACAGATAGCGACAGAATTGCGCAACTGGGTTGCCAAGGAAATTGGGCCGATTGCGAAGCCAAAAGAAATTCGCTTTGGTGATAATCTGCCTAAGACACGTTCAGGCAAAATTATGCGCCGTCTGTTGCGTGTACTCGCGAAAGGCGAGGCAATTACCCAGGACGTCTCTACACTGGAAAATCCGGCAATTCTGGACCAGCTCAAACAGGCACAGTAAGCTGATTTGTACACGGCACCACAATACGGTGCCGTGTTTTTCATTTAGGTTTGATTCAGGTTTAATTAAGGTGTTCAGGCTCGCAATGAGCCTGTTTTTTTGCCATTATCCTGAAAAAATCAGCGATTATTTCTTGCCATCATCATGATGCGCTCAAACAGATGTACATCCTGTTCATTTTTCAGCAAAGCGCCGTGCAGAGGCGGGACGGCTGCCTTGTTATCCTTGCTGCGCAAGGCTTCGGCCGGGATATCCTCAGCCAGTAAGAGCTTGAGCCAGTCGATCAGCTCAGAGGTGGACGGTTTCTTCTTCAGTCCGGCAATCTCGCGGACTTCATAGAAAGTCTGCAGTGCCTGACTCAGCAAATCCCCTTTCAGATTTGGGAAATGCACATCGACGATTTGCTGCATGGTTTCTTTATCAGGAAACTTGATGTAATGGAAAAAGCAGCGGCGCAGGAAGGCATCCGGCAACTCTTTTTCATTATTGGATGTGATGATCACCAGCGGACGATGGCGCGCCCTGACCATTTCACGTGTTTCATACACATAAAACTCCATACGATCGAGTTCGCGTAGCAAATCGTTAGGAAACTCTATATCTGCTTTGTCGATTTCATCAATCAGCAACACCACCGGCTGTTCGGCGGTAAATGCCTGCCACAACACGCCTTTGACAATGTAGTTATGGATGTCCTTGACGCGTTCATCGCCGAGTTGCGAATCGCGCAGGCGCGACACGGCATCATACTCATACAGGCCTTGTTGCGCTTTGGTGGTTGATTTGATATGCCACTGCAATAGTGGCATACCCAGTGCAGCGGCGACTTCTTCAGCCAGCATGGTTTTGCCTGTGCCAGGCTCACCCTTGATCAGCAATGGGCGCTGCAGGCGTAAAGCGGCATTGACGGCCAGTTTCAAATCATCGGTGGCGACATAATTGTCGGCACCATCGAAGCGTAAGCTTGTTGTTTCTTGCGTCATAGTTGTGTCGTATGGTTGAGCCCAGAGTCTGAGTATAAGCGAGATTTCTGTAATCTGTGAACGCCTGTTCTATTTTTAGCTGTTCCAGAGAGTTATGCATAGCTGTGCGCTACATAAGACGTTTCTTGTGCAATTGCAACATAAAAAGTGTGGAAAATAGACCGCATTCCGCATGTTTTTCATCTGGAGTTTGATGTGCATCATATAGAATGATGTGCAACATCAACATGTAGCAAGACGGATGCAAATCCCTTGCTGTGGCCTGAGACAGCCCGTCGTGTCTTTAAGATGTGTTCGCATACACTGATTTTTGCAGAGCTTATGGGTCATTTTCTTTGTTCCAACCGTACTAATCTATTGTTCCTATGAAAAAACTGTTCGCACTCCTCGCTGTTGCGAGTCTCGCCCAAGCTGCGGCAGCAGCGGAAGTAGTTGGAAATGCTAAAGACGCTGCCGATAAAAAGATTGCCATGTGCATAGGTTGCCATGCGATACCCGGTTATAAAGCCAGTTATCCGGAAGTCTTTCAGGTACCTAAAATTGGTGGCCAGTCTGCTAAATACCTGGAAGCAGCGCTGAAAGCCTATCAGAAAGGTGAGCGCAAAAATCCCTCCATGCGTGGTATCGCAGGCAGCCTGACTGATCAGGATATCGCGGATTTGGCCGCTTATTATTCACAACAAAAATAAGAACAGGAGTCAGCATGAAAGCAATCACTGGTGTCATTCTGTCCCTCGCAATGTTGAGCGCAACGGCGCAGGCGGCAGGGAATATCGATGCAGGAAAAGCAGCGACAGAAAAATTTAACTGTGCCTCATGTCATGGGAAAGACTTTAATTCTCCGATTGATCCGGCCTATCCAAAAATCGCGGGCCAGCACAAGGATTATCTGGAGCATGCCTTAAAAGCCTATCAGCGTGGTGATGGGCCGAACGGACGTACGAATGCAATCATGGGGGCGCAGGCTAAGGCCCTGAGTGCAGCCGATATCGCTAATATTTCCGCCTATTTATCCAGCCTGCCGGGTAATTTGGTGCTGAAGAAATAAGCGGCGAAGAATGAAAAATGCCACGGTGTGACATCGCACCGTGGCATTTTTTTATGTTGATTCTGACTTGCGCTCAGCGACAGCGCTTCTGTACCGCATCGATATAGGCCTGACCATCTGGCGGCAGACCTGAGCGTTGGGAATTCCAGATCATTTCGCCCAGACATTCCATGATTTGGTGGTGTGCTTCGTGTTCGGAATTGTAGCGCTGCGCGAGTTGGCGTGCCGCACTCTGAATGCTACGTGGCTGATCGACTGAAATCTGCTCACTGATTGACAGGTGCATGGATAAGTGAAGGAAGGGATTAGTCTGCCCTTGATCTACGCTGTAATTCGTCTGCACAGCTGCTTCGACATCGCGCAGCGCATGGTCGTACTCAGGATGTTGCTGTATCCAGTCGGCAGCGATGGATTCCAGTGGCGTCAGGATTTCTTTTGCATGCAGTTTTCTGAATGTTTCGCAAAAAAAACGGCGGACATCGTCCTGGCTGGGGTTAAACATACGGCTTCCTGATTGTAAACGTTGGAAAAAGCCGCATATTGTAGGGTAAAAACATCGGTCTGGCTGTTCAGTCTTCGCGAGTATGGGTAAATGCAGTCTCTGAATCCGCTTGTACAGGGCAATTTCATCGCGGCTTGCACACGAGCTCAGTGTCTTCGTTTATGATGCGGCAAGTTTTCCCCTCGTTCTTCAGAAAAGGAATCATCATGTTAAGTACAGAAGCTCAACAAACCTTATTCACCAACGCACGCACCCATAATGGCTGGCAAGATAAGCCGGTATCCGATGTTTTGTTGCACGAATTGTATGATCTGATGAAATGGGCACCCACTTCTGCGAATGCTTCCCCTGCGCGCATTGTGTTTGTGAAATCCGACGAACAAAAATCCGCCTTGCTGGCTTGCATGGCTGAGGGAAATCTGGAAAAAACCAAAACTGCGCCGGTAACTGCAATTATCGGTATGGATATGGCATTTTATGATCAGTTGCCACAATTGTTTCCACATGCAGACGCCCGTTCCTGGTTTGCCGGGAATCAAGCATTGATTGATGCGACGGCTTTTCGTAACTCGTCCCTGCAAGGTGCTTATCTGATGTTGGCCGCGCGCACCCTGGGTCTGGATTGTGGTCCGATGTCAGGGTTTGACGCCGATAAAGTCAATGCGACTTTCTTTGCTGGCAGTGAAGTTAAAGTCAATTTCATCTGCAATCTTGGCTATGGCGACGCCAGCAAATTACATGCGCGTGGCCCACGTCTGAGTTTTGAGCAGGCGTGCCGCATCGTTTAATTGCGAAGCGGTAGTGACTTGCTTGCTCTGTCTGCGGCCTTAGTTTGAAAATGCGTCCTTATACCTGATCGGGTAAGGGCGTTTTTTCTTTGAAGTCGCATAAGTCGGCGATCATACAATTCCAACATTTGGGCTTGCGCGCGATGCAGGTATAGCGCCCATGCAGTATCAGCCAGTGATGTGCATCCAGCCTGAATTCCTTGGGGACAAATTTCATGAGCTTTTGTTCGACGATATCCACGTTTTTGCCGGGTGCAATCCCAGTGCGGTTAGATACCCTGAAAATATGGGTATCGACCGCAATGGTGGGCTGACCGAAGGCCGTATTCAGCACCACGTTGGCTGTTTTTCTGCCTACACCTGGTAAGGCTTCCAGTGCTTCGCGCTGCTGTGGTACCTGGCCTTGATGCTCGCGTAACAGAATTTCGCAGGTCGCGATCACATTTTTTGCCTTGGTTTTGTATAAGCCTATGGTCTGGATGTAAGGCATCAAACCATCTACGCCTAAGCGCAGCAAGGTTTCCGGTGTATTAGCGATCGGATACAGTTTGCGGGTCGCCTTGTTGACCGAAACATCCGTAGCCTGAGCAGATAACAACACCGCGATCAGCAATTCAAACGGCGTGCTGTATTCGAGTTCCGTGGTCGGGTGAGGATTTTCGCGCTGCAGACGCTGGAAAATCAGCTGGCGTTTTTCTGCATTCATGCGTCTGGTCCTTTCTCTGCTTCCAGTTTTTTCAGGCGAGCGCGTTCGATCGCTGCTGCAATGATGGCTTTTTTCCTGTCTTTGCTGGCTTGCTCTTCAGCCGTGACGGCAGCTTCTGCTTCCAGTGCTTGTAGTTTGGCGGCGGCTTTGGCTGCCAGCCTTTGTTCGTTCTCGTATTTTTCACGCTGCAGCCGAACAGTGCGGCTGTCGTAGGCGGTTTTGGCCTGCCTTGCCTGTTGTTCACTCCAGGCTGCCCATCCGGTTTTTCCCGGTGTGACCGGGACCATAGAGATACAGTCTACCGGGCAGGGGACGACACATAAATCGCAGCCGGTACACAATTCCGGTATCACGGTGTGCATTTGTTTGGGCGCGCCTATGATGGCATCAACCGGGCAGGCTTGTATGCACAAGGTGCAGCCTATGCAATAGGCCTCTTCAATCACCGCGACTGGTCGCTCACGTTCTGTGCCGTGCTCAGAATTTAAGGGGAGAGTGGCAAGTCCGAGTGCGTCGGCCAGCAAAGCGATACCTTGTTCACCGCCAGGCGGGCATTGATTGTGAGTGGCATGGCCAGTCGCCATCGCGACTGCATAATCGTGACAAGACGGATAGCCACATTTAGTACATTGGGTTTGCGGTAACAGTGCTTCAAGTTGTGTAGCAAGTGAGACGGATGCAGGAGAGGGCACAGGAAGAACTCAATAGGAAAAATCAGGGTCGGCTTGCCACTCAGGAAGCAAGCGCCAAAGCGGTGATTATCCCCCGATTCAGCGTGACTCACAAACAAAAACGCCACCTCACGGCGGCGTTTTTGGTCTCAGTGGCGATTAGCCGTGTTTGCGAATGAATTCACCGATTTTCGGGCATATCATTTCACGCCAGCGACGGCCTGAGAATATGCCATAGTGACCACAGCCAGGTGCCACGTAATCCTGTTTCATACTGACTGGAATGCTGCTGCACAGGTCATGAGCAGCCTGGGTCTGGCCAGGGCCGGAAATATCGTCCAGTTCGCCTTCTACGGTGAACAGGGCGACGGTCTTAATATCCTGTGGTCTGACCAGCTTACCTTCGACTTCCCAGGTGCCTTGTGGCAGACGGAATTCCTGGAACACGGTCTTGATCGTTTCCAGATAGTAGTCGGCCGGCATATCGAGCACGGCATTGTATTCATCATAGAATTTGCGATGCTGCTCGGCTGAATCATCATCCCCCTTAATCAGGTGCTGATAGTAATCCCAGTGGCTTTGTGCGTGACGGTCAGGGTTCATTGCGACAAAACCCGCATGTTGTAAAAAGCCCGGGTAGACCTTGCGTCCGTAACCGGGATAGTTCGCCGGTACGTTGTAAATCACTGTATTTTCAAACCAGGAGAATTTCTTTTCAGTCGCCAGATTATTGACCTCAGTCGGTGATTTGCGCGGATCAATTGGGCCGCCCATCATGGTCATGGTTTTTGGCAGCTTAGGATCATTTGCGCTCGCCATCAGCGAGATCGCAGCCAGCACCGGTACGGTAGGCTGGCAAACTGAGATTACATGCACATCCGGGCCCAGCAAACGAATGAAGTCCTGTACATAGTAGATGTAATCGTGCAGATGGAAGCTGCCTTCAGACAGCGGCACCATGCGTGCATCGGTCCAGTCCGTGATGTAAACATCGTGATCCGGCAGCAATCCGCGCACGGTATCACGCAGCAGTGTGGCATGATGTCCAGATAAAGGGGCGACCAGCAACACCGTTGGCTGCTTGAGCTTAGTGAGTTCCTTGTCGCTCAGGGCCTTTTTAAAGTGCAGCAGTTTGCAAAAAGGCCGGATCACAGCGGTAGTTTGTGTGATTTCTACAACTTGCTTGCCTATGGTCGTCGAAGTAATGCCAAACTCTGGTTTCTCATAATCTTTTCCAAGGCGAAACAAAAGTTCGTAGCCGGCAGCAATACGCTGAGAATAGGGTGTATGGGCCAGTGGCGAGACCGGATTGGTAAATAGCTTGGAGGAGGCTTCAGCCCACTGGGTTAAAGGGTTCAGAAATGCGCGGTTCAATTCATGAAATTGGTAGAGCATAGTGACTTCTTTCTGATAAAAAAACAGGCAGTTCCCTGGGCTATAACTGAGATTTAGAAATTTCTGGCAACAAAAAAACAGACTTCTGATAGAGCTTTCCATCTATTGTATTGCATTGCATCATAAACCAGTTTAGCTGGTTTTTCTCTTGTGCTTGGGAATCAATGTGCAGCTGGTGCAAATTTATGTTAAAAAATTAGCTTAAAAATAATAGTTTGCGGGCTACAATAGAATGCAGACAAAATGTGTTAGTGATAAGGGTATAGGGCATAGCAGAATGACTAGTGACTTCGATCAGACGGAAATCCAATGGCGTGAACAGTGCTTTATTGCATTTGATTTAATGCGTGATTCGCCTGAAATGGGCCGCTTGATTGCCAAGAGCTTACGCACCGAAGCGCGTGAAAAGCGTCGCCCTGTGCTGGGGGGGCTGGCGGAAATCCTGTACGCGTTTGCAGATTTTTTCGATGGTAAGTTGCATCTGGCAGAACCGGAGTTTGAACGCACTGCAACTATGTTTGAACTGATCGGTGATAGTGAAGGCTTGGCATTCTCTTTACTGGGCACTGTGGCAGTATGGCGCCGCCATGGTCGTGCTGAGCAGGCTTATTCCCTTTGCCATTCACGTATTCTGCCGATTTTGCCTGAGGGCGATCACAGACTGACTGTGCTGGTGCTGAACATCCTTGGTACGCTGTCGCAGGAGCTGGGTTATACCGAAGAGGCGATCCGACACTTCTATACGGCGCTGGAGCAGGCCAAACGTCTGCAAATTCCAAATCGTGTATCGCAGGTATTGGCTAATCTGGGTGAGATTTTCTACATCAGTGGCAATGCTGAGGACGCCGAGGTCTTGCTGGAGGAGGCGCGTGAAATTGCGGTGGATTCCGACGAGAAATGGCTGGCACCGTTTATCTCTACTATGCTGGCCCTGTGTTATCTGGCTTTGGAAAAATATGATGACGCTTACCTGAGTGTCGCCAATTACATCGCAGAGGGGAGTGCTCACCATACCGATAATTCCAGCCGTGCATTTTGTCTGTCGGTTGCAGCCTATACGCTGGCGGCACGTGGGCAATTGAGCGAGGCCGACCGCCTCAATGGTACGGCGATGTCTCTGCTCGATACATATGAGGATAAGCCGCTGAAACCCTATAGTTGGTGGGTTAACGGCTATCTGCATCGTTGTCACCGGCGCTTTCCTGAGGCGATTGTGGATTTAAAGCGCGCCATAGACAGTGTCGGCGACAAAGGCTATGTGTATATGCCCTTGCGTGCAATGCGCGAACTGATAGAGATTTTTGGTGAAACCGGACAATGGCAAGAGGGCTATCAGGAGCAGCAACGCTATCTGGCTTTGTTTGCGAAAGCACAGGGTCTTGCTACCCGTGTGCATGTGCAGACCCTGCATATAGGACATGAGTTGAAGGAGGCTGAACTCGCGCGTCGTCTGGCGGAAGAAGCTTATGCTGAGCGTAAGGCCTTGGACGACGAGCTGCAGCGCATCCTCGCGGAGCGCGAAACCATACTGGAAAATTCAATAGTTGGTATGGTTTTTCTGAATAATGAGGGTAGGGTACAGTGGGCAAATAAACCGCTTTGCCAGATATTTGGTGTCGACAGGCATGCGGTGCTTGGTGCTTCGCTGGAGCCATTTTACACATCACGTGACGCTTACCTCGCCTCAGGCACCGCCGTTAGTGAAGCCGTTTTGCGCGGCGAGTCGTATGAAAGTGAACTGCAAATGCGGCGCGCCGATGGTGACCTGTTCTGGGTGCACTTTTCAGGGCGCGCAGTGGATCGGAACAAACTCACGATGGGCACGGTCTGGGTGGTGATGGACATCACAGAGCGTAAGCGACTGGAGACCCAATTACAGGAAAGTATGGCGGAGCAACTGCGTTTGCGTACTTTGCAGATGCAGGCTGAACTGAAGGAGGCTGAGCGGGCACGGATACACGCCGAAGAGGCTACCGCTGCAAAATCGATGTTCCTCGCCAATATGAGTCATGAAATCCGCACGCCGATGAATGCGATTATAGGAATGGCACATCTGGCCTTGCGTACCGCTCTCGACGATAAGCAGCGGGATTACGTAGAAAAAATCCACCATGCCGGCATGTCTTTGCTTGGGATAGTGAATGACATTCTGGACTTTTCTAAAGTAGAGGCTGGTAAGCTCAGTATCGAGCATATTGATTTTAATCTCAACGAGGTGCTGGAAAACATCACCCTGATGACAGCTGACCGCGCTTACGAAAAAAATCTGGAATTTATGCTTCATGTGCCGAAAGAGGTGCCGCGTCTGTTACGAGGCGACTCCTTGCGGCTGGGGCAGGTATTAATCAATCTGATCAACAATGCGATTAAATTTACCGATGCCGGCGAAGTGTTTATGTCCTGCCGCATTGCCGAAACTAAGGCCTGGCGGGTAAAACTGGAATTTGCTGTCAGTGATACCGGCATTGGTATGTCGGAAGAGCAGACCCGGCGCTTATTTCAGCCTTTCAGCCAGGCTGACGAGTCGACCACGCGTCGTTTTGGCGGGACCGGTCTGGGTTTGTCGATTTCCAAGCGTTTGATCGAACTGATGGGAGGGGAGATTACGCTCAATAGTGATATGGGCGTGGGCACCACGGTGCGCTTCCATACCTGGTTTGATCTGCCTGAAAAAAGGTTGATGCTGGCTCCTGCGGTGATGAGTAATCCTGCGCTGAAAGTGTTGATCGTGGATGATAATCGCAAAGCCGCGCAGATATTGAGCGAAG
Source organism: Cognatundibacterium rugosum (assembly GCF_014284365.1). Lineage (GTDB taxonomy): Bacteria > Pseudomonadota > Gammaproteobacteria > Burkholderiales > Burkholderiaceae_D > Undibacterium > Undibacterium rugosum. Next base: position 29,507 of record NZ_JACOGG010000013.1, read on the forward strand.
AACTGACTGAACTCACGCCGAACTGTGTCAGCGTGTATAGCGCAACGGCTGCGATGCAGGCGATAGAAATGGCGGATCAGAGCACGCCATTTGATTTGGTGTTTGTGGATTTGCGTATGCCAGAACTGGATGGTTTGAGCCTGATCAGTTTGCTCAAAAACGTCAAAAATCTGCGCAGCATGCCGAAGTTTATTCTGCTCGGTGTGCATGCGCGTGAAGAGGCCAGCTTCCGTACCGATATTGCATTGCCCGATGCCTTTATGCGTAAGCCCGTCAATAGCGCGATCCTGATGCAGTGTCTGGATAACCTGATGCTGATAGAGCACGAGACCAGTGCGGTACGCAGTCAACAGCCGGTCCCGCAATTTCCGGGATTGCGCGTGCTGTTGGTGGAGGATAATGAGGTCAATCAGCAGATCGCGCGTGAGCTGATGGAAGCTGCTGCGATCGAGGTGAGTATGGTTAGCAATGGCCGCGAGGCAGTTGATTGGGTGTTGCGCCACCCAGCAGAACATTTTGGACTGGTATTCATGGATGTACAGATGCCGGAAATGGATGGGCACGAGGCAACCAGACTGATACGTCTCAATCCGGCTTATACCGATTTGCCTATCGTGGCTATGACTGCACATGCGATGGCGGAAGAACGTGCCCATTGTCTGCGTTCGGGTATGGATGCCCATGTCACCAAGCCGGTAGACCCTCAGTCTTTGTATAACACCATACGACAATGGTGCCAGCCCGAGTCGCATACACTCAGCGTATCAACGGCATCCGAAGTGCCGCAGGCAGAGCGCTTGCAAATTGATCATATTGATGTTGAGGACGGGCTCAGGCGGGCATTGGGCAGTCAGGATTTGTACCGTGACTTACTGGGCCGCTTTTGCGAAAGTCAGAAAAATGCGGTGTCGGATGCCAGAGACGCCTATATTGCCGGTGAGACTGCCATCGCTGAGCGACTAGTCCATACGCTCAAAGGTGTGGCCGCCCTGATTTCGGCAAAAGCCATGCGTAAGACGGCGGAGCAACTGGAACACAGTATCCGTGGTGCTGTGTCGGCGCGTGAAATCATCCAGCGCTTTGATGCTTGCCAACAGGAGTTAAGTCAGACCATTGCTGCGATCGATGCGGCATTAAAATCAGATTTGGATGCTGTTCCGGCGCCGGTGACGGATGTGAAATTAGACAGGGCTTTGATGCAGGCCTTGTTGCAGCGCAGTGAAGCATTATTAGCAGAATACGATGGTGAGGCGGTGGAATTGCTCAAAGGTGCCAGTGATCAGTTGTTGCTCGCATTTGGGCAAGAAATCCATCAACAACTGATGCGCGCTTTACGCCAGTTTGAATTTGATACTGCATTGAGCCTGTTACGGGAGGCGGCACTGAATCAGGGTTACACACGAAACCCACATGTTGAGCAATAAATTGCCAGGCAGGGATGCCTGACTGGCACCGATACGCAAACCCATGAATGAGCTGAGCGATGCTTGATACTTACGAAAATGTCAGTCGCCCCACCATACTGGTGGTGGATGACACGCCGGATAATCTGTCTCTGCTATCGAATCTCTTAAGGGAATTGTATCGCGTAAAAATTGCAACCAGCGGAGCAAAGGCTCTGCAGATCGCCCAGGCGCTACCGCAGCCGGATTTGATACTGCTTGATGTCATGATGCCGGATATGGATGGTTATGAAACTTGTCGCTTGCTCAAGCGCGATGCGCGTACCGTTGAAATTCCGGTGATCTTTCTGACTGCGAAGAATCAGGTGCACGATGAAGAGCTGGGTTTGCGTCTGGGGGCGGTTGATTACATCAGTAAGCCCGTCAGTCCGCCCGTGATGATCGCGCGTGTGGCAACGCAATTGCGTTTGCTTAAGGCGCAACAACAATTGCGGGCGCAAAATCATCAGCTAAAGTTGTTGGTGGCCGAGAAAACACAAAAACTCAATCAGCTTCAACAGGCGATTGTTTTAGGGTTAGCATCATTGAGCGAATCGGGTGATGCGGCCAAACTCAATCATTTACGACGCACTCAGGAATACCTGCGGGTGCTGGCTCAACGTTTATGCCGGCATCCGGACTTTGCAAATTTGCTCAACGACGAAACGATAGACCTGATGGTGCAGGCGGCTCCTTTACATGATATAGGACGCATACAACTGCCGGACTGGCTGTCCGAAAAACGTGGCAAATGGGGAGAGGCAGAGCTGGCGCTGATGCGGCAGCATGCAGTGTTAGGGCGGGAAGCCATAGAGATCATGGAGCATTGTTTTGGCGGCCCTCATGATTTCCTGAGATTTGCCCGTGAAATCGCCTATTCGCATCAGGAAAAATGGGATGGCAGCGGTTATCCGCAACAGTTGGCCGGAGAGGCTATTCCCGTATCTGCACGTATGATGTGTGTGGCGGATGTCTATGACGCGCTGATTTCTGAGCGGGAGTATGAGTCTGCCAGACGGCATGCGGATGCCCTGGAAATTGTGCGTGCGGGTTCCGGTGTGCACTTTGATCCGCGCATTGTGCATGCATTTTGCGAAGTGTCAGACGAAATATGTCAGATCACGCAGCGTTTCCCGGTACAGGCTGTGCCGGCACAGATGCAGATGGTCTTGTGATAATCTGTTCAGCCAACAAAAAACGCAGCTGAAAACAGCTGCGTTTTTTAGTGACCTACGGCCTGCGACTTAGTCAAATACCGGCGTTTCCACGCCCAGGATTTTGTGCAGTTTCGGAGAAGTTGTGGTGTATTGCATGTGGATTTTCTTTTCAGGGAAAATATACGGTGCAGCACCGAATGCAGCCAGCGCAGCTTCATGGAAGCCAGACAGGATCAGTTTCTTTTTACCTGGATAGGTGTTGATATCACCTACCGCGAAAATGCCAGGTACATTGGTCTCAAACTTTTCAGTGTTCATGACCTTTAGCTGCTTGCGTTCGATATCCAGACCCCATTCTGCGATTGGTCCCAGTTTTGGCGACAAGCCAAAGAATACCAGCAGGTTGTCCAGTGGCAGGCGGCGGGTAACGCCATCGGCACCGGTGACTTTGATTTCACTCAGCGTGTCGTCTTTGCTTTCTATGCCGGTCACCTGGCCGATCAGCAATTGCATTTCGTAGTTGTCGCACAGTTCTTTCATCTTGGCGACAGATGCTGGCGCAGCACGGAAGTCGTCACGACGGTGCAGCAGCACTACAGATTCTGCTTTGCCAACCAGGTTCAATGCCCAGTCCAGCGCAGAGTCGCCGCCACCGCAAATTACCAGATTTTTGCCGTGGAACTGGCTAGGATCTTTGACGCGGTAGAATACCTGTTTGCCTTCGTAAGCTTCAATGCCATCGACTTTTAAAGTACGTGGCTGGAAGGAGCCAACACCGGCTGCGATGAAAATCGTCTTGGTGATGAAGCGGGTGCCAGTCGATGTTTCCACGTCGAAGCGACCATCTTCACGGCGTTCAACCAGTGTCACTTCCTGACCCAGATGGAAAGTCGGTTCAAACGGTTCTATCTGTTTGAGCAAATTGTCCGTCAGTTCCTGACCAGTGCAAACCGGTACTGCAGGAATATCGTAAATTGGTTTGTCAGGATACAGCTCGATACACTGACCGCCGACTGCAGGCAAAGAGTCAATAACGTGTGCTTTGATTTCCAGCAGGCCTAATTCGAAAACCTGGAACAGGCCGACCGGGCCTGCGCCGATGATAACGGCATCGGCATCAATCACGCCATTTGCCTGTGTAGTTTGTATATTTTCCATACGCGGAGTCAGTTTCAGAGATACCAAAAAAAGTTACCGCTCACAGTCATGTTCATAGCGGGTGAGCGGGCGTGGAGTGCGGGATCAGCGCTCCAGGAATTGCAATTTGTCTTTGACGTCTTTCCAGTCATCGGCATCCGCCAATGGGGCAACGGTTTTTGTGATCGATGGCCAGTTGCGAGCTAGGTCAGCATTGATCTTAATGAAGTTTTGCTGGTCAGAAGGTACGTCTTCTTCAGCAAAAATCGCGTTTGCCGGGCATTCTGCAACGCAAACTGCACAATCTATGCACTCGTCCGGGTCAATTGCCAGGAAATTGGGGCCAGCGCGAAAGCAGTCTACCGGGCAGACATCCACGCAATCTGTATAGCGGCAGCGGATGCAGGATTCGGTCACAACGTGGGTCATAACAGTCCAATCTTTAAAATTCGGGGTTTAGCACAGCCAGCGCAGGTCAAGATGCTGGGTAAGGCTGCAAAGCCTTGTATTTTAAGGCAATTTAACAGTTCTCACAAATCAGCGTTATATAGTTTGCGCATAAGCAAATATGATGTTTTCGTTGAAATATGCGGGCAGATCGAAGGATGACGAACATCAAATACACGTAAAATCGATTCATCTTAGGCCAGATAAGCCGCTTTTGCTTTGATTTCCCTCATTTCTCCAGCTAATTCGAATACGAATGAAATCCTGGAATTGACGCAAAACCACACCTCAATGGTGTTATAACTCCTTGCCCTGCTATGCGTACTGTCTGTATCACGCTTCCTTGCCGGGACAATGTTGCCCAAGTCCTGTTTGCAAAACTAAACTTCCACAAAATCCGCCCTACAGAGGGAGCTCCCCCTATGCCTGCCAGCTGCTGAAAATACCCTTGGAATTACCATAAAAAAAGGGGGGTATATCGACTTTTAGCAGGGGATGTCATTACAGATGTTGGCTTTTAAGAAATACTGGGGGGTATATTTTGGGCGTTTTTCGGGTTTTTCCCGGATTTTTTCAGGCCATTTCCGGTTTAAGGCAGGTATGCGTGTCTGCCCAGCCAACCCCAAAAAACGCGGCGATGTCCTGATCTTTGACCTCGACACCCTCAGCATGAAAACCGGCAAGATCGCCGCCCCATTTGTGGTGCAGCGTCCTGCCGATAACCTCAGCGGCAAGGTACCCCACACTATTGCCGCCACCAAAGACCCCGATCAATTTTTGGTCAGCAGCATCCTCGACTACGACAAAGGCCTCTCCACCCTCCAATTGACGCGCGATGAAAACGGCCACATCACCGACGCCACCATGACCCCCATCAAAATGGGACAACAGAACGTCAGCGTTGACCGGCTCGACATCCAACGTGCCGACAGTTCAGTGCTGGTTGAAAAAGACGGCGTGGACTACGCCATCGTCGCCGATGATAACTACAACTACAACGACCCCTACTACCGGGCCATGTTTGAGCCACCGATGTTCCTGTGGACCCCAGGTGGATCTCCAATTTTGTTCGGCGGCAGTGTCAGCGCACAGAAAGTCGCCGTCGGTGGCAAACTCGGCATCATCCAGGATCCGTTCGGCAAAAAGGGCGACCCTAAATTCCTCGGTTCCACACTGCCACTGGACGGCTATGGCATCCGCAACCTGAGCGTCTCAGAAGACGGCAAAGTCCTGCTCGGCCAACTGTATGGCGGGTATGGAACCGATAACCCCAATGTGCAAAAGGAACACCAGACCCACGTCTGGAACGTGGATGCCATGATCGATGCAGCCCTGGCGATGACAGACAAATCCAGGGAAATCCATCACATCAAATTCACCGATAAGCAAAACGACAGCATCAACAATGAACAACGGGTTGACGCGGCAGCGGGTGTGCCGATCGGGACGTATTTTGATCCAGAGATAGTCTTCACCGAAACCAAGGTCAATATGGGCGACGTCACCGGCATTGACCTGCGGGAAGAAACCGCAAAAAAATTACTCGTCCAGGAAAACGTGTTAACAGCGGAAGAAGCGAAGACCAAAACCAAAGACCTGCCGGATGGAAAGCGTCAACTGATCTATAACCGCATGAGCTATTTGTCTGATTTCCACATTCCGCAGTCTGAAATTGATCGATACAAACCGGATGGTAAAGGAAAAGACAATGCGCTTAAATTATTGGTGAAACCGGTCACAATCAAACACACCGAAGGCGGCAAAGCCACTGAGGAAGTCAAATACCAACCCATCACAACGATGAATCTCAATAGCGCCGAGGAAGGCGATGCCGATGACTTTACAATGAATGGGATTATCTATGTTTTGCCCAATATTACGGATGATGATGTGAAAGACCTCAGGGCGGGCGAAACCCTGAACGACAAATTCGGCCAGTTCACCTACAATTTTGAAGACCGCTATGACCCCAAAACCCAAGGCAGGCGTCCAGAAGAACTGATCACGCATACCGAAGGCTGGTTAAGCGTCACAGCCAAAGATTACGCCAATGTTGCGAATACTTTCTTTGGGGATCGGGATTTGAAGAACCCTGGGTATAGTGAATTTAAATTGAGTGGTGGGGTTGGGACGAACCAGGCGAACAACGTGCTTGATGTCTATAAAGTGGAGCAGCGCTTAAAGTATTTAGGATATTCAGCTTTTGGCGTCAATAACGGCACGACTGGTACCTTAAAAGAACTGAAGGTTGATGGAAAATTAAATGAACATACAGAAAATGGTTTTGCCACCTCGGATGAAGCCAGTGCATTAAGGGCATTTTATGGAGCGACGCACTATACCCAATTTTATAAGGTTGTGGATACAGATTCAAAAAGTGGATTAAATGGATATCAGACAACGAAGGAACTGGACAAGGCGCAATTTGTTAGCAATGTAAATGGAAAGGATGAAAATCTGGAGTGGTTAAACGCGTTTAATGCACCGCATTGGATGGATATTTTTAAGAATTTTGATATTCCCGCAGTAAATGGTAAAAACTCAGCCAATTTTTTGAACGGTGAGCCCGGTGCGGCAGAACGTTATTCAACGAGCTGGACACGGGATTTGATTGCTGCGTGGATCAATTCGAAAGGCGCACAAGGTCTGACCAGCGGAAAAATGCAAATTAATGGTTTGTCCGATCCGACCCGGGTAACGGATGCCTCATCCCATAACCGGCATGCCGGTCATAGTGTGGGATTGGGGTTGGATTTGGGAATTTTGCAGCAGTATATTAGTGATGATAATCAAAAGGATACAAAAAATAATGGGCCGGATATCGATTTTTCGGTTGAATTGGGCAAGGCCTATAACAAATCATTTGCCGCTTCTGGCGCGTCTGCATTCACCTATGCCGTTACTGCGGGCAGCTTACCGCCCGGCTTAAGCTTAAATCCAAATACCGGTAAAGTTTCTGGTACACCGACTGCGATAGGCAATTTTACCGGCACGATTACCGCAAGGAATACGGTACCTACCCCAGGTGCACAGAATGTGCTGAATCAAGAATTTAAAATTGCGGTCTTTGACCACCCGGGCTGGAGTGTGGCCAATGCCATCACTTGGTCTGATTTACTGCCGAAGACATCATTCAAGAACGACCAAGCGGGCGCACTCAAGAATTTTTTATCGATTTACGCCTTGACCCAAAAAGATAATATTGCGAATAACGGAACCTGGGATGAATTATCGAATTTAATTGTGAATGGAGAAAAAGTGCATACGGCCTTATTTGGCTCTGGTTTGCAAGATGAGCACCAATTGCTTCAAAATGTCTGGATTGGTGGCCGGGGCAGTAATCAGAACCCCTTTCCTAACATGCGTGCTGTGCTTGGTCGATTAGGTTTTACCAATAGTCAGTCTGCATTTAACCCTTTGCCGCACACCTTTACCCAAGAAAAACACCACAATCATTTCCATATTGATTTACGCCCCCCTGCGCGGGTCGCCATTGAACAGCCGCATCTGCTGTTAGCGCAAAGTCCAGCAACTGACGCAAATACACCTGTTGGACAAGCGATTGGAAGCACTGCGTCAAAATCCGCTATGCAGGCCTTGCTAGAAGCCGCACAATCCGAACTTGAGCTTGAAGAAGGAGAGACTTCGATGTTTGTACTCGATCATTTCGTTATGTCAGCGCAATCCACCGCTACCATGCTTGTCCAGACTAACCCTGCACGGCAAGGTTTGCGTAAAGAACGTGTGATGGGGGTTTGTAAAATTGTAGCGAATGGCCCAGACCAAGGTGTGTCAGTTGTCAATGCATTTGATCCAGCGCATGAAGCATATATATACCTTAAACGTTACGAACATAAAATAGTTTCTGGTCAGGCGAAAGTTACAGTCTTGCAGCCGCCTAAGCATGGGTTGGTGCGATTACTGGACGAGTCTGATAGAGGGGTAATTTTTCCCAAAGACGCTGCTCCAGTCGACCCAAATGACGGCACTTATTTGTATCTTCCCGAAAACGGCTATCTTGGTAAGGATCGGGCGACTATTTTAGTTGAATTAGGAGGTAAAAAAGTCAAAATTATTTATTTCTTTGAAGCCGTGGATGGACCAGCGGGAGAGCCGGAAACGATTGAAGCCAGATGTCCATATAAAGTGTCTGACTGGAAAATCTCCTCCAACCTACCAGAAGGCACAAGCGGCTTCACCAACTGGCAAACCACAGCCAATCTCAACGCCATGCTAGCCAATGCCAGCGGGTCACTGACTAACTTCAGCGACCTGGCAGGCTCCGCCGTAGGCCAGACCACAGGCCAGGGCAAAGATGCCCAAATTACCCTCGACACCAACGCCGCAGGTCACGGCTGGTTCATCGACAGCACACCAGATCAAAACGACGAGTTCTTACCGACTTCCAATCCTGATGTCTGGATCGCCAAATCAGGCTCCGCCGCCGATGGCAAGATGGATATGCTCTCTGTGCTCTTGCATGAATATGGGCATGCTTTGGGTATAGAACACAGTGCTGATGATGGCGATTTCATGGCCGCCAGTCTGCAACCGGGTGAGCGTCGTCTGCCGAGTCCGGACGAATTAAGCTTGATGGCCCGTCTGGTCGCAGCGTTGAAACAAACATCAGCTGACCCAACTGCATCAGGCTTGCCGGTTTCTAATGTGAGCTTGATATCCTGGTACCGACTCCGTCGTGCTGACTATGGTTGGGTCTTGGATACTGATCAAACGCAACTGGTGTCACGTGTCGACCTGACTGCCAGCCAGGCAGCGCAAAAAGAAACCGCAGTCAACAATACCCTCAGCCAAAACAGCAATGACTGGCAAACCCTTGGTGATGTCAGGTCCAATAACACTACCGTCACCCTGGGTGAAAGTAATCAAGCAAACGCCCATTTGACCCAATCCTTCGCAGTCAAACAAGGTGACCGCTACTTAAGCTTCACCGTCGCTAATAATGGCATGCAAAGCAACGGCGTTGATGAAGACGGCAATGAAACCGGCCCGGATGATGCCTTTGAAGTCGCATTGCTGAATGCCAATACAGGCGCGTCCGAAGCAGGTACAGATGGCTTAACGCATAGCGATGCGATCCTGAATATCCAAAGCGATGGCACGGAGCACAAGTCCAGTTCGGTTCGCAAAGTACACAACGCTGACGGTAGCGATACCTACTTTGTCGATCTGCAGCAAGCGGTGAATAATGGCAATGGCTTAGTCACTGGCACCCCCGTCAGCCTGTCGTTCGACCTGATGGGATTTGGCATACAGAATAGTCATGTGTCTCTGCGCGACATCAAACTGGTGCAAGACCCGGTGGCCTTTGATGATGCAGTCAGCAGCAAGGAAGATGCGACCGCGACCATCGATGTACTGAGCAATGATCTGCTGGGCGGTGGTGTTGCCAGCAGCGCGGCACAACTGAACATCGTCAGCCAGCCTGCACACGGCAGTATCAGCATCAATCCAGATGGTACGATCAGCTATGTGCCAGCAGCGCATTTCTATGGCAACGATAGCTTCAGCTACACCACCACCGTCGATGGTCGCGTATCTAACCAGGCGACCGTTACTTTGCACGTAAGTCATGTCAACCATGCACCTGTCGTCACATCGGACAATGTTGCGATGGCTGTCACCGCAGGGAAGCCAGTCGCTTTCAACCCATTGGTCAACAATGCATACCAGGTGGCTTGGCTGTACAGGCTCGGAATCGGGAACTCTGTGAAAAATGAATGGTGGAGAGGAAAAACATCATGAAACCGGGTATTTTAGTGGCGCGCGCAATTTTCCCCGATGTCCTGCGCAAGCTCAGTGAACACTTTGAGGTAGAGAGTAACCAGCAGGATGACATTTTTTCTCAGGAACAGCTGATTGCGCACTTACGTGGGAAACAAGGCGCGCTGATAACGATGAGCGCCCATATCAATGAGCACGTGCTGGCAGCTGTGCCGGGTTTACGCATGGTCGCCAATATGGCAGTCGGCTACGACAATATTGATATTGCTGCATGCAACCGCTTTCAGGTATTAGCCAGTAATACCCCGGATGTGCTGAATGAGACCACGGCTGATTTTGGCTGGGCGCTGATGATGGCAACCGCGCGGCGTATCACCGAAGCTGAGCACTGGCTGCGCGCGGGTAAGTGGACGAAATGGCGCTATGACAGCTTCATCGGGCCGGATTTGCACGGCAGTACACTGGGCATCATAGGTATGGGGCGCATAGGTCAGGCGATAGCGCGGCGTGCGACGGGCTTCAATATGCAAGTGCTTTACCATAACCGTTCACGGCTGGCGCCTGAGCTGGAATTGGCTGCCAATCATGCACAGTTTGTCAGCAAAGAACAGTTATTGCGCGAATCCGATCACGTGATATTAGTCTTGCCGTACTCCGCTGCGACCCACCATACCATTGCTGCTGCTGAGCTGGCCTTGATGAAACCTACCGCAACGCTGACGAATGTCGCACGTGGCGGCATCGTTGATGATCAGGCACTGATACAGGCTCTGCGCAACAAAACCATTGCTGCGGCAGGATTGGATGTATTTGAAAATGAACCGGCTTTGCACCCGGATTTTCTCGGCTTGACAAATGTGGTGCTGACGCCGCATATCGCCAGTGCTTCAGAAAAGACCCGGCGTGCGATGGCAAACTGTGCGGCAGATAATCTGATTGCAGGCTTGAGCGGACAGCGTCCGCCCAATCTGCTGACCAGTTACCCGGTGCGGGCTTAAGCTTTGAGCGAGGTGATCAGGTCGACGTATTGCTGCATCGCTGCTTCCTGGGTCGTGCCTTTGAGGGCGGCCCAGGCATCAAATTTGGCGCGACCCACAAAGTCCGTCATGCCAGGACGGTCACCAGTCGCGTCGCCAGTGCTGCCTTGTTTGTACAGCGCGTAAATCTTCAGCAGTGTCATATTGTCAGGGCGCTCCTGCAGGTTTTTAGAATCAGCCAGGGCCTGGGTGAATTGATCTTGTAAGCTCATGTGGTTCTCCGTGTTATCGATGCATCAGACTGATGCGTCATTAGGACTTACACAAAGCCGCGCCGGCGGCGTGGCAAACTTTGCTGTCTGCGTCGCGATGCCATGTCGGTACAATGACGCGTAAGTCCCATTGATTTAAGAAATTAGCAAACGCGAAAATAGCACGGGACTTACAACTGGTGGGGAAATGCGCTAGAGCATTTACTCCAGCGCAAACAATGTCAGGTACAGACTTGATTAATGCACAGTCGGTTCAGCACCGCAGCAGGATTTGAATTTTTTACCGCTACCGCAAGGGCAGGGATCATTGCGGCCCACTTTAGGGCTGTCACGCTTGACAGTGGTGACGCCTGATTTGCGCAGCGGTGCCCAAAAGCGGCGTATGGCCGGGATGGACTGTTCGACTGCCAGCGCCAGGGTGTGGCATTTTTCCGGTGTGTCGACAAACTTCATCTCTTCTTCTTCGATTTCCTCTGCACCTAACAAATAGATAGGCTGTAACAGCGGGCCAATTTCTTCGGATTCCCAGGCGGCTTCCCAGGCTTCAGCGCGCAATTGCATGCCTTCCCAGAAGCCCCAGGCCCAGGTTTCCCCGTCGATGAGTTCTTTACCATTCTGTTCCAGCACGCAGAACAGCGGTTCATACTCCTGCGGCGCAACTTCAAAGGTGATCTGGATTTCGTTCATGAAGCGCGCAATCAGATTGGTGATACGCTGCATTTCTTTATCGTTCTTGAACTTAGGCTGTCCCTGATCAGGCAAACCCCAGACCAGCGGCAGCCATTCTGTCATCGGTATCATTTCCGGGCCGAGTGCGATGGCGGTCATATAGCCATGCAGTGCGTCCATGGTCATGCCATCGTCGCCGACCCGGTCTGACATGAGGAATTTGTCGAGTTCATTGAATTCTTTGTCGCTGAGTGGTTCGTCGAGATGCATGGTCATACCTGAGCTGAATGTGAAAATACCGGAAGTGTAGCGCTTTGCGCTGGCCTCGTGGGGCAGAATTCGGCTTTTTTCCGTGCTGACTGGTGAAATCAGCGTCTGAACACGACGTATTCAGACGTACAATCGCGTCTATGAATGCACAAACGAATCAAGTAAATACTTTACCCGCTTTTGCGGATCTGACCCCCGACCTGGTACTGGGCGCAGTCGAAAGCTGTGGCTGGTTTTGTGATGGCCGCATCCTGGCGTTGAATAGCTATGAAAACCGGGTGTATCAGGTCGCGCTGGAAGATGGGCCGCCTGTGATTGCCAAGTTTTACCGGCCTGGCCGCTGGACTGATGCGGCGATCCTGGAAGAGCATGCATTTACCATGGAACTGGCGGCACAGGAAATTCCCGTTGTGACTGCCTTAAGTTCCACGGCGGGTCAGAGCCTTCATCATTATCAGGGTTACCGCTTTGCCTTATTCCCTCGTCAGAGCGGACGCGCACCCGAGTTGCAGGATGCGGCGACGCTGGAATGGATGGGACGTTTTTTGGGACGTATACATGCGGTCGGTGCGCTCCACAGTTATCAGCATCGGCCTGACATTAATCCTGATACTTTTGGTGTGCAGCCATTAGACTGGCTGGCAAGCAGTGGCATGATCCCGCCTGAATTACAGAGCGTATATCTGTCAGTCGCGCAACAGGCGCTGGATGTTGTGCGGCAGTGTTATCAACGCGCCGGGACAGTGCCTGTGCTGAGACTGCATGGCGATTGCCATATGGGGAATGTATTGTGGCTGGATCAGGGGCCTCAGGCCGGGCCACACTTTGTCGATTTCGATGACAGTCGCATGGGGCCTGCGATTCAGGATCTATGGATGCTGCTGTCAGGTGAGCGGGCAGAGATGCAGCGTCAGATGAGCGATATTCTGGCTGGCTACGAGGATTTCTTTGATTTTGATCCGCGTCAGCTTTACCTGATCGAAGCTTTACGTACCTTGCGCTTGATTCATTACTCGGCCTGGCTGGGGCAGCGTTGGGACGATGCGGCTTTTCAGGCAGCCTTCCCCTGGTTTAATACTCAACGTTACTGGCAAGATCGTATCCTGGAATTACGCGAGCAAATCGCGTTGATGGATGAGCCTCCGCTCTGGAATTTCTGAAAAACCGGTCGGCAAGGCGGCGCTGATCGGCTACAATGCCGCCAATTTTTTAATCTGCAGATCAAGGGTCTGCACATCTACGGAGCTGCAACATGACTCAGGACGAATTGAAACTGGCGGTCGCTCAAGCCGCTATCGCTTATGTGGTTGAAGGTGAAATTGTTGGTGTGGGAACTGGTTCCACCGCGAACTTCTTCATTGATGAACTCGCAAAAATGAAAGACAAAATCAAAGCTGCGGTTGCATCATCTGAAGCTACCGCAGAGCGCTTGCGCGCGCACGGCATGACGGTGCTGGATTTGAACGAAGTCACGCGCATGCCGGTGTATATCGATGGCGCGGATGAGATCAATGCTTCCGGCGCGATGATCAAAGGTGGCGGTGCTGCCTTGACGCGTGAAAAAATTGTGGCCTCCGTTGCAGAAAAATTTGTATGTATTGCAGACGGCTCTAAACTGGTCGACACGCTGGGGCGCTTCCCTTTACCGGTTGAAGTCATACCCATGTCTTATGCCGTGGTCGGTCGCCAGTTGAGTGCGCTGGGTGGAGAGGCTAAGTTGCGCCTCAAGGATGGCCAGCCTCTGGTCACCGACAACGGAAATTACATTCTTGATGTCCATGGCTTACAAATCACTGATCCTATGGCGTTGGAAAACGCCATCAATAATATCGTGGGCGTCGTCACCGTTGGTCTATTTGCGCGTCAGGGTGCAGATGTTTGCTTACTGGGCACAGCAGAGGGCGTAAAGACTTTGAAATATAAGTAAAAATTAAAAAATTGCTATCAATATTTTCAAAATTACAATAAAATAATTGCGATAATGATCATCTTTATCCACGCAACTTAATTGAAGGAGTACATTGTGCAGTTCCAAACATTTTTACCTAAACACGGAAAATTTCTGAGCGCATTGGCAGCAGCCTTGCTGATGTCGGCTTGTGCAACCCAGCCAGTTACTACAGCACAGGTCGCCGTGCCTATGACTAAGCTGACTCAGAGCGAAGTCACGCCGGATCTGGCGATCCAGCGCCTCAAGGATGGAAATGCACGTTTTGTGTCCGGCAATATGTTAAAGCGTGATCTGATCGCGCAAGCGAAGATCAGTGGAAAAGATGGTCAGTATCCTTTTGTGAGCGTGGTGTCTTGCATCGATTCCCGTTCCGATCCGGCACTGGTATTTGATCAGGGCATCGGCGATATGTTCACTGCACGTGTGGCTGGCAATATCGTCAATGAAGACATCCTGGGTAGCCTGGAATATGCGGCTAAAGTAGCGGGATCTAAAGCCATCGTCGTATTGGGACATACCCATTGTGGCGCGGTGAAAGGTGCTTGTGACAGCGCAGTTCTGGGTAATCTGACGCAGCTGGTCGCTAAAATTGCACCGGCAGTGAAGGCTACACCGGACACCCATGGTGCTGACCGTAGTTCAAAAAATCACCATTTCGTTGATGCTGCAGCAGAAATGAACGTCAAGATGACAGTACAGGCAATTTCTGAGAAAAGCCCTGTGCTGCGTGAGATGATACAGAATGGCCAGATCAAGGTCATCGGCGCACTGCATGATGTGGAAACCGGTAAAGTTGAGTTCTTTTGATTTTGTTTTGAGCTGACCGGATTCGGTTTTTACATAAAAAAACCGCAAACTCAGTTTGCGGTTTTTTTTGCGTCTTAGGCAGGAAAACGCTAGGCGTATTCAGTGCTCAGCCTTAAGCGGATGGCGGTACGTAACCAGCTGCAGCATCGGCACCATCACCGAAGAAATGCTTGTCCATTTGTGCCATCAGGTATTTGCGGGCACGGATATCGGCCAGATTCAGGCGGTTTTCGTTGACCAGCATGGTTTGATGCTTGATCCAGCCAGCCCAGGCTTCTTTAGAAACAGACTGATACAGTTTCGCGCCCAGCTCGCCGGGTACTGGCGGGAAATCCAGGCCTTCGGCTTCTTTGTCTAATTTAATGCAGTGGACCATACGGGCCATGGTAATACTCCTTAGTGATACGCAAACAGCCTGAATTATAAAGGGAAGTGCTTACAACTGCTTGATCAGTACCAGGGATTTACGCTGCCAGTTATACATTTTCTGACGGTCTTTGGGTAAATCATCGACCGAGGCTTTGACGAAACCGCGTTTCAGGAACCAGTGTTCGGTACGGGTGGTCAGCACAAACAAAGAATGGAAACCGGCACGGCGTGCGCGTTTTTCCATATGCTTCAATATGCGCTCGCCGTCGCCCTGGCTCTGCACGTCGGGATTGACGGTCAGGCAGGCCATTTCGCCCATTTTGTCGAAAGGGAAAGGATAGAGCGCAGCGCAGCCGAAAATCACGCCATCATGTTCGATCACAGAGAAGTAGTTGATCTCGCGTTCTATCAGCTCGCGTCCACGTTTGACCAGGGTGCCGTCGGCTTCCAGCGGTTCGATCAGCTTAATAATGCCGCCCACATCTTCAATCGTGGCTTCACGCAGGCTTTCCAGATTTTCTGAAGAGACCATGGTACCAACGCCATCATGGGTGAACAGTTCCAGCAGTGCCGAGCCATCCATGTCAAAAGGCACAATGTGAATACGCGGTACACCGCCGCGTGAAGCCTTGACCGCGTGTTCCAGATAAAACGCCGAATCTGGCGGCAGGTAGCCAGCTTTGAGTTCCTGTTCAGCCTGCATGAACGATAATTCACGCAATTCATCACTATCCTGATCCACCATCATCGGTGTTTCAGTAATAAAGATCAGCTTATCAGCGCGCAATGCAGTTGCCGCCGACACGGCTACATCTTCCATGGTCAGATTAAACGCTTCACCAGTCGGGGAAAACCCCAGTGGACCGAGTAATACCAGACTGCCAGCCTCCAGAATATGGTGGATGGTGTCGTAGGCCACCTTGCGCGTGGTACCGGTCAGTCCGAAATCGACGCCACCCACAATGCCGATCGGCTTGGCGGTCACAAAGTTACCGGAGATGATGCGGATCGCCGCATGTGCCATTGGAGTGTTAGGTAAGCCCTGGCTAAATGCGGCCTCAATATCGAGACGTAATTCGCCTGCAGCTTCTTTGGAACACTCCATCGCAGCGGTGTCGGTGATCCTGACACCATTATGGAAACGCCCCTCCACATTTCGCAGGGCTAGCTGCTCTGCGACCTGAGGGCGCGAACCGTGCACAATCACAATTTTGATGCCCAGTGCGTGCAATAGCGACAGATCTTGTGCCAGAACCGGTAATGCGCCTGCAACGACCAGTTCACCCGGGAAGGCGACCACAAAGGTCTTTCCACGGAAGGCATGAATATAGGGTGCGACCGACCGCAACCACTGAACGAATTGAAGAGGATTTTCCATGCGCGAATTATAATCGCAGTGCCGGATTCCCGATAAAAAAATCTCAGTGTGTGGGTCGCAAATGCGATAAAAAATCAGCGCTGCTGCTTATCTCTGCTGGCTCAGGGCCGTTAATGCCTTGAGTTTTTTGCTATACATGTCCTGTGCACCCGGGGTCGTACTGTGATCACGCGCCAGACTCAGCTGACGACTGGCTTCGCTCAGGTCACCCAGATGCAAATTGGCCTGGGCCAGCCAGAAATGGGTTTCTTCGTTGTAGGGGTCGCGCTTCGCTTCTTGTTCAAACAAGCTGCGCGCTTCCGCATATCGTGCCTGCGCCATAGCGTGTTGCCCCAGATTGAAAAAATGGAAAGGTGGATAGGCTTGAATTTGTCGTAGCGCTGCCAGTTGTAATGCGGCTTCGGTGGGTTTGCCCATGAATTGCAGCGCTTCAACCAGATTGCTGAGCGCGATCACATTGTTGGGTTCTGTCGCCAAAATTTGACGAAATACAGTTTCGGCCAGTGCCAGATCGCCATGGCGGCGATAGATCACGCCCAGGGTATTATGGGCGGGTTGAAAATTGGGTTCAGTTTGCAGTGCCGCGACGGCATGCCAGTAAGCGTCATCGATTTGATTCTGAGCCAGTAATTCAGCGGCACGGTTATTGAGGAACATCGCAATGACCTGAGCTTCGCTAAGTGAGACGCTACGCTGCTTATAGGCCTGTGGGCCAGGCAGGAAATCGATGAGCAGGGTATTAAAGTCATCCAGCTGTGCACTGTAGTTACTGTTTTTAGTGCCAAGGATGATGTTGACATGACCGGAAGAGACATACAAATTGCCCACCCGGCTCCAGGATTCATCGAGGAAGACCTGCTGATAATGAATGGGCAGATCCAGATAATGCGCCATGGCGGCGGTCATCAGTACCAGCGACAGACAATTTCCTGAGCGGCTGGCAAAGGTCTCAGCTGCCGTCTTGGTGATGCTGCTGTCATAGTCCAGCGTGACTTTGCTATCCCTTTGCAGTGCATCGAATAAACCGCGCTTTTTATCCGACTGTCGCGCTTGCAGCCTGACTTCTTTATTCAGGAAGTGTTGCATCTCCGTGCTGATTTTCAGGATCGCCGTCGTGTCTACCGGTGCTGCAGGTGGCTTGAATCCTGCGTCGTTCCGCGGCGCCTGAGCAAGCCTCACTGTCGGCGTGCTGGCGCAGCCAGACAGCGCTACGATGATCATAAGCATGCAAAACCGTTTCATGGTGTTCCCCTATGCTGTTGCTGCTGATTTTTCGCCTGCCTGAGGCCAGCGCAGATCATGACGTCTGCATTGTGGTAAATAATTTGTGTATTTGCAAGCTCAGGTCTGACTGTCGTTTAATGCAGTGCCGCACGCAAGGCCTGCAGCTTGAGGTCAAAGCGCTGCCTGGTCTGCACCGTGGTCGCGGATTCTCGTGCCAAAACCAATTGTTGATTTGCTTTCGCGGTGTCGCCCAGCTGCAGATAGGTCATGGCCAGCCAGTGGTAGCTCTCGGTATGCTGAGGCGTGATGCTGAGCTGCTCTTGAAAAGCATTGCGTGCGGCGGTAAAGCTGGCTTGTTGATACAAGGCTTTGCCGGTTTGAAAATGCCGGAACGGTTCCTGGTAATGCAGTTGTGTCAGCTGCGCTTGTATCTGGCGGGCGCCTGCGCTGTCGCCGCTACGATTCAGGTTGTCCTGCAGATTACTGAGTGTCGGCAGATAATCCGGCGCAAGCGCTAACACCTGGCGGTAAATCTGGCTGGCCAGTTGATAGTGCTGTCCACGTTGGTAAATCACGCCCAGAGTGTTGAGAGCGGGCAGAAAGCCGGGATCTTGCTCTATCGCGCTTTTGGCATACCAATACGCATCGTTCAAGCGCGCCTGTTGTATCGATTCAGCTGCCCGGTTATTGAAATACATGGCCAGGATACGCGCTTCAGAAATGCTGAATGAGGGATATTTGATGGCTTCCGGTGGTGGCAGAAAGTCAATCACGAGTGCATCATTATCATCCGATCTGTACATGTAAGCCTGACGATATCTGCCCAATGCGATATTGACGTGGCCAGTTGCCAGTACCAGCTGATCTGCCTGTTGCCACAAGGTGTCAAGTAGCACATGGCGGTAATCGACTTGCAGTCCAAGTTTTTTGGCGAGTGCGGAGGTCATCAGAACCAGTGACAGGCAATTCCCGGTTTTGGCCTCGAAAGCCTGCGTTGCATTGCGGGTCAGGCTGGCATCATATTCCAGGCTGATGCGGTTGTTCTGGCTGATGGCCTGAAACAAGGCCAGACGCAGTTCGGTCTTTTTACTGCGTGGCAGTACTTCTTGCTCCAGAAACTGTTCCATGGCCGGGCTGGTTGCCAGCACCTGCTCTGCACTGATCAGTGCTGGCCGTGGCCCGTACCACTGATCCTGAAACAACTCGCTGCCAAGCACAGGCGGGCGAACGCTGCTGCAGGCGCTAAGCAGAATTAGTAAGACCAGAGGCAGCAGTATCCGTCGCATGATATTTTTGGTCCTCAGGGTAGGGCAAAGCGTTCCTGACTTCGCCATGTAAGAAAATCAGTATAGTCCAGCCAGGTGCTGCTTAGTTCCTGATTGAGTGAAAAATCTGGGATAATGCGCAGCGCTATGTCATCAAATTCATCTAAACAAAAATCCCCGAATAAGCCCGCGTCTGTGACCCTGGATGGTCTGGCCGGTTTGCGCGATCTGAGGTCCCAGTTGAGGCAACAGGCCCAGACTGCAGAGCCAACACCTCAGCCTCAAAAAAAACAAGCGCCTGCCTCACACAAGCCAGACAGTGTGCGCGCTAAGGGGGCTGGCCATGTTGGTCAGACCGGTAAGCTGCGATCAGAGCAGTCTGCTGCCGGCGCAATAGCGCGTCAGCAGGCAAAAAATGCGGTGTCTTCAGCTCAATCCGGGTCGCCTGTGAAATCTGACGTTCAGCGCATGCGCAATCCCTTGCCTGAAATTACATTTCCCGAAGAATTACCCGTGTCAGGTAAGCGCGTGGAGATCGCGGCTGCTTTACGCCAGCATCAGGTCATCATCGTCTGTGGTGAGACCGGCTCCGGTAAAACCACTCAGTTGCCTAAAATTTGTCTGGAACTGGGGCGAGGTCTGCATGGGCTGATCGGCCACACCCAGCCACGCCGGATTGCCGCCTCCTCGACTGCGAAACGTATCGCGCAAGAGTTGAATTCACCACTGGGTGAGCATGTAGGGTTTAAAGTGCGCTTTACCGATACCCTGAGTCAGGGCGCATCGGTCAAGCTGATGACGGACGGTATCTTGCTGGCAGAAACCCAGACCGATCCGCTGCTGCGTCAATACGACACCATTATTATCGATGAGGCGCATGAACGCAGCCTGAACATTGACTTCCTGCTCGGCTATCTGAAGCAACTGCTGCCTAAGCGTCCTGACCTGAAGCTCATCATTACGTCAGCGACTATCGATGCACAACGCTTTGCGCGGCATTTCGCTGAACCGGCTGCGGTTGGACAGGAAGCCAAGCCCGCGCCAGTGATTGAGGTGTCGGGTCGCTTGTATCCGGTCGAATTACGGTATCGCCCGGTGCAGCAGTCCGAGAAGGATAAAGAACGTGACCTGATGACCGCGATTACGGATGCGGTCGATGAATTATGCCGTATCGGTTCTGGCGACGTGCTGGTATTCCTGCCCGGCGAGCGCGAGATCCGCGATGCAGCAGAAGCTTTGCGTAAGCACCATCCGCCGCATGTGGAAATTCTGCCGCTGTTTGCGCGACTTTCGGCGCAAGAGCAGGAAAGGGTGTTTAAAACATCGAATGCGCGCCGTATCGTATTAGCCACCAATGTGGCGGAAACCTCGCTGACTGTGCCTGGCATACGCTTTGTGGTCGATACCGGACTGGCGCGTGTCAAGCGCTATAGTTACCGCAATAAAGTTGAGCAGCTACAGGTCGAGGCGATTGCGCAGTCGGCGGCCAATCAGCGCGCTGGCCGTTGCGGCCGGGTTGCGGCGGGCGTATGTATCCGCTTGTTTGATGAGCAGGATTTCCAACAACGTCCGCCATTTACCGAGCCTGAGATTTTGCGCTCCTCGCTGGCTGCAGTCATCTTGCGTATGAAGTCGCTGCGCCTGACCGATGTGGAGACTTTCCCATTCATCGAGCCGCCTTTGGGCCGTGCGATCGCTGATGGCTATCAGTTATTGCAAGAGCTGGGCGCGATGGATGAAAGCAATCAACTGACGCCGGTGGGCCGTCAGCTGGCGAAACTGCCGCTGGACCCGCGAGTAGGGCGCATGATCCTGGCGGCGCGCGATCATCAGGCCTTGCACGAGGTATTGATCATCGCTTCCGCCTTATCGGTGCAAGACCCGCGTGACCGGCCTATGGAGGCGCAGGCAGCGGCGGATCAGGCGCATAAGAAATTTGCTGATGAAAAATCGGAATTCCTGTCGTATCTGAAAATCTGGACCTGGTTTGAAGACGCGATTGAGCACAAGAAGACTAACCGTCAGTTGCAGGATAATTGCCGCTCCCATTTCCTGAGCCAGATGCGCCTGCGCGAATGGCGTGAGGTGCATTCGCAATTACTGACCATCGTGAAAGAGCAGGGTTGGCGGCTGAATGAAACACCGGCGACTTATGAGCAGTTACACCTGTCGCTACTGACGGGTTTGCTTGGCAATATCGGGTATAAATCCGACGAAGAAGCGCATTATCTGGGCGCGCGCGGCATCCGTTTTTATATCTGGCCCGGTTCCAGTCTGGCTAAAAAAGCCGGGCGCTGGATTATGTCGGCTGAGCTGGTCGATACCTCGCGTCTGTATGGCCGCTGCATCGCGCAGATACAACCCGAATGGTTGGAAAAAATCGGTGGCCATCTGCTCAAAAAATCCTATGGTGAGCCGCGTTGGGAGAAGCGCAGCGGGCAGGTCAGTGCGTTTGAGCGCGCTACTTTATACGGCCTGGTAGTCTACAGTCAGCGCCGTATTCAGTATGGTCACTACCATCCGGCAGAAGCACGCGAAATATTTATCCGTGAAGCCCTGGTCGGTGGTGAATTCGATACACGTGCGCCGTTTTTTGCCTATAACCAGAAACTGGTGCGCGAAATTGAAAATCTGGAGCACAAATCGCGCAGGCTGGATGTGCTGGTGGATGATGAGTTAATCGTGGCGTTTTACGATCAGCATCTGCCGGCCGATGTCTGGAATGCGGTCTTGTTCGAACAATGGCATAAAGAAGCGACCAGCAGCAATCCCAAACTGCTGTATCTGAATAAAGATGAGCTGATGCGGCATGAAGCAGCCGGCGTCACGACCGATCTGTTCCCGAAAAGCTTGCAGGTATCGGGTGTCGCTTTGCAGCTCAGTTACCACTTTGAGCCTGGCAGTGCGCGCGACGGCGTGACGCTGACGGTGCCCTTGTTTTCGCTGAACCAGGTCTCGGCTGAGCGCGCAGAATGGCTGGTGCCGGGTATGCTCAAAGAAAAAGTGCATTTGCTGATCAAATCATTGCCACAGAAAATCCGGCGCCATTGCGTGCCTTTGCCGGATTATGCGGCGGGATTTTGTGAGCGCGTTGAGCAGGGGAAGGGCAACTTCCTCGATGCGGTAATTGCCGATATCCGCGAACAGACCGGTTTGATGTGTAAAACCACCGACTTTAAATTTGAACAGTTGCCTGCCCATCTGACCATGAATTTCAAGGTGGTGGATGAGCATGGCCGCCAGCTTGAGATGGGGCGTAATCTCGCGCATTTACGCGCAGAGTTCGGCACCCAGGCACGCGAAAGTTTTCAAAAGTTAGCAAGTGCCGAAAAACTGGCCTTGTTAGAAGGCGGCGCACCACAAGCAGTGGCAGGTGCTGGTAAGGGCGCAGTTAAGAGTACGGGCACACCAGCGCTGCAGTCAGCGGCGCCATCCGGCAAGCAAGGCGCAGCAAGCAGCGCGCCGTCCGCTGCACCTGCCTTGTATCAGCAAGAAAATCTGACTGCCTGGACCTTTGATAGCCTGCCGGAATTGCTGGAGGTACAGCAAGGCAAGCAAACCCTGATCGGGTATCCTGCGCTGGTCGATAAGCGCACGCATTGCCATATTGAGGTATTTGACGATCCGGATGAGGCCGCGCGCTATCATCGTATTGGCCTGCGTCGCCTGTTCGCCTTGCAGCTCAAAGAGCAGGTGAAGTTTTTAGAAAAAAATATCCCTGGCTTGCAGCAGATGGGCATGCAATTCATGGCACTGGGTTCGCAGGAAGAATTGCGCGAGCAGATTATTCAGACCGCAATTGAGCGCGCCTGTCTGCAGTCACCTTTACCTGCCAATTCCGGTGAATTCAATATCCGGCGTGAGGAAGGTAAGGCCAGGCTGAATTTGCTGGCCAATGAAATCGCACGTCTGGCAGGCTTGATTCTGGCGGAGTATTACACCTTGCCTAAAAAATTGCAGGGCTTGAAAGCGCATCCGCAAGCTGTGGCAGATATCCAAAATCAGTTGCAGTCGCTGATCACTAAGCGCTTCGTCGCTGAAAATGAGTTCAGCCAGCTTGCGCATTTCCCGCGCTATCTGAAGGCCATCAATGTGCGTATCGATAAGCTGCGCGCTGATCCGGCACGCGATGCGCGGCAACAGGCAGAGTGGACTAGTGCAGCGCAAGGCTGGCAGCGTACGCCGCGCAAAGCGGGCTTAGCCTCAGATATTGATCCTAAGATGCTGGAATACCGCTGGTTGCTGGAAGAGCTGCGTGTTTCGCTGTTTGCTCAGGAATTGAAAACGCCGATGCCGGTCTCGGTCAAGCGCTTACAAAAAGTCTGGGAAAGCATGCAGCGTTAACTGACGCTGTTCAGCTTGCAGCAGAGTGCTGTTGTCAATGCAGGGAGCAGCACTCTGGTCAATCAATTGCCGATGACTGAGTCACGGTGCGGCTGTTGGCGGCAAATCGGCCTGCAGGCTATATCTGGTGCGGGGTTCTCCTTCGCCTGCCTTCCTCAGACTCCGCTCCAGACCCATAAAATGCCGTGGATTCCACTTTCACAGTTTTACATCTGATGACGGCTCCGGGCGAAAAATACGTCGAGGCAGCGCTGGCATAACTGGATTTCCTGTTCCCCGCCTTGGCACGTCAAGGTATCGGCGCGGAACTGAGCGCGCCATCAACTGAGGTCCGGTGCCAGATCAGGGTTCGATGACCACTTGTACCGAACTGCTGCTGAGCAGGGAAATGCCGTATTCGATAATGTGTTTATCCTGATCCTGATACACGCTTTCCACGCACAGCACAGGACTGGAGCTGGATTGCTGTAACTGACGTGCCACATGTTTGTCAGGCAGCTGGGCGCTGATGCGGCTGAGCTTACGCGTGAATTCCTGTACACCACAGGCTTGCAGTGCCAGATGGGTTTTACCCAGTTCCTGATAGTGGTGTGCAAAATCGGCGAAGCGCGGCAGAGGAAAGTACTGGGTACACACGCCCAGTACTTTATCTTCCACCACATCCAGGGTGTCAATTTGCAGCACCTCTGTATGTTCATCTATGCCCAGCATCTGCGCCACGCTGGCAGTGGCAGGCAAGATGTGGTCGTTCAGTATCCGGCTGTGTCCGATTTTTCTGGCCTTAGCCAGACTATGCGCAAGCCGGGTGCGTTCCCCAAGTTCATAGGCGATGACTTCCTCGCGTACGAAGCTGCCTTTACCTTGCACCACTTCGATCAGTCCGCGTTCCGCCAGCGCTTTCACCGCTTGTCGCACTGTGTGTCGGTTCACACCAAAGCGTTCGGACAGACTGGTTTCATTCTCCAGCTTGCCGCTTAATTTACCGCTGTAGATATCTTGCGCCAGGATAGCTTCGATCTGACGCCATACCGGCGTACCCTGGCCGCGTTTAAAGACAGAGGTGTTGGATTGCTGGATGCTCATGGTCTGTGGATTGATTGTATTACAGTGATTCTACCACCTGCGCTGCCAGCGCCAGACCTACGCTCATGCCTATGCCTGCCGTCATATTGACTGTGGTGAGATAGGGCTGAGGCTTCAACATCTGATAAGGCTGCGCTGCGCTCGCATACACGCCTTGCCAGTGGCGGATTGCAGAGACTGGTGCCTGCAATAGCTCACTGCACAGTTCACGCAAAATCACATCAGCGTCAGCACTCTGAAAGATGGCCGCATCGTCGGCGTAATGATGGGTGTCACCGACGATGATGCGGCTGGGGTCGTCTAATTGCTGTACGATCAGGTGGATACCATGCTCCGGTATTGCCGGATGTTGTTGCTGTAACTGCGCCTGATAGCGTTCCGCCAGCAGTACGAGTTGCGGTGTCTGGCGGAAGGCCGGATAGTGCAGGCAGGACAGACCAGTCAGCAAGGTCGGCGCGATAGAACGTGGTGCAATCCGCAATTCTTGCATTTGCAGGCTGCACAGGCGTATGCCACTGTCCGCATACAATTGCGGCATTAAATGACGGAACTCATGACCGCTGCACAGCAGGATGTGATCAGCCTTCACCTGTCCGCGCGCGGTATGCAGCACCTGATCCTCAATGCCTAGCACCGCGCATTGATAATGGATGCGTACGTCCTTGGTTTGCTGCAGCCACGCACTCAGACGCGGTATCAGCTGGGCCGAGGCAAAGCCGATTTCATGCGGACTGGATAAAGCAGACTCACCGTGCCAGCCCGCTTCAGACAGTTGGTGTTGACTCATGAGCTGCGTGCCATACTCGCTGCCCAGCGCCTGCTGAAAGCATTCCAACATGTCAGCCTCATCGCGATTACGCGCCAACATCAGACTGCCAGCTTCCTTGTACCAGACACCTAATTCCGGTAGCAACTGACGCCAGCGCTGCAGGCTGGCACGTGCCAGCTCCAGCATCTCTCCCTGGGCATGGCCCAGATGCAGACCCAGGCCGAAATTCCTGACCGATGCGCCCAGCGCCTGACTGTCGCGCTCATAGACATCGACCTGATAGCCCCGTTCAGCCGCCGCCAGTGCATGGGCTAAACCCAGCATGCCAGCGCCGACAATGGCCAGACGTGGTTTGTGCATAGTCATGGACGTTCGCCACGCTGCATGCGCAACTGGATATCGTCTAACACGGGCAGCAATTGTGCGACGCTGTCGATCAGGTAACGCGCGCCAGCCTGCGCCAGTAACTGACCTGCATACTGGCGTTTTTTATCCTTCAGACTGGCATCTGCAGCTTCAAATTCTGCCAGACTGAAACCCGCTTCATTACCCGATAAAACTAGACCGACGGTCCACATACCGGCGTTGAGGCCTTCGGCAATGCCAGGCACTGTATCATCGACCTTGACGCAGGCAGCGACATCCGTGATGCCCAGTGCGATCACGTTTTGCAGGGCCATCCACGGTCCGGGACGCGCACCGGCAGCCAGATCATCCGCCGCTACCGCGCAGTCGACTGTTATGCCAGCCTGGCTCGCGTGTGGCAGCAAGGTATTCATGACCTGACGTGGATAGCCAGAGCAGGAACCTATTTTGATGTGCCGCTCACGCAGAGCCTGCAAAGTCTCCAACGCGCCCGGTATCGGTGCTGAATACTGTGCGACCTGGCTGATCTGCATAGGCATAAAACTTTCGTAAATATGATCGATCTGCGCTTCGGTGGCGCTGCTGCCAAATTGTGCGAGCCAGCGCTGTTCTACCGCCGGGATGCGGGTAATGGCACGGATATGATCCCGCTTTGCCATCCCCATCGGTACCCGCGCTTCCGTCAGCGAGATCTGGAATCCATAGGCGGCAAACGCATCAACCAATACTTGAGTCGGTGCGAACGAACCAAAGTCGACCAGGGTGCCAGCCCAGTCAAAAATCACAGCTTGCAGGCGACCGCTGTAGCGGCGCTGATAACGGTAAGGATGTTGAACTGCAGCGTCAATACCATTGCTGGTGGAGGCTTGTGGCGTGTGTGTAGTCATACTGAGGTTTCCTTAATTTTGAATTTGGTAGTTTGTGTGGGATAGCAGAAGTGAACTGTGCTGTTTTTTCATTGTTCTTGCGGGATGCCCATCTGTGCTAAGGCATCTGCAATTGCTGCCAGCGCGCCGTCCAGATCGGCCGCTTGTATCGCGCCTATGCAGCCTATGCGGAAGCTCTCGACTTCAGTCAGTTTGCCCGGATACAGGATGTAGCCACGCTGTTTGACCAGCGCGTAGAACTGCTGGAAATTCCAGTGTGGATGGGCGGGTGCATGGACTGTCACGATGATGGGCGCCTGAATCTCAGCGGGCAGGAAAGAGCGCAAGCCCAGACGCTGCAAGCCTTGCAGCAGGTGATCGCACAGTTGCTGGTAACGCGCCAGTCTGCCGGCTTGTGCGCCAGCTTGCTGGTATTGCTCCAGCGCGCTGGCCAGCGCCGCGACCACATGGGTAGGCGGGGTGTAACGCCACTGGCCGGTACGCTGCATATACGTCCATTGCTGGTGCAGATCCAGCGACAGCGAATGACTATTGCCTTCCGCTTCCATTAATGCGCTACGGCGGGCCAGTACGAAGCCCATGCCTGGTACGCCTTCCAGACATTTATTGCTACTCGCAATCACTGCATCAAAGCGCAGACTGCGGCTATTCAAAGGTAAGGCGCCGAAGGCACTCATGGCATCGATGATCAGACGCCGGCCAGACGCATGCACGATGTCGGCGATTTGCTGCAGCGGATTCAGGATGCCGGTACTGGTTTCTACATAAATTACGCCGACATGGCTGATCTCAGGATGTGCGGCCAGATAGCTGCGCAATTGTTCAGTATCGATGGCCTCGGTTTCGCCTGCATCCAGCACGGCGCAGGCACGTCCCATCATCTGGGTCAGCTGCGCCATGCGCTTGCCGTACGCACCATTCACCAATACCAGTAACTTGCCGTCTTTCGGCAGCAGGCTGCCAATCGCGGCTTCGACCGCAAAGGTGCCTGAGCCTTGCAAGGGAACGCAGACAAACTCGTCGTCAGCCGGGTCAATAATGGCGAGTAATTGCTGGCAGACGCTGGCGGTCAGACGGTTAAAATCTGCATCCCAGGAACCATAATCATGCAGCATGGCGGTTTTGGTCGCCAGGCTGGTGGTCAGCGGGCCGGGGGTGAGCAGGATGGGATCGCGCATATCAGGACTCCTTGGTAAGTGGTTGTTGCCAACGGCGATGACGGCTTTCAAGCAGACCAGTCAGCAGTTGCAAAATCAGGTTGATGAATAATGAGGTCGCAACGATCAGGGTCGCCATTGCCGCTGCAGCAGCGGTATCTCCGGCATCGTCCATATTCAGTACCGATACCGAGGCCAACACGGTGTCCGGGCTGTACAGGAAAATCACGCAGCTGACTGTGGTCATGGCAGAGACAAAGAAATAGCGGAATACGTCAATCAGTGCAGGCAGACACAGCGGCAGGGTGATGCGCCAGAACAGGGTGAGCCAGCTACGCCCCATACTTTGGCCTGCAGCTTCAAACTCCTTGTCCAGCTTGCGTAATTGCGTATTCAGGGTCAGGTAGGCGGTGGTGTAAAAGTGCATGATGGTTGCCATCACCATCAGGCTCATGCCGCCATACAGGAAATGCAGCGGATGCGCTGGCTGATTGAAGCAGAAAATATAACCCAGACCCAGTACCATGCCAGGTATCGCCATCGGCCACCATGCCAGTTGTTGCAGGCAGCGGCTGAGCCAGTGCTGACTGAATTTTTTCAGGCTCAGATAACTGCTCACAGTGACCAGCACCGTGCCACCCAGCGCGGTCAGCAAGGCCAGTTGCAGGCTGTTGATGAAGGCTGACCAGCCACCGCCATCGACCGCATCAAAATTGAAATGACTTAGCGTGAGTTCCATTTGATACGGCCACAAACGGATCAGCGCTGCATAAATACCGGTGCCAAACAAAGCCAGTACAAACAACAGCATCAAGCCACATAGCAAGCCCAGCAACGTGTCACGCCAGACATTGCGCCGTATCTGTAAAGTCAGGCTGCACGCACTCAGACCAGCTTCCGGGCGACTGGCGGTATAGCGTTCCAATGCAAAGCTCAGCAAGGCTGGTGTCAGCAACAGCAGGCCGATTACCGCACCCTGAGAAAAGTTTTGCTGGCCGATGACTTGTTTGTAAGCTTCCAGTGCCAGCGTCTGGGTCTGACCACCGATCACTTTAGGAACACCAAAATCCGTCACCACCATCGTCAGCACCAACAGTGCGACCGACAATAGGGCAAAGCGTATGCCGGGCAAAGTAATGCTGAAAAACTGGCGCATGCGGCTGGCGCCCAGACTTTGCGCCGCTTCATACAGACGCGCATCGGCCACGCTGAGCGCGGTGCTGAGGATTAGGATGGCATGCGGCAGGGTATAGAACACTTCGCCGATGACGATGCCTATCGGCCCGTAAATGCTGTGGGATCCCAGCCAGGATTTGAGTAAGCCCTGATTGCCAAATAAATAGACCAGAGAAATCGCTGGCATCAGTGAAGGGCATAACATAGGCAAGAGCAGCAAACCGCGTAATTGGCGGCGCAGCGGCAGGGCCGAACGCATCAGCGCAAATGCCGCCAACAAGGCAACAGGCAACACGATAGCCAGCGTGATCAGCGCCAGTTGCAGACTGCTGGCGGCTGCCTGCCAGATTCTTGCTTCGCTGAATACAGCAAAGAAATGCTGCAAGCCTATCCATTCACCAGCCTGATTTTGCAGCGCTTTTTGCAGTATGCTCAATACTGGCCAGACCAAAAAGAGTAGCAGTAAAGCCGCTGCTACGATCAGCAAGAGTTTGCCGAACGCGTCGCTCCAGGCGTGCGTGGAGATGGATCGTAACAATGCTGAGGTGGATGCCGCTGTCGATGTGGCAGTTGACGCAGATGTTGATGTTGACGTGGATGACGTTGGCACGGCGCCCGCTGTCTGCAGCGTCGTTCTGGGCGCGCTCATACAGACTCCGGGTTGAATACCGTCAGACTGGCTGGCGGCAAATGCGCGCACACCATTTGTCCGGTTATCAGCTGACCGTAGGCGGCATCGCGCTGATGTAATTCCACCTCAAAGCGGATATCACGTTGCTTGCACAACGACAGGGTGGCACGGCGGCGGCCAGCCAGAAAATCCACTCTTTCGACTATCGCCATCCATTGATTGGCTTGCTGGCTATGCGCCTGCCATTCGCTTTGTATCTGCACATGCTCAGGACGGCAGAATACGTCCAGTGCTTGTTTGCTGGGTGTTGGTGCGGTACGCAGCTCTAGCTTTTCGCCAGCCAGTAGCCAGTGCCCGTTCTGATGCTGCGTGATTGGAAACCAGTTGCAGCGTCCGACAAAATCAGCCACGAAGCGATTCGCGGGCTGGTGGTAAATTTGCTCGGGTGTGCCGCTTTGTACGAAGCGCCCCTGATGCATAACAGCGATGGTATCTGCCAGCGCGGCCGCTTCGTCCTGATCATGCGTGACCATGATCGTGGTCACGCCGAGCTTTTCTTGCAGACGGCGCAGCTCGGTCTGCAAATGATCGCGGACCTGTGCATCCAGTGCCGACAGCGGTTCATCGAGTAGTAAGAGGCTGGGAGATGTTGCCAGTGCGCGCGCCAGCGCCACTCGTTGCTGCTGACCACCCGACAATTGTGCCGGATAGCGTTGTTGTATGCCTTGCAGGCCGATCAGATCCAGTAATTCGTCGACCCGTCTTCGTTTGGCCTGACGACTGTCGCGCAAAGCAAATGCGATATTGTCGCTGACATTCAGATTGGGGAATAAGGCATAGGATTGAAACACGATGCCGTAATGCCGCTCAGCTGGTGGCAAGCGTGAAATGTCACGGCTGCCCATCAGGATTTGCCCCTGATCTTGTTGTTCCAGACCAGCGATGATACGCAGCAGCGTGGTTTTGCCACAGCCGGACGGCCCTAACAGACACAGGAATTCACCTTTGCGTATGTCCAGGCTGATGTGATCCAGTACCTGGCTTGTCCCAAATTGTTTGCTGATATCGCGGCAGCGCAGCCAGGCTTCTGTCTGGGCCTGCGCTGACTGTACTATGGGCAGATCGTGTAAATACATAATTTTTCCTGAGCAGCGTGCTTTGCATAACACGCTGCGCTGACTCGGCAAGACCCAGGGCTTGCTACTTTATTTAGCGACTGGTTTCGGTTCAGATTTGGCGTCGTAACGCTTGCTCCATTCTTTCAGGATGCGTTCACGCTGTTCTGCGGCCCAGCGCAGATCCTGCTTGATCAGTAATTGCTCATAATTGGCAGGAATGTAGGCATTGGGTTTGGCGACGCCAGGGTAGGCCACGATGGCGAAGTTCTTTTCATACTGCTCATTGGCAGAACGCGATGCCGCCCAGTCGGCCAGTTTGCGTGCTGCTTCCAGAAATTTTGTACCCTTCATGATGGCCGTCGCTTCCAGATCCCAGCCCAGACCTTCTTTGGGAAAAATCAAGTCTATCGGTGCGCCGGATTCTTTCAGTTTGGCGGCGCGATATTCAAACGCGATCCCGATGGGGAACTCGCCAGCCGCAGCTTGCTTGCAAGGTTTGGAGCCAGAGTGGGTATATTGCGCGATATTCTCATGTAGCTTATCCATGTAGGACCAGCCTTCCTGTTCGCCAAACAAATGCAGCCAGGCGGTCACATCAAAATAGCCGGTGCCACTGGAAGCTGGATTCGGCATCACGATGCGGCCTTTGTATTCAGGCTTGAGCAAGTCTTTCCAGCTTTCCGGTTTTTTCAATCCCAGTTTGCCAGCCTCTATCGTGTTAAAGCACAGTGTCGCACCCCATACGTCCATACCTACCCAGGCTGGTGGATTTGCGCTGTCTACATAGTTTTTACTGAGTTTGGTAACGTCTTTCGGTGCATAGTGCTGCAGCATGCCTTCTTTATCCAGAATCAGCATCGAGCTGGCCGCCACGCCTAGCACCACATCCGCCTGCGGCGCTGCTTTTTCAGCCAGTAGCTTGGCCGTGATGATGCCGGTGGAATCACGCACCCATTTGATTTTCACATCCGGATATTCTTTTTCAAACTGCGTCTGGTACGCCTTGAGCTGATCGGCTTCCAGTGCCGTGTACACGGTCAATGTGGTATTGGCCAGTGCATTAGCGCATTGCAGCGACAGCAGGGTGGCGCAACTGAGTACAAATTTTCGCAAAGTCATGACGGTTTCCTTGTTGGGGTTGAACAGGTGGCGGATAAACACTGCACGCTGCGCACTGTAACAAGCGAAAATGACATGCCAATGACATCTAGATGACTTGTTATTTCTGTTTGTTTTAAATGATTTTCTGATTCTGTTTAGCTGTGCTGATAAGGTTTCTTGCGGTCGGTGCGGTATCTTGGTTCTGGCAGCTTGCCGCCAAAACGTCAGGGCGCAAAGCCGCTTTTGAATGAGGGAATTTACTCAGGTCCGCTGCTGCTGAGTTCCACTCACTGCGTAATTCACTGGCCAATGCGGGCTTGGCCTGATCTTAAAAAAAGTCTATAATGAGACTTAATTAAATCCAATATTAGACTTTGATGGCGTTGGGTGAAGTGAAATCAGTACCAGTGGCATGTGTGATTTGTATGAATGAAAGCGGAGGTGAATATGGCAGTCAGCATCAAAAAAGGCGGCGATAAAATAGGCGGTGGTCCGGTCTTGCCACCGCTCTCAGGTGTAGCTGTACGCGGCAAATCTTCATCCGCTGCATCGGCTGTCACTGCCGCAACAGAAAAAACTTCAGCTAAGGTACTGACGATGCCTTTCCGAGGCAATGTGACCGAAGTGATACATCAACTGCGCAATGGGGTCAGTGCTGAACTGGTGCCCGTAATTGCACGTCAGTTTGGCATGACGCAGGATGGTTTGTTTGAACAATTGCGGCTACCCAAAAGCACCATGAAATCCCGCATCAGTAAAAACGGCTTACTGTCGTCTGCTGAGCAGGACAGAATGTACCGTGCTGACAAAGTCTGGAAGCGCGCGTTGAGTGTGCTCGAAGATGAATCGGCAGCGCGGCAGTGGATACGCGGCGTCAATCGTGCGCTGGGTGGCGAAACCCCTTTATCGCTGCTCGATACCGAGGCGGGTTATGAGCTGGTGCTCGACACCTTAGGAAGGATAGAGTACGGCGTGGTGTCCTGATGTCGGCGCAACTGGTCTGGCGTATCGCTAAACATACGCCACAATACCGCGCCGATGATCTGAGTGGCGGTGGCGCCAAAGCAGTCGGCGGGCGCTGGAATGCCAAGGGCAGTGCGGTGGTGTACAGCGCGTCCAGTATTGCACTTGCAACGCTGGAGACACTGGTGCATCTGGGCGACCAGATCGCGATCCGCAATGCCTTTCTGGTGCAGATCACCATACCGGCCAAAGTCTGGAAAGAACGCGAAGTGATAGAGGCCAGCGAGCTGGACCCGACCTGGCTGGCCGAGCCACCAGGCTCCGCCAGTATTGATTTTGGTACGCAATGGTTGCAGGGATTGAGCGCACCGCTGTTGCTGGTGCCATCTATCATCGTGCCGGAAGAATACAATGTGCTGATTAATCCCGCCCATGCGGCGGCCAGGCAAATCAGCGCGACCGTGAAGCGCCAGTTTATTTACGATCCGCGTTTGTGAGGTGCTGTTGGGCTTGGGAATCAACCCCGGAGGCCAGTGCACCCGCCCAGAAATCGCGCAGACTGGCCAGCAATTCCGTCTGAAAATCTGGCCGTATCGGCGCAAATTGCGGTGCCGCCAGGATGCGTCGCAAATAGTCTGGATAATCCAGCGTCTGCCACAAACCACGTATCAGCGCATAAGTACGCAATAGCAGCGCCACCCCGCGCCCCGCTGGCAACTGCAAAGCCTGATCGACACGCTGGCCGGTGCTGACCAGGGTCTGGGTCAAGGACGTTTTAAATTCCAGCAAATAGGCTTCACTCAGATTCTGTTCCAACACGCTGTAGGCCATCGCATCCAGCCGCAGAAATTCCGGATGCGTCGCGATGTACTCGCAGACTTCCTGCAGCAAACCATCCAGCCCCTGCGCCAGCGCCGCACTCTCCAGATAGCTGCTGATACGGCGCAGCAAGCCATCAAATTCCTGCGCTAACAGCGCAACAAAAATTTCTTCTTTTGTGCGGAAGTACAGATACACCGTGCCTTTTGCGAGGCCGGACGCCTGCGCAATTTGTGCGGCCGAGGGCAGTTGATGGCTGTCGCGCACAAACAGTTCACGCGCCGCTGCCAGGATGGCGTTGCGGCGTAAGACTTTATCGTCGTCGGACAGGGCTCTTTGCTTCATGGGTGCGTGAGGGCAGGGGATACAGTGGTCAGACATTGTAGCTGTTCTGCGCTATAGCCGCAGCCGTAGCGCAATCGCAACGCAATCGCAGCGTTCAGCCCTGCAACTGCTCCGATTCCAGTATCAGCAGCTTAGGCATTGGCGCCGCTTGTTGCGCTGGTTCTGCTTTGCCTGCATAGGCCGCATTGCCCGCATAAGCCGACTGCGCCAGTCTCAACATCGCACCTGCCACTAACGAGACGCCAACCGGGCGATAACGTGCCGGCAGCAGCCAGCGCAGCGGGCGCAACACACGCAGCGCAATCGCTTCACCGCTTCTGTGATCCGGCCGCTGCTGTCCTTCATTGTCGAGTAAAGCAGGGCGCACGATGCCCAGCGTGGAAAAGTTCAGCGCCGCCAGATCACGCTCGGTTTCAGCTTTTACCCGTAGATAAAATGAGGATGCCTTGAGCGCCGCACCCAGCGACGAGTTATAGACCATGCAGTTCACACCCGCTGCCCGCGCCATCGCCGCGCAACGCAGCACCAGATCATGATCGGACTGGTAAAACGCCGCCTGCGAACCCGCAAGTGCCATCGTGGTACCGAGCGCGCACAACAGCACATCAGCCTGCCAGATTGCATCGTCAGCCTGTAGCTGATTGAAATCACGGATTGGATTGTGCAGGCGCGCATCAGCAGCAAAGCCAGTCAGCGCACGGCGCGTCGGTGCACACACCTGAGTTACGCCAGGCAAGGCCAGCGCCTGTCGTATCAGCGATTGCCCGACCAGCCCGCTGCCGCCCAGTATCAGGATACGCAATTGGCTATTCGTGGCTGTCTGTGAGATTTGCATGATGCCTTCGGCTCCGTTGGGTTCAGTTTTTCATGAGGGTGTACGCGACTTTGCTTTGTATGCTGCGTGGCGTAAAGCGATTGCTAAAGATCGTGAGCTTATTCATCAGCCCCGGCACCACGCTGAGTTTGCCTTTAAACATAGCCTGTAAACCGATGTGCGCCACCGGCCGCGATTGCATCATTACCAGCCTTTGATACAGGGTTGGCCGCTGACCCGACACCGCCAGAAAATTAGTCGCCGTGATGCCCGGTGACAGCACGCTGACCTTCACGCCATACGGCGCCAGTTCCTGATGCAGCGCCTCGCCAAACAACAGCACATAGCCCTTACTGCCTGCATACGCAGCATAAGTCGGGGTCGCCTGATAAGCCGCGATACTCGCAATCAGCAACATATAACCCCGCCCGCGCTGCTTCATCTGCTGGCCAAACACATGCGTGAGCCGGGTCAGGCTCAGCATATTCAATTGCATCATATCCAGCGTCTTTTCCAGTGGCTGCTGCAGGAATTCGCCATACAAACCATAGCCCGCATTATTGATCAGAATATCAATCGCTATCCCATCCGCATCCAGCCCCTGTTTCAATTGCGTCGCCGCATCCGCCGCCGTCAAATCCAGCCCAGTCACCCGCACCTGCACCCCATGCTGCGCCCGCAATTGCGCCGCCAATTCTTCCATAGGCGCAGTACGCCGCGCCACCAACACCAGATTCGCACCCCGCGCCGCCAGCAAATGCGCAAAATCCACCCCAAAGCCACTGGACGCCCCGGTAATCAAGGCCCATAAACCGCGAATGTCTTGCATATTTCCATCCTTTTCCATGCTGGATTTGATTAAATGACTATTGGTCAGTTGTATTCTAAAAATAAATGACCGTTGGTCATTTAAGTGCATCGTAAATCTGCTGCTGAGGCTTGTCAATAAAAAATATCGTATTTAGCAGGGTGGGGATGCCGCTTATTTATCGTCATCTAAGACATTTTCCGCGTAAAAATCGCCATGACAGTCTGATAAAACACAGTTTGTCGATGAAATGACTTCAAGGCTAGTTTTTTGCTTAACAAACTGACTATGCCTGACATATAGTTGCTGTTTTGTATCGAAATCCGGCAAAAGTCATGAGCGACAATAAACAAAACATCATCTACTTTCCCATTGATCAGGGTGAACAGGCAAGGCAAGCGAAAACAGAGAATTTGCTGGCGCGCGATGTGTACGAAAGTATTGCGGATTTTCTGGAAGAAAGTCTGGCAAAACTGCCTGCCGATACCCGCATGGTTGAACTGGATGAATTTCGCGCGCATGACACCATACTGATAGACGGTGGACGTGGCACAGGAAAGAGCACAATCTTAGTGAATCTGAATACCTATATGGATTCCAGAGAGGCGCTCAGGGACAAGCTGCTGATCTTAAAACCAGTTGATCCCACCTTGTTAGAAAATGATGATGACTTATTCCTCAATATCATCGTCGCAGCCCTGTTGCGTGATAAGCAGGTCAAAGCAGCCAGTGCGCAGCCAAACGCAAAATCCACCGCTTTTTTTGAGCAGTTACAAGCTTTAGGAAATGCACTGGAAGGTACACAAAAACAAAAAGAACAATATGGCTTGGATAAGCTGCGCGCCTTCATAGGAAATCACAGCGTCGCAGATGAGGTGCACAAACTGTTTTATTGCGCCTTGCAAATGACGGGAAAACACATGATTGTTTTTCCTATCGATGATGTGGATACCTCTTTGCAGCATGCATTCAAAAATTTAGAAGTCGTGCGTAAATATCTGGCCACTCCATATGCAGTTCCGTTGTTGTCAGGCGATCTGGAGCTGTATCACGAAGTCATCTGGCGGAATTTTCATCAGGGGATTACGTCGGCCAGCAGCGTAGAAACAGGCGAGGCTATTGAACGCGCGAAGGAACTCGCAACGGAATATCAGCGTAAATTACTGCCCGTTGCGCAACGCTTACGTGTACCTGCAGTGTCGGCTCACATGAATAATGCCGACATCATGCTTACAGAAAGAAGTAGGGGTGCTCTTTTTTCTTTACGTGATTTATCCGGCTGGTTATGGTTTGTGCTGAATTGTGGCATCAATGGCTTTGAAAATAGCCAGATAAAATTTCCAGTTGAGACGGTGCGTCAGTTAACTCAGCTGATTTTCGCCTGTCAGGATGAAATTCTTCAATTAGATGATTATCGAGAAGTAATTTTAGAAAAACCATCAAAAGACCCAACGCAAAAAAATAAAAACTTATTGTTTCTGGGTAATTCTGGAGAATTTTCAAATCCTAGGTTTAACTCATTATTTTTTGCATTCAATAAGAAACTGACTCAATTATTTAAGCGAGGCTCATATTCGCCAGAAGTTGCGCTGCTGATGGAGGCTACTCAATACTGGCGGGAATCCGGGCCGCTTAGGGAGAATGCACACGCAGCTAGATCAATATCCATTTTCGATACCCCCTTATTTCAACCATTAAGGCATCAGGAGCCTGAATTCCGAAATGATGCTGAAGTGCCGGGATTGAGGGTGAATTGGGAAAGACATCTTGCTGATAGGATTAAAGACGCCTACTGGATTAATAGCTTGCCCGATAAGACAATTTTGTCTTATCCATTACCGGATCGTGGATTCCCATTGCTGCGTACCCTTGATCATTGCGAAGTACCCGCTGATCAGGTGGAGATCGTACAAAAGTTAATGGTAGTTGATCAAGTTTATTCGGCAACAAATAGTACTCGTTATGTATTTGTTGGCAGGATATTTGAGCTTCTTGTGTTAAGTATGATGGATGAAGTTATTGAACATGAGTTTGAACAACTGCTGCAGCGCACACCCTTTTATTCCCTGGTTTCTTTTTCTGGCACCAAAGCATTGATCGATGATGAGGGAAGTAATGTTCAATTGCCAAAAACTTTTGACGGAACAGAAAGTTGGCGAAAAAGTTTTTATGATTTAGTTGAGAGTATCAAGAACTGGAAACAAATTTATCTACGTGAAGTGAATAACGTTCCGAATGGATTATTAATATATCGCGTAATGAATAAATTTTTTACGCAGCTCAGCATGGTTCGAAACGACCCTATTAACGATGCCGCTGGCGGCCTGAATACCATGCAAAATACGGCAATGTGGGGTTTGCAGGCGTTTAGAACATTTTGTGCAGCAATGGGAAGTTTTGAATATTTCTCGGCGGGTGCCGTAGTGAACTTGAATGGATTCTCATCGCC
Source organism: Cognatundibacterium rugosum (assembly GCF_014284365.1). Lineage (GTDB taxonomy): Bacteria > Pseudomonadota > Gammaproteobacteria > Burkholderiales > Burkholderiaceae_D > Undibacterium > Undibacterium rugosum. The sequence continues at coordinate 67,444 of NZ_JACOGG010000013.1, forward strand.
TTATGATACAGGGGAGTTCGAAAAGGCTTTACTGTTTCAGGCGAACATTCAACCTTTCCTCGTTGGTGGGGATAAAAAATGGGAAGTAAGGCCTGGTGTGAGAGGCTTTACCGGTGCCCTCTACATGCATCCTTTAAGAAAACTGTTAGAAGAAGTCGCAGGCGTGAAAAAATGAGCGCCGTATGTTAAAGGCCGCTTTGTTTGAAACTGCAATCGCCAATGTGTTTTGCAGTCCCCAGTTTGCAGAATTCATCAAACAACACCTGCTCAGCCCCGACCCACGCCATCTGATGGAGATCAGCCATTTTCACGCTGCCTGTCTGGACGTGTTGCAGGCTGACCTGGACAGAGACTGGCCGCGGCGTTTTCGTCTGAATGAAATCCGGCATGGTTTGCAAATCGTGTGGCCGCAAATGGCCTTGCGTGGTCCTGCATTCAGCAGCCTGGATTATTTGTACGAACAGCTGTTCATTGAAGATGGTGATGCGGTGCGTTACCGCGATGGGCAGGAGCAGGATTATGTGCGCTTTTGTGCGCAGCTCGATCCGGCGCTGGTGGTGGGTTGGAAGTTTGCGCAGCATCTGATGTCGCCGCATAGTCTGACTACCCACGATATGCAGCGCATCGTGGGACAGCAGCAGGCTTTGTTCAGTCCGGCGGTAGTCGATGGCAATGCCGTCGCGGAAAATCATGTGCATTTGGGCGGCGTGCATACCAGCGGGCTCGCTCTGTTATTGGGGGTGCTGGCTCCTGACGGAGATCACCTTAAGCAGCATCCTCAGCTTTCGACTTTGTGTGAACTGCAGCGTGTGCTGCATGCTTTGCTGACGCGCGCGAGCTGGCTGCCTGAGTCCTATGAGTATGGGGCAGAACCAACATGCGATGCCGCGCTCAATTTGCTGCTGCAAGATAGTCTGGGCGAGCGTTGGCGTACCCAGCCGCAACGGTGTAGCGACTGGCAGTTGATAGCGCAGCAAAGCGTGCATGCGTCGGTATGCGATCCGGCCTGGCTGCGTCAGCAAATGGCAGTCGCGATGCTGGCCGGGCGCGTTGCGCAAGCCTGGTTATGGCTGCTGATCTGGCTGTGGCGGCAGTATCAAAGTCCGCAATGCCCTTACGCGCTGCGTGTGCTCATCATTTATTTTGTGAATCGTCTGATGCACTTGCGGCGCGAGCTGATTATGGATGGTCAAGGCTTGACGCGCTTCGTGGCTTATTACGACAGGCCATTGCGCTGGGGTGAGCAGAAACCCAATCATCTGAATGCCGCGCAAGTGCTGTTCCAGCATCCTGACGATGTGGCAGAGCTCAAGGTAACGCGTTCCAAATTCAAACCGGAAGAAATCGGTTTGTGGTTACGTCAGCTTGCCAGCGCGACTGGCGTGGCTGCGCCGCAAGGGCTGGCGCCTTTGCCAGCGGACGAGGCTGCAGCGTATCGTGCATTGATGGATCGCTGGCATTTCTGTATACATTTTTTACGCATCCCTAAATTCCAACATCATCCGGAACTGGTGTGGCGTGAGGCGCGGCAATTGCGCGAACAATGCCTGTCGCAGGCGGGCTGGGACAGGCCGGAATTACTGGGCCTGAGCAGCCGTTTGCCGCAGGATATGCGCCGCCAATTGCTGCCTGTGCGCTGGGTGCGCGGCCTGGATGTGGCTGGTGATGAAAATCTGGTGCGGGTCGAAACCTATGCACCCGCATTGCGCTGGCTGCGTCAGGGCTTGCAGCATCAGGCAGAGCGTCAGGCGCCTGTCGCGGGCTTGCATTTGAGTGTGCATGCGGGTGAGGATTATGCCCATCCTTATTCCGGCATGCGCCATCTGGATGAAACCGTCCAGTTTTGCGAGATGCGTTCCGGCGACAGGCTGGGACATGCGCTGGCACTGGGCATGCGTCCGCGCGACTGGCTGCAGCGTCATGGTGACATGGTGGTGCCGGTCGATGAGCATGTCGATAATCTGGTCTGGGCCTGGCATTATGCGGGTGTGATGGCAGAGCGCCTGCCCTTAGCGGCGCAAGTCATGCCTATGCTGGAGCGACGCATACGGCGCTTTTTGCGCTATGTGCCGTGGATGCATCCGGCTTGTCTGGATTGGCTGCAGCCGGGCAGTATGCTGAAAGCCGCGCATGAACAATTTGCCTGCAAGGCCGAAGCGCATATCACGGGCACCCATCCGGAAACCTTATTCAAAGCCTGGCAGTTACGCCGCAATTGCAGCTGGCAATTGAAGCAGGCCGAGTTGTCTGGCATTTGTGATGCAGAATCGGCGCAGGCATTACCGGATCGCTATAAGCTGATGAAGCCTTGTACACCACCTGCGGAGTTACAGGTGGATGCAAGTACAGCTGAGGCAGTATCGGGCTATTTGCCCGATGTACGTTTGTTCCGCGACCGCGCGCGCTGGTTAGAGATGCAAAAGGGCGGCAAGCCAGCACCGGCCTGGGGTTGTCGCCAGAGCCATGCGGCTTTGCCTCAGGTCAGAGTCTCGCTGAGCGTACCTGAACACAGCGACAGCCGCTGGCAACAGCAAGCTTTAAATGCGCTGGGCACCCTGAGCGATCAGCATACGGAAACCGAGCTGGAATTTATGGAAGCCTTGCAGGATTATCTGCTCGATCTGTACGATGCGCGTGGCTTGATGATAGAGGTGAATCTGACCAGCAATGTGTATATCGCAAGGCTGGAACGTTTCAGTGAACATCCGGTATTCAGATGGTATCCGGTCTCAGAAAGCGTACTCAGACCGGGCGAAGCGGCCAACCGCTTTGGCTTGCGCCGTGGCCCGATCAAGGTCTGCATTAATACTGATGACCCGGGCATTATGCCGACCACACTCAGAACCGAATTTGCCTTGCTGCGCGCAGCTGCGATGGAGCATGGCGCCACCCGCACCGATGCCGAAAGCTGGACCGAACGCCTGCGCCAAACCGGCGTGCAGGAATTCCGCCGCAAACATCAGGCTGTGTGGACCCAGCGTGTATGACACGTTTGGCGCTGATGATTAGTGCTTAACTATGCTTTAACTCTTAACTCAAATAAAAAAGAAATGGGATAAACGATGGCTGAAAACGATTTAGCTGTGAATACGCAGAATCAAAATGACACCACTGCGCTTACTGCAATTGGGGCTGTTGAACCAGTCGCCGATACCGCAGCGGATGTTGCTGTGGTATCGGCGCCAGCCGCTGACGCAGGCACCGATTTGGCGCCTATCGTTGATCCGGCACTGCTGGAAGTGCCGTTTAATACTGACGCGATGGGCTTGATCGAAGCGGCGAAAACAAAAGTCTTAGACGAGATTGATGCCTCGATTTCCTGGTATGCAGAAAAGGCACCCCAGCGCGGCGCAACGGCCAGGCGCTTGCGGATTGCGATGATTACGACAGGTGGCTTGTCTGCCGTGATTCCATCCCTGACGCAGATGCATTTACCAGCCTGGATGGTGCCGGTGTTAGGGGAGACCATATCGCCGATGTGGACCTCCGTACTGATAGCCCTGACGGCGACGCTGTATGCGTACGAACGTTTTTATGGTGACGCCGAAGCCTGGATGCGCTTTGTACTGGCGCAGCAACAGTTGCAGCGTTTGCGCGAAGAATTTGAACTGAACTGGCTCACGATACAGGTCTTACACGTCGGTCAGCCCGATCTGGGTAAGGAAATGGCCGAGCTGATCCGCGTATCCCGCGCACGCCATCGCATCATCCAGATCGAGACTGAGCAATGGACGGCAGCGTTTAAGGCGGGCTTGCAAGCGACCACACCTAAGCAAGTGGAAGAGAAGGGTGCTGCGACTGGTGGCTGAGTTGGCAGAGGTGGCAGCGGTGGATGTACGCAGTGCTTGAATTGCTGTTCTGTGGCGCAAGTACAAAACACTAAAAACTAAATATTAATCACCGCCACCGTCATCCCTGCGCAGGCAGGGATCCAGTGACTTTCGCCGTAATGCCGCTGGATTCCCGCCTGCGCGGGAATGACGAAATTTTGGGGCTGGGTTTTTTGCGAGCAGATGGCAGCAGCTAAATGACAGCTGCCAAAGAGAAGGCGTTTACTGAAACACACAGGCAGGCGCACAGCCTGCTGCACAAAACAGTACATAAAAAAAGCGAGCACCATGCTCGCTTTTTTGTCGTTCAATTCAGCAGGAAATTACGCAGCTTTTTTAGTCGCTACAGCTTCCAGATGAACCGGTGTTTCTATGCCGTTTTCCCATTTCGCGATCACAGCGGCGGCGATGGAATTGCCGACTGCGTTGGTCGCGGAGCGGCCCATGTCGAGGAATTGATCCACGCCCATGATCAGCAACAGACCGGCTTCAGGGATATTGAACTGATTCAGGGTCGCAGCAATTACCACCAGCGAAGCGCGTGGTACGCCCGCCATTCCTTTGGAGGTCACCATCAACAGCAGCAGCATGGTGATCTGGGTGCTGGTTGACAATTCTATGCCGTAAGCCTGAGCGATGAACAGTACCGCGAAGGTGCAATACATCATAGAACCATCGAGGTTGAACGAGTAACCCATAGGCAGTACGAAGCTGGAGATTTTGCGTTTGACGCCGAATTTGTCCAGTGCATCCAGAATCTTAGGATAAGCCGCTTCCGAGCTTGCAGTAGAAAAGGCCAGCAGGAAAGGTTCGCGTATCAGGCTCATCAGATGGAAAATCGATTTGCCGAGGAACAGGAAACCGGCAAATATCAGCAGTGTCCACAGAATGCCCAGGCCCGCGTAGAAGCCTGCCATGAACTTAGCGAAAGTGACCAGCACGCCCAGACCCTGAGTCGTGACGACCGATGCCATCGCTGCAAATACCGCTACCGGTGCCATTTTCATGATGGAGCCAGTGATAGTCAGCATCACGTGTGACAATTCATCTATCACGCTGGTCAGTTTTTTACCGGTTTCACCCATCGCAGCCAGCGCAGAACCGAAGAACAGCGAGAACACCACGATTTGCAGAATTTCGTTATTTGCCATTGCTTCCATCGGGGATTTTGGGACCAGATGGTTCACGAATTCCTTGAGCGAGAACGCAGCGGTTTTCAGATTGGTGGCAGTGCCGACTTCAGGCAAAGGCAGGTTCAGGTGTGCGCCTAATTGCAGCGCATTTGATAACAGCATGCCGATAGACAGCGATACCAGCGAGGCGATAATAAACCAGCCCATGGCTTTCACGCCGATACGGCCTACCGTCTTGGTATCACCCAGATGCGCAATACCGATGGTCAGGGTTGAGAATACCAGCAGCGCGATGATCATCTTGATCAGACGCAGAAAGACATCGGTGAAAATGGAAAAGTAACCGGCGAGTTCGGTCGCAAATTTGCTACCAGCCCAGGTTTCATGGCAGCCATAGCCGACTGCGATACCAGCCAGCATCGCAACAAAGATGAGCGGGGTCATCGATTTTTTCTTCATACATGCTCCGTGTGAGAGGCAGATTGCGCTGCGTTCTCGTTATGTTAGGGAATGACGCAATGAGCCTCAGTGGCGACACATTGCATACGCGTTGCGGCACAGCTGAAATTCATGAATCGGCTTGATGAGCGTTCAGGGATACTGAACGCGCGACTTCAGGTCACCGGGATGTGGGTGCTGATCCGATTGGTCGGTTTAGTCTGTTTTCCGGACTTCTTCTGAGAGAGTTTGAGGATAAACATAATGGGGTCGCATCATGGCACTAAGCGCAGATGCACCATATTGGGGAAAACCACAATTGCCCGTTGTTTTAAACGGAAATTGTCGAAAAAAACGGATGAAATTTGATTTTTGAGGTGTTTTAGAGCTTTTTGCTAAGAAAAAGCCAGGCTTGGCTTGTATGCCGGCAGGCATTCTGTGCTGTCGTCGCAGACTGCATGTGTGAATACGTAGTCTGTTACTTTGGAATGATGATGAGTGCTGTCTTGTGCTGTACTGCGCTTACCTCAGGTCTGCGCCTGAGGTCTGTAAGGGGCGCAGTACTCAGACGTTGACGCCGTGGCACTTCTTATATTTTTTGCCGCTGCCGCAAGGGCAGGGATCATTGCGGCCTATCTTGGCTTCTTTGCGTATGGTCTGGGTGGTATAGGTTTGGCGGAAGTTAGGTTTGTTCACTTCCTGAAAGCTGTCCCACCAGCCCATTTCTTTTTCCACGTCGTGGATATAGCCTTTGCCATGTTCCAGCTCCAGCGCGCGGCTGGCATGGAAGTCGGCGGCGATATGTTCGTTGAACCAGTCCTGATCACTCATCTGCGGGTCCAGCAATTTGTCGGCAAACCAGCCATTGACCTGATCGGCCATTTCTTTGGCACACAGCGCCGTGGCGACATCGACGATGGTTTCTAATAAAACGGCATCGCCTTCACTCGCAGTACGGCGCTGATTGGCCAGCAGCTCGCCCTGAGTCTGCAGGTATTCCAGCAATTCCTGACGCGGATTGTCACCCGCGATCACGCGTACCTGCCAGGCGATCAGCGCGGCGGTGCGCGACCAGATCGAGATGCCGGTGTTTTCAAACAGGGTTTTGAGTGGTGCGACATTGCCATCGCAGACCGAAGCCAGGCAGCGGCCATAGGTTTCTGTGACCACGTCGCCCATCATGCTTTCTATCACTTCATCGCTGTAGCTGCCCATCGCGATCATAGGCGCATAGGCGCTGCTGTCACGCCATGAAGCCAGTAAATGCATCGCATACATATGCAGCATGTACTCGCCGTTTTCGGTGATAGCCGGGGTGGTCGCGACCTGTTGCAAGATTTCCGTCAGGTGGGGCGCGAGTTCCGTTTTATTCTCCTCTGCCAGCGCAATTGCCGCACGCGGAAAAGGTGAGGAAAAAAATTCGAGTTGCTCGCGCAGCACAGGCCAGATGGAAGACATAGTTAACAGATTCGGAAAGTAAAATGTGGCTATCCTGCACGACGCCAGGGAAACACAGCATCCGGTATCGTGAAAAAACAGCTAATCGCTCAGTATAACAGCTGCACCTGTTGAATTTTGTGACATCCCCTCTTTTTGGTGCAGATACTCAGTCTGCTGTTCCACGCCTGTTTGATCGTGCTTTGGCATGGACGGCGTGCTGGTTGGCTGATCTTGCTTAGCGTTGCGTGTAAGGCAGCTAAGTTTGGCAGTCAGGGTTGACTGGCGCTTGCAGGAAAGCCGCGCCAGATCGGTATTTGTCATTGTCATAAGCAGCACCGACACTGTATATTTGCACAGATATTCAAACTGCACGAGGTGCTGGCGCTAAGCGGCGGTTTGCCTCACGGCTGGCAGCATCCGGCTAACCGAACAACAGACCAAGATACTCAATTTCTGATGCCTGCACCATGCAGGTAAGGACTAAGCATACAGATGGCTTCAACTATCACACCCGGCCTGATCGCGATACATGGCAATCAGCTCGAACAACTAGGCGCGGCAATCTTCAGCTGGCTGCGACAGCAACCATTAGACGTGCTGGAGCAGGAAACCTTTATCGTGCAATCGAACGGGGTGGCGGAATGGCTCAAGATTTCGCTGGCCGCTGAAAATGGCATTTGCGCCGCGACCCGCGTGATGTTGCCTGCGCGTTTTTTGTGGGAATCCTACCGCAGCGTGCTGGGGCCACAGGCAGTGGCACGCCGTTCGCCGTTTGATAAATCCTCGCTGACCTGGCGTCTGATGCATATGCTGCCGCAGCTATTGACGCAGGAGGTGTTTGCGCCTTTACGCCATTTTCTGGCAGATGGCGCGCCGGAACGGCGCTTGCAACTGGCGCAAAAACTAGCCGATTTGTTCGACGGTTATCAGGTGTTTCGTTCTGACTGGCTGGCAGACTGGGATGCCGGGCACGATGCATTGCGCTGTGCAGCGGGACCGGCTTTGCCTTTGCCGCCGGATCAGGCCTGGCAGGCTGCCCTATGGCGCGCTGTGATGCAGAGCGTGGATGAGCAGCAGCGCTACGGTGGCCGCGCCCATGTGCATCAGCATTTTTTGCAGGCCTTGATGCCAGATGCGGCTTCAGATTTGCCGTCTGCTGCAACGGCTGACGCAAAGCACGATGCTAAGCCCACCCTGCCGCGCCGCATCGTGGTGTTTGGCTTGTCTGCGTTACCACGTCAGACACTGGAAGCACTGGGCGCACTGGCCCAGCATACTCAGGTCGTGATTGCGGTAGCCAATCCCTGCCAGTTTTATTGGGGCGATATTATTCAGGGCAGGGAATTGCTGCGTGCGAATCGCCATCGTCAGGAGTTACGCGAGGGTCGCGACCTGAGCCAGATTCCACCTGAAGAATTGCACAGCCACAGCCATCCGCTGCTGGCCGCCTGGGGTCGCATGGGACGCGATTTCATCCGCATGCTGGACGAGTTTGACGATGCCAATGCGACCCGCGCCAGCTATCAAAATCTGAGGCTGGATTTATTCAGTGAAGGACCCGGTCAGCATTTGCTGGCACAGGTGCAGGCAGCGATCCGTGATTTGCTGCCGCTGGCTGAACATGCGCACCTGCCGCTGGCTGCCGATGACCGCTCTGTGCAATTCCATATCGCTCACAGCGTGCAGCGAGAGGTGGAGGTCTTGCATGACCAGCTGTTGCTGATGCTGGCGGAGGCGCCGTCTGATGCCGACGGCAGTGTGCTGCGTCCGCGTGATATCGTGGTGATGGTGCCGGATATTGCGCAGTTCAGCGCAGCGATACAAGCCGTGTTTGACCAGTATGGGCGTCAGGATGCACGTTATATTCCGTATGAAATCGCCGATACCACAGAGCGTCAGATCAATCCTTTATATATCGCGCTGGAATGGCTGATGCGCTTGCCGCAGCAGCGTTGCCTGCAAAGTGAAATCCGTGATTTGCTGGATGTACCTGCGATTGCGGCGCGTTTCGGCCTGGAAGAAGCTGACTTGCCGCGTCTGGGCAGCTGGATAGAAGGCGCCGGTGTGCGCTGGGGGCTGGATGCCAGCCATCGTGCGAGTCTGGGCTTGGGTCAGGTCGGTGAACAGAATAGCTGGTTGTTCGGCGTGCGTCGCATGTTACTCGGCTATGCGAATGGCGATGCGGTGGATTTTGATGCGATCCAGCCTTATCCGGAAATCGCAGGTCTGGATGCGGCACTGGCCGGTTCGCTGGCCGATATGCTGGATAAGCTGATGGTATGGCGTACCGTACTCAGTGAAGCCGCCACACCGGCTGTGTGGGCACAACGTGCACGTAGTTTGCTGAGCACTTTTTTTGCACCTGAATCGGAGCGCGACAAGCTCTCGCTGGCGCAACTGGAACAAGCCTTGCAAAGCTGGCTGGATGATTGTGAGATTGCGCAATTTGAGCAGCCGGTGCCATTGGCAGTCATGCGCGAAGCCTGGTTAGGACAGGTCGAGGAAAGCAATCTGACCCAGCGTTTTGTATCGGGCGGTGTGACGTTTTGCACCTTGATGCCCATGCGAGCCGTGCCTTTCCGTGTGATTTGTTTGTTGGGCATGAATGATGGCGATTATCCACGCCGCACTCAACATGCCGATTTTGATTTGCTGGCCTTGCCCGGCACCCAGCGCCCGGGTGACCGCTCGCGTCGCGATGACGACCGCTATCTGATGCTGGAAGCGCTGCTGGCTGCGCGTGAACGTCTGTACATCAGCTGGGTGGGCCGCAATATCCGCGATAATTCGGAGCAGCCTCCTTCTGTGCTGGTGGCGCAATTGCGTGATTATCTGGCGGCTGGCTGGGATCTCGATCTGGCCAGTCTGACCAGCGAGCATCCCTTGCAGCCTTTCAGTCGCCGTTATTTTGAAGCAGGTGGGCCGTTGACTTTTGCACGTGAATGGCGCGCCGCCCATGAAGCCGAAGCGTTGGAATCTGTGACGGCTGACAACCCTAATGCGCTCACTGCGCTGGCCGCGATGGAGCCTGGTTACCGCCTCAATCTGTCTGAGCTCAGCCGTTTCATGCGCCAGCCGGTGACGTATTTTTTCCGGCAAAGATTGCAAGTCAGCTTCCCGGAACAACAACTGGTGTCGGCCGATGAAGAACCCTTCAGCCTGAACCGGCTGGATGAATATCAGTTCGCCCAGTTGCTGTTGCAGGATGATGGAGATCGCGAGACCCTGGCCGATGTGCAGCCGGATATGGAACGCAACATAGAGCGCCTGGCGCGTGAAGGCGTGTTCCCGGTCGGACAAATGGGCAAGTGGTGGCAGCAGCAGTTATTGAGTCAGCTGGTGCCGGTACGTCAGCAATGGCTGCGCCTGTGCGCGCGCTATCCGCAACCAGCCGCCAAACATGCGCTGGCGCTGAATTTTCCGACAGTGCAGATCGAGGACTGGCTGGATCAGTTGTGGACTGACGGCACGCACACTGTGTGGCTTGCGATGTCGCCCGCTAATCTGTGTCAGGCTAAGGGCGAAGAACTGCAGGTGCGGCCGGATGCCTGTTTGCCTTACTGGTTGCGGCAACTGGTGTCGGCAGCCTGTGGTGTGGCCGTTCCTGCTTATCTGGTTGGGCGCGATGCTGTGCTGTATTGCCTGCCGCTGTCGCAGCAGGATGCGCTGCAGACGCTGGACAGTGTGCTCGCCTGTTGGCAGCGCGCTTGCCAGCAGCCTTTGCCGGTTGCGCGTAAAACCGCGTTTGCTTTACTGAGCGGGAAAAATCCTGAAGAGTGCTATGACGGCAGTTACACCACGAGCGGTGAAAATCAGGACCGCTGCCTGCATCGCATGTGGCCGGATTTCGCTGCCTTGTCGGCAGAACCCGATTGGGAAGAACTGAGCCGAACTTTATATCAGCCTGTGCTGGACTGGATACAGAGTGCGGTACAGGTACAGCCGCTGCAGTCTTTGCAGCCGCTGGATGGCGGAGCGACAGAACAAAACACCCATCAGTCAGTCGGGGAGGCTGCATCATGAGTCAGCCTTTACATGCAGTCGATTTTCCTTTGCGCGGCGCGCGTCTGATCGAGGCCAGTGCCGGTACCGGTAAAACCTGGACCATCGCCGCGCTGTATATCCGTCTGGTGCTTGGACATGGTGGCGAGCATGGATACGGGCGTCCCTTGTTGCCGACCGAAATCCTGGTCATGACCTTTACCCGCGCCGCAACCCGTGAATTGTCTGAGCGCATTCGCCAGCGTCTGGTGCAGGCCGCTGCGTATTTTCGCGGTGAGCCGGGCGTGGAAGACGATCCGTTTTTGCAGGCGCTCAGCGACAGCTACCGTGAGCCGCAGCAAGCGCTGCAAGCCGCACACATGCTGATGATGGCGGCAGAAGCGATGGACGAATGCGCGATCTTTACTATCGATGCCTGGTGCCAACGTATGTTGCGTGAACACGCATTCGACAGCGGCTGCCTGTTCGATGAAGAACTGATCAGCAGCGAAACCAGTCTGCTCGATGATGCGGTGCGCGATTACTGGCGGCAACAAGTGTATCCGCTGCCTGCGACTGTATTTGCCCAGGTGGCAGAGGCCTGGGCCGATGTGCATGCCTTGCGCAGCGCGATACCGCCTATGTTGCATTATGCAGAGCGTTATGCAGAACTGGGCACAGTGTCACTCGCTAAATTGCTGGCCGATAAACGTGAAACCGAGCAGAACAGCGTACAGCAATTGAAAAGCCAGTGGCGTGCGCTGCTGGAGGAATTACAGCTGTGGTTAGAAAAGCATAGCGCCATCCTCAATGGCAACCGCTTGCGCAAAACGACGCTGGCGGCGTTTTTTGAGAGCGCGAAGCAATGGCTGGATCAGGCACAGCAAATAATTCCTGATAAGCGTTTTCTGGACGGTTGCGATAGGCTCAATGCAGACAATTTGCAGACTTGCTTTAAAAAAGATCAGTCTGCCGTGTTGCCGCAGGCGGCTAGCCTGTTCCCCGAACTGAAGGCAGCCTTGCTTGCATTTGAACCAGTGCAGCATGTGATGCTCAAACATGCGGCAGTGCGGGTGGCCCAGCGCATGCAGCAGCTCAAGCAAATGAACCGTCAGTTTGGTTTTGCCGATATGCTGCAACGTTTGCGGCTGGCGCTGGAATCGGCCAACGGAGCGACGCTGGCGCGCCGTATGAGCAGCCAGCATCCGGTTGCGCTGATTGACGAGTTTCAGGACACCTCGCCCGATCAGTATAGGATTTTTGATTTGCTGTATCGCTTGCACGATGCTGACACGCCGCATGGAATTTTTCTGATTGGCGACCCTAAACAGGCGATTTACGGCTTCCGTGGTGCCGACATCCACAGCTATCTGGATGCGCGGCGTGCCACCAGTGGACGTCACTATGTGTTGAATACGAATTTCCGTTCCTCGGCGGCGCTGGTGGGGGCGGTGAATCAGTTGTTTGAACTGGCGGAAGGCAATGCTGCTCAGCCCGGTTATCCGGCCGGGGCCTTTCGTTACCGCACAGCGCAAGGCAATCCGCTGCCTTTTGAACCGGTGCAAGCCAGGGGCAGGGCGGAAACATTTGTGACTGCGGCAGGGACACCGGCCGCCATGACGCTCAGTTATGTGCAGCAGGACATGAGTAAAGACGAACTGCATCGCCATGTGTCCGCCGTTTGCGCTGAACAGATTGTCAGCTTGCTCAATGATGCATACGCCGGTTTTCGTCAGGATGAACAACTGACGCCGGTGAAACCGGCAGACATTGCGATTCTGGTGCGTGACCGCAGTGAAGCCAGAGCCGTGCGGCATGCCTTGCAACAGCGTGGTGTGGCCAGTGTGTATTTATCGGACAAAGATTCGATTTTCGACAGCGATGAAGCACGCGATATGCTGTTGTGGCTGCAGGCGATTGCGAACCCTATGCAGGCGGCGACTGCACGTGCCGCCTATGCCACCCGCAGTGCCAATCTGTCGCTGCAGGAACTGGCGACGCTGGTCAGCGATGACCTGGCCTGGGAAGCCAGAACGGAATTACTCAGACAGATGCATCGTATCTGGCAGCGCCAGGGCATACTCGCGATGTTGCGCCGTTTCATCCATGAGCTGCATTTGCCAGCCACGTTGCTGGCGCAAACTGGTGGCGAACGACGGCTTACGGATATGCTGCATCTGGCGGAATTACTGCAATCGGCCAGTCAGCAACTGGATGGCGAACAGGCGCTGATACGCTGGCTGGCGGAACAGATGCATGACCCTGTTGATAGCGGTGCCGATGAGCTGGTACTAAGGCTGGAAAGTGATGCCGAGCTGGTACAGGTCATCACTATCCATAAATCCAAGGGCCTGGAATTCCCTATCGTGTTTTTGCCGTTTGCCGCAGCAGCACGCCCGGTCGCGCGCCGTGCCGGGAAATTGCTGACCTATACCGATGCCGATGGCGTGACACAACTGGATCTGACACAAAGCAAAGAAGTATTGGAACTCGCCGATGCGGCGCGGCTGGAGGAAGATTTACGTTTGCTGTATGTGGCGCTGACGCGACCCCGGCATGCATTGTGGATGGGCGTGACGGCGCAAAAAGGGCGCTTTCAGCATTCTGCGCTCGGTTATTTGCTCAATGCGGGGAATGCGATAGAAGCGGGTCAACTCGCGCAACTGCTACAGCCCTTACTCGTCAACAGCGCGATCGCCGCACAGGATAGCAGTGCGCAACCCGGCCTGAGCAGGTTGATGCGCCAGCAGGCCGCTCCTGTATTGCAGGATGCGCCCGTGTACTCGGCACAGTTTGAACGCAATTGGAGTGTCGCCAGTTATACCTCGATTACCCGTGGACTGGGTGAAACCCGGCAAGCGCATAGCGCGCTGATGGAAAAGCTGTCAGAAGTCGATGATGCCGCATCCTGGCAGCAAGTACAGGACAGCCCCTGGCACCGCTTTCCGCGCGGTCCGGTGCCGGGACAGTTTTTGCATGAACAGCTGGAATGGCTGGCCGGTGAAGGCTTTGATTTTGTGTATAGCGAACGTTATCGCGCTGTGATGGAAAAACGTTGCGAACGCGCTGGTTGGGCGCACAGACAGGACGATGTGATCGCCTGGCTGGCCGCAGTCTGCAGCCGCGAGCTGCCCGCATTGGGGTGTTCGCTGTCTGCGTTGCAGCAATGTGTGCCTGAAATGGAATTCTGGTTTCCGGCCAGTGGCTTACTCAGTGCGGAATTGGATGCGCTTTGTCGTCAGCATGTATTGCCAGGGCTGGCGCGTCCTGCCTTGAGTGAACGTGATATGCATGGCATGTTGCGCGGTTTTCAGGATCTGGTGTTTTGTCATGAGGGCCGCTATTGGGTGATGGATTACAAGTCCAATACCATAGGCCCGAATGATGCGAGCTATCACAGTCAGGCTTTGCAGCTATGTCTGGTTCATCATCGTTATGATGTGCAGGGCGTGCTGTATCTGCTGGCCTTACACCGTTTGCTCAGGCAGCGCATGGGCGATGCATATGTGCCGGAACAGCATCTGGGCGGTGCGCTGTTTTACTTCATGCGCGGTGTGGCTCATGCTGACACGGCCGGCTGCATCCGTATCGCGCCGGACGCCGCTTTGCTGACGCAGCTGGATCAGCTGTTTCCAGCCCAAACCAGTTGGTAAGTGAGGCGTCTGATGTCGTCTTTTTGTATTCTATTCAGTGAGCCACGATGTCCAGCTTAGAACTTAACCCGGCCCAGCCGCCGCAATCCTTGCAGCACTCCCTGCCGCCATCTCAGCCAGTCTATCCTGCGCTGCAGGAAATCGCTGCAGTCACCACTGCCCAGCATGGCTTACCGGCCGCGCTGGATCAACAACTGGAGCTGCTGATGCAGCAGGGCGAGCTGCGTCGTCTGGGTGTGGCATTTACCCGCTTTGTGGCACAGCTGGGCACCGCCGACCCGGTATTGTTGTTGAGTTGCGTGGTGCTGTCAGAACTGGAAGGACGTGGGCACAGCTGTCTGCGCATTCCCGATTTATTGAGCGATCCGGATGCCTTGTTGGGATGGCCCACCGGACAGTGGCAGGCTTTGCAAAACAGCGCCGGACCTTTGCCCGCCACCAGCCGCTTGTGGCTGCGTCAACTCGCCGCCTGTAGTCAGGTGTTACTCGAAGCGGAGCTGGATCACGGTCAACCCCTGCTGTTGGTGGATGACCGACTATATCTGCGCCGTTACTGGAATTATGAATGTGCAGTCGCCAGCGCCGTGCAGCGCAAGGCCAGTCAGCCACGGTCACTGGATTTGCAGCAGGTCAGACAGGGACTGGATACGCTGTTCGGCGTAGCCAAAAACACAGACGCAGCGCAGACGGTGGATTGGCAAAGAATCGCCTGTGCGATTGCAGTGCGCAGTCATTTCAGTATCATCACCGGCGGGCCCGGCACCGGTAAAACCTATACCGTGGCGCGTTTGCTGGCATTGCTGTTTTCTTTATCTGCACAGGCAGAGCAATTGCGCATCGTGCTGGCTGCGCCGACCGGCAAGGCGGCTGCGCGTCTGAAGCAGGCGATCGACCATGCCTTATCCGGGCTGGCAGAAAAAATGCAGGGCCAACTGCCGCTGACTGAACTGGCGGCGCGCATGGCACCGGCAGCGACTTTGCACAGCTTGCTGGGTGCGCGTCCCGATACGCGCCGCTTCCGCCACCATGCGGGTAATCCACTCGATGTCGATGTGCTGATTGTGGATGAGGCGTCGATGGTGCATCTGGAAATGATGGCAGCCATTCTGGATGCTTTGCCACCGCATGCGATGCTGATTTTACTCGGCGATAAAGACCAGCTGGCCTCGGTGGAAGCCGGTGCGGTATTGGGCGATTTGTGCCACAACGCGAGTGCCGGTGCCTATCTGCCTGAAACCGCTGCCTATGTACAGGCCGCCAGCGGCCAGCAACTGCCAGCAGCGATGCTGCATGGTCAGTCCGCACTGGCGCAGCAAACCGTGATGCTGCGTGAGAGCCGCCGTTTCGGTGGCCCCATCGGTCAGCTTGCGCTCGCCGTGAATGCGGGTCAGGTAGCTGCCAGCAGCCACTTACTACAGACCGATAACAGTGGCATGCTGAGCTGGTATGCGCAGGTGCAATTGCCTGCCTTGCTGCAACTGGCGCTGGCTGGTCGTGCCGGAGTGGAAGACAGTTATCTGACTTATCTGCAATTGCTGCAAGCCGCGCCAGTGTTGCAGTCTGATGCTGCAGAGGATGGTGCAGAGAGTAACGCCGATGCTGGCAATGAAGCAGATTATCTGGCCTGGGTAAAGCAGGTGCTGCTCGCGTTTGACCGCTTCCGCATCCTGTGTGCGGTACGTGAAGGCGAATGGGGTGTGGCCGGTGTGAATGCACTGATCGAGCAAGCCTTGATGACACAGCGCTGGATACAAAAACGCAGTGACTGGTATGCCGGGCGTCCGGTCATGATTACGCGTAATGACTACGGCCTGGGTGTATTTAACGGCGATATCGGCATGACCCTGCCTGACCCGCGACGCCCGGATTCGCTGCGTGTGTATTTTCTGCAGGGCGAGCAGGTGCGCAGTGTGCTCGCAACCCGGCTGGCTGATGTGGAAACCGCCTTCGCGATGACAGTACACAAATCCCAGGGCTCAGAATTCTCACACGTCGCACTGGTCTTGCCCGAACAGGGCGGCAACTTACTGGCAAGAGAATTGCTGTACACCGGCATCACGCGTGCGCGCCAGTTCTTCACACTGCTGACACCACAGCCTGGCGTATTTGCGGATGCCCTACAGCGCCAGACTAAGCGTGTGAGTGGTTTGCAAGCCTTGTTGAGCTAGGTGTTGTTGCTTGCTATGGCAGATGCATTGAAAAATGACGAATCCGGCACCGCGCGGGCAGTGCCGGATTCGCACATCATTGAGTTCAACAGATCACACAACTCCAACAGCAGCTAATGCAGCGCGTACATAGTCGCTGAGCGGGGTGGTTGGGCGGCCCAGCAGTGCAGACAGTTGTTTGCTGTCGTCAAACAAGACGCCTTTGGCGGCTTCCACATCCCAGCCTGCGATGCCGTTTGCCCAGACTTCCGGTAAGCCAGCTTGCAGCAGGATGGCCGCAAATTCTTGTTCTGGCAGCGAATGATAGGGAATTGTTTTGCCGGTTTGTGCAGAGATTTCCTGCGCGATTCCAGCCATAGTCGGTGCGCTGTCACCGGCCAGTTCATAGCTGCGTTCTGCGTGGGCGGCCGGGTTAGCCAGTACGATGGCGGCGGCTTCGGCGTAGTCGGCGCGCGGTGCCAGCGACAATTTGCCATCGGCTGCGCTGCCGACCAGTGCGCCATGCGCAATAGCGGGTGCCAGATTGCCGGTGTAATTTTCTGCATACCAGCCATTGCGTAATATCGTATAGCTGAGTCCGGATGCCTTGATCAGTTGTTCAGTTTCAACATGCTCGGGTGCCAGGTTCAGGCTGGATCGGTCTGCATGTAACAGGCTGGTATAGACCAGATGGCGCACGCCAGCCAGTTTGGCTGCGTCTATCACATTGCGGTGTTGCGCCACGCGTTGACCCAGTTCATTGCCGGAAATCAGCAGCAGGGTATCCACGCCTGTCAGTGCCAGTTGCAGGGTGGTGGCATCACTGCTGTAATCAGCGGCTTTGACAGCAACGCCGAGGTCGGTCGCTTTTTCCGGTGAGCGTACCAGTGCCAGGATGTCGCTGTTGGTGACACGTGTGCTGAGGTGTTGAATGACGAGACGTCCGAGTTGGCCGTTAGCGGCTGTAATTGCGATAGTCATGGCTTTTTCCTTGAGTGAGATCAATGTGTGTCTATGGTCCGGGTGCTTGCATCCGGCACTGAAATCATTGTACGATTGGCGCTAACTTTTCGTAAGTACTTACATAAAGGTAAGTGATAACATGAATAAATCACCAAAAAAACGGGCTGATACGACAGAGCGACTGCCCTTGTCCGAGGCAGTCAGGCGCGGCGATTTGCTGATGGAAGCATGTCCTTCGCGCGATGTGCTCAAGCATGTGACCAGTCGCTGGGGCGTGCTTATTCTGATGGTGCTGGAAAACGGAACGCGCCGTTTTTCTGAACTCAGGCGTGCGGTTGGCGGCGTCAGTGAGCGCATGTTGGCGCAGACCTTGCAATGGCTGGAGGCTGATGGCTTAATTCTGCGTGAGGCAAAAGATGTCGTGCCACCGCATGTGGAATACAGCCTCACCCCACTGGGTCAGGAAGCCGCAGAAAAAGTGCGGGTGCTGGCAGACTGGATAGAAATCCGTATTGGTGATGTGCTGGCGGCACGTGAACGCCACGAGGCGCAGCCGGTATCCACCCGCAATCGCGCCAAATAATTTGAATGTCCAAACCGGGAGTGAGCATGTGTAATGAACAAACCGCAGCAGCCATCAACGACGCAACGAATGCAGCGCAGTCGGCCGCAACTGACTGGCGCGCTGCCATCGCGCCACAATGGCAGTCGCATGGCGCAGAGCTGACCCAGCGTGAGGTCGTGATCGTTACGCCGGATGGCAAGATGGATGCGTACTTCGTGCATCCGGCTAAGGGCAGCCATCCAGCCGTGCTGTTGTGGCCGGACATCGCCGGTCTGCGTGAAGCGAAGCGCATCATGGCAGCACGGCTGGCCGCAGCGGGCTATGCGGTGCTGGTGCTGAATCACTATTATCGCGATGCGCCAGCACCGCTGTATGTGGAATTCAGCGACTGGCTGGCTGACCGCGATTCAGCCTGGCCGCGGGTGGCAAGAATACGTCCGGCTGGTATCGCGGCGGATACGCATGCGGCACTGGCTTTTCTGGATGGGCAGGCGGCGGTTGACCATAGCAAGAAAATCGCCAGCATCGGTTATTGTCTGGGTGCGGCATTTGCGCTGCGTGCTGCAGCGGCAGCGCCTGATCGCATTCATGCTGCGGTTTCCTTCCATGGCGCATTTTTGATTACCAATCTGGCCGACAGCCCGCACCGCCTGTTCGCGCAGATGGCGTCTGAAGTCAGTCTGCTGTTAGCGATAGGCGAGGACGATCATGCACAGCAACCCGACCATCAGGCCATCCTGCAGCAGGCGGCGCAGGATGCGGGCAGGGCGGCACAGGTGACCGTGTTCCCGGCTCAGCATGGCTGGTGCGTGATCGATATGCCGCGTTACGATGGACAGCAGTCGGAACTCGCGTGGCAGCAAATGCTGGCCTGCTTTGCGCGGGGTGGCGTGGCCTGAGGTCCTTGCTGATGAGTGATTGATCTCTGAAGCAGTAAGCTGCGGGTGTTGAGTCCGGTTCTGATTCTGAGCCGGTCTCACCACCCGCAAATTTTTTTCATCGATATTTTTTCTTGTTTCTCATAAGTGACGTTTACGTAAACGTCAATCGGTGCTATTGTTTTCTGCATCAGGTGCTGCGTGTTCGTTCTGGATGCGACAGTTAAACGGGAAAGTGGTGCGTCTCTTGCAGACTAAGCCGCTGCTGCCCCCGCAACGGTAAGTAAGTGTGGTTGTTACTCTGTGCCACTGGTCGACAGACTGGGAAGGCGTGACAGCAAGTCTTACGAGCCCGGATACCGGCCTGATGATCTGTAGCGAATCGCGGGTTGGCGATCAGGCTGCAACGGCATCATTGCGATGCGGTTGGCGTCTGCGTCTCACGCTGTTCTCTGAGGTCGCGGTCTGGCACGGAGGGTGCTGGCCGTGGCGCACAATTTTTTCCCTTGCTGCGCTTTCAGTCAGGTCACCGAAGCTGTGTCGCTTCGTGTCAGCACACGTGTGCACACGCGTCGGTGACTTTTTATCGCTAATTTCTGTGCCTGGCACAGTGACGATGTAAAGGAAACTGAGATGACCCATCCTGCCGTATCCCCTGCAAGTTCCGTATCTTCTGCTGCGCATTCCGGTAACACCGTGCCGGCTATTCCACTGCTGATTAATGGCGAATTCGTGCAATCCCGCAGTACCGTGTGGCGCGATATCATCAACCCCGCCACGCAGGAAGTGCTGGCACGCGTACCGTTTGCGACACCTGAAGAAACTGATGCAGCGATCAATGCTGCACATAAAGCCTTTCAACACTGGCGCAAAACGCCTATCGGTGCGCGAGCACGTATCTTCCTGCGCTATCAGCAACTGATACGCGACAATATGAAGCAACTGGCGGCGATGCTGACCGCGGAACAGGGCAAAACCCTGGCCGATGCGGAAGGCGATATTTTCCGTGGGCTGGAAGTGGTGGAGCATGCAGCCAATATCGGCAATCTGCAAATGGGCGAGCTGGCCAATAATGTCGCTAATGGGGTTGATACCTATACTTTGCTGCAGCCTATCGGTGTGTGTGCCGGTATTACGCCGTTTAATTTTCCGGCCATGATACCGCTCTGGATGTTCCCTATGGCTATCGCCTGCGGCAATACCTTCGTGCTGAAACCGTCTGAACAAGATCCTATGGTGACCATGCGTCTGGTCGAGCTGGCGCTGGAGGCCGGTGTGCCAGCCGGTGTGCTGAATGTGGTGCATGGCGGCGAACAGGTGGTGAATGCCTTGTGTGATCACGCGCATATCCGTGCACTGTCCTTTGTCGGCTCGGGTCGCGTGGGTCAGCATGTGTATCAGCGCGCCAGCCTGAATGGCAAGCGCGTGCAATGCATGATGGCGGCAAAAAATCATGCGGTGGTGATGCCGGATGCAAACCGTACCCAGACCATCAACAGCCTGGTGGGGGCGGCGTTTGGTGCGGCTGGTCAGCGTTGTATGGCGGTTTCGGTAGCGGTGCTGGTTGGTGCCGCACGCGAATGGTTGCCAGATCTGATCGACGTGGCGCGTACCCTCAAAGTCAGCGCCGGTACGGAGGCCGGTACCGATATTGGGCCCGTCATTTCACGCACTGCAGCGGACCGCGTGGCGACCCTGATAGAGCGTGGTGTGCAGCAGGGTGCCAGGCTGGAACTGGATGGCCGCAACCCGCAAGTACCCGGCTACGAAAAGGGCAATTTCTTTGGCCCTACGCTGTTTTCCGGGGTGCGTCCCGGCATGGATATCTATGAGCAGGAAATCTTCGGACCGGTCTTATGCGTGATGGAAGCTGAGAATCTGGCGCAGGCTATTGCGCTGATTAATGCCAGCCCGTATGGCAATGGCACTGCGATTTTCACCCAGTCCGGTGCGGCGGCACGTCAGTTCCAGGAAGAGATCGATGTCGGTCAGGTTGGTATTAATGTGCCTATCCCGGTGCCAGTACCCTTGTTTTCATTTACCGGTTCGCGCGGCTCCAAGCTCGGTGATCTGGGGCCTTATGGCAAGCAGGTCATCAGCTTTTATACCCAGACTAAAACCGTGACCCAACGCTGGTTTGATGATAGCCAGGCTGGCGCTGGTGTGAATACCACGATCGCGTTGAAGTGAATGGGTGAGTGCGATGAATTTCGATCTCAACCAGGAACAGCGCGCGTTTCAGGATGCGGCGCGCAGTTTCGCTGAACAAGAGTTACAACCGCTGGCGGCGCAATGGGATGCGGACGGCTTTTTCCCGCGTGCCGTGATAGAAAAAGCCGGTGACATGGGCTTTTGCGGCCTGTATTCCCCTGAAAGCGCAGGCGGATTGGGCTTGTCACGACTCGACGCCAGCATCATTTTTGAAGAGCTGGCAGCGGCCGATCCCTCCACCACCGCGTATCTGAGCATACACAATATGGCGACCTGGATGCTGTGCAGCTGGGGTAGTGCAGCCGTGCGCGAACGCTGGGCCAGCGCGCTGACTTCGGGCCGGCAACTGGCTTCGTATTGCCTGACCGAGCCGGGTGCGGGTTCCGATGCGGCAGCCCTGCGCACCAAGGCCAGCGCGGTTGACGGCGGTTATCGTATCAACGGTGCCAAGGCATTTATCTCAGGCGCCGGTGCGTCCGATGTGCTGATCGTGATGGCACGTACCGGCGCGGCGGGTGCGGCCGGTATCTCGGCGTTTGTGGTGCCGGCAGGCAATGCCGGTATCAGCTATGGCCGGCTGGAAGAAAAATTAGGCTGGCATAGTCAGCCTACGCGTGCGGTGTTTTTTGAAGATGTGTGGGTGCCGCAGGATCATTTGCTGGGTGAGGTTGGCCAAGGTTTTCGGCTTGCCATGCGCGGACTGGATGGTGGTCGCATCAATATCGCTGCCTGTTCTATCGGTGCTGCACAAGGCGCGTTAAATGCAGCGCAAACCTATGTGCGTGAGCGGCGTCAGTTCGGCCATCTGCTGGCGGATTTTCAGTCTGTGCAATTCAAACTGGCAGACATGCTGACCGATCTGATTGCGGCACGTCAGTTAGTCCGTATGGCGGCCGTCAAGCTGGATGAGCAGGCGGTGCATGCGACAGCCTATTGCGCCATGGCCAAGCGCTTTGCCACCGACGTCGGTTTTCAAGTCTGCGATGAAGCGATGCAGATTTGCGGTGGCAATGGCTATATCCGCGAATACCCGCTGGAACGCCTGATGCGCGATGCACGCGCCCACAAAATCGTGGAAGGCACCAATGAAATCATGCGCTCGATTATTGCGCGTCAATTCCTCAACACCCTGAGTACCGGAGAACTGCGATGAATCACTACCATAATCTGCAAGTACAACTTGAACAGCATACTGCGCTGATCAGCTTACACAATCCACCCGCAAACACCTTCACGCGTGAAGGCCTGATGGCATTGACCCAGCTGGTGCATGACCTGAATGCGCGACCTGAAATCACCAGCCTGATTTTGTCTGGTAGCGGGCAAAAGTTTTTTTCTGCGGGTGCAGATTTGCAGGCATTTGCATCTGGCGATAAAGCGCTGGCACGCGAAATGGCGCGCCGCTTTGGTGAGGCCTTCGAGGCATTGGCGGCGTTCCGCGGCGTGTCGGTTGCGGCAATCAATGGCTATGCCATGGGCGGCGGGCTGGAGTGTGCGCTGGCCTGTGATATCCGTATCGCAGAAACCCAGGCCGTGCTGGCCCTGCCGGAAGCTACGGTCGGTTTGCTGCCTTGTGCTGGTGGTACCCAGCATCTGAGCTGGCTGGTTGGTGAAGCCTGGGCCAAACGCCTGATCTTGTTGGGCGAACGCATCGATGCCGCTACCGCCTTGCGTATCGGTCTGGTGCAGGAAGTGGTGGGCAGCAGCATGGCCCTTGAACGGGCGCAGCAACTGGCGGCCCTGGCTGCTAAACAAAGCCCGCGCAGTCTGCGCACTTGCAAGCAATTGATACAGGGTGCACGCAGCCAGCCGGTACAGCACATGCTGGTGCAGGAGCGTGAAGCCTTTGTGGATTTGTTTGACGGGCCCGATCAGACCGAAGGTGTGCAGGCATTTTTAGAAAAACGTCAGCCTAACTGGAGTTATCAATGATGGAGGCTAAGGTGATGAATGATAAGGCTATGGATGTCGTCTTATTTGAAGAGCGCGTGTGTGCCGATGGCAAGCGGCTGGCAATCGCAACCCTGAACGTGCCTGCGACCTTAAACGCCTTATCGCTGCCTATGGTGCAGCTGCTGACTGCGCGCCTGAAGCAATGGGCCAGCGACCCGCAGATTGCGCTGGTGCTGTTGCAAGCGAGTGGTGATAAAGCCTTTTGTGCTGGCGGCGATTTACAACAGCTGTATCAGTCTATGCGCACGCATCATGCCTCGGCTGCAGCGGGTGATTGCTGCGCGAATGCGTATGCGGCAGAATTTTTTGCGAGTGAATACCAGCTCGATTATCTGATACACCGTTATCCCAAACCTGTGCTGTGCTGGGCGCATGGCGTGGTGATGGGCGGCGGTGTGGGTTTGATGATGGGCGCCAGCCATAAAGTGGTGACTGAAGCGACCCGCTTTGCGATGCCAGAAGCCGCGATAGGCCTATTCCCGGATGTCGGTGGCTCCTGGATGCTGTCACGCCTGCCCGGCAAAATTGGCTTGTTTCTGGCACTGACCGGCGCCCAGCTACGCAGCGCCGACTGTCTGTATGCGGGCATCGCTGATTACGCAATTCCACATGCGAGCCGTGAGCAACTGATCGCCGCTATCCTGCGCCAGGGTTGGAGCATTTCACCATTTGAAGCGGCTCAGCAATTGAGCCAGCTGCTGCATAGTGTCGCCATGCCGGAAGCCGTATTAGCCGGGCCTTTGCAGGAAGCGGCTACATTGATCGATCGTTTGTGCGAGGGCGAGAATTGGCAGCACATCGTGCAGAAACTGCGTGATCATGCATACACTGACCCTTGGTTGCAGAAAGCCGCAGCCAGCCTGCACAAGGCCGCACCTTTATCGCTGGCACTGGCCTGGGAAGCGCAACGGCGTGCGGCCACCATGTCGCTGGAACAGGTGTTTCAGATGGAATATGTGCTGGCTTTACGCTGTGCCGCTCACACTGATTTTGCAGAAGGGATTCGCGCTTTACTGATAGACAAAGACGGTAAGCCGCAATGGCAGCCTGCCGATCTGCAGCAACTGACGGCAGCCCACATGGAGACGTTAGTGGCGGCCATGTTTGCCGCGCCAGACTGGCCTCAGCATCCGTTACACGACTTAGCCCAGCCCGAAGTGTCAGTGCAGCAGAATGAGCACAATGAGCACATTAACCTGGAGGAGCAAGCAGCATGAGTCAGATTGCATTTATTGGTTTAGGTAATATGGGAGCGCCGATGGCGCTGAACTTACTCAAGGCCGGACATCGCCTCAGGGTGTATGACTTATCGGCTGCAGCTATGGATAAGCTGGCCAGCGCCGGTGCGCAGTGTGCCAGTTCCGCCGCCGATGCGGTGCTTGAAGCGGAGGTGGTGATTTCTATGCTGCCAGCGAGCCGCCATGTCGAAGCCCTGTATTTTGGTGCCAAGAATAGCCCCGGCATACTGGGGCTGATCGCAGACGATGCGCTGGTTTTGGATTGCAGCACAATCGCTCCGCAGACTGCGATACAGCTGGCCAGCGCGGCGGCGGAGCGTGGCCTGAGTTTGCTCGATGCGCCGGTTTCAGGCGGCACTGCCGGTGCGGCCGCAGGCACGCTGACCTTCATGGTGGGCGGCTTGCTCAATGATCTGGAACGCGCGCGTCCTATACTGTCCGCAATGGGAAAAAACATTTTTCATGCAGGCAGTTATGGCGCAGGTCAGACTGCAAAAATCTGCAATAACATGTTATTGGGCATACTGATGGCGGGTACCGCAGAGGCGCTGGCGCTGGGTGTGGCGAACGGGCTGGATGCGCATGTGCTGTCGGATATCATGCGTCAGAGTTCAGGCCGTAACTGGGCACTGGAATTGTATAACCCTTGTCCCGGTGTGATGGATAATGTGCCCGCGTCACGCGGCTACAGCGGCGGTTTTGGGGTGGATCTGATGTTGAAGGATCTGGGCCTGGCTGCGGAATCAGCACGCACGGTACAGGCTGCGGTGCCGCTGGGTGAGCTGGCGCGGAATCTGTATGCTTTACACAGTCAGCAAGGCGCGGGTGCTTTAGATTTTTCCAGCATTTACAGCTTGTTGGGGCGTAAGGCCGAAGACTGACGCCGATCGTCAGTTTCAACGTGTTATGCGCACCTGAGTCCGCAATGTTGCGGATACTCAGGTGCGCAGATACTCAGCTTTTTAGTACAGATTATTTCAACTGCATTCAGACTGGCTGCGCCACCGCATCCACCGTTGCGCTGGCTTGCTGATCCTGTTCGGCCAGCAGCCTGAGCTGACGTGCTGCTGCCACCATATTCGCGAGTGCCAGTTCGGTTTCCTGCCATTGGCGGGTTTTCAGGCCGCAATCCGGATTCACCCATAAACGCGCATCGGGAATCACGCTGCGTGCCTTGCCCAATAAGCGAGCGATTTCTTCCGGTTTGGGTACCCGTGGTGAATGGATGTCATACACGCCGGGACCTATATCGTTAGGGTAGGAAAAGCTGGAAAATCCATCCAGTAATTCCATGTCTGAACGCGAGGTTTCTATCGTAATCACATCGGCATCCATGGCAGCGATCCAGGGCAGGATGTCGTTGAATTCTGAATAGCACATATGGGTATGAATCTGGGTGGTATCGCGCACCCCGGCTGCACACAGTTGGAAGGCCTGTACTGCCCAGTCCAGATAATGCGCCCAGTCTTGCTGGCGCAAAGGCAGACCTTCGCGGAATGCGGGTTCATCGATTTGTATCATGCCTATGCCTGCCTGTTCCAGATCGCAGACTTCATCGCGTAATGCCAGTGCAATCTGGCGCGCCGTGACTTCGCGTGGCTGATCGTCACGCACGAAAGACCATTGCAGCATCGTGACTGGTCCGGTCAGCATGCCTTTCATCGGCTTGTCGGTCAGGCTTTGCGCATAGGCGCTCCAGCTTACCGTCATGGCTTCGGGGCGATACACATCGCCATAAATAAACGGCGGTTTCACGCAGCGCGAACCATAACTCTGTACCCAGCCAAAATCGGTAAAGCCATAACCCCACAGCTGTTCACCGAAATACTCCACCATGTCATTGCGTTCTGGTTCGCCATGTACCAGCACATCCAGTCCCAGTTCTTCCTGCTTGCTGACTACCAGGCTGATTTCTGCGCGCATTTTTTCCAGATAATCGAGATGGCTGATTTCAGCACGCTTATACGCGGCGCGGGTCTGGCGTATGGCTGGTGTTTGCGGAAAGGAGCCAATGGTGGTGGTCGGGAACAGCGGCAACTGCCATTTTTCTTGCTGGGCGCGGATACGTTCGCTGAAGCCAGAATGACGCTGAGTATCTTTGGCAGCAATCGCTTGCAGACGCTTTTGTACCAGCGGATTGTGGATGCGCTTAGAGTTCTGGCGCGACTGTACGGCCTGATCGCTGGCCGCCAGTTGGGCCGCGACTGCTGCTTCACCTTGATCCAGTGCCAGTCTCAGGGTTTGGATTTCTGTGATTTTCTGATTCGCGAAAGCCAGCCAGTTTTTCAGTTCGCTATCCAGCCGGGTTTCGCTGTCCAGATCGACCGGTACATGTAGTAAAGAACAACTGCTGCTGATCCAGCAACGCTCGCCTAGCGCCGCATGCACAGGCTGCAGCTTGTGCAGCGCGCGCCGCAAATCGGTACGCCAGATATTGCGGCCATCGACCACGCCCAAAGACAAAACCTGCGGTGCCGGCCAGTTCGCCAGTACATCCGTCGTCAGGTGAGCGCCACGCACCAGATCCAGATGTACACCGGCCACAGGCAGGCTTTGCAGTAAGTCCAGATGCTGACTTACATCGCCAAAATAGCTGGCCAGTAAAATCTTAGGCGCGTGCAGGCTCAATGCCTGATAGCAGGGCAGGAATTGCGCCAGATAGGCCGCATCCAGATCCAGTGACAGCACTGGTTCGTCGATTTGCACCCAGGTCACGCCTTGCTGTTGCAGGCGCTGCAGTATGCCTTGATAGGCGCTCAGCAATGGCGGCAATAATTCCAGTGCATGTGACAGTCCGGATTTGACTTTGCCCAGTGCCAGCAGACTCAGCGGTCCCAGCAACACTATCTTAGGCTGAAAACCCGCGGCCTGCGCCTGACTGACTTCGTCAAACAGCCAGTCAGTGCCGCCGTCAAAGCGGGTGTGCTGGCTCCATTCCGGGACCAGATAATGGTAGTTGGTATCAAACCATTTGGTCATTTCCATCGCAAACTGCTGGTTGTTGCCGCGTGCCAGTTCGGAATACTGTTGCAGATTCAGACTGGCGGGATCGAAGCCAAAACGTTCCGGGATCGCGCCCAGCAAAGCCAGGGTTTGCAATACATGATCGTAATACGCGAAATCGCCGACCGTGACCAGATCCAGACCGGCATCCGCCTGACTTTGCCAGTGGCGCAGACGCAGGCTGGCGGCCAGTTCCTGCAATTGCTGTTCGTTGCTGTCGCCGCGCCAGAACGATTCCAGCGCAAATTTCAATTCTCTGTGGGCGCCTATGCGCGGATAACCGGGGATGTGAGCTAAGGACATGATGGACTCCAGATCAAAGGGTGGTTGCAAACCTGAGGCTTGATTGCGTAAGCCTGATACGGGTTTCGGGCTTGTCATTTTGTCTTGGGGTCGAGTATTATTCAAACGATATAAATTCCTATTCATCATGAAATTTACTCATAATGGCATCTATACTGGAAATACGGCACTTAAAAACCCTGCGTGCCCTGCGCGAGGCAGGCAATCTGATGCGCGCTGCCAGCTTGCTGAATGTGACTCAATCGGCCTTATCGCATCAGATCAAGCAACTGGAAGAGCACTACGGTCTGGAATTATTTGAGAGGAAGTCGGTGCCGGTGCGTTTCACCGCAGCCGGGGAACGGCTGCTACAACTGGGCGATGACTTGCTACCGGCTGTGGCGGAGGCCGAGCGCGATATGGCGCGGCTGGCGCAGGGCGAGGCCGGGCAGTTAAGAATCTCAGTGGAATGCCATACCTGTTTTGACTGGCTGATGCCAGCCATGGATATTTTCCGGCAACGCTGGCCAGCGGTGGAGCTCGATATTGTGTCGGGCTTTCATGCCGATCCTATCGCTTTGCTGCACGAACACCGCGCTGATATTGCGATTGTGGCCGACCGGGATGCCGATGAGGTAGTCGATTACCATCCGCTGTTCCGCTATGAAATCGTGGCGCTGGTCGCCAAAGATCATCCTCTGGCGGCACGCGATTATCTGGTGGCCGAAGACTTTGCCAGCGATACCCTGATTACCTATCCGGTACCGGATGAGATGCTCGACGTAGTGCGGCAGGTGTTGCGGCCAGCCGGTATCAAGACTACGCGCAGGACGACTGAGCTGACAGTCGCGATGCTGCAATTAGTCGCGAGCAAACGCGGTATCGCGACCTTGCCTTTATGGGCCGCGCAAAACTACCTGAACCGGAATTATGTGCTGGCTAAGAAAATCAGCGCCGACGGCTTGACCGGTCGTCTGTATGCGAGCTGCCTGCCAGCCATGTCATCCAAAGCTTATCTGCTCGACTTTGTGCAAACTATCCGTGAAAGTAGTTTTTTGACGCTGAGTAATGTGGAATTGCTGTGAATTTACATGGCAGGATTTAGCGCCACAACGTAGTTGAAACGGTTTGGTGTAATTTCTAAAAAAACCGGACCGTGGCCTTGGCGCACGATCCGGGTTTGCAGCAGTTTGCAGCGGGGGGATTGAAATCAAAGAGTTACAGCGGGTCAGCCACACCAATAGGTGAAGGGCTGATATTCACGATCAGTGAGAATAACTGTTCATAGCGATAGCGTTCACCGCTGTCATCCAGCCGTTCACGGTTTTCCATGAAGGCGGCATCTACTTCCTGCCAGTCATCGACAAACAGCACTTGCCTGGCGACCGGCATGATCACATCTTCTTCTTTACGCATATGCGCATAGTAAAACTTGGCATACTGCTCGACCAAGTCATAGAATTTGTCGAATGCAGTGTGGCCCTGGAATTCATACTGCAGCAAGGCATCCTGCAAACGATGGACTAAGACTTCGCCACTAGTGTGCTGTTCGATCAGCGCATCGAGTTCGGCATCGAGCTGGTGCGTGCGTTGCTTGATTTTCGCGAACAGGTACTGATCCTCTTTCGGATGATGGACTTTTTCGGGATATTCGGCGATGTAGTACAACATGGCACGAAATACCTTCAGATCCGGAACCGGTCCGCCCTGTTTGATTGAGCGTACAAAGTACAGCATGCCTTGTATGACAGCGGACAAATGCTCGTGTTCCTGGTGGATGATATCGACTGAAACCGGATGGAAATTCCTGGCGCTCATCTTAAATCTCCCTGTTTTTGATTGTGCATCTGAATTGATATGGATCTGAAACACTGTATTGCGCGATAAGATAGTTAAACTGCGATGAATTTACTCTGTGCAGGCAAAGCCACCTTTGATATGGCGCAAATAGCAGACTGCGTCTGCGCTATTTCACGCATCGTGATGAGGTAAATGCTGCAACAGGCAGTGCTGACCTCATCCGTAAATTGAAGTATAGAAGCTGGCATTGGCTGCGTTTGAATATTGAGCATGTACCAATAAGATTTTTGTCGGGAGTCTGTTGTT
Organism: Cognatundibacterium rugosum; assembly: GCF_014284365.1. Classification (GTDB taxonomy): domain Bacteria; phylum Pseudomonadota; class Gammaproteobacteria; order Burkholderiales; family Burkholderiaceae_D; genus Undibacterium; species Undibacterium rugosum. The sequence continues at coordinate 97,265 of NZ_JACOGG010000013.1, forward strand.
CTGTCAGCTTGCCCGCCATCTGATCATAGAAGTAGTCCTGCACAGACCTATATTTTCTGTGTCTTTCTACGGCTTTTTGCCTGGTGAGCCGCGCCTGTCCTTGGTTTTCATTCTGCAAATGAGAAAAAACCTGCTTTGACGGGCAGGTTTTTTTCGTCACTGGCGCTGAAGTCGTGCTTACTGGCGTTTTTTAGCCAGTATCCCTTCAATCTGATCCATGATGCTGTTCATGCGCTTGAACACCGCCTGATACGGGGCGGGTGAGGCGAGGTCGACGCCAGCCTGTTTCACCAGCTGATACGGGTAGGCGGCGCCGCCGGTTTTCAGGATGTTGAGGTAGTTGTCGCGTGCGCCCGGTGTGCCTTTTAATACTTCATCGGCAAACATGGAACCGGCAGCGATCGAGGTCGCGTACTGGAACACATAGAAGCGGGTGTAGAAGTGTGGGATGTAAGCCCATTCGGTGGCATACACATCGTCGATTTTCATGATGCCTTCCTGATCGCCATGGTAGCGTTTCAGGATGCCGCCATAGATCTGGCTCAGTCCTTCACCCGTCAGGGATTCGCCTTTGTCGACCTTGGCATGGACTTCGCGTTCAAAGTCGGCGAACATGGCCTGACGGAAGAAGGTGCCGCGCAGGTTTTCTAATGCTGAACCCAGATACAGCAGGCGTTCATCATCCGATTTTGCGATTTTCAGCATGTGATCGAGCAGGAATACTTCATTGGTGGTAGAAGCAATTTCTGCGGTAAAGGTCGGGTAGTCTGCCGTGATGAAGGGCTGCGCCTTATTCGCCAGATAGGAGTGCATCGCGTGGCCCCATTCGTGGCCCAGCGTCGAGAGCGACTCATAATCGTCGTTGTAATTCAACAGGATGTAAGGATGCACGTCATAGCCAGCGCCAGTCATGTAAGCGCCTGAGCGTTTGCGCGCGCGTGGGTAGACATCCATCCAGCGTTCGGTAGTCGCCTTAGTCATCGCCTTGGTGTAATCCTCACCCAGCGGTTTGACCGACTCCAGCATGTATTTCACGCCTTCAGTAATGCTGTATTTGAAGTCGCCCGATACCAGCGGTGGATAGATATCGTAGTAGCGCAGATCGTTCACACCCAGCATACGCGCACGCAGCTTGAAATAGCGGTGCAGGGTAGGCAGGTTAGCCTGGGTCTGGCTGATCAGGGTGTCATACACGGCGCGCGGCAAATTATTGGCATCAAGTGCATGGGTCAGCGAATCCGGATAATTTCTGACCTTGGCATAGGTGCTGTCTCTTTTGAGTTGTTCATAAAACGTGACGCCATAGCTGCGCTCGAATTCTTTCCATTTGCCCCAAAATGCATCAAACACCAGCTTGCGGTCAGCACGATTCGACACGGCGCGGTATTTGGTATAGGCCGCCTGGTCGATCACAACTTCTTCGCCATTGGATAATTTCACTTTAGGCCAGGGCATATCGGCATTGGACAACGTGGAGTAGACCGCGCTGGCGGTGCCGGTTGCCATACTGAAGGTGGCGATCAGTGCCTCGGCTTTCTGATCCAGTGTGTGTTTGGCACCGCGCAGTATGTCATTGAGCGGGTGGCGGTAGATGCTCAGGGATTTATCTTTAGCCAGGTAGCCATCGATTTTTTTTGCGCCCAGGTTCAGCACTTCGGGACGGATAAAGGAACTGGCCTCTTCAAATTTACTGCCCAGGATGTCGGCCGTCTGCGCCAGATCCTGACCAGCGTTGTTGCCGGTATCCTGGTCGCGGAATTGGGCAGCGTAGGTGCTCAGACGAGAGTAGCGTTTTGCGATATCGGCATACAGATCCAAGCAGGATTTGAATTTTGGCAGTGAGTCACCCAGGTGGCCGCTGCATGTCAGCAGTTGTGGGAATTGCGCTTCCAGTTTTTTTGCATCCAGATCCCAGGCAGCGCGATCCTGATACAGATCTTGCAGATTCCAGCGGTAGGCTTCGGTATCATTCGGATGATTGGCATAACTGCTGACAGGGAAGGCAAAAGCAAGGCCAATCAGCGCGGCGATCAGATTTTTTTTCATGGGGTCTCCTGGTTGTAGCGTGCAGGCCGGGCAGCCTGTAGCAATGTGTAATGCATAACCTGAAAATATACCGCGAACACTGCACTATTTCTAAGAAAAACCAGGTACTTCAACTTGGAAAAACAAAATTCCATAGAATCTTTGGCGAGCTGATGGCGCGTGCTGTTTTTATATGAAAATTCCCTGCTGACAGCCTGAATTCTTTGGCTGGAGAAGAGCGTGCATGTCGCTTTCCGGTACAATTCAGAGACTCTGACTGTAGAACTCATCATGAAACACTTCCGTTTTTCTCCTGATCCGATGACCATGATGTTATTGGGGATGATAGCACTGGCCAGCTTTTTTCCGGCGACCGGTGCTTATGCCTTAGCGTTTGACCGTTTATCGACGCTGATGATCGCTGTGCTGTTTTTCATGCATGGTGCGCGTTTATCACGTGAAGCGGTGGTGGCTGGCATGATGCACTGGCGGCTGCATCTGCTGGTGTTGGGGATTACCTTTGCGCTGTTCCCTGTGCTGGGTTTGGCCTTACGGCCCGTGCTGGAGTCGCTGGTGACGCCTGAGATTTATTTAGGCATCCTGTATCTGTGTGTGCTGCCATCGACGGTGCAATCCTCGATTGCTTTCACGTCTGTTGCGCGCGGCAATGTCTCGGCTGCAGTATGCAGTGCCTCAGCCAGTAATATTCTGGGCATATTCATCACGCCTGTTCTGGTCAGCCTGATCGTGAAAGCCGGTTCTGGCTTACCTTTCTCCTGGGAGCCGGTGCTGAAGATCGTCGTGCAGCTCTTGCTGCCCTTTGTTGCGGGTCAGTTGTTGCGTCCCTTGATACGGCAATGGGTGGATCGCTGGTCGGGCGCACTAAAAAAGCTGGATCAGAGTTCGATTTTGCTGGTGGTGTATGTCGCGTTTGGCGAAGCGGTGGTGCAGGGCATCTGGCAGCGGGTACCGCTTGCGATGCTGCTGGTGATATTGATGATCAGCGCACTGCTGCTGACCATCATCATGCTTATCACGACTTATGGCAGCCGGCGTCTGGGGTTCTCTAAGGAAGATGAAATCACTATCGTATTTTGTGGCTCGAAAAAAAGTCTGGCCAGCGGTGTGCCTATGGCTAAAGTGTTGTTTGCCGGCGGCTCGGCCGGTTTAGTTTTACTTCCTATCATGCTGTTTCATCAGTTACAGTTGATGGTTTGTACCGTGCTGGCGCAGCGGTATGCCAGCCGCAAAAACTGAGCGGACAATTTTTTCATTCGCAGTCAACAGTCAATTCACTTAAGGATAGAAGCATGCCTCAGTTTGCAGCCAACCTTAGCATGATGTATCAGGAATATCCCTTCTTGCAGCGTTTTGCCGCAGCTGCGCAAGACGGCTTTAAAGCGGTCGAGTATCTGTTTCCGTATGAATTTTCTGCACAGGAATTGCGTGATGCGCTGGACGCGGCAGGCTTGCAGCAAGTCTTATTCAATGCCCCGCCGGGTGACTGGGCTGCCGGTGAGCGCGGTATTGCCGCTTTGCCGGGGCGCGAGGCGGAATTCAGACTAGGCTTTGATCAGGCACTTAGCTATGCGGAAGTATTGGGTAATCCATACATCCATGTAATGGCTGGCATCGTCGATGCACAACAAGACCATGAGCGTTGTCGTGCGGTGTATCAGCGTAATCTGGCGTATGCGGCATTGCATGCAGCGCGTCATGAAAAGATCGTGTTGATCGAGCCGATTAACACCCGTGATATGCCGGGCTATTTTTTAAATATGCAGGAAGATGCGCAGCAAATTTGCCATGAAATCGGCGTCGAGAATCTGCAACTGCAGTTTGATATTTATCATTGCCAGATCATGCAGGGCGACGTCACAACCCGCATGTTGGAGGGCTTGCGACGTCAGGAAGGCCAGATCGCGCACATACAGATCGCTGGTGTGCCGGGACGGCAGGAACCTTCGCTGGGCGAGCTGAATTATCCCTATCTGTTTGCACAACTGGATGCGGCGGGTTATGCGGGCTGGGTCGGTTGCGAATACCGTCCGGCGGCTGGGACTTCAGCCGGACTGGACTGGCTGCGGCCCTACTTAAAGCGGGATTGAAAGGCTGTTTTACTGCATGCTAAGCACCGACGACAAAGCCCCGTTACTGCGGGCTTTGTCGCTATCAGGAGATTAATGTTGTTCAGTATTGCGTTGTGACTTTCAGACCCGAGAACTTAGTTACTCCGTATAAGCTGATATAGATGTAACCGGCAGGTGGGTTGTTGATGATCACGCTTTCGTTGTTGCCCGGATTGACCGAACTCGCATTGTAGTGATCGCGTGAAGGCCAGCTGCCATTGGTGCTCACATACATATCCGCATTGCCTGTGCCACCACTGGTACTGATCGTCAGTTTGGTGGTGCCAGCCGGGACGCTGAGATACAGATAAGCGTAGTCGCCTGCCACACTGCTCACATTGCTGCGACTGCAGTTTTTGCCCAATGCAGCAGCACTGCCAGGGCATTCCGGCAAATTTCCCCCGTTGCTGAGATTGATGGTTGTTGAGACCTTACTGCTGTCGCCCGCATTGTCTTTCACCGTCAAGGTAACCGTGTAGCTACCTGGATTGCTATAGGTTTTTGACGGGTTGCTGGCACTGGAACTGCTGCCATCGCCAAAGTCCCAGCTACGGCTGACGATACTGCCATCACTGTCGGTCGAGGCATCGCTGAAACTGACGCTCAGGCCATTGATGCTGCTATTGAACGCGGCTACCGGTGGTTTGTTCACTGGTGGCACGGTTGAGCTGCATTGCGGTAAAGAGCCATTGTTCACGCAAGGCAGCCATGCACTGAAGTCCGCATCCAGCGTGGTGTTGATGCCATTCATATAGCTGGTGTATGCGCTGTAATTCCCTGGACGGAAATAGGAATTCAACAATGTGCTGACCCGATTGCGCTGCTTTTCAAACATATAGCGTACTGCCAGATAGCCCCAGTTATACACTCTGGTCTGACCGGACGAATAGTCATTGTTGAAAATCTGACTCAGTTTGTAGGTGCCGCTGGCTGCCTGAGCCTTCGCATCGCTGTACTCGAGTTTGCGATACGAGTAAGACATATACTCCGCAAAACCCTCTATCCACCAGATAGAATTGACACTGACGGCAGCATTGAAATCACCAAACATATTAAAGCGGCCATCCAGGTAGTGGATGTATTCGTGGGTCAGATTCCAGATTTCAAAAGCAGGCAACTTCCATTCGGCCTGGTAAGCGATAAAGCGCGCCTGGTTATTGGCAGCGGAAGGATCTCCTTCCAGATACATGCCGCCGTTATTGGTATCGATGCCAAAAATTGCACCGGCATAGGTAGCGTAGGATTTGCTGCTATTGAAAATCACCATTTCCAGCTGCTTGTTATTGTCATTCGCAACCGGCACATTCCCAGACTGTACCTGCTGATGAAAATATGACTCTTCGCCGCCGACAATGCTACAGGCTTCCTGCAGTTGTGCGCTGGTCAGCGATTGCGCTTTGAGTCTGAGTGTCGGTGAGCAGCTATATCGTACCGGCAGCACATTGCTGTCTAAGGTAGACTGGAAATTGCACAGATTGTAGTAAGCACAGTTTGCTTTATCGTAGTAGTCGACCATTTCGCCTAGCCCTACCCAGACAGCAGCGGTATTACCTGTGACATTGCTACGGTCTAGCATGGTTTTTACGCGGGATTTGGCCAGATTTTTTAATGCGCCGCCTTCGCTATATTGCAGAAAACGCGCCATTTCACGGCCTGCATTCGCGACCAGATAGTCGTTATCTGTCCCAAGCAAACCGAAGTTCGCATTCATGAAATTGTAGAGGCTATCCACGATAGTCGGGTCGGACTGCACCAGTGATTTGAAATCGGCATTCTGATGCCCGCGAAACAGAACAGTGAATGCGTTGTTGACGGCACTGCGCATGTACCAGAAATTGAGGAAGCTGCTGTTCAGGCTCAGCATGCGTTTAACCGCGGTGTTCAGGTAGCGAGCGTTCTCAGTTGCGCTGTCTATCAGGGTGATAAATTCAGACAGGATTTCACCGTGTACGTCATTCATCAGCACAAAATTCGGATTTTTGATAAACGCATCTAAGGCTGCGCGTATCGCAGTTTGCAGATTCGTGCCATAGCTGCCTACCGCCGTATCGTAAAACTGCACATAGTAACCTGCACGCAAAAACATCACCATTTGCAATGCGCTACCCGCATTGCTGCCGTTATAGCTGGCGGCTTCGCTTTCAAAGGCTTTGGCTATCGTGACCATCTGCGCTTCTTTAAAAATGGCATTCGCCTGAGCGCCACTGACACCGAATAAATCATTGATGCAAGCTGAGCTTGAGGACTTCACCAGGCTGACCAGCGCAGCGCCGCTGGCGGAAGCAAACGCATTGCGATCGCAGGCTGCGAGTGCTTTGTCCAGTGTTAAAGCACGCGATGACTTGGCCAGTTCAGCTTTGGACAGATTCGTACTCAACGATGAGGGACGGTTTGGAATAGCGGCCTGGTCGGCGCTGCCATAGCTAATGCGGGCATTGATCTGGCTCGCCTGCCGTGGCGCCCGTTCAGCGGGAGTGTAGGATTTTTTCTGGTGGTGTTTGCTGGAAGCCTGAGATTCCAGGCTGGCGGTTTTGTTGACTGGTGCGGATAGCTTGTCCTGAGCGTCAAGTGCATGGCCTTCTGAGGCGAGCAGCGTGCCGCTGATCGCTGCACAGGAAATGAGTAAACGGGGTAAGGCGGTGGAAAGATAGCGTTTCAATTGAGTCTCCTTTGTTGGCATGGATGCTAGGTAGTTTGTCCATGACGTGTAGATGCTTAACTGTTTTGCACATCGTTGAAGCCTGTCGGTGTCCTCCTTGAGTGTGGGTGGATAAAATGAATATTTGTTTGTTTTTATTCGGAATTGCAGCGCTGAATTTGTTTGCTATTAATACATTGATACTAAAAATGATGCCTAATTGGTTAAAAATAGGAAATTAAGCAATAATTCAAAGAAAAAAATTACGCTGATGCAATTAATAAATATATTTATATTAGATTTGCGAAAAGTCAAATATATTTAGCGTCAAGACCTAAGGAGGGCGGGAAGGATGGACGGCGCTGTTTTCAGCGCTTGTTGCCCGTTCTTGTCATCGCGTGAGCAGGCCGCACGAGGGAAATGGCGTGGCAGTGAATTCAGGCTGAAACGCTGAAATTGCGCCGACTGGCTGATCTGAAACAGCCGTGTAAATGAGGTATGCAGAGAGTCGGGCAGAGAGGTGGGAGGTGTAGCGATAGGCGTGGCAAGCGCAAGCGCTGCATATGGATGGAACTGTTGTGGTAAGCGGAAGAGCCAGCGTTAGCCAACATTAACCAGTATTGGCCAGCTCCTCCTGTCCCCGGTCTGCGTTTGATGTATGCAGAGCAGGTTTATTCTTGCGCTACTTGCAGTATCAGTTTGCCGAAATTTTTACCTTCAAACAGCATCAGCAGGGCTTGCGGGAATTGCTCTAAGCCTTGCACGATATCCTCGCGGGTGTGGAATTGTCCTTGCTGCATCCAGGCGCCCATTTCCGCAACGGCTTCCGCATAACGGCTTGCATAATCAAATACCACAATGCCTTCCATGCGTGCACGGTTGACCAGTAAAGACAGGTAATTTGCCGGGCCTTTCACAGGCGTCGTGTTGTTGTACTGGGAAATCGCGCCGCAAATAATGATGCGCGCTTTCAGGTTGATGCGGGTCAGCACTGTATCGAGAATATCGCCGCCGACGTTGTCGAAGTAGATATCCACACCATTAGGGCAATGTGTTTTGAGTCCTTCTTTGACTGAGTTGTTTTTATAGTCTATGCAGGCATCAAAACCCAGCTCCTTGACCACGAAATCACATTTCTCTTTGCCACCTGCGATGCCCACCACGCGACAGCCTTTTTGTTTGGCGACCTGGCCTACGGTTTGTCCTACCGCACCGGCGGCACCCGACACCACCACGGTTTCGCCCGCTTTAGGTTGTCCGACATCGAGCAAGCCGAAATATGCGGTCATCCCCGGCATACCCAGCGCATTCAGAAATTTTGGCAGCGCCGCCAGCTTGGGTGAGACTGGATAAAACGCCGCGTGTTTATCATTGGCATCGCCTATCCAGTATTCCTGCACACCGGTACCACCAGATACATAATCACCGGCTTTAAAACGTGGCGATTTGGATTCAACTACCTGGCCGATGCCGCCCGCCCGCATGACTTCGCCGATTGCAACCGGGCGGATATAGGATTTACCCTCATTCATCCAGCCGCGCATGGCCGGGTCCAGCGACAGGTAGATTGTTCTGATCAGGATTTCACCGTCCTGCAAGTCCCGCAGTGGCTCTTCGGTGAATTGCCAGTCGCTGGCTTGTGGTAAGCCGACCGGACGGGCTGCCAGACGGATTTGGTGGTTGATGCGTGGGTTCATGTCGTCTCCAATTTATTTTTTGGGGCATCCGTGTGCATGTGGTGTACGGATGTTTCTTCTTTGTCGCCGTACACAATATACATCAAATTGGAATAAATAGAACGAGCGTACTTTTTAAATTTTTTTGACAGATTTGGATTTTGTCAGTGCCACTGCCTTTGCCCGGTCTGAATAAAAACGCGTTCTCATGCGACAATGCGCACTTCGCTGTTTGCAGAAATATCCGAATATTATTTGAAAACTCTATTCCTCAGAATAGCTGAACCAACGAAAAATCGAAAATGAGTCAAAAACCTGAATTTATCCTGACCTTGTCCTGTCCCGATCAACGCGGCATCGTGCATCGTGTCTCCGGCTTACTGAGCCAATATGCATGCAATATCATTGACTCAGCCCAGTTCGGCGATGCACAATCCGCCAGCTTCTTTATGCGTGTACATTTTGCGGCAGAGGATGACAGTGCGAATCATGTCATATTGCATGCGGCATTTGCCGGACTGGCGCAGGAATTGGGCATGGAATGGCAGCTACATGACGCGCATCATAAGCCGCGTGTGATGATACTGGTGTCACGCATAGGTCACTGCCTGAATGATTTATTGTTCCGCCATAAAAGTGGTTTGCTGCCGGTAGATATACGCGCCATCGTGTCGAATCATCCGGATTTTTACCAACTGGCCGCCAGCTACAACATTCCCTTTCATCATTTGCCTTTGGCTACAGGGGCGCCGGAAGGAGTGAAGCGCATCCAGGAGAAAAAAATACTGGAAATCGCTGAAGCGGAGGACGTGGAGCTGGTCGTGTTGGCGCGTTATATGCAGATCCTGTCACAACAAATGTGTGAGGATCTGAAAGGCCGCGCCATCAATATCCATCATTCTTTCCTGCCCAGCTTTAAAGGAGCAAAACCGTATTACCAGGCGCACGAACGCGGTGTGAAGCTGATCGGCGCGACCGCACATTTTGTGACCAGTGATCTGGATGAGGGTCCGATTATTGAACAGGATGTAGCGCGGGTTGATCATGCAATGGGGCCGGAAGAACTGACTGCGATCGGGCGCGATGTGGAGTGCGTCGTGCTGGCACGCGCAGTCAAGTGCTTTGTGGAGCACAGAATTTTAGTTAATGGACATAAGACAGTCGTATTCAAATAATGGCATTAAAATCGATCATTTATAAAGCAGAACTCAATATTTCTGATATGGACCGCGGCTACTACGCGGATCACAACCTGACCATCGCCCGCCACCCGTCGGAAACCGATGAGCGCATGATGGTGCGGGTATTAGCCTTCGCGATTCATGCCGCAGAAAGGCTGGAATTTGGTAAAGGGATTTCGGATACAGAAGAACCCGATTTATGGGAAAAAGACTACACCGATGCGATCCAGACCTGGATAGAAGTCGGCCAGCCGGATGACCGCCGCTTGTTAAAGGCTTGCGGCCGTTCTGAAAAGGTGTATGTATACAGCTATGCCAGTGCCAGCGATGTCTGGTGGAAGCAGATGAATAGCCGTTTAGACCGTGCTAAGAATCTGAGCGTCAGAAATATCCCGGCCGAACAAAGTCAGGCCCTGGAGAAACTGGCACAACGCACTATGCAATTGCAATGCACGATACAGGATGGTCAAATCTGGCTGTCAGCCGGTGAGGTATCAGTGCAGATTGATGTGGAGACGTTGAAAGACTTTGCGTGAGCATGCAGCTGCGCCGCTCAGCCAGACAGCGTAGAGCAGATGTGCTCATCCTGTTCTTGCTGGGGCTGGCGCATGTAGGACTGATCGCTCTTTTGTTACGTAGTCAGCTTGATCGTTCCGGGCCCGGCAGGCTGTTGATCACTCAGACCATAGCGCTGCATTTCGTGCCTGTGCAGCGTCAACGCACGCTCACTGCTCGCGACGCAGGGCAGTCGGCGCAGTCAGCTAAGCCAACTCAACTACAATCAGCCGGACGACGCCCGAGTCGCGCCGCACCAGCGCTCACATCCACACCTGCTCAGGTCTCCGATACGGATAACAGCGGCAAAGCCAGTAATTCCATATTGGCAGGTGACGCGCATCCGGCTGAACCGGCAACGCTGGACCTGCAGATACGGCGTGACTGGCTGCGTCAGGACAAAGCCACGCCCCAAGAGCTGGCGCGTAACGATCCACGCGCCAATGCTGTTAAACCTACGCTCAGCGAACAATTCGCACTCAGACTCGGCACCTTGGAATGCATCTTTCAGGAACGTCTGCCCGATGGCCGCATATATCGTGGTCCCGGCCGGTGGGTCACAGTGCAGAACCTGCACAATGCGGTCAGTGGCGGTACTGGCAGTACGAAATTATGTGCGCGGTACTGATGGCAACGGAATTTTATCTCCGTTGCCTTTGCTTCAGAATCGGCGGAAGAGTTATGCGTTTAAGCGCCACTTAATACCTTAGTCAGCCAGTTGCCGATATCGACGATCTCTTCTTCGCAGACGGAATGTGGCATCGGGTAGGTATGCCATTCTATCTGGTAGCCGCATTGCTCCAGCAACTGGCGCGATTGCTCTGCGCGTTGTAAAGGAATCACGGGATCAGCCACGCCATGTACCAGGAATATCGGTGTATTCTGGTTAGCAGGATGACGCTCGGCAGCGATGTGTTCGCTGAGCGGTACATAGCCCGACAAGCACAGCATGCCGCCCAGTTGTTGCGGATAGCGTAAGCCGGTTTGCAGGGTCATGGCGCAGCCTTGGGAGAAACCTGCCAGGATGATGCGATGGGCAGGTATGCCGCGTTCGATTTCTCTGGCGATCAGTTTTTCAATTTTAACTTGTGACTGGCGCAGGCCAGCTTCATCTTCACGTCTGGCGATGTCGGTGCCCAATATGTCATACCATGCGCGCATCACATAGCCACCGTTGATGGTGACCGGCATGGTTGGCGCATTCGGAAACACAAAGCGGATAGGCGGACAGGCGCGTAAATCCAGCTCTTTGACGATAGGGACGAAATCATTGGCGTCCGCACCCAGTCCATGCATCCAGATGATGGAGGCAGTTGCTTGCGGGGCGCTTTCCAGTTCTATGGTGGTCAGGTATTGGCTCATGACAGGCTGATGCTCAGGTTAAGTATAGGCGCGGTGTTGGATATTGAAGCGGTGCTTATTATGATGCTGTTTCAGGCTGGGTCCGGCTGTTTGCGTATTGCTGATTTCGGACGGAAGGCCTGACATACCGTGGCATGGGTTTCTATGTACGGGCCGCCGATCAGATCGATGCAATACGGGACAGCTGCAAAGATGCCGGGCAATAACAGCTTACCATCCGCATCCCGCAAGCCTTCCAGCGTTTCTTTGATCGATTTGGGTTGACCCGGTAAATTCATGATCAGCGCAGCATGGCTGTCGGTTTCGCGTATCACCGCGACCTGACGTGACAGGATGGCCGTTGGCACAAAGCGCAGGCTGATCTGACGCATTTGTTCGCCAAAGCCAGGCATTTCTTTGGTGCCCACTGCCAGTGTGGCTTCCGGCGTCACATCGCGCCGCGACGGGCCGGTGCCACCAGTTGTGACCACCAGATCACAATGCGCCTGGTCGACCAGCTCTGTCAGTGCTGCTTCGATCGCGCTGCGCTCGTCAGGAATCAGACGGGTTTCCAGATGCCAGGGCGTAGCCAGTGCCTGACTGAACCAGTCCTGCAAAGCGGGCAAGCCCTGATCCTGATAAATACCGGCAGAGGCACGGTCTGATACCGAGACCAGACCGATACGTAAAGCGCGTTCGGTATTACTCATCGAAGGCTTCGTCCTCAGCATCGTCTTCATCGGCGTCATCCTGTGCGTCAGCTGGTTTTTTGCTGATTTGCTTCAGTATCTGGAAGATTTCACGATAGGCCTTCGGTGCCTTGTTCTCCGCCTGTTCTTTACGTGCGTTGCGGATCAGGGTGCGTAACTGCTGCACATCCAGTTCCGGATGCTCAGCCAGCAATTCTGTGAGGGCATTATCGTCGGCCAGCAGTTTGTCGCGGCGGCGTTCCAGTGCATGCATCGCTGCGGTCTCGGCTTTGGATGCGCCTTTCCAGCTGTCGATGGTTTTCTGTATCAGCGCGACTTCTTCTTCATCAAGTGTGCGCATTTTTTTGCCGACATATTGCATCTGACGGCGGCGACCTTCATGGTTCTTGATTTGCTGGCATTCCAGAATTGCGTCGCGCACGTCTTCTGGCATGGGAACGCGTTTGACGCGGTCACGTGGCTGTTCGACCAGTTCTTCACCCAGTTTTTGCAAGGCGGTCATCTCGCGCTTGAGCTGGGATTTTGATGGACGTTCGTACTCTTGTTCGAACTCGTTGGATTGGTAGCCACATGAGCCACGGTTTGGATTTGGCATAATTCTGCGCCTTTACTGTATAAACTTTATGAAACGGCTGCTATGATACCCGTTTTAGTGGGCGCCGCGACAAAAATGCCCATTCTGGCAGCCGGGATGCAGTGGAAAAATTGCTGCACGCTGTCTGCAGTGCGCAGTTTCCGGTGTCGCATCGGCCTAAGAACTGGCAGTCCTATCCTCGTATTTATAGTAAAGAAAACGTCTATGAGCAAACCCGTGTTCTCCCATTCCCAGGATCAGTTGCGGCAGATCGCGAATGATATGTTACGTTTTGCGAAAGAAAAAGGCGCGTCGGATGCGGCGGTCGAGATCAGCGAAGGTGGCGGTCTGTCGATCAGCGTGCGCAAAGGGAAGGTAGAGACGATAGAGCTGAACCGCGATAAAGGCATAGGAATTACAGTCTATCTGGGTCAGCGTCGTGGTAATGCCAGCACTTCGGATTTTTCTGAGCGTGCGCTGCGTGACACGGTGGATGCTGCCTACAATATCGCGCGCTTCACCGCTGAGGATGACTGCGCCGGTTTGCCGGATGCTGATATGCTGGAGCTGGCACCGCGTGATCTGAAGCTGTGTTACCCGTGGCAAATCAGTGCGGAAGAAGCGATAGAAATCGCCCGGCGTACCGAAGCGGCTGCCTTTGCGGTCGATAAGCGCATCACGAATAGTGAAGGCGCCAGCGTACATGTGCAGCAGTCGCATTTTGTGGCTGCCAATTCGCGCGGTTTTATAGGCGGTTATCCAATCTCGCGTCACACCATTTCGGTGGCGCCGATAGCCGGTAAGGGTGCTGCGATGCAGCGTGATGATTGGTATTCATCGCAACGCAATCCTGCCAAATTGGCTAAGCCCGAAGAAATAGGCCGCTACGCTGCCGAGCGTGCGCTGGCGCGCCTGCATGGACGCAAGCTAACCACACGTCAATGCCCGGTCTTGTTTGAGGCGCCTTTAGCTGCAGGCATATTGGGTGCCTTTGTGCAGGCTACCTCCGGTGGCGCTTTATACCGCAAATCCAGTTTTTTACTCGATAGTCTGGGTACGCAGATTTTCCCATCGCATATTCAGGTGTTGGAAGACCCGCATGTGCCGGGTGCTGTCGGCTCGTCTCCGTTTGATGATGAGGGTGTGCGCACCAGCAAGCGCGAAGTGGTCACGCAAGGGATATTGCAGGGCTATTTCCTGTCTTCGTATTCGGCACGTAAGCTGGGTATGCAAACCACGGGGAATGCGGGTGGCTCGCATAATCTGAGCCTGCTTTCGTCGCTGACTAAGCGGGGTGATCATTTTGCCGGCATGCTCAAAAAAATGGGTACCGGTTTGTTGGTCACCGAACTGATGGGGCAGGGCGTGAATTATGTGACGGGTGATTATTCGCGTGGCGCATCCGGCTACTGGGTAGAAAACGGCGAAATCCAATATCCGGTTGAAGAAATCACGATCGCTGGCAATATGCGCGATATGTTCCGTCAAATCGTCGCGATTGGGAATGACACGCTGATCCGTGGTACTAAACAGACCGGCTCCATCCTGATTGAAAATATGATGGTGGCGGGGAATTAAGAAATTTAGGAATTCAACGCAAGGAGATGGTGAGGCTGATCCTTGTGGCGAACATGGCAACGGCAGGGATCAGAGTCCTTGCCGTTGTTGTTTGTAGTTCAGCTTGTATGACCAACTTTGCGCAAAGCTTGCGTAAAATTCATGTCGATTTTATTTAAGTAAAATGAATTTGCCGCCTTTGGCGATATTGACTATCGCTTCTTGTTGCGCATCGTAGCCGGATTCCTTGCCATCTCTGGCAGTCGCTTTGCGAAATGCAAATTTGCCGGTAGCGCCCTCGTACCGAACCTGAGGCAGTGCATCGCGCAATGCGATACGGTCTTTAGCGAGGTCCCCGCTTAAGTGGATAGTTTTGAGCGCCTCTGCCATGATGTGTATCGCATCATAAGCCTGCGCTGCGAATTGATCTGGTTCACTCTTATATCTGGCACGGTAGTCGGTCAGGAACTGTTTATTGATGGCTGTGGCGTTTTCAGCCGACCAGGGGCTACCCATCAGGGTGTTGTCGGCAGCATCTTTGGCTATATCAAACAGCTTAGATGAATTAAAACCATTACCCCCGATGAAGGGTTGCCTCATGCCTAGTGAACGGGTTTGCAGGATGATATTGGCGGCTTCTTCGGTCAGACAAGAACATACGATGGCATCGGGTGCTGAATCTTTAATTCTGCTGAGCTGTGCTTTGAAGGACAGTTCGCCTTTGCCATAGGTTTCTGTGTTGGTGACGAGAATTCTCTGATCCGCCAGTGTGTTTTTGAACACATCATAGCCACTCTTGGTGAAAACGTCGTCGTTGCCATAAATGATGGCAACCTTCTTAATCTGAAACTGTTTGATCGCTGCGCGTACCGTGGTGGGTAACACGTCTGCTTCGGTCACTGAATTGCGGAAAGTGTAGGGGCCTATGGCTGTAATACCGTCAGCGGTATTGCTGGTTGCGAACACCACAGTTTTGGCCAGATTGGCGATAGGATCGGCGGCAAAAGCAGAGTTAGACAGGGTAGGACCAAACAGCATCAAGACCTTATCCTGATAAATCAGCTTATTAAAGACACTGACTGCTTCTTCTTTTTTACCCTGTTCATCGGCAACCACCAATGCCAGCTTATTCCCATTGATGCCGCCTTTCGCATTGATGCTGTCGGTCGCGAGCACCATGCCATTCCGGATCGGACCACCATACTTGATGGTGGGGCCGCTCAAGGCTGCGGCAAGGCCGATGCGGATATCGGCTGCCTGTGCCAGTAAAGGACACAGGCTCAGGAATGCGACAAAAATCTTCAACTGCTGCGACATTGTATCTCCGGACGCTTTTAATCGTTATCTGCTGATTGTATGGTGAAGCGCAGAGATCAGCAATCAGGAAAATGATTCCTGATCGTCCGGAGCATTGAGTTCAGGCTTGCGCCTTAGTCGTCTGTCAGCCTAATTGTTGGCGCGCACGCGTGATTGCCAGCCGTACTTGTTCCGGTGCGGTGCCACCGATATGATTACGCGCCGCCACTGAGCCTTCCAGTGTCAGTACTGAAAAAATGTCGGCTTCTATCAAGGCTGAGTAAGTTTGCAGTTCGTCCAGTGACATATCACTGAGGTCGCAGCCTTTTTCTACACACGTTTTGACCGCATGGGCGACTGCTTCATGTGCATCGCGGAATGGCAAACCTTTTTTTACCAGATAATCGGCAAGATCGGTTGCGGTTGCATAACCTTGTAAAGCAGCCGCACGCATGGCGTCCGGCTTGACGCTGATGCCCGTTGCCATGTCAGCGAAAATTCTCAGCGTATCGACCACGGTATCAACGGTGTCAAACAGTGGTTCTTTGTCTTCCTGATTGTCTTTGTTATACGCTAAAGGCTGGCCTTTCATCAGGGTCAGTAAAGCGATCAGATGGCCATTCACGCGACCGGTTTTGCCGCGTGCCAGTTCGGGTACATCAGGATTTTTCTTTTGCGGCATGATGGATGAGCCGGTGCAGAAGCGGTCGGCGATATCAATGAAGCCTACCCGCGGGCTCATCCAGATCACCAGCTCTTCCGACATGCGTGAAATATGCGTCATTACCAGTGCGGCGGCTGCGCAGAATTCAATCGCGAAATCGCGGTCAGAGACAGCATCGAGCGAGTTATAGCAAACTTCATCAAAGCCCAGGGTTTTTGCCACACGCTCACGGTCAATCGGGAAGGTGGTGCCGGCCAGCGCGGCGGCGCCCAGAGGTAAGCGGTTGACCCGTTTGCGGCAATCCAGCATGCGCTCGGTATCGCGCCCAAACATTTCAACATAGGCCAGCATATGATGACCAAAGGTGATCGGCTGTGCTACTTGCATATGGGTGAAGCCAGGCAGGATGGTGTCTGCATTTTTCTCAGCCAGATCAATCAACGCAGAGCGCAAGGTGCGTAACAGCCCGACAATATTGTCGATGGCGGAGCGCATATACAGGCGGATGTCGGTCGCGACCTGGTCGTTTCTGGAGCGGCCGGTATGCAGACGCTTACCAGCGTCACCGACCAGTTCGGTCAGGCGTTTTTCTATGTTCAGATGCACGTCTTCCAGATCCAGCAGCCATTCAAATTTGCCTGACTCAATTTCACTTTGGATCTGCTGCATACCACGCTGGATATCGGCGTAGTCCTGCGCGCTGATGATGTGCTGTGCACACAGCATTTCCGCATGTGCCAGTGAGCCCTGGATATCAACCAGTGCCATGCGGTTGTCAAAGAAGACCGAAGCGGTGTAACGTTTGACCAGATCAGAAACAGGTTCAGAGAAGCGCGCCGACCAGGCTTCGCTTTTTTTATTGAATTGTGATGTCATAATGAATGGTTTGCCGTAAAAGGCAGCGGTTTGCAGTAAGTTTTCAGCAGATTATAAAGCAAGCCTCCCATTTTCCCGAATAAAAGCATCGATGAGTAAGAAAACACCTGCCTCCAGCTTTGAACCCTACATCCCGGATTGCTGCAATCTGGGCGTGGTTTTCCGCGTGCTGCTCGCGGTCAGTGTGGCGGTGCTCGCCGGATTGAGGTCGCGTGGCGACAGTGTCTGGCTGGTGCTGGGTAATTTCATGGAGGCGTCGATACTGATAGAACTGATCTGTCTGTGCTCGTTATTTTTGCTGTGTCTGTGTCGGCGCGCACTGTACCGGATTTATTTGTCGCCTCATTTGCAGCGTAGCCTGTGCGCCCTGCTGCCGGCAATGGTGAGCTGGCTGGCGATAGGGACACTGCGCAGTATGGATTGGTTTGGTCTGATTTTTCCTAAGCTGGATCTGGTCTTTGTCGTGGTCGCCGCCGCCTGTGCCGGGCTGCTGTTTCAGGCTTATTTTGAATTACGTACACGTGCATTTTCACCGGCATTGGGCGAGGCGAGGCTGCAGGCTTTGCAGGCGCGTATTCGTCCTCACTTTTTGTTTAATAGTCTAAATACAGCGTTGTCGCTGATCAGGAGTGATCCGCGCCGCGCTGAAGTGGTGCTGGAGGATTTGTCCGATTTATTCCGTATCCTGATGCGCGACACGCGCACCATGATCAGCCTGCGTGATGAATTGCGTCTGTGCGAGCAATATCTGGCGATAGAAACGTTACGCCTGGGTGAGCGCCTGCATGTAATCTGGGATAGAGCGGATTTGTCAGATGATGAGGCGCGCGGGGTAGAAATCCCGTCTTTGCTGTTACAGCCCTTGATCGAAAATGCGGTGCATTACGGCGTCGAGCCTTCGGCAGAAAAGTCTGACATTTCAATTCAATTGAAAAAAAGTTTAAATAAGATTGAAATTCGTATCAGAAACCCGCAGCATGCGCGATCCGGTTCTCCATCGGGCAATCAGATGGCGCTGGAAAACATCCGGCAACGCCTGGCCTTACTCTATGACGTAGAGGCTGGTATGAGCAGTCTGACCGTGGAGGGCTACTTTGAAGTGAAACTGTATTTTCCCGCACGCCGCTGACGACCATGACACCTATCCGTTTATACATCGTTGATGATGAGTTGCCTGCACGTCAGCGTCTGCAGACTTTATTGGGTGATATCGCGCCGGAATTGCCGCATCAGTTGATCGGAGATAGCGGGCAGGCGATGGAGGCGTTGGTGCAGATACAGGCGCTGAAGCCGGATGTCATCCTGCTGGACGTGCAGATGCCTGAGCTGAACGGCATAGAGTTTGCGGAAAAACTGCATACCTTGATGCCGATTGAGGATGTGCCGGACATTATTTTTGTCACGGCATACGAGGAGTATGCGCTACGTGCATTTGATGTGCATGCCAGTGATTATCTGCTCAAGCCGGTGCGTGCGGCGCGGCTGGCGGACGCTTTAAAGCGTGTTGCAAGTCGCGCACAAACCAGACAGCGGAGCTTGTCGCAGCAAACCGGTGCAAGCAACCCGCGCCAGCATTTCTCCGTGGCTGAGCGTGGCCGCATTACTTTGGTGCCTGTGACGGAGGTGCTGTATCTGAAGGCCGAGCAAAAATATGTAAGTTTGCATACGGCACAAAAAGACTATCTGATTGAAGAATCCCTGACCGCGCTGGAAGAGGAGTTTTGTGGGCTGTTTGTACGGGTGCACCGAAATGCGCTGGTCGCCCGTGCCGCTATTGCAGGCGTGGAAAAAACCTTGTTAATCGCGGAATCTGGTAGTGAGCAGGAAAAGGTTAGCGAAGTCTGGCAGTTGCGTATCGCGGGCAGCGAAGAAAAATTACTGATTTCGCGCCGGCAATGGGCAGTAATTAAGACCCTGCTGAAGTAGTTATTGATCTGGCGAAGGCTTATTTCAGCGCCACACCGGCAACCCGGTCAGATCCAAATTTTCGTCCTTGACCCAGGCTGGCAAGCCACTGATATCAGTGGGACCCAGATCGGCCAGCAAATCGAGCTGCACCTGTTTCATGACTTTGCCACGTTTTGAATTTGCCTGCGATTTTTTATGATCGCTGTTTTCAGGCATGGGTTCATTTAAACCCGGTAATTCCATCGTGGCGTTGTCTTTGTAATCTTTCATCGGACTAATTTGAACTGGGTGCAGAACACATAGGCATCAGCTGCCAGAATACAGCGCATTGACAGGATACTGATCCGCTGCGCTCAGTCATAAGCCGGGAACGCGCTTTACTCAACATCCATCGTGCAAATAACAAAGCCACCTTAACGCTGCATAGCAGCCGGTGGCTTATGAAATTCTGGTTGCGGGGGCAGGATTTGAACCTACGACCTTCGGGTTATGAGCCCGACGAGCTGCCAGACTGCTCCACCCCGCGTCTGAAGAGGCCGAATAATACATGGCTGGACTGGTATATACAAGGGGGTGCCGGATTTATTTTTTATTTCATTCTTTTTGATTGCGATTTCTTGCAATCCGTGTGGCAGTACGTGAATTTTATTGCTGCAAGGATTGCTTGTGCAGTGAAACACTGCATAATAGGCAACATGGTTTCAAGAAACAGTTGGTCAGTGCAATACTGACTGGCGGTTGCATTAAAACAGACTGATAAAAAAAGGAGAGCCATCATGAGCCAGGATATTTTCGATACCTACGACACCCAGATCTCGCCTGAAGGCAGAATGGAGGTCTTATCTAAAGCTGAGGTCGGACGCCTGCTCGACAGCAGTCATGGCGGTTTGTATCAGTTGTTCCGCAATTGTGCTTTAGCTGTGCTGAATTGCGGCAGCGGCCTGGATGACGGTAAAGAATTGCTGGAGCGTTATAAGAACTTTGAAATCAATATCATACAACGTGAACGCGGCATCAAGCTGGATGTGAAAGGTGCCCCTGCCAGTGCCTTCGTTGACGGCGTAATGATCAAGGGCATACAGGAGCATTTGTTCGCAGTATTGCGCGATATTTTATTTATCAATGCTGAAATTGCACAGGGCGCGAAATTTGATCTGAGTCACAGTGAGGGTATCACTGACGCGGTCTTTCACATTTTACGGAATTCGAATCTGCTGCGACCTCAGGTCAGCCCAAATCTGGTGGTGTGTTGGGGCGGGCATTCGATTTCCGGTACTGAGTATGACTACACCAAACAGGTCGGCTATCAATTGGGCTTGCGCGGTCTCGATATTTGTACCGGTTGTGGCCCGGGGGCGATGAAGGGGCCGATGAAAGGCGCAACCATCGGTCATGCCAAGCAAAGAACCGGGCAGGGCCGCTACATCGGCTTGACAGAACCTGGCATCATCGCGGCGGAAGCGCCAAATCCTATCGTCAATGATCTGGTGATCATGCCGGATATAGAAAAACGGCTGGAAGCCTTTGTGCGCGTCGGTCATGCGGTGATTGTTTTTCCTGGCGGTGCCGGTACCGCGGAAGAAATTTTGTATCTGCTCGGGATATTGCTGCATCCTGACAATGCTGAATTGCCTTTCCCTTTGATTTTTACTGGTCCTGAAGGTGCGGTTGATTATTTCCGGCAGATAGATCAGTTTATTGCTGACACCATAGGTACGGAAGCGCAGAAGCGCTACAAGATTGTCGTGAATGATCCGGTGCAGGTTGCGCGTGAGGTGGAGGCTGGAATCCGCGAGGTCCGTGCCTTCCGCAAAGCCCATGGTGACGCCTACTATTTCAACTGGATGCTGAAAATTGACAGTGAATTTCAGCATCCGTTTGAGCCTACCCATGCCAATATGCACAATCTGGCGCTACATAAGAATCAGCCTGCGCATATGTTGGCAGCCAATTTAAGGCGCGCTTTCTCGGGTGTCGTGGCAGGTAACGTCAAAGACCAGGGGATACGTGCGATAGAAAAACACGGACATTTTGAATTGCAGGGCGATCCGGCTATTATGGATTCCATGGACACCTTGCTCACCGCGTTTATCGCGCAGCATAGAATGAAACTGCCGGGTAAGGCCTATGTGCCCTGTTATCGTATCTTAAAGGCGGGCTAATTCGGGTGGAGATACGGCGGGCAGCTTGTGTTTCCGCCTGTTGCCAATTAACGATACAGGGATGCATACAGTCGTATTTGTACAAATTAATGCATATAAGTAACATTAGTTGACGGAAACAATGCAGTCTGCCTTGTTGCGTATGCTAAAAATCACCTAAGATGTGAAAGCGACACATTGCGGTAAATATTTCTGTGGGGATATCAATTTCTTTGGGTTAGACCTGTGAAATTGGTAAGATAGCTAAGTATGATCTTTTCACTATTGAGGAAACTAATATGAGTACCGTACAGCAAGAAGTTGATGAACGTACCAACCTCACAGGCTCCAATAAATTTGAGTTGTTATTGTTCCGTCTGGGCGGTGATGCCAGCGGTGACCGGTCCGAGCTGTTTGGTATCAACGTATTTAAAGTGCGGGAAATCGTTGCCATGCCGACTATCACGGCAGTGGCTGGTTCCTTGCCTCACATGTTAGGTGTGGTCAATCTGCGCGGTCAGATCATTCCCGTGATTGATTTGCCATCCGTCGTAGGCTGCACACCTAAAACTGGCCTGAACATCATGCTGGTTACCGAATATGCACGCACTACCCAGGGTTTTGCGGTGGAATCAGTGGAAGAAATCGTACGCCTGGACTGGAGTCAGGTCTTGTCGGCGGAGAGCAGTGCAGTTGGTGGTATGGTGACCAGCATTGCGCGCCTCGATGGGGATACGGAAAATACCCGTCTGGCGCAAGTGTTGGATGTGGAGCAAATCCTGCGTCAGATCACACCTTCCGATGCGAAAGATGTCGATCCTGAGACCATAGGCGATAAACTGCATATGAAAGAAGGCGCCGTGATTTTGGCAGCGGATGATTCCGGTGTCGCACGTAGTCTGATCGAGCAAGCGCTGGGCGCTATCGGTGCACCGTTTATTATGACCAAGACCGGTAAGGAAGCCTGGGATAAATTGCAAGTCATCGCAGCTGCAGCCCAGAACGAGGGCAAACAACTGCGCGATAAAGTTGCGATGGTGCTTACCGATCTGGAAATGCCGGAAATGGATGGTTTCACGCTGACGCGTAAGATCAAACAGGATGATCGCTACAAACATCTGCCTGTAATCATCCACTCATCGCTGTCTGGCACCACCAATGAAGAGCATATCCGTACCGTCGGTGCTGACGCCTATGTTGCGAAATTTGTGGCGGAAGAACTCGCAGCGGCGATACGTAAGATACTGGCCAAGTAAGCACCTATTTTGCAAAAAATGGACGCCGGGGTGTATTGACTCCGGCGTCCTTTTTTATTTGTCGAAATCCTTTTTTCTCGTTTGAGGACGCTGTATGTGCAGCAAATTCGCTCGTTTGGCCTATGCCTGCTCTTGCTTGCAACGATGGACTAAGGCGCAGCTAACAGGGGTGGGTTCATCCCTCGCGATTGCTTTGTGTTTGGGTTCAGTTGGTGTAGTCAGTGCTAAGCCATTCGATCTGGCCGATGCGGAGGCCAGGTTCAGTCATCTTGGCAAGATGAAACCGGGTGTTGAATACAATTTGATTTCAGATCGTCCCATGCTGGGTTTAGAGTCTGATTTTGCGAACCGAAATGAATATGCCTTATATCAGCGTGTATGTTCGGTTGATTTTGTGGTTCGTGCCAAAAGCCTCAATTCAACCTCATTTCTTACTTCGGATAGGAGGCAGATACTGACCAGGTCAGAGTTTGTCATCAGTGAAGTGATACGTGCCAACACAGCCATGTCAGCAGGCAGTCAGATAACGCTGGTGCAGTTGGGTGGCGAAGTGCGCGAACATGGCGTACGTCTGGAGATGCGCAATGCCTCGCGCATCGTTTTTCGCCCTAAGCAGGAATATCTGCTATTCCTGAATCGATCCCGCATGGCTTCTTCCGATAACTTTTACCCGGACAAGCTCAGTTTGGAGCTCTTGAATGGCCAGGTATTGCGCCATAGCGGATGGCTTCCTGCAGCCTATTCTGTCTTTAGGTATAGCGATTTAAAGACTGAGCTGCAAAGACTGGAGCAATTGCATCCTTGTCCAGGTCAGGACGGTCAGAAAAAGACTTAGTTTTATCTGCTACCCGCGACTTTCTGCCAGCCACCCGGACATTGTTTGATGGCGGGATAGAAGCCGTCCGGGTCCCGGCAATACAACCATTCATTGGGGGCGGTCATGGGTGGAGCTGAGCGTATTTCATCCCTGTAGATGACGCTTGGTACAGGTTCTGCACTGTAACTGCTGGTGGAATAAGTCGTTACCGGCTGAGTGTATACAGTCCGCACTTCTACTGGAGCCGGGTACACAATATTGCTCGCATACGCAGGTGTGTAGTAGACAGGTGCGACGCCATAATAGGGCCGATACCAGGCGTGGTGGTGGTAATGACCATAATAAGCCGGTGTCAGATTGATACTGATGCCAGCGCGGACGCCAGCCTGCGCCTGTGTTGCTGCGCCAAATCCGATTAGCAGAGTGCCAGCGATCATCCAGGTTTTCATGATGCCTCCTATAGACTTACTATTTTCCTGTAGATGGAAACTTATTGCGCGATTTGTAATCTGTGTACCTGTGCCAACGATTCGTGGGTTGGCTCGGCTCAGTTTGCTATATTTCTGCATCATAGCAGCAAATGGAGGCAGGAAAGCAGCTTGCTGAAAGAGGCATACGTGGTGCGCTATGGTGCTGTATTTTGCTACTTTTTTAGCGAAAAGCAGGATTTTGTGTAAATTGAAACGACGGTTTGCCACGATCTTTGCTTAAATTAAAATAAATAAGTTATCTAGGGAAGCAATAATGAAAATAAACCTTAGCTTCAAACATAAGGCACTTGTGCTGGCACTGTTTGCCGTGACACAGAGTTATGTCGACCTGGCGCAAGCGGCAACATCCACCGCCGTTGTCAACGCAGCTGCAGATGGTGCTGAAGTACCTGTCAATACAGTCCGGGAACGCTATACCAAATACGAATACCAGATTCCTATGCGCGATGGCGTTAAGCTGTTTACTGTGGTGTATGTTCCCAAAGACAGTAGCCAGACTTACCCGTTTCTGATGCAGCGCACACCTTACGGTTCCGGTGTACATGCTGGTGGCGAGAGTCATTATGGGGTGGACTTCTATCCCAACTCACTCGGGCCAGGACGTGATTTTGAACAAAGCGGTTATATCTTCGTCACCCAGGATGTGCGTGGCCGTTACATGTCTGAGGGGGCATGGCAGGAAATGACGCCACATGCCAAAACCACGCGCGCCGCTGGTGAGGGCATAGAAAGCCTGGATATGCACGATACGGTGGAATGGCTGCTGAAGAATGTGCCCGGCAATAATGGCAAAGTCGGTATCTGGGGTATTTCTTATCCTGGCTTTTACACCTCGGCCAGCATCATCGATTCGCATCCTGCGATTAAAGCGGCTTCGCCTCAGGCACCAGTGACCGATCTGTATATGGGCGATGATTCTTATCATGGCGGCGCTTTTATGCTGGCCGCCAATTTCGATTTCTATTCGAATTTCACTGTTGAAAAAAATCCTACGCCGCTGCCCAAAACCTGGGGCGAGTTTGATTACGGTACGCGCGATGGCTATCAATATTTTCTCAAACATCTGAGCTTGGCAAATATCACTGCGCAGCTCAGTGATAAGCAGCGTGAGCTGCTGATGCCAACTATCGTGCACAGCACTTACGATGCATTCTGGCAGGAGCGTAATATTGCACCGCATCTTAAAAACATCCGTGCAGCGGTGTTGACCGTAGGTGGCTGGTATGACGCTGAGGATGTACAGGGACCATTCACAACCTATCAGGCGATACGCAAGCAGCAAGTCAAAAAAAATGGCGAACGTGCTCCGTTTAATGGCCTGGTGATCGGCCCCTGGGTGCATGGCGGCTGGGCAGGTGCGGACGGTAAATCACTGGGTCAGGTCAGCTTCGACAGTAAGACTAGCGAATATTACCGCAAGCAGTTACTGTTCCCGTTTTTTGAGCATCATCTGAAAGACGCCAAGATCAAATCTGTGGCCGAGGTGAATGCATTTGAAACCGGCACCAATATCTGGCGCCAGTATGCAAGCTGGCCACCTGAGCAAGCGAAAGCGGCGACTTTGTATTTCGGTGCAGATGGCAAGCTCAGCTGGAAGCAGCCTGCTGCCGTCAACACCACAAATACCGTAAATGCCGATAACACTGTTTTTGATGAATACATTGCTGATCCTAAAAAGCCGGTGCCATTTATTTCCTATGTGGCGACCGGTGCGCCGCGTGAATACATGGTCAGCGACCAACGCTTCGCCTCGGTGCGGCCGGATGTGCTTGTGTATCAGACCGAGCCGCTGGAACAGGACGTGACCATCGCAGGTCCGATACAGCCACGTCTGTTTGTGTCGACTACAGGCAGCGATGCGGATTGGGTGGTGAAGCTGATCGATGTCTATCCGAATGACTATCCGGAACGCAGCAACGGACGTGAACGTGGCAGTGATGTGCCGCCGCCTTCAACGACGCTGGCTGGTTATCAGCAACTGGTGCGAGGTGAACCTTTCCGTGGCAAGTTCCGTCAGAGTTTTGAAAAACCGCTGCCTTTTGTGCCGAATGAAGTCACAGAAGTGAAGTTCAGCATGCCTGATGTGCTGCATACTTTCCGGCGCGGTCATCGCATCATGGTGCAGGTGCAAAGCTCCTGGTTTCCGCTGACTGACCTCAATCCTCAGAAATTTATGGAAATACCACAGGCTAAACCTGAGGACTTCCAGAAAGCGACTCAAAGGGTGTATCGTTCTGCCACCCAGGCCTCAGGTCTGGGTGTGCAGGTCATCACAAGCAATAAAAATCCTGCATCCCTGACACCATAAAAATAGCTAACTTATTTAGACATATCATTCAGATATAGCATTCAGACTTATTTTAATTCAGGCCAAAAATGAAAACTCCTTTACTTCGCTTAAAACGCAGCGCCCTGGCAGTGGCCTGTGGCTTGCTCAGCTTGTCCGCTACAGCGCAGAGCCCTGCGCAAAACACGACGCCTGCTGCCAGCAATGCCTTTGTGCTGGAAGCGCACACCATGGATTTGAAAGCCGATCCATGCACCAGTTTCTTTGAATATGCGAATGGCTTGTGGCTCAAAAATAATCCTATCCCGGCTGATCGTTCACGTTACAGCGCGTACGACGAAGTGACTGAGCGTAATCTGCTCGCATTGAAAGAAATCGCGGAGCTGGCCGCTGCCAGCCAGTCACCGGATGCGCAACAACGCCTGGTTGGCAATTTCTATGCAAGCGGCATGGATGAAGCCCGTATCGAACGCGAAGGTGCCCAGCCTTTGCAGGCGCAGTTTAAGCTGATCGATGCCATCAGCGATAAAGCCGGTTTGATACGCGTCATCGCGCAATTACACCAGCAAGGTGTGATGCCGCTGTTTGGTTTTTCCGTCGATCAGGATTTAAAAGACAGCAAGCGTTATATTCCGCAACTGGGTCAGGGCGGCCTGGGTTTGCCAGACCGTGATTACTACCTGAAGAATGACGCCAAGACCAAGGAGATCCGCGCTCAATACCTGGCCTATATGAAGCAGATTTTCAGTTTGTTGGGTGAAGATGCAGCGCAGTCTGCCCAGCACGCGGCGCAAGTGATGGCACTGGAAACCCGGCTGGCGAAAGCCTCGCTGACCAAGGTGGAATTACGCGATCCGGCCGCCAGCTATCATCTGACCGATTTGGATGGTTTGCAAAAACAAGGCAAATCGGCTTATTGGGGCAGCTATTTCCAAACCATAGGATTGCAGCAGCCGGGTCAACTGAACCTGGCACATCCTAAATTCTTCAGTGAAGTCGATAAGATGCTGGATGCCGTTCCGCTCGCGCAATGGAAAACCTATCTGAAATGGGATGTCGCGAACAGTCGCGCCAATTTTCTGAGTCAGGCTTTTGTGAATGCGAATTTCGATTTCTATGGCAAAACCCTGGCCGGTATTAAGGAGTTGCAACCACGCTGGAAACGGGTGCTGGGAAATATCGATGCGCAAGCGGGTGAGGCGCTGGGCCAGTTATATGTCGCGAAATTCTTTGGGCCGGAAGCCAAGGCGGGTGTACAGGACATGGTGCGCAATATCCAGGCTGCGATGCGGGACAGCATAGGCAAACTGGAGTGGATGTCGGAACAGACCAAACAGCAAGCCTACAAAAAACTCGACAGCATCGTCGTCAAGATCGGCTATCCGGATGTTTGGCGCGATTACTCCAGCCTGCAAATCGATCGCGGCTCGTATGCAGACAATGTGGCGCGTGCTTCGGCGTTTGAGTTTCAGCGTGTACTGTCCCGTCTCGGCAAGCCGATAGACCGCAATGAATGGGGTATGACACCACAGACTGTGAATGCCTATTACAACCCGACCATGAATGAAATGGTGTTCCCTGCTGGTATATTGCAACCGCCGCTGTACCACGTGCAAGCAGACCCAGCGGCCAATTATGGCAATACTGGTGCAACGATAGGCCATGAGCTGACCCATGCGTTTGATGACGAAGGACGCCAGTTTGACGCGGCCGGTAATTTGAAAAGCTGGTGGACTGCACAGGATGAGAAAAAATTCCTGAACCGCGTTAAAGCAATAGAAACCCAGTTCAATGAATTCAATCCTATCGACAAATTGCATATCAATGGCAAGCTGACTGCAGGTGAAAACATTGCTGATCTGGGCGGCATGAAGATTGCCTTGCAGGCGCTGCGTACTTCGCTGCAGAAAAATCCTCAGCCAGCTTTGCTGGATGGCTTGACGCCGGATCAGCGTTTCTTTATTGCTAATGCGCAAAGCTTCCGCAGCGCCATCCGTGATGAAATGTTACGTCTGAAAATCGCGACTGACCCACATTCTCCGGACAAGTACCGTGTGATTGCGCCACTCGCGAATATGCCGGAATTCTCGTCAGCCTTCAGCTGCCAGGGTGAACGCTCGCCCTTGCGTCAGGGGGCAAAGCGCGTAAACATCTGGTAACAGCGTATACTAGCGCTGAATTAGCGCTGAATTAGCGCTGATTTATCGTTGAGTTGTCTCTACAATCAGACTACGGCGGGGTGAAAATCATGATTTTTGCCCCGCTGTTTTGTTGAAATTTTGATACTTCATAGCGCAGCCTACAGCCAAACACCTTGTTATTTTGAGCCAGAACCATGATGGAAAACACCAAAGTCATCGAATTTGAACGCCCTCAGATGGAAGAGGGCAGCAGTTGTACCGCCAATGCCTGGGCACGTGTACCGGAAGCACCAAGCGCAGAAGAAAAACAGGTATTGAAAGAGAAAATACGCCGTTTGCTCAAAGAAAAGCAGGCTGTGTTGGTGGCGCATTACTACGTCGATGCAGAATTGCAGGACCTGGCTGAAGAAACCGGTGGCTGCGTATCCGATTCGCTGGAAATGGCACGTTTCGGGCGCGACCATGCCGCCAAAACCCTGATTGTGGCCGGCGTGCGCTTTATGGGTGAAACTGCCAAAATCCTGAGTCCGGAAAAAACTATTTTGATGCCTGATCTGGACGCGACCTGTTCGCTTGATCTGGGGTGCGATGCCACCGAGTTCGCCGCATTCTGTGATGCGCATCCGGACCGTACCGTCGTCGTCTATGCCAATACCAGCGCCGCTGTCAAAGCACGCGCTGACTGGATGGTGACGTCCAGCATAGGCCTGGACATCGTGGCACATCTGCATGCGCAGGGTAAGAAGATTTTATGGGCACCGGATAAACATCTGGGTGGCTATATCCAGAAACAGACTGGTGCCGATATGCTGTTATGGCAGGGTTCTTGTCTGGTACATGATGAATTCAAAGGCATAGAGCTTGATGTGCTCAAGGCCGAACATCCGCATGCCAAGGTGCTGGTACATCCGGAGTCCCCGGCTGCCGTGGTGGCACAGGCTGATGTGGTTGGCTCCACCTCACAACTGATCCATGCAGCCCAGACGCTGGATGCGCAGGAATTTATCGTCGCGACGGACAACGGCATACTGCATAAAATGCAAATGGCTGCACCGGGCAAGCGTTTCATCGTCGCACCGACCGCTGGTAACAGCGCCACCTGCAAGAGCTGTGCGCATTGCCCGTGGATGGCGATGAATGGCCTGCGCAATTTGCTGGCTGTGCTGGAACAGGGTAATAATGAAATTCAGGTTGAGCCTGCGACGGCGGAAAAAGCCAAGCTGTGCATTCACCGTATGCTGGATTTTGCAGCTGCGAAGAAAGCCAATGTACGTCCGTCCGGCGACCTGGCTAAAGATGCAGCGCTGTTCCAGAACATAGGCCCGGCCTGACAGCCTCCTCCAGCAGACGGCAAACTCAGCCCAGAATAAAGACCGGATACCCTGAACAAAAACAAAATTCAATACTATGTCCAGCAATTTACAAAACAAACACTTCCCTTTTGATGCCGATTTACAGTCTGCGTTTGAGCGCAATGTGCGCGATGCGCTGGCTGAAGATGTCGGTACAGCTGACCTGACCGGCTTGCTGGTACCGGCTGAGCAAATGGTGCAGGCGCAGGTCATCGTGCGTGAAGACGCGATACTGTGCGGCGCACCCTGGTTCGATGCAGTGATGCAGGCTTGTGATCAGCGCATACGCATTGAGTGGCAATATGCCGAGGGTGATGCAATGACCGCCAATTCCGTCGTTTGCAAAATCCAGGCGCCTGCACGTGCTTTGCTGACGGCTGAACGCTCGGCACTCAATTTCTTGCAACTGTTATCGGCAGTTGCCACAGCGACTGCGCATTATGTGAAACTGATCGCGGGCACCACGGCTGCCATTCTGGATACCCGCAAAACCCTGCCTGGTATGCGATTGGCGCAGAAATATGCAGTCCGTGTCGGTGGTGGTAAAAATCAGCGCCTGGCTTTGTATGATGGCATCCTGATTAAAGAAAACCATATCGCTGCTGCAGGTGGTATCGCGCCAGCGATGCAGCATGCACTGGAGCTCAATGCGGGCGTCAGCATACAAATCGAAGTAGAAAGTCTGGATGAGCTGCATGCAGCGCTGAATGCAGGAGCCACTTCTGTTCTGCTTGATAACTTCAATACCGATATGATGCGTGAAGCCGTCAGCATCAATGCGGGTCGTGCCTTGCTTGAAGCTTCAGGCGGCGTCGATCAACGTTCGGTACGCGCGATTGCCGAAACCGGTGTCGACCGTATTTCTATCGGCAGCCTGACCAAAGACATCAAAGCTACCGATTACTCACTGCGGGTATTGGCTTAATTGATGCTGGTCGGGGGCGTCATCAACACCGCGCCTGCCTTCATCTGTTTGCCTCGGTGTACGGCGGACAGATGGGCTCCCGTTTATCTGCTGAATCCACCACTTGAACCAGTGTTGCTGCCACTGGTCGCAGCGTGGCTGTGATGTCCGCTCTGACTGTTTATGCTGTCCTCACTGACACCTGATTTTAATCAAACCAAGGAGAACAGCATGAACACCGCAAACGATACAAGCAACGCAAACCACGCAAACCACGCAAACAGTAACAAGGACGATGCATCGAATCCGGTTCTGGCATTTTGTCTGAACCTGGGCGCTACCTTGCGCTACTTCTGGCAATCCTATGTCATCCGCGTCGCAGCGACCAGCTGGAAACGCTGTCTGGCTGCATGTTTTCTGGCCTTGCTGTTGGGCGCAATGTTAGGTCTACCTGGCCTGGCATTTATCATGGTACTCACGACGCTGCTGGTCAAATGCATCGTGCCGCAGGCAGTGACAGCCGCCGAAGTCATTGAACAGGATGGCCGGGAGTAAACACATGCAAGGCAAAGACGATAATCCGGTATTGGATAGCGTACTGCATATGCTGGAAACGCTACGCATCCTATGGTGGCGTTTTTTTGACTGGCTGGCCGTGGTGCCCTGGAAAAAATTACTGTTGGTCTCGCTGTTGGTGATGATCATCGGTGGCATGCTGGGCTTGGGCGCTTTGCCACCGGTGTTGGTACTGTCCTCGGTGCTGATTAAGAGTCTGGCTGGTGGCAAACGGCGCGCGGAAATGGCGGCCACAGCGGCTGCCAGCCGCGCCGATAGGGAGGCGCTGGAGCGGCGTGTGATAGAGGCTGAAATGGCTGCCTTGCAGGCGCAGATAGAGCCACACTTTCTGTTTAATACTCTGGCCCTGATCGGACAATTGATAGAAACGGATGCCGTGCGCGCTGCGCTGGTTCATGCCGACCTGATCCGCTATCTGCGTGCAGCACTGCCACAAATGCGTCAGCCAGGCATGGGTAGATTGGGGCAGCAAATCGATCTGTCGCGCGCTTATCTGAACATTATGCAAGCCAGGATGCAGGAACGTCTGTGCTATCAGATTGAGGTGCCCGAGGCCTTAGCGCAGGCGCAATTCCCTTCGATGATGATACAGACACTGGTGGAAAATGCGATTAAGCACGGCCTGGAGCCTAAGACAGATGGTGGCAGTATTCATATCCGCGCCAGCAGCGATGCACAGCATATCCTGCTGCAGGTCAGCGATAATGGCGTTGGCCTCAATCCCCATGCCGAAGATGGGGTGGGGCTCAGTAATATCCGCGAACGGCTTCAGGCTTTGTATGGTATCCGCGCCGCGCTGATTACCGAAATCCCTGAATCCGGCGGCGCCAGTTTTACGCTGCAGATTCCCCTGGAAACTGTATAGCAAAACACGAACGAATTAACTCCGGAGCAGACGATGCAAAGAACAGCAATGATCGTTGATGATGAAGCACCAATGCGCGACCTGTTACGCAGCCGCTTGCGTACAGTCTGGCCGGATTTGCAGATCGTGGCTGAGGCTGCGAATGGCATAGCAGCGCTGGAACAGGCTGCGCTGACTCAGCCCGACGTCGTATTTCTGGATATACGCATGCCCGGTAAGAATGGCATAGAAGCAGCGGCCGAACTGGTTGGCCGGGCGCAGCTGGTGTTTGTGACCGCCTACAATGATTACGCGATTGCCGCCTTTGAGCGCGGTGCGATGGATTATCTGCTCAAACCGGTTGAGACCGATCGTTTGCAGCAAACCTGTGCGCGTTTGCAGCAGCGGCTGCAAGAGCGCGATGCAGCCAATAGTGTCAGCAAGCCAGCAGATACAGACAAGGCGCTGTCTGCGACTGCTTTGTCGGCCAAAGCGACTCAGGTACAGGATTTGCTGACCCAGTTAATGCAGCAGCAAGGCGCGAACAAAGAATATCTGCGTTGGATACAGGCCAGTGTCGGTAATGCCTTGCGCATGATCAGTACCAAAGAAATTTTGTATTTTAAGTCCGATGAAAAATACACCCTGGTGCAGACCGCACAGGCTGAATACCTGATCCGCAAATCGTTGAAGGAACTGGAGGACGAATTGGATCCGCAAGAGTTCTGGCGCATCCATCGCTCCGCCATCGTCAGCGTGTCAGCGATTGCCGAAGTCAGCCGCGATTTTCGCGGCCGCCTGATGCTGAGTGTAAAAGGCCAGACGGAAAAACTGGAAGTCAGCCGCAACCACACGCATTTGTTTCAGCAGATGTAGCCAGCCTTGATGCGCAGTCGTGTTCAGATCTGCTCAGTCGCTGCGTAAAGCAGCAATCGGGTCCAGTTCCGCTGCTTTACGGGCAGGGAATACGCCAAAACCCAGACCCACTGCAATACAGGCTGCGACAGCGGCAGCCAGACTCAGCGGTGACCACGCAACCGACCAGCCTGCCAGCGCGGCGATGCTGTACGCTGCGATGGCACCCAGTAGTAGCCCGAGCAGGGCGCCGCTGCTGGCGATCACTAGCGCTTCGGCCAGAAACTGATCGATCACATCGCGTTTTCTGGCGCCCAGCGCGCGTTTCAGGCCGATTTCTTTTTTGCGCTCCAGCACATTGGCGAGCATGATGTTCATGATGCCGATACCACCGACCAGCAGCGACACAGCGGCGATAGAGCTCATAACAATGGTGAACATTTTCTGGGTTTGCTGATTTTGCCGGTACAAGCCCATGGGCACAATCAGATTGGTGTCATCCGCTCCTGCATGTCGGTCTTCCAGCAATTGCTGCAACACCCGCGCAGCGGCTTCCGGTGCGGCCTTGCCATCCAGTTGCAGACTGATCGCGTCGGCCTCATCATCCAATAGCGGGAAATCGAAGCGGGTTTTTGCTGCTGACCACGGTACGAACAGACGCTCATCATCCAACCCCAGCTTGATGCCTTCGAATTCAGATTTACTCAATGCGCGGTCCGCCAGCACGCCGACTACTTCCAGCCAGACATGGTTGAGCTTGATTTTTTCGCCGACCGCAGACTGATCCCCGAACAGCTCCTTAGCCAGCCTGGGACCCAGTACACAAACGGCTGCCAGGCTGTTATTGTCTTCGTCGCTGAACCAACGCCCCTTGCCCATTTGTAGGCCGCTGTGCTGGATATATGCATTCGAGATGGCATAAGCGCGAGCTTCGATAACGCGTGATTGGTAGACTAACTGATCAACCTTGATTTCTTTGCGTAGCGCTACCGAGCGCGCGCCGGGCACTACGTTTAAGGCTGCCTGTGCATCGGCTTCGCTTAAGCCTAATGAGCGGCTGCGCAAATCCTTTCTGCGCTTGTTATCCATGGTTTTACTCTCGACGATAATATTATCGAGTCCGAGTTCAGCCACCAGTCGCAGCGCTTCGCGCCGGCTGCCTTCTCCAACTGCGAGCATGGCGACGATGGCGGCAACACCAAATACCATGCCGAGTAGGGTCAGACCGGTGCGCAGCTTACGGCGCTGCAGTTCTTCTATTGCTTCCAGCAGTAAAGCGCGGTTCATGATTCGTCTTTTTCTGTATTGTCTTTAGTTTTTTTGCTGCCACCTTGCGGTAATAAAATCACGCTGGCGCTTTCATTGAGTCCCGATAGTATCTCGCTACGCGCGTTGCCCCTGCGTCCTGGCTGAACCGCTACGCGTTTGACCTGTTTTCCTTCCTGTATGTCGGCAAAATATTGACCATTTTGCTCAATCAGCGCGATATTCGGAATGCTGTGCGCTTTGTGCAAGTCAATCAGATGAATGGTCGCGCGTACCGCTTGTCCGGGGCGGATTTGGAACTGGTTGACGCTGGCATCATCAATCGCAGCTTCAAGCTCTATGTATTTCACTGGCGACTGCGTATTCTGGGTGCTGGCAGTGGTGCTGATTTTTGTGATCTGTAATTTCACTTCCTGTCCGCTGCCAGCCAGTCTGAGCGTGAGTGGCAATCCGGTTTTAAGGCCGGTTGCACGCGCTTCCGGCACCTTGAAGCTGGCCAGCAGCTTATCCAGTTTGGGTAATACACCGAATTCGCTGCCCGGCATGGTCGTCATGCCTACCTGAGGCTTATTGCCTGTCCAGGACTCAGTCAGCTTCAGCACACCATCATGCGGCGCACGCAGCTCCAGTGCCGCCAGACTTTTCTTTTGGCGATTGGCATTAGTTTCTATGGTCTCTACTTGTGACTTGAGTACGGCTTCATTGGCTTGCCGGCGTGTGCTGACCTGTGTCGATTTCCAGTTCAGGAAGCGCTGTTTATTATTCAGGAAAGTCTGGTCCTGGATCGCATCCAAGATGCGGTTTTTGGAGAACAAGGCTTGCTCGGCACCGGCATAGCGTTCGCTCAACAGCAGGTCGGCACTGACCTTGGATTGATCCGCATTTAATTCAGCCTGACTCTTGACTTCGGTGGACTGTAAATCTTGTTCAGCCAGCTCTTTGCGCAGCAAATCGAATTCCGCCTGTGTCAGTTCCAGCCTGGAATTGGGGGCATCGAAACGTGCAATCAGCTGATCTTTTTTTACCAGGCTGCCTTCAGCAACGATCTCTGTGATCAATCTGGTTTCCCAACCTTCACCGGGGATCAGTAACTGGGTTTTTTCTGCGGCGCTGACTTCACCCTCTACGCTCAGGCTTTCCTGCCAGGGTTTTTCAGTGAAAATTTCTGTCGCTATTTGCGTAGCGGGCTGGTCGCTGCAGGCAGCCAGGAGCAAGTTCAATAGCAGAGCACTGCCGTAGCTGTAGCCAGAATTTTTCATAAGCCACCCTTTGCGCTGGCGGCAGCAACGGATGCTGAAGCGGGTTGTAGCTGGATTTGTACCTGTACTGCTGAACCCGGCTTTAAGCTGGTCTGACTGTTTTGTTCAAATTCCAGTTCTATGTCGCGTACGATACCGGGTTGGGTGGCGGATTTACTATGAAATACTTTGCCTAGCTGAGTGATGCGCGCATTCAGCATCTGATTTCCACCCGGGACGCTGACCTTTGCTCCCAGACCTGTACGCAGGTAGGCAGCCTGCGCTTCTGCAACCTGTGCGTTCACAAACAATTGCTTAGGATCGGACAAGTTGGCAAGCGACTGCCCCATCCATATCTTGCTGCCCGAACTAAATTTTTCATCATTGAAATTGGTTTTATAGATGAGTATGCCGGGCTGTTCTGCCTTGACCGTCATTCGGGCCTGTCCTTGTTCCAGCAAGTTGATTTTGTTCTGACTTTGCATCAATTCAAATTCCAGTGCTTTTTTCTCTGCCAGTCGTGCACGCTTACGGGTCTCGTTGAGTTGTTTTTCTATTTCAAGCAGCCTGAGCGATAAGGCTTTCTCTATCACCAGTTTGTCGTAATCTACTCTGCGGATTAATTCCTTAGGCATGGTGGCTTTGCGGGCTGCTTTATCTGCATTGGCCCGCGCTTCGTCGACAGCCAGTGTGGCACTGCGCTCAGCTTCAGCCTGATCCAGTCTGAGTTTTTCCAGTGCCCGCTGCTTTTCATTGCGCGTGCTTTTATGTCTGGCTAACTGAGACATCACCTCGGCTGCCTGGAACTGGGTGATCAGATCACCGGCTTTGAGCAGACTGCCTTCCGGGGCAAGTTGAGCGATCGTATATTGCCAGATATACGGAATCGCCGGAGGTGCCACAGGCAAATTGACGCGTGACTGCACTTCACCTTCGAGTGTGAGTTTGGCAGGGGCGATGACTTTATTGTTGTTCGCAGTCTTTTGCTCTGCCGGCTGTATCAGCACACTCATGCCAGGTGCAGCGGATTGTCTGAACTGCTCAGGAATCGGAATATCTACCCTGAAGTAACGTCCATTACCCCAATCGGCCTTGAGTTCAGGTGCCTGAGAAATCGTTTTGATGACGCTGTTTGCCTGTTGTCCGGGCAGGGCATCAAATTGCAGGCTGACTGCCATGTTTTCCCGGATATGCAGCCGGTCTGCTTCCAGAACCCAACCTTTGACGCCGATTTTTCCATTACCGACGATGGTGCCTGCCAGTGTGCCTGGGTGGACGCTGGAGCCTTCGTCGATACGTTCTTGCGGCCAGGTGTTGAAACTATGGGTCACAAAACCATCCTGGGTGGCGATGACTGAGGATCGTGCGATTTCTTGTTTAGTAAATTCCAGTTTGATGTGTTGTTTACGGATATCCAGTTCACCATCCTGTTTCATGCGCAAAACCGCAGCCTGTGTGGTTTTTGCGGCGAGCTGTCTGACTTCCAGATCGCGTATCGCTTTTTCTTTTTCGGTCTGGTTTTTATCAAAGTCCAGCGCGCTAATCTGGGTCTTGGGCAGTGCCGCATCGACTTCTGCCTTGTCGTGAGCAGCCTGCATGTTAGCTAATGCCTTATCGGCTTCTAAGGCGGCTACTTCCAGCTTCGCCACCTCTGCATCCAGTTTGGCGCGGGTCTGCTCCAATGTAGTCTGCAATTGCTCCAGCGTGCCAGAGTTCTGGGCTTCAATGCTCAGCACGACATCGCCTTTATGCACAAACTTGCCTTCGCCCACAAATTTTCGCAATGCGACTGGCGAGGAATTGGATGGTGGCACGAAGATCAATTGCGAGTCGGCCGCGACCACTTCGCCCGTGATGTAGACTTTGCGCTGGCTGAGTGTGGGCAGTTTGCTTTCTGGGGCCGCAGCCAGTGCAGGTGATAGCAGTGCCGCCAGAGTGACACTACAGAGAGAGTGGGGGAGTTTCATGCCTGTGCTGCCAAGATGCGTCCATCGCTCAGATGGATCGTGGTTTGCGCCTGTTGCGCGATATGTGAATCATGTGTAACCAGTACGATGGTTTGACCGTCCTGATGCAATTCTTTGAGGAGTGCGATTACGTCAGCGGCGCTTTTGCTGTCGAGGTTGCCAGTGGGTTCATCGGCCAACAACAGTGCCGGCTGATTCAGTAAGGCACGTGCGATCGCGGCGCGTTGCAATTGCCCGCCTGAGAGTTCTGTTGGTCTGTGATCTATACGGTGTGACAGGCCTATGCGATTTAACAGTGTGCGTGCCCTGTCTTCTGCTGCCTCCAAATCCGGCGTCTTACAATAGCGCTGAGGCAGCAATACGTTTTCCAGCACAGTCAGCCGTGGAAGCAGGTGGAAGGATTGAAAAATAAAGCCCAGGTAGCGGTTGCGTATATCCGATGCCGCATCATCATCCATTTCGCTGACAGCTTGCCCTGACAGGATGTAACGTCCCTGGCTGGGTCGGTCCAGTGCACCCAGTATGTTCAGTAAAGTTGATTTGCCTGAGCCGGATGCGCCCATAATGGCGAGAAATTCTCCGCTACCTACTTTCAGGTCTATACCGTTCAGGGCATGTATTTCATTCCCA
Organism: Cognatundibacterium rugosum; assembly: GCF_014284365.1. Classification (GTDB taxonomy): domain Bacteria; phylum Pseudomonadota; class Gammaproteobacteria; order Burkholderiales; family Burkholderiaceae_D; genus Undibacterium; species Undibacterium rugosum. The sequence continues at coordinate 135,160 of NZ_JACOGG010000013.1, forward strand.
CCCTGAATATAGGTTTTATACAGTTGCTCAAGTCTGATCATGCTTTACTTTTTCGGGTTTGCTTTACTGCTAGTGCGGATGGACTCGCAATACTACTTTGTATAGAAAAAAAGTCAAACAAATTGAGCTGTGATCAGTCCTAGAGTGTTGGCTGCTGTTAGGGTGTGGGAATAAAAAAGCCGGATCGTATCCGGCTTTTCTGGATAACTGCGACTCCGCTTTATTTTTTTCGTTTAGGTGTGAGTACGGTAGGCAGCGCTTTCGGTAACGTATCCGGATAATCGCGGCTGAAATGCAGGCCTCGGCTTTCGCGCCGAGACAGCGCGCTGTTGACGATCAGTGAGGCGACTTCGACCAGGTTGCGCAATTCCAGCAAATTATTGGAAATGCGGAAGTTGGCATAATATTCGTCGATTTCTTCTTTCAGCAAACGGATACGGTGCTTGGCACGCTCCAGGCGTTTGGTGGTGCGTACGATGCCGACATAATTCCACATGAAGCGGCGTAATTCATCCCAGTTGTGCGCGATCACCACCTCTTCATCGGCGTCAGAAACCCGGCTTTCATCCCAGTCTGGCAAGGCGATCGGGGTGTCGCGGGTTTGCGATTCGATGTGGCCAGCAGCGGCTTTTCCGATGACCAGGCATTCGAGCAGCGAATTGCTGGCCAGGCGGTTGGCACCGTGCAGGCCAGTGTAGGCAGTTTCGCCAACCGCGTACAGGCCGGGCAGATCGGTGCGGCCAAAGTTATCGGTAACGACGCCACCGCAAGTAAAGTGTACCGCCGGCACCACCGGTATCGCCTGTTTGGTAATATCTATACCCAGCTCCAGGCAGCGTGCATAGATGGTCGGGAAGTGCTCTTTCAGGAATTCCGGTGGCTGATGACTGATGTCGAGTTCCACATAGTCCAGGCCACGTTTCTTCATTTCAAAGTCGATAGCGCGCGCCACCACATCGCGCGGTGCGAGCTCCATGCGCTCGTCATGTTCAGTCATGAAGCGTTTGCCGGCACTGGCGCCAGCTTCGGCCGGTAATTTCAATACGCCGCCTTCACCACGTACGGCTTCGGTAATCAGGAAAGACTTGGCATAGGGATGGTACAGGCAGGTCGGGTGAAATTGTATGAACTCCATATTGCCGACGCGGCAGCCAGCGCGCCAGGCCATGGCAATCCCGTCGCCGGTTGCCGTGTCAGGATTGGTGGTGTACAGATAGACTTTACCCGCACCGCCAGTTGCCATCACTGTGTGCTGTGCCGCAAAGGTGTCGACTTTTCCGGTCTTCACGTTTTGCACGTACAGACCCAGACAGCGTGGGGTCGGGGAGCGGTCCCCCAGCTTGGCAGAGGTGATCAGGTCAATCGCGTAATGGTGTTCAAACAGCGTGATATTGGGATGATTGCGGACTTTTTGTTCAAGCGTGACTTGCACTGCATGGCCGGTGGCATCCGCTGCATGGATGATGCGGCGTTGACTATGGCCGCCTTCACGGGTCAGGTGAAAACCCAGCTCAGCTTCCTCGTCGCGCGTGAATGGGACGCCTTGTTCGATCAGCCAGTCTATTGCTTCCCGGCCATGCTCGATGATGTAGCGGGTCGCACCTTCATCACAGAGTCCGCCGCCAGCGATCAGCGTATCGGAAATGTGTTGTTCATGACTGTCATGCGAGTCAAGCACGGCAGCGATGCCGCCTTGCGCCCAGTTGCTGGCACCATCGAGTAGTTCGCGTTTAGAAATGATGGCGACTTTGCGTGTTTGCGCCAGATGTAATGCGACGGAGAGTCCCGCCAGGCCGCTGCCGACGATGGCGACGTCAAAATTCTTCATTATGTCTGCTTCTCTGATCTGGCTACTAAGTCGGCTGCGCCGCTGTTCGCTCACAATTCTTTTGTTGTACGCACCAGGCATCGCGGGTTCTGGATACCGGAAAACCTGGTCGCTGAAATCTGTCCTGTGCTGATTATACTGAGTAATCTGCCGTCAAATACAAACATTACATTGATTTTCCTGCAAAGCCCTTGACACAAGGCTTTGCGCCTTGTTTTAATACCGGACGCAGATTTCCTGCTTGCCGTGATAGATGCACGACTTGGAAGATAATCGAATACATCGTCGCGAACTTCAAATTCTTGTGAGGGGGCTTTAAGTGAATAAAACTGAGTTGATCGATCATATTGCGAAAACAGCGGACATTTCTAAAGCGGCTTCGTCCCGCGCCCTGGACGCGCTGATCGGTGCAGTAAAAACAACTTTGAAGAAAAACGGTACTGTGACTCTGGTTGGTTTTGGTACGTTCTCTGTAGGCAAACGCGCAGCAAGAACAGGTCGCAATCCACGTACCGGTGAAGCAATTAAAATCAAATCTGCCAAGGTTCCTAAATTTAAACCTGGCAAAGCGTTGAAAGATGCTGTAAACTAATGCTCTTTCGCGACGCGTGACTGGCGTCGCGGAAGTTTATAAGGTGTGGGGCGCTTAGCTCAGTTGGTAGAGCGGAGCCCTTACAAGGCTTAGGTCGGGAGTTCGAGCCTCTCAGCGCCCACCAGATAAACTTCAGCAGTAATTGGAGCGGTAGTTCAGTTGGTTAGAATACCGGCCTGTCACGCCGGGGGTCGCGGGTTCGAGCCCCGTCCGCTCCGCCAGAAATCCAAAAAAGGCGAACGAAAGTTCGCCTTTTTTTATATTCGCAGTTTTGTGATTACTATTCTTAGTCATACGATCGGTTGAACATGTTTGAATATATTCGTACCCATCAGCGTTTAATGCAGTTCTTGTTATTGCTGATTATTTTCCCTTCCTTCGCTTTTTTTGGCATTGAGAGCTATACGCGTTCCCAGGCTGCTGCGGGTGCTAATGTGGCGACGGTTGCCGGGCAGTCGATTACGCAGCAAGAGCTGGACAATGCCTTGCGCGAGCAGATGGATACTATGCGCCAGAATTATGGTCCGCAATTTGATCCTAAAATGTTCAATACGCCGGAAGTCAGACAAAATGTATTGGATGAGCTGATCGCGCGTAAGGCTGTGACTGAAGAGATTAAAAAACAGAATGTGTCGATCGCTGATGCAACCTTGCAGCAGGAATTGCTCAGAGCGCCTGGCTTGCAGAGCGCAAACGGCACTTTTGACAATGAAAAATACAAGCAAATTCTTGCTCAGCGTGGCATGACGCCTGCGGTGTACGAGCAACGTATGCGTCAGAATATGGCGTTTGAGCAGTTGCTGGGTTCTGTGCAGAATACCGGTTTCCTGCCACGTTCCGTGGCTGAGCGCATTGCGCTGATTACTGAGCAGGAACGTGAAGTGCAGGTATTGAATCTGAAGGCGGCTGATTTTGCGGCTCAGGTCAAAGTGACTGACGACATGATTAAAGCTTACTACGACAAAAACGCTGCCCTGTTCGAAATTCCAGAAACAATGAAAGCGCAGTATGTCGTGTTGAATGCGGACGCCTTGGCGGCGCAGGTAACTGTGAGTGAAGATGACATCGCAGGTTTTTACAAAAGTAACGCAAAAACGTATACCAGTGATGAGCAGCGCAAGCTTAGTCATATTCTCATTGGCTTTGCAAAAAATGCCAGTGATGATGTGAAGGCGAAAGCAAAAGCCAAGGCAGAAACATTGCTGGCTGAAGTGCGCAAGAATCCTGCTGTGTTTGCCAAACTGGCGAAAGAAAATTCAGATGATCCTGGCTCTAAAGAGCAGGGCGGTGATCTGGGTGTGATGGTCAAAGATGCGTTCGTCAAACCTTTTGAAGCGGCTGCGCTGAAATTGAAGCAAGGCGAAATCAGTGATCCAGTGTTGACTGATTATGGTTACCACATCATTTATCTGAAGGAGTTGCAGGCTGCAGCTGTGAAGCCTTTAGATGAGGTGCGCGCTCAAATCGCTGCTGATATTAAAAAGCAGAAAGCTGCCAAGTCTTATTCTGAAGCGGCAGAGGCATTTACGGATGCGATTTACCAGCAGGCCGACAGCCTGCAGGCGGTTGCAGATAAATGGAAGCTGAAAATCGAAGTGGCGGATGCAGTCACGAAGCAAGGTAACCCTGCGTTGCCTGCCACTGCACAGATTAATAATGCGAAATTCCTCAAGGCTTTGTTTACGGATGAAGTCATTAAGAAAAAGCACAATACAGAAGCGGTAGAAATTGCGCCGAGTACGCTGATGGCGGGTCGCATGCTGGAGTACAAGGCTGCGTCTAAGCGTCCTTTGGATGAAGTCAAGGCTGCGATTGTTGCAAAAATCACGCAGACAGAAGCAGAAGTGTTGGCTGAAAAAGAAGGTAAGGCAAAGCTGGCTGCATTGAAAGCAGCGGATTCCGCGTCAGGCTTCTCCGACGTAAAAGTGATTTCCCGCGCCAAGACGGAAGATGTCTCGCCTCAGGCTTTCTCCGCCATTATGAAAGCAGACGTGCAGAAATTACCGGCTTTTGTCGGTGTGAATATGCCTGGTGCCGGTTATGCGGTATATCGCATCAGTAAAGTGAATGCCGGTACGCCAGATGTCGCGCGTCGTGCATCGGATGCACAGCAGATAGCTAGTCTGGCTGCGCAGCAGGAACTCACTTCTTATATCGATTTGTTGAAAAAAAAGGCGAAAGCCACTGTGAACAAAGCAGTTGTGACAGCTGCTCCTGCAGCAAACTGATCGTATGAGATGAAGAAAAAAACGGCGCCTTTTCAGGCGCCGTTTTTGTTTTGCGGAATATTGTTTTACGCGCTATGCTCACGGGTGTTGCCATTTGGAACATGTCCCCGCTGAATCTGGCAAGTTTTGATGTGAATCAATGTAGTTGTGCAGTGCGATTGTTATTCTGACGGTGTATTTTTACAACAAGTGTTACAACAGAGTGAGATCATGACGATAACTAAAGAAAACACATACAACTATAGGGTTGTGCGGCAATTTTCTGTCATGGCAGTAGTCTGGGGAATAATTGGTATGCTGGTCGGCGTACTGATTGCAACTCAGCTTGCCTGGCCGGAATTCCTGGGTGGTATACCTTGGCTTAGCTATGGACGTTTGCGTCCTTTACATACGAATGCTGTGATTTTTGCATTTGGGGGATGTGCGTTGTTTGCGACAGCCTATTACGTGGTTCAGCGTACGTCCAACGTCAGGTTGTTTTCTGATGCTCTGGCAGAGTTTACTTTTTGGGGTTGGCAACTGGTCATCGTGGCGGCCGTCGTGACTTTGCCACTGGGCTATACCCAGGGTAAAGAATATGCGGAATTGGAATGGCCTATCGATCTGCTGATCGCGGTGGTCTGGGTCGCGTTTGCCGTCGTGTTCTTCGGCACCCTGGTCAAGCGTAAGGTTGAGCACATCTACGTAGCTAACTGGTTCTACGGCGCCTTCATTATTGCAGTTGCAGTTCTGCACATCGTCAATAGTGCTGCGTTGCCGGTTTCCCTGCTTAAGTCCTATTCTGCTTACTCTGGTGTGCAGGACGCGATGGTGCAATGGTGGTACGGCCACAATGCGGTTGGTTTCTTTCTGACCGCTGGCTTCCTGGGGATGATGTATTACTTCATCCCTAAGCAAATCGAACGGCCTGTCTACTCTTACCGTTTGTCTATCGTCCACTTCTGGGCGCTGATTTTCACTTATATGTGGGCGGGTCCGCATCACCTGCATTACACCGCCTTGCCTGACTGGGCGCAATCCATCGGTATGCTGTTCTCGCTGATTCTGCTGGCGCCGTCCTGGGGTGGTATGGTCAACGGTATCATGACTTTGTCAGGTGCCTGGAGCAAGCTGCGTTCTGATCCTATCCTGCGCTTCCTGATCGTTTCCCTGTCCTTCTACGGTATGTCGACATTTGAAGGTCCTATGATGGCGATCAAGACAGTGAACTCGTTGTCTCACTATACTGACTGGACAGTAGGCCACGTTCACTCAGGCGCTTTGGGCTGGGTTGGCTTTATCTCTATCGGTAGTTTGTATTACCTGATTCCGCGCCTGTTCGGTCAGACTCAAATGTATAGCAAACGCCTGATCGAGGTGCACTTCTGGGTCGCAACGATCGGTGTGGTTCTGTACATCGCTTCGATGTGGATCGCCGGTGTGATGCAAGGTCTGATGTGGCGTGCAGTCAATGAGGACGGTACCTTGACTTACTCTTTCGTTGAGTCTGTAAAAGCGACCTTCCCGTACTACGTGATTCGTCTGACTGGCGGTGCAATGTATCTGAGTGGCATGCTGGTAATGGCCTACAACGTTGCGAAAACTTTGATGGGTGCCAAACCTGCCAACAATACTATTCCTGCTGTGCCTGCTGCGGCGCACGCCTGAATCAGACAGTATTAAGGAGAAATTTGATGCGTAACTTTACACACGATCTGATTGAGCGGAATGTCGGTCTGTTGCTGGTGCTGGTCATCCTGACGATCAGTGTGGGTGGCCTGGTTGAAATCGTTCCTTTGTTCTTCCAGAAATCGACCACGCAGCCAGTACAGGGTTTGAAACCTTATACCCCGCTGCAATTGGCTGGCCGTGACATTTACCTGCGTGAAGGCTGCTATGGCTGCCACTCCCAGATGATACGTCCATTCCGTGCTGAAACTGAGCGTTATGGTCACTACTCGGTGGCAGGTGAGTCTGTCTATGATCACCCGTTCCAATGGGGCAGTAAGCGTACCGGACCTGATCTGGCACGCGTAGGCGGTCGTTACAGTGACACCTGGCATCGCGATCATCTGAACGATCCGCGCTCTGTGGTGGTTGAGTCCAATATGCCTGCTTATCCATGGCTGGCCAAGACGGCGCTCGATCCGCAAGGCATTGCACCTAAGATGGCAGCGATGAAGACGCTGGGTGTGCCATATACCGATGAAGAAATCAAAGCTGGTCCGGAACAACTGAAAGATAAGTCTGAACTGGATGCCTTGATTGCTTACCTGCAGGTATTGGGTACTGCGATTAAAAATAAAAACTGATAGAAGCCGCTCCTTGTTAGCGTGATATTTGGGAAGGAAAAAACATGAATTTCACCATATTGAGCAGTGTCGTAACGGTGATCAGCCTGTTTGTATTTTTGGGCATCGTCTACTGGGCATTCAGCTCTGGTAATAAGGAGCGCTTTGAAAAACTGGCTCGCTTGCCAATTGATAATGAGAATGGAAAATAGTCATGGCAGATTTTGTAAATGAATGGTGGGGCATAGGCATAGCCATCGTTGTCGCCATCAGCTTTGTTGCCTGTATTTTATTGCTGTGGTCTCAATCCAAAGTGAAGGTGAAACTTGGTGCTGACGGCAAACCTTTGCCAGCAGAAACCACTGGTCACGTTTGGGATGGTGACTTAATGGAGCAGAATAATCCTCTGCCACAATGGTGGAAATGGTTGTTCTATCTGACCATCGTATTCAGTATTGGCTATCTGGTGGTCTATCCTGGCTTTGGCGGTAATCAGGGTTCTTTTGGCTGGAGTCAGGTCGGCGCCTATGAGAAAGAGATGAAGGAAGGCGAAGCGCTGTATGGCCGTATCTTCAATAAGTATCTGGCGATGGACCTGAAAGATGTGGCAAAAGATCCGCAGGCGATAGAAATTGGTCAGCGTCTCTTCCTGAACACTTGCGCACAATGCCATGGCTCTGATGCGCAGGGTGGTAAGGGCTATCCGAATCTGACGGATAACGACTGGCTGTATGGTGGAGATCCGCAAGTCATCAAAACCACTATTACAGAAGGTCGTCATGGTCAGATGCCTCCTATGGGTGCAGCAGTGGGTACGGATGATGATGTGCGCAATGTCGCTAACTACGTACTGAGCTTATCGAATTCGGCGCACGATCCTATCAAAGCAGCCTTAGGTAAGTCTAAGTTTGCCGCCTGCGCCGCCTGTCATGGTGCAGACGGTAAAGGTAACCAGGCATTGGGTGCACCGAATCTGACGGATAAAACCTGGTTGTATGGCGGTAGCATAGAAACGATTATGGAAACCATTAATAAAGGTCGCAATAATCAGATGCCAGCGCATAAAACCATACTGACTGAAGGCAAAATCCATTTGCTCGCAGCCTATGTCTGGAGTTTGTCTAACAAAGGCGGCGCACAGGTATCTGATGCCGATGCCAATGCGATCAAACAGATCGCTGAAGTAAAGTAATTGCCGTAGTAATTGTCGTAGTAAGTCCGGCATAGGCAACAGGAGCACTCCCGGTTTGTAATACGGGAGTGCTCTCACCCAAAGAAGAATTCGCAATGAAGCATATACCCATCGTCCCCATACCGATTGAAGAAACCGAACTTGCATTGTTCGAGGAAAGAAAAAAAATATACCCGCGCTTTCAAAAGGGATGGTTTGCCTCCTGGCGGTGGACCTTGGTTGCATTGACACAGATTTTGTTTTACGGCACAGCCTGGCTCAATTGGAATGAGCGTCAGGCTGTTTTATTTGATCTGGTCGCCAGGAAGTTTTATATTTTTGGCTTTGTGTTCTGGCCTCAGGATTTTATTTATCTGGCAGTCTTGCTCGTGATTTCTGCCTTATCGCTTTTCTTGTTTACTGCCGTGGCGGGTCGCCTGTTTTGTGGTTACGCCTGCCCGCAGACCGTGTACACCGCGATATTTTTGTGGGTGGAGCACAAAGTTGAGGGGGACCGCAATGCGCGTCTTAAGCTGGATGCCGGACCACTTACCGGTAAAAAGTTCTCTCTGAAGTTTATTAAGCATTTTATCTGGCTGGTCATCGCTTTATGGACTGGCTTTACCTTCGTTGGTTATTTCACGCCTATTCGTGAGTTGTCCTTTTCGGTTGCGAATTTGACGCTGGGACCGTGGGAAACTTTCTGGTTGCTGTTTTATGGTTTTGCTACTTACGGTAACGCAGGCTGGATGCGCGAGCAGGTGTGCAAATACATGTGTCCTTATGCGCGCTTTCAGAGTGCGATGTTCGATAAAGATACACTGATCGTCACCTATGATACCCAGCGTGGTGACCCGCGTGGTTCCCGCAATAAAAAGGTGGATTACAAAGCGCAAGGCCTGGGCGCCTGCGTCGATTGTGGTATTTGCGTACAGGTTTGTCCGACTGGGATAGATATCCGCAATGGCTTGCAATATGAGTGCATCGCCTGCGGCCTGTGTGCAGACGGCTGTGATCAGGTAATGGACAAAATGGGCTATGAGCGTGGGCTGATTCGCTATACCACCGAGCATGCGGTAACACGTAAGCTGGACCGGGCGGCCATGTGGAAGCGCGTTTTCCGTCTCCGAACCTTGATATACAGCGGTATCCTCGGCCTGATTATTTTGGCCAGCGCAGCGTCGCTGTATTACCACATGCCTTTAAAAGTGGATGTGATACGTGACCGTGGTATGCCGCGTGTGACGGAAACGGGTGAAATCGAAAATGTGTATCGCTTGCAGGTTATGAATACCCAGGAATCGCCGCGCCGTTTTAGCATAGCGATTCAGGGCGTAAATGGTGCGAGTATCGTCAATAACGCGGACATTAATGTGAAGTCAGCCACAACGAAGGCGTTTCCGGTCAGAGTGCGCGTGCCTGCCAATGTATTGCCGACTGGTTCAAACCGTATCCGCTTTGTCGTCAAAGATCTGGATAAGCCAGAAGTCAACGTGACAGAAAAAGCTGTTTTTATCGTCCCGAGATAGAGGTTGTTATGGAATCCGTATTAAAACCCCAGAAACGTCAGAGTGACAGCTGGTACAAAGAACCGTGGTTATTGTTAGTCGTGGGTGGCCCCTTAACTGTGGTTGTCGCCAGCTTATTTACTGGCTATGTCGCCTTTAGTGGTGCCGACAAAGTGGTTGCTGAAGACTACTACAAACAAGGCCTGATGATTAATAAGGACATACAGCGTGATGCTAAGGCACGTGAGCTGCGCCTTTCTGCCAATCTGAGTCTGCATGCCAGCCAACATCTGATTCGGGTTGAAGTCTCAGGTTCCGGTGATCTGCCTCAACAAATACAAATGAGTTTAGCTAATGCCTCACCCCAGGCAACCAAAGTAACAGAGATCGTGCACCGTATTCCTTTAATTCGGGTCGCACCTGGTGTATACGAAGGCGAGTTAAAACAAACCTCGAATATTTCAGACAGTTCTGTTAAATTGTTCCATATCAAGCTGGAAACAACAGACTGGCGACTGACCGGCGATTGGTTTGAGCCAGAACAAAAGGCTGCGCAGCTAAATGCATCAAAATAAATAGCGCTTCCTTGAGATTTCTTGACTTGGAGTTAGATAATCACTAAAGGGGAGACAAGAATGGAATACGCTGTTTCTGCACCAAGAAAAGTCCTGCTCAGGCCCATGTTAATGATCGTACTCTGGCCTGCGTTTCTGATGGCTTGCGCTGCGACCGGTCTGGTATTTAGTCTTGTCGACCCGATGGAGCTGATTGTATTGGATGAGCGTCTGCAAATGCATTTGACGGGCGTCTATACAGTCGGCTTTTTTGCATTCTGGTTGCTGGGCATATTGTCGAGCGGACTGACTGCCTTACTCGTGCAAAAAGCACACTAACAGAAAAATATGATCACTTCAGTTCCTGCGGCGTCGACGGCATTAGATATCCCGGAGACGCTGATCCGCCGCTTTGATACGCTCGGACCCCGTTACACGTCTTATCCGACCGCTGACCGTTTTCATACCGGTTTTACAGCGCAATCCTATGTCCAGTATCTGCAACAGCGTGCTTCAGCGCAGCAGAAAGCGCCTCTGTCGTTGTACATTCACATCCCGTTTTGTGCATCGCTATGCTACTACTGCGCCTGCAATAAAGTGATTACCAAGGATCGCTCACGTTCAGCACGTTATCTGGCTTATCTGGAAAAGGAGCTCAAGCTGGTGTTGCAGCATTTGCCTGTACGCGAGACCGTCAGTCAGCTGCATCTGGGAGGCGGTACTCCTACTTTCCTGAGTCATGACGAATTGCGGCAATTGATGGCAATGCTGCGAGCGCATTTTGATTTTTCTGTGGATGCAGAAATTTCGATAGAAATCGATCCACGTACCGTCGACACGGAAACCCTGGCTTTATTGCAGCAACTGGGTTTTAACCGCACCAGTCTGGGTGTGCAGGATTTTGATGCCGATGTACAGAAAGCGGTGCACCGGATACAGGACTTTGCGATGGTGGAACGGACTATCCGTGAGAGTCGCGAATTTGGATTTTCCTCGATCAATTTTGATCTGATTTACGGCTTGCCGAAACAAAATCTGGACAGCTTTACCCGTACGCTGGATCAGGTGATAGAACTGGCGCCGGATCGCATCGCACTGTACAACTATGCGCATTTGCCGACCCGTTTTAAACCACAACGTCGCATTGCTGAAGCCGATTTGCCCAGTGCAGAACAGCGCCTGCAAATTTTCCTGATGTCATTGCGTCGCCTGATCGAGGCTGGTTATGTCTATATCGGACTCGATCATTTCGCAAAACCTGACGATGGCTTGGCGCGTGCGATGGCCGATGGCAGCCTGCACCGTAATTTTCAGGGTTATACCACCCGCTCGGACTGTGATCTGATTGCACTGGGATTGTCTTCTATTGGCAAGCTGGGGCAGTCTTATGTACAGAATTTGAGAACGCTGGATGAGTATTATCAGGCGCTGGATGAAGGTGTACTGCCGGTGGAGAAGGGCATACATCTGGTGGATGAAGATGTGCAGCGTCGTGAAATTATCATGGATCTGATGTGCAGCAATGGCCTGAATTACGCACAACTCAGCGAGCGCTTTCAACTCGATTTTAAGGTGCACTTTGCACAAGAATTACGCATGCTGCGCACTTATGAAGAATCCGGTTTGCTGGCGTTTGATCAGGATGACGTGAGAGTCTTGCCAAAAGGACGTTTTTTTGTGCGTGCATTTGCCATGATCTTCGACCAGTTTTTATCCGAGCAAACGACGGCAAAATATTCCAAGCTGATCTGAGTATGCTGACTTTGCCACTCTTCCTTGCGGCCCTGACAGCGGGATTGGCGGGTGGCGTGCATTGCATCGGTATGTGTGGCGGGATCACAGTGATGTTGAACCAGCCAGCCACCAACGATGCAAGGCTTATCCCTATCCATCCGGCTGTCGCCACCGCAGCACCTGCCGCCGCCTCACACAAAAATCCGTCACGCATGCGCAGGGCCTGGCTGCATGCAGGGCGTATTTCTGTTTATATGTTGGTCGGTGCCGTGTTTGGCGGCATGGGGGCTGCAGGAATGATGGTACGTCCGTCGGCCTTGCAGCATCAGATACTGTTCATGATTGGGAACGCCGCACTGATTTTGCTTGGCTTGAAATTGCTGGGCTTTGCGCTGCCTGGGCGAAATCTGACAGCATGGATCGCTGTATGGCAGCAGAAATTTTTCTCATTGATACCGTTATTGTCCACTCCCCGTGCGCACCCCTATGTAAAAGGATTGATGTGGGGTTGTCTGCCTTGTGGTCTGTTATATAGCGTTGCCCCGTTTGCCTTATTTTCTGGCAGCGCCTGGTCTGGTGCCGTGTTGATGCTGGTGTTTGGCGTCGCTGCTTTGCCGCATTTGTTGGTGGCCGAGGGATTGGCACGGTTTGCGCGCCGCGCTGACCTGGGGGCCTGGCTCAGGTATTCAGGCGCGGCTGTATTGATATTGACAGGACTGTTGGGAATCTGGTTTGCAGACATGAAAAGCATGCCGGATTTTTTATGTGTACTTCCAGCCTGAGTTTTCAGGCCTTGGTGTTCACCAGCGTACCCAGCAATTCGTCGGCGGTCTTAACCATCTTTGCATTTAAATCGAAAGTGGCGCGAAACTGCAGACTATTCACCACTTCAGTCGCCGCATCGGTGCCGCTTGCGGCTATTTCTGATGTGTTGGCAGTCTCAGCAGACTCAGTCGCCGACGCCCTGATTGCAGTGCTGACACCGCCGGTGCCGTTTTCGCTCTGTATGATTTGTTGAGGCTTAAAGCCCTGCGTATTCATATTGGCAATGTTATGCGAAGAGACATCCAGCGCAGTCTGGGCTGCACGCATGCCTGACAGGCCACTATTGAGTGCATTGGTGATCATATTCGTTTCCAATTCTGTGTCATTCAGGGTTTCACATCCGGCTGAATCAGCATAGTATGAAAATCACTGATGTGCTGCTTTTTTTGATCTCCTGGTTGCTGACGGGGTAATTCTATACTCAGGCAAGTTCCCTCACCGGTATTGCCATGGATGGTAAACGTGCCGTGCATGGCTTTGACACGTTCACGCATACCTACCAGCCCAAACGAACGCGATTTGCGGATATCTTCTTCGCCTATGCCACGGCCATCATCACAGATATCAAATTTCAGGTGGGTCTCGCTTTCTGAAAATTCGATATGAACGGTCTGAGCCTGTGCGTGGCGGGCGACGTTGGTTAAAGACTCTTGTACGATTCTGAAGATCGCAGTGCTTTGCGCATCATCCAGTATCAGTTGCTCCTCATCGGCAATTAATTCACAGTGGATCTGGTGTCTTTGTGAAAACTCTTTTTGTAAGGTTTGCAAAGCAAAATACAGGCCGCCTTCGTCCAGCGCGCGTGGCCGCAGGTCGGTCGCAATGCGGCGTAAGGTGGTAATGGCACTCAGAATTAACTGATCCATACTTTGTAGTGTGGATTCATTCCTGCTGGTGAGCTGGTTGTCACGCTGCAGCAAGGAGAGATCCATACGCAGGGCGGCGAGTAACTGTCCCAGGTCATCATGCAGTTCCCGGGCGATGTGCTTACGTTCTTCTTCACGGATAGATTGCAATACACCTGATAGCTGGCTGAGCTCTTCGTGATAAGCGGCCATTTTTTCTTTAGCGATTTTACGGTCTGTGATGTCGCGGAAAATGACCGTGTAAAAGCGCTTGCCGTTCTCTAACTGATGCGCAATGGATGCTTCTATCGGGAATTCTTCGCCATTGGCACGGCAGCCTGTGACATAAAAATCTTCATAATGGGTACCCATTTTGCGGCGTGTGATGCCGGTTTCCCCAAACTTGTTGACATGGCCGCCATGTGCATGGCGATGGCGCATAGGGATTAGCTGGTCGAGTGAGGAACCTTCCAGCTGACTGACTTCGTAGCCAAAAATGGTGGCGGCAGCGGGATTGATCAGGATAATCTTTTGTTCTTCATTGACGGTGATAATGCCATCGATCGCTGTATCTATCATGCGGCTCAGTCGTTCGCGCTCGATGCGTAACTCGTCTGCTGACAATGCCAGCTGCTTGCTGCTTTCCGCCAGCTGGGCGTAGGGAGTATGAATATTGACTGCTACCATGCTGCGGTAAATTGCGATAGCTGCCATTAATTGCATCAAATGACCAAGTACGATATTGAGATCATTGGTTTCGGTATAAATGCAAAAGTAGACTTCAGACGTGGCCAACAACAGACTCGCCAGAAATAAGGGCAGGCGGTTGATATGCAAATGCTCGGCTGAGTGACTTGTTTCCAGCTTGCTCGCATGTTGATGAAACAGATAGGCTGAGACCAGATTGACCCCGATTAAGCCTGCTTCGCAGGCAACCTTGAACCAGGTTTGACCCATATGTTCAATGTAGGTCAGTGGTATCAGATGTGGAAAAAAGAAAATTAGCCCAGCCCAGAGGGCGGTACCGGTCAGGGCGCTGATTAAAATAGCATACGACTGGTGTTGTGAAATATCTGCGTCTTCCGGGTCAAAAGCCAGTCCCAGCAATGTTGCTGCCACGATAGCACGGCTCGCCAGCCAGGCGCTGAAAGACTTGTGCATATCGATGGCAGTTTCGAAGCCAGGCATGCCCATAAAGCTGACCGCGTGGGCAAAGCCGAGTATCGCAGTGCATAAAAAAGCGACTGCCAGAATGACACTGCTGATCTTTCGGGTGCTGCCAAAGGCATTCCAGCAAACAATGAATACCGACGTAAAAATAATGATAGTGACCGTCTCCAGCAGGGTGTGTACCGGAAGCGGATTGCTGACTATAAACTGCGCAATATATGCCTGATTCATCCATCCAGCCACGGAAAAGAAGACGAGTAATAATGCGAGCAGACGTGCCCTGTTTAAATTTGGGTGGTGTATTCCTGGGGTGGGCATGGGGATGCGTTTTAAGCTAAAAGCAATATTTTAACTTGTCACTATCTCGCCCGGTAATTTCCCGGATAATAAAAAAGCACCCTGATTTGAAGTGACCCCATTTAGTTGGACAGCTTGATAGTTACATGGCCAAGGGCTGATTTCTGTATTGAACAGGGCTCAGCCCTTTTAATTTCAGTTTTATACGGTCATGATTATAGTAGTGGATGTAGTCAGCCAATCCCTTCTCCAGCTCCTCGACGTTGTTGAATTTGGTCAGGTAATAGTATTCCGACTTCAATACAG
>NZ_JACOGG010000014.1 GCF_014284365.1 Cognatundibacterium rugosum
AGTGCTCACATTTATTGACTGTTAATTGTTAAAGATCACAGAATATTGAATTCTTTTTTCTGCTTGCCTTCCGGCTTTTGCTTCGAATCGTTTTGTTCGTCAGCAGCAGAGAAACGAGATTATGAAGGACTCGCTGAATCTTTGCAAGCCCCTCGTTCAAATAATTTATATTGGTTATTTATTTTTAAATGCAGCCGGACGTTTTTCCAGGAAGGCTTTCATACCCTCTTTCTGATCTTCCGTCCCAAAACTGGCCTGGAATAAGCGGCGTTCAAAATGCACACCTTCCGATAAGGTGGTTTCATAGGCGCGGTTGACCGATTCTTTAATCATCATAATGACTGGCAGGGACATGGCCGCAATGGTATTTGCTGCAGTCAGCGCTTCTTCCAGTAACTGATCCACCGGCACGATACGGGATACCAGCCCCGCACGCTCCGCCTCTTCCGCGTCCATCATGCGCGCGGTCAGACACATATCCATTGCTTTGGATTTAGAAATAGCGCGCGGCAAACGCTGAGTGCCCCCGGCACCAGGCAAGGTACCAAGCTTGATTTCAGGCTGGCCAAATTTGGCATTATCCGCCGCAATAATAAAGTCGCACATCATCGCCAGTTCGCAACCACCGCCCAGTGCATAGCCCGCCACGGCAGCAATCACTGGCTTCCGAATCTGACGTATGGTTTCCCAGTTGCGGGTAATGTAGTCTTCTTTATAGGTATCCATGAAGCTGTAATTTGCCATGGCCGCGATATCGGCACCTGCTGCAAAGGCTTTTTCACTGCCAGTGATGACGATGCATTGCACCGCCTCATTCTGATCAAAGGACTTCAGCGCCTGGCCGAGTTCATTCATCAACTGATCATTCAAAGCGTTCAGCGCCTTAGGGCGATGCAACGTGATCAGGCCCACCTTTTCTTTGGTTTCAACAAGTATGCATTCGAATTCCATGTGATCTCCTGAGTCTAGATGTAAGAAAAAATTCTTGGTAAGCGTTACTATTTGCTCAGCATCTGCGGCAGCATGACTTCACTGCCAGACACCGAACATTCAACATACAACGATATTTTTGCGAACAGAGGACAGCTATTATGTGGTTATTGTTATTAGAGGCTGCAATTGCATTGGGCATCTTGATCTTTATCGTATGGTGGACCATGTTTTCGGGCCGTCCGCAGCGACCAATCCGGCATAAGCCACACACCAAACCCGAAGACACGGAGAACGGCACCAGCTAACTTTATGCCTGCTCAATGCAAGGTTCGCGGTAAAGACAAGACAAATTCCGGAATCTCCACTTCAAAACGGGTAGCGTCTTCTGCCACACAGAAGTAGTACCCCTTCATACTGCCCTGCGGCGTTTTCAAGATACAGCCACTGGTGTACTCAAAGCTTTGCCCCGGCGGCAGGAAAGGCTGATGGCCGACTACGCCCAACCCCTTGACCTCTTCAATATGATTATTCGCATCATTAATAATCCAGTGACGCGATATCACTTGTGCTGCCACTTCGCCGCTATTCGTAATGCTGATGGTATAAGCGAACACAAAATGGGACTTATCCGGTTCGGATTGCTCTTCTATATATTGCGTCACCACGGAGACGCGCATCTGGTAAGCAGACATATGGACCTTTTCTGGCTTGTAATAACTTGCACATACTCTTAGGACTTACGCAAAATAGTCCCAGCAAGGCTGAACTACCCTTTGGTGCTTTTCAAACTGACATTGTGCCAGAGCTTAGACGGTTTAGTAGGATTCGACGATAAAGAGCATGGTTGCGGAGTAAAATACCGCATCTTTTTTTGCCGGACCACATCATGACTACCTATCGTATTGCTCCCAGTATTTTATCCGCTGACTTCGCCCGCCTCGGCGAGGAAGTCAGAAACGTCGTTGCGGCCGGTGCCGACATGATCCATTTTGACGTGATGGATAACCATTACGTGCCTAACCTGACGATAGGCCCACTGGTCTGCGAAGCGATACGCCCGCATGTGCAGGTGCCGATTGATGTGCATCTGATGGTCAAGCCGGTAGACCGCATCATTCCTGACTTCGCCAAGGCTGGCGCAAACCTGATCAGCTTTCATCCTGAAGGCTCTGAACACATAGACCGCAGCCTGCAATTGATACGCGATCATGGCTGCAAGGCAGGTCTGGTGCTGAATCCTGCAACACCGCTGCATGTGCTGGAACATGTAATGGATAAGCTGGATCTGATCTTGCTGATGTCAGTGAATCCCGGCTTTGGCGGTCAGTCTTTCATCCCGCACACGCTGAAGAAAATCACCGCCGTGCGTAAGATGATCGATGAATCTGGCCGCGACATCCTGCTGCAAGTCGATGGCGGGGTCAAAATTGACAATATCCGTGAAATCGCAGCAGCAGGCGCGGATACCTTTGTGGCCGGATCCGCCATCTTTGGCAAGCCGGATTACAAGGCCGTCATTGATGCGATGCGTAGCGAGCTGGCTCAGGTCGCATAAACTCGCGCAATACCAAGGCGACATTGACATTAACTGCATACCCATGCAGATCGTGCTGGCTGGGCTGTGAACTGCCCAGCCCGGTCATCCGCTTTTCCCTCTGCATATTGAAGCATTATTGACTATGTTTACTGATATCCGTGCCGTGATTATTGACCTGGATGGCACCATGGTAGATACCGCACCAGACTTTTTGCTGGCGGTGAACCGTATGCGCGAGGATTTAGGGCTGAGCGCAATTACACTGGCCGAGATCAAACGCATGGTCGGCAAAGGCTCTGAACACCTGATCCGTCAGGTGCTGGCTACAGACTTCGATGAGGCTGGTGTGCAGCAGCACTTCGATGTGGCGCTGGCTGGCTATCAGCATCACTATGCGCAAATCAATGGCCTGCACAGTGAACTGTATCCCGATGTGATGAACGGCTTGCAAGCTATGCAGGCGCTGGGTTTAAAGCTTGCATGCGTGACCAACAAACCGCTCGTATTTGCTCAGGTTCTGCTGCAAATGAAAGGACTGGCACCGTATTTCTCCCTGACTTACGGCGGTGACTCTTTTGCCCACAAAAAACCGCATCCTTTGCCGCTGCTATCGGTCTGCCAGCAGTTCGGGCTGCCACCGGCGCAGGTGCTGGCGATTGGCGACTCCAGCAATGATGCGATCGCTGCGCGTGCGGCGGGTTGCCCGGTACTGACCGTGCCGTATGGTTACAACCACGGCGAACCTGTACAAAATATTCAAAGTGATGGTATAGTCGAAACCCTGTTATCAGCAGCAAAACTGCTGACGACACCAACAACCACTTAAAAATCATCATTCCAATCACGAATGTTTCCTGATAACAAACGTCCATTCATGACACCAGGTGCCTTTGAGGCCTGGCTATGGCGACGCTGGCAATTCTGTTAATCCACTGAATGCCGCGAGTGGCTGTGCACATCCTCCGCACATCTTCTTGTTTGTTATATCAATCTGTTTTTATCCGTCCACACATCCCATGTGTCTCGCTATGGTCGCCTATGGCGCTGCTGCGGGCGGCTGAGAGAAAACCATGACCGAACTCGAATTCAAATCGCTGGCCGCGCAAGGCTACAACCGTATTCCAATGATTGCGGAAGCATTCGCTGATCTGGAAACCCCGCTCACGCTGTATCTGAAACTGGCACAAAGCCAGCAAGCCGGTAAAAATACCTTTTTGCTGGAATCGGTGATGGGGGGGGAGCGCTTCGGACGCTATTCCTTCATCGGCCTGCCAGCCACCACCCTGGTACGCAGCTTTGGTGAAAAAATCGAAGTAGTGCAACACGGTAAAGTAGTCGAAACCCATCAGCAAAATCCCCTAAGCTTTATTGCCGAATTCCAAAGCCGTTTCAAAGTCGCGACCCGCCCCGGCCTGCCACGTTTTTGCGGTGGTCTGGCCGGTTATTTTGGCTATGACGCAGTACGCCATGTAGAAAAACGTCTGGCAGGAAAAGCGCCGAAAGATGATCTGGGCCTGCCGGAAATTCAGTTACTGCTGACCGAAGAACTGGCCGTAATCGATAATGTATCCGGCAAGCTGTATCTGATCGTGTACGCCGACACCGGTCAACCGGAAGCCTGGTCCAAAGCGCGCCAGCGCCTGAAAGATTTGCGTGCCATGTTAAGACGCAGCGTGGATGCGCCAGTGACATCGGCGTCGGTACGTACCGATTCCATCCGCGACTTTGCCAAAGAAGATTATTTAAAAGCAGTAGAAAAAGCCAAGGAATACATCATGGCCGGCGACCTGATGCAAGTGCAGGTCGGGCAGCGTATTAAGAAACCCTATGTGGATTCCCCGCTGTCGCTGTACCGTGCCTTGCGCTCGCTGAATCCTTCGCCCTATATGTATTTCTATAATTTTGGCGACATGCAGATCATCGGTGCTTCACCGGAAATTCTGGTGCGCAATGAAACCCTGAATGATGGTCGGAAAAAAGTCACCATCCGCCCGCTGGCAGGCACCCGTCCACGCGGTGCCACACCGGAACGCGATGCAGAACTGGCCACCGAGCTGCTGGCCGATCCTAAAGAAATCGCTGAACACGTGATGCTGATTGACCTGGCGCGCAATGACATCGGTCGTATTGCGCAAACCGGCACAGTTAAAGTGACCGACCAGATGGTGATCGAAAAATACTCCCACGTACAGCACATCGTCTCGAATGTAGAAGGTCTGCTGCAACCGGAACTCAGCAACCTCGATGTACTGAAAGCGACCTTCCCGGCTGGCACCTTGTCCGGTGCGCCTAAAGTCAGGGCGATGGAACTGATCGATGAACTGGAACCGGTCAAACGCGGCATCTATGGCGGCGCCTGCGGCTACCTGTCGTTTGGCGGTGAAATGGATCTGGCTATCGCGATACGTACTGGTGTGCTGAAAGACGGCATGCTGTATGTGCAGGCAGCAGCCGGCGTAGTCGCGGACTCGGTACCGGAACTGGAATGGCAGGAAACCGAAAACAAAGCACGCGCTGTATTACGCGCCGCAGAACAAGTTCAAGACGGATTGGATGGGGACATCTGAATTGGAAACTGGCAAAAGCGCTCAACACCGAGACACTGAGAGACTCAGAGATACGCTGAGTGAACAAGTCATCGGTGCTGCGATTGAGGTACATCGCACACTGGGCGCGGGCTTGCTGGAATCTGCATATGAAAAATGCCTTTGCCACGAGCTGTCTTTACGAGGGCTGCGGTTTGCAAGACAAATTGCTTTAGATATTGATTACAAAGGTGTACGGGTAGAAGCCGCATACAGACTGGATCTGGTGATTGAAGGTAGCCTTATTCTGGAACTAAAAGCGGTAGACAAAATAATGCCAGTACATCATGCACAAATGCTGACTTATCTGAGACTGTCGGGGATAAGGACTGGATTACTGATCAACTTTATGGTGCCGGTTTTAAAAGATGGCATTAAGCGATTTTCTCTGTAATCCTCTGCTGTGCTCTGCGTCTCGGTGTTAAGAGACTTTAATTTTGTGTTGAGAGGTTTTAATTATGTTACTGATGATCGACAACTACGATTCATTTACTTACAACCTGGTGCAGTATTTTGCTGAGCTGGGTGAAGATGTGCGTACTTATCGCAATGATGAAATCACGCTGGAGCAGATAGCAGAACTGCAGCCGGATCATATCTGCATTTCACCTGGCCCCTGCACACCAGCCGAGGCGGGGATTTCGATTCCTGTCATTCATCGCTTTGCCGGACACATCCCAATTCTGGGTGTCTGCCTCGGGCATCAAAGCATAGGTGCAGCCTTTGGCGGCAATATCATCCGCGCCAAGCAAGTCATGCATGGCAAGACCTCGGTGATTGCCCATACCGGTGTTGGTGTGTTCAAAGATTTACCCAGCCCTTACACCATCATTCGCTATCACTCGCTCGCGATAGAGCGCGCGTCTTTGCCGGATTGCCTGGAAGTGACGGCATGGACCGATGACGGAGAAATCATGGGGGTCAGACACAAGGAATTTAATTTGCAGGGTGTGCAGTTTCATCCCGAATCCATCTTGTCTGAACATGGCCACGCCTTGCTGAAAAACTTTTTGACTGGAACTGCATCATGACCATCACCCAACAGGAAGCACTGACACGCCTGATCGAACACCGTGAAATTTTTCACGATGAAATGCTGTATTTATTTCGCAAGCTGATGGGTGGCGAACTGTCGCCGGTGATGATCACTGCGCTGACCATGGGGCTGCGTGTGAAAAAAGAAAGCATAGGCGAAATCACGGCGGCAGCGCAGGTGATGCGCGAATTTTCGACCAAGGTACCGCTCGCGAATACCCAGAATATGATTGATATCGTGGGCACCGGCGGTGACGGTGCGCATACCTTTAATATCTCAACTGCTTCTATGTTCGTGACTGCAGCGGCTGGTGCACGGGTCGCCAAACATGGCGGACGCAGCGTGTCCTCTTCGTCTGGCAGCGCCGATGTACTGGAATCGCTAGGTGCGAATATTAATCTGACGCCGGAACAAATCGCTCAGTCGATTGCACAGACGGGCATCGGCTTTATGTTTGCGCCTAACCACCATGGCGCCATGAAGCATGCAGCACCTGTACGCAAAGAGCTGGGCGTACGCACTATTTTCAATATCCTCGGTCCGCTGACCAATCCGGCCGGAGCACCCAATATACTGATGGGCGTATTCCACCCGGATCTGGTCGGGATACAGGTGCGTGTGCTGCAGCGTCTTGGCGCACAGCATGCACTGGTGGTGTGGGGGCGTGACAATATGGATGAAGTCTCGCTGGGTGCGCCGACCATGGTGGGTGAACTGATCAATGGTGAAATCCGCGAATACGATATCCATCCCGAAGACTTTGGCCTGCAGATGGTTTCTAACCGCAATCTGAAAGTCAATGGCGCTGCTGAGTCACGTGAAAAAATCATGGAGGTCATGCACAACGTCGATGGCCCGGCGCGCGATATCGTGGCACTCAATGCCGGTACCGCCTTATATGGCGCGGGCTTGGCAGACTCGATAGCCGATGGCGTAAAAAAAGCGCAGCAAGCCATTGCCTCCGGTGCGGCTCGCGCCAAGCTCGATCAGTTTGTGCAAGTCACCCAACAACTCGGGAAATAAATATGTCAGATATTCTTCGTCAAATACTGGACGTCAAACAAGATGAAGTGGCCGCGGCACGCCGCTATCAGTCACTGATCAGCCTGCGCGATGAGGTGGAATCCGATGCTGAAAGCCGTGCTGGGATTCGCGGCTTCGAGCGCGCCATGCGCCAGAAAATCGCAGCCGGTCATGCGGCCGTGATTGCGGAAATCAAAAAAGCGTCGCCGTCCAAAGGGATATTACGTGCAGATTTTGAACCCGCTGCGATTGCGCAAAGTTATGCGCATCACGGTGCGGCTTGCCTGTCTGTGCTAACCGATGAAAATTTTTTTCAGGGTGCACCCGCCTATCTGCAACAGGCACGTGCAGCGTGCACGATACCGGCGCTGCGTAAGGATTTCATCATCGATCACTATCAGGTGTATCAGGCGCGACAATGGGGTGCCGATTGTATTTTGCTGATCGTGGCCGCGCTGGACCATGGCCTGATGGCAGATCTGGAAGCCTGTGCGCTGGAGCTGGGCATGGACGTGCTGGTCGAAGTACATGACCGTGCAGAACTGGATATCGCACTGACACTGAAGACACCCCTGCTTGGTATTAATAACCGCAATCTGCGCACCTTCGAGGTCACGCTGGATACTACGCTGGGGCTGCTACCTGCGATTACTGCGGATAAGCTGGTCGTGACCGAATCCGGCATACTGAGCCGTGAAGATGTGACCCGTATGCGCGCCGCTGAGGTACATAGCTTCCTGGTCGGCGAGGCATTTATGCGTGCCGCTGAACCCGGCGCGGAATTGGAAAAACTGTTTTTTTGAGAGATGTGCTGAGCGATCAGGCAGAGCGTCAGAAGAAAAATCTAATATAGTCTGAAGTAAAGTCTGATATTCCGTGCGGCTCACAGCCTGTTTTTGGCTCACAACCCGCATGAATACTGGGATATCCAATAAAAAACCGTCTTCAGCAAGCACTGAAGACGGTTTTTTTTACGCAATATTCTGAGGCAGAATACGGTGCTTAACGCTTGCCAGGCTTACGATAGGTAGGACGCGCCGTCACCAGCGCTGTTGCCTTGTCGGCCAGCCGGAATTGCTGAGCCGGTACATCGTCGGCCTGCAATTTCGCTTTGACGACCATCAGCTCATCGCGCCGGAACGCGTGAATTTCTACCGTTTCACCGATACGATAGCGACCCACTGCATTGCTCAGGCCATCTGCGGCATCCGCTGCTGTAATGCGCAAACCATTGATCGCGATCAGCACATCAAGCGCAGACAAACCGGCCTGATGCGCGGCACGTCCTTCAAAGACATTGGCAAGCTTGCAGTCGTTGCCATCGCGTGCCACTTTGACGCCAAGACTGGCTTTCTGACTCGCGACACCGCCATCCACAAGCACGCCGAAGTCCGCATACAGGCTACTCAATGGCACATCTTCGGTACCAAATACATGTTTATCCAGGAAGCGACGGACATCAACACCGGTCGTCTTTTCGATGATGGCTGCGATTTCCTGCTCACCGAGGCCACGCTGTTCGCCGGATGGCAACCGCGTATAAAAGTCACGGCCGAATTGCTGCCACAAGGCGCGCATCACATCATCCAGCGATTTTTTACCAGCAGTCTGCTGGCGTATGCTCAGGTCCAGCCCAAGTGCCACCAGCGAACCCTTGGTGTAATAGCTGACGATGGCGTTGGGGGAATTTTCATCCTGACGGTAATACTTAGTCCAGGCATCAAAGCTGGATTCGGCCACGCTTTGCTTCAGACGTCCACTGCCACGCAACACCATATTCACGGTTTTTGCCAGCAGTTTCAGGTATGCGCTTTCATCGATCACACCGGCACGCACCAGCATCAGATCATCGTAATAGCTGGTGAAACCTTCAAACAGCCACAACAGGCTGGTGTAGTTTTCCTGGCTCAGGTCATAGCTGGCGAAGACCGCAGGCTTAATACGTTTGACATTCCAGGTATGGAAATACTCATGGCTGCACAGGCCCAGAAAGCCCTTGTAGCCCTCACTCATTTCACTCTGGTGCTTGAGCGGGATATCGTTGCGGTTGCAGATCAAGGCAGTCGAGGCGCGATGCTCCAGTCCACCATAGCCTTCGCCGACTACCATGGTCATGAACACATAACGATCCATCGGCGCTTTTTTCGTGCGTGGCTCGAACAGTGCAATCTGGCTCTCGCAGATTTTCTTCACATCAGACACCATGCGGTCCATGTCCATGTTCGGCACTTTACCCGTCACCACGAAATCATGCGGCACGCCACACGCCTCAAAACTAGCGAGAGCGAAGTCGCCCATTTCAACCGGATGATCGATCAGCTCATCGTAATCACGTGCCACATAGCTACCAAAACCATAGCGTTTGGCTTTCAGCTCAGGCAACGAAGTCGCGACACGCCAGCTCTTGCAGACAGGATCGGCCGCGCGCTGGATATCGACCACATGCTGGCTGTTTTCCTGACCATGCACAGCCAGAAAAACGCTGGTGCCGTTGAAGAAAGCGTGGTTCTGATCCAGATGCGCGGCGCGCACCGATAAATCCCAGGCATAAACTTCGTAGCTGATGCTCAGCGCACCTTTGCACGGTGCTGCCTGCCAGGTGTGTTTATTCAGTTTTTTCAGGCTGACTTTTTTACCTGCTGCGCTGGCCTTGATCTGCACGATATTGCGCGCAAACTCACGTACCATGTAACTGCCCGGTATCCAGACGGGCAGACTCAGGATCTGTCCATCGGTGGCGGGCTGAGCAATGTCCAGTGTTACCTGAAACAAGTGACCGGCCAGGTCTTTTGGAATAATACTGTAGTGAATACCGGCAGTTGTCTGCCGCGCAGTGCGTCCCTGTACTGTCGTCGTTTTTGCCATGCTCAACGATCTTTCTGAAATAAAGTGAAATCAAATTAAATAATTAGTGGACTGAAACCTGCCCCTGCCAGCCATGGCGTGCAACACAGACACCGCGGAATACCGCTGAATATGAGCTGTCAGTCGCCGGGGAAGAGATGCGTCAGTCCTGAATAAAACAAAACCAGAGCAAACTCTGGTTTTGGCGTTCAGCTACGTACGTTGGCGGCGATAAAAGTGAATATCTGCGCGCCCACTACGACACGGGTCAGTTGCAGACGCAGATCGATAAACCAGGCTGGTACCGCATAACTCTGATACAGTTTTTTGTCGATTTTATAGGCTGCGATGAAGCCAACTACCTGCACCACAAAACCGAACAGCATATTACTCAGAGAACACCAGGCAATCAGCGTGGGGATGACACCCCAGATCATTGCCCGCCGGGTTTCTTCGTCGTCCTTACCCTGAGCCATCAGCGTCACGCCCCAATGCAAACCACCCAGGAAAGACAAAATCACGATGCCATACGCCAGCTGCGCTTTGATGAAATACCCCAGCCAGTCAGGATGCACGATCCAGCACAGTACCGTCAGTAAAACAAACGGAATCAGGCCAGCAAAGCCCAGTCGTATTACCAGTTTTTGATTGAGATTATTCATAAAATTTAGCCGTACGCCACCAAGTCTCACGATGAAGCCGACCAGTAGCAATATTTTGCAAATACTGCTTACGAGCAACTCCTCCGCATGAAAATTTTCCTGTCAAATTCGGGAAAACGATATTCTAAGAGGAAATATTCAAGTTAGATATACATCTGCGCACAGAAGAAGCCATTTACTGTGTAGAAAGTCACAATTTCCAACAAAAAGCACGACAATCCGTCGAAAAGGGCTCAGATATCCCCATTGTGACGCAAATGAAGCCAGTCATCCTGCGTGTCGATATCCTGGCAAATCCCGGCATCGTCCAAAGTCAGACGGTATACGCTTTCCGAATGCAGTAAGCCACGTGCGCCCTGATCGCCCTGCAATTGCAATAAGTCAGGCAGACAGGACGCAGCGAACGCAACCGGATTGCCGCGCTGCCCCTGATGTTCGGGCACCACGATCCGATGCCCGGCTAAGGCAGCATCGCGAATTGCAAGGAGGCTTTCAACTGTGACACAGGGCATATCCGCCAATGCCACCAGCCAGCCGGCACTATGCTGAGTCTGCATCAAGGCAGCGCGCAGGCTATGGGCCATGCCAAGATCGGCTTGTTCAGTCAACACAATGGCGCAACCGGCATCGGCCAATTGCCTCTGCAATTCCTGCTGGTCGGGACGTAACACGGCAATGCTGAATGGAAAAGCCTGTAACAGACGTGTGGCGCAGGCAACTGCGACAGATGGGTACTCTCCCCAGGGTATCAGCAGTTTGGATTGCTGACCCGCCGGGTCAAAACGACGTCCGCGCCCGGCTGCCAGCAAAATGCCAGTCCAGGCCGCGGACTCAGTCATTAATTGGCCTTGCCACCAGCAATGCTGGCGAATTTTTCTTCCAGGCCTTTGGCATTGACCGCACCCGGGATACGGGTGCCATCGCTAAAGAAAATCGCCGGGGTGCCGGTCACGCGCAGCTTCTGCCCCAAGGCCAGGACTTTGTCATGCGGAGTGAGGCAATTTGCCGGTGCTGTGGACGCGGATTTGCCATGGACCATCCAGTCATCCCAGGCTTTATTCCTGTCAGATGAGCACCAGATGTTTTTAGACTTGGCCGTGGAATCATCCGACAGGATGTTATACATGAAGGTATACACCGTAATATTGTCCATGCCTGCCAGGGTTTTACGGAATTGTTTGCAGTAGCCGCAATTCGGGTCTTCAAACACGGCGATAACTCGCTTACCATCGCCCTTCACCATCTTCAAGGCCAGCTCCAGTGGCAGATCAGAGAATTTAATCTTACTCAGTTCTTCGACTCTGGCACGTGTGTAATTGGTGCTGGTTTTGGCATCAATCACATTCCCGACGAATAAAAACTGCGCTTTTTCATCGGTGTAAATCACATCGCTGCCAACCCTGACTTCATACAACCCGGAATAAGGGGTTTTTAGCACAGAATCGACTTTCACGCCTTCCCCCAGACGTGGCTCCACCAGTTTTTTAACAGCGGTTTCCTGTGGCGTCTGCGCCGCTACCTGGATAGAGATCAGACCGGATAACAGACTTACTGCGGCGATTGCCACGAACTTCAGCTTCATTACTTTTTTCCTTTGGCCATCGCCATGAGGCGTGAGGCTTAGCGCCCCATCGCATGAGAAATTAATTTGTTCTTTATGAGTGGCAAACGGTCCAGTAAGTTCATTCCCAGATTCCGCATCAGGCGCGCCGGCCCCAGATTTGAACCAAACAAACGCGACAAACCATCGGTCGTCACTTGCATTAACAAGACATCCTGTTTGCGTGCGCGGCGATAGGCTTCCAATAAACGCGCATCACCACAATCGCGGAATTCATCACGCTGCTTCACCAGACGCAGCAAATCAGCCACATCGCCAAAGCCCAGATTCATACCGTGCCCAGCCAACGGATGCACCACATGTGCTGCATCCCCAATCAGCGCAACGCGTTCAGCAATCAGGCTGTGCGGACATATCAGACGCAAAGGAAAGGCCTTGATATCCTCAGGCAGCACAGGCGTCAAATGCCCATGCGTCTCCAGACAATAATGTTCGAGCGCAGACACCAGGCCAGACAAAGGTTCACGCACCAGGCGATCAGCAAGGGTATCCGGTGCAGACCAGACCAGCGACACACGCTGTCCGGGCAGCGGCAACAGCGCAATAATACCCTGATCTTCAATAAACCATTGGTGTGCTACCCCGTGATGCGGCTTGCTACACTCGAAATTCGTGACGACCCCCTTTTGCCCGTAGGAGCGATAGTCTATGCCGATATCACATTGCCCGCGCACCCAGGACTGCGCACCATCGGCACCGACGATCAGCTTCGCCTCAATCGTATCGCCATCGGCCAGCGTCAGCCTGGCTGCCTGGGTATCCACATGCAATTGCTGCGCCCGGCCCACATGCAGCTGCAGGTTTTGCGCAAAACGTAGTGCGCTATCGAGTGCCAGACTCAGATTGCGGTTCTCGATTATCCAGGCTAACTCCTGAGTACGCGCGCTATAGGCGTCAAAACCCAGCTGTCCATCGCGCTGCTCCGCGCCATCCTTGACCTGCATACCTGTCACTGCGGCAACCCGGCTATGATCGAGCGCACCCCAGACTTTTAACTGATCCAATAAATCATAGGCCACATGGTTCAGTGCGAACACGCGCACATCCCAATCGGCCGATGCCACCGTCGGTGCTGCTGACTCGCACAAGACCCGAACAGTCAAACCGGCTTGCGCCAGCCCCAGCGCCGCCGCCTTCCCCACCGCGCCATTACCAACGATGCAAATATCACAATGATGTATCTGAGCCATAGCGTGACCTTTTCTTTTGTCTTCAACAAGTCAGCCATTATACGGCAGCGCCCCCGCCCCTTCCGATGCGCCAGATCAAGAACAATTGGCGCAGAAAACAAGTATTTTCACCCTCCCCCCTTGCCAAAGCGGGCTTCGATCTCTATAATTCTTGTTTCTTGGCCTGGTAGCTCAGTCGGTAGAGCAGAGGATTGAAAATCCTTGTGTCGGTGGTTCGATTCCGCCCCGGGCCACCAAGATATAAGCCGCTTAACGGAGAAATTTGTTAAGCGGCTTTTCTCTTTGCATCTACGCATAAATAGCCTTGCCATTCCGTTACGGGACCACAAAGAACTACGACTCCACACATCTGTGTAGGCTCATAAAAAATAAAATCGCCCGACACCACTAAATGACGTCAAGCGATTCAAACGCAATTAATTTCAAATGCCTTTATTCGTGAGAGAGTGCTTTGATAATTTGCTGAACGGAACTTTTCACCGAAAATTCTCGGTCAAAAAGATGGATACAACGGCTCGATAAATTTGGGTCTGCATGAATTTGCTCAAGCAAGGTATTCGCCAATTCAAGCAAATCATTGACTTGATTGCTTTCACAGACCTGGCCAACCTTTTCATTGAGAATAAGTGTAGACAGATCATTCCCCGCATTGACGTTCGCCAAAACAGGAAGGCCACTCTGCATATAAGTCAAAAATTTACCCGGAATATTATGTGATTTATGCCTCGGGTCTAGCGCAACAATACCAACACTGCATTGCGCATATAAATCTGGAATCTGATCGGGATCGATTTCATCAAAAAACAATACATTTGAAAGGCTTCGTTCTTGGGCAAAGGTTTTCAATCGTTTTACTTCACTCCCCCTCCCAACAAGCACAAACCCCACATCTGACCGGACAAGCATTTTCTCTGCCAGTTGCAGAACGATATCCATCCCCTGCGCTACGCCCATGTTTCCCGCATAGACAAACACCTTACGTCCAGCGAGAGATGTTTCATCGATACGAATAACACATTTATCTACAGCTGGCTTGCCTAGCCAATTCTGTAACACCTCGAGTTTGCCATTACTCTTTTTCAACCAATTATCGAAATAGGAGCGGTTGCCGGGCGTCTGCACACCAATGACATCCGCCACTGAGTATTGGTACTGCGCGATCGCATTGAAAAACTGATAGGGCAAACCACGCCCCATCAGACCCATGTCTACAGCCCATTCTGGAAAAATATCCCGAATGATAAGGTAGCCTTTACAGCCACATCTCTTTTTCAAACTGTTCGCAAGAGGGCCATGAAAGATAGATGGGGCATACCAGACTACCCCATCCCATTTTTGAGCACCAAGAGGACTCTTGCTAAGATTTCTGCGCATCGCATACGGCATAAGAAACTCCCCAATGGTACGACTGACATAATTAATGTCTTTCGTTTTGGGGGCTTTCAAACGCACTACCTGAACTCCATCAATTCTCTCGATTACCCAAGAATCATCGATATCGGCAGCCGGCAACAATACGGTGAGCTCATGTCCTTGACGCACAAACTCTCTTGACAGATCACGGAGCTGAACCGCTCCGGAGTTTCGCAATGGAGGAAAAGTATCTGCGATTAAGACAATGCGCATAAATCCTCTACCTATTAATACTGTTTCCAGACAACCCGTTTTACGTAGTCTGTATAGCTGTGGATGATACGAACGACCTTATCGCTCACATTTGGCATGCTATAGTCAGCCACCAAACGCAAAGTGCGCTCCTTACCCTGAGCCTGAGTTTGCAAAATTGCTAAACCCTGTCGAACTCGCTCAAGCTCCAATCCAACCATCATTACAGCAGCTTCTTCCATTCCCTCTGGACGCTCGTGCGCTTCTCTCAGATTCAACGCTGGGAAATTTAAAATTGAAGACTCTTCATTGATGGTGCCACTATCAGACAATACGGCCTTAGCATGCATTTGCAAGTTCACGTAGTCATGAAAACCAAGCGGCTTCAAGAGGCGAACATTAGGATGGAACGTCGATCCTGTCGCATCCACTCGTTTTTGAGTGCGCGGATGCGTAGACACTACGACGGGCAGCTTATAATCTTCAGCGACGCCATTCAGTACTTGCACCAGTTTAGAAAAACTCCGGTCTGACTCAATGTTTTCTTCACGATGAGCACTCACAACAAAATACTGAGACTCTGTCAACCCTAAGCGCTTCAACGCATCAGACGCCTGAATTTGTGGCATGTAATGATTTAACACCTCGTACATCGGGCTACCTGTCTTAATGACTTGATCTGGTGGCAGACCTTCGCGCAGCAGGTAATCGCGTGCAATTGTGCTGTAGGTCAGATTGATGTCTGATGTGTGATCTACAATACGACGATTAGTCTCCTCTGGCACACGCAAATCAAAACAACGATTCCCAGCTTCCATATGGAAGATAGGAACCTTACGTCGTTTTGCCGGGATCACGGAAAGGCAACTATTGGTGTCTCCAAGCACGAGCATGGCATCTGGTTTGACTTCGGCCAATACATGATCTACAGCAGTAATTAAGTTACCTATCGTATTTGCAGCCCCGGTACTTCCCTCTGCACTGTTCAGAAAGTAATCAGGTTTGCGAACTGAAAGGTCATCAAAAAAAACCTGATTTAATTCGTAATCATAGTTCTGCCCTGTGTGCACCAAGATATGATCGCAATGCTGATCCAGCGCAGCTAACACACGTGAAAGGCGAATAATTTCTGGTCGTGTACCCACGACCGACATGACTTTAAGTTTTTTCATCATCAAACTTTGCTAGCGATCGTGTCTGGATTGGCACGATCAAAAATTTCATTTGCCCAGAGCATGACGACCATCTCGTCATCGCCCACGTTGGTAATGTCGTGTGTCCAACCGGGTACCGTCTCCACGACCTGAGGTTTGGCTCCTTCGGTTTCCAGGTGATACACCTCGTCGGTCAGCATGTGCCGGAAGCCAAACCTGGCCTTGCCCTTGATGACCAAAAACTTCTCTGTCTTGGTATGGTGATAATGCCCACCACGGGTTATGCCAGGGTGCGCGGTAAAAAAGGAAAACTGCCCTGCATCCGGTGTCTTAAGCATTTCAACAAATACGCCGCGAGAGTCGCCATAAGCCGGCACATCATAGGCAAACTTGTCCTTGGGCAGATAGCTTACATATGTAGCATACAGCGCTCGTGTCAGCCCCGTGCCAACACGCTCGGATATCAGCGTGCTCCTGCAGTTTTTAAAGGCATCGATCTGCTCGGACAGCTCGCCCAAGGTGATGCTGTATTCAGGCACGACTTCCGGGCGCACCACACCCGCCCAGGGTGACGCTAGCAAAGTCCAAAAAGCATTGATCACATCATCGACATAAACCAGACGGATACGTGCGCTTACATCGTTGATCTGCACCGGCAGATCATTTGCCTTGTTGTGGCAAAAAGTCGCCACCACAGAATTGTAGTTGGGCTTGCACCATTTGCCAAAAACGCCAGGCAAACGATAGATCGCCACCGGGTTGCCGTGATCGGTAGCTAACTGTTCCACGGCCTGCTCTGCACCCAGCTTACTGCGGCCATAGAGATTGTCCTGCGCAGCCTGAGCAGACGAAGCGAGCAGCAAAGGAGTCGACCGTCCCGCAGCACGCAGACCCTCGCAAATTTGCCGCGTCAAGCCTGCATTGACTGTTGCAAACGCATCGGGTGATGCTGGGCGGTTTTCACCGGCCAAATGAATAATGGCATCGGCCTGCGCCAGAGCCGCCTGTAACACGGCATCAGTATCTCCGCGTGCAAAAGTCAGCACCTCTGTACCGGCCTGTTCGCGCAAGCGTAACACCAGGTTTTTACCAATGAAACCATTGGCACCTGTAACCAATACTTTCATAGTTTATTCCTCCAGCTCGACGTGTTCACCACGCACAATCGCTTGCATGAAACGAAGCTTCAACAGCAGAGCCTGCATACCAGCCACATCCAGGCGCGTCGTATTGTGCGAGTTGTAATCAGTGGCTTCAGAAATCCTGACTTCACCCTGCTCGACAAATTTGCCGTAGTTCAGATCGCGCAAATCCGGCGGCACGCGATAATAGCCGCCCAGGTCTTCAGCGGCTGCCATTTCTTCCCGGCTCAGTAAAGCCTCGTAAAGCTTTTCGCCATGACGGGTTCCAATCACACGCACTGTATGTTCAGGTTGACCTAAAAGGTCAGTCAGAGCCTGGGTCAATACCTCGATTGTAGCCGCTGGAGCCTTCTGCACGAAAATCTCACCAGGCTGGCCATGCTCAAAGGCATACAGCACCAGATCCACAGCATCGTCCAGCGTCATCATGAAGCGCGTCATGCTCGGATCGGTGATGGTGATAGGCTGGCCCGACCGAATCTGGTCTACAAACAACGGGATCACCGAGCCGCGCGAAGCCATCACATTGCCATAACGCGTCACGTTGATCACGGTGCTGCTGCTCGAACGGGACTTGGCGACAGCCACCTTTTCCATCATCGCTTTGCTGATACCCATTGCGTTGATGGGGTACACGGCCTTATCCGTGCTCAAGCACACCACGCGCTTGACGCCGCATTGGATAGCGGCCTCCAACACATTCTCCGTGCCCATCACATTGGTCTTGACTGCTTCAAGCGGGTGGAATTCGCAGGATGGCACCTGCTTCAGCGCTGCCGCGTGGTAGATGTAGTCCACTCCCCGCACTGCATTCATCACTGACTGCGGATCGCGCACATCGCCAATGTAGAATTTCAGCTTGGGGCTGTTGTACTTCTTGCGCATGTCATCCTGCTTCTTTTCATCGCGGCTCAGGATGCGAATTTCACGCAAATCAGAATTCAGGAAACGGCGCAGAACGGCATTGCCAAACGAGCCGGTCCCGCCAGTGATCAATAACACCTTGTCTTGGAATACGTTCATTATTTATCTCTTTAGTGCTTCGTGACAGAGCAGTTTCTTTTGCTCGGGCGTGGGGTAGTTAATCAATACCGCACGATATTTACCTTTGAAAACGAATAGGCTGCCTGCGGCAGCTCCTACAACACCCAATCTGGAGACCAGTTCGCCTAAATGATCGAGTGATCCGGCGCCCCCCAAAAAGGTCACAGGCACCTTCAAGGCCTGCTTGAATTGCGCGGCCAGCTCCAGGTCATAGCCTTGCATCTGACCATCTCTATCGATCGAATTCACCACGATCTCGCCAGCACCGGCGTCTTGCAACTGCTTGGCCAACGCGATTGGATCCAGTTTGTGGCTTACCTTGCCGTTATGGGTGCACACTTCATACCCTTTGGCGAACAATCCGGTACGCTTGCGCACATCCACCACCGCGACGACTGACTGTCGTCCCACAGCTGCCGCCATTTCCGTCAGCAGCGCGGGATTGGCGATGGCAGCAGCGCTCACAGCCACCTTCTCAACACCCATGTCAATGATGCGAGCCGCCTGCGCTGCAGTGGTCACGCCGCCGCCATAGCAAAGTGGCATGCGGCATTCCGCAGCCAGCTTGGCGATCAAGGTAAAGTCGGGCTCTACTTTGTTGACTGTGGCATCAATGTCCAGCACAACCAACTCATCGGCTTCTTTATCGTTGAATATTTTGACGGCGTTGATGGGATCACCAACATACTTCGGCGCTTTGAATTGTTGGGTCTTGACCAGCCCGCCCTTGTGGATGAGCAGACAGGGAATAATGCGTGGACGCAGCATGGTTCAAAGCTCCGCAAAATTTTTCAAGAGTTGCGCACCAAAGTGATGGCTCTTCTCAGGGTGACACTGCACGCCGTGGATGTGACCGCGCGACACGATGCAGTCGAATTCAAGGCCGTACTCAGCAGTCGCCGCGACGTCATTCTTGTCGTCAGCATCGAAGTAGTACGAGTGCAAGAAATAAAAGCAGGGTTCAGGTTCGAAGCTATTAAATAGCTTGTTGCCTGAACGAATCTTCAGGTCATTCCAGCCCATGTGAGGCATAGGCAGGTTTTGCGAAGCGGGTGTGTTGGCAAAAGCTCTGACGCGTCCGGGTATCCAGTTCAGGCCGGGCAGCTCACCTTCGTCGCTACCACTGGCCAGCATCTGCATACCGACGCAGATACCCATCACAGGCACCTGCTCTTCCAGTACCATCTGCTCAAGCCGAGGACGCATGCCCGATCGGTCGAGCAGGGTCATGGCGGTGTCGAAATGGCCAACACCTGGCAGAATCAAGCGTTTAGCGCCCTCAAGGTCCTCTGGGGCCCGAGCCCTAGTGGCCACCACCCCAATACGCTTGAACAGGGTCATGAAGGCCTGAATATTCCCGACCCCATAATCGACGATCATAATCATTAGAACAGCCTCTTTTCCAGTCCAATCATGCGCAACAGTCGCGCCCCGGCAATGATCAGGTCGCGCTTGTTGCGGAAGTCCCGATAAGTGTGACGCTCCGCTTCGAATATCTGGCGGAATTCTTCCACGGAAAAATCAAGCTTTTCGGCCACATATTCAAAGTCGCTATTGTGCTGCTCCTCGCTCAACTCCGGTCGCGAAATACGGTCACACGCTTCGTCGCGCGTCATCTGACCGGTCATGATGAGACTGGAAAAATGCGCGCGGCGCTTCTCGAATCCGAATCGCTTGGGCAGCCAGTAATCTTCGTAAAAACGAGTGAAAACCGATTCATGGTGCTTGTGTTGGAAGGGTTCACAGCCATACAGACTTGCCAGCGTTGACTCCCCCAATTGACGCGAGTACGGGATGTAATTCAGCGGATAAACGGAAGTGATGTTGTACATGTACTTGTATAGTATCTTGTAACGCAGGATATCTACCAGAGGGAAAGTGTCCAGCGGAATAGAGCCGTATTTCCCATGAATGGAATTGACGAGCCACTTGTCGACTCCGAGATACCCTCCCCAGGCTTCAGGTTCCCGGCAGCATTCGGTCGAGAAATTGCCTCCATTCAGGATGTATTTGATTTTGTGCTGACGAGCGAACTTGTACAGCATTGAGATGTAGGCGATGTCCTGTGGGTAATCCTGATCTGGAATACCTGAACGGAAGAAAGATCGCTGGAGATCCTTCATTTCATTCCAGTTCACCACCTCAGTATACAGATGCATACCCAGACCGTCGACAATCTTCTCGATATTGGACACGGAGCCGCGCGTATTCCAACCAACATCGACGTGGAACAGAAGAGGCCGCAAACCGAACTCCTTGACAGCCACGTGTGCGAGGTAGGCACTGTCGAGACCTCCGCTCAGTCCGAGGATGCAGTCGAATTCACGTTCTTTCCCATCTTCCCGAATACGTCCCAGCAGTGCTTCAAGTTCGGACGATCGCCCAACTCCCGATTTCCATTCTGGGAGAATGTTGTTGTCAAAATTCTTACAGTAACCGCAGACACCATCATGATCGAACTCGATGGTTGGGTCAGACGTATCCATAATGCAGCGTGTGCAAATCTGATATTTACTATTATTTTTCATGGCTCGCGCCTTATTCCTTATGCATTAAATAGCCTGCGAGAGAGATCGAGGCATTCGGGTGAAAGAGTGAAGTATTGACGTCCCTCCCCCATATTCTGGGGCGTAAAGGTAGCGTCACCGCGGACGATCTTGCCAATTGCATCGGCCATGGCCGGTGCCATCTTATATTCGATTTCAAACACCGCCTGCTCAACGGTCTGCATCTGGCTAACGTCGACGTGATGGGTTTTGAAGATTGGTCCCGTATCTACACCGGTATCCATCAGGTGCACAGTGAAACCGATATTGTTGCAATCTCGATTTAGTGAGCACCAATAGGTACAGTCCATTCCCCGGTATTTAGGGAGGATGCCCATGTGGCAGTTCAGAACGCCAATCCCCGCCTTGGCGATGAGTGGCTGACGGATCAACCCCCCGCCGGTGAAGGCTACCAAAGCACAGTTGGAGTCCTCGACGAATTGCAGGCTATCGGATGCATGGAAATCGGAGGTGAACTTGTACGGTATCCCGTGTTGCTCACACAGTTCGATCAGCGAGGAAGACTGCTTCCCGAGCGTCTTGTAATACGTGCTGAATCCATCCTGCAGGCTCTTGCCGATGCCTAACCTCTGAAGAATCAGCTTCTTGAATATCTTACCGAAGATGGACAAACCGGAACTTTTCAGCTCCTTCAGCAGACGATTGCGATCCACCAGTTTCTGGATCATCACTCCCCGGATGGGAACCTCTTGGTCAAGCAGCAGTTTCAGTACAGAGATAGAAAACGCGCTGTAACTGGAGGCTGAGAGAATAAGAACACCTTTTCTTTCAATCATGGCTGAGCTCCCGGCTCAAGGTCTGATCCAGTTGGACCCGCAGCGCGTTACTCGCCGCATCATTCGGAAAATGATCTAAGTAGCGCTTCTTTTTGAACTTGTAGAGCAAGTTTAGAAAACGGAAGTCTTTTTCCTGATCCCATTTATTCAGGAGCAATCGGCTGATACGATGAATCAGGATCGGTGTCGGAAAGCTGACACCTGCTTTCTCAATGCGCTCGATCAACCCATTTCGGTTGACCTCGCAGAATCTAAGCAGATATTCGTAGGCTCCGTCGGAAAATGCTAACACAGCAGCATCGTGCTCCCAGGCAGGGTCAGTCAAAAGGGAAAACAGCCGCGTGGGATTCATGGTATCGGGTAATGGAACGCTCATGGTAACTCGCTGTTGAAAAAGGAAACAACGGGGCATTTAAATTGAATGACGCAACCGTCAAAGTCCTCGACCGCATCCAGGTTCAGATAAGCCATTGAGTTGGTCTCGCCCATTTGAGGAAAGGTTCCGAGCCCATACAGGAACAGCCTCTTGTTCATGCGGTCTTTCTTGAATTGGTACAGCACATCCCAGTGAATGTAATCGCAAGATTGCAGTACGTAGACGTGGTCACCAGCATCGCCGGCGACGTCTTCAGCCGCAGTGCAGCAATAGACGTTTGTGCCAAGCTGAGTGCTGTACCACACGGGCCCCGGCAACGATTGCCCTGTGCTGGTCGTTCCTGAGCTGCGGTCGTAGGTCTGCACCTTCGATGTCCCAAACGGATTGTTGGTCAACCAAACTACCTTATCCGCGAGATGGAACGAACTGATAGCACGGAATGCCAAACCTATACCGACTGTCTTTTGCAGTTTGAAATTCTGGTCAAACAGATAGATACCGGATTCGCTGTTGCTGTCTCCGGTGAATATCCAGTAATGCTGGTCGTGCACATCATATCTAATGGCCAAAATATTCTTCACGAGCCCTTGCTCGAATAGGCTCTTGTAATTCCAGGTCGTTCCGCCATCGAGTGAGATGAGTGCGCCAACCGATTTACTCCTGCCGATGTTGCCATATTCACCGATAACAATCCGCCCTTCATGCACCGAAATCGATTGCGTATGGACGTAATGAGTCAGCGGGAAACGATACACCTTGGTCAGTGTCCTAGTCGGGAGTTCGTAGACGAAGACCTCATTCATGTAGATGATCAGGAGCTTAGTCTTCGAAACCCGAAGTACGTTGATACGGTGAATACGGAGCAAACGGCTGACGACACGAATCCGGGAAAGCAGATTCAGCCAAGACTTGCCGACAATCACCGAAAACTTCTTGCCATCGAGTACACCCTCGATCCTGCCGCCATATGAGCGAATAACATCCCCAGTGGCGTCGTCAATGAAATGCAAATGGCCAACACGAGCGTCGATTTTTATTGTTTGATCTTGCATCTGAGTGCCCTGCCGTCCAGCCCTTTCAGGGCTTCACCAAAAATAAAGAATGAGCCGTCAGAGCGCTCGCTGCGAGAAAAACCAATGACACCAAATTTGAACAGCCCCATAGGCCAACGGTCTTTGGTAAAGGCTGCCAGCCTGGACCAAGTCACCAGGTTCTCGCTGAAATAAATACCGGCCTCGTCCCCAGTCACCGAGTCGCCTGGCTCGACGGTCGAGGCTAACAGGTAGCCGCTATTTGGCACTTCCAGTCCGTACCAGATCGGTCCGGGGAAGGAGCCGTGAAGCTCAACGTCACCAGTCCGGCGATCGAAGTGGACGGTCTGGGACGGCTGTAGCGGACTGTCCATCGCCCAGACAACCTTATCGGGAGTGAAGAACACTGTGCATGCTCGATATATCTGGCTACCGTCGCCTCGGTAGCGCACTTCGGAGAAATTCTCGTTCGCCTCAATCACCCATGATTCACCGTCCGCGTCGCCCGTGAAGATCCAGATCTTTTCCGTGTACTTGTCGGCATAGACGCCGTGTACATGCTTAGCCTTGCCAGCGGGAATCTGATAAGCGATGTGCCAGCTTTCACCGTTGTCATCGGAGGCATAGATCGGGATCGGCTGCCGCTCTGCATTCGCACCATACTCGCCGAAAAGGAGCCGACCGGATTTGGTCTGGCAGAAATCAGTATGAAGCACATTCCTCGACTGGCGCAGTGTCAGCGTCTGGCGTAGGCCGTTGTGCTCATCATATTTGTACGCAACTCCCTGTCGGATCAGTATTAGCGACCTGCCCTGCGGGTCGAGCGGGAAGACATTGCACTTGTCGAGTCGCAGCGCCCGGCGTGCGAGCCGGGATATGCCAAGCACATCGAACTTGGTGCGAGGAAACTCGATGACCACGCGGCCACCGTGCAAACTCTGCACGATGACCCGGCGATGGGTCGACGCTACCAGCAACTCGTCGCTGTAGAAATGGACGATTTCCTCTGGCACGTGTCCGCTGTCCTGAAACTCGATGACTGTCATCTCGTGTTTTGCTCCTTTGAGACGGGGTGGGCTAGGAAAGAACGAATCTCGTCGACTGCAACCGCGACACTGCCGCTGCGTGCGATCGAAACTGTAGCGATGCCTTGCCGCCGATAGTCGAACTCCATGAACGATCCATGACTGACAAAGATTCTGCAGCCCGGATTACCTGCTCCCTCGTAGACCAAGCTTGCATACGCAGCCAACTTTTCTCGGCGCGCGTCGTAGCGATGAACAGGGTGAAACTTAACGATGATTGGGATATCCCCGCAAGATTCCCGTATGGCATCCAGCAGCTTGATTTCCTCGTCGATCGACGGGAACGAGGATGCCAGCAACAGGGCATCTCCCGACAGCGGCGTCTGAGCGAAGCTGGCCGAGGACGAAAAGAGCCGGTACTCGTTGATGCCGTAATAGCGCTCGAATGATGCATGGAACAAGACGTCGCGCAAATACAGGCAACTTACGCAGCCCCCCGCGTGTGGAAGCACAAGTTCCTCGTCAAGAAAGCCGTGTTGGACGATCCGGAAGTCTGCGGCGGCATGCGACAACACGTGAGCCCAGCGTTGATAATGATCGTCGGTGACAAAGATGTGTCCCGCCTGGCGCGCAAGGTGCGCCAGGCCTAGCAACGCGAGTGCATCACGACCATGCAGCAGCAGGTCACGGCGCACACCGGCGGGGCGTGTAAGCGCGTATAACAGCCAGCGCAGGTGTGCACGCATAGCCGATGCGCAACCCGACCAACCGATCTCTGCGCCCATGGCTCTCGGGTCGAAGCGGATTTGATAACGCGGCAAGGTGGCAATTCGAGGATCCGAATCGAGCGCTGCATCAATGACCGTGAGATTGCTATCAGTCGTGGCAAATACCCGACAGGCTTGCTCCGGCAACGCCTGTCGCTGACTGCCGGCCGCGCCGATCAGCAGCAAGAGCCATTGCCAAGGAGCTGCCAGTAAGACAGCTATCGGTGCCACAGCAATCAGCAAGGGATAGAACCAGCCAAATTGCGCTTGGAGCGCAAGCTGCTTCATCACCTTGAAGTTTGGTACCGGACCACTAAGCGGTAACATTGTAGAGACCGCGCGGTACTTAACATCCAGCGCACGTTCGTTTTCCAACGCATCGGCAACCAATCGCCATGGTGCTGCAGGCGACTGTGCTCTAAAAGACCCGGATATGTTCATTGTTCGCTCAATCATGACCTAGTATCACGTTTTAGCCCGCACACCGACTCACCGGAACTCGTTGCCGGATACTGCCTGATAGCCATGCGACAGAGTTGGTAAATTAATAAATACTGGGCCACGTAGATGGGCGTTTCCCATGGAATTAGGGTGCCCCGCAGTGTACTGAATATGCGCTGAAACTCCATCACGTAGATGGGCATAAAGTAGAGATTGCCTCTCAATACAGCATGTCGATAAAGCCACCCCTGCAGAGCTGCGTACATCGTTAGCGGCAGCCAAGACAACAGTGCGCCATAGTAATTGAGGTAGAGTTCCGTGTCCAGCGGCCACTGCTGGGTAGCATGCTCGTTTTCCCATTGTTCTGGGAAAAACTCCTTGGTGAGCATGACGCTGATGTCGAAACTCGCATCAGGCGACAGCACCCCTAAAATCTGCAGCGGCTTAACGAAAACCTGCCACACCGTCTGGAAGAAGCCTGGATCACGACTAGTCACGATCCAGTCATGCAACTGAAATGCATTGAAGTAGCCAACCAGCATTTCGATAAAAAAAGGAGTCGACGCGTAGAATCCCTCCGTACGGATCAATGTACCTAGGTATAAGAGTACAAAGAACGATACGCTTAGACCGATGATCGTCCCCAGTCGAAACTTCATAGTCATAAACCAAGGCGACAGGAAGATAATCAGCAAAAAGATAAAGCGGCTCTTGATCCCGCCGATGTACGACAACGTCATCATGACTAAGAGTGCCACAAGCAAAATAGGCCATTTGCGTCGCGCACGCTGGGTCTCAAGCCCGAATAGGAACACCGTAACATTGCCCAGTGTGATGATGATCACGTTAAGAAGCCCATGCCCTTCACGCTTGGCAAGATAGGTGTAGCTGTAATCCGTGATCCAGGCGTCCAGACCAGCCGTTGATTGCATAAACAGAAAAACGAGCACGACGGACAGAACTGCCAGCCCATTGCGCCAAGCAGGCTTAACTTCGATATTCTCTCTGAACCTGGCTCGCGGCTGGTGCGAGTCCTTGCAGAACCAGTACAGTCCGAAGAACAGCACAAGAAATGTGAACTCCGCCTGGAATAGCAGCGTGAGCGACATGGTTTCCCAAAAAACCTGCTGCCCCCAGGGCAAAACATAGTCCCAATCAATCAGGTAAAGCACGAGATTGAGCGTGCTCGAAAGGACGATATATAGACCATAAAACGCAAACACCATGTTGTTCGGGTGCAGCACGTTCCGCGGCCGATACATCAAGTATGTCCACACGACGATAAGTGACAACCAGGCACTGCCCCATGGTGCCACAGCCATAAGGAAGGTCATGGGTAGCAATACGAGGAGGTATAGCAGCAACTTGGTAATGTTTCCCAACTGAATCATCTTACTTCCCTATGCATCAAACTCAGAAGGTCACGTCGAACTAACCAGACGACGACAAAAAACACCCCTACGCGCAACACATCGTGTAATGGTTGTTGCATATTCACAAGCACCAGCACCAGCACGGACAATATCCAGAGTGCCTCACGCCATGGCATCACCGGCGGCAGCAGACGACAGACGTTGACCACACCGAGGCAAAACACGGTCATGGCGAAATAGGCCACTACTGTGGTCCAGGCTGCGACTTTCCAGCCGAATAAGGGAAGCAGCCAGAGGTTAAGACCAATGTTGAGTGCCGCGCAGGAGATAGTGATTGCAGAGATGGTTGCCGTCTTGTGAAAATATGCAAGCACGCGCACCCATATTTGGAAAACAACAGAGCATAGCCCACCTAGTGCTACGATGGGAATGAGTGTGAACCCTTCAACGTAGCGCGCAGGCAAGACGAATGACGATAGCTGCTGACCAAAAAGCACAATCCCTACAGTCGGCACTAAAGCCAACGCAAAGATGAGGCGAGCATCCCGGTTTATCCGATCGTGATCTCCCTTGTTTAACGCCGTGAAAAACGATGGGTTGAAGGCATTGAGAACCGCTGTGACTACCATCAACAGCAGAACGCCAACGTTATAGCTGAGACTATAAAGACCTGTGGCCTCTTTCCCATAAAAACGATCAATGATCACCCGGTCAAACTGCGAAAGTAGCGTCAACCCCAACATATATGGCACCAGGGGCAGAGCATATCGTGCCATATATGTCAGATGATCTGGTCGCAACGTCCATTCGATGCGACTCCGCAGCAGCACGAGCACTACAACGCTCAATATTAAGCTTGCGAAAGCATCGGCCAGCAACACTGCGAAGAACTTGTCACCACCCCATACCAACAGAAGCGCCAAACTCAAACTCAGTGAAACCACAGCCTTGCCAGCCACGATACGCAACAGTAATTCACCCCGCTGATCGTGAATCGCAATCTGGGTCATCAGCGACTCAACGATTTGACCAGCGACGGTCACCAACATCAACGGCAGCAGTAACTGGGGCAGGCCAAGCGTTACGCTTGTGACTTCTGCAAAAGCCATAATCGCAATGCTGCCGACAACAAACACAGCCCCCACCGACAACAATGTTGTACCCAAAAAGCTTTCGAACGCAGCTTCAGGGAGATAAATGTAGCGGCCGATGGCAACATGCAGATTCAGTGATAGCACCAGCGCGAAAATCCACAAGTAGGATTGGAATATGTTGAGCACGCCGTAGTCAGCCACTCCCATCATCCTGCTATACAAAAAAATTGTTGCGATGGGAACCAGCTTGCTTGCGACTGCTACACCCAGTTGATTGACAATCTGGCGCACCACCCCGCCCAGCGACTTGGACGGCGCAGACAATGTAGGTATGGCTTTGTTGGTCACGTTCGTCACAGAACTACGTCCCCGCTATTCTCACAGGGTCTTGCATGGCTCTCCTTCGGCACACCGCCATCCAGCACCACAAATTTGACCGTTTCCGCTACCCGGGTAGCGAGACGACAATGCCCATCCGCGTTCAAATGATGATGATCAGACATAATATCGCTCGGGCTGAAATCAGTTGTAGATATGTAGTTC
The DNA here is from genome assembly GCF_014284365.1 of Cognatundibacterium rugosum. Taxonomy (GTDB): domain Bacteria; phylum Pseudomonadota; class Gammaproteobacteria; order Burkholderiales; family Burkholderiaceae_D; genus Undibacterium; species Undibacterium rugosum. The sequence goes on from NZ_JACOGG010000014.1 coordinate 28,370, forward strand.
CTACTCCGCAGGACTGCGTTGTAGCGATCGACTGCAGCACCAATACCCTGCACGCGCGACTCATACTCGGCGTCAACGGGTAGAATGCCAACCCAGTGCACGTTGGCGAACAGATGCTCGAAGGCTTGAACGGAAGCTTCGTAACTGGCAAGCGATGTGTAGCTCATTTTGCGCCACCGGCGCAGCATCGCCGCATTCCTGCGGACAAGCGCCAGGATCAATGAACCGACAATTGGCAGACGTTGTAGCACCTGCTGCTCAATCACCGAAAGCGCACGTGGCGCGCAATCTACGATTCCAGACTGTACAAGAACCAAGGCTGGCTTGATCGTACCGTGATAGTAGGCGCTATGCTTGAACAGATCTCCGATAGTGGCACCACCTCGCCCACAATGGACGAAATCAACATCCGGAAAACGACGCTTGAGCAGTGCCACCCAAGTTTGCTCGTACGTCACAACCTCCGGTTCTCTGCGGGGAAACGCGAGTGAATCGGTCAGGATGAGCACGGTCGGTATGCTTGTCATTTCAGGCATGGGCGTAACCAGCAATTTGCTCGTATAGCGGCCAATGCCGCACCTGATCAGCCAGGCTACACATGCCATCTAAATTCCCCGTAAGGAATCGACGAGTCTGTTCGTGCAGGCCAGGCTTAAAGGCTTGATCAAGAGCGAGATCAAGAGCAACAGGTTCAATGCCGACCGAGCCACGGCGCATGACCTGCAGTGCTTCCATCGGTCGGAAAATCAGACGACGTTGGCTAGTGAGTATCTCGACGCCCCAGCGTCCGGGGGCTCCCCAGTTGGCCTGGTAGGAAAATAAGGCGCCACCAACCGTGCGGCCAGCACCTGCGAACACCGCGGAACTCGGGTGCCAAGGCAACGCCCCAGCAGTGAACGCTTGCAGTTCACTTGGCTCACCGCCCAGACAGAAGGCCAAATCTATGACATGTGTAGAGTTGCCGAGTAGCCAAGCCTCTTTCACTCCCGGTGCCTTGGTCAGACCCTCAATCACGTGCCCCCACTCTGTGAACTCGAAATTCAACGACTGCACTCCACCGTCTTCCTTGATCATTTGCTGCGCTGCCAAGGTCGAGGCAAAGAAACGCCGGTTGTAGGCAATTATTACTTCGGCACCTCGTGCACGAGCTTCGGCCTCCAGAGTCTTAATCTCGGTGCGGTTCAAGGCTCCCGGCTTTTCAAGCAAGATTCGGCGTACGCCAGCCTGCAGCAGGCTCATCGTAGTCGCCGCGAGCGCCTCAACGCCCACCGCCACAATGGCAGCATCAGCCACGAGAGGGCGCGACGAGAGAAATGTCTCCAGGCCACCGCTGAACACAGGATGGTCGCATTGCGCTTCGAACTTGCGGGCAGACTCTTCCCCGCGGCCAATTACGGTGATTTGGCAGTCAAGCGCACGCAGAACCTTGAGATAGTCAAGCGCCATACCGCCAGCGCCCACAAGCCAAACTGAAGTAGATGTCATCGTATGCATGTTAAGTTGTCAGGTAATTGGACAAATGTCGTTCGCACCAGCCAGATGGGGCAAGGCGTGCCCGGTCAGCGCCTGCAGTAGTGGCAGGTGGTAGGACGCTGACTGCGTGTAAGGAGTGAGCGCGCTGGTGCCGTCTTCCAGAATGCGTTGTGTCACGGCGGTGGCTAGCTCACTTAACATCGGTGCCTTGAAATCCACCGTACGCCAGCCGCCGTCACTCGGGTCACACAAAAAAGCCCGCCCTGAGGACTCGTCGACGAGGCAAGAGCGGCGGCTCCCGCGCAAGGTCAGCAGCAACGGAGCCTGCGAATCGCGTTGCGCGGTGAGGCTAAAGCTGGCATCGCCACAACGCCCCTGCAACGTGCCAGTAAACTCTTTGAAGCCGGCACGCTTGCTATCGATGAGGCCTTCGTCGAGCAGCGCTGTCGAGATCGAGTGAACGCTACCGCCGGTAAGGTAGGCAATGATGTCGACAAAGTGAACGCTGTTGCAACCCAGCCCCCAGTTGCCTCCGCGTACATCCACATGCAACAGCGGATCATCCAGGAAGAAGGTGCGCAACGTTTCGTAGATAGGAAAAACACGACGTGGACAGTTCACCCAGGCACGGCTACCGGCCTGCTGCAGCAACTCAGCGGCAGCGCTGTAATCCGACTGGCGCTGAAACAATACCTTTTCAAGCAAGATGTTGCGAACGGTGCGTCCCTGAAGCAGTGCCCGCAACACAGACAGGCGCACATCCGCAGCTGTAGCAATGACAGTGTGATCCAGAATCGCAGGCAGCGCTTCGATCTGTTGGTGGAAGTGTAATGAATGGAGACCAGCCCCAAGTACTTCATCAGCTCTCTGGCGTGCCACGTCAAGCGAGGCTTGTGATGGATCAACGACATGGATCTCGCAGGGCAAGCCGAGACGTACAAGACCTTGCAGATGCCGACTGCCAAGCTGCCCTGCGCCGATAACGGCTATCTGGTATTTGGGTTTCATAATAATCGATACTAATGCAAAAATCAGAGTGAAAAACCGTCGTCGACGATCAAATTCTGACCGTCAACATGGCGCGAAAGATCAGATAGCAGGAACACGAGCGAACCCGCAAGATCACTCGGGTTAAGCATTCCCTTATCGGCACAGAGGTCGCGATAGCGCGCCAGGAAAGCTTCAGGCTGTCGATCAAGGATACCGCCTGGACTAAGAGCGTTAACGCGAATATTGCTGCCCTTGAGATACTGGGCGAAGTAGCGCGTCAGGTGCAACAAGCCGGACTTGATAGCCGCGTACTCGACGGGCATCGTCATCGGCGTTCCTTCGTAAATGTCGAAGCGCGGCGCGACCACGCCGTAGATCGAAGACACATTAATCATATTTCCACCACCTGTTCGCTTAAAATAGTCGGCGAAGCGCTGCATCACAAGGAAGTACCCCCCCAGATGCATGCCCAGGTTGTCGCAAAAGTCAGCGTACTCCACCTCTTCCATGCGACGCCCGTAGCGACTGTTGCGTGGGTAGGCGTTGTTGACTATCGCATCGATGCGTCCACAACGCACGTGGACGTCACCAATCATGCGATCAACCGAATCCTTGTCAGTGATATCAAGCGTTGCGGCCACGGCACCTGCAGGGTATTGTTGCACGATGGCGTCTACTGCACACTTGGCAGCGTCCAGGTCACGATCGGCTACTACTGCCTGTCCGCCATGCTCCGCAATAGCCGTACAGAAGGTACGGCCAAGCAAACCAGCTCCGCCAGTTACGACTATACGTTTGCCCTTAAGAAGCCCGCTCATGGCTGCCCCTCCTTTGCTTCAGCTGTATTCACATGTTCACTACGCGACATCAGCAGTTCCACAAGCAGGAAATCCACTTCAGAATCGATATCAATCGAGCGCTCTTCAGGCATTACGTGCAGGCGTGTATCATGGTTGAAGAGCCCGGGTGCCGTCATCAACACCTCGCGTGTCCAGCCGTAGATCGACGCGTTCATATCAAAGCAAGCTGGCGCGTCCTGGCGCCGCACCACGGGCGATGCGGTTTGCTTGGCCAAGCGGACTACGCCGCGCTCGTCTTGCTCGACCATATTGAAGTAAGGCGAGCGTCGTGCGGGCATCGCCGTGATCACGTTGCCTGTTCCACTGCCTTCAAGGATCTCTACAACCGCACGTATATCTTCGACGTCACGCAGCGGTGATGTGGCATCAAGATCGATGCAGGTATCGAACGTCACCCCTAAGGTTCGCTCGACTTCGGCAACGCAGTGGCGAATCACAGGTAATTTGGCGGCCACATCGGTTGCCATCTCCACCGGCCGGTTCACCAAGACAGTAGCGCCATGTTCCTTGGCAATTCTGAGTATTTCCGGCGAGTCGCTGCTCACAGCGATTTCGTCAAACAAGCCGCTAGCAACTGCCTGATGCAAACTGTGGGCCAGAAGCGGCAAGCCATTCAGGAGCCGCAAGTTCTTGCCGCGCACGCCCTTGGAGCCCGCGCGAGCACAAATAGTACAAATTCGTTTCATCTTTGTCTCCAGTAGCCACCAGCGGCCGCATCTCGCGCTGCATCACACAACGCAAGAGTATCAAGTGCTTCCTGCACCGTACAGGCCTGCATCGGATTCCCCGACAGCATAGCGACGTGCATGGCACGGTAAGTCGTGTCTCGTTCAACTGGGAAATGCACCTCCTCGCCGTCGATCTTCAGCGAGCTGCGAACCAGATCTGCCTCGTAGGTATGATCTGCAGTATTGACGATAACCTGACGTCGCCCTAGCTTGTCAAGGTAGTTCAGTTGCACACCAATGACCGGGCAACGATCACTCTCGTAAAGCAGAAAAAAAACATCATCGCTGTTGATCTCAAGTGGACTCATGTGTCCACCTGTTGCAGCCACCCGGCGCCATGAGCCAGTCATCCAGGACAGGTAGTCCAAGTCGTGACTTAGATCTAGCAGCGCGCCGCCCCCCTGATCAGCATGAGCGGAGTAGCAAAGTCGATAATCAGTGTCCGGCCGCCAGTTAGGGAGGTACTGACCGACATACGCCTGTACTGAGATCACACGCTGGGTTGCCAACGCTTCGCACAACCGGCTTAGCACCGGATGGAAGCGCAGGTTGTAAGCCACTCTAAACTGTCTAAAGTTATTAGCAGGCAACGGCAGAACATGGTCAAAAACGGGTTTCTCTACCAATACATCACCCGCGTGCCCCAATTGCGCCAACTCGGCCAAAGCAGCGTGATGCGCCGCGGTAGCGTTAGCCACGACAACCAGTGTAGGCCGATGTGCCAGCCACCCCTCTCGCAACGTAACATGGCGCTTAGGAAAATCGATTTCGCGCGTGGACACCACAGCCACATCGCAGCCCAGCTCACTTAGCAAACGGGTATGACGGGAACCTATGGAACCGTAGCCCACTATCAGTACACGCGTGCCGATCATTTGAAAACTTTCTCAAAGTCGACCTTGGCACGTTCATAGTCGGGCAACTGACCGATGTCGAGCCAGTAGCCATCGACGCGGTGACAGCGCGTATGTAAACCTTCCCGCATCATAACGTCAAACAGCGACGGCATATCAAAGAACTGCCCGCTTGGCACCAGTTCAAGTACCTGCGGCGACAGCACGTACATACCCGCGCTGACAGTGAAGACCTGCGTAGGCTTCTCTTCAATACCAATAATGCGCCCTTCGCGCTCCTGCACCACGCCAAAAGGAACCTGCATCTCGTAGGGACGCACACCCATCGTGGCATCGGCACCTGACTCAGCGTGCAAATCGACCATGGCGCAATGATCCTCCTTAGTCAGGAGGTCAGCGTTGGTGACGATAAACGGCAGCGTCGGCCGCTCCGGCAAAAGGCTGAGCGCCCCAGCAGTACCCATTCGCTGCTGCTCGCGCAGGTATCGAACCTCGATACCGAGCGCACTACCATCGCCGAAGTGAGCCTCAATCTGCTCGGACTTGTAGTTAACGGCAAAGTAAAAGCGCCGGAAACCCTGATCCGCATAGCCCCTTACGATGGTTTCGAGCAAGGGACGCGAACCAACCTTTAGCATTGGCTTAGGCGTGTCACGCGTCAGCTCCGCCAAGCGCGTTCCCAGCCCACCAGCCATAATAACCACCCAGTTGTCACGTGGCTGCACCAGCATGACGTCGTCAAGCAGCGTCAGGCCAACCACCCGGTTGTCGCCGTCCACTCGCGGCATCTGATGCAAGCCAAGACGCCGGATCTGCTCCACCACAGATAGCAAGTCTTCATCATGGTTAGCAACCGCCGGATTCCGATGCATCGCAGTATGAACCTGGTCATCCAATGATACGCCGCGCAAAAGTGCGCGACGCATATCGCCATCACTCAAGGTGCCTAACAATTGACGGTCAGGACTAACCACGAGTGCGATTTGCGAACCTGCTTTATCGATCACATCCAGTGCATCGCGCAAGGTGCTGTCCGGACTGATTAACGTTTGTTCCCAGTGTTTCATTCAGTTTCCTACCTTTCGAGCAGGCACTCCTACCAAAGTGCCATGCCCCTCAAAATGCCTTACGACGACGGCACCTGCCCCTACCAAAGTACGTGGCCCCATTTGAATTCCTTGCATCACGACCGCACCAGCGCCGATGTGAGAAAAACTACCAAAGCGAACGCCACCGCATATCACCGCACCCGGAGCTACATGAGACCAACTGCCAATGGCGACATCATGTTCTACAATGGCACCCGTATTTACTATGCAGCCCGCTTCGATCAATGCATTTGACTGAATCACAGATCTTGCAAGGACTTGCACGTCAGGTGACAAGCCAGCAAAATTTGATATGATCGCGGATGGGTGAATGACACCAGAAAACTGCCAGCCCAAATCCTGTAGGCGTTGTTGCACGCGCATTCGAATGCAAGTATCCCCGGTGCTACCAATCCCGTTTACCAGCATTACTTCTGCAGAGCTAACCTGCGAAAGATGTTCATCCCCCCCCAACACAGGTAGTCCACATAGGGAACTGCCATGCATTTGGACATCCTGATCCACGAATCCAATAACCGACCTTCCTGATGCAAGAAGTGCGTCAGCGACTACCACGGCATGCCCACCAGCCCCAACTATGATGACCGGAAGAGCCTTCATCGTTCAAATATCTCCCCTTGCTGATATGCACGTGGACAGTTCTGGCCTACCAATTCCCACAGGGTATTTGGCATCAATCCCTTGCCGCAGCGCGCCGTTGTCAAATCTTCGCGAACCAGCATACTGCCTGCCGCAATAGGACGGGCGGCAACTACTTGCTGCCGAGCCGCCTGACGGGAGTTCCATTCGCTAGGCTGCGGGCACTTGGCACCATCACCCAATGCAAGTTGCAGCTCGCGGATCTGCTTAACCATTTGTGCCAACTCCGCCGGTTCGAGCGACGCCCTGTGATCAGGCCCTGGCATTTTGCGATCTAACGTAAAGTGTTTTTCGATAAAGGTTGCGCCACGCGCCACAGCGGCAACGGGGATCAAAATTCCTTCGGTATGGTCCGAATAGCCGACCGGCAGCCCGAACACACGCAACGTATCCATAGCTTTGAGATTGACCTCATTCATCGACGTTGGGTACTGTGACGTACAATGCAGTAGCGTGACACGACCCTGGAGGCTGGCGCGCCAAGCAGGATCGCTCCAGCCGCGCCAGATGTCGCTGATCTCTGCAGGCTCAGCAGGCGCGTTGAACGCATGGGCAATCACAGCCAGAGCCTGCTCCACTTCAGACATCGTTGCCATACCGGTGGATACCACCAATGGCCGTCCCTGCCGTGCGAACTGCCACAGCAGCGGACCGTTTGTCAACTCGCCAGACGGGACCTTGTAGAAAGGCATATCAAGCTCTTCAAGGAAGGTAAGGCTACCAGCATCAAAGGCAGTTGAGAGGAACTCGATACCCCGTGAGCGGGCTCGCTCACGCAGTTCCCAATGCCATTCGCGCGGTAGTTCAAGCTTGCGCAGCATTTCGAGCTGCGATTCGGCAACATCGGTGGTCTGTTGTTGGTAGCCCGCCTTCGGCGCGGCACTCGTCGCTAACTTCTTGGCGTCGAAGGTCTGGAACTTCACCGCGTCAGCCCCCGATTCAGCGGCACTATCAACCAGCGCACGCGCCAGTTCGAGGTCGCCGTTGTGATTAACGCCGGCTTCGGCGATCACATATACATGATTTGAATTCATTCGATCTCTTTCAGCAACATAAAGGCCTCGGCGGCGGTCGCCCCACATTGGATGCCGCGCAATTGGGCTTGAGCCCGCAGTGCGACGTCGCTACGTGGGAAAGGAAACGGAGCCATCTCACTGGCGAAGATCGACATGATCTCCAGTTTCCGCTCTAGGAAGTTCGAGACGTCCACCAACAAGTTAGGTCGGAATCCTGGGTCTTCCGGCTTCACACCAAACTCTGTCTCCGACAAGGTCTCATATGCACGCACGGAGCGGACGGACGGATAGCGGAAAGTCTTGGTGCAGGCCGCGCATGCATCGAAGACTGCAGCATGGTCGCTGTGGGCATCGTTTCGGTATGGAACGTACAGCGTGTGAACACCTAGCTGCTTCACTATTGCGCCCAGCGCGCCAACCAAGTCGGATTTAGGCACCCGATCCAACTGCATGGTGGGAAAGTCCAGACAATGCGTACCAGCGAAGCGGTAGGAGTCGGCGACACGGCGTATCTCGTCTTGACGCGCACGCACGCGCTCCTCTGTGAAACCCAGGGCAGTAGAGATGCTTGTAAAAATGATCCAATGCACGCTGTCACCGCATGCAATATGCTTGAGCAGCGTGCCACCACAACCCAGCGTCTCGTCATCGGGATGCGGAGCCACAACGGCGACCACTTTGGCGTTAGGATTGAACATGCAGGGGATCCTCAGTCTTCTTAAATAGGGAATCAAAGTCGACTTGCTTAAGCAGATCAACGGCGCGGGCTTCGCTATACCCATCCCCGTAAGGGTTTATAAGTGTACGCATCCCGATTCGGAACTCCTCGGACGCGATACGGTCAAGAGCGGCGCGAACAGATGCCGCGTCACCTTCGCTAAATACCACGTTGCCACCGCACAGTCGGCCACGCTGGCGTTCGCCGAGATTGATCACAGCCAGTCCGACTGAGGCCGCTTCCAGCAGGCCAGCAGACGAATTACCCACCATCAGCGTCGCGTGGCGCATCAGATTCACGAAAAATGCACGTGCAGTATTGCCATAGAATGTAACTTCAGGGGCTTGCGCCAGGCCTTGTATCGTGGCCAAGAGTGCAGCATTTCCCGGATCGGCGTTGGGTGTGCCGATCAGCACATGGTAACCGCGTTCGACAAGGATGCTGACGGCACCGCGGACGTAGTCAGGAGCCAGTGCCCGCTCCTGGTCGACCGGGTGGAAGATCAAGATAGCAAGCGGAGTGTCGCCCATCGCGTGCGGTTTGGCACCCACCCCCGTCAGCGTGGCCGCACGGTCCAGCAACGGCTCTGCAACGAACTTGTCAAGTGCAACGCTACCAATTACGAAGACACGCCGTGGATCCTCGCCAAGGTGGGCGAGACGCCGCGCGTGCTCTTCAATACTAACGAAATGTGCTGTCGACAGCTTGGAGGTCGCGTGACGCACAGGGTTATCTACGTGTCCGTCAGCAGCGTGATCGCCACCAAAGAAATGCACCGTAGGGATATCGAGGAAGGCACCAAAGGTAGCGCCAATGAGCACATCCTCGCGATCACCAGCGTAGATCAGGATATCCGGTTGGTAACCGCGTACCAGTTCCATGGCGCCAGTCAGCAGCCCCGTCGCCGTCTTCAGACGCGAACTTTTGCTATCTCCACTTATAAGGGTCTCAACCTCAGCGAGAATCTCCATTCCATCCTGACTAATCAAGTCGACGGATCGACCGAACGTTGGTGAAAGATGGGCTCCGGAGACTAGCAACTTGAATTCAACGTCAGGATCACGCGCAAGGCGCCGATAGACGCCACTCATCAGATCGTAATCTGACCGGATGGATGTCATGCCAAGAATACGTTTCACAGCGATCCTCAGAACAGGTCCGAAATCGCCATTTCGCGATTGATGGCGGCAGCGTCAAAAGATGAGCGAAGCCCGATACCGCCGAACTGATAGTCGAACAACCGATTGGGTTCAAGTCCAGAGCTCGCCGAGACCAACACATTAAAGGACGCATCATCAGGGAGAGAAATGAAATCCTCCGAATTCTCCCACCATAGAAGGTCAACAGCATCTTGGTGACGCTTGAAGGCGATGCCGTGATCGAAGGTGTAGGTCGCCCCCGGACGAGACAGTCGCCATGCACGGATGAGAGGATCGTTCAATTCAAGGCTTAGTAGTTCAGTCTTATCAAAGCTGCCAGCTTTGGCCGCAGCCAGCAGAGTAGCTTTGTCGACTGTTGCCACATAGTCGGACTCGGGCAACGTCCAGTCCAAACGTTTTCTAAAGCCGGGCGTTGATTGGCTATTGGGGAATCCAAACACAAAATCCGCACCACCTTCGGCAGCAATGCGGTAATTCTCTTGCGCAAGCTGAGTGAATAGTCCGAACTTGCGATGGGATTCAGCCACCATCGTCGTCATTGAGATGTAAGACTGCTTGCGGACGTTACCAGAAGATAACGGCATAGGCACGATTGCGTAATGTCCCACCAAGCGGTCGACATCGTAGCATAATGAAACAACAGGTTCACCGTTTGGGTTATCTAAGTAGGCCCATTCCCAGACGCTACCGATTGCCCTCTGACCAAAACTATTAAAAAAAAGCTCTTCTATCGCCAGGCGATGCTCGAGGAGATCTTGCTTACGTGTAACAGTGAGTATCTTCATGTTGATCCTTCTCTCAAGTACAAATTTCTGGAATGAGCAGGTCAGGCCTATTGAATGTCATATGGTAGTAACAGATGTAGACACGCTGCTCGGTAAGTTGACGACACGCGCCTCAAGCCATTCAGCTTGGGTCAGATCACCTTTACGGCAGTGGGCGTAAATCGGCAAGTGGTTCATCAGAGCCCAAATCGGGCGAGTCATCACGCCCTTCTCATTGGTGGCTTTGAGCAAAGTATCGCGCTGCTCACGACTGTCGCAAATGACCGCGTTAAGCCAATAATTCGAGCGACAGTCAGCTGGCTCTGTCACGAATTGGAAGTCGCTACCACTGAAGTGATCTGCATAGCGCGCGGCCAGAGTACGCTTGTTGGCGATGAAGGCTTCCAGCTGTTCAAGCTGGGCACAACCAAGTGCGGCATTGAGGTTGGGCAGGCGGTAGTTGTAGCCAATCTCATCATGTACATATTCGTAGGGATGAGGTTGCTTAGCGGTCGTCGTTATGTGCTTCGCGCGAATTCCCAGAGTCTCGCCTGCCAGAATCATGCCGCCGCCGCCAGTGGTGATAATCTTATTGCCATTAAAACTTAAGGTACCGACAACACCTAAGGTGCCGGTATGCCGGCCTTTGTAGAAGCTGCCAAGCGATTCGGCCGCATCTTCGACGAGAGCAAGCTTCCAACGGGAGCAAACTTCCAGCAATCCATCCAGATCGGCTGGATGGCCAAAAGTATGCATTGGCAAGCAAGCGCGAACAACTTGATTGGTGTCACGCGTGCGGCACACACCCTCATCGTCTATCCATGCGTTATCGTCAAGCCAGACTTCGAGCGCCGCAGGCGACAACCCCAAAGTATGGCGATCCACATCAACAAAAACGGGCTCCGCACCACAGTAGGCGATGGCATTGCATGTAGCCACAAAAGTCAGCGGCTGCGTAATGACCAGATCACCAGACTTAACCCCAACCAATTGTAATGCGATATGCAGCGCTGCTGTTCCATTGACCGTGGCAACAGCCCGAGGGCTGCCAGTGTATGCCCCCATATCACGCTCGAATCGATCCACGTAAGCACCCACGCTGGAGACGAAGGTTGAGTCGATCGTATCAGAGACGTAATTCCGCTCCTGCCCGGCAAAAACAGGGGCATGGAGTGGAATGAATTCATCGGTGCGATATTGGTCGCGGACAAAACGGATAAGGGAATCAAGCATAGGCTTAGACGTTGTAAATTTCGGTTTTGTATTTAGCCAGATTTTCTGGGCGAGTAAACCAGTCTATGGTTGCCTGTAGGCCAGCGCGGATATCATACTTCGGTTCAAATCCGGTAAGTTCACGGATTTTCGTATTATCACCCCAAAGACGGAAGACCTCTGATTTACCAGGACGCAAACGCTGTTCGTCTGCGAGGAACTCCACGTCACTGTTCATCAGTTCACGGATCAAATTGAGGGTATCACCCACCGAAATTTCAAAATTGGACCCAATATTGACCGTTTCGCCAATCGCTTTATCGCAACGGGCCAGCTCAAGGAAGCCGCGGCAAGTGTCAGCAACGTAATTGAAGTCGCGCGTCGGTGTCACGTCGCCGAGTTTGATTTGCTTCTTTCCGCTCGCGATCTGACTGATGATGGTTGGAATAACGGCACGTGCAGATTGGCGCGGACCATAGGTATTAAACGGGCGGGCAATAGTCAATGGCAAATCGAAAGCGTTGAAGAAACTCATCGCCATGGCATCGGCGCCGATCTTTGAGGCACTATAGGGCGACTGTGGCTGAAGTGGATGTTTTTCATCGATTGGAACATACTGAGCCGTACCGTACACCTCACTGGTGGATGTATGAATAACGCGCTTCACGCCATTATCCAGAGCAGCCTGGCAAATATTGAGCGTGCCTTTGACGTTAGTGTCCACATAGCTATCCGGTGCTACGTAGGAGTAGGGAATAGCAATCAACGCAGCTAAGTGAAATACAGTATCCACATCTTTGGTGATGTGCTTGCAGTAATGCGGGTCACGCACATCACCATTTAGCACTTCAATCTCATTCCGGCATTCAACGTCTTCTAACCATCCCCAATAATTAAAGGAGTTATATTGAGACAGAGCCTTTACCTTATAACCCTCGCGAACGAGAAGTTCGGTGAGGTGAGAGCCGATGAATCCGTCAGCGCCGGTAACTAAAACAGTTTTCATTTTCTATTACGCTTTTCCTGTGTTTGTATCCAGAGTACTTTCAATTTCCTGCCTAAGCTCCTCAATCTCCACTTTAAGCATTTCGTACTCTTCCATCTTCCGTTGCAAAAAACGCTGTGTAATTGCAGCTTTCTCAACAGCCCCACTCGGAGTAAGCACATAGACATAGCCAAACTTACTCTTGGAGTTAGCAAAGTTTCTCATCTTAACCAGCCCCTTTTCTATCAGGGCTTTAAGACAATAGTTCAGTCCACCAACGCTGATTCCCAACATCTGAGCCAATTCGCGCTGCGTGAGATCTGGATTTTCTTGCAAAATCCGCATCACTCGAAAATAAGTATCTTCTTGCAGTTTTGATTGGCGACTAACCATAGTTTGACGGGATTATGAAATTGAACCAACAGTACTTAAATGTTTAAGCACACGCTAACATTGTAATGTGTGACGTTCTGCGTGCGCGAAAACCTGTAAAAAATCTAAAATTTGTACAACTTTGAACAATTATATGTCGAACAAAACTCACTATGCAATCTTCATACTGATTTGTTTTTTCAACTTAATCATTCAATTATTAATGCTTGGCTAGAAATAGCAAAAAACACAATAATTCATATTGCCTGCATTTTAACATTTTATTAGCAATAAACATGTTTATGTAGCAGAACGTGTTCAGAGTAGCTTTTTCTTGAAGTCCAGAATTTTACACATTAAACACGTCAATAAAATGACACATATGTTACCAACACCGACAAACTGATAAATCCGTTTGCTAGCAGCATAATTTTGCAATCCTGCTCATCAATTGGTAGGATTAGTCCTTTATCAGCGAACGGACACCTGACAGGTGGATCGTGGCGTGAAGCCTGGCTGTGAACTTTAGGATCCTGGACCTATGCAAAATAGTCTGACCCGCAAGCCTATAGAAATTAAAATCTCAACTGTTGTCGCCGTAGCAATTTCATTGCATGAGGCTTCAATCCCGGTGTTGACGGCGGCTTTAGAGGAGATGACGGCAGGTTCGCCGGATTTCTTCGATGATGAGTTCGCAGTGATCGATGTCGAGGCGATTGCGGATCAATCACTGGATTGGGATGCCTTGATCCCTTTATTCAAGGCGAATGGCTTGAATCCTGTTGCTGTCAGGCATGCCAATGAGCAGGACCATGCGGCTCTGCGCAGCCATGGACTAAGTATCGACGTCGTGAATAAACCACGCAGCGAGGTGGAAACTACTCTACCGGTACCTGTGGTTGCTGAAGCAGCCTCGCCAGTGCCAGAACCAGAGCCAACGCCAGTTCCCGTACCTGAACCGCAAATCATCATCAGAAATAATCCTGCATTAGTGATCGATACGCCAGTGCGTGGCGGACAAAGGATCTATGCCAAGGGTGCGGATCTGATCATTACCGCAGTGGTCAATCCTGGCGCGGAAGTGATTGCGGATGGCAGCATACATGTCTATGCCCCCTTACGTGGACGTGCACTGGCAGGTGCAACCGGCAATACCGAAGCGAGGATATTTGCACTGACGATGGAGCCGGAATTGGTATCGATTGCAGGCATTTACCGGACTTTTGAGAATGGTTTTCCGGATTTAGCAGCAAATCACCCTGTACAAGTCAGGTTAAATGGTGACAGTATTGAAGTTTCGTCAGTAAAATCAACTGGCTGATGCCCTGCTATCAGACATATCGGATAAATAAAAGGAGCTATTTGTGGCAAGAATCATCGTTGTAACATCCGGCAAGGGCGGTGTGGGCAAAACCACATCGAGTGCTAGTTTTGCGTCTGGGCTGGCAATGCGGGGCCACAAGACCGCCGTCCTGGACTTTGACGTAGGCCTGCGTAATCTGGATCTGATCATGGGTTGCGAGCGTCGCGTCGTCTACGATCTGGTGAACGTCATCAGCGGCGAAGCCAGCCTGAATCAGGCTTTAATCAAAGATAAACATTGCGATAACCTGTTCATTTTACCGGCCTCGCAAACCCGCGACAAAGATGCGCTGACTGAAGAAGGTGTGGAACGGGTCTTGAATGATCTGATCAAAATGGATTTTGAATACATTGTCTGCGACTCACCGGCGGGGATAGAGCGTGGTGCAGTCATGGCCCTGACTTTCGCAGATGAAGCAATCGTCGTGACAAATCCTGAAGTGTCCTCAGTGCGTGATTCTGACCGCATTTTGGGTATCATACAGGCCAAATCTAAACGCGCTCAGGCAGGCGGTGAGCCCGTCAAAGAGCATTTATTAATCACGCGCTATTCACCAAAGCGTGTCGAAGCTGGCGAAATGTTGTCGTATACCGACGTGCAGGAAATCCTGCGCATTCCGCTCATCGGCGTCATTCCTGAATCAGAAGCAGTGCTGCATGCTTCCAATCAAGGTAACCCTGCTATTCATATGAAGGGCAGTGATGTATCCGATGCGTATGAAGATGTGGTTTCCCGCTTCCTGGGTCAGGAAACACCGTTACGTTTCATCACCTATGAAAAACCGGGCTTACTGCAGCGCATTTTCGGAGGTAAATAAAGTGGCTCTGCTTTCTTTTTTATTTAACAGCAAACCTAAAACCGCCAATATGGCGAAAGAACGTCTGCAAATCATCATCGCACGTGAACGCACGGAACGTGACGGTTACGATTTCTTGCCAGCATTGCGTGAAGAACTGATTGCAGTGATTTCCAAATACACCAAAGTCAGCCCTGAAGACATCAAGGTATCTCTGGACAAACAGGGTAATTTAGAAGTGCTTGACGTCAACGTGGTATTACCTGAACTGGAAGTACGTAACTGATTATCCAGTCCCACTTTTTGCAGGCGGAACTAAGCCGCCTGCAAACATTTGTTTCACGCCCACGACTATTTCATACCCTGTTGCAATACTGTTCGGATTCTGCGACGGTAAATATTGCAAATTCCCAAACCACAACGTATGCTGTCGCGTAACAATTCATCAATTGCAATGATCATCGAATAAAATTATGGCAAATACTGCAATTTGGATGAGAACTGCAGAAGTCCACAATTTTGATATTTTGTAATTGCATTCGTTATAATGATATGTATTGGCCAATTCAAGCCGGACTTTAACGGTAATTACTCATGAGAATCGCTGTACTCGACGACGACAACAATTTGCTGGAACTGGTCTGCACCATCCTGAACGCAGCCGGCCATACCTGTCATCCTTTTTTAAGTGGCAAAGAAATGCTGCATCAGCTGCGTCGTGAAAGTTACGACATGCTGATACTGGACTGGCAAGTCCCGGACCTGAACGGCACAGAAATCCTGCACTGGGTCAGAGAGAAACTATCTCCTACCCTGCCTGTCTTATTCATGACCAGCCGGTCCGGTGAGGATGATATCGTAGCGGGTCTGGCGGCCGGTGCCGACGATTACATGATTAAGCCTATCCGTCGCAGCGAACTGGTAGCCCGCGTGCAAGCCTTGTTGCGTCGCGCTTATCCGACGCAAACCGCATCGGAACATTTGCAATTTGGTGCTTACAAATTTGAAACACGGGCTGGTCGCGTGACGATTAATGACGAACCGGTAGAAATGACGCAGAAAGAATTCGATCTGGCATTATTACTGTTCCGCAATCTTGGGCGCCCTTTGTCGCGTGCTTACATTCTGGAAGCCGTGTGGTCACGTGATGTCGACATTCCATCCAGAACGATGGACACCCATATTTCACGGGTACGTAGCAAGCTGGAATTACGTCCCGAAAATGGTTACAGGCTCGCACCAGTGTATAGTTACGGTTATCGACTAGAACAGGTCACAGCAGAATAACAAGTCCGGGTCAGCGCAGTCTGGCCCGGATTGCATTTCAACATTAGGAAATTCGCATGAGTCCTTCACTCCCCCTCTTGCGTCAGCTTCAAGCCAGCGTTCTGTTCACTATGACGCTGGCACTCAGCTCAGTCGTCGTGGCTGCACAGCCACGCGGTGAGCCTGGCACAGTGGTCGCAACACCCCCTGATATGACGTACTACGCACTACAAGGCGACACCCTGCTGGGAATCGCCAAGCGCTTTACGAATCAGTCTCAGAACTGGACGATATTAAGTAAAAAAAATCAGATTATTGATGACAAGACCATCCCTATCGGAACAGCAATCCGCATCCCGCTTGATTTGCTGCCCGAAGTAGACAGTGAGGCTAAAGTCGTTGCGCTCGCAGGCAATCCTGTTTACAAACTACCCAATGGTAACGAAGCAAATCTCACGGTCGGCACCGTATTAAAAGAAGGTACACAGATACTGACAGGGAAAAATGGCTTCGTTACACTGGCACTGCCGGATGAATCCAGAATTTCTATTCCATCCAACAGTCAGGTTGCACTTAGCAAGCTACGCAAAACCCAGTACACATCCAGCCCACGCACTGAGTTATCGCTCGTGGAAGGCAAGGTTGAGTCAAGGGTGAGTTCATTGAACACCAACAAAGGTCGCTTTGAGGTGCGCTCACCGCTGGCGATTGCCGGTGTGCGCGGCACCCATTTCCGGGTTGGCGTCAATGACTTTGGTACCGCCAACGAAGTCCTGGAGGGTGGTGTAGCAGTCGATCAGGCCAAAGCCAAAAAAGCGGCGAAGCTGACACTAGGTGCCGGTAAAGGAAACATCGTCAACGCCAGTGGTGTGGGCAAGCCGGTTGATCTGCTGCCAGCTCCCGAGCTGGACGAGGGTGGCCGCTTACAGATACGTCCGACCATGCAATTTCTGGCACAAACGATGCCAGCAGCGCAAGCCTGGCGAGTACAGGTCAGCAAAGATGCGCAGGCACTGGATGTCCTAATGGAAAACCAGTTTAAAGACCGTCGCTTTAAGTTTGATGGTCTGGAAGACGGTGATTATTTCTTACGTGTCGCAGCCATTGATCAGCACGGACTTGAAGGTATACCGCTGATACAAAGCTTTACACTCAAAGCCCGACCAGAGCCGCCATTTACCTCACAACCCAAAAATAAAATCCGTGCAGACAAAGTCGACTTCAGCTGGACAGAAGCGGCCAATGCCGACAACTACCGTGTACAGATCGCCAGGGACAGCGACTTCAAAACACTGGTACATGATGAGGCAGGTATCCGTAACGTACATTGGACCAACGACAAATTAGCGGATGGTGACTACTACTGGCGCATTGCAACGATCGCACAAAAAAATGGAAAACCGGATCAGGGCCCGTTCAGTGATGCGCAGAAATTTCAGAAGCTGCCACAACAAGGTGCCGCCAGTTTTGCCGATTCAGAAGGTAAAGACATTACATTGAGCTGGCCAGCGGAACCTGGGCAGACTTTCCTGATACAACTGGCGGCTGACAAGGATTTCACACGACTGTTGTTGTCAAAAGAGTTGACGCAGGCGGAACTGACGCTGCCACGACCTGCGCCTGGCGATTACTTCATCCGTGTTAAAGCAACCGATCCGGATGGCTACGTAGGGAATTTTTCCGGAACCCAAAAAATTAATATCAGCGCTCGCTGGACCACCTCGGATGGTGACGCTCTGCGTAGCGCAGCGGGTGTCGTCAAAACCGGATATTGACCAGCAATGAGTATAAAAAATTGCAGATAAAGAAAATAGCATTCCGCGAGTGGCTGGTACTCAGTATTTTGCTGCTCGCTCTGACGGCTGCGCTTAGTGTATTCAGGCTTACTGAGCGTATGGATCTGGTGCTGTATGACCGCATCATGCAACTCAATACCCAGCCAGCGCGGGACGACATCCTGATTGTAGCGATCGACGACTACAGCCTGACTGAGCTAGGGCGCTGGCCCTGGCCGCGTGTCCACCATGCCCAATTACTAAATCAAATCAATGCCGCAAAACCGGCAGCGGTAGGGCTGGATATTTTATTCACCGAAGCAGAAGCTGTTAGCGATACCCAGCAAGCCGGTGGTGACCAGCAACTGGCAGAGGCCATCCAACAAAGTAACAAGGTAGTTTTGCCACTGGTGTCCGAAAGTGCCGGTAAAGGCCTGAGCACAGCCAAGCCTGTGTCTGTTCTGGCCAATGCAGCACGTCAGCTCAGCCATATCCATCTGGAGCTCGATAAAGATGGTATAGCGCGCAGCGTGTTTCTGCGTGAAGGCATGCAGGGCGAATGGTGGCCGCACTTTGCGCTTGCCATGAAAGATGTCGGGCAAAATATCGCCCCCGGCACTGAGAAATATTTACCCGGTGACCGGCTGTCAGCCTCGGTCAGAAATGTTGGGCAGTCAGAAAACAGCTGGCAGCGTGATTTTCAGATGCATGTCCCGTTTGCTGGCAGTAGCGGACATTTCCAATCGGTTCCCTACGTTTCCGTCATGCGCGGCGAAGTTCCTGCCAGCTTATTGCAAGGTAAATACATCATCGTAGGCCCGACGGCGCTTGGCATGGCAGACTCGTATCCAACACCGGTCACAGGCAATGAAGGCGTCATTTCCGGCGTCGAAATCAATGCCAACGTCCTTGCCGGGCTGCTCAATGAAAAAGCGATACAGTTTGCGCCACAGTGGAAAATACTCATGTGGAATATGCTGCTACTGATGCTGACCCTGAGCGCCTATCAGTTCCTGTCGCCACGCAAAGCGCTGATTTCCACCTTAGCCATGATACTGCTGAGCCTGAGCACCAGTCTGGCACTCATGCGCTGGCAGGCTTACTGGGTACCGATGTCGCCAGCCGTGATTGCTCTGTTGTTGGCCTACCCACTCTGGAGCTGGCGCAGGCTGGAAGCCGCGATTAAATATCTGGCAGCGGAATTTAATTTATTGGAGCAAGAGCCGCATCTGCTGCCGGAATTCACGGATGATGAAGAGAACACCTCTATCGAACTGACCGATACCTTGGAAAAAAGCATACAGGATGTACATCTTGCGGCAAACCGGGTGCGTGACCTGCGTCAGTTCATTAGCGATAGTCTGGCCAGTCTGCCGGATGCAACCATGGTCACCACGACCGATGGCAATGTGCTGTTATCTAATCAGGCGGCACGCGCGTATTTTGCAGGCATCGGTCAGCCCAAGGTCAATGATGCATTGGTACCCTATCTGTTTGCCAATATGTCAGCACCCGCCAATTTTGACCATAGTGATGGCCGCAACTTTAGCTGGTGGGACATTCTGGACATCAAGCTGACCAAGTCCATGTCCCAGGGTTTTGAAGTGCGGGATCCGCGTGGACAAGATTTGCTGATCAAAAGTGCGCCCGCCTATAACGCCGATAAGCAATTAGTGGGTTGGATCGTCAACATGGTGAATATCACCGCGATCCGCGCCGCTGAGCGCAGCCGCGACGAAACGCTGCACTTCATCTCGCACGACATGCGTTCACCGCAAGCCTCAATATTGGCCTTACTGGAAATGCAAAAAGAGCCGCAAACGGCCTTGCCGATTGAGGAATTCATGTCACGCATAGAAAAAGCATCCAGAATCACGCTGGGGCTGGCCGATAATTTTGTACAACTGGCCCGTGCAGAATCTCAGGATTATCGCTATGAAGAAGTCGATTTCCAGGATGTGTTACTGGATGCGACGGAGGAGATGTGGTCATTGGCGCACAGTAAAAACATCCGTTTCAAAATGCAAATTCCCGATCAGGAATATCTGGTCCGTATCGACCGTTCGCTGATGACGCGCGTGCTGACCAACCTGATTTCAAACGCGATCAAGTATAGTCCGCGTGATACCAGTATCACCTGCAGCCTGAAGCTGGAACGCAATCTGGCTGACGCGACCATCATTTGTAGCATACAGGATCAGGGCTATGGCATAGCGCGCGCTGAACAAAGCAAGCTATTCCAGCGTTTCCAACGCTTCAAAACGACTGAACAACCGAAGAATGATGGTGTGGGCCTAGGCATGGTTTTTGTCAAAGCGGTACTAGACAGACACTATGCCAGTATCGACTTTGTCAGTGCTCCCAATGAGGGAACCACCTTCCACATCAGACTGCCTGGACTCATAGTTTGAGGCAGATCAACTGCAGCAAAACCGGAAAACACCGGGACTAAGCGCTATAATGCCAACTTATCCTGGAAAAATACGCATGCACCTTTCAGCCGTCGGCCTCAATCACACGACTGCGCCCCTTTCACTGCGCGAAAAAGTCGCCTTTGCTCCTGATCAGATTGCTCAGGCGGTAGTGGCTGCGCGCGCGTGGTTTGGTGCCAGACAGGTGCAGACATCCGGTGCAACTGAAGCAGCTATTTTATCTACCTGTAACCGTACCGAGCTGTACGCAGCCTGTGCCGGCCTCGACAATCCGGTCGATGTCACAGCACGCTTCCTGGCAGATTTTCACCACTTACCGTATGCGGATTTACGTCCGCATCTGTACACCCTGCCGCAAGACAATGCAGTGCGTCACGCTTTCCGTGTCGCTTCCGGACTCGATTCCATGGTACTGGGTGAACCGCAGATCCTGGGGCAAATGAAGGATGCGGTACGCCAGGCCGAAGCGGCTGGCGGTCTCGGCACCTATCTGCACCAGATGTTCCAGCGTACTTTCGCGGTCGCTAAGGAAGTGCGCAGTACAACAGAAATCGGCGCGCACAGCGTATCGATGGCGGCTGCAGCGGTCAGGCTGTCGCAACGAATTTTCGATAAGATTTCAGACCAGCACGTGCTGTTCATCGGCGCAGGTGAAATGATAGAGCTGTGCACAACCCATTTCGCCGCACAAAATCCTAAATCACTGACCATCGCCAACCGCACGCTGGAACGCGGTGAAGCACTGGCCCACCGTTTCAACGGCAAGGCGATCCGCCTGGCTGATTTACCGCAGCAATTAGCGCAATTCGACATCATCGTGTCCTGTACCGCATCGTCCTTGCCGATTATCGGTCTGGGACTGGTTGAGCGCGTGGTTAAAGCGCGCAAGCACCGTCCGGTGTTCATGGTCGATCTGGCGGTACCACGTGATATTGAACCTGAAGTCGCTCAGCTCGACGATGTCTTTTTATATACCGTCGATGACCTCGGCAGCGTCGTGCAAAGTGGCATAGAAAACCGCCAGGCTGCCGTTGCACAGGCAGAAGCCATCATCGAAACCCGCGTACAGTCGTTTATGCACTGGATCGATGGCCGCGCCGTGGTGCCTGTAATTCAGGATCTGCATGAGAGTAGCGAACAATTGCGCCTCGCAGAACTGGAGCGTGCGCGCAAAATGCTGGCGCGTGGTGAAGATATCGATCTGGTGCTGGAAGCCTTATCCAAAGGTCTCACTGCCAAATTCCTGCATGGCCCGCAACAGGCGCTGCATCAGGCCAGCGGAGACGAACGCGCGCGCCTGGCCAGTCTGCTGCCTCAGTTATTCCGTACTAAACGTTAGTGCACTTTCTCCTGGTCAGCCGCCTTGGGCTGACTGCTCTCAGGCCACACGGCCATGTCTCTGTTTTTTATCTGCCCTGCCTATGAAACCCTCTATGCTCGCCAAGCTGGATCAGCTGGCTGAACGCCTCGATGAAGTCGGTCACCTGCTGATGCAGGAAGGCGCAACCAATGATATGGATACTTACCGCAAGCTCAATCGTGAGCATGCGGAACTGGATCCTCTGGTTGCTTTGTACAAAAACTATCAGCAGGCACAGTCCGACATCCTGGAAGCGCAGGACATGCTGAATGACCCGGATATGAAGGCGTTTGCACAGGAAGAAATCGAAAGCGCCAGGCAAACCATGCTGACGCTGGAAGATGATCTGCAAAAAATGCTGCTACCTAAAGATCCGAATGATGAGCGCAACATCCTGCTGGAAATCCGCGCCGGTACTGGCGGTGATGAAGCAGCCCTGTTTGCCGGCGACCTGCTGCGTATGTACACCCGTTTTGCTGAACGTAACCGCTGGCAGGTAGAGATGATGTCGGAATCGGCTTCTGAACTGGGTGGTTATAAAGAGGTGATTGTGCGTATCGCCGGTTTCGGCGCTTACTCCAGACTGAAATTCGAGTCTGGTGGCCACCGCGTACAAAGGGTGCCGGCGACGGAAACCCAGGGCCGGATACATACCTCGGCCTGTACCGTCGCCGTGATGCCGGAAGCGGACGAAGTGGCTGATGTGGTCATCAATCATGCCGACCTGCGTATCGACACCTTCCGCGCCAGCGGTGCCGGTGGGCAGCATATCAATAAAACCGATTCTGCCGTGCGCCTGACACACTTACCGACCGGGATCGTGGTGGAGTGCCAGGATGGCCGCAGTCAGCATCAGAATAAGGCCCAGGCCATGCGCGTGCTGGCCACCCGCATCATGGATATCCAGCTGCGGGAAAAACAGGCGAAAGAAGCAGCAACCCGTAAGAGCCTGATCGGTTCAGGTGACCGCAGCGAACGCATACGCACTTACAACTATCCGCAAGGCCGCATGACGGATCACCGCATCAACCTGACCTTGTATAAACTGGATTTCATCATGGATGGTGATCTGGAAGAACTCAGTAATGCACTGATTGCAGAACATCAGGCCGAATTACTGGCGGAACTAGGTGACGATTAAGTCGTCCAACGTCTGACTGCCACGCATGGCAGACACAATCGTGTAACACAGAAACGACTCATGCCAACTTACATTGCTTTATCACGCTGACAGAAAAAAACGTGTAAGCTGGCATCCGCTTTCATTTTCCGGATGATTTTCATGCGTTCTAGCAAACTCGTATTACTGGCTGTGGCGGCAAGCTGCCTGGCTGTTCTGGCTGCAGCAATGTATCTGCAACTGGTTGAACAAATGCTGCCCTGCCCTCTGTGCGTATTGCAACGCTATGCGTTCCTGGGCATAGGTCTGTTTGCATTGCTGGCTGCGGTTCTGCCAGAAAAAGGCCGTCGGGTAGCGGCTGGTTTGTCGTTTGCTTCGGCACTCGCAGGAATTGGCGTCGCTGGCAAGCATTTGTATGTGCTGGCGAATCCTCAACTGTCCTGTGGTATTGATCCGCTGGAAACCGGCTTGAATAAAATTTTCTTATCGGTCTGGTGGCCGGACTTTTTCCGCGCCGACGGCTTATGCGATACCCCGTATGAACCGATACTGGGTTTATCCATTCCGGGCTGGGCCATGGTCTGGTTTCTGATCTGCGCAGTTGCTACCGCGAGCGTCATGTTACAACGCAAACGCAGCAGTATTTTCGGAGATCGCCGCTGATGCAAGCCTGGCAGCAAGATGGTCTGAGCCTCGCGGACTATGAGCGCTTAGTACCATTGGATAAGCTGGAACTACGTATGCTGCTGATGCATGCGACAGGCAAAAGCCGTATCCAGCTGATCACCCATTCCGATCAGTCTCCGACAAGCACTGCCAGAACGCATTTGCTGAGTCTGATTGGCCGCCGCCTGGCTGGTGAGCCTATGGCTTACATACTAGGTGAACGTGAATTCTTTGGCCTGTCTTTTGTGACTTCCCCCGCCGTGCTGATACCACGCGCCGATACCGAGTTGCTGGTAGAACTGGCCTTGCAGCATGCACCGCACAATAGCAGCTTGCTGGATATGGGTACCGGCTCAGGCGCGATTGCGATCAGCATCGCACATGAACGTGAGGATCTGGCCGTCAGTGCGATCGACATCAGTACCGACGCGCTCGCAATCGCCACTCAAAATGCAACCCGCTTATTACCCACTAATCGTCAGCAGCCATTTCAGCTGTTGCAGAGTGACTGGTTCTCTGCACTGGGGTCTCAACGATTTAACACCATCGTCAGCAACCCGCCATACATCGAACAACATGATCCACATTTATCACAAGGTGATCTGCGGTTCGAGCCGCTGTCAGCGCTGACGGATCATGCGGATGGACTCAGTGCTTACCGTCATATCGTCAGTACAGCCAGACAACATTTATCAGCAGATGGCTGGCTGTTGATGGAGCACGGCTATGATCAGGCCGATGCCGTGCGTGCCTTACTGCTGCAGCATCAATACACAGAAGTACAAAGCTGGCGCGATCTGGCAGGCATAGAGCGGGTCAGCGGCGGCAAACTTCAGACAGAGGACTAAAGATGGAATGCTCAGACGATCTGCGACGCATGGACATCACCATGATCCATCGTTTTTTGTCCGAGGAATCAAGCTGGGCAAAGGGGATTCCGCTGGATACCGTTCAACGTGGCATGGAACATTCACTATGCTTTGGCGGTTGGTCAGAGGGACAGCAAATCGCGTTCGCACGTGTGATTACTGACCACGCGAGTTTTGCGTATCTGCTGGATGTGTTTGTGCTCCCTGAGTACCGTGGACAAGGTTACAGCAAACAATTGCTGGAATTTGTCTTTCGTCATCCTGCCCTGCAAGGCTTACGGCGCTTTGTTCTGGTCAGCAGCAATGCACGCGGTCTGTATCAGCAATTCGGTTTCCAGACATTAGGCAAACCTGAAACCTATATGGAAATTCTTCGTCCCGCGCTGTACCAGCGCTGAGCGCATTGTTGGTACACGGCTTCTAACCTCAGCTTACTTCACCTGCTGTTTATTGAGTTTGCGCGCCAGCGTCCTACGGTGCATACCAAGACGGCGTGCGGCTTCAGAAATATTAAATTCAGCCTCCACCAACACTTCATGGATGCGCTCCCACTCCAGGGTTTTAATTGACGTTGAGCGATTGCTCAATTCAGGCTCAGCCACACCCGCCACATGGCCGAAGGCTGCTTCGATATCATCCGTGTTGGAAGGTTTAGCCAGATACTGACATGCACCCAGCTTCACAGCTTCAACCGCAGTCGCGATACTCGCAAAGCCTGTCAACACGACGATCAGCATGGCCTCGTCATGCTTATGCAGCATCTGTACGCAGGCCAGCCCCGAAGCATTGCCATTGAGTTTTAAGTCAACTACCGCATAGCGCGGCTTATGCTGAGCCAGCAACGCGGACACCTGCTCCTGGCTGTCCGCATGCAAAACGGTATAGCCGCGCCGTTCAAACGAGCGCACCAGTGTGCGCGCAAATGCAGTATCGTCTTCCACGATCAGCAACAGACGATTCTCTGACATAGGTGTTACCTCTTAAAGCTTCAGTGCAGAAATAGGCAGTGTGACTTCAACAGCAGCACCACCTTCGGGACGGTTTCTGGCAGAGACCGTCCCACCCAGCTTACGAACTACATTCACCACAAAGAACAGACCCAGTCCGCTGCCGGCGCGACCCTTGGTCGATTGATAGGGCTGCCCCAGCTTATCCAGGATATGCGGCTGGAAGCCTGGCCCGCGATCTGTAACCAGCAAGGTCAGCACCTCTTCCTGACGCTGTACATCAAATGCCAGCCAATGTGGTGATGCTTCAAGCGCATTATCTAACACATTGCATATCATCTGCTTAAGTGCCACATCAAACACCACCGGAATGTCATGTGGATTGCTGTTTCGATACTCAAATTCCTGCAAAATACGGGTGGCGCGGAAGTCTTCGGCCAGATCGTTCAGAAACGTATTGATGGTGGTTTTGACCGAGGACTCGCCCCTGGCTTCGCCAGCCGACAACAAGATGCTGCTGACGATGCGCTTACAGCGTTGTAACTGGCGCTGCATTTCTGTCAGCTCTTCAGTCAACTCCGCATCCTGAGCGAATTGCGGCATACGGCGCCAATCGCCCAGAATCACTGACAAAGTGGCCAGCGGTGTACCTAGCTCGTGCGCAGCACCGGACGCCAGCAAGCCCATCTTCACGATATGTTCTTCTTCCGCTGCACGTTTTTGCAGATCGGCTAATTGCGCATCCCTCTCTTTGAGATTGGAATTAATCCGGGTCAGGAAAAATACCAGCAAGGCCGCATTCAGCAAAAAGCAAATCAGCATGCCATCGCGGTACAGACTGAACAGGCTATTGACTGAATCCGGTGGCAGTTTCAGCGGCAGAGAAAAGCGCGACAAACCCATCAGGCAAGCTGTACTCAACGCCACAATCAGCCAGGTCGACCAGGCTTCCAGCAGCACCGCACTGAGTATCACTTGCAGTAAAAACAAAAAGGCAAACGGATTGCCAGTACCGCCGCTCAAATAGAGTTGCGCAGTCAGCGTCGCCACATCGACCAGTAAGGCCAGCAATAGCTCACGGTTCGACACACGCACCTCTTCATGCCAGCGTAAATGGCTGCCGATGTTAAACGCAATCAGGCCTGCCAGCACATACAGCATGGGCAGTATCGGCAAATGGATACCAAAACCCAGCGTGACCAGGGCGATGGTAGAGATCTGACCGAATACCGCCAGCCAACGCAAATGGATCAGCTGCAGCATATTTTTATGCCCGGCTGAATGCTGCAGTTCCTTGATGCCTGAGTCAGGCAAAATCACAAAGGTGGAATGGTTTTCTGTATCGCGCATCTGGCTCACTTTCGGTGGATGCGCGCTGAACGCTACAAGCTTGTTCAGCGACGCCGGTCAGTACGGCGTACATACCAGTACGCCAATCCGACCATCAAAGCGAGAGCATACCAAGTCAGCGCATAGACTGCATGATTGTTCTGAAAACGCACCACAGTCAGCCCTGCTACCGGCGCTGCCGCATCAGTCTGGCTGGCTGCGTCGGCATCGACAAAATACGGTGCCACATCGGTGAGCTGATGTGCGGCGGCCATCGCTGCCACATCGCGCGAAAACCAGCGCCCGGCGGCTGCATCATTGTGACGCAGGAAGCCGCCACCCGGTTCAGTGATACGCAATAAACCAGTCAGGGTCAGAGTTTCAGAGGACGAAGCACGTGCCAGCTCTTGTTTGATACGCTCCGCAGAGGGCAAGAAACCGCGATTGATGAACACCAGACTGCCATCGGTCTGACGCAAAGGAGTCAGCAACCAATAGCCACTACCCAGTTCGGTCACGGCTTGCACCATACTCGATTGCGCATGCAAAAACACACCGCTGACTTTGACATGACGGTATTCGTCTCTGGCCACGCTGACTTGTGACCAGTCGGTACGGGCTGGTGCGGCTTCCGGCTGAGCATGGATGCGCTGTTCGACGCGTGCGATCAGATCCAGCTTCCACTGCAGACGATACACTTGCCAGCTACCCAGTGCGCACAGACAAAGAAAAACCACCAGCGCACCGATGGTGAGTAAGCTTCTCACTAAAGGTGAACGCGGGTGGTTATCCTGGTCAGCCGGAACCGCAGTTCCGGCCGGGGTCTCAACAGGAGACAGACTCATGGCAAATTGCGAGAGTTCTGTCCGTCCTTCGCTGGTGCCAGATTTATCGACTCTGGCTTGGTTTCATGATTCATGCCAGGCATCATGTTGTGGTTCATATGATGCATAACCCACAGCGAACCTGCCAGCATAATCACCACCAGCAAGGTTGTGAAGATCAGTGCCAGCATAGACCAGCCACCTTCGGACTTGAAGTTCATGTGCAGGAAGTAAATCATGTGTACCACGATTTGTATCGCTGCAAATACCAGCAATACGATGCCCATGGTTTTTGAATCAGGGATCACTTTTGCCATCACCAGCCAGAACGGGATTGCAGTCAGTATCACCGACAGGATGAAACCCAGGGTGTAGTCTTTCAGGCTGCCATGGCTGCCGTGATCTTCATGCCCATGATGACCGTGAGCGTGGTCATCACCGTGTGCGGAATGTGTGTGATGTGCGCTCATGGCAAGACTCCCATCAGATAAACAAAGGTAAATACACCGATCCAGACCACATCCAAAAAGTGCCAGAACATAGACAGGCACATCAGACGGCGGCGATTTTCAGGTGTGAGGCCATGACGCTTGAGTTGGAACAGCAAGGTCACCAGCCAAACGATACCGAAAGTCACGTGCAGACCGTGGGTACCAACCAGTGCAAAGAAGGAAGTCAGAAAACCACTGCGTTGCGGACCTGCACCTTCATGGATCAGGTGGATGAATTCATACAATTCCAGACTGATAAAGGCCACGCCAAAAAGGCCAGTGATCGCCAGCCAGACCATGGTGGTACCCAGACGGTTTTTCTGGGATTCCAGCATGGCGAAGCCATACGTGATCGAGGACAGCAACAGCATAGAAGTATTCAATGCTACCAGCGGCAGATCGAATAATTCTGCGCCGGTTGGACCGCCTGCATAGTTACGGCCCAGTACTGCATAGGCTGCAAACAGACACGCAAAAATCAGACAGTCACTCATCAGGTACAGCCAGAAACCCAGCAAAGTACCATTTTCCGGATGATGTTTCCGGACGAAGAAGCGGGAACCCGCGTCTCCGTTCAAAGCATTATGTGTAGTTGTAGACATATCAGGCCTAGCTCGCTAACAAACGTGTGCGCTCATCTTCCGTGCGGATCACTTCATCAGCAGGAATGTAATAGTCGCGGTTGTAATTAAATGTGTGAACTATGATTGCGGTCAGCATCACCAGGAAGGCGGCCACAGCAGGAATCCACATTTGCCAGATCAGTGCGAAACCGCATGCGCCGCTGAGTGCAGCGATCACGAAACCGGCACCGGTATTCTTAGGCATATGGATATCCACAAAGCCTTTAGTCGGACGCTGATAGCCATTCTTCTTCATGTCATCCCATGCGTCGTTATCATGTACGCGTGGTGTGAATGGGAAGTTGTAAGCAGGTGGTGGCGAAGAAGTCGACCACTCCAGCGTACGGCCACCCCATGGGTCACCGGATACATCACGGTTTTCATGACGACGCAGGTAACTGACGACCAGCTGTACCAGGAAGGAACCGATACCCAGCGCGATCAGTACCGCACCGAAAGCAGCGATCTGGAACCAGATCTGCAGCGATGGATCATCAAAGTGACTCAGACGACGTGTCACACCCATCAGGCCCAGCACGTACAGTGGCATGAACGCGAAGTAGAAGCCGATACACCAGAACCAGAATGAACATTTACCCCAGAAGCTGTCGAGCTTGTAACCGAAGGCTTTCGGGAACCAGAAGTTGATCGCCGCCATCGCACCAAACACCACACCACCGATAATCACATTATGGAAGTGAGCGATCAGGAACAGACTGTTATGCAAGACAAAGTCAGCAGGTGGAACCGCCAGCAAGACACCGGTCATACCGCCGATAACGAAGGTCACCATAAAGCCAATCGTCCACAGCATAGGTACTTCAAAACGGATACGGCCACGGTACATCGTGAACAACCAGTTGAATATCTTCGCACCAGTTGGGATCGAGATAATCATCGTGGTGATACCGAAGAAGGAGTTAACACTCGCCCCGGAACCCATGGTGAAGAAGTGATGCAGCCATACCAGGTAAGACAGGATAGTAATCACCACCGTTGCGTACACCATCGAGGTGTAACCAAACAGACGCTTGCTGCAGAAAGTAGATACGATTTCAGAGTACACACCAAAGCAAGGCAGGATCAGGATATATACCTCTGGGTGACCCCAGATCCAGATCAGATTCACATACATCATGGCATTGCCGCCCATGTCGTTGGTGAAGAAGTTGGTGCCAAAAGTACGGTCCAGCGACAACATCGCCAGTACAGCGGTCAGTACCGGGAAAGCAGCAACGATCAATACGTTAGTACACAGCGCAGTCCAGGTGAATACCGGCATTTTCATCAGATTCATACCAGGCGCACGCATCTTGATGATAGTCACAATCAGGTTCACGCCTGACAGCAAGGTACCGACACCGGCAATCTGTAAGGACCAGATATAGTAATCCACCCCCACATCCGGGCTACCCAAAATACCAGACAACGGTGGATACGCGAGCCAGCCGGTACGCGCAAATTCACCGACAAACAGCGATACCATCACCAGCACGGCACCGAAGGCCGTCATCCAGAAACTGAAGTTATTCAGGAAAGGGAAAGCGACGTCACGTGCACCAATTTGCAAAGGTACGATGTAGTTCATCAAACCTGTCACCAGCGGCATCGCAACGAAGAAAATCATGATCACGCCATGCGCCGTGAATACCTGATCATAGTGATGCGGCGGCAGGAAGCCGGCTGAATCGCCGAATGCCAGTGCCTGCTGAGCACGCATCATCAGCGCATCCGCAAAGCCACGCAACAGCATGACCAGACCCAGTATCATATACATGATACCGATACGTTTGTGATCAATCGAGGTGATCCACTCACGCCACAGGTAACCCCATAAGCGGAAGTAAGTCAGTGCCCCCAGTACAGCGGCGCCACCGAAGAGGACGCCGATAAATGTCGCAATCAGAATTGGCTCATGGAAGGGAATCGCTTCCCAGCTGAGGCGGCCAAGCACCAGCTTTGTCAAATCAATTTGGTCTAACATCTTTATTTTCCGGTGGTTGTGGTTGGCGTCGTGCAGATTTCAGCAAGCGGACCACGGCCGGCCTGCTGGTTTTGCGCCAGTAAATTGGAGAACTTACCATTCGCTGCACTCTTCACATTCAGATCCGTGCTCATCAACTTGTCGATGCAAACCTGGCCATCAACAACACAGCGATTCAGAATGGCATGATAGAGATCAGCCTCAACGGTCGCGTAGCGGCGAACCGGATCTTTGATACTTGGTTTTTCCAGTTCCAGATATTCAGCACGCTTCAGCGCAGGCTGAGTATTTTTCGCTGCCTGTACCCATTGCGCGAAATCGTCGTTGCTCAGACCACGGAATTTAAAACGCATATCTGAGAAACCTGCACCGCTGTAGTTCGCGGAAAAACCTTCGTAATCACCCGCTTTATTGATCACCGCATTCAGTTCAGTCTGCATGCCAGGCATCGCATAGATCTGACCCGCCAGTGCCGGGATGTAGAAAGAGTTCATTACTGTCGATGCAGTAATTTTGAAATGAATCGGCACATCGACCGGCACTGCCAGTTCGTTGACCGTTGCAATGCCTTGCTCTGGGTAAATAAACAACCATTTCCAGTCCAGTGCAACGACTTCAACCGTGATTGGTTTGACATTAGCAGGAATCGCACGTGTCTCATCCAAACGCGACAACTTTCGATATGGATCAAGAGTATGCGTGGTAATCCATGTCAACATACCCAAAGCAATGATGATTAACAGAGGAGCACCCCAGATCACCAGTTCGAGTTTCGTAGAATGATCCCAATCCGGTTCGTACTGTGCCTCAGTGTTGCTTTGACGATAACGCCAGGCAAAAAAGAAGGTCAGTGCAATCACCGGTACGATGATCAATAACATCAACAATGTCGAAATGACAATGAGCTTACTCTGTTGAGCGGCAATATCTCCGGATGGATTCATCACAATTGTGTTGCATCCAGCCATCATTATTGCGGGCAACAGCAGTATTCCGCGACGAGCTAATTGAGAAAACATACAGGAAAAGTCCAGTCTGAACGTAAATATGTGGTAATGTACTCTCACTGATAAGCATTAGCGATTGGACGTTTTGTCCTACCCTTTCTGCCTGCATGGGAAAAGCTGCCGACTGCGTCCATCGACATAACAACGATGACGGAGACGACTATGCCTAACATCAGCAGCCACAATGGCGCACTGTACGCCAACCACCCTTCTGCCCACGGCAGTACCCCCAAACGTGGTGATCATGCGGATACCTCTGTCGACCCCGGCGAAATCGCGATCGGGGTCATTATAGGTCGCACATCTGAGTATTTCGATTTTTTCGTCTATGCCATTGCTTCGGTACTGGTATTCCCTTCAGTATTTTTTCCCTTCGAAGATCGCCTCGAAGGCACACTGTACGCGTTCACCATTTTTTCCTTTGCCTTTTTAGCACGCCCCATAGGCACCATGATTTTTATGGCTGTGCAGCAACATTTAGGACGTGAAGCAAAGCTGACCATCGCCTTGGTGCTGCTGGGCTTTTCGACTGCTGGCATTGCCTTTCTACCTACCTACGCCAGCATAGGCGTCACGGCCATTGTGATGCTCTCCGTGTTGCGAATAGGTCAAGGCATCGCGCTGGGCGGTACTTGGGATGGCTTGCCTTCCCTGCTGGCATTGAATGCACCGGAAGACAAGCGTGGCTGGTACGCGATGCTGGGACAACTGGGTGCTCCCACCGGCTTCATCCTGGCAGCCAGTATGTTTGCCTTTATGTTATCCAATCTGTCGCCGGACGATTTTCTTGAGTGGGGCTGGCGCTATCCTTTCTATGTTGCGTTTGCCATCAATGTAGTCGCCCTGTTCGCCCGCCTGCGTCTGGTCGCCACGGATGAATACACCCATTTACTGGAAGAACGTGAATTGCAACCGGTAGGCATCATAGAGTTGCTGAGCACTCAGGGTCGCAACGTATTAATAGGTGCGCTCGCCGCGCTGGCCAGCTATGCTTTATTCCATCTGGTGACGGTCTTCCCGCTGTCCTGGATTACCCTGTATTCCGGCCGCAGCCTTAGTGACTTCCTTTACTTGCAAGTCGCCGGCGCCTTCCTGATGGCGATATCGGTGGTGGTTTCAGGCCTCATTGCCGATAAAATTGGCCGTCGTAATACCTTAGGGACACTCGCCATTCTGATCGCTGCACTCAGTGCCTTTATACCCACACTGATGAAGGCGGGCGAAAGTGGCGAAAACATTTTCCTGTTATTTGGCTTTATCCTGCTCGGCTTGTCGTATGGTCAGGCGGCTGGCGCAGTAACCGCTAACTTCCCTGCGAAGTACCGGTATACAGGTGCGGCGCTGACTTCGGATCTGTCCTGGTTGGTCGGCGCTGGTTTTGCACCGCTGATTGCGTTGGGATTGTCGGCTAACTTCGGGCTTGCCTACGTCAGCCTCTACCTGCTGTCAGGCGCAGCCTGCTCACTCGCCGCACTGCATCTGAACCGGGCTTTGGAGATTAAGAACTGACGCGGCTGTACCTTCGTTCACATTGATGTGGCTCCCCCTAATCAAATTAGTCCGAGCCACGTCGTATTGCGATTAATTTCCTCCAGGGATAAGACATAAAAAAACAGCCAGCATTTTTTGCTGGCTGTTTTTTTGACTCACTGACACCAGCGTACTGCACTGATGCCTCTGATACCAATATGCTGGCACTTATCGATACACAGTCACCGGTTCCGGCGCCGGTGTCACGACAGGCTGGGCAGCATTGCCTGTGTTAGCCGGGCGATTGGCGCCGCGTGGCAGGCCAAACTGCACCATCAGTTCACCATAGGCCGCTTCTGCCAGACTGCGCGAAGTTTCCTGCATGACTTTACCACGGTTGAATACGACACGATCACCGGCACGGCTGATGATCTTGGTATCCACACCGGAGCCACTGGCACTGAATGCTGCTTTTACTTCATAGGTCTTGGTGTTGATAAGACTAAAATCAGCCACCAGATCCAGCGACAAACTGGCTGTCATGGAATTTCCGTATTGCAGTTGATTGCTCTCCTGACGGAACTGGATATTACTGACGGTACCAAACAACACATAATCCGCGCCTGGATACATCCCTTGTTTGATACGACCAATGATGTCGAAAATTTTCTCCATTGGCTTACCGACATAAGGGCGGGCCTGAATCAGATGTACGCCACCACCTTTGAGTAAGGCACCTTTCAAATCAGCCGTGTAAGTTTTCAATTCACCACGATCGATATAGGTGTAATAGCCTTCAGCTTCAAAATAATTACTTTCGCTCTTAGCGTCTACGTGACCTCGCTGTGAATAGCTGCGGTCTGTTTCACGCTCGCTGTAACTGCCTTTGACACTACTTTTGCTGGAGGCGGACACTACACGAAAATATTCGCTGACTTTTTCTTCATAGGTCAGATCAGTCACCGCTATCTTAGGCTCAGCGGCATAGGCGCTGATGCTGGCCAGGCCACAGGCCAGCGCAGCGATCATTTGTTTCACATTCAACATCGTGCTTCCTTTACCGGAAAATTATTTTTTGGATGTCTTGCGGATTTCTTTTTCGTCCTGCCACTCGATCGAACCTTCTTCGATGTCGTACAGTTTCAGAGTCATTTTGTAGAACACGTCTTTGGTGGTTGCGTTCTGCTTGACGATGGAAACGATTTCACCTTCCAGTGAATATTTCGCTGCAGTCATATTACCGATTTTCGCCTTGCCCTGTGCTTTGTACAGGCCGCTTTGATTCTGGCGCTGCAACTCATCCACACCTTGCTGCATTTCGTCAGCGCTGCGGGTGAATTTCACTTTTCTACTTTTCACCAGTGCAGTCTGAATACTGTTCATGATCGACTTGGTATCGATGTATTCGCTGGTCTTGTTACGCACACCGGCCAATGTCAACGTAGGACGATTGGCGAGTACCGGATCTTCGAGCAAAGAACCCACCATTTTTTCTGCAATCATTTGCAGATCCGTAGAACCAAATTCATTCGTGACGGTTTCTACTGCCTTGTTATCGCCATAGCTGACCTGACGCGCCAGGCTGACAGTGGGTTGCGACAACTTGGTCTGACATGCAGTCAGCGATACGCCAGCCAGCGCCAGCAGACAAATCATTTTGGACAATTTTGCGAATTGTTTCATGAGTAAATTCCTTAAATTAATGACTGGTGCGGTGCTCAGCGTGGCTCAGCACTCATTTCGATTTTGAAGTCACTTGCCTGCGGACCGTAGGCTGTGCCTTTGATCAGTTGGCTCTGACGGCCGAGTATGGTCAGCGGCTTCCAGACCTCACCATCACCGACTTGCATACCCGCCGCATCGGTCCAGCGGAAGCGGTAGTACACACGCACATCTTTGTCGGTCAGATTCAGCATTTCAGCCTGTACCACCATCACATCATTGCGACGCTGTGAGCGCAAATCCACGACCTGTACGCCTTCCAGCGTGCCACGCACCATCAGCTTGGCGGCGATGCCTGCCGATGAGGCATTCGGGATATCGTTAGCTGCGTGGGCCGGAGCCATCCAGCACGCAGCGAGTAAGGCGCTGATTGCGATTACGCGGGCATTTTTCAACATGTCTTATCCTTTGCGAGACAATTAATTGGTTTTTACTGCAGTCGCACCTGTGTTCGTGGCGCCCTGTGCAGGTTTAGTTTTAACGGCGTTTTTCTTTGCTGCCGGCTTCGCATCATGTGCGGTGGTGGCAGGCTTATCCTCGACCTGAGCCACTGGCGTTACTGTACCAAATTTGGCCAGATCACCCAGATAGGTTTTGTTTTGATACAAACGGACCGGCACCACCATGTAGCGGCCATCCACTGAAATTTTACTGGTTTCGCCAGGACGGCCGGTGAAGTTCACGTCGTAATCACCCGGCGGCAGGAAGGCACGTGCCACGAATACGCGCTCTGGCAGACTGCGCCACATGCGGTCATCGGCATTGCTCTCCGTCGCGGCAACTGCGATATTGGCGGCCAAACCGGCTAAGGCACCAAAATTTTTATTGATCTGATCCTGCGCCACACCTTTCACCGCCGCGCGGATTGCAGCACGGGTATAAATGCCTGGCAGTTCATCTTTCAAGGCACGGCGTGCCATCACGTTAAAATCAGTAATCAAGGCTGTCGGCAGACTCTGATTTCCAACCTGAATGGTATTGATCTGCGGTGCATCTTTATCCGGATAAATCACTGGGAAAGCCAGCGACATGGTGATCAGTCCACGTCCGGTAGGAATTGGCAAGGTCAGTTTTTTCGATTGACGCGCTGGCGAATTACCCGCTTCAACTACGAACAACACATCAGTCACACCTTTCTTGCGCCGGAAACTGGTACGCTGATCTAATCCCTTCAAGCCCTCTTCCAGCACCGGCAATTCCGGACGCAATTCAATCGCTTTACGATAGCCGGGTGCAGCCAGACCAGGCTCATTGAGTGCTTCGTAAACAAAGCCGGAAAGATAATGGCTGAGCGCATTCTGATAACCGTTTTTCAGCTTCAAAACTTCTGGATCATTCAGGGTTTCGACCGGATAGCCATTCAATTCTTTATTGCCGGTACTGACGCCTTTGGACTTGGCTTCTTCTTCCGCCGCCACAGTTTCTTTGGAGCGGAATTCTGCAATCACCGCTTCACGTTCATGCGTGCGCTTAATGTCTACCCGCGCTGTATCCAGGTCACCCAGATTAATACGGTTCATCGCCATACGGATAGTCAGCATCACTTTTTCGTAATCCTGGCCTTCATAGTCACGGCTGGCATCGCCCATCAGCGTCGCGCCTATCTGCGCCATCAGTTTTTGCGGATTACTCTTAGCATTCTCTTCCCACTCTTTGACCTTGGTGTCCGCCACATTCAGGGCATTCAGACTGTCCTGATAGCGCTTGCCAATGCGCATTAACTCGCCTTTTTCCAGATTCAGCAGCAGGTCATTTTCATTCTTGCCCTGAGTCTGCGCTTCAACCTGCTGTATCGCCTCTTCAATCTGACCGGTTTTTGCCACCGCCAGAGAAGCGGCCACCTTGCTTTCGTGGGTAGGAGTGGTCACGCAACCCGTGAGTACGAGTGCCGCTACCAGCGGAGTCACT
Source organism: Cognatundibacterium rugosum (assembly GCF_014284365.1). Classification (GTDB taxonomy): domain Bacteria; phylum Pseudomonadota; class Gammaproteobacteria; order Burkholderiales; family Burkholderiaceae_D; genus Undibacterium; species Undibacterium rugosum. Next base: position 65,202 of record NZ_JACOGG010000014.1, read on the forward strand.
GCAAAATTAGAAATGCGCATAGTTCTGGAAGGAAAGGAAAATAAAGGGGAAACCATTAAGAGAGGTAAAAATTGTCGAAATATAACAATTTCACATGAGCATAGGATTATATGTAAAACAAGTATTTTTACATTATCAAAATAACAAATAACTACTTATAATTGTAATTATTTGTAAAAAACCTAACTTAACTCAAGCCTCTGTTGAATCCCTTTGCCGCATTGTCTCAGCACAGTCATCGAAGTGATATTTACTCCAGACAAGGATCAAGTGCGGAATAAGATGCCAGCCAACGATCCAGCTGCCACATAAAATCTGGCAAGTAAGTATGATCCGGGCTGAGTAAGCCATGATCTGCACCGGGAAAGACACAGATTCGCCATTGTCCAGACGCTGGCTTAACCATTTGTTGCAATTTACTCTTGGCATCTTTAGGAATCAGCGCATCTGCGTCGCCATATGCCCACAAGACCGGCCCCTTCCATGCCCGCAAATTACTCTGATGCTCCACGGCACGAATTTCTGACCAATAGCGCCAGCTGCGGCCATGAATAAGGCTGCGATCCGGATCGGCTGGCGCCAACCTCAGCGCGGCCTGCAACTGCTTCCACCCTGAATGCATATGGCCGTAAGCCCGGGCCAGCGTCTGATACGTTCCCATCGCGCCATCCCCACTATGCGCCAGCAACACCAGATGGGTAGTGACGGGCAATGCCAGCGCCAACACCGGGGCCAGCTCCGCACCTTCAGAAATACCCATCATGACCACACGTATCGTTTTGTCGGTCGGGACTTGTGCGAGCTGAAAACGGATGAACTCCAGCTGATCTGCCTGCCAGCGGCTAAAATGATCGTCCTGCACAAAGGCGGCGCTGCAATTGCTGCCATCATCCTGCGCAGCGACATGGCGTTTCTGTAACAACCAGATACGACTAACACCTGATTCGCCTTCCAGACCGCGAAAGTAGCCGGGCAAATAGCGTCCCATACTCGCGCAGCCAGAACCACCGACGACGAAGATCCAGTTTTCGTGGCTGCTATCCGCGGCCTGCACCAGGCCGCTCTGCGCGTGATTCTCCTTGTCCAGATAAAAATAATTTGCATAAGCGCCGTCTGCAAACCGGAATGATAAGCTCTGTGCCGCGCTTGAACTCTGTGCCAGCACTGGCTGCAGCATCAGGCAAAAACATGCCAGAGCAGCTTGCAAGCAACGTGCGAGGCAAATGAAAAGCTGAGGAGGCAAAGCGGATTTCTCCTGTTTGTTTTTACAAGTGTTTCCAATTCAGGTAAGGCTGGCGCTGCAGACACAGCATCGCTGATGGCCAGCGCAGCGAGTTCTACCCCCTGCCAGTCTGGCTGTCAAGACTGGCGCAAAGCCGCAAATTGCGTATCATCAGCGCCTTCATTGCTTTTTTATGTCTGGATGCTGGATTTATGTTGCCTTCAATTGAACAAAGACTCGCCGTAGAACTCGTTGCCAAACCGGTACAGGTAGCAGCCGCTGTCGCCCTGCTGGATGAAGGTGCGACCGTGCCGTTCATTGCCCGTTATCGTAAAGAAGTTACCGGCGGCCTCGACGATACCCAGTTACGTTTACTGGAAGAGCGGCTGCGCTATCTGCGTGAACTGGAAGACCGCCGTGCAGCCATCATCGCCTCGATTGAGGAACAGGGCAAAATGACGCCCGACCTGCTCGCAGCAGTCAGCCTGGCAGAAGATAAAACCCGGCTGGAAGACCTGTACCTGCCTTATAAACCTAAACGTCGCACCAAGGCCCAGATCGCAGTAGAGGCTGGCCTGCAGCCTTTAGCCGATGCCTTGCTCGCCAATCCCGCTCTGCATCCCGAAACAGAGGCAGCCGCTTATCTCAAGCCCGCCTTCACCACCGCTAATGGCGACAATCCCGGTGTGGCCGATGTCAAAGCTGCGCTGGATGGTGCGCGCCAGATCCTGATGGAACGTTTTGCCGAGGATGCGACCCTGCTGCAAACCCTGCGTGAATACCTGAATGAGCACGGCATCGTGGAATCTAAAGTGGTGGAAGGTAAGCAGGATGCGGGCGAAAAGTTCGCTGATTATTTCGACTATTCAGAAACGCTGAGCACCATTCCTTCACACCGTGCATTGGCCTTGTTCCGTGGTCGCCGTGAAGAAATGCTGACAGTCACACTGCGTCTTGACAGCGAAGAAGAAAAACCGAAATGGGATGCCCCGCTGAACCCTTGCGAAGGCCGTATCGCTGCACGCTTTGGCATCAGCCAGAAAGACCGCCCGGCGGATAAATGGCTGGCCGATACCGTACGCTGGGCCTGGCGCGTGAAGGTGTTCATGCACCTGGAAACCGAACTGATGGGCAAGCTGCGTGAACAAGCAGAAATCGAGGCAATCCATGTTTTTGCCCGCAATCTGAAAGACTTATTACTGGCAGCGCCAGCCGGACCGCGCGCCACCATGGGCCTGGATCCAGGCTTGCGTACCGGCGTTAAAGTCGCGATCGTCGATGCGACTGGCAAGGTGATGGAACATGCCACGATTTACCCACATCAGCCACGCAATGACTGGGATGGTTCTCTGCATACGCTGGCAAAACTGGCAGAAAAATATCAGGTATCGCTGATCTCTATCGGTAACGGCACGGCCTCACGCGAAACCGACAAACTGGCGCAGGATCTGATCAAGCTCAAGCCTGAACTGAAGCTGACTAAAATTGTGGTATCTGAAGCGGGTGCGTCGGTTTACTCCGCCTCGGAATTCGCGTCTAAAGAATTGCCCGATCTGGATGTCTCCATCCGTGGTGCAGTATCGATTGCACGCCGCCTGCAAGACCCACTGGCGGAGCTGGTGAAGATCGATCCGAAATCCATCGGTGTCGGTCAATATCAGCATGACGTCAGCCAGACCCAGCTGGCACGCTCGCTCGATGCAGTGGTGGAAGACTGTGTGAATGCGGTCGGTGTCGACGTGAATACCGCCTCTGCGCCTTTATTGGCGCGGGTTTCGGGCTTGTCTGCCAGCGTCGCTCAAAGCATCGTGAATTACCGCGATGCCAAAGGCATGTTCAGCACGCGTGCCGATTTGCGCGCCGTACCACGACTGGGTGACAAAACCTTTGAACAGGCTGCTGGTTTCTTGCGCGTGATGAATGGCAGCAATCCGCTCGACGCCTCCGCCGTCCATCCGGAATCTTATCCGCTGGTAGAAAAAATTCTGGCCGATATACAAAAAGATGTGAAGGCCGTCATCGGCGACAGCGGTTTGTTGAAGACCCTGAGTCCTGCGCGCTACGCCGACGAAAAATTTGGGGTACCGACTGTCACCGATATTCTGAAAGAGCTGGAAAAACCAGGCCGTGATCCGCGCCCTGAATTCACCACTGCGACCTTCAAGGATGGCGTGGAAGACATCAAGGATTTACGTCCTGACATGATACTGGAAGGCGTAGTCACGAATGTGGCAGCCTTCGGCGCCTTCGTCGACATTGGCGTGCATCAGGATGGACTGGTGCATATTTCTGCACTGTCGTCGACCTTCGTCAAAGATCCGCACACGGTGGTCAAGGCAGGTCAGGTGGTGAAAGTGAAAGTGCTGGAAGTGGATGTCAAACGTCAGCGTATCGCCCTCACCATGCGCCTGTCTGACAGCGCACCGCAAGCCGGCAGCAAACCGGAACAACGTGGTGACCGGCAAGATGCGAAGCGTTTGAATCAGCATCAGTCACGCAATCAGGCGGCCGCACCGGCCAACAATGCGATGGCAGCAGCGTTTGCTAAATTACGCGGCTGATCTGGCCAACTTAGTCAGATATAAAGCGGCTGATTGCCACGCAGTCGGTCGCTTTTTTATTCTGCCCGTGTTTGCCATACAGACAAGGCATTGTGACGATACGGCTAAACGCAAAATCTGGGATAATGGCAACATTCGTTTTTAAAGGAAACTGCCATGAGCGACGTACAAAGCTGGATCAAAGAAACCGTAACCCAAAACCCTGTCGTGCTGTTTATGAAAGGAACCGCCCAGTTCCCACAATGCGGCTTTTCTGGCCGTGCTGTTCAGTTGCTGAAAGCCTGCGGCGTACAAAACCTGGTGACCGTCAATGTGCTGGAAGATGCGGCCGTGCGCCAAGGTATCAAAGACTTTTCTAACTGGCCAACTATTCCTCAGTTATACATCAAGGGTGAATTCATTGGTGGCTCTGACATCATGAATGAAATGTTTGAAAACGGCGAACTGCAATCCCTGCTGAAAGACTGATTCCATGCCGGCCGCCATTCCCCGCAAACGTCTGATTGTCGCCATCACTGGCGCAACCGGAGCGGTATATGGCGTCCGTCTGCTGGAAATTTTGCGTACACTGCCTGAAGTTGAAACCCATGTCATGGTGTCCGAGGCAGGTGTGCTCAATATACATCAGGAACTAGACCTCAAACGCAAAGATGTCGAAGCACTGGCTGACGTGGTACACAATGTGCGCGATGTCGGCGCCAGCATAGCCAGCGGCTCCTTCCTGTCCGATGGCATGATCATCGCACCGTGCTCGATGAAGACACTGGCTGCGGTCGCTCACGGCTTATCGGATAACCTGATCACGCGCGCAGCCGACGTGGTACTCAAAGAACGCCGCCGTCTGGTGTTGATGGTGAGGGAAACGCCATTTAATCTCGCACATTTGCGCAATATGACCGCAGTCACAGAAATGGGCGGCGTTATTTTTCCGCCGCTACCCGGCTTTTACCAGCGCCCACAAAGCATAGAAGAAATGGTCGACCACACGATAGGCCGGGTGCTTGATATGTTTGCTGTCGACCACCAGCTCACACCGCGCTGGGTGGGGTTGAAAACCTGATTCTACTCAGCTGAATTGCTGCAGGTCACGGACCTACGCAGCAGCGAACAATCTCATTGAATCTGCCAGAAGTCACCCGCAAGTCACGCGACATCAGGGTATACACCTGTCGAATATCTGCTTCATTCCAGTGCTACATTTAGCAGTTAGCATTTGTCATCACAGCGCTGTACGCTGGTGAATGCGCCCTGCAAAGCCCTTGCCGCAGGTAATGGATAACCGTAGTAAAAACCCTGAACTGTCGGGCAGCCGAGTTGCTGCAGGGCCTCAGCCTGCTGACGGGTTTCCACGCCTTCCGCAGTGACTTGCAACTCCAGGCTGCTGGCCATCTTCAGCATCACGCTGACCAGGCCAAGATCCCGTTTATTATCAGGTAAAGCGAGGATAAACGAGCGGTCGATTTTGATGCGGGAAACCGGTAAATGTTTAAGTAAAGCCAGCGAAGAGTAACCGGTACCGAAATCATCAATAGCAACACGTACTCCGAGTCCACGCAAAGCACTGACGATGCCACGGCTACGCTGAAAATCCTGCAAAGTAGATTCTGTAATTTCGATTTCCAACTGATGCGCAGGCACTTGCCAACGGCGTAATGCGGCCTCGACCAATGTCAGGAAATCGTCCTGCAGAAATTGTTTTGGTGAGACATTCACGGCCATCACCAGTGTAGTTCCGGTTGTTTCACTCCACTGACTCAGCTGCTGCAGAGCGCTATCTAAGACCCAGCTGCCTATGCTTTGTATCAATCCACATTCTTCCGCAATACGAATGAACTGATCTGGCAGCAGCAATCCGGATACCGGGTGATTCCAACGGATCAAGGCTTCAAATCCAACCAAACTTCCTTCTGCCAAATCGAAGACCGGCTGGTAGTACAGTTCCAGCTCTTGTCGTTCCAATGCGTGATGCAAGCATTGCTCCAGATTCAGACGGGTTCGTACCGTGTCGGTCATATCGCTGGTGTAAACGCAAATTCTGCCCTTACCCTGGCGCTTGGCTTCATACATCGCGCTGTCGGCGGCACTCAGGATTTCACTTAAACCATCACCATCCTGAGGAAAGGTGGCAATACCAATACTGGCGCCGATACGGAACTGATGTTCATCGATACGCACTGGCAAAGACAAAGCTTGCAAAATTTTGTCAGCAACCAGCCTGCCGTCACTTTGCTGCGTCAGATTCGGCACAATCACGACAAACTCATCTCCACCCAGCCGTATCGCTTCATCATATCGTCGTATCTGGCCCGAGATACGACGCGCAGCTTCCTGTAGCAAACGGTCACCAATATGGTGTCCCATAGAGTCATTAATCGCTTTAAAGCCATCGAGGTCGATAAAGATAATGGCCACATTGCCACCGTTAACCTGGCTAAGCGACATTTCCTGCGCCAGCCTCTGATCCAGCAGGTAGCGATTTCCCATCCCCGTCAGCGGATCATGAAAAGCCAGATGTTCCAATTGTTGCTCTGCTTCACGGATAAAACTGATATCAGAAACGGAGACGACAATCTGCTGCGTCTGCCCATCCCTATTGCGCACCACACAGACGTGCTGCAAGATAGAGATCAGACTGCCATCCTGACGTTTGCAGCGTGCTTCCCCCGTCCAATATCCAGGCTCACTGGCGGCAATTGTTAGATAGGAAGGGTCGCTTTCTCGTCTAAGCAGTAAAAAATCTTCTGGATTTTCACCCATAATTTCCTGCTCTGAAAAGTGGCTCATCTGGTAGAAAGCAGGGTTCGCATTGACGATCCTGCATTCTGCGTCCAATATCAGCATGCCCTCAACCGCCGCACTGAAAACAACGCTGGCCTGGCGCAACTGATCTTCCATTCGTTTACGCAAGCTGATATCGCGTACTGCACCAATCAACACCTGCTCACCGTTCAGGTTATCAATCAGTTTCCCATATATTTCTATCCAACCTGGCTCTTGCCCGCTACGCGGTATGCAAAAGCTGTCGCTGAAAAACTCTGTTTGCTGAAACCAGTGACTAAGCCTGTTCCGGTCTTGCTCAGTCACCAAATGCAGCAAGTCAGCCAGGCTACATTGGAAGGGCCGCAAGCCACCGCCAAGTATCCGGAAAAAACGCTCATCGCCTTCCAGCTTGTCATGCTGATGTGACCATTGCCAGCTCCCTAACTGAGCCGCATCCAAGGCCATCGTCAGGCGCTGCTCCGACGCGGCCAGCATACCTTCGGTGTTGTGACGCGAACGTGCGACCTGTATAACCGCCATTAATTCCTTAGATTCAAAAGGCTTCATCACATAGCCAAATGGTTTTACATTCGCAGCGCGACTAACCGTCAGATCATCCGCATAGGCGGTCAGGAAAATCACCGGCAACTTCCAACGCTGGGAAATGATCTCGCAGGCATCGATCCCGTCAGTATCACCGTCGATATGTATATCCATCAAAATCAGACTGGGCTGGTCTTGTTGCACCACCTTGATCGCCTCTGTAAAGCTGGTCGCAATAGGCAGTACCTGATGCCCCATTTCCATCAGACTTTGTTGCAAGTCTAAAGCGACTACCGGTTCATCTTCGACAATCAGGATACGTTCAGCCTGCATAGTTGTGCTCCAGCCCGTTGATCGGGATACGGATTGAGATAGTAGTGCCAAGTGAATTGCTTTCGGTTAACAGCTCGGCGTGCAATTGATGAACAAACATAGGAATCAGCTGACTACCGAGTCCGTAGCTGGACTTCCATTGAAATCCCGGCGGCAAACCACAACCATTGTCACTGACGACTATGCAGATACAGCGATGTTCCAGTGCTATTCGGATCGCGATCAGTCCCTCCTCAGCCTGAGGAAACGCATGTTTGATCGCATTGAGCAATAACTCATTAAGTGCCAGGCCACAAGGTATCATTCTCTGCATATCGAGACAGACGCCTTGTGAATCATCCTCCAGCCTGAGCTGTATTCCTTTTTTTTTCAATGCCATACATCGAGCCCGATAAGTTAATCAGGCCCTTCAGAAAATCAGACAAACCAACTTCAGACATATCGCTGGACTCGTACAATAACTGGTGTATCAAGGCCATAGACTTAATCCGGCTCTGACTCTCGCCGAGTGCCGAGGCAACTTCAGGACTGGCTTTACGTGCCTGCAAATTAAGCAGGCTGGAGACTATCTGCAAATTGTTTTTGACGCGGTGATGCACCTCATGCAGCAACACCGTTTTTTCTTCCAGCGCCTGCTCCAACATCTGCATTTGTTGCTTTTGCGGCGAAATATCCCTGGCCAGCTTGCAGGCACCAATCACTTTTCCTGCCCGGTCTCTGAGTGGTGAAATCGTGATGGAGACATAAACCGTTTTCCCATTGCGATGAATTCGCTCGGTTTCAAATGAGGCGACCCGCTCACCGCTCGCTATCCGTTTCAATAATTCCTGTTCTTCGCGAACTTTAGAAGAAGGGAATAATTTTGTAATTGATTGCCCCAGCATTTCTGAGCAGGAATAACCAAGCAGACGCTCGGCAGCCGGGTTCCAGCTGGTCACCAATCCATCCAGCGACTTAGTGATAATCGCATCATCTGACGACTCGATCACGGAGCGCAATCTCTCCTCAGACTGATGCAGTGCAGCTTCACTTTGATGCCGCTTCATAATATCGATACCGGAGGGTATCAAATGTGTGATTTCGCCAGCCTGATTCCTGAGTGGAGCCAGCATAAAATCTATCCACATCAGCTCTCCGTTGAGCATACGTACCGGAACATCAAAGCGAGAAATCCCCCCTTGCTGGCATATCGCTATTGCTTCCTTCAGTTGCTGCTGTATGTCTGAGCAGTAAGACCACCAGTAACAATCCCAAAATTTTTTACCGATCACATCGGCTAAACTGATCCCTGCCGCTTCCAGTGGGGCTCGGTTGGCATTGATCAGTGTGCCATCCAAATCAAGTACCCCAACAAAAGCAAACAGGTTATCCAGCACCCGCAACAGCCGCTGCTGACTCTCGGTATGCAACTGATGCTGGAAGTCGTCCACTGCCGCATCACGGATAATCGCAACCACGTGACTGACGCTCTGCCCGGCCATCACCGGGTAATACGATGCTAGGCGATAAAGGTGACGGCCATTGGCAAGTGGCGTGGAGCCCCGAATTTCCTGATTGACCAGAGGGCGCCCGGTATCAATCACAAACTGCAATTTTGGCTCGATCACATCTGCAGCCTGCGGTAAAAATTCACGCAAATGCCTGCCCAGTTGCTGCTCAAGCTTTAAATGATTCAGCTCAGCGTGCCTTGAATTAATATATTGCAAATATAAATTTCTATCCAGAATGGTGACTCCGATGGGAAGCACCTCCATTAAGACAGGAAATATCTGCTGAATATCTTGCTCGGTCAGGCTATGCAAAGCGCCCCTCCCAGAAGTATGGATTGTCGCCAATCCAATATATTCCAGGATTGCAGAAGTTCAATTATTTTGTTCACTTGCAAGCAAGTTTTTTACCGGAAAGCTCAGCCTGGCTGCAGACAAACATGTCAGAAAATAAAAAAGGGATGCCGTAGCATCCCTTTCTCTTGCATCAATTTCCAGACTCGTTGAAATTGCCTCTGACTTACAAATTATTCTTCAAAAATTCCCATTTCGCTTTCTGCAAGGACCAGACCGTCCAATCGCCGCGTGGGCCATGGCCCTGGCCTGGGTAGAGTTGCAGGCTGTAGTCTTTGCCGTTCTGTATCAGCGCATCAATCAGCATGATGGCGTTTTGTGGATGAACATTGTCATCCATGGTGCCATGCATGATCAGGATTTTACCGTGCAGATCCTTGGCGGCTTTGAGCACACTGCCCTTGTCATAGCCTTCTTTATTCTCTGATGGCAGGCCCATGTAGCGTTCGGTATAAACGCTGTCGTACAGATGCCAGTCGGTCACAGGTGCACCGACAAACCCCAGCTTCCATGCCTTGCTATGCGTCATGGCATACGAGGTCATATAACCGCCATAACTCCAGCCATTCAGCGCAACGCGTTCCATATCTGCCCATCCTTGCTGACGCAGCCATTCCAGACCATCAAGCTGATCCTGTAATTCAAGCTGCCCCAGTTTTTTATGGATAGGCCAGGCGCTCGCCAGACCTTTATTACTGGCGCTGCGGTTATCCAGCACCCACACAATATAACCTTGCTGAGCAAGGAAATGATGGTAGAGATCATTGCTCCAGCGGTCATTCACCTGTGGCGCCATTGGGCCTGCATACAAGTGCTGATACACAGGGTATTTTTTCTGAGGATCGAAATCCGGTGGCAGATACAGCAGGCTTTCTAATAAAAAGCCGTCGCGCGCCTTGATCTGTTGCTGACTGACTTTAGCCAGCCGCACACCTTTCATGGCCTCAGGCATACCGACATCATCGATCGCGCGCAATGTTTTGCCGCTGTCACTCAGCAAGGCCTGTTTCGGAGTTTGCTTCAGACTGCTCCAGCTATCAAGGAACATGCTGTAAGTCTTGTTCCAGCGTACCTGATGGGTACCGCTGTCCTGCGTCAGCCGCTGCTGAGCTTTACCATCCAGCCCTATGCTATACACATCATTACCGATAGGATTACGTTCATTGGCAGAAAACAGCACACGTCCATTCGCTTCGTCCACGCCATACACCGTGCGCACATCCCAGTCGCCCTTGGTAACTGCATGCTCCAAACGGAATTGCTGGTCGTAGCGATACACATGGCGATGCCCGGTGCGATCTGACTCCCAGACGAAGCCACCATCTTTCAGAAAAGTCGGGAAAGGCAGACGCTCGGTCCAGGCCGGGCTGCTTTCATGCACCACCACCTGACTCGCGCTGCGCTTGGCGTCATACAAACGCAGATCCAGCCAGGTTTGTACCCGATCCTGCCAGGAGGCCAGCAAGCGACCATCCGGCGTCCAGCCTACCTGCACAATCAGAGTCTCCTTGCCGGGGTAAGGATTTTCTGTCCAGGCGATTTTACCTTCTTGATCGATCACGCCTAAACGCACAGTAGGATTCGGATCACCTGCTTTGGGATAACGGGTGCGATCGGTTTTGACAGGCTGCGCGTGATCACCACTCAGGGTGTAGACGGGCACCTTACTCTCATCGAAATTTAGGAAAGCCAGACGCTTGGAATCCGGCGACCACCAGAACGCACGCAATTTGCCCCGGCCATAAATCTCTTCCATATAGACCCAATCCAGCCGTCCATTAAAATTGGTTTCACTGCCATCATGCGTAAGCCGGGTTTCTTTCGCCGTCGCGATATCGGTGACATACATGTCATTGCCCTTGAGGTAGGCAACGGACCGATTATCCGGCGATAAAATCGCTTCGTCTTCAACCTGGTCCGGGGTATGCGTCAACTCGCGCGCCTGGGCTTTTTGGGTGTCCAACAACCATAGATCGTTTTTATAGGTGAACAGATAGGCCGTCTGACCGGGTGTGATCTGTGCACCGAGCTTTTCAGCCAGCGCCACTTGCTGATTTTCTTCTATGCCAGCCTGGCGCAAGATCTGCACGATATTGCCATCGACCGCAAGTGCCTGTTTTTCCCAGGTGTGCGGATTCACCACGAACAGCTGCAGCGCACCGTCTTTAATCTGGGTCTCGATCAGCCGGTTTTGCGCATCCCAAGACAGACGCGTCAGCGGACGGGTTTCAAACTTCACTTTCTGCGTCGGGTGATACAACATCTCCAGACTGAGTTTTCCATCCTGCGCGGCGACATTCGTCGCAGCAGTCCAAGCAAAAGGCAGACAAGCCCAAGCCCATATTGTTTTCAATTGACACCTCGGTTGAGTGAAAGACTAAGCTGCAGTTGCCCGCAGAGAATGGCGGATATGACCAGCGCAGCGCATAATCGTTCCCTAAACCGAACGACAAGCCATTTTCTGCCATCACTAGCGGTGTCGTCGCGGCAGCGCAGAAGGCGCAACGCAGCTTGTATGCGAAATAATATAAACAGCAGGGGTAAAATAAAAAACCCACCGTTATTGCTAACGATGGGTTTTTATTGGTGCCGGCTGCCGGAATCGAACTGGCTACCTGATGATTACAAGTCAACTGCTCTACCAAGTGAGCTAAGCCGGCGAAAATCGTTTCGACCATTGCTACATTTTACTGCAGCAGTTCCGAAGACACGTATTATAGGCTACTTTATGATTTTTAGCGAGGGTTTTCCCGGTTTTTTTTGTTCTTTTTCTGTTTCTGCAGCAGATTCGGTGTTCTCGCCGGTATTGACTGATGCCAATCCAAGTCCTGAACGCGGCCGTTGTTCCTGCTCATCCGGCTCATTGGCTTCTGGCGCGTCGTCGAGTGATACTTCGAATGCCATGCCCTGACCGTTTTCGCTGGCATAGACCGCAATGACATTGCCGACCGGTACGTGAATCTCACGCGATACCCCACCGAAGCGGGCTTTGAAACTCACTGCGTCATTGTCCATTTTCAAGCTACTGGTTGCGCCGAAGCTGATGTTCAGCACGATTTCGCCATTGCGTACAAACTCCATAGGCACTTGTACGCCAGCTGCGACTTTGACCGCCATATACGGTGTATAGCCATTATCGGTGCACCATTCGTAAATTGCCCGCATGAAATACGGCTTGGTTGAAGTTTCCTGCATCTGTAGTACCTGCTTAATTTGATATAAATAAGACTTACGCAAAACCGCCCCAGCTGCGTTATGGCTCCTTGTCGTACTATGCGTACTGCCTGCGTCGCCATGCCTTGCTGTGACAATTTTGCGTAAGTCCTAACGAGTGAAACAAAGAATCCGGGAACAAAGATTCTGATAGTCAGAAATTTTGCCACAAAAAGTTAAGGCTGACTTTAGAAAAAAGTCAGCCTTAACATATTTCACATCCTGACCAGCCCTGATTAACGGCGCATCACTTTCTCGGATGGCGTCAATGCCTCGATGTAAGCCGGGCGCGAGAAAATGCGTTCAGCATATTTCATGATAGGCGCAGCGGTTTTGGACAATTCAATGCCGTAGTGATCCAGACGCCACAACAAAGGCGCAACCGCCACGTCCAGCATAGAAAACTCTTCGCCCAGCATGTATTTATTTTTGATAAACAATGGAGCGAGCTGAGTCAGGCGGTCACGAATCTCGGCACGTGCTTTATCTTGTGCCTTGGCGGATGTCGTGCTCTTGTCGTTTTCCAGCGTATGCACGTGAACGAACAGCTCTTTTTCGAAGTTGAACAGCATCAGACGTGCACGCGCACGTTGCAGCGGATCAGCCGGCATCAGTTGCGGATGCGGGAAACGTTCATCAATATATTCATTGATGATGTTGGATTCGTAGAGTATCAGTTCACGTTCGACCAGGATAGGCACCTGACCATAAGGATTCATGGTCGAAATATCTTCCGGTTTGTTGAACAAATCAACATCACGGATTTCGAAATCCATGCCTTTTTCAAACAAGACCAGACGGCAACGCTGAGAAAATGGGCAAGTTGTACCCGAATAGAGAACCATCATTTTTATAGTTCCTTAAAAACGATCAGGGCGAGGCACCTTGACGCACCTCACCCTTGGGATTACTCGTCCGCTTACGACGGAGAAAAACGGACGATCTGAAAAATTCCTGTCAGATGTGAAACTCTTCACATTGACAAGATACATGCAATTATTTGACCTCTTTCCAGATGGAAGCGTTCAAACGCCATGCAAGTGTCGCTAAAACTGCCATGAAAATCAAGACTACTACCCCAAGACGCTTGCGGATATTTTGGGCAGGTTCGCCCATCCATTGCAAATATGCAACCAAATCACCCACAGCATTGTCATATTCGGCAGCGCTTAATTTACCAGCCGCGACAGTTTCAAAACCACTGAATTTGTGTACCGATTTGGATGCATCATGTGCATCTTTTTCTTCTACAAATTTCGCAGTGCGAACACCTTGCAATTCCCATAAAACATGTGGCATACCCACATTCGGGAAGACCAGATTATTCCAGCCGGTAGGACGGGACTCATCTTTGTAGTAGGTGCGCAGATAAGTATACAACCAATCTGCACCGGTTCCTGCTTCAGATGCTTTTGCTCTTGCGATCACGGATAAGTCCGGCGGTACTGCACCAAACCAGGCCTTTGCATCCTTGGCTGACAGGGTGTTTTTCATCAGATCACCCACTTTTTCTCCTGTGAACAAGAGGTTTTGCTTGATCTGATCTTCTGTCAGGCCGATATCGCGCAGGCGATTGTAACGCATTGCGGACGCTGAGTGGCAGTTGAGGCAGTAGTTAACGAACAGTTTGGCACCATTTTGCAGAGCTGCCATATCTGTTGTACGGTCCGGCGCCTTATCCAAAGGATGGGTGGCACCGCTTGCGAACGCTAATGCTGGAACCAAAGCAACAGCAGCGATCAGTTTTTTAAGTAATTTCATGCTAATTCGTCCTCGCTTAGTTGACTTAGTGAGCGCTGAAAGTCACACGCTTCGGTACAGGCTTGAATGTACCCATCGCACTCCACCATGGCATCAACAGGAAGAAGCCGTAGTAAATCACTGCACAAACCTGCGACACACGTTCGCCTGTCGGTGACGGTGCCTGCACACCGAGGTAGCCCAGGATCACAAAAGCAATCGCGAAGATGATGTACACATACTTGTGCCAGTCTGGGCGATAGCGTATCGATTTCACTGGTGACAAATCCAGCCAAGGCAGGAAAGCCAGGATCACAACAGAGCCACCGAACAAGACCACACCCCAGAATTTCGCATCCAGTGCGCCAGGCATCATGCCAGCGATCGCAACCAGTGCGATACCAGCAATCGCCATTTTGATGACAGTAGGCAGCTTGGTTTTGATGTAAATGAACGCGACATAAGCTGCGATACCGGCCTGCACTACGTACAGGAATTCCGATGTTGTTGCACGCAGGATCGAGTAGAAAGGCGTGAAATACCAGGTCGGCGCGATATGTGGCGGCGTTTTCAGCGAATCAGCCGGAATAAAGTTGTTGTATTCAAGGAAGTACCCCCCCATTTCCGGCGCAAAGAATACAACTGCGCTGAACAGCGTCAGGAATACCGTCACACCGAAGATATCTTTCGACGAATAATAAGGATGGGATGGGATGCCATCCACCGGATGACCATCAGCACCAATGTTATCCTTGATTTCAATACCGTCAGGATTGTTAGAGCCAACTTCATGCAGAGCGATCAGATGCGCTGCAACCAGACCCAGCAAGACCAGCGGAATTGCAATCACGTGGAAAGAGAAGAAACGGTTCAATGTTGCATCCGACACCACGTAATCACCACGGATCCACAAAGACAGATCAGGGCCGATGAAAGGAATTGCACCAAACAGATTCACAATCACCTGTGCGCCCCAATAAGACATCTGCCCCCAAGGTAACAGGTAACCGAAGAACGCCTCTGCCATCAGACACAGGAAAATCGCGAAACCAAACAACCAGATCAGTTCACGCGGCTTACGGTAGGAACCATACATGAAGGCACGGGCCATATGCAGGTAGACCACGATAAAGAAAGCCGAAGCACCGGTAGAGTGCATATAACGCACTAACCAGCCCCAGGGCACATCACGCATGATGTATTCCACCGATGCGAATGCCAGATTTGCATCGGGTTTGTAATGCATGACTAGGAAAATACCGGTCACGATCTGAATCACCAGCACCAGCATCGCCAATGAGCCAAAGATGTACCAGAAATTGAAATTTTTCGGTGCGTAGTATTTACCCCACTGATCATTCCACAGCTTGGTCAGCGGGAAGCGGGAATCAACCCAGTTCAGTGCGTGTTCAGCTGCAGACGCATCCGCAGGCAGTTTTTTCTCAACAAATGCCATGATTACGCCTCACCTTTCTCATCTTTACCAATCAGTATCTTGGTGTCCGACAGGAACATATGGCGCGGCACATCCAGATTTTGCGGGGCTGGTTTATTTTTGAATACGCGACCAGCCAGATCGAACGTAGAGCCATGGCATGGGCATAAGAAGCCACCTTGCCAGTCATCTGGCAACGATGCCTGGGCACCAGCCTGGAACTTGGAACTTGGGGAGCAACCGAGATGGGAACAAATGCCGACTGTCACCAGAATTTCCGGATGTTCTTTGCGGGAGCGGCTTTGCTTATCGCAATACTCCGGCATATCCATGGTGTAAGGCTTATTGGATTGCGGATCAGCAACTTTATCTTCGGTCTTGGCCAGACTGGCCAACATTTCCGGTGTCCGCTTCAGAATCCAGACTGGCTTACCACGCCACTCCACCGTTGTCATTTCACCGGATTTCAAAGCGGAAATATCCACTTCTACCGGCGCACCAGCCGCTTTCGCGCGCTCTGATGGCTGGAACGTGCTTACCAATGCTCCCGCCGTAGCCAAGCCCGCCACGCCACCTGCCGCGCAAGTGGCGACGAGCAAACCGCGGCGGCCAGAATCGACCTGCTTTTCGTTACTCATACCAACCCCAATCTGTCAAAAGTCAAAACCCGACGACTAGAACTCATTTCATCAATACGAGTCGGAGGTCACCCCTCCGGGAACTGACACTGTCTGCACCGGTAAAACCTGTGCAGACATGCCAGACAATCCGTTTTTTGAGTCGCGCACAACAACAGACACAAATGTCCCGAATTGCCTTATCCGCACCCACAGCTACGGATGAAATAAGCTCTAACTTCTAGCAACCTTAAATTATAAAGTAGCGGAATATGGTTTTAAAGCAAAAGATCCCCAAACAACAAAAATACGCGATTTTTTAAACATTTTCACTGTTTTTTGACATATTTGGATGCAAAAATGCGAAAAATGTGTTTATTCGGTATTTTCGGGAAAACATCATTAACAATGTCTTTGCGCCAATTTTACTGCTTGCACTTTAGAATACATCTGTCCGCAAAATCGTGGCATAACTATTAATGAAAAAAGGGAGTTTTTTTATGAGTATGATGCAAGAATTTAAGGCATTTGCAGCCAAAGGTAATGTCATCGATCTGGCCGTCGGTGTGATCATCGGTGCTGCTTTCGGTAAGATTGTGGACTCATTGGTGGGAGATATTGTGATGCCAGCCATTACCCGTTTGCTGGGTGGCGGGTTGGATTTTTCTAACTATTACTTGCCGTTGAACGGACAGGGTACGCAACTGGCGCTGGCAGAAGCCAAGAAATTAGGCGGCGTTATTGCCTATGGTAACTTCATCACTGTTACCGTGAATTTCCTGATACTGGCCTTTGTCATTTTCCAGATGGTCCGCCTGTTCAATAAAATGAAAAAGGATGAACCGGTAGCTGCGCCAGCCCCAGTTGTGACGCCGGAAGATGTGTTGTTATTACGCGAAATTCGCGATGCATTGAAAAAATAACTGAGTTGGTAATTTGTCTCCGTCAAGCAACAGCCAGCACCTTTTGTCGCTGGCTGTTGTTGCTTCGGGGCCAACTATCGCGCCCCGCACATCAGACCGGATTGTCGACATCAATAAACTGATGGCTGATGCCAAACTGCTGTGCTATCCAATTGCCCAGCGCCTGTACGCCGTAGCGCTCGGTCGCGTGGTGACCGCAAGCCAGGTAAGCCACGCCAGTCTCACGTGCCAGATGTACCGTAGGCTCTGAAATTTCCCCAGACAGATAAACGCTGGCACCGGCAGCAACTGCGCGGTCCAACATGCTGTGTGCCGCACCGCTGCACCAGGCAATTTGACCCAGAGTCTGTTCCGGGTCACCAATCAATAAGGGGGTACGGCCAAGCACAGCAGCAATGTGCTTCTGCAAGTCCCCCACGGTGCGTAGTGCAGCATCAGCAACCTGCCCCATCCAGCCTATATCGTCATCACCAAAGCGCCCTGTAGGCGTGAAATTCAACAGACGTGCCAGTTGCGCGTTATTTCCCAGTTCAGAATGACTATCCAGCGGTAAGTGGTAGGCAAACAGACTGATATCGTTTTTCAGCAATAAGGCCAGGCGCTTGTATTTATGTCCAACCAGGCGCATATCCTCACCACGCCAGAAATAACCGTGATGTACCAGTACTGCATCGGCACCCAGCTCAAGCGCATGCTCCAGCAAAGCCAGACTCGCCGTGACCCCCGTCACCAGATGCCGGATTTCAGTTCGCCCTTCCACCTGCAAGCCATTTGGGCAATAATCACGGAAACGATTAACTTGCAGCTCATTTTCCAGTGCTATAGCCAGTTCATCCCGATTCACACTTTTCTTTTCCATATCTTCCTTATGCGACGTCTTTGGTTGTTGTTTGCACAGACTGTGACTGTTGGTCTGGCGATCTGGTTTATTGTAACCACGCTTAAACCTGATTGGGTACGCTCAGGTTTCAATCCCGCTTCACAAACGCGTATCAGTGCCGGCGTCACGCTTAAAGAAGCACTGGTCAGTCAGACACCGGCGCAAAATTCTTATCGGGGCGCGGCAGGCAAAGCGATGCCTTCGGTGGTCAATATTTACACCTCAAAAGAAGCCAGACGCTCGGGCAATCCCTTGCTGAACGACCCCTTCCTGCGCCGTTTTTTCGGCGATCAGCAAGGGCAACGTACAGAGCGCCAGTCCAGTCTTGGTTCTGGCGTCATTGTCAGCGCTGAAGGCTATATTCTGACTAATAATCACGTGGTTGAGTCCGCAGATGAAATTGAAGTCGCGCTCACCGATGGCAGAAAAGCACGTGCAAAAGTGGTGGGTACCGATCCCGAGACCGATCTGGCTGTCATCAAAATCGAGATGAGCAACTTACCCGTCATCACCCTCGGCAATTCCGATCAGGCTCAGGTCGGCGACGTGGTACTCGCGATCGGCAATCCTTTCGGTGTGGGACAAACCGTCACCATGGGTATCGTTTCCGCGCTGGGACGCACCAACCTGGCTGACAGCGCATTTCAGAATTTCATTCAAACCGATGCAGCAGTTAACCCAGGAAATTCCGGCGGTGCGCTGGTAGATGCGAATGGCAATCTGCTGGGGATTAACACAGCGATTTACTCGCAAAACGGCGGCTCGGTAGGGATAGGTTTTGCAATTCCTATTTCCATCGCGCGACAAGTGATGGAGTCCATCATCAGTCAGGGTCAGGTAGTACGGGGCTGGATCGGTGTAGAGCTGCAGGACATTACGCCCGAACTGGCTGACAGTTTCGGGTTAAAGATGAAATCCGGCGCAATCATCACCGGCGTGGTACGCGATGGCCCGGCATTTAAAGCCGGTATGAAACCAGGCGATATTTTGTTGACGGTAGAGGGCAAAAACGTCACCAGCACGACTGAGTTACTGAATCTGGTCGCACAACTGAAGCCAGGGAACCATGCGAAGATTAAGGTATTACGGAGTAGCTCCGAGCCGACGCTGGATATCGCGATCGGCAAACGTCCCGTCCTCAACCGCGAAGAGTAAGCTATGCACCTGATCGATCTGAAAGCGTATCTGAGCGAACTGGCAGAAAATAATAACCGTGCTTGGTTTGTTATGAATAAGCCGCGCTACGACATCTTGCGCGCTGAATTTGTACAGCTGGTTACGTCACTGATCACAGAGATCGCTCGCTTTGATCCGGCCATAGCGGGCTGCGATCCTAAGAAAGCTTTATTCCGGATTAACCGCGATATGCGCTTTTCGCAGGATAAGTCGCCTTACAAAACGACCTTTTCTTCTTCCATCGTTCCAAATGGCAGAAAAAAGCCCAGCGAAGGTGGTGGTCCGGCCTATTATTTTCAGTTAGATGGGAATGGACGTTTGTTCTTTGCCTGCGGCGAATACATGCCACCATCTGACCGCTTGAAAGCGATACGTACGCATATCCTGAATGACAGCGCAGGCTTTCAGTCAGTCCTGGCAGATAAGAAGCTCAAACGGGAATTCGGTACCTTGCAAGAAGAAGGTAAACTACAACGCCCACCTAAGGGTTTTGATGCCAGCCACGCACTGATTGAATACATCAAACTCAAGAATTTTATGGTCTGGACTGAAATCCAGATCGATGGCTGGGACAGCGCCCAGGTGCAGTCCACACTGATCAACGCATTTCAAAGCGCGCAACCGCTGGTGCAGTGGTTACGCGCAGCCTGAACCAGCGCTTGATCTATTGTTCAGCAGCGTCTGGCGCCTGCGTCACCCGCACAAACAAGGGTGCGATTAACAGACCCAGCTCATATAGCAACCACATCGGTAAGGCCAGTGAAAACTGGCTAACGATGTCGGGAGGAGTCACGATCGCCGCGATCACAAAGGCACCAACGATCACATAAGGTCGAATCGCCTTGAGTTTTTCTACCGACACCAGCCCCATCCTGACCAGTACCACCACCACCACCGGCACTTCAAAAGTCACGCCGAAGGCCAGGCACATCGACATGATGAAATCGAGATAGTTTTCTATGTCGGGTGCCACATTGATGGAAGCGGGCGCGAATTCGTTAATGAACTTGAAGACACGGCCAAACACCAGAAAATAACAAAACGCGACCCCTGCCAGAAACAGCAGCGAGGACGAGATCACCAAAGGTGCGACCAGGCGTTTTTCGTGCGCATACAGGCCAGGCGCAATAAAGGCCCAGGCCTGATACAGTATCCACGGCAATGCCAGCATGAATGCGATCAACAGCGTTACTTTCATGGGTACCAAAAAAGGGGCGATCACACCAGTCGCGATCATTTTGGAACCGGCTGGTAAGGAGGCCAGCATAGGCTGCGCCAGAAAATCATAGATAGCAGAAGGCCCAGGCCACACCATCAAAACCGCGCAGGCGGCCAGTAAGCCGTAAGCTGCCTTGACCAGGCGGTCACGCAGTTCAACCAGATGAGAAATAAAACTCTCTTCTGCGCCTCCCTGTTCATGCTGATCAGTCATGCACCCACCATGGATAAATTCATTTCGTCTGTCATAAAGTCACGTAGGAAAAAACCGCTCAGAAGAAGCTGGCAGGTGGACGAGGTTGCGCACGATGACGCGCCATGCGGGCGGCACCGGAACTGATATGGCTGCGCTGACCATGTCTGTGTTTATACCAAGCTGGCAAAGCGCTGGTTTTGGCCAGACGCTTGCGACGAAAATCCTTAATCTTGGCATCCTGACGGGCATGACTCAGCGTGGCCGCAGGCGCAATTTGCGCGAGCGCTTCCGGTTCTTCCAGGTTGCGCAAACCCGTCTCAGCCTCGGTCCAGGATTGCTGCACAGTCTGCTCAACCTGCTGCGCAGCCTGCTCGACATGTTGCTGCATCTTACGCAACTCCTCGAGCTCTATCTCTTTGCTGACTTCCGCTTTCACATCATTGATATAGCGCTGCGCCCTTCCCAGCAAGGTACCCGCCATGCGGGCCACCTTAGGGAGTTTTTCCGGGCCGATCACGATCAGCGCGACCACGCCTATCAATGCTAATTTGCTGATACCCAGATCGATCATGCACAGTCTCCGGGTAAGTGTACGTAAGCTGACACTTTACTGCTTGGATTTTTCTTTGGCATCGACGTCGATGGTCGATTGCGCAGTCTGTTGCGTAGCCGGTTTATCTTCCTCACCTTTCACGCCATCTTTAAAACCTTTGACTGCCTTGCCCAGATCAGCGCCTACATTGCCCAATTTTTTGGTGCCGAATACCAGGATCACCACCACCAGAACAATAACCCAATGCCAAATACTGAATGAACCCATTACCTGCTCCTATTGAGAGTCACACTCTCGTGAAAAAATTAATGCTGTCCACGCCAGGGATGCGGACCACCAATGACGTGTAGATGCAAATGATACACTTCCTGACCACCATCCGGACCAGTATTGATCAAGGTTTTGTAACCGCCGTGCAGACTGCCATCTGCCTGCAGTACGGGTGCACAACCATGCTCTGCTGCCAGCTTTGGCGCCAAAGCCAGCATTTTCCCCAGCAGGACAGTATCTTCGGGCTTTGCGTCGGACAAAGTACTGATATGACGCTTAGGAATCACCAGCAGATGCACAGGCGCGGCCGGACGGATATCCTTGAACGCCAGTAAGTCTTCATCTTCATACACAATGCTGGATGGAATTTGTTTAGCAACTATTTTGCAAAAAATACAGTTATCCACGATTTTCCTAGTCAGATGAGTTGAACATAGCCATGCAAGTTAATCGTCTAAAGTATCAGGCATCCTGACGGGATGCTTTTTCCTCTAAACCCGATAATCCCTCACGCCGCGCCAGCTCATCCAATACCTGCTGAGGGCGCAAATCATACTGGGCTAACATGACAAGAGAATGAAACCAGAGGTCCGCACATTCATATAGAACCTGACTGGCATCACCGGACACGCGTGCATCCTTAGCAGCCATCACGGTTTCTGTCGCTTCTTCACCGATTTTTTTCAGGATGGCGTCGTCACCTTTACTGAACAATTTGGCCACATAAGAACTCGCAGGATCACCACCGTTGGCCAGCTTGCGGCTCTCGATGATGTCGGCCAGACGCTCCAGTATGCTTTGTTGTACTACGCTCATTTGTATATGCTTTCCGGATCTTTCAGGACAGGATCGGCAGCCAGCCAGTCGCCATCGTGTAAAGTGCCTTCAAATTTCTGGAAAAAACAGGAATGTCTGCCAGTATGACAGGCAATACTGTCGACCTGTTCTATCTTCAGCAGCACCACGTCTTCATCACAATCCAGACGGATCTCCAGCACCTTCTGGACATGACCGGATTCTTCGCCCTTGTGCCACAGTTTTTTACGGGAGCGACTCCAATACACGGCCTCCCCCAGTTCTACGGTACGCGATAAGGCTTCACGGTTCATCCAGGCGAACATCAATACATCATTGCTGCTTGCTTCCTGAGCGATCACAGGTACCAGTCCCTGATCGTCCCAGCGTACTTTATTGAGCCATTTTGCCGCACTCATAACAACCTCATAGGAATACCCTGCGCCGCCATAAACTGCTTGGCTTCGCCTACTGTATGCTGACCATAATGGAAAATACTGGCGGCCAGCACCGCATCGGCGCCGCCCAGTTTGATCCCATCGGCCAAGTCCTGCAAACCACCAACGCCGCCGGAAGCGATCACAGGTATCGACACAGCATCCGATACGGCACGGGTCAGGCCCAGGTCAAAACCAGAGCGTGTGCCGTCTTTGTCCATACTCGTCAACAGAATTTCACCGGCACCGAGCGCGGCCATTTTCTGTGCCCATTGCACCGCATCGAGTCCGGTCGCATTGCGGCCTCCGTGAGTAAATACCTCCCATTTGCCCTCGGCGACGCGCTTGGCATCAATCGCCACCACGATGCATTGCGAACCGTATTTATGCGCGGCATCAGCCACCAGTTGCGGATTGGTCACTGCAGACGTATTGATACCGACTTTATCAGCGCCGGCATTCAGCAGGCGTCTGACATCGGCCACAGAGCGCACGCCGCCACCTACCGTTAACGGAATAAATACCTGAGAAGCAACCGCTTCAATAATCGGCAGGATCAGATCGCGCTCATCGGAAGTAGCCGTGATATCGAGAAAGGTGATTTCGTCCGCGCCTTGCTGATCATAGCGACGCGCGATTTCGACCGGATCACCGGCATCGCGTAATTCCTGAAAATTAATCCCTTTGACTACGCGTCCGGCAGTGACATCCAGACACGGAATAATACGTTTGGCGAGCGTCATTCGGCCTCATCTTCTTCCGGCAAATCGCCGCTTAATTCGTCGGCGCGCAATTGCGCCGATTCCAGGTCCAACGTGCCCTCGTAAATCGAGCGGCCACAAATCACGCCTTCTATGCCCTCGTCCTGTACCGCACACAGCGCTTCCACATCGGCCAGATTGTGCACACCACCGGATGCGATCACCGGGATGGAAACGGCCTGCGCCAGCTTAACGGTGGCGTCAATATTCACGCCACCCATCATGCCATCGCGTCCGATATCGGTGTAAATAATGGCTTCGACGCCATAGCCTTCAAATTTCTGCGCCAGATCGATTACTTCGTGGCCGGATAATTTACTCCAGCCATCGGTCGCAACCTTTCCATCTTTGGCGTCGATCCCAACGATGATCTGGCCCGGGAAGGCGCTGCAAGCGTCAGCCAGGAAACCCGGATTCTTCACTGCCGCCGTGCCGATGATGATGTAGGACAGTCCATCATCCAGATAGCGTTCTATGGTGTCCAGGTCACGGATACCGCCGCCCAGCTGCACCGGAATTTCTTCGGTATCGGTTTCTTCGGCATAGTCACGCACTGCCTGCAGTATTGCTTTCACTGCACCTTCGTTCTTAGGCTTACCGGCAAATGCGCCGTTCAGGTCGACCAGATGCAGGCGGCGCGCACCTTGTTTCAGCCAATGCCTGGCCATCTCGGCCGGGTCTTCGGAAAACACAGTGGCTTGGTCCATATCACCTTGTTTGAGGCGTACGCAGTGACCGTCTTTGAGGTCGATAGCAGGAATGAGCAGCATGATGTAAAAAAGTAGGCGTCTAAAAGACTGTAAAAGACTAAAAATTCAGAAATGATTCAGATAATAAAATGCCGGTTGTTCTGAGGCTCAGGGCTTCCAGTGTACAAAATTCTTATACAGTTGCAAGCCTGCTGCCGCACTCTTTTCCGGATGGAACTGGGTGGCGAACAGATTGTCACGTGCCACGGCACAGGTAAAAGCCTGTCCATAGTCCGTCACACCTACCGTGTGCGCCGCAACCTCAGGCTGTGCAAAATAGCTATGCACAAAATAGAAATAGCTCTGGTCCGGGATACCCTGCCACAACGCATGGCTCTGAGCCTGTGCAACACGGTTCCAGCCCATTTGCGGCACTTTAAAGCGCGAGCCATCTGCCTGCAGACGACCATCAAGCTGGAAGCGTACCACTTTACCCGGCAATAATCCCAGGCCAGGCGTATTTCCTTCCTCGCTCAGGTCAAACAGCATTTGTTCACCGACACAGACGCCAAACAGTGGTTTGCTGCGACTGGCTTCCAATACCGCTTCCTGCACACCGGAATCACGCAGGCTTTGCATGCAATCCGGCATCGCGCCCTGACCGGGTAACACGATACGGTCGGCACTGCGAATATCAGCGACAGCACCGGAAATCAGCACTTCCGCTTCGGGAGCAACAGCACGCAGGGCTTGCGCCACCGAGCGCAAATTGCCCATACCATAATCAACTACAACAATTTTATTCATAATGAGGGACCGGTTTTATCCAGCCGGAAAACCGGTATTGAATCCTGATGTCAGAGAGTACCCTTAGTGGATGGGATAGTACCAGCAGCGCGTTCATCGTGCTCTGTGGCCATGCGCAGCGCGCGGCCAAATGCCTTGAACACGGTTTCACACTGATGATGCGCATTGTCTCCGCGCAGATTATCGATATGCAGCGTCACCAGCGCGTGATTCACGAAACCCTGGAAAAACTCACGTGTCAGGTCGACATCAAACTGGCCTATCATGGCACGGGTGAACGGAATGTGATAACTGAGACCGGGACGACCAGAAAAATCGACCACCACCCGCGATAAGGCCTCGTCCAGCGGCACATAAGAATGGCCATAACGACGTATGCCTTTTTTGTCGCCGACTGCTTTTGCAAACGCCATGCCCAAAGTAATGCCGACATCCTCGACCGTATGGTGTGCATCAATATGCAAATCACCGGTGGCTTCGATATCCAGATCAATCAGACCATGTCTGGCAATCTGGTCCAGCATATGATCGAGAAAAGGGACGCCAGTGTGCAGATTCTGCTTACCGCTGCCGTCGAGATTGATGGCGACACGGATCTGGGTCTCATTGGTATTGCGGGTAAGCGCCGCAATGCGTTCTGTTGGCTTATTCATGTTGTTTCAAGAGATGCTGCAAACGCAGCGAGAAATGAAGCATTTTCTTGTGCAGAGCTGACAGTCACCCGTAAGCAGTCGTGCAGCAGATTATGCATTTTACCTACATTTTTCACTAAAATTTTTTGTTGGACTAATTTCGCAAACACTTGTTCAGCATTCGCAACACGAATCAGCAAAAAATTCGCTGAAGAAGGAAATACTTGTACGCCAGGCAAGGCCGACAATGCAGAAGCCAGCTCACTGCGCTGCTCGCGCAAGAGGGCAGCCTGTGCCTCCAGCACCTCCACATGGCGCAGCACGAATTCGGCTGCCGCCTGACTCAGCACATTGATATTGTAGGGTGGGCGGACTTTTTCGAATTCCTGCATCAGTTGCGGGTGTCCTGTCATATAGCCTAGCCGTATGCCGGCCAGCCCCAGCTTGGAAACGGTGCGCATCACAGCCAGATTCGGGAACTCATCCAGTCTGGACATAAATGTCGCAGGTGCAAATGGCTGATAGGCTTCATCCACGACCACGATGCCGGTATCACCCACTGCGCGCAGTATCTGCTCCATTTGGACAGCATCGAACAAAGTCCCGGTAGGATTATTCGGATAGGCCAGATACGTGATGGCAGGACGATGCAACTGTATCGCTTCCAGCATCGCATCCACATCCAGGGTCAGATCAGCATGGCATGGCACGCCAATAAACTCTAGCCCGGCTAATTTGGCTGACATCGCATACATCACAAAGCCAGGCACGGGAGCTAATACCTTGGCGCCAGGACGCGCACAGGCAACCGACATCATCGCGATCAGTTCGTCTGAACCATTGCCCAGCACGACAGGACGCCCGGCCGGCACCCCCAGTTTGTCAGCGATCAGCTGCTTCAGTTGCTGATAAGACGGTACCGGGTAGCGATTCAATGCCACCTGTGACAAATGCTGCGCCAGCTCTTGCTGCAAAGCGGGCGGTAAAGAAAACGGATTTTCCATCGCGTCGAGCTTCAGAAAGCCATCTGCATCAGGAACATGGTAGGCTGCCAGGGCAGCAATTTCAGGACGGATCACAGCCGCCGCAGGGAAAGCGTTCAATCTCGACTCCAACTCACTCAGACATTTACATTGCGTCCGGCGCGACGACAAACGCCGCGATCATGGGCTGCCTCAGGCAGATAGCTCATGCGTTAAACCGGCAGCCAGACGCTTTTCTATCATGGCGCAATAGTCAGGATTTAATTCAAATCCGACATAATCACGCCCACAACGTTGTGCCGCAACGGCAGTCGTGCCGCTGCCCATGAAGGGATCGAAGACTACACCGCCGGGTGGGCAAGAAGCCTTGATCATACGCTCAATGATTTCGAGCGGTTTTTGGGTGGGATGATCTTCCCGTTCTGCATGCTCGCGATGCAAACGCGACACACTCCATACATCTTTAGGATTAAAACCCAGTTCCAGCCATTTAGCACCCTCAAAAATCTTACGGCTGCGCGCCTTCTTGGTGGCAGCATCGTAAGGAATCCGGATCGCATCCAAATCAAAATAATAGTCTTTTGCCTTCGCAAAAAAACCGATGGTGTCATGCACCGATGAATATCTTCTGACTGTACCACCCATGGATGGTACGCGCCGGTCCCAGATGATTTCATTGAGCATGGTCATACGCTGCTTGAGCATCACGAACACTTCCGGCGAATAGCGCCAGGTCAGAAAAATATACAGGCTGCCATTCGGCTTCAGCTTAGGCAGTGCAGCATCCACCCACTGCGTCATCCATTCCAGATAAGCGGCTGACTCCAGCTTATCGGAGTCATTACCGTAATCCTTGCCCAGTCCATACGGGGGATCCGCCAGCAGCAAATCTACGCTGGCATCGGGAATGCGTTCCATGCCCCGTAAGGCATCTTCGCAAAAAATCCGGTTACGCCAGGTCTCAGTCATGGGCAGTTCCGGCACTTCACTTCAGGCGCAGTTCGGCACTGCGGGCATGCGCCTGCAATCCCTCGCCATACGCCAGTTCTGCCGCAACTTTGCCCAGTGTCTGCGCGCCCTGCTCACTCACATGTATCATGGATGAACGTTTCTGGAAATCGTACACACCCAGCGGCGACGAGAAGCGCGCTGTACGCGAAGTCGGCAACACATGGTTCGGTCCGGCGCAATAATCGCCCAGCGCTTCTGATGAATAACGACCCAGGAACATCGCACCTGCATGGCGTATCTGATCGGCCCATTGCTGCGGATGTGCAGCCGAGATTTCCAGATGCTCAGCCGCGATACTGTTGGCGATCTCGCAGGCCTGCTGCATATCCTCAACTTTAATCAAAGCACCACGATTGGCGAGCGATGTACGGATCACTTCCTGACGTGGCATCTGTGGTAACAGCTTGACGATACTGGCCTGTACTGCATCGAGGTAAGCCTGATCCGGGCATAACAGGATGGACTGCGCCAGTTCATCGTGTTCAGCCTGAGAAAACAAATCCATCGCCACCCAGTCAGGATCAGTGCTGCCATCGCATAACACCAGAATCTCCGACGGACCCGCAATCATATCAATACCGACCGTACCAAATACACGGCGCTTGGCGGCTGCTACATAGGCGTTACCGGGACCGACGATCTTATCGACCTGAGGAATAGTAGCCGTACCATAAGCCAGCGCGCCAACAGCCTGTGCACCACCGATCGTGAATACGCGGTCGACACCGGCAATCGCAGCGGCAGCCAGTACCAGCGGGTTTTGTACGCCATCCGGGGTCGGCACCACCATGATGATTTCGCCGACTCCGGCCACTTTGGCTGGAATCGCATTCATCAAGACTGAGGACGGATAGGCCGCTTTACCACCCGGCACATAAATACCAACGCGATCGAGTGGCGTGACTTTCTGACCCAGCACAGTGCCATCTGCCTCGGTATAGCTGAAACCGGCAGAACCACATTCCTGTTTTTGGCGCTCATGGTAAGCACGTACCCGTTGTGCCGCAGTTTCCAGCGCCAGCCGGCGCTCCGGCGCCAGTGAGTCCAATGCCTGCTGCAAAGCCTGCTGACTCAGCTCCAGATCAGCCACACTGCTGGCCTGCAAGCGGTCAAAGCGATTGGTCGCTTCCAATACCGCCGTATCGCCACTCGCTTTCACACTGGCCAGTATCTGCGCCGCAGCGCGGTCTATGGCTTCGTCTTCACTGGCTTCAAAGGCGAGCAGAGAAGACAGGCGGCTTGCAAAATCCGGGGCCGATGCGTCGAGTCGGGTAATCAGTGATGCCATGAAAATTCTCTTCAGATTTTATGCTTTAGACAAAGATGCGCGCTCAAATGCTGCCAGTATCGGTTGCAGACGTTCGCGCTTTAATTTCAACGCCGCCTGATTCACCACCAGACGCGAGGAGATGTCCATAATATGCTCCACCTCGACCAGATGATTGGCACGCAGCGTACTGCCGGTACTCACCAGATCAACGATGGCATCGGCCAAGCCCACCAGCGGCGCCAACTCCATGGAGCCGTACAGCTTGATCAGGTCGACGTGCACGCCTTTGCTGGCGAAATGCTGGCGTGCGGTTTCAGTGTATTTGGTCGCGACGCGCAAACGTGCTCCCTGACGTACCGCATTTTCGTAATCAAAACCAGCCGACACCGCCACAGAAACGCGGCATTTGGCGATGTGCAGATCGATAGGCTGATACAGGCCTTCACCGCCATGCTCATGCAGCACATCCTTGCCGGCCACACCAAAGTCAGCCGCGCCATACTGTACATAGGTCGGCACATCGGAAGCCCGTACGATGATCACGCGCACATCAGGATCACTGGTGGCCAGGATCAGTTTGCGTGATTTTTCCGGGTCTTCGGTGACACGTATGCCTGCCTCTTCGAGTAAAGGCAGGGTTTCTTCAAAAATCCGCCCCTTGGAGAGCGCCAGCGTTAATTGTGATCCCATTATTTGATCCGTTGTATCTGTGCACCAACTGCGGACAATTTCACTTCCATTCTGTCGTAGCCACGGTCCAGATGGTAAATGCGGTCTATCAGCGTTTCGCCTTCTGCCACCATACCGGCAATCACCAGCGAGGCAGATGCGCGTAAATCGGTGGCCATCACCGGTGCGCCCAGCAATTTATCGACGCCATTCACGATCGCGGTGTGTCCGTCGATTTCTATCTTTGCACCTAAGCGATTCATTTCCTGCACATGCATGAAACGGTTTTCAAAAATCGTTTCAGTGACGCGGCTGGTGCCCTGCGCGATACAGTTCAACGCCATAAACTGTGCCTGCATATCGGTAGGAAAGCCCGGATATTCGGTGGTGCGGAAGCCAACCGCCTTAGGACGGCTGCTCATCTGAGCCCGTATCCAGTCCGGACCTGTGGTCAGTATCACACCCGCTTCGCGCAGCTTATCGAGTGCCACATCGAGGATGTCGCTGCGGGTATGGGTCAGCGTGATGTCACCACCAGTCGCTGCCACCGCGCACAGGAAAGTCGCGGTCTCGATACGGTCTGCAATCACGGCATGACTGGCGCCATGCAAGGCAGTAACCCCCTGAATCACCAGACGATCCGTACCTATACCTTCAATCTTTGCGCCCATGGCGACCAACAGATGGGCCAGATCGGTCACTTCAGGTTCACGTGCCGCATTTTCCAGCACGGTTTCACCTTCTGCAAGCGTTGCCGCCATCAGCAGATTTTCAGTACCGGTGACCGTAATCATATCGGTCACGATGCGCGCACCCTTGAGGCGTTTGGCTTTCGCATGGATATAACCCGCCTCGATGGTGATTTCAGCGCCCATCGCCTGCAAGCCCTTGATATGCTGATCCACAGGGCGTGAGCCTATCGCGCAGCCACCAGGCAGCGACACTTTAGCCTCACCGAAACGCGCCAGCAAAGGTCCCAGCACCAATATCGATGCACGCATGGTTTTCACCAGGTCGTAGGGCGCTTCCAGCTTGTCGATCTGCGCACCATTCAGTACGGTGACGCCGTTTTCCTGGCT
This sequence comes from Cognatundibacterium rugosum, assembly GCF_014284365.1. GTDB lineage: Bacteria > Pseudomonadota > Gammaproteobacteria > Burkholderiales > Burkholderiaceae_D > Undibacterium > Undibacterium rugosum. The sequence continues at coordinate 95,816 of NZ_JACOGG010000014.1, forward strand.
AACCTGCAACCCCATCTGACGCAACAGCTTCAACATGGTATTCACGTCCTGCAGCGAAGGAACATTATGCAGAGTCACATCTTCAGCACTCAGCAAACCTGCGCACAATATTGGCAAGGCCGCGTTCTTCGCGCCGGAAATACGAATATCACCTTGTAGGCGGTGACCACCTGTAATCAATAATTTATCCATTATGCCTGGTACTCTTCAGGAGTCAGTGTTTTCATCGACAGGGCGTGAATCTCTTCGCGCATACGGTCACCCAATACCGCATACACCATCTGGTGGCGCTGAATCAGGCGTTTACCCTGAAATGCGGCACAGACGATAACCGCCTGAAAATGCTGGCCATCGCCTTCTACACTCAGATGCGTGCAGTCGAGGCCAGCGGCGATATAGTCTTGAATCTGTTGTGGAGTAGGTAACACGTTCATCTTTCTAGCAATCTGGTTTCTGGTTAACAGGACTTACACCCACCGTTTAACCGCCTGCTAACGGCTGATCGCAGCGGCAGTGAAATCCTTGTATTCATGTCTCAAAATTAGTGGCGCAACTTATAACCACGCTTCAGCATTTGTACCGCCAGTCCCGCCAGCAGCAGAAAGAAGACGGTAACGATCATTAAACTAAATACAGGATCGACATCCGATTTGCCAAAAAAACCAAAACGGAAACCATCTATCATGTAAAAGAAGGGATTAAAGCGCGACAGGCCCTGCCAAAATGCAGGCAAGGAATGTATCGAGTAAAACACGCCGGATAAGAAAGTGGCCGGCATGATCAGGAAGTTCTGGAATGCGGCTAACTGGTCAAACTTCTCTGCCCAGATACCGGCGATCAGTCCCATGGTTCCCAGCATCGCTGCGCCAAGCAAGGCGAACAAGGCTATCCACAGCGGTGCAACAAAATGCAAATCAGCGAACCAGGCGGTCACAATAAACACGCCCGCACCCACCGTCAGCCCGCGCAAAATAGCGGCAAGCACATAAGCACCAAAAATTTCCCAATGCGACAAAGGTGGCAACAAGACGAATACCAGATTGCCGGTGATCTTGGATTGAATCAATGAGGAGGACGAGTTGGCAAAAGAATTCTGCAGCACACTCATCATCACCAGACCCGGCACCAGAAAGGCGGTATAGCGCACTCCCGGGTAGACCTGAACATGTTCTTCCAGCACGTGGCCAAAAATCAGCAGATACAGCAAGGCTGTCATGACCGGTGCGGTAATGGTTTGTGTCGCAACCTTCCAGAAGCGCAGCACTTCCTTGTACAACAAGGTGTTAAAGCCAGTCATATTACTCATTGTCCGCCCTCCATAATCTGCAGGAAGACATCTTCCAGATCGGCCTGTAACAACTGCATATCTTCAAACACACAACCGGCCTGACGGAAAGCCGCCAATATGGATTCAACCTGATTGAAATCGGTGACACGCAACACAAACTGACGCGGATCCGCGGTCACTTCATGGCTGATGATTTTATCGCTGAGCACCTGTGGCAACTGGGTATTTCCGCTGGCTGCAACCGTTATGCGTAACTGCGAACCGGATATCCTTTGTATCAGTGCCGCGGTACTGTCTAGCGCAACGACCTTACCCGACTTGAGCATCGCAATGCGATTGCACAGCGCCTGAGCTTCTTCCAGATAATGGGTCGTGAGCACGATGGTATGACCATCACGGTTCAGTCTGGAAATAAACTTCCACAGGGTCTGACGCAATTCAACATCCACACCGGCGGTCGGCTCATCCAGTACGATCACTGGTGGCTTGTGCACCAGTGCCTGCGCCACCAGAACCCGGCGTTTCATGCCACCTGACAGCGAACGCATATTGGCATCTGCCTTATTGGTCAGATCCAGGTTCTCCATAATTTCATCAATCCATTTGTCGTTATTTTTGATACCAAAATAACCGGATTGCATGCGCAGGGTTTCACGCACGGTAAAGAAAGGATCAAATACCAGCTCTTGTGGCACGACACCGAGGTTACGACGCGCATTGCGATAATCGCTGACCACATCATGTCCCTGGACGCTGATATTACCCGCGTCGGCACGGTTGAGGCCGGCCAGGATAGAAATGAGCGTGGTCTTACCTGCACCATTTGGACCCAACAGGCCGAAAAACTCACCCTCTTCTATCGATAGCGAGACGCCACCTAAAGCCTGTAAAGACTGGTAACGTTTTTGGATATTGCTAATTTGTATGGCTGCCATGTGGCGTGCTTGCACTTCAGTGCATTCAGAAAGTGGATTTAAGGTAAGCGCCAATTTTCAGTGGCGAAACCTTTGATTATAGGGGATTTTCAGAGAGAGAACCGGACTGACCCGAAACTTCGTTCAGGTCAGTGGCTCATTGCCGTGAGCGTCAATGTCGCTCAGGTGTATGTACAGAGGTATGCGTAACAAATTGCGCGCTGAGTCCGTAAAGACGAATCAGACTGTCCAGCCCGGCAGGAACATGAAGACAAGTAATTTGTTGACTTTTTACCAGCAAATCTCGCTGCCACGCGATCATCGCCGCAACGGCTGAAGAATCCAGCTGGGAAAGCCCTGAGAAATCAAACTCACACTCTCCCGCAAGTATCGCTGCCTTACCGGCAGCAATGACTTGCATTGCATTATGCTGAGTGAGTTCCTGACCGACTGTAAACACAGATCACCTATTATTTTGAACCGGATTTAGCCGAAGCTGCTGCCAGTTTTTTGTTCTTTTCAACCAGAGTCTTAATCAGACCATCCATACCGGATTTGCTGATTTCAGCAGAAAAACTGCCTTTATAGGTTTCTACCAACCAGGCACCCAACACATTGATGTCATAGATTTTCCAGCCCGCTGGCAGCTTCTCGAGACGATAGTTTAACTGAATTGGCTCGCCACGGGATTGAATCACCTGTGAGCGGACTTCAACTTCGGTATCTTCCGGCGCAGCACGTAAAGGTTTAAATTCCACACGCTGATCCTTGATTTGGGAAATTGCACCGGAATAAGTAAATACCAGCAAAGTGCGGAATTCGTTGGTCAACTGCTTTTGTTGCTCAGGTGTGGCTTCTCGCCAGCTTTTACCAGCAGCCAGAGAAGTCATTCTCGGAAAGTCGATATACGGCAGAATTTTACTTTCCACCATGTCATATACACGCTTCTGGTTACCGGCCTGGATATCCTTGTCGTTTTTAGCCAGATCCAGAATTTCCTGGCTCAGACGCTTAACCAACTGATCAGGGGCTTCCTGTGCCAGCGCGACACCGCCAAAGCTCAGACTTGCCATCAGCGTGATAACGAAGCGGTAAAAAAATGATTTCATGTTTCTTTCCTTATTAGCCCGTACCGTTCAATGCGCATACGCAAAGTCCGGTTCAGGCCCCAGAGTTAATAGATTACAGCAGACTTAATCCTGCTCAGGGTTGATCTGCCCTGCACGCCGCTGAAGATAAGCATCGCGGATAAACACATATTTATCCAAAGCGGCCTCTTCAATTAATGACCCCGCATCCAGTACCGATGCACGCTTATCCACCAGACGTATCACCGTACCGGTATTGCGGATATAAACCGGCTCTTTATACGTCCACAAGTCTGCCTTTAGATCGACAGGCATCGCAACTGTATCGCGCAAAGTAGAAGGTCCGAATACCGGAAGTACTAAGTAAGGACCAGATGGGACGCCCCAACGCCCTAAAGTCTGACCAAAATCTTCTTTATGTTTGGTCAGCCCAGCTGGCGAGCCTATATCCAGAAAACCACCCAGACCAAAGGTCGAATTCAATGCAAAGCGCATAAAATCAGAGGCACTATCCCCCACTTTACCTTGCAACAGGTTGTTAACTGCGTTCCAGACATCACCAATATTGCTAAAAAAATTGCCTATGCCAGTTTGCACAAAACCGGGTGTTACATCGCGATAGGCACGTGAGACCGGTTGCAATACAGCCTGATCCACGTTGTCATTGAAGTTAAACATCACACGGTTAAAACCTTCTAGCGGATCACGTGGATTTTTACCGATATTGGTTTTAGTGCTGATGACATCAAGCGTTTGATCAGCCTTAGCCTTGATCTGCTCCATTTTCACGGTACTGCATGCACTAAGCATCATACTCAGCATGAGCACCAGCAGAGCCATCAAACGGGAATAGCCCGGGATATATGGTTTCGCGTTCATTTCTTTTGTTCCGAACTGCTGTCTGCAGCTTTACTGAATAAAAATTGACTGATCAGATTTTCCAGTACCACTGCGGACTGAGTCATCTTGATACGGTCACCGGCAGCCAAATTCTGGGCATCACCACCAGGTTCAAGACCGATATACTGCTCACCTAACAAACCAGCCGTCAGGATTTTAGCCGAACTGTCTTTCGGGAACTGGTAGCGAGACTGCAACTGCAACGTCACGGTCGCCTGAAACGTCTTGTCATCAAAACGAATATCGGACACACGGCCAACGACCACACCGGCACTCTTGACCGCTGCACGCGGTTTTAAGCCACCGATATTGTCAAAACGGGTTACTACATCATAGGTTTTTTCCAGCGACAATGCGCTCATATTTCCAGCTTTGAGCGCCAGAAACAGCAATGCTGCTGCACCGAGCACGACAAATAAACCCACCCAGAAATCCAGAGATTTTTTTTGCATTTTATTTCCTTACGCAGCAACGTCCATCACCATCCGGAAGTTTGCCAGCGAATATCAAGAGAATTAATTCGTTACGTATCTTTATGTGTCCGAAATCCGCAGTGCAGCCTGGCTGCTACTGAAACATCCAGGCGGTCAGCAGGAAATCCAGCCACAACACCAGCAGCGAAGACACCACAACAGTGCGGGTAGTCGCACGCGCTACACCCTCAGGCGTGGCCTGCGCTTCATAGCCCTGGAACAGCGCCACAAAAGTCACGGCAAAACCAAAAACGATGCTCTTAATGACACCATTACCAATATCCTGCCAGATTTCAACACCTGCCTGCATCTGCGACCAGAACGAGCCGTTATCCACGCCGATCAGTTTCACACCAACGATATAGCCACCGATGATCCCCATTGCATTGAAAATCGCAGTCAGTATCGGCATAGCGATCAGACCCGCAATAAAACGTGGCGCCAATACCCTTTGTATAGGATTGACTGCCATCATTTCCATTGCAGCCAGCTGCTCACCCGCCTTCATCAGGCCAATTTCTGCCGTCAATGAAGTTCCTGCGCGACCGGCAAATAATAAAGCGGTGACGACCGGACCCAGCTCGCGTGTCAGCGATAGCGCGACCAGCAAACCGAGCGCCTCTTCTGAACCGTAGCGATTCAGCGTGTAGTAACCCTGGTACCCAAGTACAAAGCCAACAAACAAACCGGAAATCGCAATAATCACCAGCGAATAATTACCGATAAAGTGTATCTGGTCGGTAATCAGCCTAGGCCTGCGCCACAAGCCACCTGCACTGAACAATATTGAAAAAAAACAGCGTGTGGCATAACCCAGGTCTGCCGCCCCTTCCCGTATGTGACGGCCTATCCATTCAAACATCATGCGTTCCCCTTCAGACCCAGATCGTCCATCAGTGACTTACCGGGGTAATGAAATGGCACCGGCCCATCGGCTTCTGCATGTACAAACTGCTTCACATACGGATCCTCAGAGTCACGCATCTGTTCCGGAGTTCCATGCGCCACAATTTTTCCCTGAGACAGGAAATACACATAATCAGCAATCGCAAACGATTCATGCACATCATGTGATACCAATATGGAGGTCGACCCCAGTGCATCATTCAGATTGCGGATCAGATTCGCAGTCACGCCCATAGAAATCGGGTCCAGACCAGCGAAGGGTTCGTCATACATGATCAATTGCGGGTCAAGTGCCACCGCACGCGCCAGTGCAACGCGACGTGCCATCCCACCGGAAATCTCAGCCGGCATCAGATGTGCCGCATTTCTGAGGCCAACAGCCTGCAACTTCAACATCACCAGATCACGAATCACCGCTTCAGAGTAATTAGTGTGTTCACGCATGGGAAATGCCACGTTATCAAACACACTCAGATCCGTGAATAAGGCACCGTGCTGAAATAGCATGCCCATTTTGCGCCGGATGGCGTACAAACCCGCAGCATCCAGCGTATGCACAGCCTGGCCATTAACGGTCACGCTGCCTTGCTGTGGCTGGATTTGCCCGCCGATCAGGCGCAGTATCGTGGTTTTCCCAGAGCCGGACCCACCCATGACGGCGATGACCTTACCACGTGGGAAATCCATACGCAGGCCGGACAAAATAGTCCTGCTTCCATATCCGAATTGGATATCACGAATTTCGACAAGATTGGACACAGTAATCAATAGTGTTTTGCAAAAACCAGATTGTAATGCAGAACACTCAAGAAGGTGGGGAGTTGAAAATGATTTTTTTGCAATAAAACTTATATTAATTTAAATAAATGATTTTTAAAAAATAATAATCACAAATTTAATCAATTCATAAAATTTTATTCAAAACCAGTAGTAGAAATACTATGAAAATTAATGAATATTGGGTCATTAATTACAAAAAGTCACTAAATTTAAACTTTGTCTGTGCTTTTTTCCCACAGGATTCCCCGTATCGATGAGGGAATCCTGTTGATATTTACATTACAAATGCCGCGATTAACGTGGCAATACGGAAGCGCCCATCAGAGCCAGATCGACCTCACGCGCGCACTGACGCCCCTCGCGTATAGCCCATACCACCAGCGACTGACCACGACGCATATCGCCAGCCACAAAGACCTTAGGGACATTGGTCTGATAGCAGCCTGCACCTTCTGTACTCGCTCTGGCGTTACCACGCGCATCCTTGTCGACACCAAATGCGTCCAACACCTGTTGCACTGGCGAGACAAAACCCATGGCCAGTAAGACCAGGTCTGCTTTCAGCTCAAATTCAGAATCCGGCACTTCCTGCATTTTGCCGTCTTTCCATTCAACTCTGCAGGCAATCAGCTTATCGACCTTGCCAGCCTTACCTTCCAGACGTTTGGTGGCGACTGACCAGTCGCGCTCGCAGCCCTCTTCATGCGACGACGAAGTGCGCAATTTGGTTGGCCAGTAAGGCCAGACCAGCGCTTTATTTTCCTGTTCAGGAGGCTGCGGCAGCAATTCGAACTGAGTGACTGATTTGGCACCATGGCGATTCGAGGTACCAACGCAGTCAGAGCCTGTGTCACCACCACCGATCACGACCACGTGCTTGCCGGCAGCCAGTATCTGGTCTTTGAGCTTATCACCGGCATTGACCTTATTCTGCGCCGGCAGAAATTCCATCGCAAAGTGCACGCCTTTGAGTTCACGGCCCGGCACTGGCAAATCACGTGGCACCTCGGCACCACCTGCAATCACCACTGCATCAAAGTCTTTTTGCAATTGCTCAGGACTGATGATTTCTTTCGACCAGTTAGTGATATTGCCAGGAAAATCCTTACCGACCAGCACGCCCGTGCGGAACACCACCCCCTCCGCCTGCATTTGCTCTATGCGGCGATCGATATGACTCTTTTCGAGTTTAAAGTCTGGAATGCCATAGCGCAGCAAACCGCCGGCACGATCATTTTTTTCAAATACCGTCACCTCATGCCCTGCGCGCGCCAACTGCTGAGCTGTTGCCAACCCGGCTGGACCGGAGCCAACAATCGCCACTTTTTTTCCTGTCTTTACACTGGCCGGCTGCGGCGTGACCCAGCCATTTTCCCAGCCCTTGTCGATAATGTAGTGCTCTATCGATTTGATGCCGACGGCGTCATCGTTGATGCCCAGCGTACAGGCCGACTCGCAAGGAGCAGGACAGATGCGTCCGGTGAATTCCGGAAAATTATTGGTGGAATGCAGTGTGTCGAGTGCGAGCTTCAGATTACCGTTGTACACCAGATCATTCCAGTCAGGAATGATGTTATTGACCGGACAGCCATTATTGCAAAACGGGATACCGCAATCCATGCAACGCGCAGCCTGAGTCTTCGCCTGCGCATCATCCAGATGGACTAAAAATTCTTTGTAATGTTTTTTACGTGACTGCGGTGCCTCGCTGGCTTCCTGCAGTCGCTGATACTCCATAAAACCGGTGACTTTTCCCATGATAAAACCTCAATTCGTAAGGGGCTGATCGCCCTGAAATCCTGTTAAGCGGCATCACTGCGTGCAGACCTTCTGCGTAGCAGTGATGCGCGCCGCATCGATAGCGAGCTCGCGTCAGGCAGCCTTGGCACTGACAGGCGCCTGTTTAGCTGCTGCCATTTCAGCCAGTGCACGCTTGTATTCATTCGGGAATACCTTGATGAACTTGGCACGGCTGCGTGCCCAGTCATCCAGTATGTTGCGTGCCCGCGTACTGCCGGTATGTTTGAAGTGACGTTCAATCAGGCTGCGTAAAATAGCCTCATCGGTTTCGCCTTCGCCACCACGCAAGATGCTATGCCAGACAGATGCGTCAACCGTCGCAGCTTGCGCATCACCCGCCAATACCGGCTCCAGACTGACCATGGCCAGATTGCACTTCGCTTCGAATTCGCCATCCGGGTCATACACATAAGCGATACCGCCCGACATACCCGCTGCGAAATTACGTCCGGTCTGACCTAACACGATCACCGTACCGCCAGTCATGTACTCACAGCCGTGGTCACCGGTACCTTCAACAACCGCAACCGCACCGGAGTTACGTACCGCAAAACGCTCACCGGCCACGCCATTGATGAAAGCTTCACCAGCTATCGCGCCATACAACACGGTATTTCCACAAATGATGTTATCGATTGCCCAGCCACGGAATTCTGTATTCGGGCGAATAATAATGCGACCACCCGACAACCCCTTACCGACGTAATCATTACCTTCACCGACCAGATCCAGCGTCACACCGTGTGCAAGGAAAGCACCGGCCGACTGGCCTGCGGTACCCTGCAACTGTACATGGATAGTGTCGTCCGGCAGACCGGCATGGCCATAACGTTTCGCCACTTCACCCGACAACATCGCACCGACTGTGCGGTTCAGATTTTTGATCGGTTGGATGAACGATACTTTTTCACCGGTATCCAGCGCCAGTCTGGCTTGTGCGATGAGCTTGTTGTCCAATGCCTTGTCGAGTCCATGATCCTGCACATCCACATGGCGAATTGCTGCATCGGCACCGGCTTGCGGCTGATGGAAGATGCGCGCAAAGTCCAGACCTTTGGCTTTCCAGTGTGCGACCGCCTTCGATTTATCCAGCAAATCGACGCGGCCTATCAATTCATCATAAGTACGCACACCCAGCTGCGCCATGATCTGACGCACTTCTTCGGCAACGAAGAAGAAGTAGTTCACGACATATTCAGGCTTACCAGAGAATTTGGCACGCAATACCGGGTCCTGTGTCGCAACGCCGACCGGGCAAGTATTGAGGTGACATTTACGCATCATGATGCAGCCTTCGACCACCAGCGGCGCAGTGGCAAAGCCGATTTCATCGGCACCCAGCATCGCGGCAATGGCAACGTCACGACCGGTTTTCATCTGACCGTCCGCCTGTACCCTGACCCGTCCACGCAAGCCATTGAGTACCAGCGTCTGCTGAGTTTCAGACAAGCCCAGTTCCCAAGGTGTACCCGCATGTTTAATCGAGGACAGCGGCGACGCACCGGTACCGCCATCATGTCCTGCAATCACAACGTGGTCAGCCTTGGCTTTAGACACACCAGCCGCAATCGTACCCACACCGACTTCAGAGACCAGCTTGACCGAAATCGATGCCTGAGGATTCACGTTTTTCAGATCATGTATCAGCTGTGCCAGATCTTCGATAGAGTAAATATCGTGATGCGGCGGCGGAGAAATCAGGCCAACACCTGGCACAGAGAAACGCAGCTTGGCGATATATTCGGAAACTTTGTGTCCAGGTAACTGCCCACCTTCGCCGGGTTTAGCACCCTGTGCCATTTTGATTTGTATCTGATCCGCAGAGCTCAGGTATTCAGCCGTCACACCAAAACGGCCAGATGCCACCTGCTTAATACGGGAGCGCAGCGAATCGCCATCCTGCAGCGGGATATCTACTTCTATCTGTTCTTTACCAATCACCGATGCCAGTGTCTCACCATTGCGAATCGGGATGCCTTTGAGCTCTTGCTGATAGCGCGCCGGATCTTCACCACCTTCGCCGGTATTAGATTTACCGCCGATACGGTTCATCGCAATCGCCAGTGTGGCATGCGCCTCAGTACTGATAGAGCCCAGAGACATCGCACCGGTCGCAAAGCGCTTTACGATTTCTTTGGCGGGTTCGACCTGCTCCAAAGGAATTGCCTTAGCCGGATCAATCTTAAATTCAAACAAACCGCGCAAAGTCATATGGCGCTTAGACTGATCATTGATGATCTGCGCATATTCTTTGTAAGAATTGTAGTTATTGGCACGGGTCGAATGCTGCAGCTTCGCGATCGCATCCGGCGTCCACATATGGTCTTCACCACGAATACGGAATGCATATTCACCACCGGCATCCAGCGCATTGGCCAATACCGGGTCCTGACCGAAGGCGGCCTGATGCAGACGCAAGGCTTCTTCTGCGACTTCAAACACGCCTATGCCTTCGACATTCGATGCTGTACCACGGAAGTATTTGTCGACCAGGGATTTGTTGAGGCCAATCGCCTCAAAAATCTGCGCGCCGCAATACGACATATAAGTCGAAATACCCATTTTGGACATCACCTTCATGAGGCCCTTACCAATCGCCTTGGTATAGTTGTAGATGGCTTTTTCAGCACTCAGGTCACCGGGCAGATCTTTTACCATATCAGCCAGCGTTTGCATCGCCAGATACGGATGCACCGCCTCCGCACCATAACCTGCGAGCAAGGCAAAATGATGGGTTTCGCGTGCCGAGCCAGTTTCGACTACCAGACCTGTCGTGGTACGCAAACCCTTGCTGACCAGATGCTGATGCACGGTTGACGTCGCCAGCAGCGCAGGAATCGCGACATTGTTGGCGTCCATCTTACGGTCCGTGATGATCATGATGTTGTGACCGGATTTAACCGCGTCCACCACTTCCGCACAGATAGACGCCAGCCGGGCTTCGATACCGTCCTTGCCCCAGGCGACCGGATAGCAAATATCCAGCTCATAGGACTTGAACTTACCGCCGGTATTGGCACTGATATTGCGCAGCTTGGCGATATCTTCAAAATCCAGCACAGGTTGTGCGACTTCCAGCCGCATCGGTGGATTGATGTTATTGGTATCGAGCAGATTCGGTTTCGGGCCGATGAAGGAAACCAGCGACATCACCATCGCCTCACGAATAGGATCGATAGGCGGATTCGTCACCTGCGCAAACAGCTGTTTGAAGTAGTTATACAGCGGCTTGAGTTTATTCGACATCACCGCCAGTGACGCATCATTCCCCATGGAGCCTATCGCCTCTTCCGCGCTGAGCGCCATCGGCGTCAGCAGGAATTTCACGTCTTCCTGGGTATAGCCAAAAGCTTGCTGACGGTCGAGCAGACTGGCGCTTTCCACTTGCTCAGCAGCCTGGCCTTTAAGACCATCGAGTTTGATGCGTACCGATTGTATCCATTGCTTATAAGGCTTGGCATTGGCATAAGTATCTTTGATTTCTTTGTCGTCGATAATGCGACCGGCTTCCAGGTCAATCAGAAACATTTTGCCGGGTTGCAGACGCCATTTCTTGATGATTTTCGATTCCGGAATAGGCAACACCCCCGATTCTGAAGCCATCACGACCAGATCATCATCGGTCACGATGTAACGCGCTGGACGCAAGCCATTGCGATCCAGCGTGCCGCCAATCTGACGGCCATCGGTAAATGCCATCGCTGCCGGACCATCCCAAGGTTCCATCATCGCTGCATGGTATTCGTAGAACGCACGACGATTGTCGTCCATCATGCTGTGATTTTCCCAGGCTTCAGGAATCATCATCATCATGGCTTGGGCAATCGGATAACCCGCCATCACCAGCAGTTCCAGCGCATTGTCAAAGCTGGCTGTGTCCGACTGGCCTTCAAAAATCAAGGGATACAGCTTTTGCAAATCGTCGCCCAGCACCGCCGATTTCATCACGCCTTCGCGAGCACGCATCCAGTTGAAGTTTCCTTTGACCGTATTGATTTCACCGTTATGCGCAATCATGCGGTAAGGATGAGCGAGTGGCCATTCCGGGAAAGTATTCGTAGAAAAGCGTTGATGTACCAGCGCCAGCGCTGAGACGCAGGCACTGTCCTGCAAATCCTTGTAATACACACCTACCTGATCGGCCAGCAATAAGCCCTTGTAGACCACAGTACGGGCCGACATCGATGGTACAAAGTATTCTTTACCATGCAGCAGCTTGAGCGCTTCAATCGCGTGGACAGCCGATTTACGGATCACGTACAACTTACGCTCCAGCGCGTCAGTCACCATGATGTCTGGCCCACGTCCGATGAAGATCTGACGGATCACCGGTTCTTTTTCGCGCACTGTTGGCGACATAGGCATGTCGCGGTCGACCGGTACATCGCGCCAGCCCAGCACCACCTGGCCTTCGGCACGCACAGCACGTTCTATCTCTTGCTCACAGGCCAGGCGGGACGCATGCTCCTTCGGCAAAAAGATCATACCTACACCGTACTCACCTGGGGGTGGCAGGCTAATACCCTGTTTGAGCATTTCTGCACGGTAAAACGCGTCTGGTATCTGTATCAGGATACCGGCACCATCACCCATCAGTGCGTCGGCACCGACCGCACCGCGATGGTCGAGATTTTTCAGGATCAACAAGCCCTGATCAATGATCGCGTGGCTTTTCTTACCTTTGATATGGGCGACAAAACCCACACCACAGGCGTCATGTTCGTTGCTAGGATCGTATAAACCTTGAGCTTGCATCACTATCTCCAGAAGGCAAAATGGACTGTCTGGAAAAGAGAATAGTGCAGCGCAATAGAAACATCAATCGAAATAAAACAGGGTCAGAGTGTTTAAAATCACTCTATTTTTTCACTCTATATTAAATAGGGTCAGAGTAATTATTTTCAACAATTCAAGATGGCGCGATAAGGTCTCAGGCATGACTTACTTAATTGGACGTCTCCGCAACAGGCAACTTGCGTGGTCGTCCACGTTTGCCCGGCACCAGCCGGCGCGATGCGCCTTTACTCAGCATTTGCACATAATTTTCACTACCCAAGGCCCAGGCGTGCTGGGTTGCCTGACGCAATTGATCCATCACAGACTTACTCAGGGACTGCGCCATCAGTTCTTTGTAATTGGCTTCACGTTGAAACGGGGTATTACCCAAAGCCCAAAAAATAGGATGGTCAGACAAGACGGGATCGATACGCTGACCTGCGTGATGCTGATAGCTGGACCAGGGGTAAGCCGCCGCCTCTTCCACCAAACCCGCACGGACTGGATTGGATTCCACAAAAACGCTGCATGGCAAAAAGTAATTTTCCGCTTCCAGCACAGTTGCTTTGTAGCGCCCTTGCCACAGACTACCCATACGCACATACTTGCGATTGTAATAAGGAACATAGTAACGCCCCAGCCATTGGAGCAGCTTGCCCAGGCCATCCCCATCTGCCGGTGTCAATAGCAAGTGCACATGATCCGGCATAAGCACATAGGCATGAATTGCCACTTGAAACTGACGCGCCCCCTGACGCAACCAGCTTAGAAACTGCAGGTAATCCTGCTCATCCCGAAACAGTTGCACGCCTTCGTGACAACGCTGAACCACATGATGCAAGGCTGATGGGATCACCAGCCGCGGTAACCTGGCCATAAGAAATCTGAATGTATAAATATCTGCAGTGTAAAGTAAATCAAGGTCTAAGCGACGATACTCAGTTATCCTAGACGATTTAGATCTACACTACATAAGTGAATAGCTTTCATCTATGCACACTTATCTAGCACTTACAATGTTGCGCTACAGGAATTTTTCAAAGTGACATACCCTTGAAAGCTCCTTCCTCCAAATTCGCGTGTCCCAATTTGATTATGAATAATTTAATGAAACAACTTTCTGTTGGCAAACGACTGGGTCTGGGTTTCGCCCTGATCTTATTGTTATCGATCTGCTCGACCTTGGTTGGCCTGACGCAACTTAATTCCGTTGCCTCAGCGACCCGAACCCTGTTGCAGGAACCGCTTGCGACTGAACGTCTGATGAGCGACTGGTATCGCAATATTCACACCGGGATACGCAGAACAGCGGCCATCGCCAAGAGTAGCGACCCATCGCTCGCGACTTTCTTTGAAGCAGATCAGGCTGAATCCTCAAGAACCTCTGCGGAATTACTCAAAGAAATCACGCTTAAAATGAAAAGCGAAAAAGAGCAAAAGCTGCTGAAAGAAGTCAGTGAATTACGTGAAGCCTACCTGGCAGCACGTAATAAAATCGTTGCGCTCAAAAAGGAAGGTCAGGCTGATGAAGCGAATGCCTTGCTCGATCAAAAATTCGTGCCAACCTCAAGCGCCTACGTCAAAAAAGTCGAAGAAATCCTCAAAGAACAGCGTCTGCAAATTGATGAAACCGCAGCAGATATTCAGAAAAGCTATGAAAACAGCCGCGTTCTGCTGGTCGTATTGATCCTGTTATCTTCACTGTTTGCGATCGTTTGCGCTTGGCTGATGACGAATTCCATCACCCACCCGCTGCATGAAGCAACCGAAGTAGCACAAAAAATGGCTCAAGGTGATCTGCGTGATCATTTGGAAGTCACTCGTGGCGATGAGATTGGCATGCTAATGAATGCCATCAACGGCATCAGTGCAGGCCTTAGCCACGTCATCGCTGATGTCAGGGAAGGTACACAGGCTATCAATGTGGCCGCTTCTGAAATCGCCTCCGGTAACGCAGATTTATCGTCGCGCACAGAAAATCAGGCCAGCTCGCTGGAAGAAACGGCGTCCTCAATGGAAGAGCTGACTTCAACTGTCAAACAGAATGCCGACAACGCACGTCAGGCGAACCAACTGGTGGTTTCCGCTAGTGGCGTTGCGGTCAGGGGCGGTGAGGTGGTTGGGCAAGTGGTTGAAACCATGGGCTCGATCAAAGAAAGCTCGAACAAAATAGTCGATATCATCGCGGTCATCGACGGCATTGCGTTTCAGACCAATATTCTGGCGCTAAATGCGGCAGTAGAAGCGGCACGTGCCGGTGAACAGGGACGCGGCTTTGCGGTGGTGGCATCCGAAGTGCGCAACCTGGCACAGCGCAGTGCGTCTGCCGCCAAAGAAATTAAAGCGCTCATTGACGACTCGGTCGGCAAAGTAGAGCACGGCAGTAAGTTAGTAGATACTGCCGGTAAAACCATGGCAGATATTGTCAATAGCGTTCAACAGGTAGCAGATATCATGGCAGAAATCAGCTCCGCCAGCCAGGAACAAAGCTCAGGTATTGAGCAAGTTAACCTTGCTATCAACCAGATGGATGAAATGACGCAGCAAAATGCCGCATTGGTCGAACAAGCGGCCGCTGCTGCCGAAAGTATGCGAGATCAGTCAGAAAAACTGTCACACGTGGTTGAGCAATTCCGCGTTACTCATCTCACAGCCCCCGGCACGCCAGCACCGCGCCCGGCACCAGTGCGTAGCAGCCCTCCGGCAAAAAGCCCCGTGATTCGTCCAGCGCAACTGAACCGCCCTGCCACGCGGAAAAGTGATGAACAGGATTGGGAAGAGTTTTGATCTGCAACAGCAGGTCATTTAAACAATAAAAAAGGAGCCCTGTGAAGTGACCCCATTTAGTTGGACAGCTTGATAGTTACGTGGCCAAGGGCTGATTCCTGTATTGAACAGGACTCAGCCCTTTTAATTTCAGTTTTATACGGTCATGATTATAGTAGTGGATGTAG
>NZ_JACOGG010000015.1 GCF_014284365.1 Cognatundibacterium rugosum
CTACATCCACTACTATAATCATGACCGTATAAAACTGAAATTAAAAGGGCTGAGTCCTGTTCAATACAGGAATCAGCCCTTGGCCACGTAACTATCAAGCTGTCCAACTAAATGGGGTCACTTCAAAAATCGGGTAGCTTTTTTTTCATTACGAAGCTGGGTTCAAGCCAGACTCGCACTCGTACAATGGGATGGACGCGATTCAGGCGAACGCTAAGAGCAGCCGCCAGCTTACTCCTTGATGAAATGCTGACGGTAGTACTTGAGTTCTTCTATGGATTCCACGATGTCGGCCAGCGCGGTGTGCTTCTGGTGTTTTTTGAATCCGGCCAGCAGCTCTGGTTTCCAGCGGCGGCATAATTCTTTGAGGGTGGATACGTCCAGGTTGCGGTAGTGGAAGAAGGCTTCCAGCTTAGGCATGCCGCGTGCCATGAAGCGGCGGTCCTGGCAGATGGAGTTGCCGCACATTGGCGATTTACCGGCCGGTACCCAGACTTTGAGAAAGTCGATCAGGGCTTGCTCGGCATCGTCTTCGCTGACTGTGGAGGCTTTGACGCGGTCGATCAGGCCAGAGCGGCCGTGGGTGCCCTTGTTCCAGGCATCCATCTTATCGAGGGTTGCATCCGACTGATGAATCGCAAACACCGGGCCTTCTGCCAGTACATTGAGTTCTGAGTCGGTGACCACGACGGCGACTTCGATAATTCTGTCATTGTCTGGGTCCAGACCGGTCATTTCCATGTCTACCCAGATCAGATTGAGCTCATTGGCGCGCGCTGCTGCTGCGTTGTTTGCTTGCATATCGGTCGCTTGTGACATAATTCTTCCTTAGCTTTTTTACGAATGTCACATTTTCCCATGAATTCTGTCAGCTTTTCGGTTTTCTTCATCGGCTTTTTGCTGATTTCTGTGTGCTTGCAGTTCTGGCTCAGCGCACGCCATATCCGCCACATCCTGAGCAAACGCGATAGCGTGCCAGCGCAATTCGCGGAAAAAATCAGTCTGGCAGCGCATCAGAAAGCGGCCGACTACACCGTGACCAAGACCAAGCTGGGCTTGTTGATGCTGATGCTGAATGTGCCCGTGTTATTGGGCTTCACGCTGTTTGGAGGGCTGCAATGGCTGTCAGTCACGATTGCGGGTATCACCGGGCCGGGCATGCTGTATCAACTCAGCCTGTTTGCCGCATTTGCGCTGATTACGGGTGTGCTCGATTTGCCATTTGCTTACTATTCGCAATTTGTGGTCGAAGAAAAGTTTGGCTTTAACAAAATGACACGCTCGCTGTTTGTGCGGGATCTGATCAAAAGCAGTCTGTTGGGCGCAGCGATAGGCGCACCGCTGTTGTGGCTGGTGCTGACACTGATGGCCTCTGCCGGTGATCTGTGGTGGCTGTACACCTGGATCGCATTGATGGCATTTCTATTTCTTAGAATTCAACTTTACCCAACATTCATCGCGCCCTTATTCAATCGCTTCACCCCACTGGAAGATGACAGCTTGCGCAGCCGTATTGAAGGCTTAATGGCCAGAGTCGGCTTTGCTTCCAAGGGTTTGTTTGTGATGGATGGCTCTAAGCGCAGTGCGCATGGCAATGCCTATTTCTCAGGCTTTGGTGCAGCGAAGCGCATCGTGTTTTTCGATACCCTGATCGAAAAACTGAGCCCGGCAGAAATCGAAGCCGTGCTGGCGCATGAACTGGGCCATTTCAAACTGCGTCACATCGTCAAACGTATCGGCGTGATGTTTGTTTTTTCACTGGGTTTTCTGGCTTTGCTCGGCTATCTGAAGCAACAGGTATGGTTCTATACCGGCCTGGGCGTTGATCCGCTGTTACTGGCGCAAAATGATGCGATGGCACTGTTGCTGTTTATGCTGGTTCTGCCGGTATTTACTTTCCTGCTGTCTCCATTGGCGGCGATCAGCTCGCGCAAGCATGAATTTGAAGCCGATGCCTTTGCCGCTCAACATGCAAGTGCGCAGGATCTGATTACGGCACTGGTCAAAATGTATGACGATAACGCCTCCACGCTGACGCCCGACCCTTTACACTCTGCATTCTATGACTCCCACCCACCGGCCGCGATCCGTATCCAGCATTTGCTGGCCGCACAGTGAAGCGCAGCCCTGATACTACTTTGAAGGAATGATGATGAAAACAGCCGACTTACTCGCACTCAAATCCCAGCACACAGAAACCGGACTGGCAGATGCGGAACTCAGCGCTTACTTTGCTGCGACACCGGGCTGGAGCCAGGACGGCCCGCGCATCGTGAAGACCTATCAGTTCAAAAATTATTATGAAACCCTGGCTTTCATCAATGCAATCGCCTATGTGATCCACGCAGAAGATCACCATCCTGAACTGGTGGTCACCTATAACCGCTGTGTGATCCGTTTCGACACCCATACCGTGAACGACGGCAAAGGCGGCATTTCGGTCAATGACTTTATTTGCGCGGCCAAGGTTGACGCGATTTTTGAGCAAAGCTTTTCCTGATGGCGCACTTACAAGGACTGGTCATCGCCGCGCATGGCCGGCATTATCTGATACAGGCGGAACTGGATGGCGAGCAGCATAAGCTGCACTGCGTCACGCGTGGAAAAAAAAGCGATGTGTCGGTCGGCGACGTGGTGGAGTTTGCACTGACCTCGAAAAATCAGGGTGTGATCGAAGCTATCACTACGCGGAAAACCTTGCTATATCGATCCGATCAGTACAAATCCAAAATGTTGGCAGCCAATCTGACGCAATTGCTGATCGTGATCGCGACTGAACCCAGCTTCAGCGATGATCTGGTCTCGCGCGCACTGGTCGCGGCGGAATCGGCTGGTATACAGCCTGTGCTGATACTGAATAAAACTGATGTCACCGCCTCCCTCGATAAGGCCAGGGAGCGCGCCGGACTGTACTCGAGGCTGGGCTATCCTGTGCATGAGGTATCAGCCAAAGAACAGCCTGAAGCAACCCGCGTGTTGTTGGAAACGCTGACACGTGGTCAAAGCACTATCCTGATCGGTCAATCCGGCATGGGTAAATCTTCGCTGATTAATTTGCTGATCCCGGATGCCGATATCGCCACCCGTGAAATTTCAGCTGCGCTGGATACCGGCAAGCACACCACCACTTTCACCCGCCTGTATCAGCTCGACGCACAATCCTATGTGATTGATTCACCAGGCTTTCAGGAGTTTGGTCTGCATCATTTGAGCGAAGGCATGTTGGAACGGGCCTTCCCAGAATTTGTGCCACATCTGGGCAAATGCCGCTTCTATAACTGCCACCACCACACTGAACCCGGCTGCGCCATCCTGGCCGCGATCAGCAATGGCGAAATCAGCAGCATGCGCCACGAGCTATTCGAGCAACTGGTACACGAATCGAAGCAAACTGTCGGGTATTGAGGCGTTTAGCTGGTTCCACTTTGTGTGATCCGGCATGCATACTCATTGTTGGCATGATAGACATCATTGCCGGCTTGATTCAGACAGCGTCATTCCCGCGCAGGCTGGAATCCAGTGGCGTACCAGCACCAAGACACTAGGGCCTGTTAACATTTAAATTGCGAGATGCGTTCAAGCCAAAACGTGGGCTGGCAAGGCGTGTGTCGCCGTCAGGGCTGGTGCCCCTGACAAGACACGCAACGCAGTCCAGCACGGGTTTTGGCTTGAACCCGGAGGGAAAGGGGTAAAACAGCCGCATGGCGTTGTTGCATCCCGCTGACAGTGATCACACTGCTGCGCGGGCTGCGCCTAGCCCTGCACCTGTTTTACCCCTTTCGCACACGTAATTTAAATGTTAACAGGCCCAGATCCCTGCCTGCACAGGGAAGACGAATTTTAGTGCATCAGTATTTGGATCGAAGGTGCTCGCATTATCAGAGCTTACCCTGACGCAGACGTTCAAACCAGGCGCGTTCTTTGGGCTCAAACGGGCGTTGTATCATGCGTTCCGGGATTTCCCACAACACCAGCTTGGGGGCGTCCTGACTGAATTCCTTGCTATGAAAATAAGCTTGCGCAGCGCCGTCAAAGGCCCCGCCATCTTTCGCCAGATTCGCAACCGGCGCACCCACATGGCGGCTCAGGAAAGGCACAAAATTACCGCGCAGGCTGAACGAAGTACCGATCAGCGATAAGGCAGGTAAGCCGCTGTCACCAAACAAATCATCGCTATGGACCACCACCGGTGCGACTTCGCTGAGGGTGGTGATTTCAGTCGCCGGTCTGGCCCAGGCTGGCACATCTTCCAGGCTGGAGACTTTGTACAAATCGCCCATGCGTTCGCCTTGACGGCTCTTCACGCTGTCGGCATTGAGTGGCGCAGCGTCTGAGCTGATCCACTGCTTCTGACGTAACTGAGTCGCGATATATGCGGCCACCGCGTTGGCACCGGCTTCATTCCAGTGAGAATCGGTGCGGTAATAACGCTCCCCGGTCACAGCCTGCAGCGGCAAGCGCAAATCCAGCACTGGCACCTGCGCCTGTTGTAACTCGCCTATCCACTGATCCATCCTCGGACCAAAAGCAACCGGACGATACATGCCACATGTATGACTGCTTTCTATGCGTGCCTTGTCTGGCACCACGGCCACGACCAACGGTATGCCTTGCGCTTTGAGCAGTTTTGCCACCTGTCCGACCATCCAGGCGCGTGCTTTGGCGTTCTGGGCCGCACCATCGAAGCTAGTCAGTTCGTCGGTCAGAAAAAACCAGCCTGTACACCCTGGCTTGACCTGAGTGCCGGTGTCCCGCACCAGGTTCCAGCTGACCGCGCGTTCGGTTGCGGCAAAGGCTTTGCTGAAGATGAATTTTTCGTTCAATTGCGAGGTCAGCAAACGGGTGGACTCGCCCTGCGCGACTTTTTTCCAGTCAGCCATCTGCGCCCATTTGTCGGATGGAATTGCGCGCAGCGTCTGAATACCAACGGCAAAACCGCCCAGCGTGATGGCCGCAAACGCAGCTGCCGGCAGGTACTTCCACAGTCCGGCACGTTCAGGGCGATAGATAAATGATTCACTCATATCAGCCTCTTAAAACTGAAAATACAGGAAGGGAACGGCCTTCTGACCCGCCAGCACAATCACGCCGTAGCAGAAAGTCAGCACTGGCCACAGCATGCTCCAGCTCATTACACCGAGACCGCCGCGTTTGGCGACCGGTGTGGCGGGATAGACGACGCACAGCAAGCCAATAAAAAAAGTCAGAATAATCATAGGACGCAGCGCCAGGATCACTTCATCCTGGATGCCAAAGCCGTGCAAGCCGAGCTGACCGGCCCACATGCCCAGTGCGCTGTCAAAACCGCTGGCACGGAAGATCGTCCAGGCGAACATCACGGTCAGCATGGTCAATGCTCGCGAGGCATAATCCGGCATGGATAAACCACGCTGGGTAAACGCACGGTCACAGCACAAGGCCGTGCCCTGAATAATGCCCCAGATCAGATAATTCCAGTTATCGCCACCATGCCACAAACCACCTATCGCCATGGTCAGCATCAGATTGACATAGGTGCGTAACGGTCCCTGACGATTCCCACCCAGGCTGATATACAGATAATCCCTTAACCAGGACGACAAAGTCTGATGCCAGCGGCGCCAGAAATCCTGTATCGATACCGCCAGATACGGATTGTTGAAATTCTCTTCGAAATGAAAGCCCAGCATCAGCCCGAGGCCGATCGCCATCGCACTATAACCGGCAAAATCAAAATACAGTTGTAAGGTATAGGCGATGCAACCTACCCAGGCATCCCAGAAGCCAGGGTGTTTGAGGCCGAAACACAGTGCAACCACCGGTGCCAGCGTATCGGCGATCAGCACCTTCATGGAAAAACCGATCATGAAGCGACGCACACCTAAGGAGAACTTCTCCATTGAAAACACGCGTTCACGCAATTCCTTGTCGATGACTTTGTAACGCACGATAGGCCCGGCGATCAAATGCGGGAACATCGCCATATAGGCTGAGAACGCCAGCACATCATACTGCGCCGGCACCACCTTGCGCCGTACGTCCACCACATAGGAAATCGCGTGCAATACCGTGAATGACAAGGCGATGGGCAGCATCACATGTTCCCAAGGCAGTGCTTCCATCTGGCGTCCGGTCAGGAATTCATTGAGTGTGGACACCAGCATATTGGTGTACTTGTACCAGACCAGCGAAGCGAGGTTGAGCACGATGGTCCACGCCATCCAGCGCGTTTTCCATTTCTCGTCCTGGCTCTTATCGATCAGAATCGCTGCACCCCAGGCCAACAGGGTCAGCGCGATAATCAGGATCAGGAACTTGGGCGTCCACCAGGCATAGAAAATCCAGCTGCCGACCAGCAGCGTATGGTTGCGGTAGTTCTGCGGTGTGACCAGGTAGAGGGCAAAGAACAGGGGCAAAAACAGAGTCAGAAACTCAAGTGAGGCAAATACCATAGCTGCGGTCCGGTGTCAGATCAGGATGTGCTATCGCGCACGAAGAAGACTTGTTGCGCTTTTTTGGACGGAATCACGATCACGCTGTAGCGCTCGCCCGCCTGCAACTGCCCCATATCCACTGCCGCACCGGTATCGGCCTTATTGCACTGTGCCTGCACGCTGAGCTTAACGGCATTCACCAGACGGCGCTGGGTAGTACCAGTCGCCACATTCTCAAATACCGACGCACCTTTTGCACCGCCATTCAGGCCAGCTGCGGTGCAGGCTGGATCAGCATTGAGCAAGGAAATGGAAGCGCGATTGGCATTGAAATCAGTAGGTGATTCACGCACGATCAGGCTGTCCAGACCATTGCCTTTATTGACGATGGCGATAGTGATGAATTCACCGGGCTTGGCAACGACATCAATCGCTGCTTTGTGATTGCCGACCTGTACCGTAGCACTCAGCTTATCACCGGCTTTGACCGGATAAAAACGCGATACGCGATTGTCTGTCTGTGCGCCCAAAGCCACTTTGGCACTGCCATTGACCACGCTGGCTTTATCACTGGCGGCATTTAGAAAACGCACAAATGACGAATCCTGACCGGGACCGGTTTCATATAAAGGATTATCCGCATAGGCATTGAGGGACAGCACCAGTGTGATGCAGCTAAGGGCAAATTTTTTCATATTAGGTGTCAGGGTTCGGTGGCTTTCCGGTTGCCAGCAGGCTTATCAAGCTGCTTGCAGCTTACTTGCTTCATTACTTGCTTGTTTTATTTAACAGCCAGTCCCGTCGCGCAGGACTGGCTGGGACTGGCTTTATCGCGTCTTGAAAATGGCTTAACGCTTGATCGTATTGATAATCGCTGGTGTGCTGATCGCATTACCGATCGCCGTTCCCCAGGATTTATAACCGGCATTGTCAAAATGCTGACCATCTATCGTGCCCCATTCGCCAGGCTGTGATAGTTTGAGCGAATCCACATAGGTGCATGGTGCGACGATTTCAGACAAGTAGCCCGACATTTCTTTTGCGCGCGCATAAGTTTTGTTGAATTTACCGCCCTCTGTACCCCAGGCTGGGCCTACCCAAACGCAGGCCACGCCATTATTTTTGACGCCCTTAGTCAGACGTGATACCTGCTGCCATATCCAGGTCTTTTGCAGTTCAGGCTGAGTATAGCCAGCCATGGTGTCCCCATTCACGACCACCACCAGATTTGGCTTATAGGTTTTCACTAATTCATTGAAAGGACGCGTCATTGCATCCTGACCGGTTTTCACTTCTACCGGGCCATCTTTCAGGCGCACCGCGCCGCCGCAGGAGGACTGGCTCTTCACCATCCAGTCACCGGCGGCCACGCCGCAGGCGCCAAAGGAATAGACCACCGCACCTTTATTCATCAGATCATCGTGCAAAGTCGAGATCAGATAATCAGGGGTGGACATGTGGCTATCGCCAATGATCAGGACGGTCAGTCCGGCTAACAGTGCGCTCATAGTTTCGACTCAAAAAAGTGTGGCTGATTAATCTGATGTATTCCTGAACAGGCAGAGCGTAATTCCTACCCTGCTCTACTTCGCTATGCTCCGCTTTACGCTATTTCAACGCAGAACAACGATTTCGGGAAATGCGTACAATTATAAATATGATGCGGTCATTTACTACTGGCAAACAAGCAACATTTCCGTATTGAATTAAGTTTTTTCACTAATTGACTAGAATCGACCATCTGGAGTAAGTTGCTCCGGTGTGCAAATATACTGACCAAGTCAGAATAGTCCGTGAATAATTCGTCGAATGTGCATGAATAATTCGTCAATAACTCATATTCACGGCACTATTACGCCTTAAATTGCTTTTTCCTGAATTTCGTATGGGAAAGAGAGTTTAATCCCTTATAATTAAGCAGTTATGACAGGCGGCGGCATGCCTCATGCTGCCCGTTTTATTTATGGCTATCAAACACTTCCTGCAATTCTCCGACTTCACACGCTCAGAATTTGAATATGTGATGCAGCGTGCGCGCATTATTAAACAGCGCTTCAAGGCGTATCAGACCTATCATCCACTGCTGGACCGCACGCTGGTGATGGTATTCGAAAAAAACTCCACCCGTACCCGTCTGTCATTTGAGGCAGGTATGCATCAGCTTGGTGGTGCTGCGATTTATTTGAATACGCGTGACAGTCAGCTCGGACGCGGAGAGCCCGTGGAAGATGCCGGTCAAGTCATGTCGCGCATGTGCGACATCATCATGATCCGCACTTTTGAGCAGGAAATGATAGAAAAATTCGCTGCCAATTCGCGCGTACCTGTGATTAACGGCCTGACCAATCAGCACCATCCCTGCCAGATCCTGGCTGACGTGTTCACGTATATAGAACACCGTGGCTCTATCGCTGGCAAAAAAGTCGCCTGGATAGGTGACGCCAATAATATGCTGTACTCCTGGCTGCAGGCCGCGCAGGTATTTGGTTTTCACCTGCACGTCTCTACACCGAAAGGCTATGAGATGGACATGTCGCTGGTTGGCGCAGATGCCACCCATTACACCCTGTTCGACAACCCGTCCGACGCCTGTTCAGGCGTGGATCTGGTCAATACAGACGTCTGGACCAGCATGGGCTATGAAGCAGAAAACGAGGCGCGCCTGAAAGCCTTTGACGGCTGGATCGTGGATGAGGCCAAGATGGCGCGCGCTAATCCGGATGCGCTGTTCATGCACTGCCTGCCCGCACACCGCGGCGAAGAAGTGTCTGCCGGTGTGATCGATGGCCCGCAATCTGTAGTGTGGGATGAAGCAGAAAACCGCCTGCACGTGCAAAAAGCGCTGCTCGAATATCTGGTGGTGGGCAAGATCGAAGGATAAAAAAATTTACGAAAACCTCTCAACACAGAGGCACGGAGACTCGGAGAAAAACAGGAGAATGGCAAATGCATTTCCAATTTCCTCCTAAGCTTTTCTCTGCGCTTCCTCTGAGTCTCTGTGTCTCCGTGTTGAGAGGTTTTTCGCTTGGCATAACACTATTAACAGAAAGTACAACATGAGCGATATTAAGAAAGTCGTCCTCGCCTATTCCGGCGGTCTGGATACCTCCGTTATTCTGAAATGGCTGCAAGACAATTACCAATGTGAAATCGTGACCTTCACTGCGGATCTGGGTCAGGGCGAAGAACTGGAACCGGCACGTGCCAAGGCCTTGAAATTCGGTATCAAACCGGAAAACATCTACATCGACGATGTGCGCGAAGAATTTGTGCGTGACTTTGTTTTCCCTATGTTCCGCGCCAATACCATTTATGAAGGCGAATACCTGCTGGGCACGTCCATTGCACGTCCGCTGATCGCAAAACGCCTGATCGAAATCGCGAAAGAAACAGGTGCCGATGCGATCTCGCACGGTGCGACTGGCAAAGGCAATGATCAGGTACGTTTTGAACTCGGTGCGTATGCACTGATGCCAGGCGTGAAAATCATCGCGCCTTGGCGTGAGTGGGATTTGCTGTCGCGCGAAAAACTGCTCAAATATGCAGAAGACGCAGGCATCGATATCGACATGAAACACAAAAACGGCGGTGCGCCTTATTCCATGGATGCTAACCTGCTGCACATCAGCTTCGAAGGCCGCCATCTGGAAAACCCAAGTGCGGAAGCCGAAGAAAGCATGTGGCGCTGGACCGTCAGCCCGGAACAGGCTCCCGATGCGCCAGAATACCTGGATATCGAATTTGAACGCGGCGACATCGTAGCCCTGAACGGCGTACGCATGTCTCCGGCCACTGTGCTGACCGAACTGAACCGACTGGGTGGCAAACACGGCATTGGTCGCCTGGATCTGGTCGAAAACCGTTATGTCGGTATGAAATCCCGTGGTTGCTATGAAACGCCAGGCGGCACCATCATGCTGCGTGCACACCGTGCGATCGAATCGATCACACTGGACCGTGAAGTCGCGCATCTGAAAGATGATCTGATGCCACGTTACGCCAGCCTGATTTATAACGGCTACTGGTGGGCTCCGGAACGCGTCGCACTGCAAACGCTGATCGACCATACCCAACAAACCGTCAATGGCTGGGTACGTGTCAAACTGTACAAAGGCAATGTGATTACCGTGGCACGCGATTCGAAAACCGACTCGCTGTTTGACATGAATATCGCGACGTTTGATGAAGACGGCGGCGCCTACAATCAGGCTGATGCTGGCGGCTTTATCAAGCTCAATGCACTGCGTATGCGTATCGCCGCCAACGCGCGTGCAAAACGCGGTCAGTAAGCACTACGGCATGTCATATGAAAAAGCCCGCATCGTTGACTGATGCGGGCTTTTTTTATCTGTCATTTCTGTCATTTCGTCTTTCAACTCCCGGCGCCTTCACTTTGCGCTGAACACTTTTTTGGGACATTCATGAGCACACAGTTTGATCAGGTCAGTATCGTAAAAAAAGCCAACCTCTACTTTGACGGTAAATGCGTTTCGCACACCGTGCTGTTCGCAGACGGCAGTAAAAAAACCTTAGGGGTGATTTTTCCATCCACCTTAGTGTTTAACACGGCAGCAGCGGAAATCATGGAATTGAACGCCGGTCAATGCCGCATACGTCTGCAAAGCAGTCAGGACTGGCAGACATACCAGGCTGGCCAGCAATTTCAGGTAGCGGCCAATTCCAGCTTTGAGATAGAAACACTGGAAACCCTGGACTACGTGTGTCATTTCATTTGAAGCAGCAAATAACGCGACTGCTAATTTCTGGATGAAGCCGGATTGCGCGCATCCGCTTCAGCTTGAATCTCAAACAGCTCAGGCGTCCACCTTAGTCGTCGCGCCGGTGTCCGTGCTCACGGCCGTGCTCTTCCCGGCGCCACTCACGCCGCTCTTCCCTGCGCTCGTGCTCCCAGCGCCGGGAGTCATCGCGATAACGTCTGTCCTCATAGCGATCCCAGCCATAGACGGGTGCCGGTGCATAACGCCGATAGGATGGCACATACACCGTCTGGTACCAGTTATCCTGCACAAAATAGACTTGGCGGCCGCAGGCATCGTAGCGATAACAATGGTGGGACCAGTGATGGATATGGCCGGGTGGAACACGCAGATACAAGGGCTGTTCGATATACACAGGAGGCTGGCTCACCAGCAGCGGCCGCTCATACACCAGTTGTGGCCGCATGGTATTGCCTATATCCAGACGGCCATAAAAGCCAGGATCACCAACAGATACTGAGACACCGATATCGCTGGCATGGGCGGAGGAAGTACCTGTCAGACTGGCAGCGGCCAGCGATAAGGCGATGAAGAATGCAGACGCTTTCATGATTTCTGTCCTTGTCCGGGTTGCGCTGTGATGCAGCACGCGTGCTACAAGAGTGCTGCTTGAGTACAGCGTGAGTTCAGCGTTAACGCTGCCCGGATGAAAGCGGATGACAGCAGGATCGCAAGCATTTGTAAGCAGATGTATGCGATCCTGCTATTTGCCCTGAATCAGGCTTTGGTCGTTTTGCGGAAATCTTTAAAGCGGAAGCCCATGATACCGAGTGCCGCAAAATACACACCGGCCGAAATCAGTACCAGTCCACACATAATCATTGCGCGCAGGTACGGGGTGGATTTCATTTCCAGCCATGGGAACTGATCTGAAATCCAGGAACAGGTGGCGGCCATGATCAGCAAGGCTGCAGCGAGTTTAATGAAGAAAGGCAGCCAGCCCGCACGTGGCTGATAAATGCCGCGACGACGCAAACCGGTGTACAGCAAACCCGCATTGACGCAAGCGCCCAGACCAACCGACAGCGCCAGCCCGGCATGCGCGAACCAAGGCACGAAAATCAGGTTCATCAACTGGGTAGCGATCATCACTGACAGCGCGATCTTGACCGGGGTACGGATATTCTGCTGCGCGTAAAAGCCAGGAGCCAGAATTTTGACCAGGATCAGACCAATCAGACCGATGCCATACGAAAGCAAGGCATTGGCCGTCATGTGCACGGCATGATCACTGAACTTACCCTGATGGAATAAGGTCGCAGTCAGCGCCTCAGGAATAATTGCCAGTGCCACCGCGGCAGGCATCGCCAGCAAAAATGTGAGCCGCAAGCCCCAGTCCAGCAAGGCTGAATATTCTTCTTTATCGCCATCCGCATTCGCTTTAGACAAACCCGGCAGCAGTATCGTACCCAGTGCCACGCCAAGTATCGCGGTCGGGAATTCCATCAGGCGGTCAGCACTGGCCAGCCAGCTCACACTGCCCGGCACCATACGCGTGGCCAGATTGGTATTGATCAGAATGCTGATTTGTGAAGCCGACACGGCCAACAAGGCCGGTGCCATATTCTTAAGGATGCGGCGCACCCCGGCATCCTGCCAGGCGGTGTCGGGCCGCCAGCCTATGCGTGGCAACATCCCCACCCGTATCAATGCCGGTACTTGTATAGCCAATTGCAGCAAACCACCGACAAAGACCGCAATCGCGAGCGCGTAAATCGGTGTTTCCAAATGCTGTGCCAGCCACAGCGATGCCGCAATCGACGTCAGGTTATACAGTACCGGTGTAAAGGCCGGGATCTTGAATTCACGCCAGGTATTGAGGATGCCGCCAGCCAGCGCCACCATGGACATAAAGCCTATGTAGGGGAACATAATACGGGTCATCACCACACTGGCCGCAAAATCATCCGGCCGGTCGACAAAGCCGCTGGCTGCCGCATACATGATGGCGGGTGCCGCTGCCACGCCTAGCGCGCAGGTCAGCACTAAGGCCCAGACCAGCAAGGTCGCCACATGGTCGATCAGGTCTTTGGTTTTTTGCTCCCCCTGCTGGGTTTTATATTCAGCCAATATCGGCACGAAAGCCTGTGCAAATGCGCCCTCAGCGAACAAGCGGCGCAGCAGATTCGGAATGCGAAAGGCGGTGTTAAACGCATCGGTCATGCCGTCTGCGCCAAATTTGGTGGTGATCAATACGTCGCGCGCCAGCCCCGTGATACGGGAAAGCATGGTCATGCCGCTGATAGAAACGAGAGTCTTTAGTAAATTCATAGGCCAGCATTATAGCCTCTGCACTGCACAATCTTCCGTTTTTCCCCTGATTTGGTACACTCTGGCAGCCGAGCCCCAGCGCTCTTTTCCGCAGTGTTCTTCCGGAGTCCATTTATGTCTGTCTTTTCACGCTACCGCCGCGCCCTGCAGTTGCCGGGTCTTCTGACTGCCCTGTTGCTCAGCACCAGCTTCTGTCTGCCAGCCAGCGCTATCGACAACAGCGGTCTGGAAAAAGCAGCGAATGCGCTGGCACAGTCAGGTTTTCAGGGCGCCGTATTAGCCGCGCGTGGCGATCAGGTCTTGCTGCAAAAAAGCCTGGGGCAGTTTGGTGAGCTGAATCAGACTTTCCGCTTCGCTTCTATCACCAAGCAAATGACGGCAATACTGGTGATGCAGGAGGTAGATGCAGGCAAACTCAGGCTGGATGCGAGTTTAGGCAGTTACTGGCCGGATTATCCGAATGCGGATGCACGAGCAATCACGCTGCGTCAGCTGCTCACGCATTATTCCGGCCTTTACAATGAAAATGCGATCCCCGACTTCCATATGGCGTCGGCCGCACGTGGCGACAATATGCAGGAATTTGCGACTGGCGTGTGCGCTCAGCCACTCAAGGCCAGTCCGGGCAGCAACTTTGATTACAACAACTGTGACTACATGGTGTTGGGTGCGCTGCTGGAACGGCTGAATAAGCAGAGTTTTGCGCAACTGCTCAAAAAAAGAATCTTCCAGGTTGCAGGTATGAAGCAATCCGGGCTGTATAACGCAGCGATGCCAGATAACCGCAGCCACGTGCACGGCATCTTGAATGGACAGCCGGAACCGGAAGTCAATTTCGCCAGTTATGGCGCAGCGGGTTCCAGCTATGGCACGCTGCAGGACTTGCTGGCGATGAATCGCACCTTCATACAAGGCAAACTGATGTCTGCGGCCGCCCGCAGCGAGATGCTAAAACCCAATGCCACCGGTGGCGCGCTGGGCGTCTGGGTCTATCCGTTTGGCGGCGCCGATGCGGCAAAACCTACGGTGATCGTTGAACGTCAGGGCTGGATAGCGGGGATAAGAATATTGAATCTGGTCGATATTGCGAGCGGTAATATCCTGATACTGGTCAGCACCAACGGTGATCTGGATCTGACCCAGACCTGGGCCAATCAAGGCCCGGCCGCTGCGTTACTGAGTGCTTTGATTAAAGTGAAGTGAATGATTACTGAACAATCGCTGCCATACGTGAGCGCACTCAGTTAGCGTTATCGATCATCATTAGCGTACCGAAGCTGCCTCTCGCAACAGCATGGGTTTTACTGGCGGGGACAATGAATAATTCCCCCGCCCTGACCGAAATCACCTTCCCATCCAATTCCAGATTCAACTGTCCATCAAGCACAAACAAGCCCTGATCAAAATCATGCATTTGCTCAGGATAGCCCGTAGCATCCATACGCAAGACTTTCAGGCTGGCACCCGCTGCTTTACCCAGCACGGTACTTTGCCAGGCATCGGGGAGTGCGGCGGCGCGGGATTTAACATGAGTCAGAGGCATAATTGAATCGCAATCTCTAATTACAGCTATTGAACAGGAACAGCACCAACAGGTTTCCGTTTGCGATCAGCAATCGCTAACACATCAACTAAGTACCTAAGTACAGTACCGAAGTAAAGTACCTAAGTACGCAGATAACTAAGCAAATTTGATACCACCGAATCGCAACATGCTGCTGTCAGTATTGATCCTGCATCAGTTCTACTGCGATCTGATGTGTATCCTTTAAAGTCTGCAATACGATATTGGAACGTATATCAAGCACACCTGCGGTTTTATATAAACGTTCCAGCACAAAGCCAGAGTAATGTTTTAAATTCCTGGCGCGCACTTTCAGCAGGTAATTCGCATCGCCAGTGATAATATAAGTCGCCACGACTTCCGGCCATTGCTGCAGTGCCCTAGAGAAATTTTCGTGCCAGTCTTCCACATCACGACGCATCGTCACCTGTACAAATGCCTCTACCTCGATCCCAACTTTGGTGGCATCAATCACCGCACAATAGTGGTGAATAATGCCTGCCTCTTCCAGTGCCCTCACTCTGCGCAAGCACGAGGATGGGGATAAAAACACCTTATCTGCCAAATCCTGATTACTGATACGTCCGTCGGTTTGTAATTGCTGCAAAATTTTCAGGTCGGTCGCATCCAGTTGCATGTATTCGCCTTCATCCGGGTTCAGGTCAAACTGTATTTGCTGCATCACAGCAAATAAATTTAGCGGAAAATTTCAAATATTGTTTATATCTGGCAGTATATTCGACTACATCTGAATTACACCATGCAATTTGCAAGAAATTGTCACGTAATCCGGCATAAAATTACTGCTATTCAATTGCAGGAGTTTTTATGTCCACCGCAACGCATAACAGCCAGATCTGGGACATCAGTCCCGCCATCAAAACCGGCATTCCGGTATGGCCTGGCGATACCGCCTATCAGGCTGACACCACCTGGCAAATCGCCGATGGCTGCCCGGTCAAGGTCAGTAAAATCACGCTGTCTACCCATACAGGCGCGCATTGCGATGCCCCTTCACATTACGATATCGACGGTGCAGCAATCGATGAGGTGGCGTTACACACTTATCTTGGTGCATGTCGTGTGATTGATTGCCAAGGTGCGGCCCAGGTAATGCCTGAACACGTACTGCCGTATCTGAACGCCATCCCGGCGCGCGTGCTGTTTCGCTGCTATACCCAGGCCCCGCAAAGCAGCTGGGACAGCAACTTCCCCAGCGTTGCGGCAAGCACGATTAGTTTACTCGCGCAACACGGCGTTAAGCTGATCGGCATAGACAGCCCTTCGCTCGATCCTCAGGACTCCAAGACGCTCGATGCACATCACTGTATCAAGACACATCAGATGGCCATCCTGGAAGGTATCGTGCTCGACCAGGTAGAAGCCGGCGACTACGAACTGATTTGTCTGCCGCTCAAGCTGCACGGGCTGGACGCCAGCCCGGTGCGTGCGATTTTGCGGCGCTGAAGGCCAGGCATCATTCATCCCTATTTTTCATCATCCACCACTGAACCATTGATAGCAACAGGAGACAGCATGAGCACTACAGTGAACACCGTACTGACCCGCGCCGATTGCGAGCGCATGGATGCCAGCGATGCACTGGCCGCATTGCGCGAGGATTTTTTACTGCCGGAGGGCATGATTTATCTGGACGGCAATTCACTCGGTGCGCGCCCCAAAGCCTCGCTGGAACGTGCACGCCAGGTCATCGAACAGGAATGGGGGCAAGACCTGATCACCAGCTGGAATAAAGCAGGCTGGTTCGATTTACCCTCCACATTGGGTGATCAGCTGGCACCGTTGATCGGTGCAGACAAAGGTGAAGTCGTGGTGACCGATACGACTTCAGCCAATCTGTTCAAAGCGATTGCCGCCGCCCTGCACATGCAGGCCGCACACACAGAACGCAAAACCATCATTACCGAGCGCAGCAACTTCCCTACCGATATCTACATGGCAGAGGGCATCACGCGCTGGCTGGATCGCGGCTATCAAATTGTACTGATCGATCATCCGGAAGAATTAGCCAGTGTGATCAATGAAAAAACGGCACTGGTGATGCTCACGCATGTGAACTACCGCACTGGCTATCTGCACGATATGAAGGCAGTGACGGCACTCGTCCATCAGCACGGTGCACTGGCACTGTGGGATCTGGCACACTCGGCCGGTGCGGTACCAGTGCAGCTGCAAGAGGCGAACGCTGACTTCGCTGTAGGCTGCACCTATAAATATCTGAATGGCGGTCCCGGTGCACCCGCCTTTATCTGGGTGCCGCACAAGCATCATGCGCAGTTTCATCATCCGCTGTCTGGCTGGTGGGGACATGCGAGCCCATTTGCGATGGACCCGCATTTCAGCCCGACACCCGGCATACGGCGCGCGCTGTGTGGCACCCAGCCTATGATTTCGCTGGCCCTGGTGGGCTGCGGTCTGGACGTATTTGGCAAAACCTCGATGCAAGCTTTGCGCACTAAATCACTGGCATTGACCGATCTGTTTATCGCATTGACAGAAAGCCGCTGCGCATCCCATCCATTGAAACTGGTGACACCACGCGCACATGCGCAGCGTGGCAGCCAGGCCAGCTTTGAACATCCGCATGCCTATGCCGTGATACAGGCCTTGATTGAACGTGGCGTAGTTGGTGACTACCGTGAACCCGGTATCATGCGCTTTGGCTTCACGCCTTTATATGTGGGCTTTGCTGATGTCTGGGATGCCGTGGAAACCTTGCGCGACATCCTCGATCAACGCGATTACGACAGCAATTTACAAAAAAATGCAGTAACCTGAGTTCGCCCAAACCTCTCGTTCAAATCCGCATCGTGAGCAGCCGCACTTCAGCCGTGCCGCCACGATGCCGACTCAAATTAAGGAAAAAAATAGCATGAGTTCTCACAACGAATCCGCTGGTAAATGCCCGATGGCCTGGCATGGTGCCCAACTCGATTTCTCTTCATCCATGAGTTATGGCGATTACCTGGGTCTGGATCAGGTACTGAGTGCACAGCATCCGCTGTCGCCCAATCACAATGAAATGCTATTCATCATTCAGCATCAGACCAGCGAACTCTGGATCAAACTGATGCTGCATGAATTACACGCGGTGCGCCGTCAGATCCGCGACAATGATTTGCCACCAGCGTTTAAAATGCTGTCGCGGGTCGCGCGTATCATGGACCAGCTGGTGCATGCCTGGGATGTCCTGGCGACCATGACACCGAGTGAATACACCGCAATCCGCCCTTACCTCGGCGCCTCTTCCGGTTTCCAGTCGCATCAGTACCGCGAACTCGAATACCTGCTCGGCAATAAGAACGCGACCCTGATGGCGGTTCATGAAAGCAAACCCGAAGTGCATGCGACACTGGATGATGCACTGCGCACGCCATCGATTTACGATGAAGCGATATGCCTGATGGCACGTCAGGGTTTGACGATAGATGTGGACCGTCTGGAGCGCGACTGGACCCAGCCAGTGAGCATGAATGAATCGGTGAAAGCGGCCTGGCTGCAGGTATATCAGGCACCGGAACAACACTGGAGCCTGTATGAACTGGCCGAGAAACTAGTGGATATGGAGACCGCATTCCGCATCTGGCGCTTCCGCCATGTGACGACAGTCGAACGCATCATCGGCTTCAAAACCGGTACTGGCGGCACTGCTGGCGTCAGCTATTTGCGCAAAATGCTGGATGTTGTGCTATTCCCCGAGCTGTTTGCGCTGCGTACCGCTTTATAATCGCAGCACTGGCAATAATGCGATGAACACGTCTGTGTCTGGCCAGGACCGCAGCCGGGGCGGTGTTACCCCGGTCAGATCACAGAAAGGCAGCCCATGCTGAGTTTGGAAACCGCCGTCAGTTTTTTAGGCATCTCGATTTTACTCGGGCTCAGTCCCGGTCCGGATAATGTGTTTGTCCTCATGCAGTCGGTCATGCAAGGACGGCGCGCCGGTATGCTGGTCGTGCTGGGCCTGTGTACTGGCCTGGTGGTACACACCACCGCGATTGCGATGGGGCTGGCTGCCGTATTTGCCGCGTCCGCCATGGCCTTTACCGTCATGAAGCTGATCGGTGCTGCCTATTTACTGTATCTGGCTTATGGCGCTTACCACGCACCGGTCAGCACAACCGATGAACAGCGCCCACCGGCCTTGTCTGGCCGCCAGCTGTATCTGCGCGGGATAGTCATGAATCTGACCAATCCTAAAGTCGTGCTGTTTTTCCTGGCTTTTTTGCCGCAATTTGTGTCGGCTGAACGGGGTGCGATTGCACCGCAGTTTTTCCAGCTCGGCGGCATCTTCATCCTGGCCACCCTGCTCGCGTTTGGCAGCATCGCCTGGTTTGCCGCCAGTGCTGGCCAGCGTTTGCGTCGCTCAGCCAGTGCCCAGCGTTGGCTCAACCGCAGCGCGGCGCTGGTGTTTGCCGGTCTGGCAGCCAAGCTGGCGTTCTCACAACGCTAAAACAGCTACATTCAGTCAAATACAAAGTCCGCATCAAATAAGGCTATCCAGCCATTTTTCCGCCAACAGGCGCAGCGGTATTGGGTCTTGCTTATTTTGATCTTGGCATAGAAGTAAAAAAAATCTGCCCCAGGTGCGACCGGGGCAGATTTTTTTATATTGGCTCCAACTTATTTGGCCGCGTCTTTCGCGGCTTTAGCGGATTTCACCGATTTCACCGATTTCACTGAAGCAGGCGCTTTAGCCTGATAAATCGTATTGCCTTCCTTGATGGTTTCCAAAACTTGGATGCTGCGCAAGTGCTCAGGATCTATCGTCATCGGATTGGCGGATAAGACCACCAGATCGGCCAGTTTGCCAGGTTCTATCGAGCCCTTGCTGCCGTCTTCAAAATGCTGCCAGGCAGCCCACAGCGTGATGCTCTTGAGTGCTACTGCAATCGGCAAACGCTGATCCGGGCCCAGGATGTCGCGGCTGCGGGTACGACGGTTGACCACCGCATCCAGAATTGCAATCGCATCCGGAAAAGCCACCGGTGCATCATGATGCTGAGTGAATGTCATGCCACGGTGCAGCGCCGACATGGCAGGTGAAATCCGGTCTGCACGTTGTGGGCCCAGCGTTTCATCGCGATGCCAGTCGCCCCAGTAATACGCATGCATGCCAAAAAACGAAGGCACGATACCCAGCCTTTGCATCGCATCAAGCTGTTCCTCGCGCACGGTTTGTGCATGGATCATCACATTGCGGCGATCCAGCAAACCATACTTCGCCACCGCCTTGCCCACGCCGCTCAGCATCTGATCAGCCGCTGCATCGCCATTGGCATGTACCAGCAATTGCCAGTTATTGGCATAGGCCTTATCGATCAGGCGCTCGGCTTCATCATCACGGAAAGTCGGATAACCACGATAGTCAGCCGGCTTGCCTTTGGGTGGCACATGGTAGGGATGACTCAGAAACGCGGTCTTACCTTGCGGCGAACCATCCAGACTCAGCTTCACACCACCGACCCGAAAATGACCGCGATAGGCGCGCTGATTCCAGGCCGAGCGCATCAATTCATCAGTAAAGGGCATCGCCAGATCAGGATAAGACACCACGTCGATCAACATCTTATTCCCCTGCGCCAGCCCAGCCCAGGTCTTGTTCGAATTTTCGTCAGAGCGCCCATCCTGACCAGTGGTGAAGCCAAAGCGCGCATACAATTGCTGGCCCGCGAGCAGCATCGCCGCGTAGTCCGCAGGTGATGGCTGGATCAGCTTCATACCAGATGCAAACCAGGCGGTTTCTTCCAACACGCCATTGGGCGTTCTGCCATCGGCTTCACGCTGAATCTGACCGCCTTCCGGGTCTTTGGAATCAGCGTTCAGACCGACCATTTGCAGCGCCTTGCTATTGAGTGCACCCAAATGACCCGACTGATGAATCACCAGCACCGGCTTATCGCGCGAGACCGCATCGAGTTCCTGCCGGGTCGGCGCACGCCGCTCTTTCAACTGCGCATCGTCATAACCAAAGCCGATGATGATGCCCTTGCTGCGCGCCAGCGGAGTCGCCGCATACTCTTTGAGTATCTGCTGCAGGGCTGCGATGCTGTTCCCTTTGCCATCCGGCGCTGGTAACAAGTTAGCCGACACCGCTTGCAAACCGGTCATCGACACATGACCATGCGCATCCACAAAACCAGGCAACAGCGTCTTGCCTTTCAAGTCGATCACCTTCGTCGTCGCCGACTTGTGCGCCAGCACGCTTTGCTGATCACCCACCGCAATCACTAAGCCATCCTTGATCGCGAGGGCCTGTGCCGCAGGCTGCGCGTCATTCATGGTGACGATTTGCGCATTGATATAAATTTTATCGGCATCCGCCGCCAAGGCGATACCGCTCATCGCCATCCATCCCAAACCCACTGCCAGATTACGCCACATCGCCTGCTCCTCAGTTAGATGAATTTTTGCTGCATTTTGCTTCATTCAGTCAATTGCCGCATCCCCGCCCTTAGACCGCAGGCACGCCACATCACCAGTTGCGAATCAGGCAGCTGTTCAAATGACATCATGCATCAAAGCGATGCTGCCCACAAACAGATTTTGTCTGCGCCGGATGTGGCTGTAGTCTGCCCCGCTTTCTGAGAAAATTCTCTGCATCAGTTAAACTGTCGCCTTTGCCGCAGACAATTCAGGAGTAAGCATGCATACCGTGACACGCGAAGACCAGACCATCGTGCCGTCTAAAATCGTCTGCGCTGGCAGAAATTATGTCGCCCATATCGCCGAACTCGGCAATGAGGTACCGGCTGAACCGGTGATTTTCCTCAAGCCAAATTCTGCGCTGTCAGAACAATTGCGTGCTGATGGCGAAGACATCCATTACGAAGGCGAAATCAGCTTTTTGCTCAAGAATGGCAAGCTGGACGCCGTCGGTTTCGGCCTCGATCTGACCCGCCGTGCAGTACAAACCAGCCTGAAAAAACAGGGCTTGCCTTGGGAACGCGCCAAGGCCTTTGATGGCTCGGCCGTGTTCAGCCGCTTCGTGCACTTTGATGGCAATCCCGAAGAATTAAGACTGGAATTATGGATAGACGGTCAGTTGGCGCAACAAGGCGGCACGCCGCTGATGCTGTTCAAACCGGCGCAATTGCTGGCATCGATACAAAGTTTTATGAGCCTCAATGATGGCGACATCCTCATGACCGGCACGCCGGAGGGCGTGGGCCCGGTACGCCAGGGTGCCAGTTACTGCGGCCGGATTTATGCCGGTGACAGCCTGCTGGTCGAACACAGCTGGATCGCTATCTGAATTGAGCGCAAACACTAAGCATTAAATACACCAACAGCAGCGTGTTGCAGCACCACCGTCAAACGGGCTACGACATACTGACACTACTGAGAATCATGATGAAGCACAGAAGTAAAATCCCCTATCACAACGCAGCTAACATAGAAAAATCGCGGATTGCAGCAAAACTGGCAGCCGACGTGCTGCATATGATCACACCGCATGTTAAAGCTGGTGTCAGCACTGAACAGCTGGATCAGATCTGCCACGACTACATCGTCCATGTACAAAAAGCGATACCCGCCAATATTGGCTACCACGGTTTTCCTAAGACTATTTGCGCCTCTGTGAATCAGGTGATTTGCCACGGCATCCCATCCGGCCTGGTACTGAATGAGGGCGACATCCTCAACATTGACGTCGCGGTGATCAAAGATGGCTGGTACGGCGATACCAGCCGTATGTATCTGGTCGGCGCAGTCAGCGCCGAAGCGCAACGACTGGTGCGTACCACCTATGACTCGCTGTGTGCCGGTATCCGTCAGGTTCGTCCGGGCAATACGCTGGGCGATGTGGGCTACGCGATACAACAAGTCGCAGAAAAAGCTGGCTACAGCGTGGTCAGGGATTACTGTGGTCATGGCATAGGCAAGATTTACCATGATGAACCGGAAGTGCGCCACTATGGCCGTCGCGGTGAAGGTATCGTGCTGCAGCCGGGTATGATCTTCACCATAGAACCCATGATCAATGCCGGTAAAGCCGCGACCCGCCAGCTGGCCGATGGCTGGACCGTAGAAACCCGCGACGGCTCATGGTCCGCGCAATGGGAACATATGGTCGTCGTCACAGAAAGCGGCTGCGAAGTGCTGACCGCCTGGCCTGAAGCCGATCCGGCTTATCCGGATGTGTTTGCTTAATTCCTGATTGGTCGTGGTGGTGTGGGCGCAGTGAAAAACTGCTCAGCCCACACTGCTTCTGGCTGCAGCGATGAATTAGCACTTCCAGCCGCTAAACAGCTGATGTTGCCATGTCGATGCCGATGAACCGTTAGAGATACTAAGTTATCGTGCTAATTGCCCCCGTCCTTTGTGGTCCTGAATACCACATGCTCTGATTTGACACCCTTCACCAATAACCATAGACACAGGGTCGACTCACCGATCAGCGGGGGGATAAGGATGGATGGTGTGAGCAGGTTTGAGAACGCTGGCGTAAAAAGCGCTGCAAAACACGCGATCAAATAACAGATACCGGCAAGCTGTAACAAGAGACCTATAAGTTTAGGTAAGTACCCTGACTTAAAGATCAGATAACCATTCACCAGACAAGCCAAACCAAAGAAGATCAACGCAATATTGAATGCGACGTTGTGCGACTTCAGCGCAATATTCGCCAAGACCTGTACCTGATGCACATCAAAGACAGTCAGGTAATCTGGATTATTCAATATTGGTAAGATCAGTAGCAGGAAGACTTTGCTGACAGCCTCGACAGCCAGCGACACAACACCCAGCAGCAAAGAAAGCTGCATCAGCGGTTTATTGACCTTGCTAAGAAACAAATATTCTATCCACAATTGCGGAACTGCAAAAACAACCACGAATAAATTTGCGGCGACACCCAGACTCCATAAGCCTGGTGAAGCGAGAATATTCTGCGCCGACGCCGCAACATTTCCGGCGACGACGAGTTTGTCGGTGACAAAACCCTCAGCAAAACCACCAAACACGATTACCAGCAGATATAAGCCCCCCCAAAGTCGGGCATAAACTTGTGGGGAATGCTCAAGGGATTTGAGTTTCATCATTTGTTATTCCACTCTATAAAAGTAATCCGACAATGAGAATTCTACTTCCGCCAGCTTGTGCGTCCACGTGTTCATACCCCACATAAGGGAAGCCTCCTGCATGAAGCACAGGACTTTATAGAGCAAAGCACCTTCATCTGTACAGACAAATATCTGCGTAGTGTAAGAAAAATGTACTGCCTATGTCGATATTACAAAGCACAGTGCTATCGTGGCTATTCTGCTGCTGCAGCCGGGTATGATCTTCACCATAGAACCCATGATCAATGCCGGTAAAGCCGCGACCCTCCAGCTGGCCGATGGCTGGACCGTAGAAACCCGCGACGGCTCATGGTCCGCGCAATGGGAACATATGGTCGTCGTCACAGAAAGCGGCTGCGAAGTGCTGACCGCCTGGCCTGAAGCCGATCCGGCTTATCCGGATGTGTTTGCTTAATTCCTGATTGGTCGTGGTGGTGTGGGCGCAGTGAAAAGCTGCTCAGCCCACACTGCTTCTGGCTGTCGCAATATGTGCCGCATTTTGCGCGCAAATTTGACGGAAACCCGTACTGATGCGTGCATCGCAAGTCGGGCAAAAACGCCTGTGCGGTCAAAGCATTCGACTTCGTAAAAAGTACGGCTAACAAACTATTAGAATGTTAAAACACGGTGTGTGTACGGTATCAATAATTTTATGTTACCCGATTGGTATTTCGAATAATTTGAGCATTTATCTGCTCATTAGCCTATCGTAGAGCACACTGGGGAAATCTCTGTTCGTATCGACAAACATATGGACGAAAATTTCCTCTTCTTTTATCTGGTAGATGATTCTTGTTTTTCCTACGAGTCGTTGACGATAATGAACAAGTCCAATCGCTTCAATCTCCTCAGGGACAGAGCCAGCAAGTGGCATCTCGGCTATCTGTTTGAGCATTTTCTTGAAGTCTGATTCGACAGTCATCCAGACCTGATCGCCAAATTTTCTCTTCACATAGCCGCGTATTTCACGATAGTCGTCCTTGGCATAAGCTAGGACCTGGACTTTGTAGCTCATTGCTGATTTTCCTTGTCCATCTCAGCAAAGAAAGAATCGGCATCTTGGAACTTACCTTCTTCAATTTGTTTGTTGCCCAGTGCGAGGATTTTCAGCAACGCCATGGTTTCTTGTTGCTTCTGGTAGCTGTCGATGTCCATGACCACCATCTTCGCTTCCCCGTTCTGGGTGATAATTAAAGGATCGCTGTGGTTCTCGCTGAAGTCCCTGGCAATCTCTGCTGCGTTTGCCTTCAAGAATGAAATAGGTCTGATTTGTTCGGAAAGCTTCATGATCACTCCTGGTGAACAATTGACAATAAGTCCAATTATGGTCTGAATATAGTCTCATTATGAGACTTTTAGGCTAACCAGGTCAAATTTTCAATCGTGAAGAATGCGCCTTCTCTGCACTACCTGAGTTGCTGCCATCAGATTTTTCAACGACATAGAAGCAATGCGTAAATCGTGCGTAATTCAAGTTCGAATCGAAGCAAAAACGAGCTTACATGAGGGTATTTCAGACTTTTAGAAACCTGCCAGGAACGCCTGAAACCTATGTTAGATATGGGTTTGAGGAAAATTGCCAGATATTAAGATGTAGGGACTGGTCCCGCCGACAGGAATCGAACCTGTATCTTACGCTTAGGAGGCATACGTTCTATCCATTGAACTACGGCGAGACACGGTGTGAAACGCCGTGACGGCGCTTCAGCAAGCCCGTCATCTTACCTGACTGGACAGCAACAATCAATTCACGCTTGCATACAGGATGCGGCGCAGATGGTGGAAGCTGCGGCGGTCTCGCGTACAATACGGGTTTTTCAATGCTGTGCGGCACCACGGGCTGCGCACTTCCCTCAGGAATTTATGGCTGTTATTTCATTAAGCGATGCCCAACTGGCATTCGGTCACGTAGCTTTGCTCGATCATGCAGAGTTTTCCCTGGAAACCGGCGAACGTGTCGGTCTGATCGGCCGCAATGGCACGGGCAAGTCTTCCCTGCTCAAAATTATCGCACGCACGTCCAAGATAGATGACGGTTTGCTGGTGATGCAGCAAGGTCTGAAAATCGCTTATGTGGAACAGGAGCCGCAATTCTCTGCTGAGATCAGCGTGTTTGATGCAGTCGCTTCCGGTCTGGGTGAGTTGCCTGCGCTGTTGCAGGAATATGAAAGCCTGACCGGTCAGTTTGGCGGTGACAATGACGATGCGCTGATGGAGCGCATGCATGACATACAGGTGATACTGGATGCGGCCGATGCCTGGAGCCTGAACAACAAAGTCGAAACAACCCTGGATAAACTGAATCTGCGCCGTGATTCCATCATGGGCACCTTGTCCGGCGGGATGAAAAAACGGGTGGCGCTGGCCTGCGCCCTGGTCGGTGCACCAGACGTGCTGCTGCTGGATGAACCGACTAACCATCTGGATTTCTCATCGATCAAATGGCTGGAAGGCCTGCTCAAAGACTTCAAAGGCAGCGTGTTATTTATCACGCACGACCGCTCTTTCCTGGATAACGTGGCGACCCGTATCGTGGAACTGGATCGCGGCAAGCTGACTTCTTTCCCGGGCAATTTCAGCACTTACCAGACGCGTAAAGAAGAACAGCTGGAAATCGAAGAAACTGAAAATGCCAAGTTCGATAAGCTGCTGGCACAAGAGGAAATCTGGATACGCAAAGGCGTGAAAGCGCGCCGCTGCCGCGATGAAGGACGGGTACGCCGGCTGGAAGATCTGCGTCTGCAGCGCAGCGCCAGACGCGACCAGCAAGGTCAGGTCAAACTCGATATCACGACCGGTGAACGCTCAGGCAAAATCGTGGCGGAATTGGAAAATGTAGGCAAATCCTTTGGCGACAAAGTGATCGTCAAAGACTTCTCCAGCATCATCCTGCGCGGTGACAAAGTCGGCCTGATCGGCCAGAACGGTGCCGGTAAAACCACCTTGCTGAAACTGATACTCGGTGAAGATCAGCCTGACAGCGGTATGATCAAACAGGGCAGCAAACTGCAGGTCGCTTATTTTGACCAGATGCGTGCGCAACTGAATGAAGACACCAGTCTGGCCGATACCATTTCGCCGGGCAGTGACTGGGTTGAAGTGAATGGTCAGCGCAAGCATGTGATGTCATATCTGGGTGACTTCCTGTTCGCACCGGAACGCGCACGTTCGCCGGTGAAATCACTGTCCGGTGGTGAGCGTAACCGCTTATTGCTGGCGCGCCTGTTCGCGAAACCAGCCAATGTGTTGGTGCTGGATGAACCGACCAATGATCTGGATATCGATACGCTGGAATTGCTGGAAGAATTATTGGAAGACTATAACGGCACCGTCTTCCTGGTCAGCCATGACCGCACCTTCCTCGACAATGTGGTCACGCAGGTCATCGTGTCTGAAGGCGAAGGCCAGTGGCGTGAATTTATCGGTGGCTATACCGACTGGGAACGTTATCGCGATACCGTCAGCAGCAAGCCAGCGAAACAGGAAAGCAAAGCGGATAACAAAGCCAATACCGGGAACACGGCAGCCAGTGCAAACAGTGCAGCAACCGCAGCCAAAGGCAAAAAACTCAGCTACAAAGAACAGCGTGAGCTGGAAGAATTGCCTAAACTGATCGCGCAACTGGAGCAGGAACAGGCCGCCATTACCGCAAAACTTAGCGACGCTGACCTGTACAAAAATGGACCGGATCAAGCCAACCAGTTGAATGCGCGTTTTGCAGAAATTGATGAGCAATTGCTGGAAGCACTGGAAAAGTGGGAAAACATAGAAGCTAAATCCAAGGGTTGAGCGCCATCAACGCCAGTCTACACTTGGAGAGGGGTAGTGTGATCACCATGCCCTCTCCTGTATTCAAATTTTCAGCATCATTGGGGCTCACCTGAGCAAGGAGTCGTGTATGTCAGTGTCATCCCGTCATTGTTTAGCCGCGCTGCTGCTGAGTCTCTTTACGCCGCTGCTGACGGCGCAGAATCTTTACCGCTGTGGTAGCAGCTATCAGGATAAACCCTGTGACCCGGGTCAGAAATCCCAGATCATCGGCACCTTACCTGGCAATGGAAACAACGGAATTCCGCGTGCAATACTAGATGGCGAATGTACACGGCGCGGTGAAGAGGCCAAGAAAATTATCTGGATGCGCGAAGGCGGAGCCACCCAGGATGCCTTGCTGGCCGAAGCAAAAACCGAGGACCGGCGTAAGCTGATCAGCGATATTTATGCGCAACGTGGCAATTCCAGCGATGTGCGCAACGCGATAGAAAAAGACTGTTTGCAGGAAAAGCTGCGGCATATGCCGCTACCGGCCACTCCGGCGTCTCCGGCATCTCCTGCTGCACCTGGCGCACCCGTTGCGCCAACTGCGCCCGCTGCACCAGCGGCTCCGCCTGCACCTGTCAGCCCTGCTGCTCAGCAAGCGGCACAAAAACAGTTGTGCAGTCAGCTCAAAGAAATCAGTAAGCGTGCGCCAGCTGAAGGCCAGGGAAAAGGTGCACCCGACCTGAGTCAGCAAATCAAGGCGCTGGGTTGCGATAAAAACTAAGCAAAGTCAACAATTCAGGAAGTCAGCATTCAGCCGGGCGACGCCTCTGCCTTGCGGTGAAAGTCGGCACACCAGATCAGCAACTCCTGTGCGGGCATGGGTTTGGCGAAGTAATAGCCCTGAATCTGCTCGCACTCCATCGCGATCAGCGCCTGCAGGGT
Organism: Cognatundibacterium rugosum; assembly: GCF_014284365.1. Taxonomy (GTDB): domain Bacteria; phylum Pseudomonadota; class Gammaproteobacteria; order Burkholderiales; family Burkholderiaceae_D; genus Undibacterium; species Undibacterium rugosum. The sequence goes on from NZ_JACOGG010000015.1 coordinate 28,811, forward strand.
TTCCAGGCGCTCCACCCCTTCTGCCACTACCGGCAAACCAAAGTTATGCGCGAGGTCGATAATACTCTGTACGATTTGCTTATCCTGCAGTGATTCCGTCATGTTATCGACAAATACCCGGTCGATTTTGAGTTCATCAATCGGGAAGCGGCGCAGGTAAGCAAATGAAGAATAACCTGTACCAAAATCATCAATCGCGAGGGGGAAGCCCAGTCGCTTCAGTTCACTCAGGACTTCTACTGTCTTGTCCAGATCACGTATCAGCGCACTTTCAGTAATTTCCAACCCTATGCTGCCGGGTTCAGCAAACCAGACCTCCATTTTGTGCGCCAGAGTGCGTGGCAAATCGGGCTGACTTAGCAAACGGGCGGATAAATTGACCCAGACTGTGACATCCAGACCAGCCATTTTCCAACCTGAGGTTTCGCGCAATACGGCGCTGAGTACCTGTAGCGTCAACGCTTCGACCAGGCCGCAACGCTCCACCGTATCGATCAACACGTTAACCGGCACAAACTGTGGATGATCAGACGGCCAGCGCACCAGCGCCTCCACCGATACCACGCGATTGCTACGGATATCCACTTTGGGCTGATACACCACCCGCAACTCATTTGCGTCGATCACATCGGCGATCAGCTTGGGCAGGTTATCGGGCATCAGACTGTTTTTCACATCCCGTTCTGCCAGCGCATAGCGTTGATGTTCAAGTAAGGCCCCTTTTTGTGCCTGATCTGCCATGCGTAACATGGATGCTGCATTCATCCCCTCCATGGGTGCAAGAGCGACACCTATGCTGGGATAAAAATGAATGCTGTGACTATCCAGCGTCAGGGGGGTATCCAATACGCCAAGCAAGCGGTGTACCGCCAGCAATGCCAATTCCTGCGCAGCCAGGCCAGGTAACATAAACCAGCATTCATTGTCACCCACAAACACGGCACTATCCTGAGGCCGCAGACCGGGCTGTATGCGCTGCCACAACCGGGACTGCACTTCCTGAGCATAACTGGTGGAAATCAGGGCCGCAATGCGGTCACTGCGCTGCAGCTGCAGTATCAGCACCGCCAGGGTATTGCCTGCGCCACACGCGCTAATTTCCTGTTGCAGCTGGATAGAAAATTCAGCACAGGAACTCAGGTGCCGTGCGCCGGCTTTAGTCAGATTCATGATGATTTCGCCTGATAAAAACGTCTGCTGTCTATGCCATAGGCACCGTCCGGTAAGCCACGCAGGATGCGGATCTGGGTCTGCCCTTCGGATTTATCCTGATGCATCAGACTGAAGACATAGGGCTGTTCCAGCTGATTTTTGTCGCGGTCAGTCAAGATCAGGATTTTAGGTTCCAGTCGACGTAACTTATTGTGCTCTAACACGATGGCGGCCTCACCGGTCGATAATTCAATCAGACTCCCTATCGGAAAAATACCGATTGCCTGCACAAAGTCTTCAACCAGCGGTGCATGCAATTGACTATCCGCTTCGCGAAATAACTCTTTCATCGCATCAAATGCAGAGCGTGTCGAATCATAAGAACGCTGCGAGGTCATGGCAGCGAAACTGTCCGCAATCGCTGCCATGCGCCCAAAGATACTGATTTCATTCCCCTTGAGTCCAGCCGGATAACCGCTGCCGTCAAGCCGCTCATGATGCTGACTGATTCCCAGATACACATTGTGCGACAGCGGACCATTGCTTTGCAATTTACGCAGGCTGAAATCAACATGGGTACGCATCATTTCACTTTCGTCGTCTTCCAGCTTACCCGGCTTTTTTAATAACTCGTCAGGCAGGCTCAGCTTGCCCACGTCCAGTAACAGGCCAATCAGGCCTAACTCATTCAACTGCGGACGTGCAAATCCAAGATGACGTCCGAGCACCATCAGATAAACGGCGACTTTAATACCGTGGTTATAGGTCTCGGTATCTTCAGACTGCATACGGATCAGCCACATCAAGGCAGAGGGATTCGCGATGATACTTTCAGTCAGCAGCATGACCGCGGGCTTGACCTGTTCCACCTCCAGCTCTTTGCCGTTTTTTATGTCGTCCGACATACGGCTCAAAAATTCCTGAGTACGCTCCACCGCAACACTGGCGTGGCCCAGTTCTTCCTGCATCGGCGCCCGGTCCTGATAAATCACCAGATTCAGCGTCTGGGGTATATGTTCAGGATGCTGTTTACGTTTGCGGAAATGCTGGCGTTTGCGGGTATCGGCAACGGGCTTGGCCTTATTCCATTCGATCACCCACTCCTGAGCACGCTCCACCCAGCTCAGCGGCGCGTAAATCACATCACGCGGATACAGGGTTTCAATAAAATGGCTGAATACCTGGGTGGAAGGCGGCACCAGTTTAGAACTGAGGTCTGCATGTGACACACTGCTCTGCACGACTACCTGATGAGTGAAGCGCAAATAATACGGTTCAGGCTGACTGGCTCTGGGTTGCTGCGCCATACGGCGCGCTTGCAGATACGCCGATGCACTTGGCTTTTCAAACAATTGTCGGACGCCATGCTGGACTTTCGCCAGCACGGATTGCTCAGTCTCAGGTGGCGCTGTATACGTCACACGCAGCGTGGAGTCGCCCGGATGCAGATCAGCAGCGATGTCCGGATTTTCTTCATGAAAGCTGTCCCAGGGCAAATGCAATAATGCGCCCGGGTCGCTGCGACTCGGATCGATGGTGAGCTGATTCACCATGCCTTGCAGCGTTTGTAAATCGATCAGTTCGGTCAGCAAAAAGCCCTGTATCAGAAAATCCGTTTTTTCCCAGGGGCGATCCAGTTCCGCAACAAACATGCCGGTACGCAGGTCCGCGATACTGATAACCAGACTGTGACGTAATTTTCTCTTTTCACGCATGTGAGGTAATCTGCTTTTGATGGAGTTCAGTCATTGTAAGAATAAAGAAACCGGGAGAGCAGGAATAAACCACTTGTGGTGATCGCTCAATACCTTAGCACAGCTTGCAGCAATTGCAATTCTGCATCGGATTGAGCGTACAGAAATGCAGCATTCAAGCTCTTGATCTGCAACACATTGTCACGAACGACGTGTTTAGCTCGCGCCCCGAAATTTCCACATGGAAACAATTAAGATGATACGCTGAACACTTTCTCTATAGACAAATTATAGGCAAAGAAAACGTTAAAGATGGATACAGCTTATTCCGTGTCAGTCGATGTCAGTATATGCAGAATGATGCATCTACCTGATTTAACACATGCTCACATGCCTTGTGGCGTACCTGCAAATACGGGCTCTGCTTCGAGGCTGACCTGAAATAAGGCCCTGACATCCTGCTCTATCGCCGTTGCCAGTGCGCGAATATCTGCCCCCGTTGCCTGGCCACGATTGACCAGCACCAACGCTTGTTTTTCATAGACGCCAGCACGCCCCAAATGCCTGCCTTTCCAACCAGCTTTTTCTATCAGCCAGCCCGCAGCCAGCTTGTAGCGGCCATCGTCCAGTGCATAGCTGACCAGCTCAGGAAACTGTGCCAGTAAGCTTGTGCGTTGTGCCGCACTCACGACCGGATTCTTAAAAAAACTGCCTGCATTTCCAATTTGAGCCGGATCCGGCAATTTGGACTGGCGGATGGCGATCACCGCATTGCAAATGTCTTGCGCGGCCGGTGTGGTGATACCTGACTGATCCAGAAAACGCTGCACATCGGCGTAGCCCAGGCGCGGCTGCCAGCTCCGAGGCAAGGCCAGTGTGACCTGCAGGATAGTCAGGCGTCCCTTGAATGCCTGTTTGAAAATACTGTCGCGGTAGGCAAATTGACAGGCTGCCTTATCGAGCGTGACCAGCTCACCGCTATCCCAGTCAAACGCGTCCAGATGATGGAACACGTCCTTGAGCTCGAGTCCGTAAGCACCGATATTTTGCACCGGTGCCGCACCAACTGTGCCCGGTATCAGGGCCATATTTTCCAGTCCGCCGATACCTTGTGCCAAGGTCCACAACACCAGCTCATGCCAGCTTTCACCGGCTGCTGCCTGCACATACACGGTATCGGCATCGCTGCCAACGATTTGCTTGCCTTTCAAACACATATGCAAAACCAGCAGGTCAAGACGGTCGGCCAGCACCAGATTGCTGCCGCCACCCAGTATCAGCCTGGGCATAGACATCAGTTGCGGATGCTGTCGAACAGATTGCAAATCCGCCAAGCTGTGGACCTCAGCAAAATGGCTGGCAATCGCGGCGATACCGAAGGTATTGTGCTGACGCAAAGAGAACTCATTGGATACAACCAGCGGGTTCGGATGGATAGGTAAATTTGTCATAAGGCGAAATTATAACGTTTGGATTCTGTGCCAGTCGCACATTTGATAAAATGCGCTACGTTTACAATTCATCAGGAAAGTTTTATGCCATCGTTTGATACCGTCTCCGAAGCCAATATGGAAGAAGTGAAAAATGCGATCACCCAGTCGAATAAGGTGATCACGAACCGCTTTGACCTGAAAGGCACCAGCGCGAAAGTTGAACTGAAAGATAAAGAACGCGAAGTCATTATTTACGGCGACTCCGAATTCCATTTGGATCAAATCCTCATCGAAGTCACTCAGACTATGGGCAAACGTAAAGTGGATGTGCGCTTCCTGGACATGGGTAAAGTCGAAAAAATCGGCGGCGATAAAGTGAAACAAGTCATCAAAGTCAAAAATGGGATTGAGTCTGATGACGCCAAGAAAATCGTCAAAATCATCAAAGACAGTAAGATGAAGGTCCAGGCCAGTATTCAGGGGGATGCGGTGCGAATTCAGGGCGCCAAACGCGACGACCTGCAAGCCGCTATGGCCTTGTTGCGCAAAGAAATGAAAGATCTGCCGCTGGATTTTAATAACTTCCGCGACTGATACCACACGAAAACGGTCCTTCCAGCGCAGTCCCCTTCATCCTCAGGGTCACCAGTATGAAACTGCCAGCACTTTTCGCCATATTTTTAGTAAGTACATGCTGCAGCAGTCTGGCGGCCGCAGCCAATATCGGTGTAGTTGCTATCCTGTCTGGTAAGGCAATACTGGTCATTGATGGCGCTGCGCCCAAGACCTACGAAGTGGGCGCCATGCTGAATGGCGAAACGCGTCTGCTCGCCGTCGATGGCGACAATGCCACCATCAGCACCAACGGCAAACGACAAGTACTGCGGCTGGGACAAACCGACTACAAAACAGGCGGTGGAACATCTAACCAGGTGGTGCTGAAAGCGGGCGACCATGGACATTTCATGGCACCAGCCAGCATCAATGGCGTCGCACTCAGCATGATGGTGGATACCGGTGCCAGCCTGATCGCGCTGCCGGCCAGCGAAGCCCGGCGTATAGGCATCAATTACAAGGCTGGCCGCCCCGGTCGCGCCAATACCGCAGGCGGCGTGGTCAATACCTATCTGATCAAACTCGATAGCATCAAGATCGGCGATATCGAATTATTCCAGGTTGATGCCTCTGTCATCGAAGCCGGACTCAGCATGCCGCTGCTCGGCATGTCCTTCCTGAATCGCATGGAAATGCGACGTGAAGGTGAACAGATGACGCTGACTAAGCGCTTCTGACACCCACACTCACAGATAAACGCTTAGCCAAGCCAAATGCGGCATTCAGCACAAGAAAGTGTTTCAATTCAGATATAGGCCATACCAAGACTGGCTGCCAAGGTATCCATTAAAGTCCCGTAATAGCGAAATCCGCATAGTTTTCAAATGGAAATTTTAGCGATCAGCGCAGTCAGCCCACGCCGATCGCTGTCACTGTTGGCGTATCCGGCTTATTCAGAATGCGATAAACGACGCTGTTTAACGGCTGCTGCCAGCCCTTCCAGCACCTGCACACTGGACTCCCAATCGATACATCCATCCGTCACTGACTGGCCATAGACCATCTCCTTGCCCGGCACCAGATCCTGACGGCCCGCGACCAGATGCGACTCCACCATGACACCCACGATACGGGTATCACCGGCTGCGACCTGGCTTGCAATATCGGCGCAAACCGGGATTTGATTCGCTGGGTTTTTAGAGCTGTTGGCGTGCGAAGCATCAATCATCAGACGCGATGCCAGCCCTGCATTGGCAATATCCTTACAGGCAGCATCCACACTGGCGGCATCATAATTGGGTGTCTTACCGCCACGCAGTATGATGTGGCAATCTTCATTGCCATTGGTCGACACGATGGCAGAGTGGCCGCCTTTGGTCACCGATAAAAAGTGATGCGGCTGCGAGGAAGCCTTGATCGCGTCAACTGCGATTTTGACATTGCCATCGGTACCATTTTTAAAGCCGACCGGGCAGGATAAACCCGACGCCAGTTCACGGTGTACCTGGGATTCTGTGGTACGGGCGCCAATTGCACCCCAGCTGATCAGGTCAGCAATATATTGAGGACTGATCACATCCAGGTATTCTGTACCCGCTGGCAAACCCAGTTCATTAATATTCAACAGCAGCTCGCGCGCCAGACGCAAGCCGTCGTTAATGCGGAAGCTGTTATCCATGTAAGGGTCGTTAATCAAGCCCTTCCAGCCTACTGTGGTGCGCGGCTTTTCAAAATAAACGCGCATCACAATTTCCAGTTCACCCAGAAAACGCTGACGTTCCGCCGCCAGTTTGTGGGCATACTCCATCGCTGCTTTGGTATCGTGGATAGAGCAAGGCCCGATTACGACCATCAGCCGGTCGTCCTGACCGTGCAAAATCCTGTGCAGCGCGGTGCGGGCATTGGCCGCTGTTTCGGATGCGATTTCTGAACACGCAAATTCGCGGATCAGGTGGGATGGCGGGACCAGCTCTTTCATCTCGCGGATGCGTAAGTCGTCAGTACGTTGCATGGTTTCTCCTGAAAATTTTCAATGGTTTAATTCGTCAACTTATTCTTAGGGCTTACCCGCTACCATCAACGCATTCTGCATACCGGTCTGATCGGGCCTGATCTGGCCACTGCAATTCAGACTACCCCTGTCGGGTACACAATACGCAAACACGGATCAAACAGCAGGTAAAAAAAAACCGCCATCACTGGCGGTTTTTTAGAATTCTGGTTGGGCTCTTTTTCTTCGTGTGCTTACCTTCTTCCTACCGCCTGAGGCTGGGAATAGCTAAAGTAAAAAAAGAAAAAGAAGTAGACGCGTTTCATACAAAATTAATGTGCGTGTTGACCCGTTAATTATCTGCATTTATGCGGGCGACATCGCAATCTGCCACTTGCCAGCATAAATCCGAGAACTGATATTGCATCATATTTCAGCAAATGGCAAGCGTAAAACCCGCAGTTTTTTCATTTTTTCCATAAGGCCGGTGGCTCAGGCGGGATATCTGTATCGGGATACACATTCATGATCGGTGGTGGCGCTTCCTTGAGCTTGATTTGCGGCGCATGACGCGTCACCCAGGCACGCATCTCGTTCAGATTGGTCGCAATGTCGGCACGCGCTGGCGCCAGCCTGACTGCACGCTCCAGCAAGCCTAGCGCTTTTTCATAATCGCCTTGCGCCGACAAGGCGACGGCCTGATTATTGAGCGCCGACGCATCAAACGGATTCACCTTGGCCGCTTCAGCAAACTTTTTACTGGCGGCCGCGGCGTCCCCCTGAGACAACAACTGGCGTCCTTCGGTCTGTAAATCAGCCGCAAACAACACCGGGCTCAGGCTCAGCAACAGGCTGAGTAAGACACTACGAACTAACATTTCAGTTCCCCTGATAATAAGTTTTCGGGACTACGGGTGGAAAAGTAACCTGTGTCTTTCTGGGCTCAAACGTGTAACGCAAATAAACGATGCCAGCAGCATCAGTGAAATCCCCCGAATTATCCACCGAGAAGCGCCCCCCCACAGAAAAACGTGGTGTCAGCAGATATTCCAGACCGCCCGCCAGTTTGTACTGCAAACCGGTATGGCTTTGACCTGCGTAGCTGGTGGTGATATTCAGTAAAGGATTGGCAGCCGCAAACAACTCCAGCCCAGCCTGATCGGCCGCAATCAACGGATAAACCTGGCTACTGTCCTCACGGAAGTGCTGGATACCGATAGCTGCACCAAGCTGATAAGCCAGGCGACCATTACGCCCGCTCCACTCCACTGGCAGATTCACGGCGAGGTAAGATTGCGGGCTGAAATAACCGCCATGACCATAGGTGAAATAACGCAAATTCTTTTTATAGAACATGGTATTCATAGCGACACCGGCAGTCACCACATTCTCCTTGGTTTTATACACACGCCAGTAAGCACCGCCACCGAAATCGAAGCCAGTGTTCTTCACCACCTGAGTGCCTTGCAAGCTATATGCGCCCAAACCACCATAGAGCCCGCCGTCTTCCATGTCATACGACAGGTCCAGGCGAGCACCATTTTTCGTTACACCACCCCAGCTCAGACCAAACAGGCTGTCTTTGGCACCGGCATACGACAAATAACTATCGGTCACCGAGCGGCGCGACAACTCCAGACTCAGGTTCAGGCCGTCAACAGCGGTACTCCATTTGACACCGCCGACCACATTCCGGATCGGGAAGTTGATTGGGCTGGAGCCCAGATCCAGTTTTAATCCGGCCTCTGCCAGCTCATAACTGAGATTCAATGCCACGCCTTTAGCCACTTGTTCTATTTTGCTGGCACTGGACAAACCCTGTTCCCGCGCGACTGCAGTAAACGCAGTATTTGAGAACTTAGCACGCTCATTCAGGATCGCATTCTTAGCAAACTGCCCTGCGACATTGGTGTCATTCAGCTGCAGCGTGCCGGCATCAATCACGACCGGAATAATTTTCAATCCAAACTGGCCGTAACCCAAAGTGGACAATTTTGCCTCTATCGGCATTTCCACATCTTTTAATTGCGACAAGCCACTCTGACCACTACGCGCACGCGCAGACAAGCCCAAAGTGACTTCAGAACGGTTTAAATCATTCAACGATTCAATTTCACGTATCAATGCCGCTTCTTCCGGGCTCACATCCTGCATGTCTTTTGTCGCTTTACGCTTGGCATTCGCTGTTTGCGACTGACTGACCGTGTTCTGTCCCTGCACGTTCGCGGCATATGTGGTGGAAGGTGATGATGCATAATAGGTCTTAACGGGTGCGACCGCATTCGTCTGGGATGTTACGACACTCCCCGCACTGCTAACGACGGGAGTGAGCGCAGCGGGCTGAGCAGAGACACGCGCCAGTGCCGGTGTTGGCGCTGCGGTGGCTGCATTCAGCGGACTGGCCGGAGCAATGGTCGCATTGGAGATTGGGGCGGTGCTAATCGGCGCGGATGGCGCCTGAGGCTTGCTGATGCTGCCAGCAGCGCCGGGATTCAGCCCGGGTAAGACGTGCTGAGGTCCCAGTTGCGGCACTTCGCGCAATACCGGTCCTGGTACTGGCTTCGCTACCGGTGTCTGGGTCTGGGACTGCCCCTCTTTAACGGCAAAAGGATTGACTTTGAAATCGTTTACAGCGTTGGCGGGCGCGGCTGTTTCTACCAGTCGTAAGCCATCAGCCCCTTTGCCGGCCAAAGGACGCTGCGCCTGCTCCAGCGCCAGCGCTTTTTTGAAATAGCCGAGTGCCTTACCGTTTTGTCCTTTCGCTCTTGCGACATTACCTGCCAGAGCAATGTAACGCGGATTATCCGGCTGTAAATGCATCAGACGGTCCAGATGTTGTTCAGCGCCGTTAAAGTCTTTAATGTTGATAGCGGCGAACACCAGTCCCTGCAATACCTCTGGATTATCTGGTTCCGTGTCGAGGACCTTGGTGTACAAGTCTTTGGCCTGATCCATATCGCCGGCCGATGAATAGATACGTGCCAGTGTCAGCAACAGCACATTGTCATCCGGCGTTTCTATCAGCATGGGCTGGATATAGGTATATGCACTGGCAAAATCACCTGCCTCGCGCGCGCGTTCGGAATAGCGCATGGCAAGTGCTTTTTGCAACTGACGGAAGGACAGGATTTCGTCCTCGCTCAGTTTAGGCATGGCGGCGACTTTACGCATGACGGCTTCCAGCTCCGCTTCCTGATTGGACTGCATCAGGGTGCTGGCATACTGTAGTAATAAACCTGCCGTCGGTTGTTTCGTGTTTTGCACCAGCTGCCGTATCATGGAAAAACCACGTTCGCGGTCACCCAGCTTGATATACAGTGAAGCGACCGTGCCGACAAATTCGGGATCGTTAGCGGCCGTACTGTCGACAGCAGCCAGAATTTCCTTCACCTCAGTCGTTCTGCCTTTTTTATTCAGGATATCGATACGATCCAGCTGTACCTTCAGCCACAGCCGCTTCTGCAAGGTGAACATTTCTGTCTTGCGTGAATTGGCTGGCACACGCTCCAGCGTCATCATGCCTTCCCACCACAGTCCCTGCATTTCACTCAGCAAGGCACTCACGTACAGGGCTTCCGGATCAGGCTTTTCTACATTAGTTAGCGCATCCAGCAACGCACGTGCCTGTCCGGGCATATTGCGTTTCTGATACAGCTTAGCCAGGCTCATGCGCAGCCAGGCATCTTCGGGCTTGATCAGGATCGCGTCTTCCAGTGCACTTTGCGCTGTCGCAAAATCACCTGCAGCCTCTGCTTTCTTCGCTTTTTCTGACAACTCTTCGGCTTTAGAATTCGCCAAAATCGCGAGCTGACGCGGCAGCATATACGGACTCAGTGCCTCCATGTCCTTCACGCGTTTTTGCAAAGAATAGAGACCAACCAGACCATCGAGCGCGCGCATATTGGTCTTATCTTCGTTAAAGACCCGCTTGAAATTCTCTTCCGCGCCTGCCATGTCGTTTTCAGCCTGCAAGGCATCTGCCAGCTGCAAAATACCGGATGGCTCTTTGTTGTCGAGCGCGATTGCCTGCCGTAACAGGGCTATCCCTTTTTTACTGTCGCCATCTTCGAAAGCGTTACGCGCTTCCTCTATGCTGGCCCAATAATGCGCGCCATCATAGGCTTTTTTCCAGTTTAATTTTCCTTTAGCTGAAGACAACTGCATTGCTTTTAGCAGATATTTTCTGGACTCAATAAACTCTTCCTGACGCATCTTGACCAGCCCCATGCCGCCGTAGCCAACCGGGTCTTTGGGATGCGACTTCAGGATAGTCTGGAATTCTTTTTCTGCGGTCGCTACATCATTGTCGTCCAGTGCTTTGAAGCCTATGGTCTGCCCCTTGATGACGGGGTTTTCTATTCTTGGCTTAGCCGGACGCCGCTCTTCACGCACTTCTGCTTTGGCCTGACGGCCCATGTTATCGAGCTTATCCTGTATGGTTTTATCGTCAGGATATTTGTCGAGATAATGGCGGAAGTAACGCGCATTGCTGGTCTTTAAGCCCATCCAGCTTAACGCCTGGCGCCAGGATTCTCGTGCTGGTTTTGCGACCTCAGGTTTTGCAGTCAGTTGTTCCAGCTGTGTCATGCCCTCAGTTCGGGTCGCCTCACGGTAGGTCAGTACCTGCGCATAAGCCAGTGCATAGCGGGTATTTCCAGGCTGTTCTTTCGCCAGTTTTTCTAATCCGCGCTTAGCTTCAGCATAGCCTTTTAAGGTTCCCGCCAAGGTTTGGTAGTACTCAGAAGCCGCATCACCCTTGAGCTTCGAAGGGTCGCCCAACAAGCGGTAACTCTCGACCGCAGCCTCTGCATCACCCTGCTTAGCCAGGCGGCGTGCATCGTCGATTTGGGTGCGCGCACCGGATGCACCCATTTTTATCGCTTCCTCCAGCGTACGTATCTGCGCTGCACTCCCATTGACTTCTCGTAGTTTGCTTAAATGCTGCTTAGCCTGATCCGCATTTCCATGCCTGGCTTCATAGGCACCAACTGCGACTAAAGCGTGAGGACTGGCGGGATCAATTTTGAGCAACTTGCGCCAGGCATCCATCGCATTATCTTCTTTGCCGCGCTGTTCCCAGAACTGAGCTGTCTCTATCAGTTTTTCATGCAAAGGAGAATTGGCAAAAGCGGAGCTGTAGCAGCCCTGGATCGCAAACAGCGCGAGTACCACCGCTTTTTTATTCAAAACCATGCCATTCCCCTATTCCTAATCCGTTGATCATTCTTGCCTGATATGGCATTGAGGCCATACTACGCTGTCGCACAGTATGGCCTGCGTCGTTTTTACTGTCTTGCCTTAATTATTCGTCACTGCCGTCAACATCACGCAAACGTGTCGCTGCTTTACGCTTCAAAAAGCGGAACAACAAGGTCGCCGCGATCAAAGACGCCAGCATCAGGAACAGTATCAACAATACCGGCTGGCCGGACAGGGTCCATTTTATCCAGGTCCAGAGCGGCAGGTTACCCGCATAATACGTGTCACCGATCAGGAAACTCGCTACACGTTCTCCCTTCAATAACACCAGGTCACCCTGATATTTACTGCGTATATCAGATTTATTTAATCCCTCGGTCAAATCCAGCAAACTTGGTCCGTCACCGGCAGTCAGGACGATCACATTCCTGCCGCCGGATAAAGGTGACTGAAACTGCATCAGGGCTCCGAAGTTATTTCCGGTTGCTGCCAGCATTTCGCCAGAGCGGCGCTCGATATCATCCAGATCCTTACCGGTCCAGCGTGCCAATACGCGTAAAAATCCGGTCGGTAATTGCAGACGGTTACCTGTTTCGTCCATGGCAAATGGCATGTATTTCGCCCACTGCTTCAACAAAGGCTGGTTACCCGCAGTTGCAATCACCAGTAATTCTTTATTGCTGTGTTTATCGACATCCGCTCCGCGTATCAGTGTCGCGTTAGTGACCGGATACCCGGTAGACTCACCCATACGGCCCATCAGATTTAAAAACACTTCCATCTCTGGAATGGTGGATCGATCCGGCATAATGATTGCGGTTTCAGACAAGTCCGCAAATCGTGTATAAGGGAAGCCGGCGTTGGCGAGATAGGCAAGATTTGGGAATGTCGCATAATGCGGCATGTGCGAAAAATCTATGGTCGAATCCGGATCAATGGCGGAACGCACATTGTCCAGATACACATCCTTACATGCCCCCTGCTTTGGATAATCATAGAAGAAGTGGAATTTCAACTGATTTTCAGCACCGATACGAAAAATAGGTAACTGTACTTCCTCTTGCGCAAAACGATGCCCGTCTTTAAAGAACAGCATTACGGATTCTTTGATCTTACCTTTCTCAATTTCCGCACCGGACAAAGACAACGCCCGAACAAAATTTTCATTAATTCCGATATTGAGTGTGGATTTATCTACAGTCGGACGCGGTGTAAAGCGGTAGCGTAAATCAATTGGCACCCCCTCTTTTTGCCATGTGAACAAATCGGGAGCAACCCGCATATTCACACGTATCAAATCCGGCGTTAATCCACTGACTTGCAGGCTCTCGTTCGGCACCAATTCTCCGAATTTCACAGGTCTATGGGTAGGCAGCCATTTCGGCGCATCATAGGCCAGGCGTGGATTGGGCTCTTTCAGATTTTTAATCACAGCAGATGGGCCGGACATCGCAATCTGCCCCAGCGTCAACGCCTGCACCGCCGTTTTCAATTCAGCTGAGTCACGTCCCATGACCAGCAATAGTTTCGCTTTTGGACTAACCGGATTCGGCACCACCATCAGTGTAGGGCCGTTGATTGCGGGCAGTTGCAGCCCGGCAGGAGCTTCTTTGGCTGTCGCAAATACGATGGCATTCCCTTTGGGCAGGCCATTTGCAGCAATCGGAAAACGTGAGCCACGGTAAGAAGCAAGGTGCCCAAACCAGGAGGCAACAGTCCCTGCATTTTTCAGCACATCGAGTGACGGGGATGCTGGTAACACAAAGGGCAGTTCCAGCAATTTAGAATCACGTCTGTCGAAAAAAGGAGCAGGCAACAAAGCCAGGTCATTAGCCAGTTCTATCGAACTCACCGTCAGTTCGAGATAAGTGGTGTTACTGAGGCGCGCCCATAAACTGGAATGAAACGGATCCTCACAATCGCGTGTGTAGTGACCAATCAGTCTAAAACTCAACTGGTTAAAATCAGCAAAATAACGCGGATCGATATTATCCTCGCGCACGATGCCCTTACTGGTCTCTTTCGGCAATGGAACCACGCTGACCAGTTCATTATTGACCAATACCTTAATGTGGGACAGATCGGGCAATAGTGCCGGTGAGTAGGCGATCCCATAGCGGACTTTGGCAGAAGTGATAACCTCGTCACTACGTACAGTAAATGGGAAAGAACGCTCACCCTCCACGCCACGCAATTCAACGCCGCTGTCTTGCCCCATTTGCTTGAGGCTGATGTTGTACACCTTTTGTCCGGATGCGGCCTGCGGTGTGGTTGGTTCGGTCGCTGGTTTTTCTATTTCTTCAGTTGCTGCTTCAGCCATTTTGGATTTCTTGGATTTGGCAGCAGCATCCTCAGCCACGGAGAAAGACAAGCCTAAAGCGATCGCAATGGCCAGCGTTGATTTTGCGGTACGTTTCCAAGGCATTTTCATTTTCGATCTCTTCTCATTATTCGTTGCATTAATAGTTGATGTGTCCATATCGCTTGTATCTTTGCTCAAATATTGCCTGATGCTGGCACCAAATCGTATAAACCCGCTGACACTATGCATGGCGATCTCTTTTAATCCATTCAGAGGGTGATCCATATCGCGTTCGTTAGACCAATTTAGCCAGACATCAGCACGGCCTATCGTGCAACTGATCAATTCCATCTGCTGCTTCATGTCCAGTTCGAGGAACTGTACGCTGAGCAAACCTTTTTTTGAAAAAATGACTTTCGCCGGAAATACCGCTTCGCCATTCGTCCCATACAGAGAGACCATTAAACTGGCTTCTTTCTCCATTAAAAAACCGTCGGGTACGCGAAAGGACATTCCCCCCATGGAAAAATCTTCTGTCTGACAAACCAGCGAGTGCCCTGTTGGCAAACGCAAGCCAGCATTGAGTACGGCACGAACACGATGGGTACGGCGTACTTGCTTGGTTTCAGTCGCCACAGCCAGAGTCGCCCCCAGAATCACCAGGTTATAAATCGTCCACAACATATTCAGGATCACCGTGTCCAGCTCGTAGGTATTCCACCATAATGCACGCCCAATACCGATCAAAAAGCCCAATACGTTCAGGCCCAGCATGACCAGATAGGGTTTAGAGATAACCCAGTCAAAATGTTCTTTTTCAACCAAACCACCCTTGGCCGTTACGTTGAATTTACCAAGTTTGGGATTGATCAGCGCGACCAGCGTAGGTCGAAAAATATACCAGGCCAGCGTGGCTTCATACACTTCCGCCCAGAATGAATGCCGGTGCGCCCCCTGTATTCGTGAGTTAGTCAGATTCGCATGCAACAAATGGGGCAGTGAATAAGCCGCAATCGTCAGCGCTGATGCTTTGATGATGTGGACTTCGAAAAACAGATAAGAGATAGGCGCCAGCAAAAACACCATGCGTGGCAACCCGTAGAAGAAGTGCAGCATCGCATTGCTGTAACAAAGTCGCTGCCCGAAGGACAAACCTTTGCCAAGTAAGGGATTATCGACCCGGAAAATCTGTGCCATGCCACGCGCCCAGCGGATACGCTGACCTACGTGCGCAGACAAACTTTCAGTTGCCAGGCCTGCTGCCTGAGGTAAAGCCAGATAGGCTGTGTTGTAACCGAGACGCTGCATTTTCAACGCGGTATGCGCATCCTCAGTCACGGTTTCAACAGCAATCCCGCCCACCTCTTCCAGGCAGGTGCGTCGCAAAATCGCACAGGATCCACAGAAAAAAGTGGCATTCCAAAGATCATTCCCATCCTGAATCAGGCCATAAAATAACTCACCCTCATTGGGAACATTACGGAAAGTTTGCAGATTACGTTCGAATGGATCGGGTGATAAAAAATGGTGGGGGGTCTGAACCATAGCCAGCTTAGGATCGACCAGAAACCAGCCCATGGTGTACTGCAAAAATGATCGCGTTGGCATGTGATCACAATCAAAAATGGCGACGAACTCACCATTTGTGCGCTTGAGCGCCGCATTAATATTGCCCGCCTTAGCGTGATTATTGTCTGCACGAGTAAAGCACTGTACGCCTATCGATGCAGCAAACTCCGCAAATTCCGGACGACGACCGTCATCCAGAATAATAATGTTGAGTTTATCCTTGGGCCAGTCTATTCCCATCGCAGCCATTACCGTCGGCTTGACCACGCTAAGGTCTTCGTTATAGCTGGGGATAAACAAATCAACAGTAGGCCAGCTGGAAGTATCTGCAGGAAGTATCACAGGCTTACGCTTCAATGGCCAGGCCGTTTGCAGATAGCCCAGCAACAGGACCAGCCAGGCATAAACCTCCGCCATGATCAGTACCAATGCAAAAAACAAATCGATCAGGTTTTCAGTGTCGATGGTATAGGCAATCCGCCAGTAGATATAGCGACTGGTTGCACTTACCGAAAACATCACCATGATCAGCAAAATCAGGGTACCAGTGTAACGGCGCAAATACATCGCTGCCAGAAAAACAACCGTAGAAAACAGCGTCTGCAAAGGCAGATCCATGGGCACACTGATTGCGGTCCAATAAAGCAAAGCAGCAAATATCAGCGCTACTATGCGCGGCCCTTTCGCCTCCCATCCCTGCCAGTTCACCATAGAACGGCCAAACTCGTTGAGCCGGCCGTACATGTAACGGGAATTCAATATTGAACGCATTAGTCGATCAGCCCGAAGTGAGTTTGCAACCACTGCGCCAGATGCTGGACATCCTGCGTCGCAGAGCAGAATCGTGCATATTCTGCAACCGGCATCTGGCAGGCAAGCGCCTCCCGGACCCCCTCATCGCGATGGATCGCGGCTGGCACAAACCGTCCACCCAATTGCGCACGTAACATGCCGTAGACATCACGACATAACTGCTTAGATGCATCCATTTGATTCAGAACGAAACAATGGCCAAGAAAATCCTTACGCTTACCGGTATAAAATTCAAGCAAGGCTTCTATCGACGGCACCGTCGAATAGGAAGCTGCATCCGGCCTCAGAACCACCAGGCCAACATGAGCAACTTGCAATACCTGCTGTAAATAAATGCTGGGACCAGGAGGTGTATCAATCAATACTACGGCATTTTCTGCTAAACCTAGCGAGTTCAAATGCTGAAACAACCAGTCTGATTGAAACTTAAGCTGACGTTCAAACTGCTCACGTTCTGACTCATTGACGATGCCATAGGGAAGAAAATCAACCCCAAACCGGCTCACATTCAAACATGGGCGCCAGCCACCCGACCATGCCTCAGGTCTGGCAATACCTGCGTTTTCTTCATACGGCATACCAAAATGCAAACGCAGAGCATTTTGTGGGTCCAGATCCAGTACTGTTATCCTTTCCCCTAATTGTGAAAGTGCGGCTGCCAGATTAGCAGTCACCGTCGTCTTTCCGACGCCACCTTTAGGAGAAATAACAGCAACAACTCTCATGACTTGAATATTTTTTGGAAAAAGGACAGATTGGGCGTATCTTTACTTTTGCTTTGCTCAGGGCTTTTCGCCAACCGGTCAAAAATGGCACTGACCGAACGCTGCCTGTTTTGTTCCACGCCAGGAGCAAGCTCAGCAGCAACGGGAGATGCCGTGAAAAAGGGCTGCACACCTGGACTCGGTGAAACCCGAGCCTGAGCTTGACGGCCCTGGATTTCAGCCGACACCTCAGATTGAGCCAATGACGCCACTTTTTCAAAGCGAAACTGAGGCTCGCTCTGCACAGGGAGTGCGCGCGCATCCAACCTAGTCTCTTTCGGATATGCAGGTATATTCTGAGGCTGCTGCGACAAAGAAGATAAACTAAATTCAGGCGTATCACCTGTATCTTCATCCGCAAATGTAGCAGCATGCACACGTACATCGCGTAACAAAGGCCAACGTTGTCTGGCCTGCTCGCTGTCTACGTCGCGATTAATTTCCCTGTAACCAGTCGCAGGTTGGCCAAACTTTTGAAACAGATTTTTGATATCGTCATCCATACTATTCACCGTCTTCATCATTTAGCGAAAGCTTCACGCTCCAATTTCAACGACGCCCAAAAAATGGCGACTCCTCTACCTGCCTCTTAAGTTCAAAGACCAAAACCTGAGCAAAACCTGCTTCAGCGGTTTTTTGTTGCAGCCTCAACGAAGAGTCCATCCCCATCCCTTCGAACCAACTCGCATAAATCCCTTCCAGCAAAGCCGGAGTCCAGCTCAGTGCCTGTTCACCAAATGCTGTTTTTAATGGACTTGCATGGTGCAACAATACCAAGGCTTCAGCTTCTTCATTAATCTCCACCCAGCCCCAATGCATGCGTTCCCAAATTGCATTCATGTTATCTTCAAGTAACTGCAAATTGTCGCCGCCTTTGAATCCCAGACCCGACGCCATATTGCGCCCCAACTGGTGCATAAATAAACGCAAATCTTTCAAGTCACCCTTGGTAGAGAATTCTGCTGAAAATGCGTTCAAAAAAGCACGCCATTGCAATGAACATTGCTGCGACTCGTAATACTGGAGATCGTTTTTTGACATAATGAACACTTCCACAAAATGATTGCAATAACAATCCCGGGAAATTTACCGAAACCGCTTACAACTACTTACAACTCTACCATTTGGCGCGACCTGTAGTCCAGTTCACCGCCATGCACAATTGTCAAGAATCTATACGCCGGACACTCAATTTAATAGTAAGCGCAAGATTAACTTAAATAATTTATTTTTTTACAACATTTTTATGCAATAAGAACGCCCTCGTTCAAGCACTAACTGGCATAAGCCCTGTGGAGCATAACGACCTAAAATCAGGAAAGTGAATACAAAAACATGAAATTTTCTATTTACACGTAATTATGATCAATAGTTACACGTAAGTTGCTATGCAATGTAACTAAGGTCGCCTGAAATATTCTTCGCCGGCTATGTTCAAGGTTCAGATGCCTTACCGTGGTAAGCCACGAATTATCCAATCTGTAATCTTAAAAATACTTTGGGCTGCCGCATTTTCAGGTTGGTGTACCACCACCGGGCGTTCAAAAGCCAAAGCTTCTTCAACGACTTCGCTTTCCGGTACCACGAAAGGCAGCATTCGTTGTCCTAATTTTTCAGAAAACAAAGAGAGCACATCTTGTGCCAGTTGACGCTGAGTCCCTTGGTTGATCAGATAAGCAGACCCTATTCTGGCGCTTGATCCTGCGGTATAACTCGCAATCAGCGCCTCCATTTCTGGCAAGGTTGAATAAGAAGCTGCATCCGCCAACACCACTGCCAGCAAAAAATCTGCGGCGCGAACGGCCTGCTTCAGATACA
The DNA here is from genome assembly GCF_014284365.1 of Cognatundibacterium rugosum. Taxonomy (GTDB): domain Bacteria; phylum Pseudomonadota; class Gammaproteobacteria; order Burkholderiales; family Burkholderiaceae_D; genus Undibacterium; species Undibacterium rugosum. Next base: position 48,100 of record NZ_JACOGG010000015.1, read on the forward strand.
CCGAAGGACCTGGAGGCGTATCGAGTATCACGACGGTTTGGTCTGGCAACCTGGTCGACAGAAGCTTATTTCTCAACCAGTCTTCCTGCGCTTCCAGCGTCGCCTCAAATTTTTGCCGGCGTTGCTCACTGCAACTGCCGTAAGGAACCAGTGCCACATCAAAGGGAGTTTGATGCATGACACCTGCGAGGCGCGTGCGGCTGGCGTTGAGTGAGCTGATGCCCTTGGCAACATCAGGGTCCAATCCGCCCAGATGCCATTGCATGGCATTTTGTGGATCGAGATCGACGACGACCGCAGGACGTCCGCGTTGTGCGAAACCTGCAGCAAGATTGGCCGATACGGTTGTTTTTCCAACGCCGCCTTTCGCAGAGACGATAGCGATAACGAACATAGTAGGTTTTGCCCTTAAGGTATTAAGCGGTTCCGCCTACAGTCAGCCCCTCTATGCGCATACTAGGCTGACCCACGCCGACGGGCAGACTCTGCCCTTCTTTACCACACACGCCTATACCGGAGTCCAGTTGAAGATCATTACCTATCATGGAGACATGATTGAGCACTTCTGGTCCATTGCCAATCAGCGTTGCGCCTTTGACCGGATAGCTGATTTTTCCATTCTCTATCATGTAGGCTTCACTGGCGGAAAATACAAATTTTCCATTCGTGATATCGACCTGGCCACCGCCAAAATTAACGGCATACAGCCCATTCTTAACCGACGCCAGAATTTCTTCCGGATCCTTGTCACCAGCCAGCATGTAAGTATTGGTCATACGCGGCATAGGAAGATGCGCAAAAGATTCACGCCGTGCATTACCGGTAATCTCCATCTTCATCAGACGTGCATTCATCGTATCCTGCATATAGCCTTTCAGGATACCGTCCTCAATCAGGACATTGCACTGAGTCGGATTACCTTCGTCGTCGATATTCAACGAACCGCGCCGGTTCTGCATCGTACCATCGTCCACCACGGTGACGCCTTTGGCCGCTACCCGCTCTCCGATGCGACCGGAAAAGGTACTGGAACCTTTGCGGTTAAAATCACCTTCCAGGCCGTGTCCAACCGCTTCATGCAATAAAACGCCAGGCCAGCCAGGCCCCAATACGACTGTCATCGGCCCCGCCGGTGCCGGACGTGCATCCAGATTTACCAGTGCAGATTTGACCGCTTCGTCCGCAAATTTTTCCAGTAAAGCATCTGTAAAGTAAGCATAGTCATAGCGGCCACCGCCGCCGCTGGAACCCATTTCACGCCGGCCATTCTGCTCGGCGATCACGGTTACCGATACCCGCACCAACGGCCGTACATCGGCGGCCATCACACCGTCACTGCGCGCCACCATCACGACATCGTATTCGCCAGACAGCGAAGCCATCACCTGCACAATGCGAGGGTCCTTAGCGCGCGCAATACGCTCTACGCGCTCCAACAGGCGCACTTTCTGATTTGCATCCAAAGAATGTAAGGGGTCGTTCGGTAAATATAAATCGCGGCCGATCGCTTCAGCCATGGTTTTAGCGACTTTCACTTTCCCGGTGCCCTGGCGCGCGATGGTACGGGTTGCGACTGCAGCCTCGGACAGGGCTTTCGCAGAAATTTCATCGGAATAGGCAAACGCTGTTTTATCGCCAGATACCGCGCGCACACCGACACCCTGATCGATAGAGAAACTGCCGGTCTTGACGATGCCCTCTTCCAGACTCCAGCCTTCGCTGCGGGTAAATTGGAAGTACAAATCTGCGTAATCAACACGATGCGTAAACATCGAGGCAAGCACCTGATTTAACTGATTGTCATCCAGACCAAAAGGAGTAAGCAACACATCACGGGCGATGGTTAAATGGCTAGGAGTCGATACGCTGGAAGTCATAGATTAAGGGCTCACGCATAAAAAAACGGTAATGCTGGCATTGTAGTTCAGAAGCAGCCTGCATCACATATGGGACATCAATATTCTGTCTGACAGAGCGTTGCGCTTAGGGTTGTGAGCTTTTACGAACGAATTCGGAACAGATTCGGAACTGACTTCAGGCTCAAATACGCCGATGATGCAAGGCCGGCAGGCTTTCACGTACTGATGCAATCAGTCCGGTATCAATTTCACCGGTTACGATACCCTCTCCCTCTGGCAAGCAGGCCAGTACCTTGCCCCAAGGATCTATCAGCATGCTATGCCCCCAGGTGCGGCGGCCATTGCTATGCACCCCACCCTGGCCACAGGCCAGTAAATAACATTGATTCTCAACGGCTCTGGCACGCAACAGGATTTCCCAGTGAGCTTCGCCCGTTGTATATGTAAACGCAGCCGTCACAATCAGCAGATTGCAATGTCCTAACGCACGAAACAATTCCGGGAAGCGCAGGTCATAACAGATTGCCAGTCCTATCCTGCCTAATTCAGAATCAAAACTGACCACTTCATGACCCGCCGTGATGGTACGCGACTCTTCGTACGACTCACTGCCCTTCTGAAAACCGAACAGATGTATTTTGTCGTAACGCGCTTTCAATGTGCCGTCCGGCCCATAGACTAAGGTCGTGTTCAGCACCTTATCTGCTTCAGCGGACTTCAAGGGTATGGTTCCACCTATCAGCCAGACACCGAGTTCGCTTGCGATTGCAGACAAAAAAGTCTGCATACGACCATTTCCCGGTTCTTCCGCAATCAATAATTTATCCGTATCCTGCTGCCCCATCAGGGGCCAGTATTCAGGCAACAATAATAGCTGCGCGCCTTCTGCAGCGGCCTGTCGTATCAGGCGCTCCGCTGTCGCCAGGTTGTCATTCAAGTCCGCAGACGAAATCATCTGTATCGCCGCCACCTTCATCATTCACCTCTCCCTGTTTTACTGGTTTCAGCGGAGGAAGCACTGTGACTCAGGCCGACCTCCAGTTTTTTGACGACAGGTTCAGTCCAGGAACCAGTCAGGCCATATTCAAAAGTAAACGCCTTGGCTAAAGGCTCACGTAAAAATAGCTGTGCCAAAAAAGTCCCCAACCCGATCACAGGATTGACTGCCAGACCATACACAACGGAAGCAGCGCCGGCGTTCACGACCGGAATCACCACCACATGCAAATCCTGGGTCTCATGCACTATGTCTGCCTTACCTGCCATCAGCACGGTCGCATTCAAACCGCGCATTTTCAGATTCTCGGTATGCGCCAGCCCTTTTTCGATCACAGCATGGCCGTTAATGCCATCAAAAGCAAAGCCCTCAGAAAACACATCGCGAAAATCCAGCGTCAACCGACGTGGCAAAGATTGCATACTCAATACGCCTAATAATTTCGCTGCGCCCGGATCAACTTTTAAAAACTGACCTGCAGCCAGGTCGAGCTGCATTTTTCCTGACATGGACGGCAAATCCATCGCAAACGGCAGCCCATTCCAGCGCAGATTGCCTTCAATTTTCCCTTTACCGCCCTGCAATACGTTGGCAAAACCCAGGCGGTTCAGCAATTGCCCCGCATGCTGAATGTCCAGTACATATTCGAGCTGGGTCTGACCGGCATCGGCCTGTTGCAACCATTTTCCCGAGGCTTTTAATTCTGCATCCGGATTTTTCAAATTAATTTTACGCAGTTGCCACTCGCTGCGGCCATTCACCAACTGATTACTGGCCTGTAATTCCAGCCTGCCCATTTTTTTATTCACCAGTTCAAGCTGATCTACCACAATATCAAGGCCAGGTAACTGTGTCTGCATTTTTTTTCCATCTAACAGCTCAGTCACTTCTTTCGCAGCAGAGGCCGGAATTTTCAGGTAATCGAAGCGGCCAGTGATGACGGAATTCGCTTGCGTCAGTGCAGCCTCGTTCCAGCTCAAAGTCCCGGCCATCTGAGCAGACTTCATACCCGCTTTCCAGTTCCCCTTCTGTTGCGTGAGTGCCAGTTGCATATCGTCAAACTGTTTCCCCATCACGTGCAAATGTCCTGCCCGCAATTGTAGCGAGGCGGGGTAAAAATACGATTCCAGCCCAGTGTCCGTCACTGCAGCGCTCGCAGCAGATTTCGCTGACATGTTGTCCAGCCACTGCGACCACTCATCCATATTTAATTTCGGGAGCTGAATTTGCCAAGCCATCCCTTGTTCGGAATCCGGTGCAGGCTGACCTATGCCGATGCCACCACGCGCGACACGCCATCCCTTATCGTTGTCGCGCTGTTTTTGTCGCAGAAAGCGCGCCTGCGCCAACGTCCCCAACTGCAGCTTTAATTCATCACGTAACTGGTTACTCTCATTACCAGCCAGCGGCGTTAGCTCGACTTTCAATGGCAAGATCTCAGTAGCTGCCTTACGCAAAGGTTCTGGAAAATGTAAGGCCATTCCTTGCAAACTTGATTCCACCACGATCTCTGGCAACTGCTTTTTGACATTCACTGCCGCAGTGTAACGACTGGAGCCAGACAAACGTCCATCCATGATCCTGCGGTGCTCAGGCGGCAGATAACTGATCAGGCCTTGCGCACTGGCTGTACCGTCGAGTCGTATACGTATCGCATTGTCTTTTTGGCTGCCACCGCTGATCACCAGCGGGCCGCCCAGAGCAATCGCTTTCAGTGACGGTATGGTCAGTCCGGTTTCATTGAATTCCAGTTTGCCATTCGCCGCGCTGACCTGTGGAATTCCTGGTTGCAACATGACATCGTTATTTTGAAATTGCAGAATACCATTCACCTTAGCATCAATCAGATGCAACAAAGGCAGCTGCAATTTCAGATTCAATGAAGACAAGCCGCTAGCCTTGGTCTCATCTAAAAAATGACCTAGCCAGCCCTGCACAGGGCTGGCAGCGACGTAGCCCAGCATTTGCTGCAACAGACCGGATGCCGTTCCGTCAATTTGCAACACTGCACCATGCGTCATCAGATCAGGAATGATGGCTTTCACTTTTTTCAGGTCAACTCCGAGCGTCTTGGCTGTGTCGCCGGAAATTTCCATCCGTGCTCGGTCAAACACAAAGCTGCCACGGATTTGCTCAATCACAGGCCAGAGAGCCTGCTTCGATGTGTCGCTCAGTTGTCCAGCGGTGAAATCCAGTTTGGCGCCACTCAGACTGCCTTTAACCCTGAACTCGCCGGCCTGCGCGGCCCTGCTATCATTCGCTGCAAACGGAAAGTGAGATAAGTCCCCTCTCACCTTGACCTGTACCTCATCTGCATAACCATCCAATAACGAATGGGTAAGCCAGTAGCGCAAATCCTGCGGCGCGCTGGCGGGTATATATTTATCGATGGTTTTCAAATCAAAACGGTCGATACGGCCACTCAAATCCAAATTCCCCGCCGGATTATCGGTATCCGCACGCAAGGACACGGTATGCCTGCCACTGAAGCTGGCACGCATATTTCCTTGCTCTGCATCGAACTTTTGCAGCTGAACTGTGAGCAGATCATCGTTGGCGATCTTCCAGTTGGCGTGCACAAACAAACGGTCAAAATACAGGGAAGGATCGACAAAATAACTGGCGGTATGTAGGGCTAAGGCTGTTGAGTTCAGTACCAGCTTGCCGTTTTTTTCATTGGCTTCAATACTGCCCGACAGATTATCAAAGCCTGGAATCGCGGGCACGGCTGCCGTTGCTGGCCGCTTGCCACGCTTAGCCTGAGCGGCTCTGGCGGGTTGCGCGCGCAGAGACAGATTCTCAAATTGCCCCTGCACCTGATAACTAAGGATTTCCGGATAACTGCCCCGCCATTGAGCGCGCAGGTTCTTCAGTACACCTTTCGGCGCAAAATCATTCAGCATTTGGCGCTGCCCTGCCGGCAAGGGTAAATGTTCTGCGAACTGAACCAGAGTCTGCAAATCCAGCATAGGCGAGGACAGTTCAACCTGCTCAGACTGACCATCGCTGCCAGGTGTAAAACTTTCCCGGATTGAAGTAGGTGGCAAACGCAGCCCGTCGCGGGCAGTCATGCTAAAGTCAGTCAGCGCCAGCGTATGACCAGCAGGACCAAACACCGAGGGCAAATATTTCCGGGCGAAGGAAATTTTTTCACTTGCCGTGATGCGTCCGCGAATTTCCTGCATATCCAGCGCAGGCAGATCTTTCGCAAATTTTCCCTGCACCTGCCTGAGTAAGACATCCAGTGTCAGGTCAGCCATCCTGCCTGCATCCAGCTGCATCCAGGCACGCAGCGTACCTTTTCCTTGCTGCAACTGGCTATTCAATGGCAGATAGGCCTGTAAGGCAGGCAAGTCAGCCTGACTCAGAAACGCATAAATTTCACCCGACCAGACTGAACGATTCAGCAAGGTCTTAGCAAATGAGGCATGGCGCAAATTACCGCGGACATCCAGAGGCTGCGCCAATCCCTCGTTCATTTGCGCCAGCAAGGAGAATTGGTGCTGCTGCCAGTGATTATTCAAATCGAAATTGACGCCAGACAGATTGGCCCCAGGTGTTCCCCGCGTCTGGTCCCGCCAATGCAGCTTACCACCCCGTATCCGTATCTGCTGCTGAGCCAACACCCAGTCCAGGCCCTTGCCATCCCCTTGACGTTGGGTATCGAGCAAAAAACCTCCTATGTAAAGCTGACCACGCTCATCTCTTTGTATCGTCAACTCTGGCGCCACCAATTCGATGCGACGGAAACGCAGCTCAGCCAGCGGTAAACTCCACCACGACAAGGTCGTGCGCACCTCTGGCAAGGCCAGCGCGAGCTGCCCATGCTGATCAAACAGTTGCACCTGATGTAGCGCGAACTGGGGATGCAAGCCTTGCCAGCTGGCTTCCAGTGAGGCAATTTTTACCGGGCGCCCGATAGACGCGGTCAGCGCTGTTTCAACTTCAGTCTGGTAGCTACCTACCTGTGGCAGCAACACATAGCGCAACACCAGCACCAGCAGTGAAAACACAAAATACAACCCCAGCAGCCCCCAACACACAGCGCGCAAGCCACATCCCCCCGCTCGCCACAAACGGCGACAGGGTAAGGCAACCAGCATCCTCAGGGAAGACAGCAAGTGGCGGCTACGACGGGTCGGTGCAGGTGAAGCAGATTCTTTTGTCATTCAAGACATTCACTTCTTTGCACTGCGGTGTCAGACCTGCAACCCGGCACATGGTTATTCAAACTACGTCTCATGCTTTTCATTGATTAAGTATCGAATCAGGACGATCCCGGATTCCTCAGCGAACATCGCGAGTACGGTTCTGCAAGCGCGCAAAATCACTTACAATCAGAACCTATCCTCTTCCCAGCAGCTATACCGCTGACCGACAATCCATCCAGTCTCCCTTATGAGCCATACGGAAAATTTCCAAACCACCGCCGCAGAACTGTCCCGTTTTTTACAACGTTGGTTGCAGGGGACGCCAGAACGAAGCGCACAACTGCAGGAAATAAGCAGATTATCCTTTAGCAAAGCGGATTTTGCGCAGATTTTACAAAAAGAAATTTCATCCGGTGCCAGTTTGAACAAGGCAATGCGACGTTTGCGCAACCTTGTCCTCGCTACACTGATCGAGCGCGATCTGAACGGACAGGCTGACATGCATGAAGTGGTCACCACAATCAGCGAGTTTGCCGACTTTGTAGTGGCGCAACACTTAACCGCACTCGATCAGGAAATGCGTGCGCTGTATGGCGTCCCGGTCGGAGAAGAAAGTGGCGCAGAACAATCCCTGATTGTGCTCGGTATGGGCAAACTGGGCGGTTACGAACTGAATGTCTCCTCAGATATCGATCTGATTTTCTGCTACGCCGAAGATGGCGAGACACGCTGTCATGAGGCAGCGCAGCGCAGCTTGTCTAACCATGAATATTTCAGCCGCTTAGGAAAAAAACTGATCGCAGCCATTTCTGAAGTGACCGAAGACGGCTATAGCTTCCGGGTCGATATGGCATTGCGCCCCAATGGAAACTCCGGCCCGCTGGTCGCCAGCTTCGGTATGCTGGAAGAATATTTCATGGTCCAAGGACGCGAATGGGAACGCTACGCCTGGGTCAAAGCCAGGGCAATGAGTGGTCAGGCTGAGGATTTGCTGCAACTTGAAAAAATCATCCGTCCTTTTGTGTATCGGCGCTATCTGGATTTTGGCGCCATCGATTCGCTGCGTTCTATGCATGCGCAGATCCGTGCCGAAGTGGTGCGTCAGGAGACACGGCACCCTGAGCGCAGTAACAATGTCAAACTGGGACGCGGCGGTATACGCGAGGTGGAATTTTTAGCGCAGGTCTTTCAACTCATACGCGGTGGGCGCGATGCCAGTCTGCGTGACCGCTCTACCCGCAACACGCTGGCTATTTTGAGCGAAAAAAATATTCTGGATGCCGACATCGTCACACAGTTACAGCAATCGTATGTATTCCTGAGAAATCTGGAGCACAGACTGCAGTATCTGGATGATGCGCAAACCCATACCTTTCCTTCCAAAGAAGAAGACCAGCTACGCATTGCCAACATGATGGGCTACCCGCAAGTAGCGCCGCTACTGGATGCCTTGCAAGTCCACCGGCAGTTTGTCGCAACGCAGTTTGATACCATCTTCAAAGATAAGGCAGATGATGCAGCAGAAGCCGGTGAGGCGCAGCTGATCGCCAGCCTGAACAGCAGCGAGGATGAAGACTTGCTCATTTCCCAGTTCACCGACGCGGGTTTCCATGATGCGCAAGAAGCGGCACGCCGTCTGAATGCACACTGGCATTCAGGCCGTATCCAGGCTCTCAGCGAAGCCAGTCGCCAGAAGTTGCTGGCCTTGTTTAATCAGGCCATGCGCCTGACCGGGACACAGGCACAAAATCAACTCAGTTGCTGGCATCGTTTTCTCGACTTTATGGAGGCGATCGCACGCCGCTCGGCTTACCTTTCACTGCTGACCGAATACCCGGATGCGCTGGCGCGTGTCATTCGCATGATGGACGCCAGTGATTGGGCTGCCAAGTTCCTGACCCGACATCCTTTGCTGTTAGATGAGTTACTGGATGAGTCAGCCTTGCAGGCACGCCCCGACTGGTCACAATTTTCACAAGAGCTGGAAAAAGAACTACTCGCACATCGCGATGACACGGAGCGGCAATTAGAAACTTTGCGCGAGATGCATCATGCCATGCAATTCCGTCTGCTGGCCCAGGATCTGGAAGGGCAAGTCACGGTCGAGCATCTGGCCGACGACTTGTCCCAACTGGCTGATTTAATGGTCGCGGCAACGATAAACGCTGTCTGGCAGACGATTGCAACACGTCATCGTGAAAAGCCACAGTTCGCAGTGATCGCCTACGGAAAACTGGGTGGCAAGGAACTGGGCTATGCTTCTGATCTGGATCTGATCTTTTTGTACGATGATGAAGAACAGGATGCGCCAGCGAATTATGCGAAACTGGCCCAGCGCTTCATTACCTGGATGACCAGCCATACGCCGGCAGGTATTTTGTTTGATATCGACATTGCCTTACGTCCGGATGGTGCCAGTGGTTTACTTGTTTCATCAATACAGTCATTTGCCCGCTATCAGGAAAAATCAGCCTGGTTATGGGAACATCAGGCGCTCACACGTGCGCGCTACTGTGCAGGTGACGCGCATATAGGCCAGCAATTTGATGCGATTCGTCATCAGGTGTTGTGTCAATCGCGGGATGAAGCCAGCTTACGTCACGAAGTACTGCAAATGCGCAAAAAAATGCGCGATGCGCATCCTAGCCGTAGTGAGCTGTTCGATCTCAAACATGATGCGGGCGGCATGATAGACCTGGAGTTCATGGTGCAGTATCTGGTGCTGTGTCATGCGCATCAGTATCCCGAACTGAGTGCCAACATTGGCAATATCGCCTTGTTGAAACGTTGCGGCGAACTGGGTCTGATTCCGGATGAGCTGGCACAACGCAGTGCGTCAGCGTATCGCAGCCTGCGCAAATTGCAACATACCATACGGCTGCAGGGCGAAGACCGGGCTAGGGTCGCGTTCGACAAAGTCAGCCAGGAAGTCACTTCCAGTCAACAGCTATGGAAGACCTTATTTTCTGAGTAAAGTGAGCGGTAGAACAAGACCATGAAAAAAGCCGGCTGCGCAACGCAAACCGGCTTTTTAATTATGAAGACAAGATGGCTGTCAGGCTTGTGGCTTATTTGACTCCAGCCATTTTTTGATGCGACCGGCATCTGCCAGGCGTGAATACTTCCCTTTAGAATCCAGGAACACCATCACAATCGCACGCCCTTCTATCATTGCCTGCATCACCAGACAACGCCCAGCTTCGGCAATATAACCAGTTTTTTGCAGACCAATTTCCCAGGAAGGATTCGCTACCAGTTTATTCGATGTACCGTATTCCAGCGGACGCCCACCCGGATTGACTATATATTTCGAATCCGTTGAGTATTCGCGGATCACGGGATGCTGATAAGCCGCATTGACCAGCTTGACCAAATCACGTGCGCTGGCGCGATTCTGGCTGGACAAACCACTGGAATCGACATAATGGGTGTCACTCATACCCAATTGTCTTGCCTTGGCATTCATGGCAGCCACGAATGCGGACAAGCCCCCCGGATAACTCCGGCCCAGCGCAGATGCCGCGCGGTTTTCCGAGCTCATCAACGCGATATGCAACATATCCGCACGGGTGAGTTTAGCGCCGATTTTCAAGCGCGAACCGGTACCTTTTTCCTTGTCGATGTCTTCGGTGGTGACTTCAATCAGTTCATTCAAATCCTGATGCGCCTCCACCACCACCAAACTGGTCATCAGCTTGGTAATAGATGCTATCGGCAAAGACACATCCGAATTTTTTTCAAACAGCACTTTGGAACTGGCCTGATCCACGACATACGCCACATTCGACTGCAGGGACAAAGGATCCGCATGTTTTAAACCAACGGTATCGCCTACGCTGGGTTTTTCCGCAACCACGGGGGCGAGTGCCACGTGCTCAGTCACCAGCTTGCGTTTGCCATTCACCAGCACATAACGTTTCACTACTTTGGTATTCGCAGCGATCTTCGCAGATTTTTTGTGTACCACGTGTTTTTTCGCATGACGATGGCGGGATTCCGTCGCCTGCACAGAGAGCGCAACTGCAGGAAGAATGGCAGCAAGGCTCAGAATAATTGCTTTACGGGCAAATTTCACTATCTACAACTCCTACATAAAATATGCCAAAAAATTTAGTGCAGTGTAGCAAATCCCAAAAAAATCGCAAGATAATTAAAGACTTAGCGGTTCCAATTGAAGTTTACTCTTATTTAATTTCACCTTGTCCCTATGCAGGCCGCAATGAATAATAAAATGCTACTCTACAAACCGTACAAACCCAGAAACCGGCTCCCGCTCTGTCTGCAAGGAATTTTCAGGCTGACTGAGGTCGGCATAACCTAAGGACATGCCGCACACCAGCATTTCATTTGCTGGCAACGCAAGCTGTTCGCTGATAATTTGATGGTATTGGGTAAAGGCAGCCTGTGGGCAAGTATCCAAACCACGTGCTTTCGCAGCCAGCATCAGATTTTGCAAAAACATGCCATAGTCCAGCCAGGAACCTTGTTCCAGGATACGGTCTATGGTGAAAATCAAACCAACGGGGGCATCAAAGAACGTGTAATTGCGTCCATGCTGGGCATGCATACCAGCCTTATTGTCACGTCCTAAACCCAGCAATGCATACAAATCCCAACCTACTTTTCGCCGGCGTTCCAGATACGGGCTGGTCCATTGTAAAGGATAGTAGTGATATTCCTCAGTATGCGGAGCAGCCGGGTTCGGATGATCATGTGCTTGCAAAATTTTCTGTGACAGCTGATTTTTCTTTTCACCGGTCAGCACATAGACTTTCCAGGGCTGAGTATTGGTGCCAGACGGCGCACGTGCCGCCACACTGAACAAGTCCTGCAGCAGTTCGGCGGAGACAGGATCAGGTAAATAGGCACGCACAGAATGGCGCGCAATGATGAGTTGGTCTACCGCTTGCTGCAATTCAGTGGGTGTCATCAGAATCACTCAGAATAAAAGTTAATACAGATCTTAGCTCGCCAGGTAACGGAACCGGGCGCCGCTCCTGCCTGTCCACATAGACATGGATAAAATGTCCTTGCGCAGAAGCGACCTGCTCATCGTTACGGAATATACCCAACTCATAACGGACACTGGTGTTTCCCAAGCGACTGACCGCAAATCCTACCGTCACCTCATCAGGAAACGCAATCGGTGCGAAGTAATTACAATGGGTTTCTATGACCAGCCCTATCACCTGGCCATGCTCAGTATCCAACACCTGCTCACTGATCAGATACTGGTTGACTGCCGTATCAAACCAACTGTAATACGTCACATTATTGACATGACCGTACACATCATTATCCATCCAACGGGTTGTGAGTGTATAGAAACGCTTGAAATCCCTGCGAGTCTTAATGCTATTTTTTACAGGTGCATTTGAATTCATGAATGGAAATTCCAGAAAGAAACACTCACAAAAAGTGTAACACAAACCCTGCTTTCATCGTCCAGTCACATAGCCAGTTCAGAATCTCCCAGGCAACATATCCCTCAGCCATAGAGGCTCCGGCTTCAGCCACTGTGTATGTTTGAGTTGCCAAACATATTTATTTCATTATAATCAACTTATTGCAGCGCACAATTTATGTGGATTCCCTGCAATATCTCATCTGACTTCATTCATGCACGACCTTTTTCAAGGAGATTCCTATGTTTTCAGTACCTGAACAATTCTCAGCGGCAACTAAAGCAAATCTGGATGCACAATTCGCATTATTCTCCACCATCAGTGCAAAAACACTCGAAAGTGTTGAAAAACTGGCCGAGCTGAATTTGAATGCAGTAAAAAGTACACTGGAAGAAGCCACTGCCACAACCCGCCAGTTATTGTCTGCAAAAGATGCACAGGAATTCATACAACTCAGCAGTGCACAATTGCAACCGAATGCAGAAAAATTCCTGTCTTACAGCCGCCACCTGGGAAATATTGCGTCATCTGCTCAGGCTGAGCTTTCCCGCGCAACGGAAATACAGCTCAACGAAAATAAGCGTAAAGTAGTCAGCCTGTTGGAAGATGTAACGAAAGATGCTCCTGCCGGAACCGAGCAGATTGTTGCGGCGATCAAAACTGCCATCAACAACTCTCATGCCAGCCTGGAGCAAATCAATAAATCAGGTAAGCAAACTGTCGAGGCACTGGAAGCCAACCTCAACACAGTAGTAACACAACTGGTGCAAGCGAGCGAGAAAGCTATTCCAACCAAGGCAAGTACAAAAAAATAATTGATAGTCGATAGCAGATAAAAAAAAACCCGCTTCAATAGCGGGTTTTTTTATCAGTTTAATTCACTATACAGAAAATTAACCTTCTCCCAGATAAGCCGCCTGAACCTTAGGATCATCCAGCATATCTTTCGCATTTCCGCTCATGGTAATCAAACCGGAATCCATCACATAACCACGATGTGCGGCTTGTAACGCGAGCTTCGCGTTTTGCTCAACCAGCAAAATAGTCACACCTTGAGCCGAGACATTGCGAATCACTTCAAAGATTTTCTCGACCATGATAGGCGACAAGCCCATAGATGGCTCATCCAGTAACAGCAGATTAGGATGACTCATCAGCGCACGCGCCATTGCCAGCATCTGTTGTTCACCACCCGACAGGGTTCCGGCTAATTGTGCTGAACGCTCCTTCAGACGTGGGAACACAGCATACCATTTGTCGATGTCAGCCGCGATACCGCCTTTATCATTGCGTGTGTACGCACCCATCATCAGATTTTCGTGGATGGTCATACGCGTAAACACGCCACGGCCTTCCGGTACCATGGCCAGGTGCTCAGTGACCAGTTCGAAGGAGTTTTTACTGCGGATAGAGCCTCCCATGTACAGGATCTCACCCTCAACCTTGCAGCTTGGTAAAGTACCTGTGATGGCCTTCAAGGTCGTTGTTTTACCCGCTCCGTTAGCGCCAATCAGGGTGATCAGTTCGCCCTTATTGACGACCAGATCGATTCCCTTAACTGCCTTAATTCCGCCATAAGCCACTTTGAGCTGTTGGACTTTCAATACATTTTCAACCATTAGTGTCCACCTCCCAAATAGGCTTCGATCACAGCCGGATTTTTCTGAATATCTGCAGGAACACCTTCTGCAATTGGTTTGCCGTAATCGAGTACAGTCAGGCGATCACACAAACCCATCATCAGTTTGACATCGTGTTCAATCAGCAGGATCGTTTTACCTTCAGCCTTAATCTTGACCAACAGCTCACGTAAAGCCAGCTTTTCAGTCGCATTCATACCAGCGGCAGGCTCGTCCAATGCAAGCAGCTTAGGATCAGTCGCCAGTGCACGTGCGATTTCCAGACGACGCTGATCGCCGTAAGACAGGAATTTAGAGGTGCGGTCAGCAAACTGACCGATACCAACGAAGTCCAGTAATTCCTGCGCACGCTGGCGAATTTCTGCCTCTTCCTTACGTGCAGCCGCATGGTGAAAAACAGCACCAAACACACCTTGATGAGTACGCACATGACGTCCTACCATCACGTTTTCCAAGGCAGTCATTTCGCCAAACAAGCGGATATTCTGAAATGTACGTGCAATCCCCGCTTTGGCCACTTCATGCGGTGCGGACGGTGAATATGGCTTACCGTCCAACTCAAAACTACCGGTATCAGGTTGATACAATCCGGTAATTACGTTAAAGAAGGTTGTCTTACCTGCACCATTCGGTCCGATCAGGCCATAAATCTGACCTTTTTTAATATGAATACCGACATTGGATAAGGCTTGCAGCCCGCCGAAGCGCTTATTTGCGCCTTCAATTTTTAAGATAGTCTGTTCAGTCATCACATTTGTCCTTACGCTGTGGCATCATTGGTTTTACCAATCTTGTCTTCATGCTTAGGTGCTGGCCACAATCCGGCCGGGCGATTCAGCATGACAACTACCATCGTCAGACCATATAACAACTGACGCAACACTTCTGCTTCTATCCAGATTTTACCGAACAGCATATTCTGTACAGGCTCAACCACATGACGCAACACCTCTGGCAAGGCAGCAAGCAACACAGCGCCCAGAATCACGCCAGGAATATGTCCAATACCGCCCAGCACCACCATAGCCAGAATCACGATTGATTCCATCAGTGAGAAAGATTCCGGTGAAACGAAGCCCTGGAAAGAGCCGAACATAGCGCCTGAAATACCGCCAAACGATGCGCCCATCGAGAAGGCCAACAGTTTGACGTTACGTGTATTGATACCCATGGCTTTGGCAGCAATTTCATCTTCACGGATCGCGACCCAAGCACGTCCAAGACGGGAATTTTGCAAGCGCAGGGAAACAACCACAATAATGATGCACAGGGTCAGGAACAGGAAGTAATACGCGTTCACGGATGGCATACTAAAGCCAAGGAAACTCACGACACCTGCCTCACCTTGCAGTGACACGCCCATAATGCTGACCGGATCCACCATATTGATCCCTTGCGGTCCATTCGTGAAGTTAATCGGTGCATTCATGTTATTCATGAAAATACGGATAATCTCACCAAAACCCAGCGTGACGATCGCCAGATAATCACCGCGTAGTTTCAGCGTAGGTGCGCCGAGCAAAGCGCCGCACAAGCCTGCAATCAACGCAGCAAACGGGATAATGACCCAGACTGACAAATGTATGCCTTTTTGAGCAATTTCAGGTCCGAACAGCGTCACCAATGCATTTCCAAGTGCAGGATAATTCTCCACAAAGGATTCAAGTATCACAGCAAACTGTGGCGATCCGAAAATCGCAGCCAGATAGGCACCGACAGCATAGAACGCGATATAACCAAGGTCCAGCAAACCTGCAAAGCCAACCACAATATTCAGGCCAAGCGCCAGCATAATGTAGAGCAAAGCAAAATCGATAATACGGACCCAGGAATTACCAAAGTTAGCAGCAACAAAAGGAAACAGCACCAGCACCAGACCGATCAGGGCGAAACTGGTATAGGCTTTTTTCGGGTTAGCTTTTACATCGAAAATAGTTGACATTGATCTTCTCCTTAAGCGCGATCAGCGACGCGTTCACCCATAATTCCGGATGGACGTAATGTCAGCACAATAATCAAAACAACGAACGCAAAAATGTCCTGGTAATGACTACCCAGCACGCCGCCAGTCAGATCACCGATATAACCCGCACCCAGGCTTTCAATCAGCCCCAGGATAATGCCACCCACCATCGCGCCATAAATATTACCGATACCGCCTAAAACCGCAGCTGAAAATGCTTTCAGGCCAGGTACAAAGCCCATTGCAAACTGTGCGGAAGAATAGTTAGCGGCCCACATCACGCCTGCAATCGCTGCCAGTGCTGCACCGATAGCAAAGGTGGCCACGATCACATAGTTGGAATTCACTCCCATCAAACCGGCAACACGTGGATTTTCTGCCGTTGCGCGCATCGCGCGTCCCATTTTGGTTTTTTCAACCAGCAGAACCAGACCAAGCATCGCCAGTGTCGCCAGTATCAGTAACAGTATCTGCGTCTGCGAAATAACAGCACCACCGATTTGAACCGGTATCGTGGGCATCACGGATGGGAAAGGGATAGGGCTGCGGCCCCAAATCATCATGGCAAATGTCTGTACCAGGATGGATACACCAATCGCCGTAATCAGCGGAGCCAACCGCGGAGCATTACGCAAACGACGATAAGCAATACGCTCTATCAGTATATTAACAATGATACAAACGGGAATTGCTCCGATGATTGCGATGAGCAACATGACAATGCCATGCATTTCAGGCGCAACAACTTGTAATAACTTAATGATACTGAGTCCCGCCATTGCACCGACCATCAATACATCGCCGTGTGCAAAGTTAATCAGATTTAAAACGCCGTACACCATGGTGTAACCCAGCGCGACCAGGGCATACATACTTCCCAGAACCAGCCCGTTAATCATTTGTTGGATAAAGGTATCCATATTGGTATCTCTTTCTATGAACGAATCTAAATTTCAACCGAGCCCGATGTTTACATCCAGTAAAGGATAACAAATGGGTCAGAAAAATCATTCCCGATAACAAAAAACGGCACCCGTCATACGGTGTGCCGCTTTCAACTCCGTTATCCGGAAAGGCGTGTCTTCATATCAGGAGTAACAATATTGCGTGTGATGCACATGATAAAACTCTCCTCTGCAACTTTTGGTAAAAGCTTTTCTAATATTTCGACTTCTTATATACGCCAATGAAGTGGGCGCGATTATACATAGGCAACTTCTCAAGACAGTGGTATAAAAACCACCCCTGCCTACGTATTTTCCACAAACCCATTATTTAAGCATACACCTTTATCAATTTCACAAACAGTCAAATTGATTTGCGGGCTCATCTTAAACACGAATTCGCTAAATAAAATATCGAAAACCAAGACAAAACAGATTTTTATCAAAACAGATTACAAATTTTTATGCTTGCAGCCTGACTCAGACTTCTTGCGCAACGCTTAAACCCTTAGGCATAGGGAAAGTAACGTTTTCTTCTACCCCCTCCAGCGCACGAACACTGCTAGCACCCAGCTCTTTAAGCCGAGCGATCACTTCCTGCACCAACACCTCTGGTGCCGAAGCACCGGCCGTAACACCAATACGCTGCACATTCTCCAGCCAGGCAGTTTGTATTTGCCCCGCATTGTCGACCATGTAAGCGGCCGCACCGATTTTCTCAGCCACTTCACGCAAGCGGTTGGAATTAGAACTGTTGGGACTGCCCACCACAATCACCAGCTCGACCTGCGGTGCCATGAATTTGACCGCTTGCTGACGATTCGTGGTGGCGTAACAAATATCACCTTTTTTGGGTTCACTGATGGCTGGAAAACGTTGCTTAAGTGCCGCAATAATGTCAGCCGTATCGTCCACCGACAAAGTGGTTTGCGATACATAAGCCAGCATCTCAGGATTGGCGACTTGCAGGGTCACCACATCGGCCACCGTTTCAACCAAATACATCCCCTCCTCTGTCTGCCCCATCGTACCTTCGACTTCCGGGTGACCATCGTGGCCGATCATGATGATCTCGCGGCCTTCCTTGCGCATTTTGATGACTTCCATATGAACCTTGGTCACCAACGGGCAAGTTGCATCAAACACTGTCACACCACGTTGCTCAGCCTCCTTGCGCACCGCTTGCGAAACACCATGTGCAGAAAAAATCAAGGTATTTCCTGCTGGAACATCTTCCAGATTTTCTATAAAAATAGCGCCTTTCTCACGCAAATCATTGACGACAAAAGCGTTATGCACTATTTCATGTCTGACGTAGATAGGTGCGCCAAACTGCTTCAAAGCGCGCTCTACAATTTCAATCGCGCGATCAACACCCGCACAGAATCCACGCGGCTGCGCCAGTAAAATTTCTTTATCCATCTTACAAAATTCCTATGATGCGGGTTTCAAACAACAGGGTTTGTCCTGCCAGCGGATGGTTAAAATCAAATATATAGCCTTGCTCATCCTTCGCCTTGAGTATGCCGGCAAACCGCCCACCAGACGGTGCGGCAAACTCGACCAGGTCGCCCACGACATATTGTTCACCAAAAGCGGAATTTTCACGCAAAGTGGCTTCAGATACGCGTTGTATCAGCTCGGGATTACGCGGACCAAACGCTTGCTCAGGCGGCAATTCACGTGTGGTATGTGAGCCCTCCGGCAAGCCCAGTAAGGCTTTTTCTAACTCTGGGGCAAGTTGCCCCATACCCATTTGCAAAGTCGCGGGACTTTCATCGAAGGTGCTGATAATATTTTCACCATCCAGACTGGCGAGACGGTAATGCAAAGTCAGGTAGGAGTCAGGATGAACTAAAGGTAGAGCTGGATTCGTCATGATTTCAGGCTTTCACTAATAAGCCGCTATTGTAAGCCAGCTTTCAGCGATACAAGTTTTTCTCAAACATAAGCAGGAGTCCGGGTAATGGCAATTCATGACTGGCCTGAAGATGATCGCCCCAGAGAACGCCTGATTAAGTCGGGTGCCAGCGCCTTGTCTGACGCTGAACTGCTGGCCGTCTTTCTGCGCACCGGTGTGAAGGGTAAGAGTGCAGTGGATCTGGGCAGACAGATGCTGCAAGAGTTTGGCTCTTTATCCAAACTGTTTGGTGCCGGTATCAATGACTTCTCGCGTATCCATGGTTTAGGCTCGGCAAAATACGCACAATTACAAGCCGTACTGGAACTCGCGAAAAGAGCCATTTGTGAAGAAGTCAGGCAAGCTGATATTCTGCATTCGCCCCAGGCTGTGAGGCAATATCTGCAGTTAATGTTAGGGGGCCGCGCTTACGAATCCTTTGCCGTATTATTTCTGGATGTTAAAAACCGTCTGCTTAGTAGCGAAGAATTATTTCGCGGCACCCTGGATCAGGCCAGTGTTTATCCAAGAGAAGTGCTGAAATCCGCACTCAAACACAATGCAGCCTCTGTGATACTGGCGCACAACCATCCCTCAGGCGCCTGTGAGCCCAGCAATGCGGACCGGCAACTGACCAGTAAACTACAACAGGCACTACAGTTGGTCGATATCCGTGTTTTAGACCACTTTATCGTAGCAAACCCACATGTTTACTCATTTGCAGAGCACGGTTTACTATGAAATTTTAAATTGTTAAATTTAAAAAAATCAAAAGACACAATTGTTTTTCACAAGTCGTTGATATTTCACGATTTTTTGTATACACTCTCATTTTTTCCAATTTCGGAAACTATTAAGGAGTTAATCATGGCACGTGTCTGCCAAGTGACTGGGAAGGGGCCAATGGTTGGCAACAACGTTTCCCACGCTAACAACAAAACTAAACGTCGCTTTTTGCCTAACCTGCAAAATCGTCGCTTTTTCGTAGAATCAGAAAACCGTTGGGTTTCTCTGCGTTTGTCTAACGCTGGTTTGCGCGTCATTGACAAAGTCGGCATCGATGCCGTTTTGGCTGACCTGCGTGCTCGCGGCGAAAAAGTTTAAGCTAAACTATTGTTAGGAAAAAATCATGGCTAAATCTGGTCGCGACAAAATCAAGCTGGAATCTACTGCCGGCACTGGTCACTTCTACACAACCTCCAAAAACAAGCGCACTATGCCTGAAAAAATGGAGATCATGAAGTTTGATCCTAAAGCACGTAAGCACGTTATCTATAAAGAAACAAAAATCAAGTAATTTTTGCTTCGCTTGTAACGTCAAAAAAGCCCTGCCCTGCAGGGCTTTTTCTTTTGATAAATTAGCGCTGATATCCAGGTTTGGTATGTGGCTTGAATGTGCCACTTTGGTCGCTGGTTCGTCAGTGTTGGGATCACGTGCAAACCGTTTAATCGGAAGTCCATAAGCTGACATCTCGTTCCGCCCCCAGCTGAACACCGGGTAAGTATTTGCTGTACAAATGTCTGGAATAAAAAAAACGACGCCTGAGCGTCGTTTTTTTATTCCAGATCAATCCAGACTTACGCGTAGGTACGCAAACGCAAAGAGAACTCTTGCAAAGTTTTGATACCGGAAGCTTCGGCACGTGTGCACCAGTCTTGCAATTGCTGCACCAGTTGCTCACGGCTAACTGTAGAACGTTCCCAGATCAAACCCAGCTCAACGCGCATATCATGCATGGTTTTGAGCACGTTGCTATGTGCGAGCACTTCAGACAAAGCCTGCTGTTGTTCACTGACCAGCTTACTAGGCTCACGCTGCAGCAAAACTTTGGTCGCTTTCAGGCGTGCTGCTTCAAACTGCGCTTTTTCACGCAAGGAAGCCACTTCTTCACGCCATGTACGACGCAGGGTCTTCGCATATTTCGCCATGACATCGTAACGGTTCGTGATCACTGCCTGCAAAGTTTCCATATCAACCGCAGCTTTATTGGCAACGAATTTCGGTTCCGGTGCAACTTTCTTCACCTTGGCCAGACCCAGCGTTTCCAGAGTACGGATATACAGCCAGCCAATATCGAACTCATACCATTTAGATGACAACTTGGCAGACGTACCAAAAGTATGGTGATTATTGTGCAATTCCTCACCACCGATCAGGATGCCAATAGGGAAAATGTTGGTGGAAGCATCAACGCAATCATAGTTGCGGTAACCCCAGTAGTGGCCGATACCATTGATAATGCCTGCTGCGGTGATAGGAATCCACATCATCTGTACCGCCCAGACGGTGACACCGATCACGCCGAACAAACTGAAATTGATGATCAGCATCAATGCCAGACCCTGCCAGCTGAAACGGGTATACACATTGCGTTCCATCCAATCATCTGGCGTACCATGGCCGTACTTTTGCAGGGTTTCCTGATTTTTGGATTCAATACGATACAGTTCCGCGCCTTCCAGCAACACTTTCTTAATGCCACGCGTTTGCGGGCTATGCGGATCTTCTTCAGTTTCACATTTGGCGTGGTGCTTGCGGTGCACAGCAGCCCACTCTTTAGTCACCTGACCGGTGGTCATCCACAACCAGAAACGGAAAAAATGACTAGGTATGGCATGCAATTCCAATGCACGGTGAGCCTGGCAACGATGCAGGAATATCGTCACACTGGCGATCGTGATGTGGGTCACCACCATCGTATAGATAAACACTTCCCAGCCGCTTGCGCGGGTCAGTCCATTGGACAGGAAGTCGACTAGAGATTCAATAAATGTACTCAAAATGACAATTACTCCGGTGTTATTGTGTGTTACCCAGCTTATGTTGAAAAGCAACAGCCGTCAAAATTTATTTTTAATGCGCCCGAATTGTACGCGTTTTAGAGGAATTGCACCAATGCATGTCAGGATTTTGCGCCCAGTTCCCGCGCCAACTCTGCCGGACTTTGCGCCAGCGTAACAACACGTTGTGGGAATGGCAAATTTGCACCCTGCTCACGAATGACTGTCCAGATCGCGCGATTCACCGCAGACAAAACATTCGATCGTCCATTTTCCGGATCTGCAATCCAGAACCCTACACGTAACTCCAGGCCATCGGCGCCAAAGCGCATCAGATAAGCGGAAGGCCCTGGCTCCTGGCAGACACGTTCAGTCGATTTGGCTGCCTGTGCCAGCAAAGGCAGCAGACTATCCAAATCGGTGTCATAGGCCACCGTCAAATCTGTCCACATGGCGACGCTGGAGTTGGTCAGGGAGTAATTTTGAACCGGGCTTGAAACCAGCATCTCATTCGGGATCACCGATTCAGCACCATCTAAACCCTGCAATACGGTGTAACGAGTGTTGATCTGTGTAACTTTGCCATTAAATTTATCGACAGAAATCATGTCGCCAATCGACATACTGCGGTCGATCAGTATGATAAAACCTGACACATAGCTACTCGCGATTTTTTGCAAGCCAAAGCCCAAGCCTACACCCAGAGCACCGCCAAATACCGACAGGACAGTCAGATCAATGCCCACCAGCGTCAGGCTAATCAGAATGGCCAGCAAGATCAACAAGGCACGCCCAACTCTGGACATCACCACTTTGAATGAAGAATGGGCATTGGGCAAAGCCATCAACCGGGCCTCGAGCGCCGCACTGGCCCACAAGGCGATCACCATGGTGAAAATGACAGAAATCGTGGCTTGAATAATGCTCAGCAATGAGATTTTATTTTTACCGACCGGCAGTACTATGCTGTCCAGCGTATCAATCAGATCTGGCCATAAACCCGTGTAATGCAATACCACGCCCAGCCACACCAGTCCGGCAAACAGTTTTTCAAATGCTGCTAAAAAACTGCCTATACGCCCCTCGCGCACAAAAGTCTTACGCAAGATATAAAACGCCAGCCGTATCATGGCGAGTGACCCCATAATAGGGAACAGCAAGGTCAGCAAGTGGGTATGCTGCCAGCGCGCCAGCGCCTCCTTGCCGATAGCGAGGAAAACGACGCTCAATAAGGGCATCAGTACCCGGGAAAAACTCTGCACACCAATATGCACCATGCCCGAACTGGCATCACCACCGGTGAACAGACGCTTCAGGTAGCGCGAACTGAGCCATGCCAGTGCAAAGCACACTGCGACGGTGGCAACCTGCCAAAGGAACTGGGGTTCTCTGAAATCGTCAGCCAGATCGGCCAACAAGCTGGTTAAAACGGGAGTACTCATGTTTTAGCAAATAAAAAGAAAAAATCCCGGCATTTGTTGTGCCGGGAGATCTCAGGGTTTAGGCTTTTTTACGTTCCATGATGGCAGCGAAGAAGCCATCCGTCTGATGCAGATGGGGATAGAGTTTCAGGTAATCGCCCATTTCCAGCTCAACCTTTTGCTCAGCCAACACGGCGGATGCCGGAATCAGCGTAAAGTCTGGATGCTGCGCCAGGAAGGCCTGTACGATACCCTCATTTTCTTCGTCAAGGATGCTGCAGGTCGCATACACCAAACGTCCACCTGGCTTGACCATTCTTGCTGCACTAGCGAGAATGGACGCTTGCTTCACATTCAGTTCAGCCACGCCTTCTGCCGTCTGACGCCATTTCACGTCCGGGTTGCGACGCAGGGTACCCAGACCACTACAAGGCGCATCCACCAGCACACGGTCCAGCTTGGCAGCCAGACGCTTGATCTTGGCGTCTTTCTCATGCGCGATCACGACCGGATGCACATTCGACAAACCGCTGCGAGCCAGACGTGGCTTCAGTTTTGCCAAACGCTTCTCAGAAATGTCAAATGCATACAAGCGTCCGGTATTGCGCATAATCGCGCCCAGCGCCAGCGTCTTACCACCGGCTCCGGCACAGAAATCTGCCACCATTTCGCCACGGCGCGCACCGACTAACTGTGCCAGCAACTGACTGCCTTCATCCTGTACTTCTATCGTACCGTCTTTGAACAAAGGCAGATTTTGCAGCGAAGGTTTTTTCTTCACGCGCAAACCTGTCGCCGAATAAGGTGTAGGCTCGGCAATAATAGGGGCTTCTGCGAGCTGTGCCACAACAGTCTCACGATTGCCTTTAATAGAGTTGACGCGCAAATCCAGCGGAGCCGGCGTATTCAGGGACTCTGCCAGTGCTAAGGCCTGCTCTTCACCAAAGCTTATGCTTAATTTGTCCCATAACCAGGATGGTAAGTTGGACTTCATATTGAGCGGCAGGTGGCTGCGGTCTATCTGCATCACACGATCCAGCCACGCGGTTTCTTCTTCGCTCAGGCCACCCAGCGATTCCAGCCCGACGGCATCCGCCAGACCCAGCAGGGTCAGACGGCGCATAGCTGGTCCGGTACCGGATTCAGCAAAACTGGTATAGACCGACTTATTACGCAACAAGCCGTAAATTGCTTCTGCAATCACACCGCGCTCGCGACCACCCAGCCTTGGATGTTCACGGAAATAACGGGACAATGTACCATCTGCAGGGCCGGTGAAACGCAAAATTTCACGTAATACTTCTTCGGTATGGCCGATGATGGCTGGAGGTAATCTCATACTGCTTCCTTCTCAATTTCTGTTCTGACCAGAATGGTCTGCGTCACATGTGCATCATGGTCACGCTGCTGGCTGGTGTCGCCGGATTGAAGCGATTATGCGTCAGCAATGGTGACATGATGGCCAGATACCGAGATTTTCCCCTCGATGAACTGGCGTACTGCACGTGGATAAATGATGTGTTCCTGTCTGAGCACGCGCTGTGCAAGGCTGTCTTCTGTGTCGTTATTCAATACTTCCACCGCTGCCTGCGCAACGATAGGACCATGATCGAGTTCAGCAGTCACAAAATGCACGGTAGCGCCATGTAATTTCACGCCTGCGTCCAAGGCCTGCTGGTGCGTATGTAAGCCGACAAAACTAGGCAACAGCGACGGGTGTATATTCAGCATACGATTCGCATAATGGGCCACAAAGGCAGGTGTCAGTATACGCATGAAGCCAGCCAGAACCACCAGATCAGGTTCAAATTCATCGATCTTTTGCTGCAAGGCAGAATCGAATGCTTCTCTGCTGCTGAAATCTTTACTGACGACAACTGCCGTCGGTATGCCATGGGAAGCGGCGAAGGCGAGACCGGCTGCATCTGCTTTATTGCTGATGACAGCCGCAATTTGCGCAGGCCATTGCTCAGCGATACTGGTTTCAACGATAGCCTGCATATTACTGCCACGGCCGGAAATAAGGATAACGATCTTTTTCATGGGCGCATTGTAACGCTGACAGGCACTTTGCCCCAAGTAAAAATACCCGCAGACATAGCCGTCAGCAGGAAAATGGCTATTCTTTCAACGCTGAATCAGGAATAAAATACCCTAAAAGCAATTTTTTTCTGCGCCCATTCATGCGCCGCATCCTGCAAAATTTCCAATAAAATTTCTTTCGCTGCCAGATCAAAATCAGCCAGTGCCGGCAGATTTTCCAATACCAGTACGATGCCTGAGGCATTACCGATGTCCAGTTCACTCAGACAGTCTGCGAGCGCATCGAAATTCGCGCCATAATGCGATGGAAAATGCATCGACTGTCCGATTGCAGTCAGCACGGCTTTTTTAGAAGCGGCATGCACCAGATCCACATGAAAATACAGTTGCCCATGGCTGACAGACTGTTGCTGCCAGTGCGTAGTCTGACTACCCTGTAAAGGCGATACGGATGCAATCGGTAAGGCGGTCAATGACAAACTGACTGGTGAAGGCATACTCATACTGAATTCCTGTTTCGGTTCTGATTATTCTTTGATACGACGAAAACTTTGGTAGTGATCATCGGTGTAATAGTATTCGCCTGAACTGGCAGGCTCGCCACCAGCCACGATACGGCGTGCACCGCGATTTCTGGCACCCGGCGTTTTGACCGTGTATTCATGGTAGTAACCACGCTTTTGTTTAGGTAATGCACCTTCGTAGTTTCCAAATACCACGCCATCTTTGGCATATGGAAAAGGCCCGCCTTGCTTAATCAGCTGCAGCAAGGACTGCGCCTCCCTGGGCAAATCCTGAACGAACACCACATCGGGTAAATCTTTGGCTGTGGCCATACCCGCACACAGACTGAATACGCAAAGTAAAAGCAGGCGACGAAAGCAGGAAAAATAGTTCATAGGACGTGTGAGTTGATATCGGCGTGCAAAGTATAGGTGAAACTGCCAGTGTCTGCCTATGGCTATGTGAGTCCGGAATGGGCGACTCAATGATCAGGCAAAAAAATCCAGCACATCCTGTTTGCGCGCATAGGTATCGTCACGTCCCAATGCGATCAGCTCACGTGTATAACTGGACTCAAATAAGAGGTAAGAGGCCAAGGCGGAACCACGCGCTTCGGTTGCGCCTATACCACCTAACATGGTTCTGACAGGTAAAGGCAAACTGGAAATATGTTGACTGGCGATGGCATCCAGCCTTTTCGAGGGAGCAATGACCAGAGTCTGTACCGGACGCAAGGGCGTTTTATGCAACAATTCAGGCGGCAACATCGACAAGGTTTTGTTGATGCGCTCAACCCGTTCAATATCGACCGCCAGGCTATCAAGGAAAATACTGGACAGCGCGTGGCCGGCAATCTGCGCCAGGCTGGGATAACGCGGGCTTTCCTGCTGAACGGCCGGTGGTTCTGCCAAGCGGCCTGCACCGATAATCATTACCTTGCTGGCCCCAAGATGGATGGCTGGCGAAATTGGCGCTAACTGACGCATAGAGCCATCACCACAATACTCCAGCCGCCCGCCCCAGTTCAGCGGAATCGCAGGAAACACAAAGGGAATGGCCGACGAGGCCATCAAATGTGCAATAGAAATAAAGTCACGTTGTGCCAGACGCTGACTGCGTACCCAGGGCTCAATATTCTGCAAAGTCTGGTAAAACGTTAAATGCTGCCCAGCGGTATACGAAGATGCAGTGACTGCCAGTGCCTGTAACGCGCCGCTCTGCAAAGCTGCATCCAGCCTGGGCAAATCCAGCATACGGATCAACAAATCTTCTAAGGGCGAATTATCCAGCAAAGAATTGGGTGGTGATTTTCGCCATTTGTTGAGCAACCAGCCAAACGACCAAAGTGACAGCCAGCGCGCGCCGCTGCGCATCACGCCCAGTGAATCAGCTCGATACACCTGTGCAGCTTCAAAGTTTTCCCAGATATGCAGCACAGCAGACAAAGACGCAGCAAAATCATCGGCGCGGCAAGCCAGCGCAGTGGCATTGATGGCACCCGCAGAGGTGCCGCAAATAATACCAAACGGATTCGTATGCGCTGGCCATCCTGCATCCTGCAACATTCTGTGCATGGCATCCAGTACCCCAACCTGATACGCCGCCCGAGCACCGCCGCCAGTTAGTATTAATCCCGTTGTTGCTGTATCGCGCATGATGATCTCTTGGTTCTGATAGCAACAGTCCCCCGCGTCACAAGAAGCCAGAGGGAGAGGCCGTCACGAAAAAGCAAAAAAAGGGCAAACTATGTTTGCCCTAGTGTATTAGTCAGACCCGCTGGTTGTCATGCTGCATGACAATAGAATCTAAGTAATCATCCCTCAAAACAACATTTCGCCTCAGCGCCTTACTTAGGCTGCATACGGATCGCGCCGTCCAGACGTATGGTTTCGCCATTCATCATCACATTTTCGATGATGGTTTTGGCCAAATGCGCATACTCATCCGGCTTACCTAAGCGTGGTGGGAACGGTACCATTTTGCCGAGTGCATCCTGAACTTCCTGTGGCATACCCAGCAGCATCGGTGTTTCAAAAATACCCGGCGCGATCGTCATGACACGGATACCGTTGCGCGACAGATCACGCGCCATAGGCAGAGTCAGACCCGCAACGGCCGCTTTGGATGAAGCGTAGGCCGCCTGACCAATCTGGCCATCAAACGCAGCGACTGACGCGGTATTGATCATCACGCCGCGCTCACCGTGTTCCGCCGCCTCTGTTTTCGCCATCGCATCCGCTGCCAGACGACACATGTTGAAAGTACCGACCAGATTGATGTTCACTACACGCTGGAATAATTCGAGCGGATGCGGGCCATCTTTACCTACCGTTTTCACTGCGGGAGCAACACCCGCGCAGTTAATCAGGCCACGCAGCGTGCCCAAGGCAACGGCAGCAGCCACCACAGCCTGACCATCCGCTTCTGATGTCACATCACATTTAACAAACTGACCGCCGAGTTCAGCCGCCAGTTTTTCGCCGGCCTCGACCTGCACGTCAGCCAACACGACCTTACCGCCGTTCGCGACGATCATTTTTGCAGTCGCTGCACCTAAGCCGGAAGCGCCACCAGTAATAATGAATACGTTATGTTGAATTTGCATCGTTGTCTCTTTCTGCGTTATGAATCAATCTGTCAGCCCGATCCGGCCTGAATGCCCGGTCAGGCACCTCAACATTGACGTTTACGTAAACGTCATATGCGCACATTGTAACTAAAAACAGCCACGAATACAGAAAAAAGGCGCTGAAACGTCAAATCCGCCTTTACTAACTGACATAAAAAAAGCGGACCAGAGTCCGCTTTTTTCGCTTATTGCAAATTACTCGCTCAGCGCAGCAAATGCGCTGTCGCGTATCGCTTCAACGGCACCGACACCGGCAATCTTGCGATACTTAGGCGCGCCAGGCTCGCCAGTCTTCGCCCAGTTACCATAATAGCCGAGCAACACTTCGGTCTGTTCGTGATAAACCTGCAGACGTTTTTTAACGGTTTCTTCCGCATCGTCTGGACGCTGCACCAAGTCTTCACCGGTCACATCATCCTTACCCTCAACTTTAGGCGGATTGAATTTCACGTGGTAAGTGCGGCCAGATGCCGTATGCACACGACGACCACTCATACGATCAACAATCGCTTCATCCGGCACATCGATTTCCAGTACGTAATCGATACTAACGCCAGCTTCTTTCATTGCGTCTGCCTGAGGGATAGTGCGCGGAAAGCCATCAAACAGATAGCCATTCGCACAGTCAGCCTGCTTCAGACGGTCTTTAACCAGGCCAATGATAATGTCATCAGAAACCAGACCACCGGCATCCATGACTTTCTTCGCAGCCAGGCCCATTTCAGTTCCGGCTGCAATCGCTGCACGCAGCATATCGCCTGTTGAAATTTGAGGAATATTGAATTTTTCTTTGATGTAATTAGCCTGAGTACCTTTACCGGCTCCTGGCGCACCCAACAAAATAAGACGCATAGTATTTCCTAGACGAGTTTGAGTTTATTGAAATTTTTGAGGACAAAGCAGCATGCTGCTTCGCGAATTACTTTTGTTTTTAAGTGTTTTACCTGGAATACATCTCGCTTAGTGCGAGGAAATGCATTCGGTTTATTTTTTTCTTTTACCAGTAGTAACACAGTATCTTTTCACGAAACTTACCACAAATTGCAGCATTCTTGATGCTTTGCCATGAAAACAGCGCAAACTTAGTGCTTTTTTTGCGTAATTTGCTTATTTCCGGAAAAACGCGCGAACCCGTTCCAGATCTTCCGCTGTATCCACACCGGCGGCCGGACTGCTGTCTGTCACATGAACTGCAATCGCGTAACCGTGCCACAACACACGCAATTGCTCCAGTGCTTCAATCTGTTCCAGGGGTGAGATGGCGAGCTTAGGATAGTTCTGTAGAAAGTCATTACGATACGCATATAAACCGATATGTCGCAGAGGCTGATAAGCCTCGGGCAACTGGGTTCGGTCTTGCGCAAAGCCATCACGATGCCATGGGATGGTGGCGCGAGAAAAATACAAGGCCTTGCCCTGTTTATCGAGTACGACTTTCACCACATTCGGATTGAATACGTCGTCCGGCAAATGCAGAGGATGCGCCGCCGTTGCCATCGGTACCGATGCATTTACCAAGGCTGCCGTGGCTGCGATCAGCGCGGGAGCGATCAGAGGCTCATCGCCCTGCACATTGACAATCACAGCATCTTCTGGCAAATCCATACGGGCTGCGACTTCGGCTATCCTATCGGTGCCAGACGGATGATCAGCACGGGTCAGACAAACCGGAATCTGATGCGCCTCACAGGCCGCGACGATGTCGGTGTGATCGGTAGCGACCATAATGCGGCTGGCACCGGAAGCCAAAGCCTGCTCGGCAGTACGCACCACCATGGGTTTGCCACCGATATCAGCTAAAGGCTTATTTGGTAGCCGGGTCGACGCCAGACGCGCCGGAATAATCGCGATAAAACTCATCAACCGTTCCTCAGCGTGCGTCGACTTCGTCAGAACTGAGTGTGCGCGCTTCTTCCACCCACATCAGTGGAATATCGTCACGCACCGGAAACGCCAGCTTATCGCCATAGCAAATCAACTCCTGATTTTCTTTTTTATAGGTCAACGGGCCTTTGCAGACAGGGCAAACTAATACATCAAGCAGGCGAGCTTCCACGCTTTTTCTCCAAAATCATCGATAGTAAGTCAGCGGCAAAACCGGCACTGAGCTGCGCCTCGACCGGCAGCACCCAGATGCGTGTATCGTTTTGCAACGCTGGAATTTGGCTACATTTTACTGCATCCTTTTCCGTGATCAGTATGTAATCCGCCTGAGTCTGACTAAAAGTAAAGGGATCAAACACCTGGTGGTCGGCTAAGGGCAAGCGCTCAAACTCACATCCGGCAGCAGTCAGGGCCTGATAAAAACGCTCAGGATGGCCGATACCGGCAGCTGCGCATACACGCTGACCCGCAAACGAACTCAGTACGCGTCGCTGTTGCGGCGCACTCAGTTGCCATGCCTGTTGCGTAACGAGTTGCATACGCACCGCATCGGCTGGAATGCCGGGTACCTCAGTACTGTCTACATCAGCAGCGGCATTCAAAACGGTGAAATCGCGCCGCCGCGATACCGGCTCACGCAAGGGCCCTGCCGGCATCAGCCAGCCATTGCCGGCACCACGCTGATCAAACAACACGATTTCCAGATCGCGTGCCAGGTAGTAGTGCTGCAGACCATCATCCGAAATCAGCACATCGACTTCGGGATAAGTCAACAATAGCAGCTGCGCTGCAGCGACGCGATCACGCCCTACCATTACCGGACAACCACAACGCTGCCGTATCAGCAGTGGCTCGTCGCCGACTTGCGCCGCCTGTGCCTGTTCATCGACCACCAGCACTTGCTGCGCAGCGGCACCGTAACCGCGCGACACCACGGCAGGATGCAGGCCAGCCGCCTGCAATTGCTGTACCAGCCAGATCACCAAGGGCGTTTTACCGGTACCGCCAACAAAAATATTCCCGACCACGATGACCGGGATGGCCAGCCGGGTTTGCGGCTTGTAACCCATCACAAACAAACCCATGCGGAACTGTATCAACACACGAAACAATTGAGCGAGCGGCCAGCACAGATACGCCAGCCAGCCGCGCTGCTGCCACGCTGCCATCACTTGCTTTTCCAGCCAGGCACGCATGTTCTACTCCATTAAAAAATTCGGGGAGTCGACTGACTCCCCTTTTTACGCATAGCGACTTCGCCGGCACAGTGCGTACTTAGGTTTCCCGGTAAGTCGCGATCTTACTTGCTACGGCTGCCAGTCTGCGCCGCAAACGTGACTTTCGCCAAACCTGCTATACGTGCGGCTTCCAGCACATCAATCACAGACTGATGCGTCGCAGCACGATCCGCATTGATAATCACCACCGGATCGACTGCCGCGCCAGGCCTGGCTTCTGCAATCGCAGCCGAGGCACGTTTCAGATCCTCGGCCAGCGTTGCGGTATCCAGAAAGGACACAGCCTGTTCGTTGATCTTATAGCGTCCCTGTGCATCGATACCGATCTCGATTTGCTGTGGCTTGTCCTGCGCTTTTTCTGCATCTGCAGTTGGTAAAGTGATCTGCAATTCAGTAAAGCGGCTGTAAGTGGTGGTGACCATCAGAAAAATCAGGATCACCAGCAATACATCAATGAAAGGAATCAGGTTGATTTCCGGCTCTTCCCTGCCCTTGCCTTTACGGAAATTCATCATTACTTCCTGGCGCTGTGAACAACATCAACAAACTTCACTGCCTGTTGTTCCATTTCCACGACCAGGCCATCCACCAAAGCACGGAAATGACGGTAAGCCACCAGGGTAGGCATGGCGATCAGCAAACCAAAGCCAGTGTTATACAAAGCCACAGAAATACCATGTGCAAGCTGAGCAGGATTGGCGCCGGTCGCGGTTTGGGAACCGAAAATTTCTATCATACCCACAATAGTGCCAAACAAACCCATCAGTGGTGCCAGCGATGCAATCGTACCCAAAGTAGTCAGAAAACGTTCGAGTTCATGCGCCACACCGCTACCGGCTTCTTCGATAGACTCTTTCATGATGTCGCGCGGTGCGTGCACGTTCCGTAAGCCAGCTGCCAGCACCCGGCCCAGAGGGGAGTTACCGGCGAGCTGATTCAGTACTTCCGGCGTGATCTTTCCTGACTGATATACCCGCACTACTTCATCCAACAAAGTCGGCGGCAAAATCTTATTACTGCGCAGTGAAAAAGTGCGTTCTATGATGAGCGTCATTGCAATCACAGAAGCGATAAGCAACAAATACATGGGCCAGCCAGCGGCTTGAAAAATAGCGAACAAAAGTGACTCCTTGAAGGTTCTGAAATCTAAGCCCGCAATGTAGCGCGTTGCGTGCTGGCGGGCAAGTCCATTTGGCAATTTCCTGCCCGCTACAGTTTTTTACGCACGCACTTAACTCTTAGAAGATGCTTAGGAAGTGACGATGCGTTTTCTACCGGGTCTGAACCCAGCCGCCCCCCCCCCAAACAAAAATTTTATCCGGGATCAGCGAAAAACCTCATTCCCATGCTGAGAGATACGCGTTTTACACAAATATTGTGCGCAAGCCTGTGGACAAATCCACACAAACTACATAAGCAACTGATTTTAAACGATATTATTCTCATGCCCAAGTTTTAAGCAGCATCAAAACCGCACAAGCGCCTTAAAAACACATCCACAAATCGCGATTTTTCTACACACTTTTTGTGGAAAAGTATGTGCACAATGCCAAAAAATCCAGCTAAGCGTTTGATTTTAATCATTTTTACTATTCAGCTCATTTTTTAAGCAAAGCAACAAAAACTCGCAAAGTCTGCCTGATTTTCTGGCAAGTTCAGCCATTCTCTGCTTACCGGGAAATTCTGCACATATTTTGTGGACAAGATTGTGCAGAAGCCGCTGACAAAGCCTTAAGTAGTTGATTTACATGCAGTTTATAGGGATGCCCATTTTTTAATCAGGGCCCCTGTTTACCCAGGAATCAGGGATTTTTCTTCAACTTGTAACGAAAAATACAACCCCATTTCCTGAGCTCCGTGCTTTTCACACATATTTTGTGGACAACCATGTGAAAAAGATGACGATATCTATATAAACATTTGATTTTATTAAGAATTTTATCAATGCATATTTTTTAAGCAGAAATACCGACACATCATTTCAGGTCTGAATTTCCTGGTTCACTTTTATTGGATGTGGAAAACCCACGACTTTTTCACATTTTTTGTGAATAAGACTGTGAAAACCATGCCAAATAGAAATGCAAGCCATTGATTTATATAGGTTTACCATTACTGCCCAATAAATAAGCAAATATTCCCGGCTATTGCTCCAACACAAGATACCCACAGCTTATTCACTTTTTCTGTGGATAAGCATGTGCACAAGCCTGGCAAGAGCAAGCAAAGTCCTTGATTTGTAAGGTATTTTTCATTTTGCCTAAACAATTTGCACAAAGAAAATCCCAACAAATCAATCACTTAACCTCAACATTTTCATTTGCTTTGACAAGTGCAATGCACAATGACATGCTGACGCGCTTGCCACGCTTCTGTGGAAAGCTTTTTCTGCTGTCAGCCTCATGAATACAGAACCTACATTTTCAAACCCAGCCAGCAAGCCGTCCGTGATCAGTGTTTCAGCGCTGAACAACGCGGTTGCTCAGTTATTAGAACGCAACCTGCCACTGACATGGGTTTCCGGCGAAATTTCCAATTTCACCCGCGCCGCCTCTGGGCATTGGTATTTCACACTCAAGGATCAGGCAGCCCAGGTCAGAGCTGTGATGTTCCGTGGCCGCGCGCAATATGCCGACTTTCAGCCCAGAGAAGGCGACAAGGTGGAAGTCCGAGCGCTGGTAAGCTTGTACGCACCGCGTGGCGATTACCAACTCAGTGTGGAAGCGATACGACGCGCCGGTGTCGGCAATTTGTACGAGGCCTTTCTGCGTCTGAAGGCGCAACTGGAACAGGAAGGCTTGTTTGACGTCACCAGAAAGCGTCCCATCCCATCTTTCGTACGCTGTATCGGTATCGTCACCAGCCTTCAGGCAGCGGCGCTGCGCGATATCCTGACTGCGCTTAAAAGGCGTGCACCGCATATTGCTGTCGTTCTATATCCTACTCCGGTACAAGGTGAAGGCGCAGCCGCCAAAATTGCGCAAGCGATCGCCACCGCCAATGCGCGTGAAGAATGTGATGTGCTGCTGGTCTGTCGTGGAGGTGGCAGCATGGAAGATTTGTGGGCATTTAACGAAGAAATCGTGGCCCGCACTGTGGCACATAGTCAGATACCGGTAATCGCTGGCATAGGGCATGAGACCGACTTTACCATCACTGATTTCGCAGCCGATCTGCGCGCTGCCACCCCAACCGCAGCCGCTGAGCTGGCAGCCACGCCACGTACAGAGTGGCTCGACTTACTCGCGCGCCAGGCGCAACAACTGCAACGCGCACAAACCCGTCTGCTCAACGAGCAACAACAAACCCTGGACTGGCTGACACGACGCGTGCAAAGCCCGGCTGCAGCCATCGCCGCCAGACGCCAGCAATTGCAGCAAACCAGCCAGAGCCTGAGCTTTGCGGCCCGCCAGCAATGGCAACATTCTCGCCACGCGCTCAGCCAGTTAGCGCAAGCACTGCACAACCAGACGCCCGACACCGCTGGCCGCAGTACGCAACTCCAGCAATGGCGGCAACGTCTCAGCCATGCCAGCCAGTCCAGATTGCAGCAACAGCATCAGACACTGACACACCTGCAAGCCCAGCTGGAATTACTCAATCCTCAGCGCACGCTGGAACGTGGTTATGCCATTCTGAGTGATGGTAAAGGACGTGCGCTGCGCTCCCCGGCCCAGCTGCAACCGGGTAGCGCCGTACGGGTGCAATTGGCACAAGGCAGTGCGCAACTGGGTATTGCCAGCATACAGACCAGCCTGGATGAGCAATGATACGCGCGGCCTGCTACTGAGCACATCTGACCAGCTCAGCCTGAAAAAACCCTGTATCACGCAGGGAATTAGCCATCACTGGCTGCAAGCTTACGCGCAAACGCTTACAATGCTGACTTTCACCGTAGCTTAATCCCGTTTTACCGACGGAAACCTCAGTCAATTAAAGGACGCGACATGGAACATACCTTACCGGCATTGCCCTATGCACTGGACGCTCTGGCGCCACACATCTCTCAAGAAACACTGGAATTCCACTACGGTAAACATCACCAGACTTATGTCACCAATCTCAACAACCTGATCAAAGGTACAGAGTTTGAAACACTGACACTGGAAGAGATCGTTAAAAAATCCTCCGGCGGCGTGTTCAACAATGCAGCTCAAATCTGGAACCACACTTTCTACTGGAATAGCCTGACACCAAATGGTGGCGGCGCGCCTGCAGGTGCTCTGGCTGATGCGATCAACGCCAAATGGGGTTCTTTCGATGCATTCAAAGAAGCCTTCACTAAATCTGCAGTTGGTAACTTCGGTTCTTCCTGGACCTGGCTGGTTAAAAAAGCTGATGGCACTCTGGATATCGTCAATACGTCTAACGCGGCCACACCACTGACGACAACCGACACACCTTTGCTGACTTGCGATCTGTGGGAACATGCTTACTACATCGACTACCGCAATGTACGTCCTAAATACATGGAAGCATTCTGGTCTTTAGTGAACTGGAACTTTGCCGCAGCCAATCTGGCTTAAGCAACACACATGCTGCATCTGTGCCGGTCCGCCGACCGGTACACGTGAAAAAAACCTGCGATATGCTATATACGCAGGTTTTTTTTCATCTGTAGCAACAAGGCTTTATGCGAAGATGCATCACATCTTGATTCACTCTCCCCTACCTTTAAGCATGTCGAATTCACCCTCTCTGTTATTACGCTCGCTGCCCGGCATTTTTATCTTCATCTGGGCCTCCGGTTATGTCGTCGCCAAATATGGTCTGCCGTATGCAGAACCTTTGACCTTCCTGTGTCTACGCTATCTGGGCGTAGTCGCCTTCATGCTGGTACTCGCGGTCGCGATGCGCGCTCCCTGGCCACAGCGCAAAGACTGGGGCCCGATTGCGATCGCCGGCATCCTGATGCAGGCTGGTTATCTGGGTGGGATCTGGTGTGCGGTCAAACTGGGTATGCCTGCTGGCGTGGCGGCACTCATCGCGAATATCCAGCCCATCCTGACTGCCGTTGCGGGCCCGCTGATCGGTGAGCGCATACGTGGCAAACAATGGCTGGGACTAGCCTTCGGCATAGCCGGTGTGGCGCTGGTGGTAGCGAATAAAATTTCTGTGGTCGGGCTATCACTGTCCAGCGTTGCGCTGGCGGTGATGGCCTTACTGACGATGACTACCGGTACCCTGTATCAGAAAAAAACCTGCCCCAGCTTTGATGTGCGTACCGGTCAGGTCATTCAATTTGCCGCCTCGCTATTCATCACCCTGCCGTTTGCGTTGCTGCTGGAAACGGAAAGCATACAGCCGACGCCACAATTTTTTGCTGCACTGGCCTGGTCAGTATTCGTGTTGTCGGGGGTAGGTATTTCTGTGCTGTTTATCATGATACGCCATGGCGAAGCGACCAAAGTCACTAGCTATATGTATCTGGTCCCCGCCGTCACTGCGGTAATGGCCTGGCTGATGTTCGATGAAAAATTCACCCTGACTGCCGCCATCGGCATGGCCATCGCACTGGCTGGCGTCGCACTGGTGGTGCGCCCTGCACGCTGACGGATCAGGTCACTGAGCTTCACTCAAATTGCACTTAGCCCGCCGACATGGCGGGCTAAGTTGATACCAATTCTCCAGCAATTAGCCAATTATTTAAACAAGCAATTAAAATCGGTCATTGATTACTTTCAGCAAATAATCTCGCGTTGTGTGGAATTCCTTCGCCTGACATGGAACTGCAACATGCAGTCTCTGTCTATCTCTGCCTATATCTGCTTATTCCTATAAAACGCGGATAAGTCCATGCGGTACCCCAGCGGTTTTCCTCTTGCCCTGAATAAATGAAAATGAACATGACACCAAAATTCCTTACCCTGAGCGTCGCGCTTGCCTGTTCACTGGTCAGCCTAAATCCGGCAGTTGTGCATGCCGATACGCCCGCTATTCCTCAAGTGAAAGCGGCTGATCTGACATTGGAGCAGGTATTTCGCAGCAAGTCGTATGCCGGCCAGTCTGCCCGTCTGATCCACTTCAGCCACGACGCACGCTATCTGGCGTATGTCTGGAATCCGTTTGGCGAAGTGGGTTCGGATTTGTACGTCTATGACACACAAACCGGTGAGACGAAACGCATCACTTCACCAGCCATCATTAAGGCTTACGATGCGCCGGAAGTCTGGGATAAGTTCGATAAAAAATTCCAGCAACGCGAAAAAGAAGAAGCGGAACGCCAGGCTAAGGCCGAAGCGCAGGCAGCCTATTTGCGTGGTGAAAAAGTCGATTTATTCCAATGGGAAAACGCCGCACTGGAAGAGCTGAAAAAAGAACTGGCGGATAAAAAAGCCAAAGAAGCCGCTAAAAAAGCAGAAGCCGATGCTGAAGCAGCACAGGAAAAAGCCGCAGCAGGAAAAACAGATACCAAAACTGCCGGCGATAAGAAAGACAATAAGGCCGACAGCGACAAAGCCAAAGAATTGTGGGAATTGCGCGATGAGCTGAAAAAGAAAATCAACAAGAACAAACTCAAGGCGGGCGATCTTTACCCCGGCGTGGATCAGCTGGTTTGGGCAAATAAGAAAAACGAATTGATTTTCCAATACCGCGGTGATCTGTTCCGCCTGCAGGCCAGTTCAGGCAAAATCGAACGCTTGACCCAGACCGATAAAGCCGAACGCATCGTCGCGTATCAGGCCAATGACAAGGGCTATATCTACATGGATGACAAGCGCCTGTACAGCGCCAGCTTTGATTCCAGCGCGATCCGCCAGTTAAATCGCGAACTGATTCATCCGGATGACGCCGATAAAAAATACAGTATCTTCGATACCGTATTAAGTGAAGATAAAACGTGGATGGCGATCTCCGGATACGCGAACGAAGTAAATCCCGAGACGGACAAACCGTATCCAAATTCGGAACGTCAGGTCGAAATCATGAATTACAGCGAACGCTTTGCAACCGCCAAAAAAGTATCGCGCGAAGTATCCGATGACAAGCGCAAAGTATCTGCCACTGCCTTGTATATCCGCCGAGTGTCAGATGCCAATACCCGTCAGCCAGAACCCGTGTTCACCAATAAAGGGGGCGATGTCTGGTTTGAAATGAGTAAAGTCAGCTGGGCCAAAGATGGTAGCCGCTACACCTTCTCGACCTGGGAGCGTGAAAAAGATGTGCTGCGTATTTATGTCGGCAAGGCAGACGAAACTGCGAAGCCGAAAGTCGTCTTCGAACGTCGTGGCAATGTCGGCCATGAAGTGGTCAATGTCATCAGTCCACAATTCACACCGGACAGCAAACAACTGATCGCGATCCTGGATGAACAAGGCTATCGTCAGCCCTACCTGATCAATACGGACAACGGCAGCGCGAAAGCGATCCTGAAAGGCGATTTTGAAGCGCACAGTATTCTCGGCTTCACGCCAGACAGTAAGTCCATGTTTGTGCTGGCGAACAAAGGGGATTTCGCGGCAATGAATGTATTCAAAGCCGATCTGGCCAGCGGCGACATGAAGGCACTCGGACAGCAGGGTGACTTCCATCGTGCCAGCGATGCGGCCGAAAATGGCGAGAAAGTCGCCAGCGTAGCCGGTCAGTGGTCCAGCCGCCCTGAATTGAAAGTGATCGATGTAAAATCCAGCAAGGTGCAGACCCTGACGCAGAGCCATGACAAGCAATGGGATGCGATTGCAGTACTGAGTCCGGAACGTTTCAGTTTCACCAATCGCCATGGTGATGCGATTCAGGCCTATGTCTTCAAACCAGCAGGCTGGCAAGCAGCGGATCAGCGCCCTGCTATCGTCTATACCTACGGTGGCCCACTGAATGACCGCCATATTGTAGAAACTGACAGTTTCCAGCCTACCGCCTATCTGTTTGGTATGTATATGGCTGCCAAGCACGGCTATGTGACGGTGGCGGTTGATCCTCGTGGTCATTCCAACTATGGCCGCAAATTCAGTGATGCGAACTGGGAACAGGCAGGTAAGCCACAAACGGAAGATCTGGAAGATCTGGCCAAATACATGCAGCAAAATCTGGGCGTCAATGGCCAGCGTATCGGCCTGACGGGCTGGAGCTTTGGTGGCTTCCAGACGCAATACACGCTGTACACCAGTCCGGATACGTTCGCAGCTGGCATCGCTGGTGCTGGTCCGACGGAGTGGGAAAACTATAACAGCTGGTATAGCGGCCGCACCATCGGCAAAACTGAGCGTAGCAAGCCAAATCTGCGTAAATATTCCCTATTGCCGCTGACTGCAGGTCTGAAAAAACCGCTGATGCTGGTGCATGGTATGCAAGATCCGAATGTGCTGTATCAGGATACGGTGAATGTGTATCGTGCTTTGCTGGAAAACGGCAAAGAACAGTTAGTTGATCTGTTCCTCGATCCGGATGGCGAACATGGCATGGGTGGCGCGGTCAAGGCCAAGGCCTGGCATAAGAAGTATGAAAGCTTCTTCCTGCAACATCTGGGAACTGCAGCGACACCAGCGAAATAAGCCGCGTTTCAATATCAGTCATATTTAAATTGAGCCCTGCCGCCATCCGCGGCAGGGCTTTTTGTTGAGCATTTCTGCATATCGGCATTTCCGGCTGATTTTTACCGTAGCCTGAGGCCTGAGCTTACGCCACAATGGCGCCTGCCTCCGCGGAAACAAATTCAGTCAGGCAACTTGATGCCTAAGGATCAGGGCCTGTTAAGCTGTAAATTGCGAGATGCGTAATTTAAAACGTAACAGGCCCTAATCATGAAAACACCCTTTACCCAGTACCTCTACTCCGTTCTGCGTCAACTCAGCCAGGAATTCCGGCAAATTGCGAGCCGCGGCGCGCAAGCTTCACTACACACCCCCTTACCGCGCATCGCGCTGGTGCTGATAGCAATTCTGGTATTGCTGAGCCTGATACCTTTTATCCTTGCGTTGTTTATTGCTTTCTTCGTATTCCGCGTATTTCTGGGGCTGATCAGCCCTGCTCAACGCAAGCCAGCAAATGCGAACAGTTACGGTTCAGCGGAGCCCGCTCAAGAGCCAGGAACTGTGCGCTATTTGCCAAGACAGGATAAGTAAACTAAAAAAAGTAAATCTAGCTTTGAGTCTCGATTAATTTCCACATGGAAATTAATCCTTGTTTTTCGACAAGCAGCTACTAAGATGGAACTGCAACGCCTTTTAACATTATTTCCCAATGTGAAGTGTGTTGAAGGAGTGCCATCATGGACAGGCTGAGCATGTTCAAAATAATTGCTGACCAGGCAAGACAAGGTCAGCTAGTCTTTCCCACCCATCTGGAACAGACGCTGAAATTAAAGCATTTATTAGACGATCCAGATTGCCACACGGAAATTGCAAGCAAACTGATCAGCGGTGAGCCGCTGTTATCTGCACGTATCGTGGCAGTCGCCAATTCTGCTGCTTATAACCGCTCTGGCGCTGACATCAGCAATATTCGTGGCGCCGTCAACCGCCTGGGTTTCAGTCAGACAAAGATCCTGGTCACCGCATTAATAGTGCGCCAACTGAATCAACAATTGCGCGATCCGGTTTTGATTGCCAAGGCGCGTCAGCTATGGGAACACACCGTACACGTCGCTGCATTGGCACAAGTGATTGCAAAACATATCACCCATGTTGATCCTGATACCGCAATGTTTGCGGGTCTGATCCATGAGGTAGGCGGCTTCTATCTGATTTCTTGCGCCGAACAGTATCCAGGCATAATCGATAGCGAAAATGAGGCCTGGAGTGAATATGGTGAAAAGCTGATCGGTCGTGGTGTATTGCAGCAGCTCGAGATTCCGCAACATGTGATCGATGCCGTCGAATTCATGTGGAAAGGTTTGGCCACTTATCCACCTGAAAGTCTGGGCGATACCCTGATCCTGGCGAACGATATTGCGCCGGTATCCTCGCCTTTGCATCAACATTTGAGCCCGGCTATGCAAGCGCACACTGCACACCTGAATTTTGAAGTGGATGAATCCACATTACAGGAAATTCTGCAGGAAAAAGACGAAGAAATACACTCGCTGAGTCATGCGCTGCTCAACTAGGATGGCAGCGCAGGACGAAAGTGCTTAGATCACGATGCGCCAATTTTTACGCGCCATCGCATGGGTCAGTGCAGCAAACACGGCTGTAAACGCAACAGCAAATGCAGCAGAGCTCCATGCCTCGCCGATCAGCGCAGGCAGATTTGGCGCAAACCAATGTAGATATATCCAGTCACCGGCTCCGGTATAGGCCAGCAGGCAGGTAGCGATCCAGGAACCCGCATAAGCGGCAATGGCATTGATGCCGAAGCTGCGCCCTATGGCCGGATATCCACGCACATCGATCAGCTGATGCACCAACAACAGCAAGGCCATCGCCCAGCCACTGGTCCATAACACAAACGATGCGGTCCACATTTGCTTATTCCACGGAAGTTCCAGGCCACTGATCAAACCCGCACATAAGCAAGCCAGTGCCAGCCATACCAGCTGCGGCGTTTGGCGATTACGTAACAAGCTGCCTGCCTGAATACCAAACAGCACGCTGCTCAATGCACCCAAAGTCGACAAGATGCCTTCCGGCTCCTGCGCCATATGAGTCAGTGCGTCGTACTGATACGCGAGCGGGCCCAGCAATACACTGTCAATACGATCAGACAGATTGGCATGTGGCAGTAAGGAACCACCACTCAGTAACAGTAAGCTGTGTAGCGCCATCAGCGCCAGCAAAGCGATCCAGCGGCTGCTTTGGGTACGCAGATACAGCATGATGAAGGCCGCCAGCACAAAGACTATGCCTATGCGCTGCAATACGCCCATCAAGCGAAATGCGCGTCCATCAATGGTCAGGCACGCGAATACATGCAAGGCGACACCGAGCAGTAGCATGCGCAACCCGCGGCGCAAAGCCTGACTACGCAAGGCTTCAGGCATCACACCCTTAGCCAGTTGCGGCGCAAAAGCCAGTTCCAGTGACAGGCCGACGATAAACAGAAAAAATGGAAAAATCAGGTCAGCCGGTGTACAGCCATTCCATTGCGCATGTTCGAGCCAAGGCAAGACATGATTCCAGTCACCCGCATTATTCACCAGCAGCATCCCGGCAACGGTCCAGCCGCGCAGTGCATCGATAGAAGAATAGCGTACAGATTGTTGCGTCATTTGGGTTCACATCCTTAATTTCACAGGCAGACCACTTAGGATCAGGCCACTGGCATCGCAGGCAGCAGGCAGCGGCTGCGATTTATGTTTCAGGGGAATAGAGTAAAAAACGAAAATACAAGAGCAAAAAACGGATAATGCCAGCTAATACCAGTTGTTGTTTTTATTCAGATTTTCGCAGCTTAGCAACACGCTGCGGGGAGCTATAAAAAAACCGGCAGTGCGTCCAATAGCGATTTAATTCAAGGCACTGACAACAATTCAGGATCAGCATCCAAGGATGCGGAATATTCTACTGGCACTTAAGTGGCATTGCAAATATAAAACCAGTTGACCAGTCCAGCACTGCCTAGTATGTTCTCCACTTTACCCCTCATCCCACGCTCACAGAGATGAGCTGAGCAGCAGGCATGACGCCAGGCAGCGTGAGTTCCGATTATTTTTAGAGACAGCTCCATGACAACAACAGCAGAGACAAAATCTATCCATCCTATGCGCTGGGTGCCCACGCTTTATCTGGCAGAAGGCCTGCCCTACTACGCGGTGGCGCTGGTCGCAGGCCTGATGTATAAAAGTCTGGGTGTACCCAATGACCAGATCGCACGCTGGACTGGCCTGATCGGCTTTGCCTGGGTCTTTAAGTGTTTATGGAGTCCCTTCCTGGAAGCCGCCAGCAGTAAAAAACTGATCGTTGTGCTGTTTCAATGCCTGGGTGGCGTCAGCCTGGTGCTGGTGGCCTTATCGCTGCAGTTGCCTATGTATTTCGCGATCAGTATCGCCTTACTGGCAATCGTCGCTATCGCCTCTGCCACCCATGATATTGCGGCTGACGGGCTGTACATCTCAACCCTGAGTCACAAGCAACAGGCAGCCTACGCGGGCTGGCAAGGTGCATTTTTCAATGCGGCCAAATTCATCTCACTCGGTGGTTTGGTGATCCTGGCCGGCCATCTGGAGAAGCAGATGAGTGCCCACAGTGCCTGGATGATTATCTTTGGCATACTCGGCGTGATGCTGATTGCACTCGGTATCTATCACAGCTGGGCCTTGCCAGGCACGCGCAATGTACAAACTGGCGAATCCATGCAAACTGTATTCAGCACGCTGGTGGATGTGATCATCGATTTTTTCAAAAAGCCGGGCATCTGGCTGGCCATCACTTTCATTATTCTGTTCCGTGCCGGTGAAGGTCAGATACAGACCATAGGCCCGCTGTTCCTGCGCGATAGCAAGGAGCTGGGCGGACTGGGATTAACTACCGATCAGGTCGGCCTGGTCTATGGCAGCGCGGGTACCATCGCATTTTTGGCAGGCAGCATATTAGGCGGTTACTTCACATCCTGGCTGGGCTTGCGTCGTGCACTGCCGTGGCTGATCATCGCCATGAATGTACCGAATCTGGTGTTTTTCTTTTTGAGTTCACAAATGCCGGACAATATGGCAGTGATTGCAACGGCCCTGAGTTTTGAAATGTTTGGTTATGGCTTTGGCTTTGTCGGCCTGATCCTGTTCATTATGCAGGTCGTCGCCGTGGGTAAATACCAGACTGCGCATTATGCGCTGGGTACCGGCGTGATGCAGCTGGGTGCGGTGTTTTTCAAGATGATCAGCGGCGACATACAAATGGCGCTGGGCTACAAGAACTTCTTTATCTGGGTACTGATCTCAGCTATCCCGGTCTTGATACTGACCCGCTTTGTACGTATTCCTGTGCAAGAAAAAGAACAGGCAGCTGCGCCTGCCACACCTGAACAAGTGACGGCATAATCCGGCTTCATCTCCTACCCTGCTCAGCCCCTGCCCTCGCCGGCTGAGCAGCATCCCGGCACTACGCCATTCAGATTCGTAATTGCCAGCCGCGTTTATCCAGTTGCGCCACGATTACAAATAACAGCGCCATGTATCCCAGCGTAATCAGCATGGCCACATCAGCTTGCAGGCACCACTGCGGCCATCCGCCCCCCAATGCACGCAACAAATGGAAGCCTAAGTAAGGCAGTAAATACAATAGTAGCGAGTGGCGCGCTGCAGGCAGAAGCAAAGCAACTGGGCGTGTCAGCCAGTTGAGCTTGATAGTGCGCTCCAGGCCCAGATAAGCCAGCCAGCAAGCTGCGGCCGATATCCAGCCCCAGGATGGTGTGGCACGGATTTTAGAGATTGGGAAATAGTAGCAAGTGATGCCAACCATTAGCACAAGTACGATTGCCTGCAACGCCAATGCATCCGTCGTACGCGCAGTCGCCACTGTGGGCAGACGTATCAGCCAGGCCGCGCTAGCCGCGCCCATCAACACAATCTGGGTATGCGTGAGTAGGTTCATCTGCTCCAGC
The DNA here is from genome assembly GCF_014284365.1 of Cognatundibacterium rugosum. Lineage (GTDB taxonomy): Bacteria > Pseudomonadota > Gammaproteobacteria > Burkholderiales > Burkholderiaceae_D > Undibacterium > Undibacterium rugosum. The sequence goes on from NZ_JACOGG010000015.1 coordinate 92,935, forward strand.
ACGCCAGTTCCCGACGGCAGCCAGCGTGTGAGCGTTGCCCATAGCACACTGCAAATAAGCGCCAGCACAAACAAGTAAAGACCACGTCGACTCAGCCAGATCAGCACCAGATTCGCGAGCCAGGCAGCCCAGCCTATCAGCCCAAGTATGCCCCACCATTGTGGCCGTAAGATGGTGCCACCGTCCTGCCCCACATAGCTGGCACACAATAGCAACAACAATAAGCTTGCCAAGCTACGCATGATCACACGCGGTCTGCCACTCAGCGCAGGCCAGTCCAGCCAGATACCCGCAATCGCCAGATACAACAAGACATTCCACAGATGGATGGGCAGCCACATCCGGCCTGCGTCGTAGCCACTGTCGGCATTGACCATCAAAACACCCAGCAGCACCAGCACCGCTGAGCGCCGAGTCGTCTGCACGGTGCGCTGCCAGCGCGAGCTTTTCGCTGCGCTGATCGACTGACTCAGGTAGGCCGACATACCGACAATGTATAAAAATGCCGGAAACACCAGATCCGCTAAAGTCATATAGCCGGCGTCTGCTGCAGCATGCTGCATCCAGCCCGGTATGCCAGTCACGCCGGCCAGATCATTGACCCCTATCATGAGCACGATGGTCAATGCGCGAAATACATCAACCGTTTGCTGACGCTGCATAGCGAACTGTGCCATCAGGATGCGGACTGAGCCAACTGAACCGACACGACAGTCTCGCTGCGCTGTACCGCCTGACCATCTGTATCAAACAAATGGCAATGGGCGAGATTCAGACTGACCTGTACGCTCTGGCCCGGTGCTGGTAAGGCGGCAGCCGCGGATACCCGCATCGCGAACATCCCCTGCTGGCCAGCGGCGGACAGATATAAGACATTGCTGTCCCCCAGCTGCTCAACAAATCCCAGCTGCAGTGTGAAACTGTCACTGTATCCTGCCTCTGCAGCGGATTGTGCATTGCTTAGCTGCCAGTGCTCAGCGCGTACACCCAGCGTCCACACTGCGCCCGGCTGCAGCTGCGCTGACGGAAGTGCTGCACTGGAAACCGGTATAGAAAACTCCGCCAGTCCGGGCAAACTCAGACGCAAAGCAGCTGGCTGCACTTCCAGCAAACGCAGCTGAAAAAAATTCATTTTGGGCGAACCCAAAAATCCCGCCACAAACTGCGTGGCGGGCTGATGATACAACTCCATAGGCGTACCAACCTGAGCGATACCGCCTGCATGAAAGACCGCAATGCGCTGCCCCAGCGTCATGGCCTCGACCTGATCATGCGTCACGTAGATCATGGTTGATTGCAATTCCTGATGCAAACGGCTTAACTCTATGCGGGTCTGCACCCGCAGGCTCGCATCCAGATTCGACAAAGGCTCGTCCAACAAAAACAATTGTGGCTGACGCACGATGGCACGCCCTATCGCCACCCGCTGCCGCTGACCACCCGATAAGTCTTTCGGCTTACGATCCAACAGATGGCTGATCTGTAGTTTTTCAGCCGCCTGCTCTACCGCCTTGCGTATCTCCGCTTTCGCCATACGTGTGAGGCTCAAGGCAAAGGCCATGTTTTCATACACCGTCATATGCGGATACAGCGCATAGGACTGAAACACCATCGCCAGTCCACGCTGTGCCGGTGCTGTTTCATTGGCGCGCACACCGGCGATCTGTAACTCACCATCGGTGATCTCTTCCAGCCCAGCGATCATGCGCAGCAAGGTCGATTTACCACAACCCGAAGGGCCGACAAAGACCATGAATTCGCCATCGCGGATATGCAGGTTAATATCCTGCAGTACCGTCTGCGATCCATAGGATTTACGGATCTGATGCAAGCTAACTTCCGCCATACCTGTCTCTGCCTCTGCCTTTAAGGTGCTTATTTGAATATTGGTGTTGCTTTATCCACTACGCTGAGCTTTAGATTGACTGAAATCCGCTCACAGGAATTTTTCCATCGGCACGGACTTCACCTGCCAGCCAGGCCCGTGCTGCGTCCACTGCCGGTGCAGCAAAGCCGTAAGTCAGCAAAGCCGGTGCATCAATATCGAGCATCTGGAAAGGATTCCACAACACCAGATGCAGGTCGGGTTTCCAGCTATCCCGGACTTGCTGGCTATAGCGTATGCGTACCGTTGAGGCCAGAATCACATAGCGCCCGTCCTGCGGTAAATCGTCCCAGCAGAAGCTATCCGCATTGTCAAAGGTCACGGTATCAACGTCGTACAGACTGCTTAACATGGCCGTGACTTTTTCTGCCGGTATGCCCGCTTCCGACACGCCGTCGCTGACCACATCGGCACTGATGACCAGACGCACCTTGCTGCCTTTGGCTGGTGCGACCGGATTGCCGCAAGCGGTGAGCCCGCGTTTCCAGGCAGAAGACATCAAAATACGGTCTGCCAGTTCAGTCTGATACGCGCTTTGCTGGCAAGGATAAGTCTTCGTCAGCCGACGTACCCGCGCCAGCCTTTGTTCTATCTCTGCCACTGTAATCTGGCCGCTCGCAATGACCTGTGTCAGTGCTTCCAGGGTTTCCAGCTGGGTTTCCGTGGTGCCCAGTGCCATCACCAGATCCGCGCCAGCCAGCAAGGCTTTGACTGCGGCCTTACCAACACCATAGCGTCCTGCAATCGCATGCATATCCATGCCGTCGGTAATCACCACGCCCTGATAATTCCATTGCTTACGCAGCAGCCCGGTCAAAATAGCCTCTGACATCGTGGCCGGATTGTCGGCATCCAGCGCCGGATACACGATATGCGCTGTCATCATGGCAGGTGCTTCACGGCTCACAGCAATCTGGAATGGTGCCAACTCCAGTGCCTGCAATTCTTCCAGTGTTTTATCGACGGTAGGCAAGTCGCGATGCGAATCGACATTGGTGTCGCCATGTCCCGGGAAATGTTTAACGCAGCACGCCACGCCTTCCGACAAACTGCCATCCATCCAGGCCAGTGCCAGCTCTGCCGCGCGGGCCGGATCGGAACCAAAGGAGCGCTCGGAAATGACTGGATTGTCCACGTTATTATTCAGGTCCAGCACTGGTGCAAAATTCCAGTTAAAACCCAGTGCCTTGACACCACGGGCCACTGCTGCACCTACCTGATAACACAAGTCCTTGTCGTCACTCGCCCCGAGCGACATCGCGGCAGGCGGTTGTGGCACCCAGGTCGAACGCACCACAGCGCCACCTTCCTGATCCAATGCAATCAATGCCTCCGGGCCCATCACAGCGCGCAGGTCGGCCGTCATTTTTTTTAATTGCAGTTCATCAGTCATATTGCCGCGGAACAGACAGATGGCGCGGATATGATGCTGCTTCAGAAAAGCTGCTGCCTCTTCATCCAGACGGGTGCCCGGCATCCGTATCATGACCAGCTGACCAGCCAGACGACGGGCTTCTTCGATACTCATTACTAATGGGGTTTCTTGCGTCATTTCACTGCTCCATCCATGCCGCGCATAAAAAAGCGCTGGGTAAATAAAAAGGCCACCAGTATCGGTGCGACCGTCAAAATCGTTCCTGCTGCGATCACCCTGGTGCTACTGCCGTAGGTGCCGCGTAAATACAGCACGCCGGCCGACAAGGGGAAATCTTCCGGTTTGGCGATCACGATAGATGGCCAGATGTATTCATTCCAGGCTTCCACCGCAGTCAATATGCCGACCGTCGCCAGCCAGGGCGCGATCAATGGCAACACAATGCGAAAAAACACGCTCCATTCGCTGGCACCATCCACCCGCGCCGCATCGAGCAAATCCTGCGGCACTTCATCGAAGGCTTGCTTGAGTAACAGGATAGAAACTGCGGTAACCAGATTCGGCAAGACCACAGCGGTATAGGTATCGACCAGCCCGAGCCGGGTCATGCTGATGAAGTTGACCAGAAAATTCACTTCCGAAGGCAGCACCATGGTCAGCAACACCACACCGATCATCAAACGGCGGCCACGAAATTGCATACGCGACAGCGGATACGCCGCCATAGAACAAATGACTAATTTACCGGCCACGGTCAGCACAGTAATCAGGATGGAGTTTTTGTAAAACGCCAGTATTGGTATCACGCGGAAAACTTCGGCGAAATTATCCAGTGCCACGCCTTGCGGCCAGAATACCGGCGGAAACGCAAAGGTGTTGCCCTTGGTCGACAAGGCCACCACCAGCGTCCACCAAAACGGAAAAACGCAAATCACTGTTATCAGGATCAGCAACAAATAATGCAGCAAGGGCCCCAGCAAGCGCTGCAACAAATGGAATCGTGCATTCGAAAAAATTGCATGCTTCATGTGCGCTGCCTCGGTCTCAGGTATTGCAAACACACAGCGGCAATCGCGATGCAGCTGAGCGACACTACAAAACTGGCCGCTAAACCACGCGGCAATTTCAAATGCTTGAGGCCCTGATCATACGCATAGTAAAGCGCGGTAAAGGTGGAGTTCATCGGGCCGCCCTGAGTCAACACATCGACTTCCTGATAGGCCTTCAGTGCGGCCAGCACACACATGATGCTGCAGATCATGACGGTAGGCAGCAGCATAGGAAAGGTAATGCGCCAGAAACGTTGCCAGCGATTTGCACCATCAAGCAAGGCGGCTTCCTCGACGTCTGCCGGCAGTGATTGCAAGGCTGCCAGATACATCACCATATACCAGCCTAAACCACGCCAGAACGACACAAACATCACGCACAGTAATGCCAGCGCATCATCCGACAACCAGCCCAAAGGGGCTGCGATCAGATGCGCACGCAGCAAGACGTAGTTGAGTGCGCCCTGCTCATGAAACATAAATCCCCACATGATACCGACCACTGACACGGTGGTCACAACCGGCACATAAAACGCAGCGCGGAACCAGCGTATCGCAGGTAAGCGATTATTCACCAGCACCGCCAACAAGATGGCCGCCAGCTGGGTGCAAGGCACAACTAGCAAAAACACAAAGGAATTGCGTAAGCCTGTCAGGAACATTTCATTATTGAATAGTGCAACATAGTTATCCAGACCGACCCAATGGGTTTCGCGCATCAGGCTGAAATCGGTGAAACTCAGATACGAACCATACAGCACGGGCCAGAATGAAAAGGCCGCCAGTAACAGCAGCGCCGGTGTCACGAATAGCCAGGCTAACAAACGTTGTGAGCTCATGAGTGCGCGCGCCTCCGCAGTTTGCGGTTCCAGATCAACACCGCTTCGTCCAGCGCTTCCTGAATATCACGTTTACCGGTCACCCCGGCCTCCACTGCTTTCACCAGAAAGCGGCGTAACTCATCGTAATCATCGATACCAGCCACATACAGACTGCGTGCTGAATTCATGGAATTCGCCGCTACATTCAGTGCCTGTTCGGCCGCGCCTGTGTGTTCAGGCAAAAGACGGAAATACGGATGTGCCAGGGCCTGTTTCGTGGTCGGCATCACACCCGCCATTTTGGCAAAGGCCAGCTGATTGTTTTCACCGGTCAGAAACCGTGCGAACTCGGCAATCGAAGGTAATTCGGATTTTTTGACGCCTTTCGGTATCGCGAAATGGAACATCCAGCCGCCATCATTGATACCGGTTGGCCCGGCAGGCACAGGGAATATTCCGGTCTGCGCATAGATCTCGGGCGCATCGGTCTGTATGCGACGGATCGCAGTCGGTGCACTCACCATCAGCCCCAGCCGCCCGCCCAGATAGGCATCGACCACGGCTGGGAAATTATCTTCTGCAAACAGCTTATCTTTGAGCAAACCACCTGCTTTGTAAGTCGCCGCAAGCTTGCGTATTAAGTTCACATGGGCTGGCGAATTGAAAACCGCCTTGCCATCGCTGACCAGCGCTAAGCCCTGCTGCATCAGAAAGCCATCTATCTTTCCTAAGGCCGGTGCATAGCCAGGCTTGCCGGTACGCGCAGAAATCATCACTGCCAAGGCCAGCAACTGATCCATATTTTCTGGCGCTTTGATTTGCCCTGTCGCGGCTAACAGGCTGCGGTTATAGGCAATCACATTCACATTACTGTAATGCGGAAAGCCATACACTTTGCCGTTGAAACGTAAATCTGCCAACGCAGCATCGGTATAGTCGGGCGTCTTACCCGGCACCGCCAGCCACTGATCCACAGGCTCTAATAAGCCATCGCGCGCCATTTCTTCTGCCCAGGGCACACTCAGATTAACCAACGCTGGTGGTCTTCCGGCCGCAATGGCAGTAATCAGTTTCAGCTGCAGGATATCCCAGGGAAAATCCACCCACTCTACTTTGACGCCAGGGTGCTTAGCCTCGTACTCGCGTACCAAATCCTGAAAATAAGGAATGAATTTTGGTTTAAGGCTCATGGTCCAGAATTCAATTTTCTGGGCAGCATATGCGGGTGCTGGCAATGCCAGCATCAAGCCAGCCAGCAAGAGCACGGAATACAAACCAGCCGCGAGCCGGGATCGACAGACTATGCGACAGGCACGCTGCCGCCAGCTATTTAAAAATCGCCTATGTTTCATTTTCCTGTCACGACTTTCTAAATCCCGGACGGCGTTGAAGATGTCTCTGTTTTTTTGGCACAGCGCAATTCTCGCTGCGCTCAGGCACAGTAGTCCTGAGCGCAGTGAAGCAAGATACACGGTACTGCTGATTAATTTGTCTTGGTGACTTTGCTTAAATGGCGTGGCTGATCAGGATTGAGCCCACGCGCTACCGACAAATGCGCAGCCATGACATAGAAAGCCTGAATCGCAACGATAGGATCCAGATCCGGTGTAGCAGCGGTTGGTAAGGTCAGATTACGTTCTGCCACATTGTCAGGCGCTGCCAGCAAGACGTTCGCGCCACGCCCACGCATTTCTTCTGCCAGACGGATCAGGCCTTCCTGTGCCGCACCGCGGGTCGCGAAAATCAGCAAAGGATAGCCATCATGTATCAAGGCCATAGGACCATGTTTGATTTCTGCGCCGCTGAAGGCTTCCGCCTGTATCACTGAGGTTTCTTTAAACTTCAGGGCAGATTCCAGCGCTACCGGAAAACTGATACCACGCCCGACCACCATAATGCGCTGAGCCGGTGTCAGTACATCCAGTGCCGCTGACCAGTCGAGCTGAGTCGCAGCATGCAAGGCTTCCGGCAAGGCATCAATCGCGCTCAGGAAGTCCGCATCATTTTGCCAGTGTCCAGCCAGACGGGCACCGGCTACCAGCGAGGTAATAAAACTCTTAGTCGCCGCCACACTGAGCTCCGGACCTGCATGCAAAGGCATAGTCCATTCAGCCGCCTGTGCCAACGGGGATGCCGCATCATTGACCAGTGCTACTGTGGTGGCACCACCCTGGCGAAAATACGAAATCGGCTCCACCACATCCGGGCTTTGGCCAGACTGCGAAATCGCGATTGCGAGTGTGTCTTTGGTATGCAGCGGCGCTTTATTCAAAGTGACCAGCGACATCGGTAGTGAAGTCACCAGCCGCCCCAGACGCGCCATGATCAGGTAAGCCGCATAGTTGGCGGCATGATCGGAACTGCCACGCGCCACCGTCAGCACCGATGCGGGTGGATGCGCACGTAAATGTGCGCCCAGATCGGCATAAGCCTGGCGTTCCTGAGTCAGTTGATAAGCTACGCGTTCGGATGAAGCGCAGGCTTCTTTAAGCATCTGAGAGGTCAATCTTTTCTCCTTCTACATACACGGCAATAAGGTTGAGGCTGGCATCCAGCACAACCAGGTCGGCGAACGCTCCCGCACGCAGGCGGCCACGTTCAGATAAACCGAGATAATCAGCGGCATAAGTAGAAACCCGTCTGGAAGCATCTTCCAGCGTGAGTCCGATACTGACCAGATTGCGTAAAGCCTGATCCATCGTCAGGGTGCTGCCTGCCAATGTGCCATCTTCCAGACGCACACCACCCAGACATTTATGTACCACCTGACGACCCAGCATGTATTGCCCGTCCGGCATACCGGATGCTGCAGTCGAATCGGTCACACAATACAAATGCGGAATTGCCCGCAGCGCTGCCTTGATCGCTCCCGGATGTACGTGGAGCAGATCAGGAATAATTTCTGAGAATTCAGCATGGGCGAGCGCAGCGCCAACCATGCCGGGAGCGCGATGATCGAGTCGCGACATCGCGTTATATAAATGAGTAAATCCTTTGGCACCGCTCTCCAGCGCAGCCACACCGTCTTCATAGCTACCGAGAGTGTGCCCAATTTGTACTTGCATACCCAGCGCGGTCAATTCTCGCACCAGTTGCAAATGACCCTCCATCTCAGGAGCAACCGTGACCAGCCGTATCGGTGCAATCGCGTGCAAGTGCTGAACTTGTTGCAAGGAACCGATGCCAGCAAAATCAGGCTGTGCGCCCAGCTTACCCGGATTGATATACGGACCTTCGAGATGCACACCCAATACCCGCGCTGAGTTGGCCGGACGCGCATCCACCAATGGGCGAATTGCATGTAATGCCGCTTCAATATCCGCCTGCGGTGCGGTCATGGTGGTTGCCAGCAGACTGGTCGTACCATGCTTGGCGTGTTGACGCGCAATCACGGAAACTGCGTCTCCAGCTTCCATCGTATCTTTGCCACCCGCGCCATGCACATGCAGATCAACGAAACCAGGCAAGATGTAAGGTAACTCAGCCTCTGCCGCATTTTTATCGGCATGTATCGCTGCAATCTTTTCGCTGAATTCGATGCGCCCCTGCACCCAACCTTCCGGTGTCAGGATTTTCCCGCGCAAGCCTTGATGCAAACTCATCTGAACAACTCCGCAACGAAGTCATAATAATCGCTGCGGCAGTACGAATGCGATAACTCAATCGCAGTACCATTTGGCAGATATCCGACACGGGTAATGAATAGCATGGCCGCACCTTGTTTGATATCTGCCAGCCGTGCCTGCTCTGCTGTCGCGTTGACCGCACGGATATGCTGCAATGCGCGTGTTGGTGCTACGTTATGCGACTCCAGATAGCCGTACAAGCTGTCAGTCACGAGCTTAGGATTGGGCATATACATGGCAGGAATCGTGGTACTTTCTATCGCCATGACTACATTGTCCGCAGTGCGCAGACGTTTCAAACGCGACACTACTGTATTCGGCGACAAACCTAAGGACAAAATCTCTTCAGGTGATGCCACACCTGTGTCACGTGAAATCCAGCGTGAACCGGGTACAAAACCACGTTGACGCAATTCTTCGCTAAAATTAGTCAGGCGCGACAAAGGCTGTTCCAGCTTAGGCGTGATATAGGTACCAGAGCCATGTTTACGTGTCAGCAAACCACGCTCGCACAGCATATCTATCGCTTTACGTGCAGTCACCCGTGAAATTTCCAGTGCTTCGGACAACATGCGCTCGGAGGGTAAAGCTTCATCTGGCTGCCACAGACCGCTATGTATGCCATTGGCCAGTTTATTAGCCAGCTGCAGATAAAGCGGCGTGGAACTTTCACTATCGGGTTTAAAATCGATCAAATGTGACAACATCTGTGCCTCCCTGTTTTGCTTTTCGTTTTTATACGTTTTTATACGTTCTTGTGCATCGTGTGTTGGAGGTGACGCTTAATCAGCAGCATCGCGCCATGCGCAGACCCCCCCACCGGTGCCTGTATTCTTTGTTGTAAAGGCTGAGGTATATACGGCAGTATCATTTCCGCCAGACCACCGCTTAGTGCAACCGGCAGACTCTGCTGCGGGTCGAGCGCCAAAGCCATTTCCTGCACATCACACCCAGCTTGCAGCATCATTTCCCTGGCCACCTGACTATCCGTTGCATGCCGGATCACGATCGGCGCCAGCGTGGCATAGCGTGTTTGATTTGCAGCAGCCAGCCAGCTGAACATCGCAGCCTGATCTGCGCCCAGATGCTCAAATAACTCTGCCGAAAAAGCGTCTGCAATCAGACGCCCATCCATTACACGCTGTGCGTAATTCACGGCCTGAAAACCCAGCCACGCGCCGCTCGCCTCATCGCCTACCGGAAAGCCCCAGCCGCCGACTTCGCGCCGCGCTCCATCTTGCGTCAACATCTCACCCACACTACCGGTACCCAGTGCAATCACGACACCTGCTGCGCCGCCATGGGCGCCAAGCAACGTGGTATAGGCATCGGTCTCGACTACGATACGGCCAAAGCCGGGATTCAGCGCGATAAATTCCTGTGCCCAGTGCACGTTGTTAACACCAGCCAGGCCACAACCTATCGCAATTTCACTCAACGCAGGGTTCGCTACACCCGCCGCAGTCAATGCAGATTCCAAAGCCAGCTGGATTTGCTGCCATGCTTTATCACGACCATGCGCCAGACCAGACGGCCCCGCAGCGCCACGCGCAATCTCAGCACCACCGGCATCGCACAACACCACCCTGGTCCCCGTCCCCCCGCCATCAACTCCGACTATGTAGCGAAAGTTCTGAGCAGACTCAGCGACGTCTGCAGCCTTAGATAAGGAAACTGAATTTCCTGAATTTAATTCTTCTGAATTCATGTGTGCACGTTGGGCTTACGGCTTAATTCGGGCTCAAAGACGAGTCTGAATCAACTCAAATTGTTTCTGTTAAAATTATAAGCTTCACTGTAAAAGTAATAGCTAGTGGTTGTCAATAGGTATTTAAGTGGTATTTAACAATGTGCAGCAATTTAAGCTGCTTTAGCTACCATCCCCTTACATACCTCTACTCCCAGCATGCCGCACTTAGCCTCATCCTACCTCAAGCTCCGAAGGTGGATGACCACACCACTTCCTGATTCAGCAGCAATTTTTCTGTCTGAATCTGCCCACTGGCATCAGACCTGTTTGACAGCGCGCCCCGCCAGATTTGCACACCTGTGCCCGGATGTCTCTCAACACCCGAACACCTACACACGGCGGGGTCAGCCGCAATACCTGCAACGACTATTACTTCATAAACTGCTCATTCCCAACCATACCGATCTTGGTCACGCCCAGACGCTGGGCTGAGGCCATCACCGCGGCCACCGATTTGTATGGCACCACCGCGTTAGGACGCAGATGCACCTCAGGCTGGTCTGCCTGGGTCGCCACTTCAGTCAGCTTGGCTTCGAGTTCGTTACGGTTCGCCAACGCCACTCCATTCCACAATACCGTGCCGTCAAAGTCGACGTCGATGTTGACCACCACTGGCTCCACCGGATTCTTCGGCGCGGCCTGGTTGGTCGGCATGTTCAGATTCACGGAGTGATTCTGAATCGGGATGGTGATGATGAGCATGATGATCAATACCAGCATCACGTCAATCAGCGGGGTCATGTTCATTTCGATCATGACTTCCGGATCAGCCGATG
>NZ_JACOGG010000016.1 GCF_014284365.1 Cognatundibacterium rugosum
AGAGCGCAGCCAGCGTTCTCCTGCAGATAGTACTCAACAACCTGTACTTTGAATTGCTTTGTATATTTACTCATGAAAACACCCCAAAAGTATGGACGGGTGTCCAACTTTTGGGGTGCAGTTCACTATCCAGGGCGTTTTTTATTACAAGAACCTCAACAAAACTTACCCTCAACGGTATTGAGGGGCTTACATATCATCAATGCTTCACGACGCCAGACTCAACCGGTGTCGGTGCAGAGGATGAGGCAAGTGCAACCTCCTCGTCCGACAAGGCAACCGGCTGACGTTCCAAAGCGATTTCCAGAACACGATCTATCCAACGCACTGGAATAATTTCCAGTTTGTTTTTGACATTATCCGGAATCTCGGTCAGATCCTTGGCATTTTCTTCCGGGATCAACACCGTTTTAATACCACCACGGTGCGCCGCCAGCAGTTTTTCTTTCAAACCACCAATTGGCAACACCTCACCGCGCAACGTGATCTCGCCCGTCATCGCCACATCCGCGCGGACTGGAATACCGGTGAACACAGATACCAGAGCTGTCGTCATCGCGATACCGGCAGAAGGACCGTCTTTCGGCGTAGCTCCTTCCGGCACGTGAATATGAATATCCGACTTCTCAAACACATCCGCCTTGATACCCAGACGCTTAGCCCGGCTACGCACCACTGTACGCGCTGCCTCTATCGACTCTTTCATCACATCACCCAGAGTACCGGTACGTATCACACCACCTTTGCCCGGCATGGAGACAGCTTCGATCGTCAGCAAGTCACCACCAACTTCAGTCCAGGCCAAACCAACTACCTGACCTACCTGATTCTCCTTGACTGCCACACCAAAATCATAGCGACGCACGCCCAGATATTTATCCAGATTTTTAGAAGTGATCGTTGCTTTTTTCTCGGTCTTCTTCAAGAGCAGCATTTTGACTACTTTGCGACAAATCTTGGAAATTTCACGCTCAAGTGAACGCACACCGGCCTCACGGGTGTAGTAGCGGATAATGTCGCGGATCGCACTTTCAGCCACACTGATTTCCTCCTCTTTCAAGCCATTATTCTTGACTTGCTTAGGTAGCAGATAGCGTTGCGCGATGCTGGTTTTCTCATCTTCAGTATAGCCTGACAGGCGTATTACCTCCATTCGGTCCAGCAAAGCTGGCGGAATATTATAAGAATTCGAGGTCGCAACAAACATCACATCCGACAGGTCGAAATCCACTTCTATGTAATGGTCAGAGAAAGTGTGATTCTGCTCCGGATCCAACACTTCCAACAATGCTGAAGATGGATCACCACGGAAATCAGCACCCATCTTATCCACTTCATCCAACAGGAAAAGCGGATTGCGCACCCCAACCTTGGACAGGCTTTGCAGGATTTTTCCTGGCATAGAACCTATGTAAGTACGGCGATGCCCCCGGATCTCAGCCTCATCCCGGACACCACCCAAGGCCATACGCACAAACTTGCGATTCGTCGCACGCGCAATGGACTGGCCCAGCGAAGTCTTACCCACTCCAGGAGGACCAACCAGGCACAAAATAGGTGCTTTGAGCTTGTCAACACGCTGTTGAACCGCGAGATACTCGAGGATGCGCTCTTTAACCTTATCGAGTCCATAGTGCTCATCTTCCAACACCTTCTCAGCATTGCTCAGATCATTATTCACCTTGGATTTCTTTTTCCAAGGCAAACCAACGATGGTGTCGATATAGTTGCGCACGACGGTCGCTTCAGCCGACATCGGCGACATCATTTTCAGTTTTTTAAGCTCAGCCTGCGCCTTTTCACGCGCCTCTTTCGGCATCTTGGCAGCGATGATCTTTTTCTCAAGTTCATCGATGTCCGCGCCCTCATCACCCTCGCCCAACTCCTTCTGGATCGCCTTGACCTGCTCATTCAGGTAGTACTCACGCTGCGACTTCTCCATTTGGCGCTTAACGCGACCACGGATACGTTTTTCAACCTGCAGGATGTCGAGTTCCCCTTCGAGCTGACCTAACAAGTGCTCCAGGCGCTTACCGACACTAAAGATCTCAAGTATGACTTGCTTCTGTTCCAGCTTGAGCGGCAGGTGCGCAGCGATCGTGTCAGCCAGGCGCCCGGCATCATCTATCCCGGATAAGGAGGCGAGGATTTCAGGAGGAATTTTTTTATTCAGTTTCACATACTGATCAAACTGCTGGACGATAGCGCGACGCATGGCCTCGACCTCAGAATCATCCTCTTCATCGGATTCCACTGGCAGCAAATCAGCACTGAAATGCGATTCAGAATCATGGATCTGACTGATTCTTGCGCGCTGGCTGCCTTCGACCAGCACTTTGACTGTGCCATCCGGCAGCTTTAGCATCTGCAGAATATTGGCAACACAGCCAATCTCGTAAATATCATCGGCAGACGGTTCATCTTTAGCGGCAGCTTTCTGCGCCGCCAGCATGATACTTTTACCTTGATCCATCGCAGCTTCCAAAGCCTTGATAGACTTAGGGCGGCCTACAAATAAAGGTATGACCATATGAGGAAATACAACCACGTCACGCAATGGCAGTAACGGCAATTGAGTTTGCCCGGTAATCAGAGTAGTCGTCATGGCGCACCTTTCAAAAATACTGGTTAACAATGTTGGCGCACAAGGCTAAAACACAAGCCCACCATCAAAAAAAAAAAATAAAAAAAGCCACGCAGAGCAGTCTCCGGGTAGCTTTACGATTGAAGCCCTTGATTTAAATACATTCTACTGTGAAACGGAAAATCCCGCTGCAAACAAACAAAAAAGGGGAGTTAGCTCCCCTTTTTTGCAACAACTGTGACGCGCAGATCAGGCGCCGGCAACTTTGGCCTGCTCATGATAAATCAACAAAGGTTTAGCGCCATTGACGATGGTGTTTTCATCAATCACTACCTTCTCCACATTCTGATGGCTAGGCAAGTCATACATGATATCCAACAGCGCATGCTCAAGAATAGAACGCAAACCACGCGCACCAGTCTTACGTGCAATCGCTTTCTTGGCAATCGCCTGCAACGCAGCAGGACGAATCTCGAGCTCCGTACCTTCCATCTCCAGCAGTTTCGCATACTGCTTAATCAGTGCATTCTTAGGCTCAACCAGAATCTGAATCAGCGCCTCTTCAGTCAGCTCGTTGAGCGTCGCAATCACCGGCAAACGGCCAATTAACTCAGGAATCAGGCCAAACTTGATCAAATCCTGCGCTTCCACGTCCTGCAAAATTTCGCTGGCTGACTGATCACTCTGACTCTTCACGCTGGCCGCAAAGCCGATACTGCTACGCTCAGAGCGATCCGAAATAATTTTCGCCAGGCCATCAAACGCACCGCCACAAATAAACATAATATTGGTGGTATCGATCTGGATGAAGTCCTGATTCGGATGCTTTCGGCCACCCTGCGGGGGCACCGAAGCCATGGTACCCTCAACCAGTTTCAGCAAAGCCTGCTGCACACCCTCACCTGACACATCGCGGGTGATGGAAGGGTTATCCGATTTGCGCGAAATCTTATCGATTTCATCAATATAAACAATACCTTTTTGCGCCTTTTCAACTTCATAATTGCAATTTTGCAGCAATTTCTGAATGATATTTTCGACGTCTTCACCCACATAACCGGCCTCGGTCAGTGTAGTCGCATCCGCAATCACAAACGGCACATTCAGCATACGCGCCAGGGTCTGCGCCAACAGAGTCTTACCCGACCCGGTAGGACCAACCAAAAGGATGTTACTTTTGGCGAGCTCAACATCATCCTTTTTACCCAGATGCTTGAGGCGCTTGTAATGGTTGTAGACAGCAACAGCTAAAATCCGCTTTGCATGCTCCTGACCAATCACGTACTGATCCAGCAGGCTGGTGATTTCTTTTGGCGTGGGCAATTCGGTCTTTGCATTCGCAATATTATCGACCTCAGATACCTCATCACGGATGATATCGTTGCACAGATCTATGCATTCATCACAAATGAATACAGAAGGCCCGGCAATCAGCTTTTTCACCTCATGTTGGCTCTTGCCACAGAAAGAGCAGTAGAGCAGTTTTTCACCACTGGAGGATTTTTTATCGGGCATGGTACGAATAGAAAATAATCAAAATTAAAGAGGCTGAACGGATTGCATATTACCCGTAAAAAGCTATTTCGTCACCGAAACATCACTACTGAATGGGGCAGACTCCGCATTTTCCATTCCATAATAAAAAACGCCCGAACCTGAGAGGAACGGGCGCTTACACAACTCGTAGAAATCAGGCGCGGTGAGTAAGGACTTTATCGATCAAACCGTATTCTACCGCCGCATCTGCTGACATGAAATTATCTCGGTCAGTGTCTTTGGCTATTTGCTCAAGACTACGTCCTGTCTTTTCTGCCAGAATTCCATTCAGACGCTCACGCAGATAAAGAATTTCTCTGGCCTGAATCTCAATATCTGAAGCCTGGCCCTGAGCGCCGCCCAAAGGCTGGTGTATCATAATACGTGAGTTTGGCAAGGAAAAACGCTTACCTTTTGCGCCGGCAGCAAGCAGAAAGGCACCCATCGAAGCCGCCATGCCAGTACATAGCGTGGACACATCCGGCTTGATAAACTGCATCGTGTCATAGATCGCCATACCGGCCGAAACCGAACCACCCGGCGAGTTAATATAAAGTGAAATATCTTTTTCAGGATTTTCACTTTCCAAAAACAGCAACTGAGCCACCACCAGATTGGCAGTCTGATCATTGACCGGACCAACCAAGAATATGACACGTTCTTTCAGCAGACGCGAGTAAATGTCATACGACCGTTCACCACGTCCACTCTGCTCTACCACCATAGGCACCATGCCCAGCATATTTGTATCCAACGCCGAATTACGGATGATGCCTGTCATGTGATTTCCTTTTAAATTAAGCCTGAGCGTTATTACCCATCAGTTCGTCGAAAGGCAATTGCTTATCAGCGACCTTGGCTTTACCTAAAACGTAGTTAACGACGTTTTCTTCTAAAACAAGGGCTTCCACTTCTGCCAGACGATTACGATCACTGTAGTAATATTTTACTACTTGCTGAGGATCTTCGTAGCTCTGCGCGAAATCTTCAACCTGCGCTTTGATCTGGTCTGCAGTTGCCTGCAAGCTGTTGGTTTTTACCAGTTCAGCCAGAATCAGACCCAGACGTACGCGGCGCTCTGCCTGTGCAGTGAACAACTCTTTAGGAAATGGAACGTCTTTAACATTCATGCCACGCTGAGCCATATCCTGACGTGTCATTTCAGCCAGACGCTCGGTATCCTGAGCAACCAGAGATTGTGGCACATCAAAGCTCACCGCTTTAACCAGTGCATCCATGACGCTTTCTTTGGTTTTCGCTTTTACGCGGCCACGCACTTCACGCTCCAGATTTTCTTTGATGTCAGAGCGCATTTTTTCGATGTTGCCATCTTCCACACCCAACATTTTAGCGAAATCTGCATCAACTTCCGGCAGATGTGCCCATTCAATTTTGGATACAGTGATTGTGAACTCTGCAGTTTTACCAGCAACATCTTTGCCATGGTAATCTTCTGGGAAGGCCAGCGGGAAAGTTTTGGATTCGCCAGCTTTCAGACCCAGCGTTGCAGCTTCAAACTCAGGCAACATGCGGCCTTCGCCTAATACAAACACAAAGCCTTCAGCTTTACCGCCAGCGAATTCAACGCCATCGATCTTGCCAACGAAATCGACTGTTACACGGTCACCGTTTTGTGCGGACTGATCTGCGCCACCGTCACCATGTGCGCCCTGCTCGCCTTTGACATGGAAATGTACGCGTTGCTTACGCAGAATATCGATCGTTTTATCGATTTCAGCATGAGTCACGTCGGATTTAACTTGCTCAACTTCTGCACCGGACAAGTCGCCAATAACGATTTCCGGATACACTTCAAAAGTTGCATCGAATGCCACTTCACCCTCAGCAACACCTTCGCCAGCTTTTGGCGCGATGCTAGGGTAACCTGCTACGCGCAGATTATTTTCATTCGCAGCCAGCGCGAATGCCTGGCCTACTTTATCGTTCAGGACTTCAGTCTCTACCTGATAGCCATATTGCGCAGCCACCATTTTCATCGGGACTTTACCAGCGCGGAAGCCAGGCGCTTTTGCTGTACGGGCACGCACTTTCAAACGCTTTTCAACTTCTGATTTCACATCAGCGATAGGAAAAGAAATCGTGAGGCGGCGCTCCAATTTATCTAAAGTTTCGACTGCAGTTGCCATGAAAATCGTCCAAATAGTAAAAATTCTGTGGTGCGAGGAGGGGGACTCGAACCCCCACACCATTGCTGGCGTCAGGACCTAAACCTGGTGCGTCTACCAATTTCGCCATCCTCGCGGGATGAGTTAAGTTACATACCGACACAAAAATCTTGCATCAGCAAAAAAGCAAAGGGCGACCCGAACTTCAAGCGTCGCCCAAAACTAATGCATGTGGCATTACAACTCCAGCCCGATATTGTACTGGATTTTGTATTGCCGTGTCTTATTTTTTAAAGCATTTTAAAAAAAACGCGGCAAATCAATGCTAACGCGCTGATTTGCCGCGCACGCATGCGCAGATCAAGTTGGTTCAGGTCGGTTTTTTGACCCGGAACCAGATTGCATAGAGAGCTGGCAAGAACAACAAAGTTAAGGCCGTTGCGATAATCAGCCCGCCCATAATCGCGACCGCCATTGGCCCCCAGAACACTGACCTGGACAAAGGTATCATCGCCAACACTGCCGCTGCAGCCGTCAGAATAATCGGACGGAAGCGGCGTACGGCAGACTCAACGATCGCGTCCCAGGCTGGCACACCCTCCTGTATATCGTGTTCAATCTGATCGATCAGAATGACCGAGTTACGAATAATCATGCCAAACAAAGCAATCACGCCGAGCTGCGCCACAAAGCCGAACGGACGATGCAACAGCAGCAAAGCCATGGCTGCACCCGCCACACCCAGCGGACCAGTCAGGAACACCAGCAAAGAACGTGAGAAGCTATGCAGCTGCAACATCAACAAGGTGAAGATGATAAAGATCACCAGTGGCACATTCGCCGCGATAGATTGCTGCGCCTTACCACTGTCCGCTGCCGCACCAGCCAGCTCAACCTTATAACCTGCCGGCAAAGCCGCCTGCAAATCTTTGAGTTTAGGCGCAATCTGTGAAGACACTGTAGGCCCCTGTATACCATCGGCCACATCAGATTGCACCGTGACTGCCCACTCACGCCCCTCACGCCACACCACACCCGGCTCCCAGACCAGACCAATTTTCGCCAGTTGAGATAAAGGAACCGCTTTACCGGCTGCAGTTGGCACATTCACCACGCGCAACGCCTCGATGGTTGCAGCTTCATTCACAGGCTGACGCACTACCATGTCGATCAGCTTATTACCATCACGGAACTGCCCCACCGTCGTACCAGACAATACCGTATTGGTGACCCGCATAACAGCTTGCGACGTGACACCCAGTGCCCGCAATTTATCCTGATCGAGATCGATGCGTATCACTTTGACCGACTCATTCCAGTTGTCGTTGACGCCGACCGTGTTTGGATTGGCGCGCATGACTTCCTTGACCTGATCAGCGATTTCACGCACTTTCGCAACCTCCAGGCCCGTCACACGGAATTGCACCGGATATGGAACCGGTGGCCCATTCGGTAACAACTTCACACGTCCTCGCACTTCCGGAAATTCAGTCTTAAATGCATCGACAATTTTCAGGCGCAGGGCCTCCCTCGTCTTCAAATCTTTAGGCAACACCACAATCTGCGACACGTTTGTTTGCGGGAAAATCTGATCCAGCGGCAGGTAGAAGCGCGGACTGCCGGTGCCGACATAACTGGTCACACTCTCCACCCCATCCTGTTTTTGTATGAAGGCTTCAAATTTCTTAACTTGCGCCTCAGTAGCCTTGAATGCGGATCCCTCCGGCAACCACATTTCAACCATCAATTCCGGGCGACTGGAATCGGGGAAGAATTGTTGTTCAATAAATTTAAAACCAAACACGCCCAGGCCAAATACACCGAGCGAAACCATGATGGTCGTTTTACGCCATTCCACACACCAGTTAACAACCCGTCTGAAGCGACTGTAAAACGGACTGTCAAAAATTTCGTGTGAGTGATCGCCAATCGCATGCGCCTTGGTTTTCAGCAGCAGGTAGCCAAGATATGGCGTAAACAGCACAGCTGCCAGCCAGGAAATCACCAGCGCCAGCGCATTTACAGAAAACATAGAGAAGGTATATTCACCGGCAGCAGATTTCGCCAGGCCGATAGGCAGGAAACCAGCCGCGGTAATCAACGTGCCCGTCAGCATAGGCATCGCTGTCGACGTATAGGCAAACGTAGCTGCATCAAATCGGGAAAAGCCCTCCTCCATTTTGCGCACCATCATCTCAACCGCGATGATCGCATCATCCACCAGCAAACCCAGCGCGATAATCAAAGCACCCAGCGAAATCTTATGCAAATCAATATCCAGAATATGCATGAACAGGAAGGTAATCGCGAGCACCAGTGGTATCGTCAGCCCCACCACCAGACCAGGCCAGATATCCAGCCGCAGCGGCTTGGTATGCAAGCCAAGCGACAGGAAGCTGACGGCTAACACAATCACCACTGCCTCGATCAAGGTGTGTACAAACTCGCCCACCGACGCCTTCACCGCATCCGGTTGATTCGTGACCTGCTCCAATTCGATACCGACCGGCAGTTTGGCTTTCAGATTACCCACCTCAGCCTGCAAATTCTTACCCAGATCAATAATATTGCCGCCTTTCTCCATCGAAATCCCAAGGCCGACCACTTCTTTTCCATTGAAGCGCATCTTGTCTTGCGGCGGATTTTTATACTCGCGTTTGACGGTGGCAAAATCGCCAAGGCGGAAGGTAGTTCCATTCGCACGCAATTGCAGATTTTCCAGATCCTTGACGGTCATCAGCGCACCGGACACTCTGACCTGCAGGTTATCCGTGGAAGTGGTTAACACCCCGGTACCTTCGACACCGTTCTGAGAATTTATCTGCGAAACAATCGCATCAAATGACACGCCCAGCTGGGCAAATTTCTGATGCGAAAAAACGATATTAATCTTTTCATCCTGCACACCAAACAGCTCCACCTTGGAAACCGAAGGAATACGCAGGAACTGCTGACGTACAAAATCAGCATATTCTTTTACCTCTTCATAGGTAAAACCATCACCCGACAACGCAAAGATGGACCCATAGGTATCACCAAATTCGTCATTAAAAAATGGCCCGATCACACCGGCAGGTAAAGTGGATTTAATATCCCCGATTTTTTTACGCACCTGATACCAGGCCTGCGGCGTTTCCTTAGGCGGCGTAGATTCACGCAATTGCAGGATGATGACGGTTTCACCTGGCTTGGAATAGCTGCGGATTTTGTCTATGTAAGGTGTTTCCTGCAGCTTTTTTTCCAACTTATCCGTGACCTGATCCGCCATCTGTAAAGCGGATGCACCCGGCCAGATCGCACGTACTACCATGGCACGGAAAGTAAAAGGCGGATCTTCATCCTGCCCCAGCTTACTGTAACTAAAAATGCCGCCCAGCAGCAGCACCACGATCAGATATCGGGTCAGCGGAATATGCTCCAGTGCCCAACGTGATAAGTTAAATCCCCTGGATGAACTCATTTAGCCACTCCTGCCGATGCGGCGCCAGCGTCAACCGTGTTCACAGGTTTAGCAACAGCACCCAGAATGCTGACTTTCTGACCTGGCTTTAACAAGTTAACGCCAGCAGTGACTACGGCCTGTCCTTTAGTAATGCCATTTGCGATGATGACCGTTTCGCCGGAAGTGCCTCCCAGTTGCACTGGCACCAGCTTCGCCACACCGTCCTGCACTACCCAAACAGAGCTCACCCCTTTTTCCTGAAACAGTGCAGTCATCGGTAAACGAATCACGTCCCGTTCAGAACCGGTACGCAAACTTACGGTTGCCGTCATCCCCAGGCGTACATCCTGCACATCGGCAGGCAAGCTGATTTTTGCCAGATAGGTGCGGGTCGCAGGATCCGCCAGCGGCGATAATTCACGGATTTTTCCGGCAATCGCCTTCCCGCTATCGGCCCATAAGCGGATCTGTATGTCGCTGAACTGCTTAATTGCATTAATCGCGTTTTCCGGAATACCAACCACCACATCCATCGCGCCCGACTGAGCAACCCTGACCACTGGTGTACCTGCCGCCACAACCTGTCCGATCTCGGCCTCCAGTGCGGTCACCACCCCATCGATATCCGCCACCAGACTGGTGTAGGAAGACTGATTTAACTGGTTTTTATAGGCTGCCTGCGCCTGCTCAAACGTCGCCTGAGCAGCTTTATAGGCGACTTCTTTGCTACCTAACACAGAAGCAGCAACAAAATTTTTAGTACGTAATTCCTGGTAACGTTTTAATTCAGCAGCAGCCAGATCGCGATTGCTTTCCGCAGATGTCAGCGCAGCCTTGGCCTGCATCTGGGCCAGCGCAATGTCCTGAGGATCCAGCTGCATCAGCACCTGACCACGTTTAACGGCGGTACCCAGCTCCACTTTTCTTGCCAGAATTTTACCTGGAACACGAAAACCCAATCTGGATTCAATATGCGGCCTCACCTCGCCAGATAACTCCAGCGACGCAGAGCTATCACTGACACCTGCGACAATGACGCGGACAGGGCGTATTACCTCTACCTTTTCAGGCGCTTTAGAGCAGGCCCCCAGTCCCAGCGCGGCAGTCAGGGCAAGAGCAATCGGCAAGCGCAGAGGTGCGTAGCCTTTCATGAGATTTGGTTTTTCTGGTGTTAACACTGGAATTTTCCTTTACTATGCTGGCTGAATGACGCACCTGTATCAAAATAACAAGGTAACTTATTTATAGGACTTACGCAAAGCTGTCCCGGCAAGACCAAAGCCTGTCGGGGTGGTAGAAGACATCGTTGGTAAGCGATGCCCCTTACTCCAGCAGGCGACATATTGCCTGACACCCTGGCTACACTCTGGCGGCGCAGGTAGTACGAACTGCGAGACAGGGAACCATCACACCACAGGGCAATTTTGCGTAAACTTCAAATTACTGACTCAAAGGTTAGTTATTATATGTATCCCACTTGTCTTTGCCAATGACTTTTCAGTCATTAAAAAATATCGCACACCATGTCTGTTGATCATTACGAGAATTTTCCTGTTGCATCACTGCTAATGCCCGCGCACTTGCGACCGGCGGTACAGGCTATTTATGCATTTGCGCGTCATGCTGATGACATCGCCGACGAGGGTAACTACTCCTCTGACTGGCGCTTACAACGCTTGCAAGAACTGGATGAGGACCTGGACCGCCTGCAGCATGGCGGGACGTGCAACCACCCACTGGTAAGCGCCTTAGTGCCTCATATACTGAAACACAGATTGCCCGTACCAGCCTTGCGCGACTTACTCTCCGCATTCAGTCAGGACGTGATCAAGAAACGTTACCAGGATTTCTTTGAGCTCAGCGATTATTGCGCGCGCTCTGCCAATCCGGTAGGCAGACTGATGTTGCATCTGTATCAGCACGTGAGCCCACTGAATTTGCAGCAATCCGATGCGATTTGCAGTGCTTTGCAATTGATTAATTTCTGGCAGGATGTTGCCATCGATTGGGATAAAGACCGCATCTACCTGCCGCTGGACGACATGGGCAGATTTCAGGTTTCTGAGTCAGATATACAAACACAGAATGTCAATGAGTCCTGGCAAGCTTTATTGCGCTTTCAGGCACGGCGCGCGCGCGAGATGCTGTTGGCTGGCAGTCCGCTATGCAAGGCATTGGGTGGCCGGATAGGCTGGGAATTGCGTTTCGTCGTTCAGGGCGGTTTATTAATACTTGAACGCATAGAGCAAGCTAACTGTGATATTTTCCGGCGCCGGCCAGTCATCAAAAAAGCAGATTTCCCTCTGCTAGCCTGGCGCGCGCTGCGTATGTAATACATCTCAGCCTGACTTTACGAACACAATGCACCAACTTGACAGGCAAATCTTGCTGTTCATCATCATTCAGTGCACACTATCTTACCAAGCAAATTACACGCTAAGAAAGCCATCAATGAAAACCACGATTCAACGCCTGACCCTGCTCGCCTGTGGTCTTATCGCACTCAATGGATGCACCGTTATTGCGATTGCGGATGCTGCAGTCTCCACTACAGTCAAAGTAGGCAGTGCGGTCGTAGGCACTGCTGTTGATGTGACTGCAGCCGGAGTGAAAGCGGTCACGAACAGCAACGAAAAACCCGCTAAATAAGCCCCTCTACTCAGCCCTCCCTCTTCAGCGCCATGCCAAGTGAACAAAACATCGCCAGGCAACGAACCGTGCAAAACGCGGCCAGGTCTGCAATGGCGGCGCTGACTGCGCTGATAGACGCCGGCGACAGTGAGCAAACGATCGCTGACAAGGCAAAAAATTTATTGCGGCAGCAAGGCTATACAGACACCTGGTATTACGATTGCCACGCGCTGGTATTGCTGGGTTCACGCAGTTGCATGTCGGTTTCGGGGAAAACCTACCAAGCGCAGACTGAGCCTGTTGGTCAAACCAATCTGATCACGGTTGATCTGAGTCCGCTTGATGAAGAATGCTGGGGTGATTTTGCACGTTCCTTTGTAGTGGAAAACGGCAGAGTCATTTCCCAACCTCAGTCACTGGAGTTTCAGAATGGGCTGCGCTTTGTACAAGCCATGCAGACTCACCTGCTGCGCATCGCACGCCCCGATTACACGTTCGGCCAGTTATTTGACTGGGCCAATTTACGCATCAGACAAAGCGGCTTCGTGAATCTCGATTATCGTAACAATGTCGGCCACAGCATCGCAACGTCGAGAGAAAACCGACAGTTTATTGAGGCGAACAATGAAGCCCCGCTTTCATCGGTTGATTTTTTTAGTTTTGAACCCTTTGTGCGCCTGAAAGGTGGGCATTGGGGTTTCAAGCACGAAGGAATTTTTTTCTTCAATCAAGCCGGACTACTGGAAGAACTCTGAAGCCTTCCCTCAAAAAAAAGCAGTTGCGCTGGCAACTGCTCCTTCTTTACCCGGCCAGTGACCTGGTTTTACACGCAATTAACAATGATATTTGTTGCAGCCGGATTGCTCATACTGACGGTAC
This sequence comes from Cognatundibacterium rugosum, assembly GCF_014284365.1. Taxonomy (GTDB): domain Bacteria; phylum Pseudomonadota; class Gammaproteobacteria; order Burkholderiales; family Burkholderiaceae_D; genus Undibacterium; species Undibacterium rugosum. Next base: position 13,199 of record NZ_JACOGG010000016.1, read on the forward strand.
CAGTCGGATTTTGAATCGTGCACGTCTGCCCCGTTGGCTGCGTATCCACCTTCACTGAGTAGGCTGTACCATCCAGCAAACTCCAGTTGAAGTAATAAATACCGATTGCGCTCACCAGTCGCTGATCCACTTTGCTACCGAATGTGTTCGACAAAGTCAGTGAAGAACCTGCATTCAAGCCCTTGACCGTAAAGCCGACCGGTACTGCCGGAACGCAGCTAACGCCAATATTGGCGGCGGCGTCTGGCGTGGTATTGTCGGCAGTTCCCGTGCCGTTCGACACCGTGCAATACCGAGCTGCAGGCGGAATAGAAACCGTGACTACATATGGCTTACCATGTGCAACATATTTACCTGCGAGTTGAAAAGCACCATTGGCAGAAACGATTTCCACGTAATCCTGCAAGGTATTTTTAACTGTGTCTGTTGTATTGGTGTTCAGCGTCAAATTACCCCCATCTGGCAGACCGCTGAGAGTACCTTTTAACTGCACATTTGGTACGCAAGTGACAGCAACCGAATTATTGACGCCTTCCCCGCTCATTTTTCCAGTGCCGCCAGCGATATTGCAGTTAACGTATTTAGGCTGCGCAGCTGCAGTAATCGAATAGCTCGCATTACTGGCAACATCAAAAGCGAAAGTCCCGTCAGCAGTCAAGGTCTTAAAAAAACCGCGCTCATTCTGCAGAGTCAGACTATTTGTACCACTTGTCCCCAAACCGGTCACCGTGCCACCAATTGATGTGTAGACAAAACCACCACATCCTGCCAATACAATACTGAGGCCACACGCCATGCCAAAAAATTTCGTTTTTTTCAAGATCTTCATCCAGATGAGTAAAATTGGTGAAAACACGCCTGACAAGATGAGAGGCATATGACTTTTTACAGCCCGATATTATACGTTCTATATGAATTTGGTCGAATAATTCTACAAACTAGCTGTAAGTGCTACTAAAAGTACCGGCTAATCTTCCAGAATCAGCAGTTCGCGTTTGTTGTTCTGTTTGCAGTTTGCTAGGATAGCGGCTTTATCCGGCATTGTGCCGACTACTTACCCGATACAGCATGTCTCCTGACGAATATTGCCAGCAAAAAGCGGCGCAAAGTGGCTCCAGTTTTTATTACAGCTTCCTGTTCTTACCGACAGAGCGCCGGCATGCAATCACCGCCTTATATGCATTCTGCCGCGAGGTCGATGACGTGGTCGACGAAAGCACAGACGACATGGTGGCCAGATCCAAACTCAGTTGGTGGCGCAAAGAACTGCAAGCCATGCTGGATCAGCAACCGACACATCCGGTCACCAAAGCATTGCTCCCACACATGGCGACCTATCAACTGGATAGCAAGCATCTGTTTGCCATCATCGATGGCATGGAAATGGATCTGAATCAGACCCGTTATCTGGATTTTGCTGGCCTGCAAACCTATTGCTGGCATGTTGCGGGGGTCGTCGGTGTACTGTCCGCCAGCATTTTCGGCATCACCCATCCACAGACCAAAGAATTTGCTGAGAAACTGGGGCTCGCCTTCCAGATGACTAATATCATTCGCGATGTGGGTGAAGATGCACGTAAAGGCCGCATCTATCTTCCTGTGAATGAATTGCAGGAATTTAAAGTCACCGCCGCTGACATACTCAATGCCAGACATAGCGCACAATTCGAGGCGCTGATGCAGTTTCAGTACGAGCGCGCGCAAAGGCTGTATGACGAGGCATTTGCCCTGCTACCGCCACAAGACCGCAAGGCGCAACGAACTGGCCTGATCATGGCGGCGATTTATCGTGCCTTACTGATAGAAATCCAGCGTGATGGCTTCCATGTGCTCACACAACGCATTTCACTGACGCCAATCCGTAAGCTCTGGCTGGCCTGGAAAACCTATATCCGTGGCTGATTCCACACTTCAGATCGCCGTGATAGGCGCAGGCTGGGCCGGTTGCAGCGCCGCGGTCAAGCTGACGCAGGCCGGACATACAGTATGCCTGCTGGAGGCCAGTGCCCATGCCGGCGGACGCGCGCGACGTGTTGACCTGCAGGACTATGCACTGGATAACGGCCAGCACATCCTGCTAGGCGCTTATCGTGACAGTCTGGCCCTCATGCGTGAACTGGGGCTGCATCCTGAGCAATTGTTCAAAAGACTGCCGCTGCAAATGATTTATCCGCCAGCGACTGACGGTATGCATTTTCTGGCATCTGGCTGGCCTGCCCCCCTGCATCTGTTGATGGCATTGTGGCGCGCGCGCGGCCTGAGCCGCGAAGACAAACAGGCGCTGGCACGCTTCTCGACAACAGCGCGCTGGATGAACTGGCAGCTACACCAGGATTGCAGCGCAGAAGAATTACTGGTTCGCTTTGAGCAAACACCGCGCTTAACCGAGTTGATGTGGAATCCCTTATGTGTCGCGGCACTGAACACGCCGCCAGCACTGGCTTCGGCGCAAGTGTTTTTGAATGTGCTCAGAGATAGCCTGGGTGCGAGTCGCAGCGCTTCCGACATGCTGCTGCCGGTGCGCGATCTGGGTAGCTTATTGCCTCAGGCTGCGATCGACTACCTCGATAGCAGAGCAGCAGAAATCCGCCTCTCTTGTCCTGTGCGACAAATTCAGAAGTCAGACAACGGCAAATGGACATTACATACAGGCGCAGGCAGCGTCTGTCTGGCAGACCAGGTGGTGATTGCAACTGACAGTAAGAACGCAGCGCGCCTGCTGAACCCGCTGACAGGGCCAGAATTCAGGTCGATACCCGATTACGACTATGCGGCCATCACTACAATTTATTTGCAATATGGACCGGAAATACGCCTGGAGCGTGCCATGTTTGCATTACGCGAACTGCCAGAGCGCGCGCATTGGGGGCAGTTTGTATTTGATCGCGGTCAGTTACATGCTGAACAGGCGGGCTTGCTGGCAGTCGTGATCAGCGCGCCAACCAAGACGCTGGAACTGACGCACGAAGAGCTTGCAACACAAGTCGCACTCCAGTTGGCTGAATCACTGCAAAACCCGGCGTTACAGCAGCCAGTCTGGTTCCAAATCATCACAGAAAAGCGCGCAACCTATCTGTGTCGCCCGAATTTGAACAGACCGGACAACCGCAGTACTGTGCCTGGCATTTATCTGGCCGGCGACTACACGGCTGGCGATTATCCTGCGACCTTAGAAGCTGCCGTCCGCAGCGGGATAGCAGCAGCACACCTGCTCATTGCTGATGCAAAAAAACGCATCAGGAATTAATCAGTTCACAGATCATCCAGATCACGGATTTTGCTCATGGCCTCGTCAATACGGTCAACGCTGATGATCCTCAACCCCTCAATGCCTTGTTTAGGCGCATTTGCTTTTGGAATCATCGCCACAGTGAAGCCCAGTTTTGCGGCTTCGCGCAAACGCTCCTGGCCACGCGGTGCAGGTCGGATTTCACCGGCCAGTCCGACCTCACCAAACACCACCAGATGACGCGGCAAAGGCTTATTCCGCATCGACGAGTTGATCGCCAGCAGCACAGCCAGATCGGCCGCTGGCTCGGCAATCTTCACGCCTCCCACCGCATTGATAAACACGTCCTGATCAAAAGCTGCCACTCCGGCATGTCTGTGCAATACTGCCAATAACATCGCCAGCCGGTTTTGCTCCAGACCGACGGACAAGCGACGTGCATTCGGCGCATGCGAACTGTCAACCAAGGCCTGAATTTCCACCAGCAAGGGCCGGGTTCCCTCCTGTGTCACCATCACACAAGAACCGGCGACCTGGGTATCATGCTGGGACAAGAACAGAGCTGAGGGGTTGGAGACACCACGCAAACCGCGTTCGCTCATGGCGAACACGCCCAGCTCATTGACTGCACCGAAACGGTTTTTGATCGCACGCACCAGTCGGAAGCTGGAGTGCGTATCGCCCTCAAAATACAAGACCGTGTCAACGATATGTTCCAGCACACGCGGCCCGGCCAAAGCGCCCTCTTTGGTCACATGCCCGACCAGAATCATAGTGACATTCATGGTTTTCGCGACACGCGTCAGTTGTGCTGCACATTCACGCACTTGAGCTACTGAACCCGGTGCAGAACTCAATGCATCCGAATACAGCGTCTGTATCGAGTCGATCACCACCACCTGGGGCTGATGATCCGATAAAGTATTGAGGATTTTTTCGAGCTGAATTTCGGCCTGTAAGGCCAGCCCTGCCGTTTCTATACCCAGCCTGTGCGCACGCAAGGCAATCTGGGCACCGGATTCCTCACCGCTCACGTATAAAACTTTTTTCGAGCGTGCCAAGTTGGCCAGGGCTTGTAATAGCAACGTGGATTTACCTATGCCCGGATCGCCACCGATTAATACCACACCGCCCGGAACCAGGCCACCTCCCAGTACGCGGTCAAACTCTTCAATACTGGTGCTGAAACGCGGCACGTCGGCTGCCTCAATATCCGACAAATTGAGTACAGGCGCGGTCTGCGCCAGACTTTGCGGTTTCGCCGAGTAACGGTTGCCAGCACTTTCAACCAAGGTTTCCACCAGCGTGTTCCACTGCCCACAGGATGGACACTGTCCGGCCCATTTATTGACGACACCACCGCACTCGGTACAGGTGTAATTGGTCTTCGCTTTTGCCATATATTTTGCTGTAACTTTCAGGATTCCCGAATAAACACTGATATTTTAACCAGTATTGAATAATTCGCCTGCGCTATTTCAGCCGATGCTACAGATTTTCATGGTATAAAGCAGACCGATAACACTTTGTAACAGGCACATAACAAGCATGAAACGCGGTTTCTATACGATTATGGCGGCGCAGTTTTTTTCTTCGCTCGCCGACAATGCGCTGCTAATCGCCTCTATGGCATTACTGATCTCCATGCAAGCCCCGGGCTGGATGACGCCCTTGCTCAAATTGTTTTTCGTTCTGTCTTACGTCATCCTGGCCGCATTTGTCGGTGCATTTGCAGATGCACTGCCTAAGGGCAAAGTGATGTTCATTACCAACCTGATTAAGATAGCCGGCTGTACGCTGATGTTCTTTCATGTGCATCCATTAATTGCGTATGCGGTAGTCGGATTTGGTGCTGCGGCATACTCACCCGCAAAGTACGGCATCCTGACCGAACTGCTGCCCGCCGAAAAACTGGTGGCTGCAAATGGCTGGATTGAGGGCTTAACCGTTTCTTCCATCATTTTGGGGACTGTACTGGGAGGCGCCCTAGTGACGCCACATGTGTCAGCGACCTTACTGAACTTTGACTTTCCATTCATCGACTTTCCTATCTCCACACCGACTGAAGCAGCGCTTTGCGTGATTACTGCATTTTATGTCGTTGCGGCCTTGTTTAATCTGCGCATCCCTGACACCGGTGCTTGCTACGAACACCAAAAGACTAATCCGTTTCAGTTGGTGGCAGATTTTGCACAATGCTTTACCACCCTGTGGCGCGATAAGCTGGGACAGATTTCTTTAGCCGTCACCACCCTGTTTTGGGGAGCCGGTGCGACACTTCAGTTTATTGTATTGAAATGGGCCGAAGAATCGCTGCAAATGCCACTCAATAAAGCGGCGGTATTGCAAGGGGTGGTGGCAATCGGAATTGCGATTGGCGCGGTAGCAGCAGCACGTTTCATCCCCCTGAAGAAGTCTCTGAGCGTAATGCCTCTGGGTGTCGCAATGGGCCTGGTGGTTACCACCATGATTTTTGTTCACAACGTCGTCATCGCTTACCCGCTGCTGATATTGGTTGGCGCCCTGGCCGGTTTTTTTGTCGTACCGATGAATGCCTTGTTACAGCATCGTGGTCATGTATTGATGAGTGCCGGGCACTCCATCGCGGTTCAGAATTTCAATGAAAACCTGTCGGTACTGGTCATGCTGGGCTTATATGCTTTGATGGTGTCACTGAATCTGCATGTAAAAACCGTCATCGTCTTATTCGGCTTATTTGTCGCTGGCACCATGCTGCTGGTGATGAAGCAACATGCGGCAAATCAACGAGAATTTGATTCGCTCTCACTGATAGGCGAACACAAGCACTAATTCCCGCTCCGCACCGACTCGGTCCATGCTGGCATGCCTGAGTCGATGCCGGCTTCAGGCTGAGCTACGACCCCATCCCGTTCAAAACGAAGAGTGCGCGCAGTTGCGGCACGCTCTGTCCAGTTATCCGGAACCACGAAGCCACGCTCGTACTCCCAAGCATAACCAGCCGCATCACGCCTGAGTTTAGCCAACATCAGAGGTGCATCAGAAAGCGCAAATTGCGTACTGATCATCTCGATGACATCCACACCACAGACCGATCGTGCAGCGTCAACCCTGGCGGGTGCCAGCCACTCCAGGCGATCCAGCAAACAGCCTTCCCAGGCTGCTTGATGGCGCAATTCCTGTAATGTCCAGATTTTCCCCTTGCAGTGATCTGGCGCCACACCCGGGAGTGGCAACAAACAATGCGAGTCTGCCTCGCGGTAAAACAACCAGCCTTTAATCAGCGCACCGACCTGATCCGGTGCCTGCCCCAGCTTTACCACAGCCTGAGGCTGCTGCCCGAGGCGCATTTGACTGTGAATAATTTTATGCATCTTGGCACCCAGACTGTCTGCCAGATTGGGGCCCAGATAATCATACACATCCGGCTGCTGCCCATCACTGTCGCTTGTGGCGGGATGAAATAAATAAAATTTAGTTGCCAGCTCACAGTGTGTCCAGCGCGTGCCTTCTGGAATCAGGAAATCAAACTCCCCTATTGTTCGGCCTTGTGCATCATGGATCTGCAAGCCACGCCTTGAACCTGGAAACACCAGCTGAAAATAAGCATGCAGCAGATTTTCCGCATACAAGCCCAGGCGACGCGTTGCTGGTCCGACAAGCAAGCTCTTGAAAGTTTGAGGTGCGTCGACGATACGCCGGATATCTGACAGCAGATCCCGCTCCGATAAAAAAGCAGCGCTTACATCCGCACCATACCAACACGCCTCTGAACTCAATAAATGCGGAGAAGTCAGCAACCAGATCAACGCACGCAAATCTGGATCAGCAACATCTCCCCAGTCTGCGTGAAAAGCTTGCTGAAATTGGATCGCGGTCATTCAGCTCTGCTGCATGACTTGCATCGCCATGCACAAGTCCTGCCAGGCCTTACTTTTATCCAGCGGTTTTCTAAGTAAGTAGGCGGGATGATAAGTCGCAATCAGCGGTACGCCCTCAAACGCATGCTGTTTAGCGCGCAACTGTGCAACCGGCGTATTCATATCCAAGCCCAACAAAGCAACTGCGGCAGTCTTGCCAAGCGCCACGATCACCTGCGGCTGTATCAGCGCAATCTGTCGTCGCAAATACGGCAGACAGGCAGCAATCTCTTCTGCACTGGGCGGTCTGTCCTTGCCCGCATCGTCGGTCGGTCTGCATTTAACGACGTTAGCAATATAAGCGCGCTGTCCACGCTGAACGCCAAGCGCTTTCAGCATATTGTCCAGCAATTGACCGGCTGCGCCGACAAAGGGTTGACCCTGAATATTTTCGTTGTAACCCGGGCCTTCGCCGACAAACAGCCATGGCGCACGCTGGTCACCAACGCCAAACACTGTTTGCTGACGACCTGCACACAAACCACAGGCACGGCAACCAGCAACCGTCTGCTGCAATTCAGCCCAATCCATTTGCAATACTGGCGTAGTCAGCACATCAGTCGCTGTCGCCATGGCATCACGCGTCGTCTGTTGCAGCGCCAAACTGATCTCAGCGTCGACACCAGCATCTGCATCCGCTGACGTGGCAACGGCAAGGCTAACATCCGCTACGTCCTGCGTCTGCATATGGAGCAGTCCGGTATGCACAACTGCCTCAGGCGCTGTTGCGTTCACACTGACCGGTAACCAGACTGGTCCCAGCCCCATTTCATTCAAATATTTTATTTGCAACAGCGAACTGGTCATGTTCACGTCTGACTCCTGCGCATAACAATCGCATCTTCGCGCGTATTTTGCTGCGCCGGATAATACGCTTTCCTGCGACCTATCTCGACAAAGCCAGCCTGCTGATACACGTGAATAGCACGCAGATTACTGACGCGGACCTCCAGCAACACGGACCCCATACCAGCCTGTACAGCGTGACTGAATATATGATCCAACATCTGACGTGCCAGACCTCGGCCTTGATAGGCACTCGCTACCGTTATATTCAGCAAATGCAGCTCATCCACTACTTCCATCACGACGCAATAAGCAATGATGTTTGCATCCGTATCGCGCAGGCAAAATGCATCATATCCACTGGTAAACGAGTCTGTAAAATTTCCACGCGTCCAGGGATGGGGGTGCAAGTGCTCTTCAATGGGCAACAGACTATCCACATCCGCCAAGCTCAGGCGGGAAAGCGCGTATTGCGACACCATCTCAGACCTGCCCCTTCAATGCCCGCTCCGCAGTAGTGAGGGCAATTTTATTACGAAGATACAAAGGTTGTGCCTGCGTGGCGGGTTGTGCCAGGCCATGCTTCAGATCCTGCAATGCCAGTTCCGCCACTTCACGTGCATGCGGCATCACAGACAGTACCGGATAAGGAAAACCATCTGGTACCTGAATACCATTGCCGGCCACCACAGCGACGGCGCCCAGCGAAGCACAGCGACCTGCCAACTCCCCCTCTTCCAGACGCAATAATTCAGGCTGAGCCGTTACACTCAGTACACCATTTACATTTCGGTACTGCGCCCAGTAAACTTCCCCCATGCGCGCATCAAGCAGACACACCAATTCGCTGTCTGGTGCATGACTGCTGGCAGCCTGCGCCATGGCACGCAAACTCACCACCGGCAGCACGGGTAAATCGGCCGCAAAGGCCATGCCCTGAACAATTCCGCAAGCGGTACGAATTCCGGTGAAGGCACCTGGACCACAGCCAAATGCCAGCGCATCACATTCGCTCAGTTGTACGCCAGCCTCTGCCAACAAACTCTGCAATGCGGGTATGATGCCTTTCGAATGCGTTTCTACGCCTGATAATTCACGGATAAAGCGGCCACGCGCGCTGATAATTGCGGCTGACGCAAACTCTGTTGAGGTTTCTATTGCTAAAATCGTAGTCATACGCTTATTTTACTGTGTCCGGGCGGCGCAGGTGGGAATTTCAAGCCTGCGCTAGCCCCGAATTATTTTCCGAAACCATACCCATGCAAGAACTCAAGGATTTACCAACCCAAATTCGACAATCGCGCTGGCTGGTTGCCTGCCTGTGCGCTGCCTGGTGCGATACCTGCAATGCCTATCGCACGCAATTTGACGAGCTGGCAAAAAAGCACCCCGATAAATGCTTTGCATGGATAGACATAGAAGATGATGCCCATCTGGTCGATGAAGTCGAGATTGAAAATTTCCCCACCCTACTCATACAGGTAGATAGCAACGTGGAATTTCTCGGCACGATGTTGCCCGATACCGTGCAACTGCACCGGCTGCTGAGCTCCATCGCCAGTGAACTGCAACCTGACCAGATCAGATCCTACAAGCGCAGCTCCCTGAATCAGAGTGCCCCCGACCACTGGAACCTGAAGCAACTGATACTGGATCAAGAGTAAGCAGATCTCCCCCTAGTCGAACTCGCACGGGGGGAGATTCCCTGAATATAAACTCAGAAACGAAAAAAGGGACTAGATTTGCATCTAGTCCCTTGAATCTGGTGCGGCTGGCAGGAATCGAACCCACGACCCCTTGGTTCGTAGCCAAGTACTCTATCCAGCTGAGCTACAGCCGCGAAGACAAAGAGTATAGCACGATGCTGAGCTCAATTACCAGCCCCAGCACCCAAAATTCAGAAAATCCACCCCTACCATATACAAGCCCAGTGCGCAGCACAACGAAAAAAGGGACTAGATTTTCATCTAGTCCCTTGAATCTGGTGCGGCTGGCAGGAATCGAACCCACGACCCCTTGGTTCGTAGCCAAGTACTCTATCCAGCTGAGCTACAGCCGCGAAGACAAAGAGTATAGCACGATGCTAAGCTCAATTACCAGCCCCAGCACCCAAAATTCAGAAAATCCACCCCTACTACATACAAGCCCAGTGCACAGCACAACGAAAAAAGGGGTTAGATTTTCATCTAACCCCTTGAATCTGGTGCGGCTGGCAGGAATCGAACCCACGACCCCTTGGTTCGTAGCCAAGTACTCTATCCAGCTGAGCTACAGCCGCGTAAGCCGTGATTATAGCAAAGACCCTCACGAAAAGTAAGTCTTTGCACCAACTAATTTAGATTTCGACCTGCGCACCTACTTCGATAACACGGTTGCTTGGGATCTGATAATAATCCGCTGCATCACGTGCATTGCGCGACATCGCCACAAACAAGCCCTCACGCCATGCTGCCATACCACTGCCAGGACTGGAGATAATCGTCTGGCGGGAGATAAAATACGAGGTCTCCATAGGCTCAAACGTCAAACCATGTTGAGCACATAATTCCAGCGCAGCAGGAATATCCGGTTCATTTTTAAAGCCATAAAACACATCAACCTGATAGCAGGCGTTACCCAAGCTGGTGACCTTCACGCGCTCAGAAAATGGCACCCATGGGATTTCACGGTTATACAGGGTCAGGAACACCACGCGTTCATGCAGGATTTTATTGTGCGAGAGATTGTGTAATAAGGCATGCGGCACACCATCCGCCTCACCGCGCAAGAACACAGCCGTACCATATACCCGCGTTGGTGGCGACACAAATAAGGATTGCAAAAACTCTTCTAGCGGGATCGCATGCTTTTTCAGATTGTCAAACACCAGCTCACGCCCACGCTTCCAGGTCACCATCACCGTGAACATCACAATACCCAATACCACCGGGAACCAACCACCGTGGAAGAACTTAAGCGCATTAGCCGAGAACAAAGCTAAATCGATGAACAGGAAAAAGCCTGTAGCCAAAATACACAGCAACAAATTATATTTCCAGCCGTAGCGAATCACAAAGAATGTCAACAGTGAAGTCACCAGCATCGTGCCCGTCACAGCAATACCATAGGCCGATGCGAGATTGGAAGAAGATCCAAAACCCACCACAGCAGCGACCACAACAATCAGCTGCATCCAGTTCACAGCCGGAATATAAATCTGACCGATTTCTTTCGCTGATGTGTGCATGATTTCCATGCGTGGCAAAATCCCAAGAGAAATTGCCTGCTTAGTCATGGAAAAAGTGCCAGAAATCGTCGCCTGGGAGGCAATCACCGTCGCCACAGCAGACAAGGCCACCAGAGGATAAATACTCCAGGCACCCAATTGCTGATAAAACGGGTTTTCCGCAGTCGCAGGATTAGACAGCAACAATGCACCCTGCCCCAGGTAATTCAAAGCCAGCGCCGGAAATACCGCAACAAACCAGGCGAATCGTATTGGTTGACGGCCGAAATGCCCCATATCTGCATACAAGGCCTCAGCACCGGTAAATGCCAGCACAACCGCAGCAAGCGCAGGGAAAGCCAGATGATAATTTCCCATGAATTGCAGCGCGTAAACCGGATTCAACGCTGCCAGTATCTGTGGCATCTTCAGAATGTTGTACACACCCATCGCGGCTAATGCAGCAAACCAGATGACCATAATAGGTCCAAACCATTTACCTATCCCGGCAGTTCCTTTGTATTGAACCGCATACAGCAAAATCAGCACAACCAGCGTAATTGGCACCACAAACGGTTGGAATGCTGGTGTCGCCACTTCCAAGCCCTCTATCGCAGAAAGCACTGAAATTGCAGGGGTAATGACCCCATCCCCATAAAACAGTGCGGCACCAAACAAACCCAGCACAAACAGGGTGAAATGCCACTTCGATTTTTTACCGACCGATTCCAGTGCCATCGCCGTCAAGGCCATGATGCCGCCCTCGCCGCGGTTATCCGCTCGCAAGATCAAGGTCACATATTTCAGAGCAACAATGATGATGAGCCCCCACAAAATTAAGGAGACCACACCAAATAGATTTGCTTCCGTGAGGGGGATTCCATGCTCTTTCGAAAACATCTCTTTCATCGTATAGAGCGGGCTGGTGCCGATATCACCATAAACAATACCGATTGCAGCCAGCGTCAATCCAGCCATGCTGCTTTTTGCGTGTTGATTTTCCAATTGCGTACCTTGTAATTATTGGTGCATTGCACAATAGGTGATTCCGGTTTGAAATTCAATAGTACAGAATAAAAAAACAAATATATGAAATATTTACGCAACACTGCAAGAAATTAACTTTACTTTTACATCTGGTAAGCAGCCTAAGCCTGAGGCTGAGATGAGATCAGGATGTAAGCGCTGCACCGGCAACAGCACTAAGCCAGAAACATGCAGGGATTCACACCTTCACAGGCATCATTGATGAACGCAACAATACATTCCTGAGGATTTAAAATCACAATGAATTCAAAAACAGTTGGCAATGCCGGACCTAACTCTGTGCGAATGACTACATACTCAGAGCAAGATGAGGAGAGGAGGAATTTAAGATGACGAAAAAAGAAGGTAGCCAGCAATACAAATAAAAATGCCCGCATCAGCGGGCATTTTTACGAATCACTGGCGGAGACGGTGAGATTCGAACTCACGATCCAGGTTACCCCAGATGCTTCCTTAGCAGGGAAGTGCCTTCGGCCACTCGGCCACGTCTCCACACTATCACTACAAAGCTGGCGCCTTGCAGCAATCGAGAGCAAGATAATATCTGCTACACCGCTTTTGGTCAACTAGCTGTCAACACAAAAACAAGTTTTTTTGCAAACGTGGATCAGGCGCTTTCCAGTTCAAATGCTTTATGCAGAGCACGCACTGCCAATTCCATGTACTTCTCATCGATCAACACCGAGATTTTGATTTCCGAAGTCGAAATCATCTGGATATTGATACCCTCTTCCGACAAGGTGCGGAACATTTGCGATGCGATACCTACGTGGCTGCGCATACCAACGCCCACCACAGACACTTTAGATACCTTGGAATCACCAACAATGCTGGTTGCACCAATGTGCTCTTTGACACTACCCTCCAGTACCTGCATCGCTTTCGCATATTCATTGCGCGGCACAGTGAACGTAAAGTCTGTCTTTCCTTCGACTGACTGGTTTTGGATAATCATATCCACTTCGATATTGGCGTCAGCAACTGGCCCCAGGATCTGATAGGCGATGCCTGGGCGATCAGGTACGCACAGTACAGTGATTTTTGCTTCATCACGATTAAATGCGATGCCAGTGATGGTAGCTTGTTCCATATTTGTATCTTCCTCAAACGAAATCAGTGTGCCGGAAGTTGCTTCCTCTTCCAGCGGCATTAATGGATCCGTCAGCGACGACAGAACGCGGGTAGGCATACGATAATTGCCTGCAAATTCGACCGAGCGGATTTGCAGTACTTTGGAGCCCAGCGATGCCATTTCCAGCATCTCTTCAAATGTCACAGTATTGAGACGACGCGCCTCAGTCACAACACGCGGATCAGTCGTGTAGACACCGTCTACATCGGTATAGATCAGGCATTCTTTTGCCTGCAGTGCTGCAGCAACTGCGACCGCTGAAGTATCCGAACCACCACGACCCAGCGTCGTAATATTGCCCTTCTCATCCACGCCCTGAAAGCCGGTAATAATCACTACCTTGCCCGCATCCAGATCTGCCTTGACTTTGGCATCGTCGATGGATGCAATGCGCGCCTTGGTATGGGCGGAATCAGTTTTAATAGCGACTTGCCAGCCAGCATAAGAGACTGCCTGCTTGCCGATAGCCTGCAAGGCCAGCGCCAGCAATCCTACCGATACCTGCTCACCGGTGGAGGCGATCATATCGAGTTCACGCGGATCAGGCTGTGCATTGAGTTCTTTCGCCAGACCTAACAGACGATTGGTTTCGCCGGACATAGCTGACGGCACCACGACTATCTGGTGACCGGCATCATGCCATTTGGCGACGCGCTTGGCGACGTTCTTGATGCGTTCAGTTGAACCCATCGAAGTACCGCCGTATTTGTGGACGATTAAAGCCATAGATATAGAAGACGTAAGGGTGAAAAATGAGGTAGAACAACCCCTTACTCTACATGCTGCCCTGCAAAATAACAAGGCAATCAAAAGCAAATTTTCTTAAGTTATTCGTTCAACGCATACTGTTTTTTCGAATTTTCTACAGAAATATGGCAGAAAAGTTCATTTTCCAAAGAGGAAACTATGCATTTGGTGCGGCGCAGTGCGTGCTTACTCAAATCAGTGATAACAATAAGGCAAAAAGAAAAACAGGAAATGCAGGCAAGCACACGCGATTTGCATACATTAATCGCTTTAGCACAGTCAGAATGCCGCATCTTTTTGAGGGAAAGCAGAAACAATTGCTCGCCCATAGCCTCAGCGAGCAGTTCAACGGATATCCGGACAGTAGCCCTGCTCCATATTACTTTTAAGTATATTTATATAAATAATTTATTGAAAGCTATGTGCACCGTTGTGCCGCTGTTCCACAGATGCACTGACTTTTTTACTTACATCAGTGCTAATTTGAGTGCTTACTTACTTTTTGGCTGATCGGCAAACATCTCATGCCAACCCTCGTGACCAAGTTTGCGCATGGCGTCCATATTGCGTTCGTAAATCTCGTCTGCGTCGGGAAATGCTTCAACTGCCTTATCAATACTGTCTTCGCGCAATAAATGCAGGGTGGGATAAGGTGAACGATTAGTATAGTTTTCTATATCTCCGACTTCGCTATCCGCAAACTGGTAATCGGGGTGGAAATTCGCAATTTGCAAAATACCAGCCAAATCCAGCTCTTCCAGTAAGGCATCTGCCACATCCAGAAAATCATTGAAATCCATGAAATCCTGCAAAACATCGGGACAAATCAGCAAGGTAGTTTCGATTTTGTCCGGATTCGCTTCCGCCAGCACCTCCAGTTCGCGGCGCAAGTCTTCGACCAAGTCCTGCTCGGTCTTGGCCTCGCTCACCACATAGCGGATTTGCTGCTTCACATGCACAGCTTTAGCGAAAGGACAAAGATTCAACCCGATAACGGCTTTTTCCATCCAGTTGATGGTTTGAGCAATCATAGATTCCTGAGTGACGGGCAAAGTAGACATAGACTATATTCCTGAAAAATAAGCGCGCAAGCATAGCACAGCACCCTGCCGGTTTTCCTGGTATCTGCACCTGATTTTGGGGTAACTTAGATTATGCTCCGCCCTGCTGCAAAAAACAAAAAGCGACACCATCAAAATGGCATCGCTCTTCGCTACATCAACAACACAACTGAGATAGAACGAATCAGATTTCTTCGTACAATGGCAGCGTGAGGAATTCCGCAAAATCACCGGACGTCGACATTTCCTCAAAAATCTGCGCTGCACGGTCATAGGTTGCACCGTCGCCAGCAACCGTCTTCACCTTGCTTAATTCTTCCGGGATCATCGCGCGCACCATTTCTGCCGTGACCTTGCGACCATCCTCGAGCTTGCCTTTGGTAGAACGTATCCATTGCCAGACTTGCGAACGGCTGATTTCTGCAGTTGCCGCATCTTCCATCAGATTGTGGATAGGCACGCAACCGTTACCTGCCAGCCAGGCACCCAGATAGTGAATGCCAACATTGATGTTATAACGCAGGCCAGCTTCCGTGATCGGGGTTTCAGGCTGGAAGTTCAGCAAATCCTTGGCGGATACTTCCACATCCGGACGCTGCTTGGAAATCTGATTCGGCGCATCACCCAGTACTTTTTTGAATTCAGTCATCGCCAGCTCAACCAGACCAGGATGCGCCACCCAGCCACCATCATAGCCGTCCGTCGCATCACGTGCCTTGTCGTTGCGCACACCACCCATCGCAACTTCATTTTTTTCCGGATCATTTTTAATCGGAATCAAAGCAGCCATACCACCGATCGCAGGTGCATTACGCTTGTGGCAAGTCTTCAGCAAGAGCAAGGCGTAAGAACGCATGAAAGGCGCAGTCATGGTCACTTTGGCACGGTCCGCCAGGCAAAAGTCCTGGTCGTTTTTGAATTTTTTGATGCAAGAGAAAATGTAATCCCAGCGCCCTGCATTCAGACCCGAGCTATGCTCGCGCAGCTCATACAGAATCTCATCCATTTCAAACGCAGCAACGATGGTTTCTATCAGCACTGTCGCCTTGATGGTGCCTTGAGGAATCCCAATTTCATTTTGTGCCATGACAAAAATATCATTCCACAAACGCGCTTCCAGGTGGGATTCCATTTTCGGCAGATAGAAATACGGTCCTGCACCGCGTGCCAGCTGCTCTTTCGCGTTATGAAACAAGAACAATGCAAAGTCAAAAATACCACCGGAAATACGCTGACCATCGACCAGCACATGTTTTTCATCGAGATGCCAGCCACGTGGACGCACAACCAGCGTGGCAATTTGATCGTTTAACTGATAAGACTTTCCGTTCTGCTCCAGGCTGATCGTGCGACGCACTGCATCGCGCATATTGATCTGACCCTGCAGTTGATTGTCCCAATTCGGTGTATTCGAATCTTCAAAATCTGTCATGTAACTGTCAGCTCCGGAATTGAGCGCATTAATGACCATTTTGCGTTCCACCGGACCGGTAATTTCTACCCGACGACATTCCAAGGCCTGAGGAATCGGTGCAATTTTCCAATCACCTTCACGAATGTGGCGGGTCTCAGCCAAAAAGTCTGGCCGCTCACCGGCGTCCATACGCTTGGCACGCGCAACCCGCGCTGCCAGCAATTCCTGCCGACGCGGCTCAAATGCGCGGCTCAGTTTTGCGACCAGTGCCAATGCTTCCGGGGTCAGGATTTGTTCGTAACCTGGCTTGATTGCTCCGGTAATCTCCATACCTTGTGGCAATATCAACTGACTCATCGTGCTCTCCATAAAAAGAAACGCATTGAACGCGACTCAATGCAATAAACAAGGAAAATAAAATTCAAGACATCACAGCAAATTTAATCACTGCGATGTTTCAAGAAAATGTAAGACATCGCTCAAAGTACGACCCGTGCCATGTGGCATCACCCCCAACTCTTCCAGTGGCACATGATCGCGATTGACCCAGAAGGTGGTGTAACCAAACCAGGTAGCACAACAGACATCCCAGGCATTACTCGAAACAAACAACATATTTTTTGCCGGCACGCCAAACATATCCGGACCCAGCTGATAAGCTTCCGGCGCCGTTTTATAGACTTTCACAGCATCAACCGAGAGCAGGTGCTGAAATAAACCTTGCATACCAGCGTGCTCAGTCACCGCCTGTAACATCTGCGGCGTGCCATTGGACAAAATCGCCAGCTTATAAGCCTTGTCCCGCAAGACCTGCAGCACATCCTTGTTTTCAGGAAAAGCACTCAGTCTTGCATACTGACCCATTAATGCATTTTGTGCATCCAGATCCAAGTTCAACCCCAAATAACGGCACGTGAATATCAGTGCATCCTGGGTCACTTCCCAAAATGGCTTATACATACAACACATAGTACGCAATTGAGTGTACTCAATCTGTTTCCTGCGCCACAATTGCGCAAGCTGTTTCCCATAGCCGGGAAACAACTTCTCTGCGAGTTCAGTGACCGAATACACATCAAACAATGTGCCGTAGGCATCAAACGCAATTGCATGTATCGCCATCACCTTACCTCTGCATACCGTTTTGATCAGGAAACTACAGAGTATATTCAATTAAAATAAACATAAATAAGAGATTTATCACTTTATCTTTTACTTTTTCGCAAAAATAAAAGATGAAATAGCGTATATTCGGTCGATAAATACGGCAAACAGGACAAAACTGCCTATAAGTGCGCATAGTCGCACCATGGGCAAATGCAAAAGCGAAGGGACGCGCCTATGCAAAAAAAAATACATCCGTCCATTAACCCGATCAGATCATACCGAAGATTGCTTACGTGCTAAATCAACAATAAAACTCTTTGGGGGAATGATTCTTCATGGATCAATTTAAACAAATCAGCACCTTTGCTGAGGTCGCTGTTCGCGGTAGCCTGTCGGCAGCGGCCAGAGCAGAAGGTGTGGCGCCAGCCATGATTAGCCGTCGTCTGGATGCATTGGAGGAAAGATTAGGCGTCAAATTATTACAAAGAACCACGCGCAAAATAGCGCTGACCAATGAAGGCAGTTCGTTTCTGGAGGACTGTCAGCGGATCTTATCGGAACTAGAAGAAGCAGAATCATCTGTTGCTGAACGAAATTCCAGCGCCAGCGGCATACTGACGATTTCAGCACCAGCCGGTTTTGGACGACAGCATGTGGCGCCACTCATTCCAGATTTCTTGAGCCAGCATCAGCAATTAAATTTAACATTGAGCCTGAATGACCGCGTAGTAGACCTGATCGGTGAAGGTGTGGACGTGGCGATACGAATAGCCGCCTTATCAGACTCCAGCCTGATAGGTGTCAAACTGGCCGACAATAAGCGGGTCGTGGTGGCAGCACCCGCTTATGTGCGACGCCACGGCGCACCGAAAACGCTGGATGAACTCAGCAATCATAATTGTCTGGCCTTCAGTAGCGACGGCAGCCAGCGCGGTTGGACTTTCCGTCAAAACGGGAAAAATGTGACCATTAAAGTTGAAGGCAATATGGTCTGTAATGATGGAGAAGTACTGCATGATTGGGCGATATCCGGACAAGGCCTGGCATGGCGCTCTATGTGGGAAGTAGGTACGGAAATTGAATCCGGCAAACTGGTCACAGTACTGGATGAATATACTGCGCCTGGCAATGATATTTATGCCATTTTTGCACAGCGACGCCACCTCCCCTTACGGATACGCGCTTTTGTTGATTATTTGCGCCAAGCCTATAGCGCTTCCGATTATTGGAAAAAAGGCTGAATCCGGTCCATACGCCATCGCTCAAAATAAAAGCAGGGAGCACGTCACCGACGCACTCCCTGTTTTATCTGAGGGATGAACCGCCACCGGCAGACATTCACATCAAAACTCTTCCCATTCATCAGCTCGTGGCTTACTGACTTTGGCAGCAGACTTTGCTGCAGAGGCGGGAGCAATCAATTGTGAGCGGACAGGTGAAGATGCAGGTTTAACTTTCGCCGGAGCAGCTTTCACCACAGGCTGAGCAGCCAGGCCTTCGTATTGAGAACTTCCCGCTTCCAGCTTAAAGATGCCGACAGCCTGATTCAGATTGCTGGCCTGATCACGCATACTGCCGGCAGCGGCAGCGGCCTGCTCCACCAAAGCTGCATTTTGCTGAGTCGCCTCATCCATCTTGGTAATGGCCTGATTGACCTGCTGAATTCCTTCTCGTTGCTCCTCACTGGCGGCGGTAATTTCAGCCATGATGTCGGCCACACTCTTGATCGATACTACAATCTCGTTCATGGTTTTACCTGCATCATCGACCAGACGTGCCCCCTCTTCTACCTTATCCACCGAATTCGCGATCAATTCTTTAATTTCTTTTGCAGCATTCGCGGAGCGCTGCGCCAGACTCCTGACTTCACTGGCGACCACTGCAAAACCACGTCCCTGCTCACCTGCACGCGCTGCTTCAACAGCAGCATTCAGCGCCAGAATATTGGTTTGGAAAGCAATGCCGTCAATGACTGCAATGATGTCCACAATCTTGCTTGAACTTTCTTTAATCGAAGACATTGTGTGCACAACATCACCGACTACCTTACCACCTTTGGAGGCAACATCGGAAGCTGTCAGCGCCAGTGTATTGGCCTGACGTGCGTTATCCGCATTTTGTTGCACGGTAGAAGTCAGCTCTTCCATTGATGAGGCAGTTTCCTGCAGGCTGGCTGCCTGTTGCTCAGTGCGAGAGGATAAATCCATATTGCCAGATGCAATCTCATCCGAAGATACCGCGATGGAACCGCTGCTCTGACGCACCATTGTGACCGTCTGCACCAGGCTTTGGCGCATGTTTTCAAGGCCGGAAATGAGCTCTCCCATTTCATCCTTAGATTCCGGTTTCAATTGCCGGGTCAGATCACCGTCACCGATAGCCCGGAACTGGCGCAGAGTCTGATGCAAAGGATGAGAAATAGCGCGCAATAAAAAATGAGCTGAAATAAACACCGCAATCAGGCCACCCACGACACCAAACACATCGATCCAGACAAACCATTTGAAAGCAGTCTGGCTTTGTAAATAATTTTTTTCAGATGTTTTTAGTTGTAGTTCATTTAACTCTGAAATTTTGTCGGAATAAGCAGAGAATAATTTTGCAACGATCGTCATGTTGATGCGATCCGCTTCGTCACGATTGCCTGCCCTTATCGCCTCGGTCATTTTCTGATGTGCTTCGTTAAGGTACTGATCACGTACAGCAACCACCTGGTCTGACAATTTCTTTTCTTCCTCATCCTGAGGGAGTGCCAGATATCGCTTAAATGCTTCATCCGATTTCGTTTTGAAGTCTTCAGAGCGCTTTAACGTTGCTGCTAAGTCAGGAGCGTCCGGATGTGCGATAGCGCGGTCTATCGCGGTACGCGACCGCAACAGATCAACCCGGGATTGCTGAAGTGCGTCAACGGATGGTAATTGATTGGTGAAAATCTCTTCGATGATGGCATTGCTGTTCTTCACACCAACGACACCCATAGCACCACCAATCGCCAGCATGATGGCCATAAAGGACATGGTACCGATCAGCCGCATTCTGATAGTCAGATTCAACATTATTCCCTCACCTAATTAATTCCGGAGCACAATTGACAGAGGATACAAATTTTTCGCAGCACAAGCTTGATCCCCAACAATGACTGACACAATTTCCTGGTTAAATGCTGACACGCATATCCTGTCACAGTATCTGATGACATTGCGATTCGCATCTGTCTGGCACGTCTCCTAGCGTCACTGCAGATTTTACCCGAGAGAAATGTGTAATTTGAGGCAAAATCAATTTTGTTAAAAAATGTTGTTTTCTGACGAATATCTTTTAGCAGGCAAAAAAAATCCCCGACGAATCGGGGATTTTTATCAGCTTGGCTTTACTCCGCCATCAAGCTCTGAATTACAGAGGCTGGATGTTGGAAGCTTGCTTACCTTTAGGGCCTGTAGTTACTTCGAAAGAAACGCGTTGGTTTTCTTTCAAAGATTTGAAGCCGGAAGATACGATTGCGGAGAAATGTGCGAACAAATCTTCGCCGCCTTCGTCTGGAGTAATGAAACCAAAACCTTTAGAATCATTGAACCATTTAACAATACCTGTTGCCATTACAATTTCCTATTTCAGTGAATTTGGGCAGTTGCCCGATAGATCGTTTCAACCTCAGTAAGAAATGACAGACTGATACTGCAAAACCACTTTGAATCTCAACGACGATCTGATTATACGCACAAAATCTGAGTGGAAGTAAAATAAAATCTGAGTTTTCTGCATTTATCTGGCTTTTTTGAGGAATTTATCAAAGTTCCGTCTGATCTATAACGCACATTAAGCAAAATACCACACTCTTCAACGTGCAATCAGCACGAGATGCCAGCCCACCGCAGACAACTCAGGCTCGGCCATGCAACATAAATGCTGCTGCTCCGGTCGCAATTCTCTCCCCTTCCTCATTGCGCAATTCCATCAATACGTTCGCCACCCGCTTCCCCAGCCGCGTCACCTCCGCACTCGCAATGAATGCACGGCCTTTACCCGGTTTCAGATAATCGATGCGTAAATCGATGGTACTCATCAATCCAAATTCACGTATTTGCGCATGGGCATCTTCGCGCGGCTGGGTCTGCGCCAGCTTTAACAAAATAGCGACCCCAGCCACACTGTCCAACACCGACGCAATAACCCCGCCATGCAACATACCCTGAGCAAAATTCCCCAATAAGTCATCACGCATTGCAAGTCTTAATTCTGGTCTGTCGCTGGTAAAGCTCCGCACCTGCAATCCGATCAACTTGCAAAATGGTATGGCCTGCTCCACCACTTGCTTCAACAAAGACTGAAATTCAGGATTTTGCGACATATCATTTGCCATATTTGCTCACTCAGTAATTAGTCAATCGTTTAATTTGCTCAATTGAGGTTACATTAATTGCTTATTCCACACAATCTTTCCATCGCACTAATGTTTGTGCTATTTTCAATATCTGACCAGATAATTAAAATGAAAATGATGCAAATGATTGCCACCCAAATACAACGACACTCTCCTACACTGGCTGGCATTTTCGTCTTACTAAACGCACTGCCCGTTTCGGCGCTGAACACCAGCCCCGCCAAAGAGCCGCTACTTGCATGCTTTGTCACCTATGCCGGCAGTACCGAAGTGATAGAAACCGGCCTAAGTGCAAACCCTTACCAGATCGAGGCCAAAGATATCCAGGGACGCTTTCGCTTTAAGCCAGTGATGATTGGTGAGCAAGGGCATATCCGTTACATCAAAATTTATGCCTATTTCCAAACCAGTAAAACAGATTTACCTATCCATCAGGCAAGTTACTTCCCACCATTCCGGCGTAGCAAACAGGCTTATCTGCTGACCCCATACAATGCACTCTATGCGGGCGAGGTTGAGCGTGAACTGCAATATCACTGCACATTAAAGAATATAGCATCATGATTCCATTCATTTCCGGCGTCGCGATGCGCGCTATTCACATCACTTTTTTAGTCACGGCGATATTGTTGAGCAGTACTGTCAGTGCTGCAGAAAACGAAGCTAAAGTCAGCCTCTTGTTTGCAGGTGACGTGGTACTCGATGGTCAGCCCGGAAAGTGGATAGCAAGAGGTAAAGATCCATTTTCCGCATTTGCCGCTATTTTTGCCTCGACCGATATCCGGATTGCCAATCTTGAGTGTGTCGTTGCCAAAGAAGGCCAGGCGGCAGATAAGAACTTTACCTTCCGCGCAGAGCCGGAAAGCCTGAGCGTATTGAAGCGCCACGTCGATGCAGTATCGATCGCAAATAATCATTCCGGAGACTTTGGACGCGCAGCATTTTCTGAAATGCTGACGCATTTACAAACAAATCAGATTCAGTACTTTGGCGGTGGAAATAATCTGAGCGAGGCACACCGCCCCCTCATCATAGAACGCAAGGGCTTGC
The DNA here is from genome assembly GCF_014284365.1 of Cognatundibacterium rugosum. GTDB lineage: Bacteria > Pseudomonadota > Gammaproteobacteria > Burkholderiales > Burkholderiaceae_D > Undibacterium > Undibacterium rugosum. Next base: position 36,257 of record NZ_JACOGG010000016.1, read on the forward strand.
GCATTGCGCTGCTAGGCTATAACGAATTTATGCCACGCAGTTTTGAGGCGGGTGCAGCATCCGCAGGAATAGCCTGGAGTGAAGACGAACAATTGCTACTCGACATACAACAGGCAAGGAACGCCTATAAAGCGGATCTGGTCATCCCTTTCATGCATTGGGGCTGGGAAAATGAACTGCACTCTAATCAACGCCAGCAACTCCTCGCAAAAAAAATGATCGATGCGGGTGCGGATGCAGTGATAGGCGGGCACCCACATGTACTGCAAGAGACCGCCGTCTATAAAGGTAAGCCGATCATTTACAGCATAGGGAATTTTATGATCGATGCGCTGGACAATGACGCGCAAACGCTGGGTTGGGTGATACGGCTGGAGCTGGATAAACAGGGAGTGACAGTATGGGATAGCCGCATTGCCAAAATCAGCAATGATGGGATACCCGAGCCGCAAGCCCGGCAGTCAAGTGCCTGCTGGGTGCGCGGCGATAAGCAGAGCAGACTTTGCAGCAATGCCGATTCCATGTTCAGCCCGGCTCAGATACGACATGCAGGCGCTTCGCCAAAGGCTGCAGCAAACTAAGATCAGAACTCGCTACGGTTACACAGGGCAGTATCCAGCCATCCTGCTTCTCTTCCAGACTCAGTCCTGGCCACTCTATGGTAAATCGATACTGCCCATGCAGGGATTGACACAAACAAGCACGGCATGTGCCATTGCGACAGGAACTAGGCAGACTGATGCCCTGTTCCTGCGCATTTTCCAAGACAGTCTTATCAGGCTGTAGTTCACAGCAAATCCCACCTGGCACGAGCATGAGCTGATACTTAACATTATTTTTCGTCATAGTTTCCGTGCTCACATTGCGTTTAGAAACCAATACAGCTAAAACGACTAAAACCTACAAAATTTGCCGCCTGGCCTAAAGTGTCGCCTCTGCGCATGATCAGGAAACTCTGATACTGCACCAGAGCGACCAACATATCAGGAGACCGTCGTATGAGCACCATCAACCAGCCTGCAACTGATAGCGTCACGAATACGCCAGAACGCAGAAATCACTCCTCAACACAACTACGCTTAGTTGAACTGGACCCCAGGCTCGCAATCGCGGGAGAAATCATAGGCGATTACTTGCTATTGCCAGACATACAGTCGGTCGGCAGCATGCGCGAATGCTGCCCCTTCTGTGGTGACGAACCTTTACAGTTACACCTGCGCTACCGCCACGTCAAGCGCTCACACCTATTCTGTAACCGCTGCCATCGCTGCTACGACGCACTGCATCCGGACGGCAGTTCTGCTATCGCCAACTACGCACTGCTCACTATCCCGTCTGTGACAACGCCATAAAAAAACGCGGCATGACAGCCGCGTTTTTTCTGCTACCTTGGCTTGCTGTCCGATTACACGACAGTTTGCAAACGCATCGCGATACCCATATCGCCGGATACTTTGAGTTTGCCCATCATAAAGCCATTCATAGGATTAAGCTGGCCAGTCAGTAAAGCACCCAGATCCGCCAGTGCGATGGTTATCGTACAAGCTGCATCCTTGTTTTCATTCGACACCGTATTCGGTGTGGCGCTCGCATCAACAAATACCACGCCATCACTGCCGCAATCAAATTTCAACGTTGCGTTCAACCCGCTATCATCGCCTACTTTAGTACGAATTGCTTCTGTGCATGCTTGCAAGTCCATGTCTGCTGCTCCGAGAGTTAAAAAACGGATTGCAATGTAGCATGCATTCCCTTCGAGGAACAATACTAGAACTGGTAAGCCAACAAATACCCGATTAACGCAATACGCAACTCAGCATCCAGTAGTACTCATTGCGATAAATACGGATGTCGCGCGCAACCGCTGCAAACTTTTTACGCATATAGCTATCTGTCGGGAAATTTTTGATAACTTCTACCCGGCTGCCATCCGGCATGGTGTGAATATGAAAGGTATTGCCTTCCAGGTCAGTACGCGCCACAGGCAAAGTGTCGCCTTCCACTTCATTATCATCAATCAATATCAACGTACTGCCACTGCCTATTGCCGCACACCATTGCTTCAAGAGCTTAGTCTGATCTTCACGCTTAACATGCGACCATAAAAATCCTGCGAACGCCGCGCTATAGCGTCCTGCAGCGGCAACCGGCAGCGCAAATGCATCGGCAAGCGCAAATTCTACGTTATCGTTATCAAATTCCTTGGTTTGCGCGATTTCCAGCAATTCAGGACAAAAATCGGTTGCGTGTACGGATTCGGCGAAGTCCGCGATTTGCTGGGTCCAATAACCGGTACCGCAAGCCAGTTCCAGCACCTTTTGCCCCATCAGCATCTCACAGACGCGCTCTTCCATCTCTTCGAGATCACCTTCACGCTCTTCAATCGCGTAGTCCTGCTCCAGAACCGGAGCACGTTGTGCGTAATAGTCGCGCAACTTCAAATCAGTCATGTTATTTCCGTTTATAAATCGTAAGTATCTTTATTGCCCTGCATCACACTATCGACCATTTTCCGGTTTAAGGTGGGGTTAAGCAATTCGATAAAAGTGTAGACATAGCTGCGCAGATAAGCACCCTGCTTGATCGCAACACGTGACACATTCATCCCGAACAAATGCCCGACCGGCACTGCGCGTAAGCTCTTATCGCGTTCTGCATCGAAAGCCATACCGGCGATAATGCCTATTCCCATACCAAGCTCGACATAGGTCTTAATCACATCAGCATCAATCGCTTCAAGCAAAATATCAGGTTTCAGATTTCTGATCTGAAATGCATGATCAATCTTGCTGCGACCGGCAAAGGCCGCATCGTAAGTCACCAACGGATAATGGGCGATATCTTCCAGCGTAATATTCTTCAGTTTCAGTAAAGGATGCTCCAGCGGCAACACCAGCACATGCTCCCACTGATAGCAAGGCAAGGAAATTAAACCATCGTAGCCAGCAATTGACTCCGTCGCGATCACCAGATCCGCCTGATCGCGCATGACCATATCAGCGATCTGCTTAGGATTTCCTTGCAACAAGGAAAGCCTGACCTTGGGATATTTCTGCATGAAAGCCTGCACCACTTTAGGCAAGGCATAGCGTGCCTGCGTATGGGTGGTAGCAATCGTAAAACTGCCACTATCCTGCGCCGCATACTCCTTACCGATACGTTTCAGACCATCAATTTCCTGCATGATCAGCTCAACCGACTTCAGCACCGCCCGGCCAGGCTCAGTCAAACCGCGAATACGCTTACCGTGGCGCGTAAAAATATCCACACCCAGCTCTTCTTCCAATTCAATAATCGCTTTGGAAACACCGGGTTGTGAGGTAAACAAGGCTTTTGCTGCCTCAGTCAGATTAAAATTCTGACGGACAGCTTCACGTACAAAGCGTAGTTGATGTAAATTCATGAATGACAATATTCTGTGAAAGTGGCGCAGACAGTCGCGGCATTCGCCAAGCTCTCAGGAAAAAATCTGCCATCAATAGCAGGTAGTTATCCCGAAAGACCCTTGCCACTAAAAACAATTCGCACCATCATGGGCTGCAATCAGCTGAACTAGCTTATGCCGCTAACCTTTAGTAAAACTGAATTGATATACTACCAGCAGTATATAGAGACCTAGAAAAGAATTCCATGCTCAAATTTCACTTCGCACCTAAGTTACGCAAGAAACTTAGCTTTTACTCTGCTCTGAGCCTCTTATTCTCGCTATTTATTCACGACCCTGCCCTTGCACAGTCGGTGACAGACAAGCCTGCAATGTCCAAATCACCCAAAATTTGTGTAGTGCTATCCGGTGGCGGAGCACGCGGCTTCGCCCATATTGGCGTACTCAAGCAATTGGAAGCCATGCATATCCCCATAGACTGCATCGCAGGTACCAGCATGGGAGCTGTCATTGGTGGCCTGTATGCATCAGGCATCCCGGCCACAGAAATTGAAAAACGCCTGGAAAAACTGAAACTCAATGACATTGCCCTGGATCGCATAGACCGGCGCCAGCTACCACAAAGCGTACGTGAAGAAGATGAGCAATATCCGCTCGGCGCCACGCTGGGTCTGAGCGAAAACGGGGTAAGGCTGCCAAGCGGCGTGGTGCAAGCCAGTCAGTTTCAGGAACTGATACAGAACTGGACCTCACATCTGGCACCTGACATCAAATTCGACCAATTACCCATTCCCTTCCGGGCGGTCGCAACCGATCTCGAAACCGGTCAAATGGTGGTATTCGACAAAGGCGCACTGCATAAAGCGATACGCGCCAGCATGGCTGCGCCCGGCGTCTTTGCCCCAACTGAAATCGACGGCCGCTTGTTATCGGATGGTGGACTAGTGCGCAACCTGCCGGTAGACATCGCCAGAGACATGGGGGCGGACGTGATTATCGCGGTCAATATCGGCACCCCGCTAATGCCTCGCAAACAGTTACAAACACTGTTTAATGTGAGTCAGCAAATGGTCAATATCCTGACCGAACAAAACGTGAATGCGCAGAAAGCCAGCTTAAAGGAAAGCGACATTTTGATCGAGCCTAACTTGGGTAACATCGGTTTCCTGGACTTTGGACGCTCCAAAGAAGCCACAGAAATAGGTCAAGCGGCAGCCCTGCAATTGCAAACCAAACTGGCCGGCCTGGCCTTACCGGATCAGGCGTATCGGGTCGCGCAAAACAAACGTGAGAATCCTCAACTGCCACCAATACAAATCAGCTTTATCGAGATTGACAACAATACCGCCATTCCCGAAGCCGACATCCGGCGCCTGATAGGATTTGAAATCGGCAGCTTTTACAATGCAGAAGAAGTGAATGCCAAGCTGGCTGCACTGGGCACAACCAGAGAATTTGATAATCTAAGTCATGAGCTGGTACAAAAAGACCAACGCTATGGCATACGGATACAGGCCAATGGAAAAAACTGGGGCCCGCATTTTCTGCGTTTTGGTCTGGCCTTATCCAGCGGTTTTGATGGTGCGGGCGGCTACCGCCTACAAGTCGGACATCGCCGCCCCTGGCTGACCGAGGGCGGATTGGAATGGCGTAATGATGTGGAGCTTGGTAACACACTCAAGTTCCGTACCGAACTGCGCCAACCCTTGTTTGAACGCGAAGGCAGTTATCTGCTGCCCTTTGCCCAGGTCAGCGAAAATACAGTCAACTTTTACAAAGACAATGTACGACTCGCTGAATACAGTCTGCGCGCCCAAAAAGCTGGTGTCGAAGTCGCGTACCGGCTGGGCAATCTGGGCACGCTGGGCGAAGCCCGTTTAGGCTTGAATTACAACCGTTACAGTATTATTCCAAAGCTGGGCGGCGTGCTCACGTCAAACGGCGTGGATATTACCAGCTCAATCGACAGCTTGCCTAGCGCAAGTATCCAACAGTATGGACTCAAAACCGGTGTCGTGATCGATCAGCTCAGCGACCCCAGCTTTCCGCGTGAAGGCTATAAAGTGGATACGGGTCTGTTCCTTGGCATGGACCGTTCGCGCGACAGCTACCAAGAGTTCAACCTCGATACAGTCTGGGCCAAAAGTTACGGCAGCCACAGCCTGAATCTGAAATTCAGCGCAGCCGGACTCTTTCAGAAAAACGACAACAAGATACGCGGCATCGGTTCTATGCTGGGTGGTTTCCAGCGCTTGTCTGCCTATCAGCAAGACCAGTTCCTGGGCAATTACATGCTATATGGCAGCGCCACCTATCTGCTACGCGCCATCAATTTTGAAATGGCGGGACAAAGCCTGTTCTTTGGATCTTCACTGGAAATGGGCAATGTCTGGAATGAAAAGAAAGAGATTTCCGTCAACTCGCTGCGTAAAAGCCTGAGCGTGTTTGGCGGCGTCAACAGCTTTATGGGCCCCATCTATCTGGGCTTTGCGATAGGCCAGAATGGCGCACGCACGGTATTTTTCCAGTTAGGACGCCAGTAAAGCCTGTTGAATTGATGCGATAAAAAGAGCCCGAATCTTTGCGCAGATTCGGGCTATTGACTAAGACTGACGGCTTACCTGACATAGGGCTGCAATTAATCCGGTTCAACCAGACTTTGATCAATCGCACCAAAGATAGATTTACCATTTTTATCCAGCATTTCTATCTTAATGCTGTCGCCATACTGCATAAACGGCGTGATAGCTTCACCGGTTGCGATCATCTCCAGCGCACGCTTTTCAGCAATACAGCTATAACCTTTGCCAGCATCCTTATTGGATACGGTTCCCGACCCGATGATGGTACCGGCACGCGCGCGGCGGGTTTTACATAAATGCGTAATCAGTTGCGGGAAAGAGAAAGCCATGTCGATACCGGCATTTGGCTGGCCAACCAGATTTCCATTCCAGCTCGATCGCAGTGCCAGATGTACTTTGCCATCACGCCAGGCGTCGCCTAATTCGTCAGGCGTCACTGCCACCGGAGAGAAACTGGAGGCTGGCTTCGATTGAAAAAAGCCAAAACCCTTCGCCAGTTCTGCAGGGATCAGATTGCGCAATGAGACATCATTGACCAGCATGAGTAAGCGGATATGCTCAGCCGCCCTGTCGGGGCTGACGCCCATCGGCACATCGTCAGTGATGATCGCTATTTCACTTTCAAAATCAATGCCCCATTCGACAGCCCCCAGCACGATGTCATCACAAGGCCCGATGAAATCATCACTGCCGCCCTGATACATCAGCGGATCATGCCAGAAGCTTTCAGGCATTTCGGCCTGGCGCGCTTTTCTGACCAGCTCCACATGATTCACGTAAGCGGAACCATCGGCCCACTGAAATGCGCGTGGCAGAGGCGCCATGCACTGATGCGGCTGAAAATCAAAGCTATAGGCGACTTTACCTGCATTCAAACGCTGATACAGCTCTTCCAGTTGTGGCGCCATGAATTGCCAGTCATCCAGCACGCGTTGCAAAGTCGGCGCTATGCCATTGGCGATGCAGGCCGTTTTCAGGTCGCGTGAAACCACGATTAATTGTCCGTCACGGGACCCGTCTTTTAAGCTCGCTAACTTCATATTTCCTCTGTACAGTCAGGTTTGCCGCATTGTACCTGATCAGCCACGCTGGCTGCGATAGGCCCAAACCGCAGATTTTTCTTCAGCAGTGAACTATGCAAGCCCGGCGCACTCCAAGCAGCTCAGACGGCAAGCCAGCAGGTCTGCACAGCGAAGCCGGATTTCTCAAGTCCTTGTGTATCCATCTGGTACTCCTGCCTTAAAATGACAGCATAGTCCGCGCAGCTGAACTTTTTCCTGCAGCGGATATTGATCCAATCGACGTGACATTTAGTGAAAGCTTATTGTGAATAAATCCATGCGCACTTTACGCATTTTGCCCGCCCTTTTGCTGGGACTGGGAGTACTCAACACTGCCTATAGTCTGCCTGCCGCAGCCCAAAGCAACACCACGCTGAGCAGTAAATCTGCCAGCCCAAAACAAAAATTACTGGCACTGGCAGATCGCTACTATGTCGCAAGTGCTGAATTCAATCCGCTGGAAGCGACTTACCATGGCGATGCCGGCTATGACGATAAATTACCGATGACCTTAAAGCCTGAAGTACGTGCGCGTCAGATCGCATTTTGGAAAAACATGGTCAAAGAGCTCAAGGCCTTACCTGTCGGCCAGTTATCCGGACAAGACCGTGTGACTTACGACATCCTGCTGCATGAGCTGGACGGCAATCTGTCGCTGGCAGCCTACCCTGACTATTTACTGCCCATCAATCAAATGGACAGCATTCCGCTGACACTCGCGCATTTTGGCAGTGGTCAAAGCGCGCAACCGCTGAATACTCCGGCACAATACGACGCTTATCTGAGCCGTATCGCGCAATTGCCAGACTGGCTGAATCAGGCCACCAGCAATATGCGGACAGGTAAAAAGCGCCACATCACGCTACCGATGGCATTAGTGAACGCTTTACTGCCACAGTTTAAACAACTGGCTTCCGGCAAAGTCGAAGATCATCCTTACTACCTGCCGATTATCAATCTACCAGCCAGCTTCGCTGACGCCGATAAGACCCGCCTGCGCGAAGCCTATCAACGTGAAATCACACAAAAAACCCTGCCAGCGTTAAAGGAGTTTTATCAATTCCTGCATGATGATTATTTGCCTTCGGCCCGCCCAAGCACGGGCTGGGGCGCACTACCTAACGGCGCCGCCTGGTATCGCGCGTGGGTCGCGGAACAAACCACCACTAACCTGACGCCGGAACAAATTCACGCCATCGGCCTCAAAGAAGTCGCGCGAATTCAAAGTGAATATGCGATTCTTGGGCCTAAACTGGGCTATCACGGTGATGCGCAAGGCTTACCAGGCTGGATGGAAACGCAAACCACTTATCGCACGTTTAAAACCGAAAAAGAAATTCTGGATGCCTATAAAGCGATCGATCAGGAAATCCGCAAACATCTGCCTACCTATTTCGGCAAAATCCCGAAAGCGCCACTGGAAATCCGCCCTGAGCCTGAAATCAGCCGCGAAACTGCATCCGATCACTACACCTCACCCGCATTGGACGGTTCGCGTCCCGGCGTGTTCTGGGCCGTCATCAATAATCCTGCAGATTATGCAAGTACCGGCATGAAAACCCTTTATCTGCACGAAGGACAACCCGGACATCACTTCCACCTGGCCAGCCTGCAGGAACTGGATGTGCCTAAATTCCGTCGTGTCGGTGGAAATGTCGCCTACACCGAAGGCTGGGCGCTGTATGCAGAAACCCTGGGGAAAGAAATGGGTCTGTTCGCCAATGACCCGCCAGCTTACTACGGTCATCTGAGCGATGAAATGTTGCGCGCTACACGTCTGGTGGTCGATACCGGCATGCATGCCAAGGGCTGGAGCCGTGAACAGGGTATTAAGTATTTGCAACAGACCCTGGGCTATACTGAAGCTGCCTCACGTCAGGCGATAGAGCGTTATATGGCCTGGCCAGGTCAGGCACTCGGTTACAAAATAGGATCGCTGAAAATCATGGAATTGCGCCATCTGGCTGAAGCTGAATTGGGGCAGCGCTTTGATCTGCGCCAGTTCCATGATGCGATTTTGAGCGATGGCACGCTACCTTTATCGCTATTAGAGACTAAAATGCGAAAATGGATTACTGAACAGAAATCTGTTAACGCAAACAAATAAGTTCCATTTTTGCAACTCACTGATTTGCCTTTCTGCTCACGACCGGATTTTCCGGTCGTTTTCTGGTACAAGCCGCACTGCCTGATTGACCTGAGAGACTAAGTCAAGCAGAATGAAACCCTATTGGGCGGCGTTGCCTATTTGCATTATTTTTCTTTTTTGAACTATTTTATGTAAGTGCAATGCCTAAGCCATCATGAACTCACAGTGAAATTCTGCGATGAACCGACAAAAAGCACTCAAATGCATCGTTGAGCAGGCCCACAAGGGTGACCTGGTCTTTCCAGCCAATGTAGCCGCCTCTCTGAAGCTGCAGCAAACGCTGGACGATCCGGATTGTTCTGTCGATACGGCAAGCAAACTGGTCCTCAATGAACCGCTGTTGGCTGCAAAAGTAGTGGCGATTGCCAATTCCGCCGCGTACAACCGCGGTGGCGATGTCACCAATGTCAAAGCAGCTATCAACCGGCTCGGTTTCAAGACACTGCTGGCAATCGTGTCCAGCCTGATCGTACGCCAGTTGGCCGGATCGAGCAAAGACAAAGCGATCCAGGCAAAAACGCAAAGCCTGTGGGAACACACGGCCCAAGTCGCCGCCTTGTCTCAGGTGATCGCGCGCCGTATTACGCGGCTAGACCCGGACACCGCCATGTTTGCCGGCATCGTCCATGAGGTCGGTAATTTTTATTTGCTGTCCCAGGCAGAAGAATTTCCGTCTTTGCTGGAACCAGACACATTTGGCGTCGGCGAAGTCGATGACGAATTACCTGAATTTGAAGATACCTTGGTCGACCTGGAATCCTCCGAAGCCATCATCGGTCGCGCTGTGATACAGAAACTCTGCCTGCCCGGCTCCGTGGTCCAGGCCTTGGAATCAATGTGGTACGGCTTACGTGCTATGCCACCCGAAACCCTGGGTGATACCCTGTTACTGGCCAATGAGCTGGCCGCAACAAAATCACCGCTGGACTTCAATTCCTATGCAGAGTCTGAACGCTTTACATCGGAAATTGATTTCGTCGTCGGCGATGGCACACTCAACAGCATACTGGAAGAATCAGACGAAGAATTACGTACCTTGACTTCTGCATTGCTGGCCTGACGCGCAACGATCATACCCACGACAAGAATCCCCTGTCAGCGCTGCTGCACAGGGGATTTTTTTGCCTGGTTCGATACGGACTTATTTCTATGTCAGACTGACTTCGGTCAGCCAGCGCCCCTCGCTGATATGATGTGTGACTTGTCCTATACGATGCGCACCATCAAACCGGCGACCGCAGCCTCTTAACACCAATAGCCCGCCGGGTTGCGCCGCGATACTGCCACTGCACTGTACCTGACCGGAAACACTGAATTCGCTTTGTGCAGGTTCGCCTGGCCGCAACTGCAGCGTTAAATCTGCCGCCAGCAACGATTCACCCATGATCAGCACCAGCTCAGACTGCTCCGACGCGCTTGGATACAGCACTTGCGCAATCTGGCATTGCAGCTCCAGCGTAGGCGGCAGATTTGGCTGGAGACGCAAACGCAGGCTGAGTATCTGTCCAGATAAACGTAACTGATTCAGTCCACCCGGCCCCAGCCCCAACTCTATCGCCGAACCTGGCAACAGTAACTTTTGAGTCGACGGCACGAGTGCACTATCCAACACCATACTGGCACTGGCCCGGCCATCCGCTTGCAGTTGCAACTCTATAGTCAGGCAGCGTATCGCTTCAGGCAGCGGCTGCGCATTGACCGCTATCGTAAAACTGACCAGTTGTGATAAATCGACAGACTGCATACCTTAGGGCTTTCTGAAATCAGGGTTAACGTGAGATGCCCACATCCTACATCATTAACAATCAGGCCCGGCATTACCGGGCCTGATTCTAACTTACCCCGAGAAAAATGCATTTAGCGTGGGCTGGCCAGCGCTGCCTGTATCTGGGTCAGTGAAGACGGATCTTCTATCGTGGTCAGATCCCCGGCATCCCGCCCCTCACAAATTGCCTGTATAGAGCGGCGCAATAATTTGCCAGAGCGGGTTTTGGGCAGGCTATTTACAAAATGCACGCGGGCCGGACGCGCCACCGCACCCAACTGCTTATCGACCACGGCCATCACCTCAGCCTCCAGTGCACGTTTTTCAGCCTCCCCCGGATATAACTCCGGCCTCTTCAAAATCGCAAACGCAACCGCGACCTGGCCTTTGAGCTTATCTTCGACCCCAACCACGGCCACCTCAGAAATTTGTGCATGACTAGACACGCTCTCTTCGATTTCACGCGTACCTAAGCGATGCCCCGCGACGTTAATCACATCATCAGTGCGTCCGAGTATGAAGAAATAGCCATCGGCATCGCGTATGCCCCAGTCAAAGGTCGAATACAGTTGCTCATGCGCGAACTGACTCCAATAGGTATTTACAAAACGTGCATCGTCACCAAATACGGTCTGCATACAGCCGGGCGGCAGCGGCCCGCGTATTGCCACCACGCCTTTTTCATTGGCGGCACATTCCTGTCCGGTAGACTCATTGATGATGCGTACATCATAGCCATACATGGGGACGCCGGGGCTGCCGAGCCGGGTCTCTTTATGCTCCACGCCACGTGCAATTGACAGGATGGGCCAGCCAGTTTCGGTCTGCCAGTAATTATCAATAATCGGCACGCCGAGTTCAGTGGCGATCCAGCTGGAAGTGGTTTCGTCCAGCGGCTCACCGGCCAGATACAGAGCTTTTAGCGAAGACAAGTCATGCTGCTTCATCAGTTCAGGCGGATGCTTTTTGAGTACGCGAATCGCGGTAGGCGCAGAGAACATGCGGCTCACACGATGACGCGCCACGATACTCCACCAGATGCCGGCATCCGGCCGTATCGGCGTGCCTTCATACATGATGGTCGCCATGCCGGCGATCAGCGGGCCATACACGATGTAAGAATGGCCAACCACCCAGCCTATATCCGAGGTGGCAAAATACACCTCACCCGGATTTCCGCAAAAAATATGCTTCATCGAGGCCGCCAGCGCCACCGCATAACCGCCCACATCGCGTTGCACACCTTTAGGCTTACCGGTAGTGCCCGAGGTGTATAACACATAGGACATCGCATTCGATTCCAGCCAGGTCACGGGCACCTGCGCTGTCAGATGTTGTTCACGCGATGCGGCATAATCCACATCACGCCCAGCCACCAGTTGCATCGGCTCCAGCCCGCGATCCACCAAGAGGACGTGGGCGGGCTGATGGCTGGCGGCAGCAATCGCCTCGTCTAACAGAGGTTTATACGGCACCGCTTTGCCGGCGCGCATACCCGCATCGGCAGACACGATCAGCACCGGCTGCGCATCATCTATACGGGTCGCCAGACTTTTCGCAGCAAAGCCACCAAACACCACGGAATGCACGGCACCAATACGGGCGCAGGCCAACATCGCAAATGCAGCCTCAGCAATCATGGGCATATAAATCAACACCCGATCCCCTTGCTTCACACCCAGACTCTGCATGATGGCGGCCATGCGCTGTACTTCGCGATGCAAGTCAGCGAAGCTATACACCTGCTCCTGACCAGTCTCAGTAGAAATCGCTATCAGCGCGGGCTGATCAGCTTGGGTACTTAACCAACGGTCTACAGCGTTATGGCAGAGATTGGTTTCACCGCCGACAAACCAGCGTGCAAACGGTGGGTGACTGTGATCCAGCACCTCAGTGTAAGGCTTATGCCAGTCGATGAGTTGCGCTTGCTGATCCCAGAATTGGGCTGGTTGCTGCAGAGATGCCTGATAAAAATCCTGATAGTTCATGATGTCTCCAGTCTGATTGCGTAAATGCTGCTGTTTTTGATTTTTGTGTTTTCTGTCTGTCAGTTTGGTGTAAGCGAATAAAAAAAACGCTGCCGTTTTAAGGGGCAGCGTTGTTTAACTTAGTGCTTGCGTCATCCATGATGGCGTCAGAAAGTGTCACCGGGAATTCTGACCCAGCCTTCCATCAACACGCGCGCGCTGCGGCTCATGATGGCTTTTTTTACTACCCATACACCATCCACCTGAGTCGCTTCGGCACCCACACGCAGCGTGCCGGATGGATGACCAAAGCGCACGGCGCTGCGCTTGCCGCCACCAGCTGCCAGATTCACCAGTGTGCTGGGAATCGCGGCTGCAGTACCAATCGCGACCGCCGCCGTCCCCATCATCGCATGATGCAATTTGCCCATAGACAGCGCACGCACCGACAAATCGATATCGCTGGCGCTGACTGACTTACCGCTGGACGACACATAATCCAGTGGAGCCGCCACGAAGGCGACTTTAGGTGTGTGTTGACGTTTGGCCGCCTCATCGGGATGCGAGATCAGCCCCATACGCACAGCGCCATAGGCGCGTATGGTTTCAAACTTAGCCAGTGCTGCCGCATCGCTGTTAATCGCTTCCTGCAATTCTGCACCGCTGTACCCGAGCTGTTCTGCCTTGATGAAAATAGTAGGAATACCAGCATTGATCATGGTCGCCTGCAAAGCCCCTACACCCGGCACATCCAGCGTATCGACCAGATTCCCGGTTGGGAACATGGCACCGCCGCCACCCTCTTCCTCGGCGGCAGGGTCCATAAATTCCAACTGCACTTCAGCAGCCGGAAAGGTCACGCCATCGAGTTCAAAGTCGCCGGTTTCCTGCACTTCACCATTCGTGACCGGAACATGCGCAATAATGGTTTTACTGATATTGGCCTGCCAGATGCGCACTACGGCAATACCATTCTGTGGCACCTGATCAACCAGACCCATTTGGATAGCACACGCCCCAACCGCGGCCGACAAATTGCCACAATTACCGCTCCAGTCGACAAAGGCCTTGTCTATGGCGACCTGACCAAACAGGTAATCCACATCATGGTCTGGCTGGCTACTCTTCGCCAGTAGCACCGTTTTAGAGGTACTGGAAGTCGCACCGCCCATGCCATCAATTTGCTTACCATATGGATCGGGGCTGCCGATCACACGCAACAACACGGCATCACGCGCCGGGCCCGGCTGCTGCGCCGCTTCGGGCAAATCCTGCACCCGGAAAAACACACCTTTACTGGTGCCACCACGCATATAAATAGCGGGGATTTTAATTTGAGCCGGATAAGTCATACTTCGTCCATTTCTGTTGAATACCTGACTGAGATTAAACACGCTGAAAAGCGCTAAACACGGAGACACAGAGAACAAGGAAAACTGCAGGAGCTAACACATCAGATTCATCCAGCTTTTCTCTGTGTCTCACCCCCTCTGTACTCTCTGTGTTAAATCAGCCCATCACATCAGCTTTTCGCTGTCTCCAGAAAATTCTGGGAAAGCGTTTAACACAGAGGCACAGAGAACAAAGAGAAATGCAGGAGCAAGCACATCAAATTTGTATCGCTTTTCTCTGTGTCTCACTCCCTCTGTACTCTCTGTGTTAAATCAGCCCATCAAATCATCACATCAGCTTTTCGTCGCTTCCAGGAAATCCTGGGCAAAGCGTTGCAACACGCCACCGGCTTCGTAGATAGAGACTTCTTCTGCGGTATCCAGACGGCAGGTGACCGGCACTTCCAGGTGTTCGCCATTTTTGCGATGGATATGCAGGATCAGGCTGGTACGCGGTGTGCGGGCACCAGTCACGTCATAGGTTTCTGTACCATCCAATCCCAATGTAAGGCGATTCACCCCCGGCTTGAACTCCAGCGGCAACACACCCATACCAATCAGATTGGTGCGGTGTATGCGCTCAAAGCCTTCTGCCACAATCACTTCCACACCGGCCAGACGTACGCCTTTGGCAGCCCAGTCACGTGAAGATCCCTGACCGTAATCCGCACCGGCGATGATTATCAACGGCTGCTTACGCTCCATATAGGTTTCTATCGCTTCCCACATGCGTGTAACCTTGCCTTCCGGTTCGATACGGGCCAGCGAGCCGGCCTTCACCTTACCTTCTGCATCGCGCACCATCTCGTTCTTCAGAGTGGGATTAGCAAAGGTCGCACGTTGCGCCGTCAGGTGATCGCCGCGATGGGTCGCATAGGAATTGAAATCCTCTTCCGGCAAACCCATTTTGGCCAGATATTCACCCGCCGCACTGTTCAGCATGATGGCGTTTGAAGGCGATAAGTGATCGGTCGTGATATTGTCACCCAGCACAGCTAGCGCGCGCATGCCACGCATCGTGCGTTCACCGGCCAACGCACCTTCCCAGTAAGGTGGACGGCGAATATAGGTCGATTGTGCACGCCAATCATACAGTGGCGGTACACTGGCGGCCTGCTCAGTGGAGATCGCGAACATCGGTTCATACACCTTGCGGAACATTTCAGGTTTGACGCTGGATTTCACAATCGCATCGATTTCTTCATCCTGAGGCCAGATGTCTTGCAGACGGATTTCTTTGCCATCCACCACAGCCAACACATCTTTTTCTATATCAAAGCGGATAGTACCTGCGATCGCATAGGCCACGACCAGGGGTGGCGAGGCCAGGAAAGCCTGTTTCGCATAAGGATGGATACGGCCATCAAAATTGCGGTTACCGGATAACACAGCCGTGGCGTACAAATCGCGCTCTATGATTTCCTGCTGTATCACCGGATCCAAAGCACCCGACATCCCATTGCACGAGGTACACGCATAAGCGACCACACCAAAGCCCAGTTTTTCCAGCTCAGGCATCAGGCCTGCTTCTTCCAGGTACAGGGTAACGGCTTTGGAGCCCGGTGCTAAAGAAGATTTGACCCAAGGCTGACGGACCAGACCCAGGCGATTGGCGTTACGCGCCAACAGGCCAGCAGCAATCACATTGCGTGGATTGGAGGTGTTAGTGCAGCTGGTGATCGCAGCAATAATCACTGCGCCATCCGGCATCTGGCCAGGTACATCCTGCCACGCTGCGGCTATCCCTTTGGCAGCCAGATCAGCAGTCGCAACCCGCGCATGCGGATTGGATGGGCCGGCCATATTGCGTACAACGCTGGACAAATCAAACTTCAGCACGCGTTCATATTCGGCATCAACCAGGCTATCCGACCACAGGCCAGCGGTCTTGGCATAGGTTTCCACCAGCGCGACCTGTTCTTCACTGCGACCGGTCAGTTTCAGATAATTGATGGTCTGCTCATCGATGCTGAACATCGCTGCGGTGGCGCCGTATTCCGGCGCCATATTGGAAATCGTGGCGCGGTCACCCAGTGTCAGCGCAGCGGCACCGCTACCATAAAATTCGAGGTAAGCGCCGACCACTTTGGACTGACGCAGGAATTCTGTGAGTGCCAGCACCACGTCGGTTGCAGTAATGCCAGGCTGAGGCTTGCCGCTCAATTCAACCCCGATAATATCCGGCAAACGCATCCAGGATGCACGGCCCAGCATCACATTTTCCGCTTCCAGACCACCGACACCGATCGCGATGACACCCAGTGCATCTACGTGTGGTGTATGGCTGTCAGTACCTACCAGGGTATCCGGGAATGCGATGCCGTTCTGCGCATGGATCACCGGCGACATGCGTTCCAGATTGATCTGATGCATGATGCCGTTACCTGGCGGGATGACATCGACGTTTTTGAATGCCAGCTTAGTCCAGTTAATGAAGTGGAAGCGGTCTTCATTGCGACGGTCTTCGATTGCACGGTTTTTTTCAAACGCCTGAGGATCAAAGCCACCGCATTCAACCGCCAGCGAGTGATCGACGATCAGCTGCACCGGCACCACAGGATTCACCTGAGCCGGATCACCGCCCTGCTCTGCAATTGCATCACGCAGACCGGCCAGATCGACCAGAGCGGTCTGACCCAGGATATCGTGGCACACGACACGGGCCGGAAACCAGGGAAAATCCAGCTCACGCTTGCGCTCTATCAGCTGCTTTAAAGAATCGTTGAGTGTCGCAGGATCACAGCGACGTACCAGATTTTCTGCCAGTACACGTGAGGTGTAAGGCAGTCTGGCATAGGCACCTGGCTGTATCGCTTCGACTGCCGCACGGGCATCGAAATAGTCCAGCTGCGTGCCGGACAGATGTTGACGAAATTGGCTATTCATAGGTTTTTCTTTCTCATGACAACGCGAGTTTAAATCCCTTGTGACTGGCAACAAATCCGAGGCTGCCGTAAAACCGGTGCGCCTCCTGTCTTTGTTTATCACTGGTCAGCTGCACCAGGCGGCAACCACGCTCACGCGCTTGCGTGATTGCCTGCTGCATCAGCCAGCGGCCTATGCCCTGACCACGCAATGCACTGCTGACCCGCACACTTTCTATCAGCGCGCGCCAGGCACCGCGCCGGCTCAGGCCAGGTATGAAAGTCAGCTGCAACATCGCGATGACTTCCCCTTCCTGCCCTTGCAGTTCGGCCACCAGCAATAACTGGTTAGCGTCCTGATCGATGGCCTGGAAGGCCTGCACATAGCAAGCCTGATCCGGGTCGCCGTGATCGCGGTTTTTACCCAGCACATCGTCGGCAATCAGCGCCAGCAACCCTGGCAGATCAGATTGCCGCGCACGCCGGCACAGCAAAGCAGGTACGTCAGAATTCACGAGGTCTCCGGATGATTACTGACGCTCGCTGATAGGAACGAATTTCAAATCTTCCGGCCCCACATAGTTGGCGCTAGGACGAATGATCTTATTATCGATACGCTGTTCAATGATATGTGCTGCCCAGCCTGAGGTACGGGCAATCACAAACAATGGTGTAAACATCGCAGTCGGCACACCCATCATGTGGTAGGACACGGCAGAGAACCAGTCCAGATTCGGGAACATTTTTTTGATATCCCACATGACCGTTTCCAGACGTTCTGCGATATCAAACATTTTGGTGGAACCCGCTTCTTCCGATAACTGGCGCGCGACTTCTTTAATCACTTTGTTACGCGGATCAGAAATGGTGTACACAGGGTGACCGAAACCGATCACCACTTCTTTATTTTCCACGCGCTTCTTGATGTCTGCTTCGGCCTCATCAGGATTGTCATAGCGCTTCTGGATTTCAAATGCGACTTCATTCGCACCGCCATGCTTAGGACCACGCAAGGCACCGATCGCACCAGTGATGGCAGAATGCATATCCGAGCCTGTGCCAGAAATTACACGACCAGTGAAAGTCGAGGCGTTGAATTCGTGTTCTGCATACAGGATCAGCGAAGTATGCATCGCCTTGACCCAGGATTCGGACGGTGCCACACCGTGCAACAAATGCAGGAAGTGACCACCAATGGATTCGTCATCGGTTTCTACATCGATCCGCTTGCCGTTATGGCTGAAGTGGTACCAGTACAGCAGCATGGAGCCCAGCGACGCCATCAGACGGTCAGCGATATCGCGTGCACCCGGCGTGTTGTGATCATCTTTTTCTGGCAAGGCACAACCCAGTGCGGAGACGCCGGTACGCATCACGTCCATAGGATGAGATGCTGCTGGCAGGCATTCCAGCACGGCCATCACACTGACTGGCAAACCACGCAGGGCTTTGAGCTTGGCCTTATAGGCTTTCAGTTCAGCGGCGGTCGGCAGTTTGCCGTGTACCAGCAAATGGGCGATTTCTTCAAACTCACAGGCATCTGCCACATCCAGAATATCGTAACCACGGTAATGCAGATCATTTCCGGTTTTACCTACGGTACACAGCGCGGTATTGCCTGCGGTGACGCCGGACAGGGCAACTGATTTTTTTGGTTTGAACGTTGGGTTATCTTGAGTACTCATGCTGATCTCCAGTCGGTTTTTATCTGATTGAATTAGTTTTGGCTGTAAGGTTTATTTTGCCTGCTGCGCTTATTTTGCTTTTTGCTGTGCAAACAAGGCATCGAGCTTTTGTTCAAAATCGTGGTAGTTAATGCGTTCGTACAATTCCATGCGGGTTTGCATGGTGTCGACTACCTGCTGCTGGGTGCCGTCGCGGCGGATCGCGTGATAGACATTTTCAGCGGCTTTGTTCATCGCACGGAATGCGGACAAGGGATACAACACCAGGCCCACATCCGCCGATTTCAATTCCTCGACGGTGTACAGCGGTGTGGCGCCAAATTCCGTGATGTTGGCCAGAATAGGTACTTTCACCGCATTGGCGAATTGTTTGTACATATCGAGCTGGGTAATCGCTTCCGGGAAAATCATGTCAGCACCCGCTTCCACACAAGCCAGCGCACGGTCTATCGCGGCTTCCAGACCTTCCACTGCGAGCGCATCGGTGCGTGCCATGATGACGAAGTTTTCATCAGTACGCGCATCAACCGCAGCCTTAACGCGATCGACCATCTCTTGTTTGGACACGATTTCCTTGCCCGGCCTATGGCCGCAACGCTTGGCACCCACCTGGTCTTCGATATGCATGGCGGCAGCGCCAAATTTGATCATGGACTTCACAGTACGTGCGACATTGAAGGCGGAAGAACCGAAACCGGTATCCACATCCACCAGCAAAGGCAAATCGCACACATCGGTAATACGACGCACATCGGTCAGCACATCATCCAGATTCGAAATACCCAGATCCGGCAAACCGAGTGAACCGGCAGCAACACCGCCACCGGACAGATATATCGCTTTGAAACCGGCACGTTTCGCCAGCAAAGCATGATTGGCATTGATGGCACCGACTACCTGCAACGGGGACTCTTCTTGCATCGCCTTGCGGAAGGCGGCTCCTGCGGAATATTGACTCATCTGGTTTCTCTCAGTGACCGGCGTGATGCCACAGCCGGATGTTGTTGAACAAGTGTAGCCACTCCATTGCAAAGCCTGTGCCAGTCCAGATGGCACAGCGGCTCTGTCAGCCCCAGCTTAGGCGTGAAGCAATAAAAATCAAGCACTTAGCGAGCAGATTTGCGCCAGATCAGATGACAGACAGCATGACAAGTTCCACTATTTGCCCCATAATTGCGTTTCAATGAAACACTAAATGAAACAACGAAACAAGCATTGAAACATATGGATGTAACAGCTGACTGCACGCAACAGCCCAAACGAAAGATGAACTCCACATGAAATATCCAGCCGCCAGCCGCGACCAGGAAAAACCGGTGATCTGGACCGTCTCGATCTCGCGCCTGTTTGATATGTTTCGCGACATCATGGTCGAGTACGATGCCAATGCCGATATCGTGCCGCTGCAGATGGGCTTTGAAGATGCGGTACAGCACATACGGGAACGCCTGCTGACGGTACGCTGCGACGCCGTGATCGCCGCTGGCTCCAACGGTGCTTATCTGAAAAGCAGGCTGCCAGTACCGGTCGTGATTGCTAAGGCCAGTGGCTTCGACCTAATGCAGGCGCTGGCCCGGGCGCGCCGTGTTTCACCGGAAATCGGCCTGATTACTTACCAGGAAACCATGCCTGAACTGGCCGAATTCAAAACGACGTTTGGGTTTCAGATTGCGCAACGCACTTATGTGACCGAAGAGGATGCACGCGCCCAAATCAGCGAACTGAAGGCGGCTGGCATCAAAGCCATCGTCGGCGCCGGTTTGATTACCGATTTATCTGAAGAGGCCGGGCTGACCGGCATCTTTATGTACTCAGCAACCTCGATCCGGCAAGCGTTCAATGACGCGCTCGAAATTGCACGCCTGACCCGGCTGGAAAGCAGCCGAGGCCGCAATCATGCAGCCGCAGACGCACTCAAGGCGCGCCACAGCCTGAATGACTTGCGTGGCGACTCGGCCGCGATGCAGGCCACCCGGCGCGCCGTCAGCCTGTTTGCGCGCTCCCCCGCCACCGTATTAATTCAGGGTGAAACCGGCACCGGCAAAGAACTAGCCGCACAAGCCATGCACAGAGAGAGCCCGCGTGCGCGCCAGCCCTTTGTCGCCATTAACTGCGGTGCGATCGCAGAAAACCTGCTCGAGTCTGAATTATTCGGCTATGAAGAAGGCGCTTTCACCGGCTCAAAACGGGGTGGCCATGCAGGTCTGTTTGAAACCGCGCATCGCGGCACCCTGTTTCTGGATGAAATCGGTGAAATGCCACTTCAGTTGCAGACCCGGCTATTACGTGTACTGGAAGAACGTGAAGTCGTGCGGGTAGGCGGTGTACGACCAGTACCGGTAGATGTGCGCATCATCAGCGCCACCCATTGCGATCTGGAGCAGCGTGTCGCTCAAGGCCAATTCCGCGCCGACCTGTTTTACCGGCTGGCCGTATTACGCATGAACATGCCCGCATTACGCGAGCGGCCAGAGGATGTGCTGCCGCTTGCAGTCTGGTGTCTTAAACACGCGTTGGCCGCAATGGGTGCGCGCCCACACGTGAATCTGCATGCAGAAATGCTGAGTTGTCAGTCTTTGCTGAATGCCTATCACTGGCCAGGCAATGTGCGCGAAATGCGCAATATGATGGAGCGCCTCGCTTTATTTCTGGCAGCCGAGCCATTGCAGGCATTAAGCCCACATTTCATTCAGGAAATTTTGCCGGAAATTTCAGTAAAGAAACAATCTTTAACCTTAGTGACGACCACAAA
This sequence comes from Cognatundibacterium rugosum, assembly GCF_014284365.1. GTDB lineage: Bacteria > Pseudomonadota > Gammaproteobacteria > Burkholderiales > Burkholderiaceae_D > Undibacterium > Undibacterium rugosum. The sequence goes on from NZ_JACOGG010000016.1 coordinate 57,858, forward strand.
TATGGCAACATCTGACAGCAATACGACAGATAAAATTTCCATAGAGAAAGCATTGAACATGTTCCAGCAAAACCGTGAAGCCACTGCAGCCTATCTGGGTATCAGCAGAACCACTTTATGGCGAAAATTGAAATCACCGGACAAATGAAAGATTGTATCTTTTCGTCACAATTTTACATACACTGTAAGGTAAAATGCCGCGTGGAATCTTACTTAACGGCAAATCAAACTTAGTACTCACTATGAAAAAATTACTCATTGTTGACGATAGCAAAGTATCTCGTATGGTCATTCGTGCTCATATCAAAGCCGTTCAGCCGGACTGGGAGTTTCTGGAAGCCGCAACGGGTGAAGAAGCCTTGAAAATTGTTGACGAAGCTAAGCCGGATTTCTGTACTATGGATATCAACATGCCCGGCATGCTGGGTACAGATGCTGCCGAGCAGATATTGGACAAACACCCGCATATGCGCATCGCCATTTTCTCGGCTAATGTTCAAGATATGATGCAGACCAGAGCCAATTCGATAGGCTCCATATTTGTCGCTAAACCAGTTACAGAAAAATCGATTGCCATCGTACTCAATTACTTTGCGAGCGCCGCATGAACATTCTGAGCGAATTACATCTTGATGCACTAAGCGAAGTTTTCAACGTCGGCGCAGGTCGGGCCGCGGCCAGCCTGTCAGAAATCGTCGGCGATGAAGTCCGTTTATCCGTGCCATCAGTTGAAATTCGCAAATCCTCGGAAATTGACCTTTCAGTCATGGGACTCCGTGGTGAGCGCTTTGGCGCCGTCCACCAAACCTTTACTGGCAGTTTTGAAGCCGAGGCGATCTTACTGTTCACAGAAGAGCACGCACTGGAAATTGTCCGTGACATGATGGGTTCGCAAATCAGTCTGGAAGAACTGGCTGAATTTGAGCAGGAAGCCATGTGTGAACTCGGCAATATCATCCTCAATGCCTGCCTGTCAGCGATGGCGGATATGCTGGGCATACCAATGAATTGCTCGCTCCCAGATTACTCAGTCGCGTCTACAGAAGAAATCCTGCGCCGTTTCAATAAAGAAGATGTCGATCATTCTTACCTGTTATTGCTGCATATTGATCTCGCGATAGAAAAACGACGCTCACAAGGTCATCTGATTTTCCTGTTAAGTTCAACTTCACTGAAAGACCTGATCACCCAAATCGAACGCTTTTTAGGGGAAATTTAATGTCGTTGCCGGTGCCAGCTACGCCATCGATTTCTGCAATGGAAGTCATCCTGAACACCATCAGTCTGGGACTGATTGTGGTGGATAGTCAGCAAACAGTCACCTTGTGGAATGACTGGGTAGCGCGACATAGTGGCGTCGAAGCAAAACAGGCTATTGGCAAGCCCATCAGTGAAGCCTTCCCCGAACCACCCAGCCGCGCCTTTTCTTTGGCACTGACAAATACACTGAATTATGGGCTGCCAGTGGTGCTGTCTAATGCCTTACACCGTTCGCCGCTGGCACTGTTCGAGCGCATGTTAGATGCGCCCGGCGCAGTCAGACTTCATCAGTCAGTGACACTGACGCCGATACAAATAGGTGATAGCCGTTGTTGTCTGATACAGATTTCTGACTCCACAACCTCCATCAAGCGCGAAAAAATCCTGCGCTCTCACTCAGAGCTGCTCAAAAAAGAAGCGACCACCGATGGTTTGACCGGCATTTATAACCGACGCTTTTTTGACGAACACCTCAAAATGGCACTGGGGCACTCTACCCGCCAGAACAGTTCGATTTCTATATTCATGGTCGACATCGACTTCTTCAAAGAATATAACGATTTTTATGGTCATGTCATCGGTGACAAAGCACTCATCGAAGTCGCCAACACGCTGAAGCAGCAATTATTGCGCGCCAGTGATGTCGTGGCCCGCTTTGGCGGTGAGGAATTTGTGTTGATGTTACCGAATATGGCACAGGATTCTGCCGTACAGTTTGCAGAGAAATTACGCCTTGCGATCTGGAACAGCGACATCCCGCATGCGCGCTCCAAAATTGCAGATCGTGTCAGTATCAGCATAGGCTACAGCCATTTCAACAAAATGGAAGGCACCGATCCGAATGCCTTACTGAGTACGGCTGATGCCGCGCTGTATGAAGCAAAAAAACAGGGACGCAATCGCTGTTTTTACAAAAACTTACCACAGCTGAGCTTTCCCAAACCTGGAAACTGAGCCACTGGTGCGGCTTTACGCTGCCCGACCAAAGCCACCGTAAATTACTTTATACTTAGCGCTGGCAGAATTCTCCATTACGTTGCGTTCCGGAATTCTCCGAATTCCGCTCACGCACGTGCTGCGCCTCCCTATTGACACTCTCAGGTACAACCATGACTAAGACTATGAATTTCACCCGTCGCCAACTCACACTGCTGATGACTGCCAGTCTGCTTGGTTTATCCGGCCTGGCATCTGCCCAAAACCAGCAAGTACTGCGTGTTTCAGCGATTCCGGACGAAGCACCAACTGAATTACAGCGCAAATTCAAGCCGCTGGGCGCTTATCTGGAAAAGAAACTGGGCATGAAAGTCGAGTTCACGCCCGTCACCGATTATGCCGCATCGGTCGAAGGCCTGATCAATAAAAAACTCGATATAGTCTGGTTTGGCGGCTTCACCTTTGTACAGGCAAAAGTACGCAGTAAAGATCAGGTTATTCCGCTGGTACAGCGCGAAGAGGATGAAAAATTCAAATCTGTCTTCGTCACGACCCACAAGGACATCAATAAACTGGAAGACCTGAAAGGCAAGACCTTCAGCTTTGGTTCTGAATCCTCAACTTCAGGCCATCTGATGCCACGTTCATTTTTACTGGCAGCGAAAATCAATCCGGATAGCGACATGAAGCGCATCGCATTCTCGGGCGCACACGACGCAACCGTGGCTGCGGTCGCCGGTGGCAAAGTCGATGCCGGTGCGCTCAATATCTCGGTTTGGGAAAAACTGGTGGCACAAAATAAAGTCGATACCCGTCAGGTCCGCGTGTTCTACACCACACCAGGGTATTTTGACTATAACTGGACAGTGCGCACTGACATGCCAGCCGACTTACGTAAAAAAATCACTGAGGCCTTCCTCGCATTGGACGCGTCTAAACCAGAAGATAAAGAAATCCTGGATTTACAACGCGCGACACGCTTTATCCCGACTAAAGCTGAGAATTACAAAGCCATTGAAGCGGCCGCACACAATGCGGGCTTACTCAAGTAATGTCGGTCACACCTGCCTCAAACGCAGCACCAGCCACACAGCTCAGCCTGCACAAGCTGTGTGTACACCATGCTGGTGCCGCGTCATCCAAGCCTGGCGCTGATCTGCAATTAGCGCTAAAAAATATCTCTTTACAGATCAAGTCAGGCGAACAAATTGCCATCATCGGCCCTTCCGGTGCTGGCAAAACCAGCCTGCTACACACGCTGGCCTGCGCACACCAGCCACTCAGTGGCGAGCTAATCTGGAACGGCCGCCATCCGTGGCAAAGCACAGATACGGAGCGCCATGCGATGCGCAGGCAATTATTCCTGGCACCGCAAAGCCCCCCTTTGCCGGCACGCCAGCGCGTCATTACCAGCGTACTGGCTGGCCGCCTGCCGCAATGGTCGCTATGGCAGTCTTTACGTAACCTGTTCCTTCCGTCTGATCCGGTCGCCGCCTACGACGCATTGGCGCACTTTCACTTGCAGGACAAACTGTATGCGCGGGTGGACCAGTTGTCCGGCGGTGAGCGTCAACGCTGCGGTTTAGCCCGTCTTTGTCTGTCGGATGCGCGCCTGCTGCTGGTGGACGAACCACTGTCAGCACTCGACCCCACCCTGGCCTTGCAGACGCTGAACAACCTGCAACAACTGGCCCGCCAACGTCAGGCCACCCTGATTTGCAGCCTGCATCAGGTCGAACTGGCACGCGCGCATTTCCCGCGAGTGATAGGTTTGCGTCAGGGGGAGATTCTGTTTGATACCGATCACGTCACCGATACCATGCTGACCGACTTGTATCGTAATGCGGGCAGCACCTGCATGCCTGCCACCGCCGCAGCGCCAGACGCTGCGCTGGCCGATACCATGCGCTGTTTCTGAGGTGAAGTGTGAACACTGAAACATCCGCACCGCTGCACGCTGACGCCCTGCGCGACCCTGCCTGGAAGTCACGCCTCAGTCTGCTGCTACTGACCCTGGTGCTCCTGTGGCCCATGCTCAGCATGACCGAGTTCCGCCCCTGGGATTTGATAGATGCGCAAAGTCTGCAGGCGAGCTGGCAATTCCTGAAAAACTTTTTCCCGCCAGCGCATGATGCTGAATTCCTGCAGCTAGTCTTGATCGCGACCTGGCAAACCATTGCGATGGCAACGGCTGGAGTCACGCTTGCGCTACTGGCCGCCATCCCGATGGCCCTGATCGTGAATGCACAGCTGTCGGTTTCCGCCATCGGCAAATCCAGTATGGCGCATCTGCCCTGGCTGTGCCGTCAAAGCATACGATGGCTGTTGGTGTTGTTACGCAGCGTACCCGAGCTGGTATGGGCCTTGTTATTTGTGCGCATCGTCGGTCTGGGACCCAGTGCCGGTGTACTCGCGATCGCACTGACCTACTGCGGCATGCTGGGTAAGGTGTATGCAGAAATTTTGGAATCCACCGATGGCAGTTGCAGCCACCCATTGCTGGAAAATGGCAGCTCGCGCTTACAGGCGTTTTTGTATGGGAGTCTGCCAGCTGCTGCATCTGAACTCGCGTCCTACACCATCTATCGCTGGGAATGTGCGATCCGTGGTTCGGTGATCATGGGTTTTGTCGGTGCTGGCGGACTGGGGCAGCGCATGGATGAGTCAATGAAAATGCTGGCGGGCGCGGAAGTATCGACGATGCTGATCGTCTTTATGTTACTTGTCAGTCTGGCCGACAGTTTCAGCCTATGGCTGCGCAGGAGTCTGGCATGACACACCCTGCCTATCAACACACTCAGCCGTTACTGCGCTGGCAAACCGCGCTGGTACTATTGTTGCTGACAGCCCTGATCAGCGCCAGCTTCCTGAGTCTGGACATGCACTGGGCCGAGCTATTCAGCGATCAGTCGCTGCAAAGCAGTCGCGACTTTTTGGCCGGGTTTGCGCCTCCGGATATGCAAGCCAGCTTTCTACACAAAACGGCCATGGCAACGCTGGAAACACTGGCGATGTCAGCACTGGGCACCGTGCTGGCTGCGCTGGCAGGTATGCTGCTGGCACTGCCTGCCAGCAAACAGTACGGCACCTTGCTATATCACTGCAGCCGCCTGTTACTCAATTTGGCACGTGCAATCCCCGAACTGGTGTGGGCATCAATTATGCTGATCGCAGCGGGACTCGGACCTTTCGCCGGGACCATCGCCCTGGCTGCACATACCACCGGTGTACTGGGTCGCCTGTTTGCTGAAACGCTGGAAAATCTGCCACCAGAAAACGCGCAGACGCTGAAGCTCAATGGCGCCAGCCGCGCGCAAATATTTTTTTACGCCAGCTTACCGATGGGGCTGCCGCAAATGCTGTCTTACACCCTGTATCGCTGGGAAAACAATATACGTGCAGCCTCTATCCTGGGGGTGGTCGGCGCAGGCGGTCTGGGACAAATGCTGAAATACCATCTGTCTCTGTTTCAGATGCATAGCGCGGCGACAGTCATCATCGCCATGCTGTTACTGGTAGCGCTGGTCGACGCACTGAGCTTCGCTATACGGCGCAGACTGACGCGCTAAAGACACTCGTCTCTTCACATGCACTTAGTCATCGTGATCACCAATCGCTGTCACGCAAAAACCTGTGCGGCCAGCCTGGCTCAGCCCAGCAAATCAGCGCACCAAACGTTGCGGGCTTGTACCGGCTGTGGTAGCGGTATTTGAGTTGCCTGCAGTACGACATTCGCTTTGCGGATAGCCGTTGCGTTCCACCTCCGGATCGAGCTGGCGCAGAGCATTTTTTGCCTGTTGCAAGTCTTTGCCAAACTCCATCAGATAGCGCTGCCGCTCGTCGCTCTGCCATTCCTCGCTCGAAAAAATATTCAGTGCATAGGTCTTACTGACTGCCACCTGCCCTTCCAGCCTGGGCATCAGCAAACGGTCGGGATCGACATTTTCACGCAGCAGATAAGCGTCCACATCGCGCAGACGTAAGGGCATCTGCGCCTGACCATCACGCAGTAAATTACCCGCAACGATAAGCGGAATATCATTCAAGCCTTGTGGCAGCACGTCATTAAAACTCAGCAAGGCAAACGGTTTTCCTTGCGCATCGTCCAGTCTGGCGCTGACCAGATAGCGTCCAGGCAGGCGCACATTGGCGCGCAGCGTAAAGCGCAACTGACCTGCTTCAGTGCTTTCCCTGACACCCGCCACCCAGGTGGCGGGCAATTCCGGCGAATACACCACATCGAAGAAGATACGTCCTGGTTTACCAGCGACCGTATAGCTGACTTCGGTACGCAAGGTGCCGTGAAAGCTGGCAAAGCCGCTTTGTGCAGGCTGCAGCGTCGCGCTGTATATCCCATCGGCGGCACGGGTATCACCATCCTGCCCGCTGTCATTCATGTTCAGCGCCAGCGCGGCGCTTTCTTTTTGGCCGGCAAAACTCAAACCTTTGGCAACTGCTTTCTCTACCTGTAATGCCAGCGGCTGTCCCTGCGCATCACTGGCGCGCACCGTGAACACTGCTTTTTCACCGGCGGCCAGATACACATGCGACTGCGTCGTGGCAATCTGCACCGCCTTATCCGCGGTACCGTCAGGCTTGCGCATCGCATGCGATTCGGCGACTGGCTGATTCGGATAGATCTGATCCGGATGCTGACTGACGGGGCGCGAACCTGGCGGATAACGCGTTCCGCTCTGATACTGACACAAAGCCTGATCCGCCTGAACTACTTGTTGCACCAATTGCTGGCGCTGTACGGCTGCTGTCTGCGGCATGCTAGCTGTGCTTGCGGCAGCAGGCATAGACAGGAATTCACGGCCACCACGCCCACCATCTGTAGCCTGTGTAACATCGCCAGATGGGCTAGGCTGACTACCATCCCAGACCAGCACACCCAACAACACAGCCACCACCAGGATGGCCACTACAGGCTTGCGATAAAGTGCCCAGCCATCCCGCGGCGACTTCACTGCACCAGCCGCCTTGGCGACCGATGCAGCGGTGCGCGATGTTCCTGCTTTATCCTGCTTACGTGGCATTGTTGACTACCGCAGTGCGCACCACAGAAATAATGCCCTGCCAATTCCCATTGGCATAATGATTGTAGGCCTCAGCATCATCTCTGAAACTCACAGAATGATAGGCCCACTTGACTGAGCCGCCTTCGTTGGCCGCAGTGCCCAAGGTCAGGTCGTTGCAGAACCAGTCCGAAGGATTGCAGAGTGCCTGTCCACCGGAACCTGCCACCCCACCACTGCTATGGTACGCCACGGCTTCATCGTCCTGGCCAGGCAAGATACCCGAGTAAAAGGTCCCCTTGGCACCTGCATACATATAGAACCAGACGTTGCGGGTATCATTGTGGTTATACATGGCGCGCGCCGTGCTGGTTTTCAAATCCTTGACCAGCGGTTCGCTCATGGCCCAGGAACCCGCATCCGACAATTCCGACCCACCACCGGCGCCCGATGCAGCGCGTACCCATTTGATATTCCAACCGACCTGAGTCGTGCCGTCGCTGTTACCACACTGCCCGGAAGAATTGGAAACAGCGTTTTTCTTCATACGAGTGGAACCACCATAATTCGCCAGTGTATAGCCCATCATCAGATCACCCGCACTATGCGTCGCGACATAGCACCAGTTGTTGCCAGTGCAGAAGCAATCGAGTGCATCACGGATCTTGCCATTCTCAGACGCAATACTGTTATAGCCGTCCCAGTTGACCGCTTTTTTATTGACACCAGCGGCCGTGCTGGCTGGCCCCCAGTAAGTAAAACTAGTGTAGTCGCCGACCACACCGCCACCACCGCGGCCATTGATCCATAGCGTGTAATTCGCAGCGCTGGCGACGCTGGATAAACCGGCCATCGCTAACAGAAAAGTCGTGATCACGATACGCATTAACTTCATTATTCACCTCCCAAAATGAATTACATGAATAGTGCAAACTGAGGACCTCCTCCGCTCGCCGACCAGCCGCTGTCTCCTCCAGAGTCTGGGGATGTTTGTTGAGATTATCTGCTTAGTATGTGTGACTGATCGCAACGCAGTATCGAAACAGCATTGCAGCATGTCAATTTGCGATGCAGCACAGATTTTGATGAAAGTCGTCCCAAGGCTGTCCGCAAAAATTCCTATGGCACTCTGATCAGCTCTAAACCAACACGTCTTTATTCGGCTTAGAGTCAGCGCTCTAATCTGTTCGCATGTACCGGAATACCACAAACCCGGACCTGACCCAAGCCGTAACACAAAAGCGAAAATTGCAGGCAGCGCAGACATCAGCAATTTACCTTATCATCCCCACAGCAAGCACAACGCCATCTCGTGCAGACAACATGCTGACTTTTAGCAACCAACAACCCTCAGGAAAATCATGTCACTCCAACGCTTTGCCTGGCTCGGCACCTGTGCCCTGCTCTCAGCATCCTTGCTCACTGGGTGTAACACGCAACCCGCTGCACCGATGGATGTGGTGGCCCAGGTTGACCTGCAGCGCTATCTGGGACGCTGGTATGAAATCGCACTGATACCTAATCGTTTTCAAGCTATGTGCGCCAGCGATACCCAAGCCGAGTATCAGTTACAAGGCGAACAAATACGTGTCACCAATCGCTGCAAACGTGCCGATCAGGGTATGGAAACTGCACAGGGTGTAGCCGAGGTCGTACCGCAATCCAACAACGCCAAATTACGTGTCAGCTTTTTTCGACCGTTCTATGGCAATTACTGGATACTGGCGCTGGATCCGGATTATCAATGGGTACTGGTCGGTGAACCTGGACGTCAATATGGCTGGGTCTTATCACGTATCCCACAATTACCCGACACTGTCATGCAAGGTATCTGGCAAAAGGCAGAGCAGGCAGGCTATCAACGTACACAATTCCACCCCAGCCTGCAAACTCAGGCTATGTCACCCAAATGACACGCAATTCCCATCCATCTGTCATGATCAATCAGCATCGCAAAAGATTTAGCAAAACTTAACATCGCGCTGATTGACAAGAATGGTATAAAAACGGACATTACTTCCTGAACATTTTTCTTTGAAAAGGATGACTATGCCTAACATCGACCTCGAACACCTACTGAACACCTACATCGTCCCTTTCGGACTGAAAATCCTCGCCGCAATTGCGATCTGGATCGTCGGTGGCATCATCATCAATATGCTGGCCAGTCTGTTGCGCAAGGCAATGACTTTACGCAAGGTAGATCCTACGCTGGTTTCGTATGGCGAATCCTCACTTAAAGTCGCGCTGCGCATCGCACTGGTAATGGCGATCCTCGATGTCTGCGGTATCCAAACCACATCACTGGCAGCCTTGATTGCCGCCGGTGGTGTCGCAATTGGCGTCGCCTGGTCAGGCTTGCTGTCTAACTTCGCTGCCGGGATTTTCCTGGTACTGTTGCGTCCATTCAAAGTTGGCGATGCGATCAGTGCTGGCGGACAAACCGGTGAAGTCACGGAAATTGGCCTGTTCGCTACCACGCTGACTACCGGCGATAACCTGCGTGTTTATGTCGGCAACAGCAAAATTTTTGCCGATAACCTGGTCAACTATTCTGCCAACCCACACCGCCGGGTTGATCTGAAATGCCAGATCGCGAATGGCGTTGAGCCGCTGGCAGCCATTGCGATGCTGCAAAAACATGTCAGCCGCGTCGCCAACATCACGCTGAACCCGGCACCGACCATAGAAATTCTGGAATTTAACGCTGCCGGCACCCTGTTGGCAGTGCGTCCTAACTGCAGTAACAAGGATTACTGGCAAGTCTATTTCGATACCAACAAAGCGATTGCGGCTGCCTGTGCCGAAGCTGGCTGGCCAGTCCCGGCCCCGCATCAGATCGAGATTCATCAATCCTGATCTATCCAATACCGGTAGCACTCCCCCCCCAAAAAAACGCCTCTGAGTCAGAGGCGTTTTTATTTTGTTCCTTTTCTTTATAGCAAACATTCATACCGCATTTGCAATACAATGACAATTTACTACCCAAATGCACGAGGGATAATCAATGATTGCAGCAGAGTCGAGAGCAATAAACTTCTTATCTCGGATTGGGACGTTCGCACTATTTACATTGCTTTACGTACTCTCGACATCTCTGGTATATGCACAAGCAGTAAAGGTCAGCTTAACTTTTAACCCTGATAGTAAAAGTGTCGAAGCCCGCTTCCAATTATCAAATGCGGTTGACACGCTACGCTTCGTAGGTAACGGTGAAATACGATTAAAGACCTGGACCCCTTTACATGGTGCGCGCCTGAATGAAGACGGTACTGCACTAATATTACCAAAAGAACAAAACTGGGTTTCCGTCAAACTCAATCCGTTTGAGCGGGATGGCTTAATGGATAGGGTCTACTCACCGGTCATATTATTTGGCGATGGGCGCGCCGCGCAAATATATTCAGAATACTTACTCCCTAGACAAGGGGGCGTAATTAACCTGACTACTCCTGGCGTCGTGTTGGGACATGCCGTCGCTCAAGGGAAGACAGCCTGGGGCGCAAACGATGCTGCAACCTACATCGTCGCAGGGCAAACTGACACTACAGAGAAAAATGATTACAGCATCACTCTGGATAAAAAATTACCTGCTTGGATTGCGCGTACGCTCAATGAAAACCTAGCTGCACTGATGAATCTGTATTCAAAGAAGTTTGGCTCACAACCAAAGAAAAAACCTTGGATCGTGGTTTCATTCGACCCCAATACGCCAAATAAAAATGCTGTTTTTCGGGGAGACACCAACCCTGGTATGGTACGACTCAATTTCATGGGACGCTTGTGGGAACAAGAAAATACGGCGCAAATTAATCAGCTAAGCAGTTTCTTAGCCCATGAACTTTTTCATTTATGGAATGCTCAACAATGGAAAATTCAGCGCGAAGAACCAATCTGGTTGTTTGAGGGCGGTGCGGACGCAGCAGCGCAAGACGCATTACGTACGCTAGGAGTCATCAACGCCGAACAATATAAAAATGAACGCACTAAAAGCCTGATTGCTTGCAGCCTCGCAGAAGGTGAAACATTAGCCAGTAAATTAAATGGGCGTACTCACTATACTTGTGGAGCAGCTATTTTTTATCTAGCCGCTGCAATGAATTCAACTACCTCAAATTCGACAGGCCCTTTAGATGTATGGGCAAGTATCTTTACATCTTCTAAAACAAAAACTTATAGCACTACGGATTTTCTTCGTGTTGCAGCAAATTCCGCGCGCCATTCACCAACTACTACAAGTGCCTATCAGGCATCCCAGCTTAAGGATTTGATAAATTCAACTTTACCTTGGCGAGAAGCTTTAATTCGTGACCAGGGAATGTTTCATCTACACGAGACCCAACAAGGAGACGACCCCAATATAGTCGTTGCCAGAGTCTTATTAGATAAGCTGGTAATCGACAGAGTTGACAATGATTGCCAAGGCTCTACTAGTATTAGCTATAGGAATCAAAGCTATCAAATAGATGCGCTGCGTTCCTGCCGACGAATACAAAGCGGCGTAACACTCACACATTTAGGTAATTTTTCTATGTACGAAAATGCGCAACAGGCCTGGGCCTATGCGCGCGACCAATGTACTAAGGGGGCAGATCTGCATTTCAGCGGTAAGAATGATGTTTCACTGGATTTACCTTGCACTCAAATGCCAGCGCTGCCTCAGGGATTATTTGTATTTAATTCCGAACATTAAGCACGAATGGCCATTTCCTGCGTCCCATCTGCCCTAGATTCGCTGCAACTTGCCCACATCCCTTATAAAAACGCCTCTGAGTCAGAGGCGTTTTTATTTTGTGCTTACTTTGTACTTACTCTTTACTCAAAACCGACTATGCTGACTGGTACGTCTATCCATTTTCGGAGCGTCTCATGAATAAACTGCGCGTATTCTTTCAATTACTCATCACACTGGCACTGATATCGGCCAATATCAGTCAAGCTGCAGACAAGCCCGAAGATGCGGTGGCGATGGTAGAAAAGGGACTGGCTTATCTGCAAAAAAATGGTAAGGACGCATTGGTACGTGAAATCAATGCAAAAAATCCTGATTTCATCGTGGGTGAGCTGTATCTGTATATACGCGGCATCGACGGCACTGTACTTGCACATCCGGTCAACCCCAAACTGGTCGGCAAGAACCTGATTGAGTTGCCGGATGCAGAAGGCAAGCTATTTAGAAAAGACATCGTGGAACTGGCCAAAAGCAAGGGCAAAGGCTGGGTTGATTATCGCTACAATAATCCGGTCAGCAAACAGATAGAATCGAAGAGCACGTATCTGCAGCGGGCTGGCGATATCATCCTGGAAGCAGGGATTTACAAAGGAAAATAGCGCCTCAGCCTGACCGAAGCGACAAAAAAAGGCTGCTGTTCTCAGAACAGCAGCCTTTTTTGACCAATTTCAGCAACTAAGCCCGGCACCTAAACTCAGCAATCAACGCTGCGGTATTAGACGCAAGGCCGATTAGCTGTGATTACTGATACTCGCTCAGCGGTATGCAAGAGCAGAACAGGTTACGGTCACCGTAGACATTGTCAGCACGGCCGACTGGTGCCCAATATTTCTGCTTACGCAAAGAACTGACCGGATAAGCGGCCACTTCGCGGCTGTAAGCACGGGTCCATTCGGCAGACACCAGTGTTTCTATTGTGTGTGGTGCATGCTTCAAAGGATTGTCTTTAGCATCGAATTCACCGCTGGCGACCTTAGCGATTTCTTCACGGATGGTGATCATCGCGTCGATAAAGCGATCCAATTCTGCCAGCGATTCGCTTTCAGTCGGTTCTATCATCAGCGTGCCCGGCACCGGGAAGCTCATGGTCGGCGCATGGAAGCCAAAGTCGATGAGGCGCTTAGCCACGTCTTCATTGGAGATGCCGGTTGCATCGGTCAGTGGACGCAGATCCAGAATACATTCATGCGCCACCAGACCGTCGTGCCCAGAGTACAACACCGGATAGTGTGGTGCCAGGCGTTTAGCGATGTAGTTCGCCGCCAGGATCGCTGTTTCGGTTGCTGCTTTCAAGCCTTCTGCCCCCATCATTGCGATGTACATCCACGAAATAGGCAAGATAGAAGCGGAACCGAATGGCGCAGCACTCACGGCGGAAATACCGTCTTCACCGCGCACATAGCCAGTCGATTTCTGATTGGGAAGGAACTTCGCCAGATGCGCACCAACGGCCACCGGACCGACACCAGGACCGCCACCACCGTGAGGAATACAGAAAGTCTTGTGCAAATTCAGATGGCTGACGTCGCCGCCAAACTGCCCCGGTGCAGCAACACCAACCAGTGCATTCATATTGGCGCCGTCGACATAGACCTGACCACCATGACTATGGACGATCTCGCACAGCTGCTGTATGCCTTCTTCGAACACACCGTGGGTGGACGGATAGGTCACCATGATGGCAGCCAGATTGGCACTGTGTTTTTCTGCCTTGACCGCCAGGTCCGCCAGATCCACGTTACCACGCTCGTCACAGGCAACGACGACGACATCCATGCCTACCATGGCGGCAGAAGCAGGATTAGTACCGTGTGCAGACGATGGGATCAGACAGATATTGCGATGTCCCTCACCACGTGACTCATGGTATTTTTTGATGACCAGCAGACCCGCATATTCGCCTTGCGAACCGGCATTCGGCTGCAGGGAAACGGCCGCATAGCCAGTTGCTGCGCACAGCATGGCTTCCAGCTGAGCGATCATTTCGCGGTAACCCACGGTCTGATCCTGCGGCGCGAATGGATGGATATTGGAAAATTCTGGCCAGGTGACCGGAATCATTTCCGACGTCGCATTCAGTTTCATGGTGCAGGAACCCAGCGGTATCATGCTGCGATCCAGCGCCAGATCCTTATCTGCCAGGCTGCGCAGGTAGCGCAGCATTTCATGCTCGGCATGGTAACGGCTGAACGTAGGATGGGTCAGGAAGGCGCTGCTGCGTACCAGTTTAGCTGGAATCGCATCTGTGACTGTCGCTTCTACCGCCGCAAAATCCGGTACCGGTTTAGCCTGCGCAAACATTTCCCAAACACGGATCACGTCATCACGATTCACCGTTTCATCCAGCGACACACCGACCTGATTGGCGCTGATCTGACGCAGGTTATAGCCTTTTGCCTGAGCTGCTGCGTGCACTGCAGCAGCATCTGCCACATTCACAGTCAGCGTATCAAAATAAGTGCTGTTGGCCAGGCTCAGACCCATCTGTTGCAGACCCGCTGCCAGCACTGTGGTGTAACGCTGTACACGTTGCGCTATACGACGCAGGCCTTCCGGGCCATGGTAGACCGCGTACATAGACGCAATCACGGCCAGCAATACCTGTGCGGTACAAATATTGGACGTCGCTTTTTCACGACGGATATGCTGTTCACGTGTTTGCAAAGCCAGACGGTAAGCAGGCTTACCTTGTGCATCAACGGTCACACCGACCAAACGGCCTGGCATGCTGCGCTTGAATGCATCACGGGTAGACATATAGCCTGCGTGTGGACCACCAAAACCCAGCGGCACACCGAAACGCTGGCTGTTACCGACCACCACGTCAGCACCCCATTCGCCCGGTGGCGTGATCAGTGTCAGCGCCAGCAAATCAGCAGCAACGATGACCATGCCGCCTTTAGCGTGGACTGCAGCAGCAAATTCTGCGTAATCGCGAATTTCACCATTAGCAGCAGGATATTGCAGCAGGACGCCGAAACATTCGTTGTCGATCGCTTCGTTACCGGTGCAGGTACGGACTTCGATGCCCAGCGGCGTTGCACGGGTTTCGATGATCTCGCGGGTTTGAGGCAATACGTCGTCTGCCACGTAGAACACATTGGAGTTCGATTTGCCGACGCGCTGTATCAGCGTCATCGCTTCAGCCGCTGCAGTGCCTTCATCCAGCATAGACGCATTCGCGATATCCATGCCAGTCAGATCGGTAATCATGGTCTGGAAATTCAGGATCGCTTCCAGACGGCCTTGAGAAATTTCTGGCTGATATGGCGTGTATGCGGTGTACCAGGCAGGATTTTCGAAAATATTACGCAGGATAACGCCTGGCGTATGTGTGTTGTAATAACCCTGACCGATCAGGGATTTCAACACCTTGTTTTTACCAGCGATGGTTTTCAGCTGAGCCAGCGCATCCTGTTCGGATTTAGCAGCGGTGAACTCCGCCAGCGGCAGCACATCGCGGCGGCGGATATTGGCAGGAACGATCGCATCGATCAATGCTTCACGGCTGGCATAGCCCAAGGTTTCAAGCATTTTTGCCTGTTCAGCAGCAGACGGAGCAATGTGACGTGCGATGAAAGCATCGTGTGCTTCCAATTCATTAAGAGAAGGACGTGTCATGATTTTTGCGGACAAGTGGGGGTCTTGATGCAGACATCACAGCACAGACCGTCAAGGGAGTGCTGCGACATCTGCTCAGGGCTGAACCAAGGCTCAGCCCTGAGCCGGATAAAGGGTGTTACAGCTGGAACAATCAGCCGATGTTTTGTGCGTAGGCTTCTGCACTCAGTAAACCGTCGATATCAGCCGCATTGGCTGGCTTTAGTTTGAACAACCAGGCATTGAAGGCAGCAGAATTGATCGACTCTGGCGCATCTTTAACTTCTTCATTGATGGCAACCACTTCACCGGACAACGGTGCGTAGATATCACCAGCGGCTTTGACAGACTCCACGACGGCGCAGTCTTTACCTGCTTCCAGCTGGCTACCAACTTTTGGCAAGTCCACGAAAACGATATCGCCCAATGCATCCTGAGCAAACTCAGTAATGCCAACGGCAACTGTGCCGTCTGCTTCTACGCGTACCCATTCGTGGGATGTGGTGTATTTCAGTTCTGCTGGAATGTTCATGCTGGACTCCAAATTGATCAGTTATTGTGTTTAAAATCAGGTCTAAAAAATTCGGGCGTGTGATGCGAAATCACACGCCCCTGCTACTTTATGCTGCCAGGACTTTTCCGTTACGGACAAAAGGCAGTTTCACGACACTGGCCGCCAGTTGTTTATCACGGATGACGACGTGTACCGTGTCTCCCACTGCCACACCCAGAGGCAGACGGGCCAGTGCAATCGCTTCCTGCATACTAGGGCTGAATGTGCCGCTGGTAATTTCCCCTTCACCTTGTGCGCAAATCACTTTTTGGTGCGCACGCAGAATGCCACCTTTTTCACGCAAAATCAAACCGAGGAATTGTGCTTTTTGTCCTTGCTCCAGCAAAGCCTGTTTGCCAACGAAATCGCGTTCGCTCACCAGATCAATGGTCCAGGCCAGACCGGCGTCGAGCGGGTTCACACTCTCGTCCATATCCTGACCGTACAAATTCATACCTGCTTCCAGACGCAGCGTATCGCGTGCACCCAGGCCAGCTGGTTTGACGCCAACTGCGGTCAACGCATCCCAGAACGCAACAGCCTGTTCGGCCGGCACGGCGATTTCAAAACCATCTTCACCGGTATAACCTGTGCGGGCCACCATGACTTCACCGAATTTTGTACCCTCAACGATCACCGCATTGAAGGGTTTGATGTCAGCGGAAGCAGCCTGAGTTTCTGGCAGCACTTCCCATGTTTTGGCACGCGCATTCGGGCCCTGCACTGCGACCAGCGCAAATGCACCCTCGCCGTTACGGCGTTGAGTGATCGTCAGGCCACTCTGGGTTTCTGCATTGCGCGCATTCATCCAGGCGATGTCTTTTTCTGCCGTACCGGCATTCACCACCAGACGGAACCAGTTTTCACTGAAAAAATAAATGATGAGGTCATCGATGACGGTGCCTTCCGGTTTCAGCATGCAGGAATAAAGTGCTTTGCCTGGAACCTGCAGCTTATCGACGTTATTCGCGACCAGACCGCGCAGGAAGCCGCGTACATTGTCGCCACGGATATCGACCACGCACATGTGGGAGACGTCAAACATGCCGCAATCTTTGCGCACAGCGTGATGTTCTTCAATTTGGGAACCATAGTTGACCGGCATATCCCAACCGCCGAAATCAACCATTTTTGCACCAGCCGCGCGATGGGCTGCATTGAGGGGAGTTACCTTGAGAGATGTCGCTGTTTGCGTCATGGATGCCTCTTTACCAGTTGAGTAGGAACGAAAACGCACGCAGACGCCGCTGCATGCGATGCAATCGCTGACCCCTCTGTCCTGGTACCTGAGAGATTACGGCGACAGTATCTGTCCTCCGTGCGCACCTTCGGTGGGTAGTGCAGTTCTGAACCGCTACCGCTCTCCAGAGTGTGGGGTGTGTTTTACGCCCCGTTGACCGGTCCTTTTGCCTGAGAGTTTGTTGGGTATTAGCCCCTTCGGCGGCAACCGCTGGTTGCTCTCTCCCGATCAAGTAGCGCGATTATATAAGGCTTGGATGAGGTTGGATATATTCAAAAGCAAATATTTGGTGATTTCGCGCACGCTGCAGTCATGAACGACATCCAGCGCTGATGGCTCAGGCACAGTTCTTTGCCAGATGTGCAAGTTTGTCTGGGTGACTCAAAAAAATGCAGCTGACTTCCGGCTCAGGGCAGATGTCAGCGGCACAGTCAGCCAATGAGTGACCGCTAAAGCTCAATCAGTTACAGATAAATATCGCGCCGCAAGCCGTCCATTTGCTGTTGATAACGGAATTCCCAGGAGCGCAGCTCATCGATACGGCGACGCAAAGACTGCAACTGATCGCGCAGCTCATTCTTATTCCGCTCATTGCGGCTATCGATGTTTTGATTTTCCTGCGTATTCGGACGATTCTTATCTTCCCGGTTTTTCCTGATCTCAGCCTCCACCTGATTCAACTGACGCTCCACATCGCGCGCTCTGCGTTCATGATCGCGTAAATCTCTGTGTGTACTTTCCAGCCTGTATGCCAACTGCTCATAATCACGGCCACTGATCAGGGCGCGCTGTAAACGTCCCTGAATCGCAGGCTGACATACTTCCACTGCCATGCCTTTGGACTGACGGCCCCATTCAAACGCGTTATCGACGGTGCAGTAAGCTGCATTTTGTTTTTGCCAAGCCTGGGTATACGCATCGCGGGTCTGCGCAATCACAAACACTTGATTGCTGCGCGCGCTGGCCATGCGCTGATCAAGCTGGAAAGGCTGTCCAAAACCATCGGCTGCGCCTACTTCAGTCCAGTACTCAATCAGACGCTGTTCCCATTTTTGTTTATATTCTGCTTCTAAAAATTTTAGACCGCGCCGTTTGGCATCGTCACGGCGCGTGTTTATATCACGCCCACTGACTGCATCTGCCCAAGCCAGCTGACGCCAGTATTCAATGATTTCCCGGTCCCAACCTACGCGGTAGGCTTCAGGACGTGCTAACAAATCTTTTTCTTTGGCTGCTTGCAGATGCTGCTCCAGATGGCTGTCCGGAATACCGTCATGTGCATCCTGGTAACCAAGATTTTCCCAGTATTTGTAATTCCCATCCTGCCAGCCCTGACGATAAGAGCCTTGCCGGAAGCCGATTTCAGCGCCGGTACGCGCGCGGAATTGCTCTTCAGCCGCAGTCTTACCCGCTTTACCATCGTCAAAACCGGTCTGATACCAGTATTCGTGATTTCCCTGCTGCCAGCCTTGTTCATAGTAAGCCGGGTTCAGCGGCGTTTTGTTTTCAACAACCTTGTCGGATATCAGTTGCTGCTGATAATGCACAACACCGAGTCCGGTACGCCCGTCAACCCGCCCCAGCTGAAACCAAAACTGCTGATTACCCAGCACCCAGCCCTGCGCATATTGAATAGCAGATTCTTCCCTGATTTTGTCACTGTCTACAAAGGAGCAGAAACGCTTTCTGTCTTCAAATTGCTGCACCAGTCCGTCACCGCCGTCTTTTTTCCCTATCAGTTGCCAGTCACCGGTTTTACAGTCATTCACGCGGTTCATGGTACTCTGGCAGGCACTCAGCGTCAGCACAGCCAGCATCAGTAACAGCGCTGGAATACGTCTCTCAATCATTTTTTTCATAGCGTCTTTTTTTAATGGGAATGACAGCTCAACAACGCCTGTCAGCAAGAAGGCGTTGACGCAAGGAATGTAGGCAGGCAAGAAAGCTCGCCACCAACTTGAAAAGCACAAGGCAGACATCATGTAGGTGACTGCCCACCACAATAGCCAAGATGAACAATCCAAACCCACCCCAAGCTGCACGCAGCAGTATACGCACTCTGGCCGCACTGCTGCCATTTTTACGCCCTTATCGCAGGCAGTTTGTGCTGGCAGGTATCGCCTTATTGCTAGCTGCAGCGGCAACACTCGCCATCCCGGCTGCATTCCGTCAAATGATAGATCTGGGTTTTGCCAGCAAAGCCGGAGCGAATCTGAGCCGTGTGAACCTGACTTTTCTGGCCCTTTTTGGCGTTGCCATCCTGCTAGGCATAAGTACTGCAGCCCGGTTTTATATGGTGTCCTGGCTGGGTGAACGGGTCACTGCCGATATCCGCAACCGCGTGTATGCACATGTAGTGACCCAGAGTCCCGAGTTTTTTGAAACCACACAAACCGGTGAAGTCCTGTCGCGCCTGACCACGGATACAACGCTGATACAAACCGTAGTCGGCACCAGTATTTCCATGGCACTGCGTAATGTCCTGTTGTTTGCCGGTGGCCTGCTAATGTTGTTCGTCACCAGCGCCCAGCTGACACTGATGATACTGGTGATGCTGGCGGTTGTGGTGCTACCTATTATTGGGTACGGACGACGCGTCAGGCAATTGTCGCGTGACTCACAGGATAAAATTGCGGATGCGTCGGCCATCGCAGGTGAGATCTTGAATGCTATGCCTACCGTACAAGCCTACGCCCATGAACAGCTGGAAGCACAGCGCTTTGCCAGCTCAGTCGAGTATGCATTTCGTAGCGCAACCCGCAGAATACGTGCACGTTCCCTACTCACGCTGCTGGCAATCTTGCTGGTATTCGGTGCAATCGTTCTGGTGTTATGGCTGGGCGCTCAACGCGTGATGCAGGGAGAAATGAGCAGCGGCCAACTCGGGCAATTTATTTTGTATGCGGCGATTGTAGCCGGGGCGCTCGGCGCACTGTCTGAGGTACTGGGCGATGCACAGCGCGCAGCCGGTGCCACTGAGCGATTGCTGGAGTTGATGGAAGTACAGTCCAGCATACAGAATCCCGCACAAGCATTACCGCTGCCTGACGTAGCGGGTGCGGCACACCATGGTGCCAGCCTGGCATTACAACAGATTCAGTTCTCTTATCCATCACGACCACAACAAGCCGCGCTGACTGACATCAATCTACAGATCGCACCGGGCGAAACCCTGGCCCCGGTTGGCACCTCAGGCGCAGGCAAAACCACATTGTTTCAATTACTGTTGCGCTTTTACGATCCCCAGCGAGGCAACATCCTGCTCAACGGAGTCGATATTCGCCAACTTAATTTGCAAACTCTGCGCGACGCGATAGGCATCGTGCCTCAGGATGCAGTCATTTTCTCAGCCAATGCAATGGAGAATATCCGCTATGGCGATCCGGATGCCAGCGATGAAGCGGTGATCGCAGCAGCAAAGCTGGCAGCCGCCCACGAGTTTATAGAACGCCTTCCCGAGGGTTATCAGTCATTTCTGGGGGAGCGTGGTGTCAGGCTGTCTGGCGGCCAGCGGCAGCGGATTGCAATTGCACGCGCACTGTTGAAAAATCCACCTTTGCTATTACTGGACGAGGCAACCAGCGCACTTGATGCAGAGTCAGAACGCCTGGTGCAGGAAGCACTGGAACGCGCCATGCAAGGCCGTACCACACTCATCATTGCGCATCGTCTGGCGACCGTGCAACGTGCAGATCGCATCGTCGTGCTGGAACATGGCAAAATTGTTGAAACTGGCAACCACCAGTCCCTGATTGCACAAGGCGGCATCTATGCCCGGCTGGCTGCACTGCAATTCAATCTGGAAGCCGACGCCGCGCAACAGGCGGAGGCTGTGGCAGAATAAGTTCAATGCAGAGCGCCTGCTACACTAAGCGCACAAATTTTTCATCCCTCATCAGACAGGAGACAACATGATAGGTTACGTTACTTTAGGTACGAATCATTTCGAACAGGCTGCTGCGTTCTATGACACCTTGCTGGCAGAAATAGGCGCGCGCCGCATCATGGAAGGCGAGCAATTTATTGCCTGGGGCGTCAGCCCGGCTAAACCCAGTCTCGGCATCATCAAACCGTTTAACGGCCAGCCAGCCTGCGTCGGTAATGGCAGCATGGTAGCACTGGTAGTTGACTCAGCAGACAAAATCAAAGCCTTACACGCAAAAGCCCTGGCACTTGGCGGCAGTGATGAAGGTGGACCGGGTCCGCGCGGCACCAGTGGTTTTTATGCTGCTTACTTCCGCGACCTGGACGGCAATAAACTCAATGCATTCTGCATGCAATCCTGACCCTGTTTCAGCAGAGAGAAATGGCCGGAAAGCCAAGACAGGCAAGGGAAAACACCTTGCCTGCCCCTACAAACATAGCCTGTCCGACCCAGCAGAAATAGTCGCATATTCGCGTTTCTGTTGCGATTATTGAGAAATCTCACCCTTATTTTCGCTCATCACTCAAGATGTCAATCAGATGACATTTTCCTTGACGAGGTCTTCTGCACTTGCGTACACTCTCACGATCCTGAAATCAAAGTCGACCAAGGTCGATGAGCCATCATCTTGCCTATGAAACGATTAAGACACCCTTTCCAACCCTTATTGCTCAGCGCATGGATAGCATTCGCGATTCCTCAGCTCTGTCAGGCAGAAAGCCCCGCTCCGGACGCACTGAACTCCACACCGGAAACCAGCCTCTCCAGTTCGACGCCCATTGATAGCTCGCTCAAAATTTCTTCCTTCAGTTACGAAAATAAAGAACTGGATTTATGGGAGCGTATCCGCGCCGGCTATGCCATCCCAGACCTGGACAACAAACTGGTTGCGGGCCAGACCACCTGGTACAGCTCGCGCAGCGACTACATGCTGCGCACAGTGCAACGTGGTTCACGCTACCTCTACCATGTGGTTGAAGAGCTGGAAAAACGCGGCATGCCGACAGAACTGGCCTTGCTCCCTTTTATCGAATCCGCTTTCAATCCCCAGGCTATCTCCACCGCAAAAGCCAGCGGCATGTGGCAATTCATGGCGGCGACAGGAAAAGACTTCAATCTGAAGCAAAACATGTTCAAGGACGACCGTCGTGGCGTACTTGACTCTACCGATGCCGCACTGAATTACCTGGAACGTTTGTACGGTATGTTTGGTGACTGGCAACTGGCGCTGGCAGCCTATAACTGGGGCGAAGGCTCAGTACAACGCGCAATCAAGAAACAACAGGCTGCAGGCCTGCCTGTCGATTACGACAGCATGTCTTACCTGATGCCGCTTGAGACCAGAAATTATGTGCCCAAGCTGCAGGCCGTGAAAAACATCATCACTCATCCTGAACAATACAATATCACCCTGCCTGCACTGGAAAACCAGCCTTACTTTGTTCCCATTGAAAAAACCCGCGATATCGATGTACGTGTCGCAGCGCAACTCGCTGAATTACCCTTGGCAGAATTCAATGCGCTCAATCCGCAATTTAACCGCCCAGTGATTACCGGTAGCAGCAATACAAAAATCCTGCTTCCGACTGAGAATGCTGCGCTGTTCAAGGAAAATCTGAGCAAATGGCAGGGACCGCTATCGAGTTGGGCCACCTACATCGTTCAAAAAACCGAAAAAATTGAAGCGCTGGCGATTAAGCTGGGCCACAAGGTTGAGGCTTTGCGGGACGTCAATATGATCCCCGCCAAAATGCTGGTCAAAGCAGGCTCCACCTTACTGGTTCCGAAATCCGCGCATGCAGAAGATAAAGACATTGCCCCTGAAGTCGCAGAAAAAGCCCAGCTAGTCATAGAAAAGGCGATTACCACACGCCAGATCAGCTACAAAGTAGGCAAGCGCGACAATCTGAACGGCATTGCAAAACGCTATCATGTCAGTGTCGCGGATATTAAATCCTGGAATAAGCTAAAGTCAGAACAAGTCAGCTCTGGCCAGACTTTGCACCTGGAAATCCCAGTTGGTAAATCCAACGCACGCCAAAAAGTTGCACATCACAATAGCAGCCACAAACACAGTAAAAAGCATCACGGCTAATCAGCGCGTAGCATAAAAAAAGGCACCGCGAAGGTGCCTTTTTTTTTCGATCAGAACAAGCTTATTTCTGACCTGCGTACAGTACCCAGTAACGGGCCAGATCTGCGACACCATCTTTACCCTGAACCGACTTCAGCGTTTTGATCGCTTCCTGTTTTTTGCCCGATTGCAACTGTGCAATGCCCAGATGCAGTTTCGCATCCTCAGGATGTTTGAGGCCGCCTTTTTTGATGCCCTCTTCCATCATCGCAATACCTTGCTGAGCCTTGCCGGAAGTGGCTGCAGCGAAGCCCAGGCTAACCAATGCATTACCGTCCTTAGCCTGCTTTGCATCTGCTTCTGCAGTTGCAGCTGCTTTAGTTGCTTCATCCACAGCTTTAGCAGCCATATCGCGCAAACGCTTATGACGCTCAGCATCGTTGCCAGCACCTAAAGCACCCGCTTTGTAGCCTGCATCAATGATCTTGGTCGCTTCGCCAGGATAACCAGCCTGAATCGCCATCAGCGAGGAATCCATATAGTCAGATGTTTTGCTAACCTGACCCAAGGCCAGTTTCAGGCGATACAGATCAAGTTTCAGACGTTCAGAATAACCTGGCTTACGCTCTACGTTATTCAGCAGATTCACCCAGTATTCTTTTTTACCGTGGTAAGCAACCAGCTTTTCCAGCGCAGTCGTGTAGCCTGCCATGTCTTTTTGCTTCAATGCTGCATTCGCATAGAATTCCAGATTGGACAAGCTAGGTGTACGTCCGGCCTTTTCATCTGCAGCCAGATCATTCATCACTTCCTTCATCGCTTTCGCGCTGTCGCCACCCTGATTCATCGCCTGGATCATATATGGGCGCAGGGAAGGATCAGTACCGCCATCAGCGTAGTAACGGCTATACCATTGGGATGCCTTGGCATAGTTACCAGCTTTAAAATACGCATTTGCCAGTACCTGTATCATCTGCAACTGATCTTTCGACGGCAACTTACCGGCAGAGATAATTGTTTCCGCAGAACGGATCACTGTGTCGTTATCATTGGCAGCGGAAGCAATCGACAAGCGCATACGTTCGATCGTGAAATTCTCATTCACAGTCTTACCACCTACACTGTCAGCCTCATGAATCTTAGCCAGTGCGTCTTTGTACTTCTTCGCTTTAAATAACTCACCTGCAGACTGAACGATACGACCGATCTCCGGACGCATTGCTTCCTGAGCATACGCAGTGTTTGCAGCGATATTGGTTAATTCTGGCGCGGCAGCAAAGCCGATCGCTGCAATCAATACAGCGGTACGAGACAAGCGAAGTTGCATCATATGTTGATCTCTCAATCAATAAAATAAATAATCTATGGAATCAGTAGCCGCTGAGGCAGTCTGAGACTCTTCCTGATTCCAGCAAATATAAAAAACGGCAGGAACCAGCCTGCCGATTTTCAATCATACATCAAGTGCAGCTGAATGAAGTGCTTAACTTGCATGAATTCTGCAGTACAAGCAAGCTTACTTCATAAACTGCTCATTCCCAACCATACCGATCTTGGTCACGCCCAGACGCTGGGCTGAGGCCATCACCGCGGCCACCGATTTGTATGGCACCACCGCGTTAGGACGCAGATGCACCTCAGGC
>NZ_JACOGG010000017.1 GCF_014284365.1 Cognatundibacterium rugosum
CAGAGCGCAGCCAGCGTTCTCCTGCAGATAGTACTCAACAACCTGTACTTTGAATTGCTTTGTATATTTACTCATGAAAACACCCCAAAAGTATGGACGGGTGTCCAACTTTTGGGGTGCAGTTCACGTACGCACAGCTCCTTTTTTTATTTCAGGGTCGGTATGCGCTCGCTCAGTGGCGACCCGTGCCTCACTTACACCAGATTCAGACTCACTTCCACATTACCACGCGTCGCGTTGGAGTATGGGCAGACTTCATGTGCCTGGTGTATCAATGCTTCTGCGGCTTCTGTGTCCATACCAGGCAAGGAAATATTCAGCGTGACGGCGATACCAAAGCCGCCTTTGCCATTGGGGCCTATGCCAACAAGACCATTGACGGAGACATCCGCTGGTAATGCTTTTTTCTGGCTGGCTGCAACGAATTTCATGGCACCGATAAAGCAGGCGGAATAGCCAGCTGCAAATAATTGTTCAGGATTTGTGCCGGCACCGCCAGCGCCACCCAGCTCTTTTGGCGTCGTCAGTTGCACATTCAGGTGCTGGTCGTCAGAAGTAGCGCGGCCATCACGACCACCGGTTGCAGTTGCATTTGCTGTGTAAAGAATTTGCATGATCAGTTTCCTCAGTAAGGTTAGGGGAGAACTGGAGTGCCGATCTGCTATTGTTCCTTGTGCCGTCGATCGCTCCAATGAATAAATTATAGCGAGCAATTAAATTGCGCGCAATATAAATATTTATTGCATATTCCTATGATGACGATAGTTTTCTTGCTCAAGATGGTGCTATTTGCCTGCAGCGCCTGCCGCTGGCAAATAAAAATATGCTCACTTGCTCTGGCTATACGTCCTGTTGCGTATGTAATTCATCGCGCAAACTGCTTAACTGCTGTCTGAGCGCCATCAGACTGGCCAGATTTTGCCCACTGGCACACATGATTTTTTCCGGTATGCTGCGTGCAAGCTTACGTAATGCCTTGCCATCCTGCGTCAGTAAGATTCTGACCTGGCGTTCATCTTCTTTGTCACGCTGGCGCAGTAACAGGCCAGCGGTTTCCAGTCGTTTTAACAATGGCGTCAGCGTGCCCGAATCCAGGAACAGCGCATGCCCTATGTCTTTGACTAAAATGTGATCCTTTTCCCACAGTACCAGCATGACGAGATACTGCGGATAAGTCAGGCCTATCTCATCAAGCAAAGGTTTATAAGTTTTGGTCAGTGCGAGCGAGGCTGAGTACAGTGCAAAGCAAAATTGCTTGTCGAGTGCCAGTAAGTCCTGGCTGGTATCCATCATGTCGTTCATATCAGTCTGAGTGGTAAGGCTGAAAAATTGGAGGGTGGGTGCTTTCGCAGCCGCGCTTGTCAGGCTGAGGCAGCCTTTACAGCAGATAATAATCAATAATCCCGGGGATGTCCTGCCCGTCGTGAAATTGAGCACTGGCGCGGCGCGGTATAATGGCGGGATACAGATTAATTTTACCGGGGCAGACCGTGACTTTTATTGCAAATCTTAACGCCGCATGGCAACAAAATAACTCCTTACTGTGCGTAGGCCTGGACCCGGACATCAGTCGCTTTCCTGCGGAATTTGCCGGTAAGCCGGATGCAATTTTCCAGTTTTCCAAAGCCATTATCGATGCCACCGCAGATCTGGCTTGTTCATTTAAGCCACAGATCGCCTACTTTGCTGCCTTATCGGCAGAAGATCAGCTACTGGATATTTGCCGCTATATCCGCCAGACTTACCCCCATATTCCGGTGATCCTGGATGCGAAACGCGGAGATATCGGTGCAACTGCAGAGCAATATGCGCGTGAAGCGTTCGAGCGCTACGGTGCCGATGCTGTGACCGTGAATCCTTACATGGGTTTTGATTCAGTCGCACCTTACATGGAATGGAAAGATAGAGGGACTATCGTTTTGTGCCGTACTTCCAATGTTGGCGGCTCAGACCTGCAATTCCTTGAAGTGAACGGCAGACCTTTGTACCAACATGTGGCGCAATTGGTTGCAGATCGCTGGAATCTGAATGGACAGGCGGCGCTGGTGGTTGGCGCGACCTTCCCGAATGAGCTGGCAGAAGTCCGCAAAATCGTCGGCGATATGCCTTTACTGGTTCCTGGTATCGGCGCCCAGGGCGGAGATATCGCTGCGACTGTTAAAGCCGGGCAAACCGCGAATGGCGGCGGCATGATGATTAACTCATCGCGCGCCATCCTGTACGCCAACCCCGTCGCTGATGAAGGTTTTGCCGCTGCAGCACGCCGGGTAGCTCTGGAAACGCGCGACACGATTAATTTGCATCGGGTTTCCGTTTAATTTGCTTAGGGCCTGTTAAGCGGCCTTAGTCGGATTGTTTCAAACGCGCAGGTGCCTGGCGGTTTTTTCTGACATTGAATAGCGTCAGTGCACCTAACAGTTTGAGCAAAACAAACAACACAAACAAGCTTAATGCCAATGGCAACACGCTGATGAAAATCGCCAGCGCCAGGCAGGTGACCAGCAGATGTGGTAATGGAGTGCGCTCCAGAGAACGCAGGCCGCTGCGTATCAGATAAGCAAACTCTTCCAAGCATTGCTTGAAGAACAGATAGATGTTGTTGCTATTGTTTGTAGTCATGATTTTCTCCCCGGAAACCGTTAAGATACATAAAACATGCAGAACGCTTTGTTGAACAAACTTAGTTTGGTTCGCGTTCTTTAGTTGTTAGCTTATGGTCATTCGTGAGCTGGCACCAGCGGTTTGCGATCAATGGTTGAAAATGCCAACTAAAGCGTCATCTGCTGCGACGGATGCCTCTCATTGCCGGGTAAGGAAAGCGCATCATGGATAAAAACGCAGAATTCACTTTTCTGGAAGATTTTACGGCTGAATTGTCGGCAAAAAAGCTGGTTTTCCCGACTTCGCTCGGCGCCACCATGAAAATACGCAAGGCACTCAGCCAGCCAGACATTTCCAATGATCAGGTCGCCAGGATTATTGGTGCTGAACCGGTGTTGTCGGCTAAGGTTTTACATCTGAGTAATACCGCCAGTTTCAATCCTTCCGGCCGTCAGGTCACGGATTTGCGCTCAGCTACTTTATTACTGGGGTTTGCAGCCGTAAGAAATATCGCGATTTCTATTGGCATGAAACAGCTTGCCGAAAACAAATACAAAGGCGGCTTTTCGGTACAGATGGATGGCTTGTGGCGGCGCAGCCTGCGGGTAGCCGCGCTGGCGATGGTCGTCGCCAGAAACAAGACCTGTATGAGCCCGGATAAGGCCATGCTCGCTGGCTTGCTGCATGATATCGGCAAATTCTACATCCTTAACCGGGCCCACCATTATCAGCATATTTTTACTTCAGAAGCGCTGCTATGGAATTTAATCGATGACTGGAATGCCAGCATCGGTGCTGCCATACTCGAAGACTGGGAAGTGCCCGACGAAATCCGTGATGCGGTCGTGAATTTCAAACATTATCAGGCCGTCCCTCAACATAAAATCAGTCTGACCGATGTACTCACAACGGCCGATTTTCTGGATGCGGTATTTGTGCATAATCAGCCGGAACAGTTGGACTGGAGCCAGGTTCCGGCCAGCTTACAGCGGCTCCACATTGATGCTGAGAATCTGCCTGCGCTCATGCTGGAAACGAAAACGGAGCTCAGCATCGTGCTGCATGCAATTCAATAAAGCTGCTTCACCTAACACTGCCTGCCAGGTCAGTTTGGCTTAGAGCAGACTGGGCTTAATGCGCTCTAATCCTGACCGGCTGACCGGGATTTTGTGGCCATTCCGCAGCACCGCCAGCTGACTGTCTTTGCTGATTTTTTCCAGACTGAGCAGTGCAGGCAGGTGCAGCAGATAAGAGCGGTGTATCCGTATGAACTGAGCCGGGTCTAACTGCGCTTCCAGATCGGACAGGCTTTGCGTTTTCATCCAGGATTTTTGGCCAGCGTGGACCAGAATGTAATCGTCCTGCGCTTCAATAAAATCAATGTCTGCCATAGGCACTACATGGGTTTGTCCACGGTCGCGTATCAACAGGCGTTGCGTCTGTGCGGTCTGCGCTGCCAGTATGCCCGGTAAACCTGTTCTTGCCTCGTGCATGCCTTTTTCTGCTGTGTCGCTGGGTATGCGAACCAGTTTTCTGGCTTTGCTCAGCGCCTCATTGAAGCGTTGTTGCGAGTACGGTTTAAGCAGGTAATCCACCGCATGCAAGTCAAATGCGCGCAATGCGTAGTGGTCGTAAGCCGTCGTGAAAATGACGCCATGCTGGCGGCCCGTGGTTTCCAGCACTTCGAGTCCGGTCAGTTCCGGCATCTGTATATCAAGAAACACCAAATCCGGCTGCAGCTTGGCTATGGCGTCCACCGCTTCGGTTCCGGTTTCACATTCTGCGACGATATGAAGACCGCTGTGCGGTTTCAGGTATTCAGTAATCAGGCGACGAGCCAGATCTTCATCATCGGCAATCACGACACGTAAGGGTTCATTCATGCGCTAACTCCAGCGGTAAAGCAATTTCGATTAAAAATTCTGTTTCAGTGCGGTTCCAGCTGACTCTGGCCTGATCCGCATACAGTGCGTGAAAGCGCTGCTTCAGATTCTGTAAACCTAAACCATTTCCTTTACCGGGCAGGTCTTGCAGAGCCACTGGATTGATAACCTGCAGATGCAGCCAGCCAGACTGGGCCTGTATCCTGACCTGAATTTCTCCACCCTGACGTAAATTCCGTATGCCGTGCTTGATGGCATTCTCCAGCAAAGGTTGCAGGATCATGGGAGGGATCAGTGCGACTTGTGCCAGTTCATCAACCTGTATATTGCTTTGCAGTTTATGACCAAAGCGAATTTTTTCTACGGCCAGAAATTGTTCGCATAACTCAGTCTCTTGCTGCACCGTGATTTTCTCTTTTTCAGACAGACTTAGCGTTAGCCGGAAAAAGTCAGCCAGGGCTATTGTCATCTCGCGCGCTGCTGCCGGATCGATAGCGGTCAGGGCGCTGATGGAATTCAGGCTATTGAACAGGAAATGTGGATCTATCTGTGAACGTAATACTTGTAGTTCTGCATCGCGTGCCAGCAGCCTCGCGTCGGCCTCACGGCGTTCCGCCGCATGCATATGGTCGAGGGCGATGAACACATCGTAGGCAAACAAATTCAGCAAATACAGTGCGAATGCGATACCAAAAATAATCAGGGTAACGTGCTCATCCAGACTGACCGCGAATGCGTCTTCATACAGGCTATGCAGGATTTGTAACCACAGACTGCTGATCAGCACACACGCAAGCGCCGACAGAAAAGCGGCACTGACAAAGATCAGGAAGGCCAGATAGACAGCGCGTTTGTGGTGTGGAAAGATGCGGCAAATATAGTAGGCCGAGGTAGACAGAAAACTATACACCACGGTCACCGGCATCAGGAACAGCAAGGCTTGAGACCAGTTAGCATATGCCATTGTCACCATCAGTTTCGCAAGCAATAGCGTGAGTAACAGCCAAAGGATGGCGTACCACAGAAAACGTCTGGTGTCGGACAAGAGTGGATGCATGGTGCGCAAAATAATAAGTGAATGAGATGCAAAGCGGAACCGTGGCAACGGAATGGCAGAAAATGCCATCATCTGCCGTGTGGAGGATGATGGCACTGCCTGGCGCTTACCTCAGTTAGTGATTTCTACTCCACCCATGATGGCATATCCCTGGATGTAGAGTTTCTTACTTTTATCCATAGGCGGTACGGTTTTATCTTCGATGCCACCCAACAGTGGCACCCCTTGAGAGATGACAGTCCAGTCATTTGGTACACGTACGGTAATTCCACCCCACATCGCAAACACATTCAGTACTGCCTCAGTTTGTATCGAGGCCCCGCGCATGTCCAGTTCTATCCCGCCCATCACCGCAGTCAGTTCACCGCCTTTGAAGTCTGGTGATGCATTATTGATTTTGGCGCCGCTCATCATCGCAGACACATTGCAGACGCTATGTGGTAACTCACCGGAGTTGAGCTGGTTCAGATTGTTTTCCGTGATTAAGCGGTCTTTAAAGATCACAGCCAGACCACCGGCGATCAGGAAAATCGGCCACCAGTGACGCATACGGAAGTCAATAATCCCCATGTGCTGTAAAGTCATTGCTGCTCCTACGGCGATAAACATACCGCCGATTAAGTGTCCGGAAACGGTATCACTGCGTGAAATTTTCAAGGCACCGACTGCAATGAAGACCATAGGCCAGAAGTGGAAAATATTGAATGTGTTGAAAATGTTCAGATTATCGAGCAAGGCTAAGGCGCCGAAGATCATCAGTATGGCACCGAATACCAGGCGGTTCTGTGGGTTACGTTGGCGCATGATGCGACTCCTGTCGAAGATAAAAATCAGTCAGAAATAAAGAATGAGTTAAGCCTGCGATTACTGGCGGGGGGCTGACATCGCAATCACCAGATGACGCAGTCCTGCACCCATAATCAGCACTGGCCAACTGGTGCGGAAAGTCCAGCCCCACAACTGTTCAGCGGAAGCGAACAGCCAGAACGCTAAAACGATTTGAAATACGCCATTGGCACGATCCTCGGGATTTTCGCGGGAAAACAGATTGATGATGCCAGCTAAGGCAATCATCGCTGGTGCGATATACCACCATTCGAGCGCGTTGATCATATCCATGCGGTCAAGCAAAAACAGGCTGCCAATGATGATCATGGCCAGACCGATCATCAGGCTATTCGATTTGTTACCAGGCTTAGTATTGACTTGTTGCGTATCCATGTTGATCTCCTTCATATCAGATGTGCTTGTTGGTCTTGCTGACAGGTTCAGAATAGAGCAGGCGGCTGTGCTTGTCTTGTGCTGATCGGCGAATGACGGCAACAGGTCGGTGAATGACGCCGGGCGGCAGAAAGGGGATCGATTTTTGCTGTGAAAGCAGAGATGTGGACGAGATCGGGCAAGGGCAGGCTGACCCGTAGACAGCACGAATCAGCGGTTATTTTGCGTTATGAGTACAGCAAAAGTAGGAATTGGAAACTTAGCTGAGCAGTAAGACAAATTCATCGGCCTGACGCACCGTACGTTTGGTTTCCACGCCAAATGCGTTATGCGTTTCCTGCACGATGAAATCGTTGGAGCCGCGGGTGCAATATAACAAGCCACGGAAATTAGTACCCAGATAGGTGAACGGTGCCAGTTTTGTTTTGACTGGTGTATCGTCACCGATCAAAGCCCTAAGTTTGCGTTCCACATCGTAAAGACTTTTTTCTTGTATTGTCACCATGCCGCCTTTGGGATTTGGAAAGCTGGTATCAAAACTCGGGTTCTGCCCCATGGGGTTTTTGAAGGTAATTTTGACGCCGAGTTTAAGAAATTTAGAAACTGCTGTGAAGTCGTTTTTATCGTACATAGTCTGATCCCTTTGCCTGTTTCTGTGCACCTTAGACGGAGATGGTCAGGCGCTGAAACAATGATGCGGCAAGCTTGCCAGAAATACGCCCGGCTGACAATCCGCCTGCGCAAAGCACCACAGTTTGCTGCAGGTTACTTGTCTAGGGTCTGTTCAGTACCAGCGTTCTCCAGGCTGCATAGGTGGTCGGCACATTTTGATCCATCACGAGCAGCTGACGCATTTTTTCGGTCAGTATCTCCAGGTCTTGCTGAGTGGCGGGGCCGGGCAAGCGGTCGAATGATGCGGCGATGCGCGGCCAAGGCAGTTCCGGCTGCACTTGCTGTAAATGACTGGCCCGCTGTTGCAGTACTGTTTGCTCAAGTGCTTGCTGACTGGCGAACACGATCAGGTTATAGCTGTCGGGCGAACGGGCCCAGCAGACCTCGCTAAACTGGCCGCGTAAGCTGTGCAGCATCTGCGCGATATTGCTGGGTTTGCCCCAGACATTGGCGACCAACACACCTTGTGGACGCAAGTGCTGCTGGCAACTGCGGTAAAAACCCGCTGTATTCAGCGCCGGTACCAGGCCTTGTTTGTCGTAGGCATCCAGGAAAATGACATCCACTTGTTGGGCCATGGCAGGTAGATAGCTTGCGCCATCGGCTAGTATCACTTGCAAACGCTTGTCATTGGCAGGCAATGCAAAGGCGTCACGCAATGCAATCACATCCGGGTTGATTTCCAGTGCAGTGATATGCGATTCCGGCAGATGAGTCAGGATATGCTTGACCAGCGAGCCGCCACCCAGACCTATCAGTAAAAAATCGCGCGCTTGTTCCTGAAACAAGCGAAATCCCATCATCCACTGCGAATATGCGCACAGCAATGCATCTGGCTGCTCCATATGCATCACGCTTTGCATGCATTTGGGTGTCAGGTACATCATCCTGAGCGGCGCGTCATCCAGCACAAAGGCCCTACCGTCACTGGCTTTGGCCAGCGTGCGCAGACGTTTCTGATGGGCTTGCTCAGCCGGATCAGGCGAACTGTTTAAAAATAACTGACTTAAACTCGGTCTGCGGTTAGCCATCGCTGTTCATTCCGGTTTGCTTGATGCCTGTGCTTGTTGTAATGCAGTGCGCAACCGCTCAATTTCATCTTTCAGGCGCTGGTTTTCAGTCTCCAGCTCGTACAGACGTTGCTGCACGTCTTGCTGCCTTATCGCAGGGTAGCCTGTAGTTACGTCTGGCTCTGCCGTGTCCTCTGTTGCTGCTGTTTCCCACGGCGGCGACTCTGCGTCGGATACGGTCGTTTCTGGCTTAGGCTTAGCTTGCTGGCGCTGTACCCGGTTCTTTTCACGTACTTGCCGCGCTACTTCCTGCAATTCCTTACGTCCACCAGCGACCGCTGCTTGTTGCTCTGTTGTCGGCAGGCTGGCGATGGCGGCAGCTGCACTGATAGAGATGCTGCCATCACGTACCGCTCTGACTAACTCCGGTGACGCAGCACGCTGGATTTTCTCTATCTGTACCACGGCATGGCTGCTGATACCCGCTACACGTGCGATTTCCTGGCGGCTCTGAGTCGGTTTGATCACAGGGACAGCCTGTTCGCTTTCCTGCAGTGCAGGCTCGGTACTGGTGGACTGCTGTTGCTGATTTCTGGTGCTCAGAATTTCTTTTTTGCGCAAGGCTAGCATACCACGCTGGAAATCAGACACGCTACGGCGCGCCAGATGGTTATCGATCATCCATAACTGGACTTCCTCAATATTCGCAAAGTGATCGTTTTGGACTACTTTGTAGGGCAGCTGGTGCTTCTGGCAAATTGCATAGCGATTGTGTCCATCGATGAGCACCTCTCCCCAGCATACCAGTGCATCGCGGCAGCCTTCGGTCAACAGGCTGCGTTCCAGTGCTTCATATTCGTGCTCTGTCAGTGGATCAATGTAGGCGCGTAATGCGTCGTGGATGACGATGCTCATAAAAATCCTTGCGGCAAATTCGTAGTTGGCAGCATGCGCCATCCACTGTTCATGTGTGGGGCAGCGCAATGAGAAAAGCGGAAGGCCGCATTGTAGCCGAGAACGGCATAGCTTGTGGTCGCGACGCGGAGTGCGGTCAGCTGCCTGGGGAATGAAGCGCTTAGCCCACGCCTAAAAAAATGGGGGAGGGCTAAGCGCCGACGTGCAGGTACGCCGTATCAAGACTTGGTGGTTCTGGTTTTCTTCGCGGCAGGGGTGGTTTTTACCTGCAGTTTAGCCGTAGGGAAGGGGAACTTCTGTGCAGGCTTCGGTGTGCCGGATGCATTGCTGGCCGTTGCCGCAGGTATGGCGGTCGTGCTGGGCTCTGGCACGACAGGCTTTGCGACGGCTGGCTTAGTCGCTGCAGGTTGCGCGCTGACGCCTTTGGTCACTGGTGTAACAGCCTTTGCTGTGGGCGCTGTCTTAGCTTGGGGCGCCTCAGCGGATTTCAGCTTGGATTCTGCGCTGGTGTTCGCTTTGCCCGTGGTTACTCCTTTAGGCGCTTTGGCTGCGTGACTTGCGCTTTGTGGTGAGGCTGCGGTTTTTTTTGAAGCGGTTGTTGTATTGGCAGGCTTTACTGTTTTGGCGAGTACTTTTGGCGGCGCCGTTTTTGGGGTGACTGCAGTTTGGTTTGCCTGGTTAGATTCTGCCGTCAGCAGAGATAACTGACTGACTGGCGCTGGCGCAGCAGTTGTAGGAGTGATGTCTATTTCAGTCACACGTTCTTCTGCGATTGGCACCAGTGTCGTGGTGGCCTGCACCTGGGTGTTCAGCGGATTGCTGACGGTGATACTAAGCGTATCCGGGATCAGACTGGCTGGCACATTCAGCACAGTATTGCTATGAAAGCTCAAACCATGACCCTGATCGCTGAATTGTTGTTCAAGCTGATGCTTCCATTGCTGACCTGCTTGCTGCCATTGTTGCAGCCAATGATCCCGAGTCTGCACACTGTACGCCTGCAACGCTTGTTGATGTGCCTGCAGATGCTCAGCGCGGGTTTGCGTGCGTTGTTGGCTCAGCGCTATCCATTCCTGCGCATCTTTTGCCTGCAGCAGTTGCTGCGTGGTCTGGCTGTAGTCATCCAGTGACTGGCGTGCATATTGAAATTGCAATGCAAGAATCTGCTCGAAACTCTGAAAGGCAAATGCCGAGTATCCTTGCAGTAGTGTAAATTGTTGGCTGAGCTGCTCTTGTGCAGCAGCAGCGGTGACATCGGGGTGGGGCAACGGCATGAAACTCTCCTTCAGAATAGGTAAGACGGTTCAGGCGGGCTGCGTCGGGCCAGAATTGGATAATTGACGCATTGCAGCAATCCTGATTTTACTCTGGGACTGCTTAAAAAGTCAGCAAAATATTTTGCATGTGCTTCTGGCGTTTTTGCATAGACAGCTTGCCGGACCAGGCGATAGGAGGTACGCCAACTTCTCTGGCAGCGTGAATTGCAGCGTGCATGGCAGCGAGTAGCACTGCCAGTGCTGCCTGCGTCGCCATGCATTGTGGGGTAAATCGGCCTAAGCCGTATCGTTGTGAATGAATGAACAGATCAATATAGGAAAGAAAAAATGCAGGATAGTTTTGGCACTTTACAACAGGCACTCAGAGCGTTTGCGGCTGAACGCGACTGGGCACAATTTCACACACCGAAAAATCTGGCTGCTGCCTTGACGGTAGAAGCCGCTGAATTGCTGGAAATTTTTCAATGGTTGCCCAGCGGTGAAAAAGACACACTGAGCCCAGCGCAGTACCAGGCTGCTGGCCATGAAATGGCTGATGTGTTGTGCTACTTGCTGATGGCGGCGGACCGCTTGGAAATTGATTTATTCGCCGTTACACAAGAAAAAATCGGCTTAAATGCCTTGAAGTACCCGGTTGCCAGGTTTGCTGGAAAATCTGATAAATACGATCAGCCCGCTCAGCCAGATTCCTGACACAATCAGGCACATTGATGCTGGCGTTGTTCGAGCTGATTTAAAAATGCCAGGTGAGGATACTGGTCTGGCGTGATTGCAAAGCCGCGTTGGCTCAGCCATGTGCAGGCTTGCTCCAGACTGACACAGGATTGGTAGCGATGGTTTTCTGTCAGTCCTGCCTGGCGGCGCATTACATCGAGATGCAATTTGCTGGGCAGAATAAACGCAACACAAACACAGCCATTGGCGAAAACCCAGTCACTCATGCTGTTGTACGACTGCAAGGAATCCTGCGTCGACATTTCCCACATAGCACCGTGTGCTAGTCCGGCCCAGGGCCTGTCCTTCGGTGCCTTGGTTTGCAATTCTGCGAATATGGCTTCGGTTCCCTGCTGATTAAAACTACCTCCAAAAGTTCTGACCAGCACATCGCCGACCAGGTCAATCTGCCACTGACCGTGGATATTCATGTTACTTTCCCGACTCACTTTATCAGTCCGTAGTCTGGCAGTGTTTCCCAGCCAAAACAAGTGAAAACAGTTGGTTTGTGGCAACGATGTCACGTGATCGGCGTCACTGACGCGTCATAATTTTTCTATATCTTTTCTACACCCTTACACCGCGATCCACGCTCCTTTTTGCTCCCTTTTTTGAGTTCGTATGAGTCAGCCAGAAAAACGTCAATACCAGCGCATACAATTTTTCCGATTAGTTAAAGATCAGGATTTGATACCGGTCTGGGTGTTTAATAGCGTGTCACCGGGCAGCAGTATTGCCGCTTTGGTTGTCGACATGAGTGAAAACGGTATGCAAGTGTTGACCAGTACCGAGGAAAAACCGGAAGCAAGCCGTTATTTTCTGCATTTCCTGGGGGATGAGGGGAATACCCTGGATATTCCTGCCATGCAGGTGGAACGCATTTGGTCGACCCATGAGCAGGGATTATATGTCCGTACCGGATTCAGGCTCGATGCGGTCGACAGACTGACGCTGGATCTGATGCAGGACAAAATGCACAGAAATCCCGCGGCCTTCATACGCTGCAGTTTGTCAGCTGCACAATAGGTGTAAGAGGTTCATCCACAGGTTAAGAGCAGGCCAAGAGCAGGCCAAACAAGGCTCAACGGTTCATCAGCTACACGCCGGCGCTGTTGGCTCAAGACTGAGGGCGACGTGTGGCATGGCGGTAAAGGGATGGGATTTTATTCTGACTCAGTATCACCATCACCAGACTGCCTGCTGCCAGTAAGCCCCAGTTAACGGCAGGGATGTTCCAGCGTTGCGCAAGGTCAAACAGCAAGCCACCGGCCAGGCTGCCCGTCATATTTCCCATGCTTTGATACAGCATCTGGCGTGACATCAGCTGGCCGGTATCGGCTGAGACCCGGTCCGCATAGCGTGCGGTCAGTACGTCCAGCGAAGGACCATAAAAAATCTGGGCAAAAGACAGCAGCACTGACGCAATGATGACCGTGGCAGCATAAGTCGGGAACGCCAACATGCACAGGAAACTCAGAAACAGGCTCAGGTAACCGAATTGCAGGAAACGGAAATGGTCTTTATTCCGCACAGCCTGTTTGGATACCGGAATTTGAAACGCAATGATCACCACGGCGGCGACCCAAAATGGGGTAGAGACAGATAAATCCGGCGTGAACTTTGGGATATGCAGACTGAAGCCTATGGTAGGTTGTACCGCAAAGCACCAGAACACAGCATTGGATAAATAAAACAGCAAAGGCAGTTCTGACTGTAGGCTACGTTCATGACTGAGTTTGTCATTGCCAGCCACCAGATCGCAGGCAAGTTTTTGTTGCTGTTCCAGCTCGTACTGCTGTTTGAGTAAGCCGCTTTCGTGACCTACGATAGCCCGCATGGCTGCCAACATCAATAAGCCGTAGCTGATAAAGGTAATCAGCACAATCAGGAACACCAGCTTCATGGTGTGATGTGGAATCCAGCCCGCCAGCAGATAACCTGCGACCAGACCTATCCTGATGGCGAAGGATAAGCGGCTGAATAAAGAAGTCTGATCCAGGTCCCGTAATT
Organism: Cognatundibacterium rugosum; assembly: GCF_014284365.1. Taxonomy (GTDB): domain Bacteria; phylum Pseudomonadota; class Gammaproteobacteria; order Burkholderiales; family Burkholderiaceae_D; genus Undibacterium; species Undibacterium rugosum. Next base: position 13,361 of record NZ_JACOGG010000017.1, read on the forward strand.
TCAGCAAATAAAATTTCAGACCAGGAAATGACAAGCCGCTGCCCAGCCCGGCCAGCACAGCAAAAACAGCCAGGGCCCAGGCTTGTTCCAGAAACGCCATGCAATACAGCGCTATCCCTTCCAGCAAAATATTGCCGGACACCGCCAGCGGGTGATTAGCTGTTGCCGGAAATCGGCTGCCTAACCAGGACCCGATCACGCGTCCCAGGTTGAGTCCGCACAAGATAGACGCCGCCCAGAATCCGGAAAATTTGATCCCGGTTTCAGAGACGATCAATGGCGTGTACAAGGCCACACCACCCGAAGCAATGGCAACGCCCAGATAAATCAGATAAGCATTCAGGCGGGAATTCAGAGTTTGTTTATGCATGGAGCAAGTGGCCGGCAGACTGGAACACCATGCCTCCCATAGCGGGAAGCTGGCATCGCTGGCTGCTGCCACGCCGATTGTAGAATGGACAGCAACTATTTTACCCGTCGTTAGGAGTTGGATGTCGCACAAATTGCAGCTAATTTTTTCCGCAACTGTCACTGCTTGAAGCTGACCGCATCAGCTTGGTGATGGCGGTCAGGTGTGGTGCTGAACAGCGTATAGACTGCTTGAGCGCTTAGCGATTACTTGCTGACTGGTAGTAAGCGTACTGAGTAGGGCGCGTTGTACTGTTTGCCGGCTGTTGTTGCTGGTTTGAATTTACAGCTTTTGACCAGGCGAATACTTTCACGGTCCAATGCTTCATCGCCGCTGGCCCATTCCAGCGAGGTGCGCTGTACTTCGCCAGTTTTACTCACCAGGCTGCCGACCACGATGCCTAAGCCATTTTCTGTGGGATCCGTAATCCTGACGCTGTCGGATTTGTCACAACTGTCTGCGATCAGTTCCGGATCCATATCGAAGCGCAGTTCTTCATCCAGCCGGAAGATATAGTTGACCGCTGCGTTCAATTCCTTACCCGGTGCTTCATCCAGGATTTTGCAACCGATCACGGACTTCGCCAAAGTCTGATCCAATATCCACCAGCCACTGCTACGTAAAAAATCAACGGCATTGATTTTTCCGCTAGGATCAATTTTCAGTAAAACTTTGGCATTACCATGAAACCGGTTTCGCAGCGCGGCTTTTGGATATTTGGCTGCCATGCAGTGGTCGAGAATATTGATTTTTTTTAGCTTTATATCAGCCGTTGCTGGCTGTTCGGGCTGCTTGACTGACTCGGGTTCATTCGCGTAGCACATTGGGTTGCTAAGACTGAGGAGAAAAGCAAAGATAAGCAAACTGCGCATAGTGAAGTACTTTCAATCAGAAGAAAAATAGAGCCGGCGCAAAATCGCGTCAGTGATGTTATGGATCTGGCTTGGAAACTTGCACTAGCAGCGGAAAATCATTGCTGAGCGAATGATTGCAATCAAGCAAGTTCACTGATCATAGCATGATTTACTTGCATGAATAGCAAGCCAGCCTGAAAAATTCCCGATGTCGTTGAATGTTTGTTGCACCGATGGAGCCTGCACTTTCGTTCGCGTATCCTGCATCACGGCGAGGTGCTCAGGACTGGATGAGATGATGTACAAACTGGCTGAAACTCTCTTTGAAATGCGCGTCTTTTTTGAGTATTGCGTCAGGTAATTCTTTATCATGCTTGAGCTCTGATGCGGTCACCAATACACTTTGTGTGTGCCTGTGTTTGGGACTGGACTTTTGCATCGCGCTGATTAAAGCGAGCCCATTCAAACGTGGTGTTTCCAGGCCGGTCACGACCAGGTCAAACGGTTCAGACAAAATACGTCCCAGAGCCTGATAGCCATCATTGACGACTTCTACCCGGAAGCGGTAAGGAATCAGGATATCGCGTACCACGCTGATGATCACGTCAGAACTCTCTACGATCAGTGCAGAATAGCTGCATTGTGCCGTCCGCAGCCGGATTTGGCTCAATTGTGCGCGAATTTCTTCGCCAGGTATTTGCTGCTGCTGATATTGCTGGATGACACGTCGCAACAGATCCAGGTATTCCAGTGCCGTTGGCGTAAAACGATCACGTAACAAGCCTGGTTGTTCGATCAAAGCAGAAATCAGGTCTTCAAACGGGTGGCAAACGTCAGACACAATATGCATGCCATAGGTACCACCACTGCCTTTCAGGCTATGGATGCGCCGGTATAACTCTCTGCATGTCTCCAGATTAAAGGAGTGGGCATCCATATGCAGAATCAGATTTTCCAGTTCATCAAGTTGGGAAGGCAGGTCATTGAGGTAGTGTACGCGCAATGCATCTAGCATTGCTTGAGCCTTATTCATAGGGGGAGAGCCTGTATTTTTTAGTATAGGTCAGTGTCCGTGACGCATTCTGTCTGGCGTTGATGTGTCTCTTGCTCCAGTTTGAGCGCAGCTTTTCATCGCGTCAATTCCGGTGCTTGAAAAAGGCAAGTTTCCCTCAAAAAATGTTGCAAAAATAATCGCACGAACGTTCGTGAATGATATCGTGTGAATGTCCTTGTACAAGGCGGAAAGTTCAAAAATAATACTCTTAAATATGTTAAATATATATTTTAGTATTAAATTTAAGTACCTTTCTTCTAGTTAAGATGCACTTTTAGATAATTGATTTCCTTCCGGGATGTGGGCTGTCAAACTGTGTTCACGGTGAAGCAAACAGGGGCAATACCAACGCAAATATGCGTAGCGCCTGTGGATTCAGTCGAAGACTCTATACACAATGACTAAGGATACGACTATGTTGAAAAATAAATTAATCAGTGCAGGCCTGGTAGCAGCTGGTCTTTTGTTGAGTGCAGCGGCGTCTGCCCAGGTCTATGTGGGCGGCACAGTTGGTAAAGCAAAATGGAATAACGATTGCAGCGGTACTAGCACTTGCAGCACAAACGCCAATACCTACAAATTATTGGGTGGCTACAACATCAATAACACGTTTGCAGTAGAAGGCAGTTACTACTCGCTGGGTACGATAGACGCGTCTTACCGCGATGCGACGACCAGTGCTACTGGCAGTCTGAAAGCGAAAGCCTTTGAACTGGCTGGTATCGCTAAATACGACTTCACGAATGAGTTGACTGGCTTTGCCAAACTGGGCGTCGCCAGCGTTAAAGCAGAAGGTAGCGCAAGTGCTAATGTTGCTGGTTTGGGTAGTTTCGCAGGTTCAGGCTCCACCACCTCAACGCAACCTGTGTTTGGTCTGGGTCTGACTTATAAACTGACTAAAGAACTGGCACTGCGTGGTGAGTTCGAAACACGTAAAGTCAAGTTTGGTGATGACAAATCTGCTGTGAACAACTTGTCGGTCGGTCTGCAATACGCATTCTGATTTCTCGGTTGTACAGTGCAGTGTTGATGACGCTGCACCACTTTAACACTCAGCCCCGCACTGCCATCTGGTGGTCCGGGGCTGATCACATTCCATCGTGCGATACGCTTTCCCACCGTGTTCTTTGCGATTCAATTCGTTGAAAATGCAATATTGATACTTAATTCCCAATTGTTAATGGTTAACATTTTAATTGCTTAATCAATAAAAAAGTATTGAAATTTAATACTATTGATGTAATTTATTTGCACTTTAGTTGCTTAAATTTTCTTTGTGTTAACAGTCTGTCACACTGTGTTGACGATGAAGCAAGCAGGCAATCAGTAATCTCTCGTTGTGGCTATGCCTGCAAATTCAGTCGATAACACAAATTACTATGATTAAGGATAAGACTATGTTGAACAATAAACTCTTACGTGCGGTCTGCGTGGCAGCAGGATTGTTGATGAGTGCGGCGGCCTCCGCCCAGGTGTATGTCGGTGCAACCGTGGGTAAGTCGCAATGGCGTAACGATTGCAACGGCACTTCGATGTGCAGTAATACTTCCGATACCTATAAGGTGTTTGGTGGCTATAACATTAACAGCACTTTCGCTCTGGAAGGCAGCTACTATTCTTTGGGCGCTACGGAGCGAAGCGTTCAAAATCAATTTGGTTCGTATTATCACAAGTTGAAGGCAAGTGCCTTCGAATTGTCTGGTATTGCTAAGTATGACTTGACGAATGAACTGACAGGTTTTGCAAAGCTCGGTGTTGCAACGATCAAAGAAGAAAACGCTGTTGATAATACTTACCTTGGGTTTGGCCGCAGTGCCGGGACCTTCAGCCAAAATTCGACACAACCTGTGCTTGGGCTGGGCCTGACTTACAAGCTGAGTAAAGAATTGTCTTTACGTGGTGAGCTGGAAACACGCAAAGTGAAGTATGGCAGCAAGTCCGTCAGTAACTTATCAGTCGGTCTGCAATACGCATTCTGATTTCCCGGTTGTACAGTGCAGTGTTGAACATACTGCACTCTTATAGCATCCAGTCCCGTGCTGCCATCAGGTAGCACGGGACTGTTTTATTTAATCTGCCGGCCGGCGGAAATCCTGTTCTATCCAGTGCAGCGCACTTTGACGGTTCAGTTTGAAATGTGGAGCTACCCGCACGCGTGCGATTTCTTCGCCGAACTGGTTGGCTGCGCTCAGTTCTGCATACGGTTCATATTCATCCGGGATGATTTGCAAACGCACGGTGTAATCACTGTCAGCATGGCTGAGTTGTACACTTTTATGCAATTGCGCATGTAATTGCTGCTCGTGCCGGCGTATCACTTCGCAGGCCGTTTTCACCAGCGTGCGGAACGCGTTGCCATCCAGCGGTTTAGGATTTTTTTTATCCCTGCCCATGGTCCAGGGGCCGACCAGCGCGGGTTCCGGTTCGCCATCCTTGATCATGGCAACTGCCCAGCCATCGTCATCTTCATTTTTGATGACACGGGCGGTCCAGCCTTTATCGCGCCACAATCGTGCTTCTTGTATGGTCTCAGGAATGTCGCCGGAGTTGGCGTTGATGGATGCGTGTGACAAGTTGATTCTCTTTCAGGGCTGCAGCAAATTAGCCGTGGCGAATTTTGCGAAGGCGCCATCCTACACTGTTCGGCGCCTCAGGTGTAGGCACTCAGTCTTGCTGGCGCAGGTAAGCCAGAATATTGGCCAGTTGCTGCTCATTGCTGATGCCGTAAAAGCGCATCTTATTCCCCGGTACTACCTCACCCGGAGCGCGTAAAAAAGCGACCAGCTTCTCGTCTGTCCACACAAAGCCTGCATTTTTCATGGCGCTGGAATAGGCAAAGTCCGGCACCGATCCGGCTTTGCGTCCCACTACCTGATACAGCGGCGGGCCAAATCCGGCGCGTGCAGCAGGCCCCGTCTGATGACAGGAAATACAAATACGGAAACTGACTTTACCCGCTTTGGCATCACCCGCAGGCAAAGCCGCACAGGCTGGCAGTGCAAAACAGGCCAATACCAGTAGCGCGCCGGGAAGCAGGCATTTCATCGTAGCCTTATACATGGCAATTGGGTGTGAGCGGATCATTTGTCTATTGTGCGACAGAATCACAAAGTCTGCATCGCGGCCCTTGTATTCCCAGCATTCGCAGCCACTATTACCTGACTTATCAGGAGCCTACGTATGTTTGTATTACATCATCCACAGCCAGTGCGGCCACGTAAAGAAGTCGCGACTTTACAGGTGCAACAGCAACAGAAAACCCGTGTGCCGCAGACGCTGGTGGCGCGCGAACCTGCTGATGACAAAGCTGCTGCGCCTCGGTCACTGAAATCAGCGAAAGCCAAATAAAAAACAGCGGCGCACCGCTCAGGTGTGCCGCTGTCTGCGCTTGCTTAACACAAGCCGTGGTCTGGCAAATTAGTTTGCTACCTTAGCCGGTATCCGCTCCAGCACCGCCAGCAACAGCGTCCAGTATTGACCGACAGTTTCGATGTTGACCATCTCGTCCGGGCCATGTGGATAACGGATAGTCGGGCCTATCGATACCATGTCCAGATCCGGATAATGTTTTTTGAACAGGCCGCATTCCAGACCCGCATGGATCACCATGATCACGGGTTCTTTGTGATAAATGCTCTCATAAGTTTGACGCACAATCGCCATCACTGGAGAGCTGGTATCAGGTTTCCAGCCCGGATAGCAACCGGAAAAAGCGATCTGCGCGCCTGCCAAATCGCTCAGACTTTGCAGACTGCTTTCTATGTTTTCACGGCCACTGTCGATCAGTGAGCGTATCAGGCACAGAATCGTGACTTGATCGCTGCTGGTGCTGATCACACCGACATTCAGCGAACTTTCGGTGACACCGGCGATTTCGTCACTCATGCGGATCACACCGTTAGGGCAGCTGTTGATCAGATTGATCAGCGTGCGCTGACAGTCCGCCTGCAGGGTTTGTGCCGGAGCCGCACTGGCGACTAATTGCAGTTTCAATGCAGGTTCTGCACTCGCCAGTTCGGCTTGCAGTATGGCTTGATATTGTGCCACGCGCTGCTCCAGTAAGCCTGTCTGTGCGGCTGGCACAGTAAAGCTGCATTGGGCTTCACGCGGGATTGCATTGCGCAGCGAGCCACCTTTGATCTCTGACAGCGCCAAGCCCAGTTCAGCCGCATGACCTGCTAAAAAGCGTGCGATCAGTTTGTTTGCATTGCCACGGCCCAGATGGATATTCACCCCCGAGTGACCACCTTTTAAGCCCGACAAACTCAGGGTATACGCCTGCTGATCCGCGGCTGCAGTTTGCCAGCGGACGGGTACCGAAATTTCAGCATCCACGCCACCGGCGCAGCCCATGTAAATTTCGCCTTCTTGCTCGGAGTCGGTATTGATCAGAATTTCTGCATCCAGCATGCCAGGCTGCAGCCCGAATGCGCCTGTCATGCCGGCTTCTTCATCAACTGTCAGCAGCACCTCCAGCGGACCATGACGGATATCATCCGCGCCCAGTATTGCCAGTGCGGATGCCATACCGATACCATTGTCGGCACCCAGCGTGGTGCCGGTCGCCTTGACCCAGTCACCATCTATGCGTGGCTGGATAGGATCGGTCACGAAGTCATGCACCTTATCGGCATTTTTTTGCGGCACCATATCAATATGCGCCTGTATCACTACCGTTTTGCGGTCTTCCATGCCGGCCGTGGCTGGTTTGCGGATGATCAGATTGCCCACCTGATCGACCACCACCGGCAGGCCGCGTTGTTTCGCCCAGTCCTGGATCAGCTGGCTCAGCGCGGCTTCGTGCTTGGAAGGATGGGGGACTGCGCAGATTTGTTCAAACCAGTGCCACAAAGGGCGTGGGAAAAGCTGATTCAGTTCGGTAGTGGTGGTCACAATAAATATCCTGTAAAAACGTCGCGCCTGCGTAAGCCGCTGGCCATGCGCAGCAAGGCGGGTAGCCCGGCCGGTGAGGAAAGAAGACCCGCAGTTTACCATAGTGGGCATACGGCTAAGTGTCTGTCGCTGTACTGGCTGTGATGGCGGCACGACTTAGCAATGAAGGCAATAAAAAAGGATGACACACGGTCATCCTTGTTGGCTATCCCAGTGCGCAGACTGGATTAAGACAGGCTCCAGACGTATTCCAGCTTCGTCCAGACTTGCTGTGTTTTACCGTCTTTGCTGCCTGGTTTGAATTTGCAGGACGAGAAAATCTTGGCAGTTGCCTTATCCAAGGTTTTAGAACCGCTGGATTTTTCGATTTTAGAATCCATCACGTTGCCATCTGCGCCGACCAATACTGCCAGCGTGACAGAGCCCGTTTCCTCATTGATCAGCGCCGCTTTTGGATAAACCACTTTTTCGCAAGTGTTTTTATCCATCACAGGAGCGATTTCGTTGGCAGAGACGCTGGATACCACAGCCAGCAACGCAGTAGCTAATAGAATTTTTTTCATGGGAAAATGCTCAATACAGACAAAAGTAAAAATAAATCAAGAATCCGAGCCAGCGCGCAAATTTGTGCAGCGCAATAAACATGCGGGATTTTACGTATTTACTTTCTCAGTGGCAATTCATTTTGAAAAAAAATTGTCGATTTATTCCATAGTAAAGCAAATTTTGCACGGAAATAGTGCGGCTTGACTGAAACTGGTATTGCTCGCATTGCTACTGGCATTTGAAGTGGCATTTGAGATGGCATTGTAACGCGGTGCATAACGCCCATGCTTCAGACACCCTAGTCGTCCAGTCCAACCGCATAGTGATCCGCCTGACGCTGTCCTGGCACCCGGTGGCTGTACACCTCTTTCGTGATAGGCAGCATGGTCGCATCCCATTGTTGCCATTGCTGTTTCAGCCGCTGAAATTGTGCTGGGTAGTGTGCAGCCAGATTGGCGCGTTCACGCGGGTCCTGCCGCAAATCGAATAAAAATTCGTTATTGCCAATTTTTAAATACTTCAGATAGTTATCGATGACAGCGCGCTGTTGAAACGACTTATAACGCCAGTACAGCGTGCGTGGAATCGCTTTTTCTTGTTGCTTCAGTACCGGCAACAGATTCACTCCGTCACTGGGAAAAGCCGGGTCGGGCGCGACGCCGGCGGCCGCCAGCAAAGTCGGTAGCCAGTCCATGCCTATGCAAATCTGATCGGATACCGCAGGCTTGAGTGCAGCGGGCCAGCGTATGATGGCCGGTACCCGTATTCCGCCTTCCAGTAACTTAGTCTTTTGGCCCGACAAAGGCCAGGTATGAGAAAAACGTTCACCGCCATTGTCACTGGTAAAAATCACGATGGTATTGTCTGCCTGACCGGTTTCTTTGAGCGCCTGCAAGACTTTGCCTATGCCACTATCCATTGCGGTCACCATTTTTCCATAGGTTTCCAGACTGCCGCCATCGCCGTGAATCAGTTTTTTTAAAGTACCCGCCACCGCTTCATCCATAGGGCCTTCCCAAGGCCAGTGCGGCGCCGTGTAATGCAGGCTGAGCAGAAAAGGCGCGGCTTCGTTGGCCTGCGCCCGCACATACTGCTCTGCATGCTGGCTCAGGATATCGGTGTAATAACCATGCTCATGCACCAGTTGCTCGCCTTCCCATAAGTCCACCGGCTCGTTCGCACCCACCCCGGCCTTATGCGTGAAATAATCAATCCCACCCTGCATATTCCCAAAAAAATACTGGTAGCCACTTTTCAGCGGACCAAACTCAGGCGCTGCGCCCAGATGCCATTTACCCAGCAACGCAGTGCGGTAACCGGATTTCCCTAATAGTGAAGGCAGCGTAGGATGCGCAGGCGATAAGCCATGCATGGATTTGGCGTCTGGGATTGGTTCTTCCAGGCCGACGCGCAAACGGTATTGGTAACGTCCGGTGATAATGGCAGTGCGCGAGGCGGAACAGACCGGCGAATTTGCATACGCATGCGTCAGCCGTACGCCCTCGCTCGCCAGTTGATCCAGCACCGGCGTGGCAAAATCCCGCATGCCATAACAGCCCAGATCCGCCCAACCCAGATCATCCGCCATGATAAACAGAATATTCGGCCGCGCCTGCTGCGGCTTGGCCTGAACCAGCCCGGATAACATACTGGCAGCCAGGGCTGAGCTTCCTAAAAACTGACGACGTGAGATGGGTGCCATAGTGCGTGCAGGTAGGCAATCGGAAACTGAATTCTAACGGTAAGCAGTGCTCACCCTCCATCTGCAGGCTAGATTTTTTTTTTATAAATTCATATCTGCCGTCATCTATTGCTGCTGAACAGGCGTGCTTGTCGCTACGGTAAGAGTGACGCATTCAATGAAATCTAAACGGGCCGTGCATGTGGCAGGAGTGGCGTCTGCATAGGTGCGACGCTGGCATGATATTTTTGCCAAAATGGGGCTTCGGGCCAGCGTTGTTCTAGCCGGTAATAATGCTGGCATGTCGCTAAATATTGCTGGTACTGCGTTCGTATTGAATGGCTAAATTCGTGTACTTCTCGCTTATTCACGATGACATCCGCTGCTGCAATGGCATTACTGATGGCTTTATAAATACCTTGCGAGGTGAGTGGGTCGCAGGCTGAAGCAGCATCACCGATTGCGAGCCAGTTTGCGCCATGGAGTTGATCCAGGCAATAAACGGGTGCGGGATAACTGAGTATGTGTGTGGACAAGGGCTTGCCACTTCGAGCCAGTTGATGCGTATGTGGTGCTAGGGCTAATTGCGCCTCCCAAGCGTGGACTTGTTGTAATTGCAGACGCTTGACTGTTTCGGCATCGCTATACAAGGCCAGCAGCAGGGTTTTATCTGGCAAATTTGCAGCATACCACCAGCCATGCTGCACAGCTTCGAGATGTGTCAGGCCATTTTTTTCAAGCTGTGCATCCTTGATGGCAAACCGCCTTGCTAAGCAAATCAACGCCTCTGCCCTAAGTTTCTGAATACCGCATTTGCGCACGAACACGGCGCGTGATCCACTCGCATCAATCACAAAATCAGCATAGATCTGGCTGTGACCAGATATACCAGCAGTGTGCGTTGCTAAATGCAGTTCATAAGCTGAGGATGCTGTAGTTACCACCTCTTTGAGCATAGTATTGATGCGCAAATCTACGCCACGCATTTGTGCCTGCCTTGCTAAAAACTGATTGAATTTGCGTCTGTCTAAATGCCAGCCATGTCCGAGCGGGTTCAATAAATGATCGTTATAGCCGCGCTTCTCACTCCCCCAATAGGAACAACTGCCATAGCAAGGAGCATGCCCTTCACGCAGAAATGCCTGATCAATTTCGAGTGATTGAAACAGACGCAGGCTTTCCGGTGGAATGTTCTCACCGATACAAAACTGGCTGAAATCACTTGCTTCAATCAGCACAATATTCGACACGCCACGTTGTACCAAAGCCAGCGCGCAGGCACTACCAGCGGGGCCTGCACCAATAATGGCGACCCGGAAGTGAGACGATTTTTCTGGCGACACTTGTGTTACTTCTCAGGTGCAGGCGCATAGAGTTTGTCGATCACCGTATTGGGCCAATATTCAACCAGATTGCTCTCATCGCTATCGAATTGGCTACTGACCTCTAAAAAGTAATTCTCAGATTTCAGCTTGGGATCGCCAGCCTCTTGCACAATGGCTGGGCTTTGCATGATGATGCCGATCCGGCTCCAGTTTAATAAGAACTCCTTACGGTCCTGATAACGTCCGACATTCATCGCTGCGCGATCAAACTCTCCGCCTACAAGCTGCTCCGCCGTGGTACCTGAGCCGCGTACAGAAAAACGCTGTACGCTCGCATCCTCAGTAATCTCACCACCGTTTGCAACCACATCGCGATAGGTATATACCGCCACCGGCCTTTGTGCTGGCCAGGATGCGTAGGTGAAGGTGTTGCGTTGGGTTGGATACAAATTTGTGATTGTGTCGATATTTTGATTCGACAATTCACCGCCGGGATTTGGGTCAGGAAGGTGGGTTGCGCACGAGTTGTAATCGGTATGCCAGGGCAGTGCCATGAATTTGCAAAAATCTCCCGGTTGTACAGGTGTATCGCGTAGCGGTGTATATCCGACACCCAAGAACGGGCTATTCTTGTTCGCTTTGCTGTAATCCAGCACGTCCATGTTAATGCGAAATGGCCCCGCGCTGCCAGGTGCAGACCAATTCGCCTGATAGAGATGCGGGTCGCGAACATTAAATCCCATTTCTATTCCAGGTCCAAAGCGTCCGCCCAGACAATTGAACAGGATGGTTTTATCAAGGAGTTCACCTGGTCCCAGGGACGCTGATGGTGTATCGCCAGGGCGCTGATAAATATCATTAGCCCACTGCGACATAAAAAAGTATTGACTGGTGGTCAGGCTTAAAAAGCTTTTTCCTTCATCACCCAGAGAAAGCGGCATCAGCGGCGAACCCAGTTGCGAACTATCGGAATTATTCGGATCGCGAATATAGTTCATGATAGGAAAATTCAAGCCATCTGCAGGCATATTCCACAGCAAATCGTGCATATACACGGCATGTCCCGGCAAGCTGACATTCCATTTCTGTAAAGACGCTGCGCGCAAAACAGGGAATACATCCTGCACATAATTGGGTTTAAAACCCGGTTGATATTGTTGATCACTATATACCGCGGGTTGCAAGGCAAATTTTTCTAACCAGGTGGTGTATAGCTCGTCCCACAAGGTGACGACGTTAGTGGTTTGTGGCGCATAGGCAGGATCGGTAGAGATGACCCATGCGCTGCCCTCGACGGCGCGTGTGCTGCCATCTTCAAACAGTAAAAATGCACTTACTGGGCCGTCGGCTGTATCGTCCAGCCAATGGTCATTATTGACGTTTTGATTCAGGCTCGCAGTTGCTGAGTAATTGCCTTCGTCATCGAAACCACAAGCCAAACCATAGCCACCCAATACCAGCAGGCGTCCATTGCTTTCAGAACTCAAGGTGCCCAGTGTTGCTATCCTGCGGCTATACAAGTCCGGTTCTGCATGTGTGTTTCCATTGGCTGGAAATGAGGTCGGGTAGTCTGGCAGACGGATAATTTCTCCGCTACCCGCCTGACCGTAGCAGGGTAGCGTCAATGTGTCGAAATGGATGTCTGCACCGTTCGCAGCAAACAAGGCGCGAGGTCCTGCATCGATCACCAGTTTTTTGAGACGGAGAGGGTCAGCCGGATCCGTTTTGTTTCCGAATCCGGCATTGCGTAATTTGGGAAGCTCACCATGCTCGAACGGGCGAATCCCCTGGCCACCTAACCAGCTGTTGGCTTTTTTATTCGCCAGGTGGACTGTCCACACGATATCTTTCACGCGCTTCCCATCTACCTTACTGCCTATCTGAATTTCATGGCCACCACCATTGGGGTAGGTTTCAATACCGTGCTGATCTGGAAAATCATAGTGATAGATTCTGAAGCGCGCAGCCTGACGCTTTAGCTTGCCGCTGGCATCGCGCAAGTCACTGCTCATGATCGTGCTGTGTTCAGTTCCGGGTTGAATGGGCAAACCACCTTTCATCGTTTGTCCTGGAATATCCATCCCTGCCATGCTTTCAGGGCCCAGATAATATTCTTCACTGTTGCCCACGCGGGCGATACCGATTACCGGATGGATGCGTAAACTCGTCCTTGCCATCTTGCGCTCCTGATGTGTCGATGCGACCTGATTCATAATGAGAAAAATTAAGGATGCATACCGTCTCTGACCCACTGATCGTAGAGATTGATCGCTTCCTGAGGCAGCTTGCCATCGGGCGGCATGGGATGCGCCACCTCTTTAACGAATTCACCAGGCTGGCCACCCCTGACAGGCAGACGTTCTTCAGGTTTTACCAGCCACTCACCAGTTCTCAGATTGTAGTCATAGCCATGAATCGCCACTTGTATCTGGTAATAAAAAAATTTCACGCTTTCGTAATCACCGAGTTGTAATACGCTCGTGCCACTTTCAGTAGCCAGTTTTTCTCTGCTCATTGCCATCGCATATTTTGAGAAGAGGCATTTAATATCGTCTTTAAAGCTGAGTTTATTCATTTTTTTACCCCGTTATTCCGGTAACTATTTGGCACTTTTTATGCCAAGCTCTATCGTTGGCACACTAAAATCGCTTTGTTCAACCGGTGCACCAGGAGCAGCACTGATCGCAACTGTCACTCGCCATTCCTGTCCTTGTTTTTGACTCACCAGGCTGTTAATAATGCCGGTAATCTGCTCTTTGAACTCAACATTGTCATGCGCATGATGACCATGCAAGGCCCAGTATGCCGTGCTGGTAATCAGATAGCGGTCTCTGAAATTCTTATCTGCGATAGCTTCTGCCACATCGCCAGGATACAAATAAACATCCGCCTGAAAGCTGTAGTCCTTGCTATGATCAATTCGTGAAAAAATGAGGTTCGCAAAACTGGAGCCAGTGATTGTTGTTCCGGGTATCGTGTACTTGCCGGTGCGCTTAATCTGAGGATTCGCAATGGCTTCGCTGGTACTATGGTTTAGCAGGGCAGAAAACAGACTGATCTGATTATCGCCAAAAACATAACCGGCTTGAGCGTGCCCATCTATCAATGCCTGAATCTCATCTCTGCGTATAAATTCGTCGCCATTCTGAGATTGAAAACCATAGCCCAGTTTGATCGTATTTAAGTAAATGCCTGCTGGCCCCATATTTTCTGTATAGGCTCCGGAGTCTGTGCGTTTTTCAGCTCCGCTACCGGTATTGAAGCCAGGCGGCTTACGCAAACTGTCGTCCTGCTCACCACGCAAATAGGTGCTAAGACTACTGCTACTCATTTGTTCCGTGCCATGTTCCTGTATCCATTTGTCCAGGCTGTAATCAAGGAAATTATGGAAGACATAAAAAATGGGATCTAAGCCGGCAGTCGTGTTATTACCCATGTTGCCATTCACATAGCCAGAATGCATTTTGTTGTGGATCTGGGTTTCTAATTTACCGCCTATCGTTGTTCCTAATTGACCGCCGCCAAAGCCACTCCAGTCTAAATAAAAAATCTGATACGCCATTAAATAAGGTGAGGTTTGCGGCAAATTTTGAACCAATGGATCAGTAGTCCGGGTAAAGTCAAACAGAGGTGATTCGGTATTTTCGAATGCTTTGGGATAGCGCACACCACTGGGCTTTTTTGTGAAGTTCCAATATGGCAGCGTGACATTCCTGGTACTTGGCCCGAACAAACCTTCAGGATCTGCCGCTTGCAAGCTGAGTTCATAAAAATACAGTTCGGCACGATGCCAATGCAGGAAGGTGTTTTTTTGATGTTCGCATTCACCAGGATGTTCAGTGTGCATTCTGGTATTGTTGGGGACATTGAGGAAGTTGCGCACATTGCAGCTATCGAGCTTGGGGTTAGCCAATAGTTTTGTCAGCTTTACTTCTGATAGTGATGCTGTGCGCTGATCGAACACATCCAAGGCCCCACAATTGTGCACCCATGCCTGCCACAGAAAACCTGTGCGATCAAATACATTTTGTTCGCTTTTTCGCTTCATCATTTTGACCGCATGTTCATAGGCTGCGAGTTCTGCGGGGCTTAAGTCATCGATGTTCTTTCTATACCTGACTTGCTGATTTGTATTTTCCGTGAATGGGACAATCGTTTTTTGTGCAGGCAGATCCGCTTTTTGTGCGAGGGCAAGCTGACCACTCATGCCCAGACAGAGGACGGCTCCCAGCAATCGACAGAGCGAGTGTTTCATTGGTAGTTTCCTTTGGTATGCACTTCGTCATTGAGCGAAAAAAAACCTCTGCTCAAATACCTGAGCAAGTGGTGAGGCAGAGGTTTTTCGTTTGCATAAGTGCGTGATGTAATGTGACTCAGTGCCCTGCGCGCTCATTCTGCTTAGCCGGTGCACCATGTCCACCATGTGCGCCAGCAGAAGCACCGCCTTTGCTGTTTGGCACAACCACCTTAACGTTTTGCATCATGCCCTGGTCCTCATGTTCAAGGATATGGCAATGTAAGACGTATTCACCGATGTAGCGTTGATAGCGGGTTGCCACCTCGATCTCGTAGTTTGGTGCAACTAACAAGGTATCTTTCCACGTACCGACCAGATTCCGGTACTGCTGATAGAAGTCCGTAGTTTTATCTTCCGGGTCTTTGCCTACCCATTTGATTCCTATAATTTGAAAAGGGTTGACGTGAATATGGAAGGGATGACTGCCTACTTTGGATCTGAGTGTCCAAATCTGTTCAGTTCCCAAAATCAGCGTATGGTCTATACGCTCTGGCTTATAGGTATATTCAAGACTAGGTTGCAGATTAGGGTTGAATTTCCCTTCAACCATAAAACGGGTTTTGTCGCTGACTGGTGCGATATCAAAGGTAACGTATTCTTTCGTCTGGCTATTCAGTTTCGCGATTGTTTCAGGCGTAAAGCTCTTATGTGGAACAAATTTATTGAGCTGTAAGCCGTTCTTTAAATCCGCTTTGATTTTTTCTCGCACAAGGGCAGGTTGGGCATTCGCTGCGACTAACAATTGCTGAGTCATGAATTGCGTTTGGCTGGCTTCATCACTTACCCGCGTGGTGTTAGCAGAAGTTTGTCCTGATTTGCCTGCATCAATCACAGCCAGCAAGCGCGCATTTTTAGCCTGATCACTATTGAGCGCGGCACTTGCCTTGTCATCGTAGACGCAATATTTACCTGCATTGGGAAGTGCAAAGAGAATATCGCTGCGATAACCGGGTTGCAGATAATTCGTGATTTTTGAAATCGCTTTGGCATGCGTCAAGCCATCGCTGGCGACCTCAAATTGCCACACATCGCTGCCATTGCATACGTCTTCTATCGATTTTTTGCCACTCAATAAGGCTTCAACTTCCTCAGGCTTGCTGACCTGTTTGATGCGCAATTTCACCGTATCTTGAAAGCCTGCATCAATCAAACGCCAGCGATGCACGGTATTGTGGGCCATTACAATTTTAGGGTGTACCTGGCCATTGATCATGGTGTAGCGCCCTGAAGCTCGCCAACTGTCAGGTTTTTCTACCTGATCAAAATTCTCCACCATGCCGACTTCACCCTCAGCACACGTCCACGGGCCGATTTCTTTACCATTTTTATCGTACACACTGTGATAGCTGGAATAGGGCTTGCCCGGCGTGTTTTTGAAACAGGCATATGGCACTTGCTGCAGCATCATCACTTCAGCACTGCCGCCGCCTATTTTAGGTTCGAATTTTTTGAGCAAGGTATCCAGATCACCATTTTTTGCCGGGTTAGGGTAGCGTTCGCCCTTGACGATCAATGCGCCCGTCATGCCACTGGCGACTTGCATCGCAGTCGAGCCGTGCACATGTGGATGGTACCAAAACGTTCCTGCCGGGTGATCGACAGGAACATTGTATTCATACTCAAAACTGACATTGGGCTCTATGGACAGCAATACATTATCGCTATTTCCGCTGGGCGAAATCCACAAGCCGTGCGAATGCAGATTGGTGATATTAAAACAGCCAGGGCTGGCAGGCGCATTCAATTCCGTGGGCGCACACTGAATTTCGGTTTGATCCGTGTGTGCTGAGAGTTTCTCAACCTGCTCAGGCAATTGGTTATGCAACTTAAAACGTACGGTTTGACCAGGCACCATCATCACTGTGGGAGCCTGAAAGCGCGCGGCACCGAGTGTGTTTGCATCCCATGATTTATCTTTTCTTTGCTGATAAGCGCGCAGCCGGACTTTATCTGCCGTGCCTGTCACCGGATTGTAAATACTGCCGTCGGTATAGCGAATAAACAGATCGTAGGACTTCTCAAACTGATCTCTGGGGCCAGGTGTGTGATTTGCAGGAAAGGCATTTGGCGTCAGTAATGGCGGCACTTGTAACACGCGTTGGTTAAGCTTAGCCAACGCGTTAGCGTTTGTCGTATCGTAGGCAAAAGCAGTAGAGCTGCACAGGCTCATCGCGGCGAGCCAAAGCATGGAGTGGCGATGCAGGCATTTAGTTTGGTGTGACATTACTGTTTATCCTTCATTAATAACAATGATTGAGGGATTGTGCAAAATTGCTCCAGCGGCGTAACGCTTCTCTACCTTACAACGGTGCTTCTTTCCGCTTGAAGCATTCATTCGTGCTGATTGATTCTCGTTTTATTAATGGTATAAATTATTAAATTTACATTCCACAAAGACAACGATAGCACAATTCCATTACGGCAATTAATTTATTGGGGCAATGTGTTGCAGAAGTTTGTCTCAATCCCGACAAGTCCACGATCCTGCGCTTTTGCCATTGGCGCAGGGGACATCAATGGGGGAAAACAGGCTGTGCCTCGATGTGATTGCGACGCCAGCCTGATTGCCCTAACTCATTGACCGACTAGGTCTGTATCGTGTTCATGACATTGACCGGTGTAATCAAATCAAACAACACCGTCGCAGGCACAGCATCGCTATGCGGATGCAAATTAAAATAGTTAGCGATGTCTTTAGCCTGACGCAGTTGTATCGCTTGTGCGATTTTGCGTACGTCCTGGTAGTACTGATCTACCACCGTACGTAAGGCAAGGTCGGTAAAGCTATAAGTGTCCTGCAAGTAGTCAATCGACGGCTCCAGTACGCCACGTCCAAACACGGTTTCAGGGTAGGGACCCTGGCCCGTGACGGAAGCGTTGAGCTGAATGTCCAGGAAATTCATGCCACCGACGTCGGGATAGGTCTGTGTTTGTGATGGCAGGCAGGCCAGTATGTCGGCAGGTGTCCACTGGCTCGATGGTGTATCCGCCGGTGGTGCATACATCAGTGTTGAGGCGTTTGGAACAAAGGCGGCCTGATTATAAGCACCGTCATTGATCACAGTATGCTGCACTGAGAACTGCCAGACAAACATGGTTAACACCTCTTTCAATAGCGCCGCCGTGGTCACGCTGGCGGGGAAACGTTGTGCCTGTTCGACGCCATCCACATAATTAAATGCGGGTATCAATTTGTTGAAGAAGCGCTGTAATTGCACATCGTGCGCTACATCGCTGTCGCCATTCGGATAACAGGTATCGACGAACTGACTGATGAAGCTTTGCATGGCCTCGTACCACAAAGTCGCATCATGCACATAGGGGTAAGAGAAGGGCGTATGGCTCACACCACGTTTTTGTGCATCTTTAGGAATCGCCAAATCGAGGAAACGGAACTTGCCGTCGTCGTTGTACATCTTGTCCTGCAATTGGTAGTTACCAATCCGGCCGCAAGAAAAAATCAAATCGTAAATGAAGCCGATGTTGTACACACCGGGCTTGCCATTCACCTCGCGGCTGGCTGGAAAACTCTGTGCATAAGGATGGTAGCTGCTGTCGTAAATCGTCTGCTGGAATTCCACCGTTTTGCTCAGGTGTGGGCTCAGTAATTTAAAAACAGGATGCTGTTGAAATGGCGTCGTGCTGCGTGGCTCGGTGGCTGGATTGAACACCTCTTCCGAGAACAAAGCGATGGATACCATCGCACCTATCTGATGCGTCAACAACTGATGGAAGCCTACGTCATGCAAGGTCTGTCCGGCGCAATTGGTTTGCATTTTCGCGAGTAACCAGGCGTTTTCCGCATTCGCCATATCTGGTGTGAACACTTCACCGTCCTGCTCCAATTGAATGGCAACCGGCAGTAATTCGTTTTGCGCACTGACCGTGAAAAAGACGATAGGTTGCGCTAAATAATAGCCACTTGGAATCACGGTACAAGCTTGTAAGTACTGGCGATAGTCAGCGACATAACGAATATCCAGTTGATTGAGTTTGCTATGGCTTGCCAGACCAGCGGCTGCTAAGACATCCTTTAACTTACTTTGATTCACGCTGCTGAGCAGGTTGGGCATAAAGCCTGCTAACTGCTGACGGGCAAATTCATCATCGTCTTTTAACCAATACGCGGGGGCGGGTACGGTTTGGAAATTATTACCGTAGTAAATCGATTCCAGCATCGCGACTGCGTTGCTCATATCTACTTCAACCGGGGGCAATTTAGCACGCTGTGCGACATTGTCATTCCACTGATTATTGAGCATCTGCAGTACCTGCTTATCTTGCTCAACAGCTTTCATTGCTTGCGGCACTTTGCTGTAATCGGCGATAAAGGCGGGTACATTACCCTCAAACACATACGTGGAATCACCGTAAATACTGGCGCTGGCATTGGCGGGAATTGCGGCCGCTTCGCGATCTACTTGATTGTAAAGGTACGCATAGCTTAATTGATTCGCTGTGGCCGGGTCGCCTTCCACATCGGGTGAAGTAAAGCTGCCCCAGGTTGCGCGCATTTGTTGAATTTTTTTTGTCGCACCAGCCTGTTGCAAAATATTGAGTACGGCATTGTAGGCAGAATCGAGTGCGCCAACGATCCAGCCATGATGCACCGAGCAGCATTCACCCGCAAAATTTAAGCAGCCATCAAATTCCGGCGTCAGCAGGGTCGGGTACAGATTATTGAACTGGCCTGGATTAAACAGCGCAAATGCGCCGCCACCGGCATGTTCATCCCAGAACCAGGTCTTGGTGGTTTTACCATCGTGGTATCCGGCAAATTCCTGGTAAATATCGACATCCGGATACAGATATTGTATGCCCTTGAGGCATTCCTCTATCCGTTCTTTATCACCTAACGCGCCCAGCTTACGTGCATCACCAGCCCAGCAATAGACTTGTAACACACCGGGTTTGCTGTCGTAGCCATAAGAAGGATAAATAATCTGGCGATTCGGCCTGTCGGTGGTGGCCGCGCCATAACCACCTTCCTGGCGTTCGCCTACTTTGGTCCAGAACTGCGTCTTAAAAGTCAGAAAGGCTTTGAACGACGACATGTAATTACATTCACGGATAGCTTGCGCTTTCGAGAATGAAATATCGTTGAGTAAATTCAGTTTATCCGCACCATTGAGATAAGCGCCCATAGGCAGCGTGGTGATGACATAGGGATAAACCTTATCGATCAGTCTTTCATGCCCATGTTCGTCATGATGCTGCAACTTCAGGCGCATGCCACCATGACCATCGAACAAACTGCTGTCATGTTTGAGTTCTATGGCTTTATGTTTTAAATGGACACGGCGTTTTTCACGCGAACGCTCCGCCTGAGTATCAGCTTTGGGTGTCGACGCAGACGCTGAATTGGCTGATACCGTCGGTGGTAAGGGGCGCGCATCATCGGTGAGATTGGGTGGGTTGTAAATATAGGTGCCGGTGTCTGGTGACGGCAGCATACCAACCTGGATTTGTGCGATCACACCATCTTTGAGCCTTACGCCTTTTTCCAAATCCAGGACGGCACGACAGGCATCCGGAAAATGCTGCATGCCTTTATCGACTGTCAGCATATACACGCCAGGATCGTTCGGGCGATACGGATCTTTACTGCCGCCCCAGTCATACACGGCAATCACCATTTCGACAAAGGAGACCGCATACATACCGCTGCCGACATTGGTGGTTTCTAGATAGCTCGCGATAGACCACGGCAGTAAAGCGTTTTTAGGACCCATCGCAGGGTTGTAGTACTCACCCATATCACCCAGTGTGAATTGCGTGGTGAGGTAATCCCACATCGAATACTGATCAAACTGCATCAAGAGTTCGAAACCATTGGCGAACGATTGGTCAAATGCCTTCAGGAATGGGCCATTCACCTGATCCAGTACCATATTCACGGGTAAATACGCATTACCGTTGGCGTCGTTTTGTGGTGTGACCCAGAAGTCAGGTATATCACCGCCGTTACGCTGACCAAAATTGAGATCATTCAAAGCATATTCCGGCGTATTGGTAATCGCTTCCGGCATATTATTGAAACGCAGTCTTTGCTCGGGCGAGCTGTAATAAAATTTGCGCCAGTTGACTTGCTCGTGTTCGCGACCATTGCGGGCTAACACGGTATTGACCGCCAGGGCTAATTGTTGAACCGGCAGCATATCAGCGGAAAACTGTGGCAGACGCATGCCACCAATTTCGCCATACAAGCCCTGTTGATTGCGCTCGTCGCTGTGATAATTCGTCGAATACCAGGTGCGTATGCGACCTCCTACCCGTTCCGAACTTTCAAACACTTCACACTCTATCCCCAGCGATTGCAGAATTAATCCGGAAAACAAACCAGCGAAACCGCCACCAACGATACCCACCATAGGGATATGACTGGGATTGTCATGCGTACTCGATTCCATCTCCGCTTTAAAGCGCTGCGCCTGTTTGCGCGATCGTTGTTGCTGTAAGCTGAGTCGGTAATTCGCACCGTGGTTCGTCAATAACCATTGTGAGAATGCGCCACGTAAAGTGCCTGCTGTAGAGGGCGCTGCCGCAGTAGTCGCTTTAAAAGAGAGATAGCTCATGATGTCATCCAGATTGAGTGTTTCAGAAAATAGAAGAAGACTCGCGCTTGGTAAGGCAAAATCGGGGTAAGACTATGGCATTACAGCTTTAGGGCCGGTTAGCGTAACAACAGAAAAACAATGAGAAAGTAACCTTGCGCTGACCTGGTTGCGATGAGCGGCCTGACCAGCGTGCTGTCTGTGGCTGTACGCCTGCTTAGCGCAGTGAGTCCAAATGTAGAGACAGATCAGCACAAACTTGCAGTCAGCAAATTACATGCCATTGTTTTTAGTGTGGAGGAGGGGGAAGTACTCAGCAGCTTTTGTGTTTGATAATGGTGGTGGAGATGCGCATGTCAAAACCAAAGTTGTCTTGCAGATGATTTTTTACATGATATCTACGTGTTATTTTGAGCGATGACATGTCAAAAATGTAAATTTTATTATTCAACCTACTTTTTATATACCGTGTTGTTACTGTGATATCGATTGACTTTATGTAAAAATTCTGCTCGAATGACCTTTCCGTAAACGCATTCATAGCAACCAAAGGTCGTAGTGATTTGATATGTTGTGTCAGCATCAAATTACTCGCCAAGTCAATGTGGAACGTCTCTATTTGAAAAAGCCAAAGTATCTTGGTGCGCTTGGTGTTGTGTCGGTTTTTACGTGGATGTACATACATCCAGGGCTTTTAACTTTATTTACCTTACAGTGGGCAAAAGCATTTTTAGGTGGTGACCATGCTCTCAAGTCGGGTGAGCCGATCATTTTTTCTCGCTACATGTTTGTATTCTGCAGGACTTTTTCCCTCCTGTTTACGAAATGCTCTCGTAAAGTTAGCAAGATCTGTGTAACCGAGCTCATAAGCTACCTGCGTAACGGTTAGGTGGCTGTTCGCCAGCAATTCTTTGGCTCGCACGTGACGCACTTGGTGGTAAAGCTTGCGAAAGCTGGTTTGCTCCATTGTGAGATATCTATCTAGGGTGCGGGTCGAGAGATTTAAGGTCTGCGCCAGTTCGGTCAGTGTGGGAATGCCATCAGTGGATTCTCGCAGCATCATCGCTACCCAGCCAGCTACCTTACCACTGGCTAAAACGTTCACGGCAAGCATGCGGCAGCGTTCTTCCGCCCTGCGAAAAGCGTCGGGGTCTGCCAGGACAGGGCGGCGGTCCATGATCTCGGGCGCAAAGCGCATACGTATGCCTGGTGCTGTCCACCACTCCATAAAATGGAGGCGAACGTGACGCATTTCTGCATAACGTGCGATGTGTGCGGGCTTAGGCATAGACAGAAAAACGTCGTAGGCTTGCAGATGTTCGCCCAGCAGATCCCCTAATGCAATATAAGTTGCCGCTACTATGGCCTCAAGGTGAAACATGAGACATGCCTTTGACATTAATCTGGCCGGCTCGAACACCAACTCAATGTGCTCTGCGTCATGCCGGTAACGAATGCTGAACGCAGGCATGACGAGGCGGAAATAACGGGCGAGCAGGCGCATGCCTTGCCCTGCAGTGGGGCTGCTTAGCATTGCGTAGCCAACACTACTATGAGAAGTGATGTGCAGCGCGTAACCGGTATCGAGCGCAAGATCCTGGCGACCGGATACTTGTAGAGCAGCCATAACAAAAGCTTCTATCTGATCGATACGCAGCATGGCATCGGGCTGTGCGAGTAACTGGGGATCGATGCCAACCTTCTCCAGCACGCTGAAAAGATCGACGCCAGCTCTAAGTAGTACTTCTCCCATGCGTGCGTAGTAGCGTGCTGGAATATCTGCCACCTGTTCTGTCATTGCCCTCATTTCAACCCCTTCAGCGCATATTTAAATTGTCTGTAAATGACAATTGAATGTCAATAAATGACAAGTTTTAATCGCGTGTCTGCGCAACAATCCCTTCACAGTTTTTGGACGAATCTATCCGACAAGGGCTTGGATTTGGCCAAAACGTGTGAAACCAGCAATGTTCTACATGGTTCAAGACCTCTTTTGACAGGAAACAAGTATGAGCAAGATCATTTTTGCAATGCATGACGGTAAGCTGCATGAAACGGACCTTGTTGAAGGTAAGTCACTTATGCAGCTCGCTATCGATAATGGTGTGCCAGGTATTGATGGTGACTGCGGGGGTGTTTGCGCTTGCGGGACTTGTCATGTCATTCTCGATAGCCGTTGGCTGACTAAACTAGGTTCACATAATGCGGAGGAGGACCAGATGCTGAGCATGTTCCCCGAGAGGCAAACGAGCTCCCGTCTGGCTTGCCAGATTAAAGTGTCGGCCGAGATGGGAGGTATGATCGTACAGTTACCTGAATTCCAGATGTGACCACGATCGTTCACACATTCAGCACACGATAGGATTATCCATGAAAATACTCGATCAATTCATCAGCAAGGTGCGAGCGACAATTCCTATCGATCTACAGATACAGGGAGCACATTGTTATCATAAGGTAAGGTTGTGGCTGTTCAAAGGTGCCACCTCACCAGTCTTTCAAGAGTTGAGGTTGCCTGATGTGGATGAAGTGTCTTTGGAAAAAATCGACTTTAGTTCCCCGTTTTTGTTCCGTCAGAACCGCTGGAAGTCTTACTTCAAAAGACTGCGTGAGGAGGCTCCCGTACACTACCAGGCAAATAGTCCCTTCGGCCCATTCTGGTCAGTAACCCGCTACGAGGACATACTTACGGTTGATAAGAACCATGAGCTGTTCTCTGCAGAACCCTTCATTGTCATGGGCGATCCACCTGCAGGATTAAGCATTGAAATGTTTATTGCTATGGATCCACCTAAGCACGATATCCAGCGCCAGGCTGTCCAGGGCGTTGTTGCACCTAAAAACTTGAAGGAAATGGAGGCGCTGATTCGCTTGCGTGTGAGAGATGTACTTGACAACTTACCTGTTGATCAACCCTTTGATTGGGTAAGCCAGGTTTCTATCGAGTTGACTTCCCGCATGCTTGCTACCCTGCTCGACTTTCCCTATGAGCAGCGGCACAAGCTGGTTTACTGGTCGGATCTGGCGGCTGCCAGCCCGGAAACCACAGGGGGCGTGGGCACTCTGAACGATACTTTTCTGGGAGTTGCCGATATGGCTCGTCATTTCTCTGCGCTCTGGTATGACAAGGCGGCACGGATCGCTGGTGGAGAGGCGCCTGGCTACGATCTGATTAGCTTGTTGCAATCGCATGAGGCAACCAGAGATTTGATAAAACGCCCTATGGAATTCCTCGGCAACCTTACCTTGCTGATCGTGGGTGGTAATGACACTACTCGTAATTCCATGACTGGTGGTGTGGTCGCGCTGAGCCAATTTCCTGGCGAGTTCGCAAAACTCAAAGCAAATACCTCGCTGATTCCAAATATGGTGTCCGAGATCATTCGTTGGCAGACTCCTCTCGCATATATGCGGCGTATCGCTACGAGGGACACGGTGCTGAACGGCCAGCTCATACGCAAGGGGGACAAGGTAATCATGTGGTATGCCTCTGGCAACCGTGATGAGAATGTGTTTGAACGCCCTGACGATCTGATCATCGACCGTTCAAACGCCCGCAGTCACCTGTCTTTCGGTTTTGGTGTTCACCGCTGTATGGGAAACCGGTTGGCAGAGCTGCAACTGCGCATACTCTGGGAGGAGTTGATCGAGCGTTTTGAAGCAATATCAGTACTTGGCGAGCCGGAAATCGTACAGTCTAATTTTGTTAAAGGCTACTCAAAGTTGATGGTACAGATTGCCAGGAAGGCCTGAGCGCCGAAGGATAGGAACACTATGCAAAATCTACAGGCTGTTATCGTTGGTGGTGGTCATGCTGGTGCTCAGTTGTGCGCAAGCTTGCGTCAGAGTGGTTGGATTGGCGAAATCTTGATGATCAGTGACGAACCCGCGCTACCATATCATCGTCCACTATTGTCAAAGGACTACCTTTCTGGCCAAGCTAAAATGACCGATCTGCTGATTCGTTCGCCGAGCTTTTACGAGAAACAGTGCATTACTCGCCGTTTCGGTCAAGTTAGCTCTATTGACCGACAAGCTCACCAGCTTACCTTGTGCGATGGCAGCAAAGTCAGCTATGACAAGTTGGCTCTGTGTCTTGGCGCACGCGCCAGGAAGCTCTCCATACCCGGCGCTGGGCTTGCTGGAGTACACTACTTGCGTACACTCAGCGATATTGAGGCAATAAGAGCGGAGCTGGACGGCAAACGCAAAGTCGTCGTCATTGGCGGTGGTTATACTGGTCTTGAAACGGCGGCCTCGCTAACGAATTTAGGACTTGCCGTCACTGTACTGGAAACTGCAACACGCGTTCTACAACGAGTCACTGCGCCACAGGTTTCCGAATTTTACGCTCGCTTGCACATCGAAAACGGCGTGCAGTTACGCACTGGCTGTGTGCTTTCCGCAATTGAGGGGGACGGGCGCGCGCAAGGAGTACGCTGCGCCGATGGGGAGCTAATCGCCGCGGATCTGATCATCGTTGGTATCGGTGTACTTCCCAACACAGAATTGGCAGAGGCTGCCGGACTGTCTGTAGGCAACGGGATACTAATCGACGGACACGGCTTTACCAACGATCCAAACATTGTCGCCGCAGGTGACTGCGCTAACTACTTCAGTACACGATACGGGTGTCGGCTTCGCCTCGAGTCTGTACCCAACGCAGGAGAGCTAGCCAAAGTGTGTGCAGCCGCCCTCTGCGGCAAGTTCGATAACATCGACGCGTTGCCATGGTTCTGGTCGAATCAGTTTAATGTCAAATTGCAGATTGCCGGCCTGAATGTTGGTCATGACACCGTAGTCATTCGTGGCGATCACCGCATAGGACGTAGTTTCACTTGTTTCTATTTACGGAGTGGCCGTTTGATCGCGGCCGATTGCGTGAACCGCCCCCAAGATTTCCTGTTGAGTAAAAAACTAATCTCGGAGCAATTGCAGGTCGATGTGGTGCGGCTCGTGGACGAGAGTATCCCGCTCAATGCACTGATGCTAGAACTTATCTAAATGGTATAAAAAAACGACATCCGAGTAATCTTTAAAAAGATTACTCGTTAATTTATGCGTTTTTATAAATAGCTTGATTACTTCCCAAACGAATCCTTCAAAGTGGTAATCCGGTTAAACACCGGTTTGCCGACTGTACTGTCAACGCGGTCGGTCACGAAATAGCCGTGGCGTTCGAATTGCAGGCGGGTGTCGGGGGCGATGTTGTGTAAGCCGGGTTCGACGTAGGCGCGCAGGGTTTCTAAGGATGCCGGGTTGAGCAGGGTCATGAAGTCTTTGCCACCAGCGTCCGGGTTGGCATCGGTGAACAGGCGGTCGTAGAGGCGTACTTCCACTTCCATTGCGTCGGCGGCATTGACCCAGTGGATGTTACCTTTGACTTTGTAATTGGCGCTGCCTTCGGTGCCGGATTTACTGTCAGCGAAGTAGTTACAATGTACCGCGATCACCTTGCCGTTTTCATCTTTATCGCAGCCTGTGCATTCGACCACATAGCCATAACGCAAACGGACTTTATTGCCAGGGAACAGACGGAAATAGCCTTTGACTGGCTCTTCCATGAAGTCTTCCTGTTCTATCCACAGTTCTTTACCAATGGTGAATTCGCGGTTGCCGCGTTCAGGATGATGCGGATGCACAGGCGCGCTGCAGGCGATGTTTTCTGCTTCAGGGAAGTTATCGATGATCAGTTTCAGCGGGCGCAGTACGGCGGTGGCGCGTGCCGCTTTCGGGTCGAGATCTTCGCGCAGGCAGCCTTCCAGCGTGCTGTAATCGATCCAGCCGTCGGAGCGGGTCACGCCTATGCGTTCGCAGAAGGCCTGGATCGATTCTGGCGTATAACCACGGCGACGGATACCGACTACAGTCGGCATGCGCGGATCATCCCAGCCACTGACGATGCCGTCTTCAACCAGCTTGCGCAATTTACGCTTACTGGTCACGACATAGGTTAGGTTCAGACGCGCGAATTCATACTGGCGCGGTACCGGACGTTGTACAAAACCGCCTTCTGCGGCGCGTTCGATAATCCAGTCGTAGAAAGGACGGTGATCCTGGAATTCCAGGGTGCAGATAGAGTGCGAGATATTTTCTATCGCGTCTTCCAGCGGATGTGCGTAATCGTACATCGGGTAGATGCACCAGGCGTCACCGGTGCGGTGGTGATGCGCATGGCGGATACGGTAGATGGCCGGATCGCGCATATTCATGTTCGGCGAAGCCATGTCGATTTTGGCACGCAGGATGTGCTCGCCGTCTTTGAATTCACCGGCTTTCATACGACGGAACAGATCCAGCGATTCAGCGGCGCTGCGCTCACGGAAAGGCGAGTTCACACCTGGCTTGGAAAAGTCACCGCGATTGGCTGCCATGTCTTCTGCCGACTGGCTGTCTACATAGGCGTGACCGGATGTAATCAGGTGTTCAGCGATGGCATAGAATTTGTCGAAATAATCGCTCGCGAAATACAGGTGATTGCCGCCGCCGTTTTCTGCAGGCTGTTGCCAGTCGAAGCCCAGCCATTTCACGCTGTCCATGATGGAATCGACGTATTCCTGATCTTCTTTTTCTGGATTGGTGTCATCAAAACGCAGATGGCAGCGGCCA
Organism: Cognatundibacterium rugosum; assembly: GCF_014284365.1. Lineage (GTDB taxonomy): Bacteria > Pseudomonadota > Gammaproteobacteria > Burkholderiales > Burkholderiaceae_D > Undibacterium > Undibacterium rugosum. Next base: position 41,583 of record NZ_JACOGG010000017.1, read on the forward strand.
TCATAGTCGCGTGCCAGACCAAAGTTCAGGCAGATCGATTTAGCGTGGCCGATATGCAGGTAGCCGTTAGGTTCAGGCGGGAAGCGGGTGATCACGCTAGGCATGCCATCGCGTTGGTAAGTACCTGCGGCCTGGTCGTTATCGATGATGGCGCGTAAAAAGTTAGATACCGGTGCGGCTTCGGCTGCCGCTGTTTTATTTTTGTTGTCGTTGCTCATAGTCTGGCCATTCAGGACGATACGTGATTATTTATGTATTAAATATTAAAAAAATTTAATACGGTGTTTTTTTAAGGGGGTGACAGCAAGCTGTTTTGCCGCGCCCGTATGTACATGGAGGCACACCCAGACCGCGCTTTGCTCATCTGACCAGCGCTGCGAGGCGTAAGCATCCATAGTGGGATGTCAAGTATTTTACCGTAGCGCAGCACAGAAAGCGCGTTTGTTTGCGCTTCTGGCGGGGAAATGCGCAGTAAAGCCGCGTCTGGCAGGCTAGTCACAGCACGGAGCGCTCATCATTTTATTGAAAAGCCAAGTTTTTGCTCATCAGGGCCGCCGCACAAGACAGGTGCAAAATCAGCCTTCCTCAGATTGCGACTGCGATTGCCGGGCGATGTTCAGGAAAGCTGGCCGAAATCTGCGCCGGACTACTGTAACTGCGGCTTGGCGCGGTAGAATAGCGGGATGACTACAGAATTGATAATTTCTCCCGACCAGACCGTGACGCCTGAGGCCAGCGGCCCGCGCGATCCCCAATTTGTGCACTTACGTGTCCACTCAGAATATTCTATCGTGGATGGTTTGGTGCGCATCGACGATGTGATCAAGGCCGCAGTCAAGGACAAGCAGCCTGCGCTGGCGGTGACCGATCTGGCCAATTTGTTTGGGATGGTGAAGTTTTATAAAGCCGCGCGTGGCAAGGGCATGAAGCCTATCGCCGGCTGCGATGTCTGGATCAGCAATGACAATGACCGCGATAAGCCTACCCGCATGCTGCTGTTGGTGAAAAACCGCCAGGGCTATTTGCAGTTGTGTGAATTGCTGGCGATGGCCTGGCTGACCAATCAGCATCGTGGCCGCGCTGAGCTGCGTATTGAATGGCTGAAGCAATTACAGGACAGCGGTGCCGGCGGCAATCTGATCGCTTTATCCGGCGCGCATTTTGGTGATGTCGGTACCGCGATTGATAATGGCAATATCGCGCTGGCCGAGCAATTAGCGCTTCAATGGGAAAGCATCTTCCCGCGCCACTTTTATATCGAGATACAACGGGCTGGTCAGCCGAATATGGACAACCATGTGCGTGCTGCGGTGGCACTGGCGGGCCGTTTGCGCCTGCCGGTGGTGGCCACCCATCCGGTGCAATTCCTGAGTAAAGACGATTTCACTGCGCATGAGGCGCGGGTCTGTATCGCGGAAGGCGATATGCTCGCCAATGGCCGCCGGGTGCGCCGCTTCAATGAACAGCAATGTTTTAAAACCCAGCAAGAGATGCAGACCTTGTTTGCGGATTTGCCGGTAGCATTGAAAAATTCGGTAGAGATCGCCAAGCGCTGTAATCTGACGCTGGAACTGGGTAAGCCTAAGCTGCCGGATTTCCCAACGCCGGACGGAATGAGCCTGAATGATTTTCTGATGTTTGAAGCGCAGCGCGGGCTGGAATTCCGTCTGCAGCATTTGTTCCCGAATGAAGAAAAACGCGAAAAAGAGCGGCCACGCTATGAAGCGCGTCTCAAGTTTGAAACCGATACCATCATCAAGATGGGCTTCCCCGGTTACTTCCTGATCGTGGCGGACTTTATTCAATGGGCCAAAAATAATGGCGTACCGGTGGGGCCAGGCCGTGGTTCCGGTGCGGGCTCGCTGGTCGCGTATTCGCTGTTGATTACCGACCTCGATCCGCTGCAATACAATTTGCTGTTCGAACGTTTCCTGAATCCTGAACGCGTTTCCATGCCCGACTTCGATATCGATTTTTGTCAAGAAGGCCGAGACCGCGTGATTCAGTATGTGAAAGACCGCTACGGCAAGGACGCCGTGTCGCAGATTGCGACCTTCGGTACCATGGCGGCCAAAGGCGCAATCCGTGACGTGGGGCGGGTGCTGGATTTTGGCTACATGTTCTGCGATGGCGTGTCTAAGCTGATTCCGTTTAAACCGGGCAAACAGGTCACGATTGCTGAGGCGATCGTCGAAGAGCCTTTGCTGGCTGAGCGTCAGGAAAACGAGGAAGAGGTGAAAACCTTGCTCGATCTGGCGCAGCAGGTAGAAGGCATCACCCGTAACATCGGTATGCATGCGGGTGGTGTGTTGATTGCGCCCGGTAAGCTGACGGATTTTTGCCCGCTATATACCCAGGGTGGCGATTCCGGTGTGGTCTCGCAATATGATAAAGACGACGTGGAAGCGGTCGGTCTGGTCAAGTTCGACTTTTTGGGTCTGACTACACTGACGATACTGGATCGCGCGGTGCGTTACATCAAAATGCTGGACCCGGCGCTGCAAGACTTTGATCTGGCTAAGCTGCCGCTGGATGACCGCGCATCCTATGACTTACTGACCAAGGCCAAAACTGTAGCTGTATTCCAGCTGGAAAGCCGCGGCATGCAGGGCATGCTGAAAGATGCGCGCCCAGATCGCTTTGAAGACATTATCGCGCTGGTGGCTTTGTATCGTCCGGGTCCTATGGATCTGATTCCTGACTTCTGCAAACGTAAGCACGGTGAAAAATTCGATTATCCTGATCCGCGTACTGAGGGCATTTTGTCTGAAACCTACGGCATCATGGTGTATCAGGAGCAGGTCATGCAGATGGCGCAGGTGGTTGGTGGCTACTCGCTGGGTGGCGCTGACTTACTGCGTCGTGCTATGGGTAAGAAAAAAGCCGAGGAAATGGCGGAGCACCGTAAGATTTTCCGTGAAGGTGCGGCCAAGGGCGGTTTGTCTGAGCAAAAAGCCGACGAGATTTTCGATTTGATGGAAAAATTCGCGGGTTACGGCTTCAACAAATCCCATGCGGCAGCTTACGCGCTGCTGTCTTACCACACCGCTTATCTGAAAGCTCATCACCCGGCCGCGTTCATGGCAGCCAATATGTCGCTCGCGATGGATGATACCGATAAGGTCAAAATCCTGGTTGAAGACGCGATGGATATCTGCAAGCTCAAGATGCTGCCGCCGGATATCAATCAGTCTGACTACCGCTTTATGCCGGTTGGCGAGCCAGGCAAAAAAGCGACTCAGATCCGCTATGGTCTGGGCGCAGTCAAGGGGTCTGGCCAAAACGCAATTGAAAACATCGTTGCTGCACGTGAGGCCGACGGACCATTCAAGGATTTATTCGATTTCTGCAAACGCGTCGATAAGCGCCAGGTCAACCGCCGTACCATAGAGTCGCTGATACGTGCGGGTGCGATGGATAGTCTGGGCAAAGACCGCGCGGTGTTGCTGGCTACGGTGTCCCTAGCGATAGAGGCGGCAGAGCAGGCCGATGCAGCCGCCAATCAGGTCAGTCTGTTTGGTGATGACGATGATCTGATCCCGCCACCGGAATACATCAGTGTGCCACATTGGACCGATAAAAAACGGCTGACTGAAGAGAAGCTGGCGCTGGGCTTTTATTTGTCGGGGCATTTGTTTGATTCCTATGCGCCGGAAGTGCGTCAGTTCATCAAGACCACACTCGCCAAAGTTGAACCTTCGCGCGATTTGCGTATGATCTGCGGCATCATCACCGGCGTACGTACCCAGATGACCCAGCGCGGCAAGCTGATGGTGGTGACGCTGGATGACAGCACCGCGGTGGTGGAAGTCACGGTTTACAGCGAACTGATGGAAGAATTTAAGTCGCTGCTGAAAGAAGATGAGTTTTTAGCGGTATTGGGCAAGGTATCGGAAGACCGTTTTTCTGGTGGTATGCGTATCTCGGCAGAAAAGCTGATGGACATAGGCCGTGCACGTGTGCAGTTCTCGCAAGGCTTACGCTTGAATCTGGATGCCAGCACGGATACTAAAAAATTACAGGAACTGCTTAAGCCGCATCTGAATCCCGATGGTTGTCCTGTCGTGGTGAATTACCAAAATGCGCAAGCCAGCGCAGAGTTGTATCTGTCTGACCAGTGGCGCGTGAATCCGGATGACACGCTGCGCGCGAATCTGGCAGAGTGGCTGTCGGCGAAAAACGTGAATATTGATTATGCATGACACTATCCATAGCGCTGCCAGTACCACTACGCCAATGACAGCGCGCAGCGATTGGCCTGAGCAAGTTGCGGTATGGTTACCGCTGACGCTGTTTTTCCCTGTGGCCTGGATGTACACTGGTGTGGTGTTGTTTTATGTCAGCCTGCTGATAGCGGGAAATTGGCAACAGAAATGGCAGCGGCTGCGCCAACATCCCATGCTGATCCCTATCCTGGGCCTGTCGGTGGTGACGGCCTTGGTGGCTGCGCTGCATGGGAAACCAGACGGGGCCCAACAGGAATTCTGGCCTGCATTTGGCCATTACCAGACCTACCTGTTTCTGTTGCCCTTCCTGACTTTGCAAGCCGGTGCCTGGCAGAACAGGGCATTGAGCGTGTTTTTTGGTGGCGCCACGCTGGCGGCTTTTTTGTTTGTACTCTCCAGTCTGCATCTGCTGCCGGATGTAACGCTGTTCCGCAGCTATGTCGTCTACCTCGGCAATAAATCTATCCTGCTTGGCATGTTGCTGGCGGTTGCCAGTGGCTGGCTGTTATGTGGACTGGTGGCCAGAGAAAAAAATAGCGCAGCACAGTGGCTGCAGTTTTTGTTTATCACGGCAGTGATGCTCTTGCTGTCCAAAACCCGCACCGCGCTGGTGATCTGGGTGATGATGCTGTTATTGATGATGCTGAGCAGGCTGCGCTGGAATTGGCGTAGCTTGGCGATCGCGGCTTTACCATTGCTGGCGGCTATTGGTCTGTGGCAATATGCGCTCAGCCAGCCACGTCCACCCAGCTGTGTCGTGAATGCGGTGCAGGCTGCTCCTTGGGAAAAAGTGCGTTTGCGTGGCGTCTGTACTTTGCAGCAGGTAAGGGATTTTTCGGAAGGCAGACGTACTGGTGACGACGACGGGATGCGTACTGAGCTGTATCGGGTGACCTCAGGTTTGATTGCGGAAGCACCGTGGAGCGGCCACGGCATCGGCAGTTGGATGCCCTTGTATCGTGAACGTGCGCAGGGCTTGTCCAGCGCGACGATGACGACGCCGCATAGCGACTATTTATTGTATCTGACAGAAACCGGCGTGCTGGGCCTGTTGGCCTTGTTGCTGATTTATGCGCAGCAAGCGCGCTTAGCTTGGCAGTTCAGCCGCAGTTCCGCTGAGGATCAGCGTAGGCTTGCGATGCCACTGGCGATGCTGAGCTTAAGTATGGTTTGTGGTGCAGCGTTTAATGCGATCCTGCGCGATGGTGTGTTTGCGATGGCTTTCCTGATCTTGCTGGCAGTGTTGTTGGCCGGTGCCAGGCGCAGGGTTTGAGGCTGAGCGCCAGTATCAACTCAGGCGGTCAGAGCGCAGCGTAGTTTAAAACGGGATTCAGGTGACGGGGCAGCGCCCCGTCTTTTATTTTTTCAGGAGGGCTGCGGTGCACGCTATCCTGTGACGTATGGGTGAAGCAGATGTTTGTGCTTCTCTTGCCGTCCGGATCGTGCTGGATAACAGCCTTCTCAGGATTTACACATTATGGCAACACTCAATCAATCGATCACCAACCGCCTGTGGCAAGCGCTGTGGCAGTACAAGGCCTATTTGTTCCTGACCGTGCTGACGATGATAGGCACGGCACTGACTGAGGTTGCGCTGCCACGCGGGTTAGGTTATTTGCTGGATAATGGCTTTCATACGCGTGCAGACGTACCGGCAAAGGAATTCCAGATCTGGTATGTGCCGGTCGGTTTAATCGGGATTTTTTTGTTTCGTGGTATCTGTACTTTTATCACCAGTTATCTGATGAGTCGCATTGCGATCAATCTGCTCAATGATTTGCGCGCTCAGGTATTTCGTAAGCTGATGCTGGTGCCGGTCGGGTTTTATCACAAAGAATCCAGCGGCCGCATCATCAATACCATCATGTTCGAAGCGCAGCAAATCGTGGAGATGATCAAGGTCTCGATCACTACGCTGTTCCGTGACTCGCTCACGGTGCTGGCGCTGATGTCTTATCTGATTTGGCTGAACTGGAAGCTGACCCTGGTCACGCTGATCCTGATACCCGGTATTTCTGTGCTGGTGCGTTCAGTCAGTAAACGCTTACGCCGTCTGAACCAGCAGCAGCTGGATCTGAATGGCGAACTGACGCAGGTGATAGAAGAAAGTACCCGCGCCCATCAGGTGATACGCATCTTCGGCGGACAAGCCTATGAACAGCAGCGCTTTGAAGAGAAAAACAACAAGCTCGGTAACTATGCGCTGAAAACTACGGTGGCGGTCGCATTTACTACACCACTGACGCAGTTGCTGGCATCGGTCGCGATTTCTATCGTGATCGTACTGGCCCTGATACAAAGTCGGGCAGATGTGACGACGGTGGGTGATTTTGTGGAATTCATTACCGCGATGCTGATGTTGTTGACGCCTTTAAAGAAGCTGGCTGATTTGAATGGTCCTATGCAGCGTGGCATGGCGGCTGCGGAATCGGTATTTGGCATGGTCGATACTGCGGGTGAAGACTTGGCAGGACAGCGCTTACCACAGCGTGCGCAGGGCGCGCTGCGTTTCGAGCAAGTTGGTTTCAGCTATGCAGGGCAAGAGCAGGAAGCCTTAAAGCATATTGATCTGGAGGTGCAGGCGGGCGAAACCATTGCCCTGGTCGGCATGTCAGGCGGTGGTAAAACCTCGCTGGTCAATCTGGTGCCGCGGTTTTATGCGCCGACCCAGGGCCGCATACTGCTCGATGGCGTCGCCTTATCGGATATCGCGCTCGATAGTCTGCGTAGCCAGATTGCCATGGTCAGTCAGAATGTGGTGCTGTTTGATGACAGCATCGCTGCCAATATTGCGTACGGCGATACAGCACCGGATCAGGCCAGAATCGACAATGCTGTCAGGGCTGCGCATTTGACTGAAGTGGTGGCGGAATTGCCTGAAGGTTTGCAGACCCGCATCGGCGATAACGGCATGCGCTTGTCCGGTGGGCAGCGTCAGCGTCTGGCGATCGCGCGCGCGATTTACAAAGACGCGCCTATCCTGATTTTGGATGAAGCCACGTCTGCGTTGGACAACGAATCTGAGCGCGCCGTACAGGCTGCGCTGGATGAGCTGATGCAGGGTCGTACTACCTTAGTGATTGCTCACCGTCTGTCGACGATAGAACGTGCAAGCCGCATCGCGGTGATGGTGGAAGGGCAGATTGTTGAAGTAGGTACTCACGCAGAGTTACTGAAAAAAGAAGCTGTATATGCGAATCTGCATCGCTTACAATTTGCAGCCTGACAAGATTACTCAACAGGAGATCAGGATGCCCATCGCCTATATGCAGTCTTTGGCGATGCGCATCCGGTATGCAGCCGCATGAAACAGAAACATAGCCTTGCCCCGCGCCTGCTGGTGATCGCACCGAACTGGATAGGCGATGCCGTGATGGCGCAGCCCTTATTGCAGCTACTCAGGCAGCAGCAGCCGGACGCCATCATCGATGTGCTGGCACCAGCCTGGGTCGCTCCGGTGTTGCGCGCCATGGCGGAAATTAATGAGATCATACAGACCCCGTTCCAGCATGGGGCTCTACAGCTGAAAGAGCGCTGGCGTTTTGCGCAGCAGTTGCGCGCGCGTAGCTATAGCGCCGCCTATGTTTTACCAAATACGATTAAATTTGCGCTGATTCCCTGGATGGCGGGTATTCCGCTGCGCGTCGGTTATCGTGGTGAAAGCCGTTATGGCCTGATCAACCGCATGCACTATGACGATAAATCGGCGCCGCGTCCCATGGTGCCGTTTTATGCTGCTCTGGCTTTTTCACCCTCTCGGGAATTGCCAGCACAGCCGCCTCAACCTCAGCTGACGCTGGATGCCGCGAGTATCGCTGCAGTACTGGCTGAGCTTAAGCTGGACGCCGGTAAGCCATTGGTCGTGATGGCACCCGGTGCCGAATTTGGCCCGGCCAAGCGCTGGCCGGAACAACATTTCGCGACGCTGGCGCAGCAGATACAGCAAAGCGACAAGGAGGTTCAGGTCGTATTGCTGGGTTCCGGCAAAGATGTTGAAGTCTGCGATAGCATCGCAGCGCTGGCACCGCAGGTGACACAACTGGCGGGTAAAACCAGCCTGTATCAGGCAGTCGCGCTGATCGCGGCGGCAACGGCGGTGGTGAGTAATGATTCCGGCTTGCTGCATATCGCTTCTGCGTTTAACCGGCCGGTACTCGCGATCTACGGCCCAACCGATCCCGATCACGCGCCGCCATTTTCCAGCGTGGCGCATTCTTTCTCTCTGCGTCTGGATTGCGCACCTTGCCGTCAGCGCGTTTGTCCGCTCGGTCATCAGGATTGCATGCAAAAGCTGTTGCCAGATCAGCTCTGGCAGCCTTTGCAGCAGATACTGCAGGCAAGGGAGACCGCATGACTGAAGCCTTGCAGGAGAAAGGTCAGCTATTGTGGCTGATGGAACAGGCGGCAGGTTGCGCCTTACCGGCTGGCGCACAGTTGCAACAGGCGGTCAGCCTTAGAAAAATCCAGAAAGGCCAGCAAGTATTTGCTGCCGGTGAATGGCAGCCCTATGTGTATGTGGTCAGAAAAGGCATTTTTAAACTGACTTATCTGTCTGAAAGCGGGCAGGAGTGGATTAAGTCCTTTATCGGTGAGGCGGGCTTTTTTGCCTGCCCGAATGTGCTTATCAGCGGCTTGAAAACAGATTTTTTCGTGACAGCGATTGAGGACAGTCAGATCGAGCAAGTTGATTATGCGCTGCTAAAAAACCTGGCGGAGATGCATCCTGAATGGCAAAAAGCGATACGCGGTTTGCTGGAGTCCCACATCGTCAGAAAAGAACAACGCGAGCGCGAATTGCTGACCATGACGCCGGATGCACGCTATCTGTCATTTTTGCAACATTATCCTGAGATTGCTGCACGCGTACAATTACGTGATCTGGCCCATTATCTGGGAGTGACACCAGAAGCGTTGAGCCGGATACGTAAGCGTTTGCATCGCTGAACACGATGAAACTCAGAATTTTTTCGATCACATTGCTGTACAATGCATGACATAATCATTATAAAATTTCAATTACCTTTTTAATCTCTCTGAAACTTGCTCCACCTTTTTTCTATAGCTATACAGGCTTGGGGTGACGTGCTATGAGCTTGAAATTTCGTGTGCTGCTGTGTTTTTTGTGCATAGCCAGTCAACTGTCCCCAATGCTAAGCAGAGATGCGCATGCATTGGAAAAAGTAGCTTTGCAATTGAAATGGACGCATGCATTTCAGTTTGCAGGCTATTACGCTGCGCAACAGCAGGGGTATTATCAACAGGCAGGTCTTGAAGTCGACGTGCGGGAAGTGAATCCGCAGGCTAGTGGCTTTAGCGTGATTGACGAAGTCGTCAGCGGACGTGCCCAGTTTGGGGTCGGTACCAGCAGCCTGCTATTGGAAAGAAAGGCGGGCAAACCCGTCGTAGCGCTGGCGGTGATTTTCCAGCACTCACCTCAAATCCTGGTCGCAAGAAAAAAATCAGATTTACAAACCGTCCATGACTTAAGTGGTAAGCGTTTGATGCTGGAGCCACAGTCAGATGAGCTGATTGCCTATCTGCGCAGCATAGGCATGGCCGATGCCAGCATGAAAACAGTCGGGCATAGTTTTTCCACTCAGGATTTTATCGAGGGCAAAGTCGACGTGATGTCTGCTTATGTCACCAATGAGCCTTTTTATCTGAATCAGTCCCATGTTGACTATCAGATCTATACGCCGCGTTCGGTGGGTATCGATTTTTATGGTGACAATCTGTTCACCACAGAACAGGAAATCAAACAACATCCTGAGCGTGTGCAAGCGTTTCGGGAAGCCAGTCTGCGTGGCTGGGAATACGCGATGGCGCATCCTGCAGAAATCATTGCCCTCATTTTACGTAATTATCCGCAACGTTTTGCTAGCCCTCAGGCACAGGCTGCACTCCAGTTTGAGGCTCAGCAAATGCAGGCTTTGTTGCGGACAGACTTAGTCGCGATTGGCTACATGCATCCGGGACGCTGGCGTCATATTGCGGAAACCTATGCCAGCATAGGCATGCTGCCCGAGGGCTACACCAGTGACGGCTTTTTGTACCAGGTGCCGCAAGAGCGCAACAATCAACTGGTATACGTTTGGATATCCCTGACTTTACTCATCGCGGTTGCGATAGCGACGCTTGCCCTATACATCTACCGCGTTAACCGTCGGCTGGCTAAGAGTATGCAGGAATTCAAAGATCAGTCGCTGCGCTTAAAACTGCTTTCTATGGCGGTTGAAAACAGTCCGGCATCGGTCTTGATTACCGGGCCGGATACCCGTATTGAGTATGTGAATCCGCAGTTTTCCAAGGAGACCGGCTATAGTGCAGATGAGGTCTTTGGTAAAACGCCGAAGCTGCTGCAGTCTGGCATGACCAGCCCGCATACCTATGCTTCTATGTGGGCCAATCTGAATCAGGGTAAATTATGGTCAGGCGAGTTAATTAATCGCCGCAAGTCAGGTCAGATTTATTGGGAAGAAGCACTGATCGCGCCAGTACGTAATCAACAAGGCGAGACCACGCATTTTGTCGCGGTAAAACGTGATATCACGGAGCGTAAACGGGTTGATGAAAAACTCGCGCATATGGCGCATCACGACAGCCTGACCAATTTACCTAACCGGGTGTTATTTTTTGAACGTGTGCAGTACGGTCTGGTGCTTGCGCGCCGTCAGCAAAGTCAGCTGGCACTGATGTTCATCGATCTGGATCGCTTTAAGCCCATCAATGATAATTACGGCCATGCAGTTGGTGATGCAATTTTGCAGGAGGCTGCCCGTCGTATGTCTGAGTTGTTACGCGAATCCGACACGATAGGCCGTATAGGCGGTGACGAATTTGTCGGCCTGATGATGGATGTGGGATCGGTTGCCATTGCTGAGCAACTGGCGACCAAAATTTGCCATGCCCTTAGCCTTCCGTTTGATTTTGCCGGGGTACAGCATGAGATCACAGCCAGCATTGGTGTCGCCCTGTATCCTTATCATGGCGAAGATGAGCGCAGTTTATCGCGTGCTGCAGACATTGCTATGTACCATGCCAAAGCAGGCGGCCGTAACGCAGTCCGCGTTTTCGAAACGCACATGAAGGATAATTATTTGCTGGCTGATACAGAAACCCGCATACTGCCCGTCGCGTCCCCGCAATGACTTCAGGCCTCACATAGCTACCAGCTGCGATCAGCGTATCGCTGGTGATTCCAGTGTGCCTGATATTTATTATTTAATTGATGACAGAAAGTGATTTATGGCTGGTGCCAGCTTATTGACTTTGTTTGATGATATTGCGACCGTACTGGACGATGTCGCTGCCATGACGAAAATCGCCGCAAAAAAAACTTCGGGTGTACTCGGTGATGACCTGGCGCTGAATGCTGAGCAGGTGTCTGGAGTGCGTGCTGCGCGTGAATTGCCGGTGGTCTGGGCCGTTGCTGTGGGCTCGATACGGAATAAGTTGATCCTGTTGCCGCTGGCTTTGTTATTCAATGCACTCGCACCATGGGCGGTGATGCCTTTGCTGATGATAGGCGGCGCTTATCTGTGCTACGAAGGCTTTGAAAAAATTGCACATTCATTTTTACATAGCGATGCCGAAGAGCAGCAGGAACAGGATGAGTTGCTGGCGGCTGTGGCTAGGGAGGATCTGGATATCCTGGCATTAGAAAAAGAAAAAATTAAAGGTGCAATTCGTACCGATTTTGTGCTCAGTGCGGAGATCATGATCATCACGCTGGGCACGGTCGCCACCGCGCCCTTCATGTCGCAACTGACAGTGCTGTCGCTGATCGCAGTCGTGATGACGGTCGGTGTATATGGACTGGTGGCGGCGATTGTGAAGCTCGACGACATGGGCTTGTACCTGCAACGCCATGCTGCTACCGGTGGGTTGGGCAGTGTACAAAAACTGATCGGTGGCGGCTTGCTGGCCTTCGCTCCTTTGCTAATGAAATCGCTGACGGTGATTGGGACGGTTGCCATGTTCATGGTCGGCGGTGGCATCCTGACCCACGGCCTGCCGTTTGCGCATCACTGGAGCGAAGAACTGACCCATCTGGCGCAAGGATTGCCTGGTGGCCCACTGTTGGTGGCGATCACACCGATGAGTTTTGATACGGTGCTGGGTGTGATTGCCGGTGCCTTAGTGTTAGCCGGGGTCAGTGTTGTGAGTAAAATTCGTGGTAGCCGTACCTGAAGACGACTATACGTCTCGTCAAGTGTCTCGAATAAAAAAGGAGTCCCCATTTGAGTGACTCCTTTTTTTACTCATTATGCAGTCAACGCATCATCACATAGCTGCCAGGCGCGGCACCCAGGCTGGCGACCGTGTCAGGCTGGCGGGCGACAATCTTTGCTGAGCTGCTATTTTTCGCCAGCCACAGATGCCAGTGCTCCCACCATGAACCCTGCACCGTTACTGCAGTGTTTAACCAGCTTTCTGCATCAGGTTTTATCTCCCCCGGAACGCTGCTTGTGCCTAGCTGATAGCTGCGATGGGAATGTCCGGGTTCCGAGACGATACCCGCATTATGCCCACCGGAAGCGAGGATGAAATCTACTGGTGTGTCGGTCAGCTGATGAATTTTAAACACAGATTTCCAGGGGGAGACATGATCTTTGCGCGTACCTACCACATACAGTGGCACTTGTATGTCCTGCAGATGCAGCGCCTGCCCCTGATATTGATAGCGACCTTGCGCCAGATCATTGTGCAGGAACAGATGCTGCAGATACTCGCTGTGCATACGGTAGGGCATGCGGGTGGTATCGGCATTCCAGGACATCAGATCGTTTGCTGATTCTTCTTCGCCCAGCATGTAATGACGCATGATGCGTGACCAGATCAGGTCGCGTGAATTCAATAGCTGGAACGAGGCGCCCATCTGTTGTCCATCCAGATAACCCTGTTTCCACATTAACGCATCCAGCATGGCGAGCTGACTTTCATCGATGAACAGACCCAGTTCGCCGGGCTCGCTAAAGTCAGTTTGAGCTGCCAGCAGACTGACGCTGGCGAGTCTGGGGATGGCAGATGCGTTGTCGTCCGTTTGCTGCTTTGCCAGCGCGGCCGCACCAATGGCGAGCAAGGTGCCGCCCAGACAGTAACCAGTGGCATGGATCGCTGCATGCTGGGTGATTTCGCTGACTTGCTGTAAGGCTGCAAACAAGCCAGATTCCAGATAATCATTCATGCCCAGATCACGGTCAGCCGCATCCGGATTTTTCCAGGAAATCACGAATACCTGATGCCCCTGTTCCAACAGATAGCGCACCATGGAGTTGTGCGGCGACAGATCAAGAATGTAATACTTCATGATCCAGGAGGGCACGATCAGCACCGGTTCGGCATAGGTATTTGGGCTCAGTGGCTGGTAATGGATCAGTTCTATCAGATGATTGCGGAAGACCACACTACCTTGCGTGAGTGCCACATCCCGCCCTGGCTGGTAAGGCAAATCCTTGACTTTGGCATCTGCGTGCAGCTTTTGCTGCACGGCTTCCGTCACATCATGCATCCAGTGTTGCATGCCATGCTGCAGACTGCCGCCCTGGGTGTTGCGTGCCACTTCCAGCACTTCAGGATTGAGAGCAGGGTAATTCACCGGTGAGAGGATATCCAGCCACTGGCGCGCCATAAAGCTGACGACGTTTTCATGATGGCTTTGTACGCCGCGTACACCGGTGGTCGCGCTGTCCCACCATGACTGAGTCTGCAAGAAACTCTTTGCGAACGCGTTATATGGCCAGGTCGACCAGCCCGGATGCGTGTAGCGTTTATCGTCGCCTGTCTCGGACTGAGGCAGGCCGTTCTGTAGCGCCTGACCCAGGAATAAAGGCCATTCCGCCATCTGCTGCTGCCACGAGCGTTGTAACTCCATTTGCTTGCCAGGTGCAAAGGACAGATGTAAGCCCCAGTCCAGCCAGGCCAGGATCACGCTGGCCGGAGAAATGCCACCAGTCCATTGTGCAAGTTGATTTTGCAAAGCCAGGTCTAGCGGATGCACCGATGCCTCCCGGGTCAGATAACAGATGCTGTCAGGCTGAGCTGGTGTGGGTGGCGCGCTTGAAGTGGATTGGTTTATGGTGGACTGATTCATAGTGGCTCCGGTTTCTTGCTGTGGTTTCATTGTGGCGAAGCCTGCAGTGATCCCGATTGATTCGAATCAATTGGATAGTGCATTTGCAGCAATACACTGTAAAAAACATTCCTGGATAGTCCCATGAAAAATTCCGTTTTCACTCTGCAGGCTGACAGAATCCGACAATATTTTGCGCTGCCGCATAAAAGATCTGTGCCGTGTCATTGCGCTGAAATGTGGCGTCATCGCGGTGCTACTCACTTAATTGTAACTGGTTTGATCTGCATCAATGGCTTGTTGCTGAGTCCACTGACGATCGCAGCTGAAAGCCTGCAACAAGCCTGGGAACAGGGCTTAAAGCGCGACCATTTACTCGCATCTTCTGCCGCCAGACAGGAGGCAGCGGAAGCGCAACTGGCTGCCGCCAAAGCGACTTACTTTCCCAAGCTGGCGCTGGAAACCGGTTATTTGCGCACAGAAAGCGAACCGGCAGCCAAGATCAGTATTCCGGCACTGCCTATGCTGAAAGGCGCGTCGCTGCCCTTTGCGCAGGATGCCAGTTATTTCGGTGGCGTGACAGTCAGTGCCCCCTTGTTCACCAGTGGCCGTATCGCGCAAGGCGTGGCAGCTGCGGAGGCACAACAGCAGGCCAGTGCCGCGCAAACCCGGCTGACTTACAGCGAACTGAAACTCGCGATTGCGCAATCCTATGTACAGGTGCTACGCGCTGAGCATGCGCTGCAGGTCAGCCAAAGCCATGTACAGGCCGTACAAAAACACCGCACGGACGTGCAGGCTTTGCATGAACGTGGTTATGTGGCCAGACATGATGTGCTGGCCACTGAAGTCGCGCTGGCTAATGCCTTGCAATGGCAATTACAGGCAGAGAATGGCTTGTCGCTGGCGCGTGCCGCCTACAACCGCTGGCTGGGTCGCGCCTATGACGACAAGGTCGAATTACAGGATTTGGTCACTGATCCTGGTCATGAGCAGCGTGATCTGCATCAGAGTTTGAGCGCCTATCTGCTGGCTGCGCAAGAGCAGCGTCCTGAATTGCAGGCACTGCGTCAACAGTCGCAGGCTTTACAACATCAGGCCGCCAGCGTGAAGGCCAGTCACTTGCCGCAGTTAGGCGTCAGTGCGGGTTATAACAAACTGGAGAACCGCTATCTGGCACAGGACAAGGGCTGGTGGGCTGGACTGGTGATGAAGTGGGAGTTATTCGATGGCGGTCAGGTACGCCAGCAATCCTCGCAATTGTCTGCGCAGTCACGTGCCGTGGCTGAACTGGCGCAGGACCATCAGGAAAAAATCCAGCTACAGGTCAGACAGGCCTGGATGAATCAGCAGGAAACCCGGCAAAGGCTGGGGCTGGTGGCCACTGCGGTCGAACAGGCTGACGAAGTGCTGAGCCTCGCGCGTGAACGTTACCGCTCAGGGCTGGCACCAAACAGTGATGTGCTGGATGCCGAGACGCGCCGCCTGCAAGCCTATTCCAACCGCGATAACGCCATTTACGACCATGAACTGGCACGCCTGCAACTGCTCTATGCCGCCGGTCTGCTGGCTGCTCACCACCAATAAATCTGCAAGGAACGACGATGCAAAGCAAACAAAAAAATCTGGGCCCGGCCTTGCTGGGTGTGGCTGGCGTGGCGATCGTAGCCGGTCTCGCGTATTACTTCAGCAGCAGCCGGCCGATGCCGGATGGTTTAATCGTAGCGAGTGGCAGGGTAGAGGGTGAGCGCATCATCGCAGCCGCTAAATATCCTGGCCGGGTGCTGAAGGTATTGGCGAAAGAGGGCGATACGCTGGCTGCCGGTGCATTGGTGGCGCAGCTGGAAGACGAGAGTTTTCAGGCCAAGACCGAACAGGCGCGGCAGGCGCTGAATGCCACCGAGGCGCAATGGAAGTCGGCTCAGGCCAGTCTGGATGTCGCCCAAAAAGAAGTACCGATGGGGCTGGCATTCGCTGAAGCCAGCCTGAGTCAGGCACGTGCCATGCTGAGTAAAGCCAGCGCCGTTGAACAGCAGAGTCAGCGTGATGCACAACGCCACAAGGAATTGTTTGAGCGCGGCGTGATCGAGCGCCATCGCTATGAACAGGCGGATCTGGCCTGGCAGGTTGCACGTACTGATGTCCATGCGGCTGAAGAAGCGGTGAAACGCGCTGCACAGGGTGTGGCGCAAGCGAATCTGGGTAACGAGAAAATCCGCGCCCGTCAACAGGAGGTGAATGCCTTAGGTGCGCAACGTGAACGGGCTGCTGCAGCCGTCAGTGAAGCCGGAACTGTACTCAAAGATTTACAGGTTACTGCACCTGACGGCGGCGTGGTGCTGAGCCGCTTGCGCGAACCGGGTGAAGTCGTGATGCCGGGCGGAGCGATATTAGAAATGGTGAATCTGGACCGGCTCTACCTCAAAGTCTATGTGCCGGAATCCAAAATCGGACAAGTCAAGCTGGGCTTACCTGTGCGTGTCTACACCGATGCGGCTGGCGACAAGTTCTTCGATGCGACAGTCAGTTATATCGCTGCACGCGCTGAATTCACACCGAAAGAAGTACAGACTACTGATGAGCGCACCAAGCTGGTGTATGCGGTCAAACTGCGCATCACGAATAATCCCGAACATCAGTTGACACCGGGCATACCAGCTGACGCGGTGATACGCTGGAAGCAGGATGTGGCGTGGCAAAAACCGCGCTGGAAATAAGCCTATGCCGCTGTTATTCAATCAGGATGGTGCTGCAACGACCCATGGCAACAACGCTACCTTTGCTGAGGTGTCCGCTGCGTCTCAGCCCTGGCTGGTCGAAGCGAATCAGCTGGTCAAACGTTATGGCGCACATCTGGCGCTGGATCACATCAGCCTGCAAGTGCGGCCCGGTGAAATCTATGGCCTGATCGGTCCCGATGGTGCGGGCAAAAGCAGTTTGCTGAAAGCGGTCGCTGGTGTGCTTGCCCATGATGAAGGCGAGCTGCGCGTGTTTTCTCAGTTAATCAATACTGAGGCTGACAGCGAGCTGATCAAGGACAGGATAGGCCTGATGCCACAAGGGCTGGGCCAGAATCTGTATGGCGATTTATCGGTCGAAGAAAACATCGATTATTTCGGTGGTCTGCGTTTGCTGAGTGCTGAGGCTTTGCGTGAGCGTAAAGAGGCACTGCTGAAAAGTACGCGCCTGGAACGCTTCCGCGACCGTCCTATGAAAAATCTGTCGGGCGGCATGAAGCAAAAACTGGGTCTGGTTTGCACGCTGATCCACGAACCCAAATTAGTCATTCTGGATGAACCAACCACTGGCGTGGACCCGGTTTCGCGCCGTGAATTCTGGAGCATTTTGTCACGTCTGTTGCAGGAAAAAGGCATTACCGCGCTGGTCTCCACCGCGTATATGGATGAAGCCAGCCGCTTTCACCGCGTATCGCTGATGCATGAAGGGAAAATCCTGGCCTCGGGTGAGCCCGCACGCATGAAGGATCTGGCCGCCGGTTGCATCGTCAGCACCGTCTGTGCGGATGCGCAGCAGCAGATGGCGGCGGTACAGCGCCTGAGCCAGCAGTTTCCGCAACTGGAAGCACTGGGGCAGGAGATCCGCGTGTTTGTGGATAGTGCCGATGCCGACACAGCGCGTCAGCAAGTGCTGCAGACGTTGCAGCAGACACCGGCGATTGCACAGGCCCAGACTGAGGTACAGGATGCAGAGCTGGAAGATGTGTTTATCGCTTTGCTCAGGCAGCGTGTCGCTGCGGATACCAATGCGGATGTGAATGTAGCTGGGCCTGTCCTTGCTACGGCTGCAGATACTGCCGCTGTCGTCTCTGCTGCGCGACCATCAACGCAACAACTGGCGATCGAGGCGCGTGAACTGAGTCGCCATTTCGGTGAATTCAAGGCCGTCGATCAGGTCAGTTTTCAAGTGCCGCAGGGTGAGATTTTTGGTTTGCTGGGCGCGAATGGCGCGGGTAAAAGCACGGTCATCAAAATGCTGACCGGTATCCTGACCCAAAGCAGTGGCCAGGGCATGGTGGCCGGTGCCGATATGCGGACTGCGGGTTTGCAGATACGCGAACGCATAGGCTATATGTCCCAGGCATTTTCCCTGTATCTGGATCTGAGCGTACTGGAAAATATACGGCTGTATGCGGGCATCTATGGCCTGAGCCGGCAACAGACTGCCGAGCGCATGGACTGGATACTCAATATGGCAGGCTTACGCCCCTTTGGCCATGCGCTGACCGCCAGCCTGCCTATGGGTTTGCGGCAGCGACTGGCGCTGGGTTGCGCGCTGATACACCGCCCTCAGGTTTTGTTTTTAGATGAGCCAACTTCCGGCGTTGATCCGCTGGGACGGCGCGCATTCTGGGAGGTGCTGTTCCGTCTGTCGCGTGAAGAGCATGTAACGATACTGGTCACCACCCACTATATGTCGGAAGCCGAGCATTGCGATCATATCGCACTGATGTATGCGGGGCGGGTGGTGGCAGATGCCTCGCCTGAACAATTAAAAAGCAGGCTGGAACAGGAAGCCGGACAGTTAGTGGAAGTCGATTGCGCTGATGCACCGCAAGCTTTGCAGGTATTGCAGCAGGCCGGGTTTGCGAGTGCCAGTCTGTTTGGCCCCAAGCTGCATGTGCTGCTGAAAGACCTGGAGGCCGACAGCCAAGGTGTGCGCGCCAGTCTGCAGGCGTTTGATGTGAGTGCAATCAAGCCACGTCGCCTGTCGATGGAAGATGTGTTTGTTCATATCGTGACCAGCCTGGAACAGCAGGATGCCCAACATCAGGATACTCAACATCAGAAAGGCAGCACATGAATCTGCGTCGTATCCGTGTCGTCGCCTATAAAGAGTGGCGCGAAATTGTGCGTGACCGTTTGTTCTTCACGCTCGCCTTTGTGGTGCCTTCACTGCTGATGCTGTTGTTTGGTTACGGCTTGTCACTCGATGTGGAACATATCCCGCTGGCTATCGTCGACTATGATCAGTCGGTCAGCTCGCGCGAGTATGCGCATCAGTTCAGTGATTCACGTTACTTTGCATTTCAGGCTTACAGTCAGCGTGAATCCGAACTCGAAAAACTGGTGATGGATA
Source organism: Cognatundibacterium rugosum (assembly GCF_014284365.1). Lineage (GTDB taxonomy): Bacteria > Pseudomonadota > Gammaproteobacteria > Burkholderiales > Burkholderiaceae_D > Undibacterium > Undibacterium rugosum. Next base: position 60,978 of record NZ_JACOGG010000017.1, read on the forward strand.
ACAGCATACGTGCCGTGATTATTATTCCACCGCAGTTTGGCGCCCGCCTCAAAGCCGGGCAGCCAGCCGATGTGCAGACCTGGATCGATGGTACTTTCCCATTCCGCGCGCTGACGGCCAAGGGCTATGTCAGCGCCATCAATGCAGCGGCCAATATCGAACAGTTATCCGCGCATTTATCCGCACTCAGCGGGATACCACAAGCCACGCTGCGCGCCGCGTTTCAGCCGGTTAAGGTGGAAATACGCTATCTGTATAACCAGGAAGTCAAAAGTATCTGGTCTATCGCACCCAAGCTGATTATGGTGATTTTGATGCTGTCGCCGCCATTTCTGACCGCACTTGGCGTGGTCAGGGAAAAAGAATCGGGCGCGATTTACAACGTCTATTCGTCCACGCTGTCGCGCGGTGAATACCTGGTTGGCAAACTCCTACCCTATGTCGCGATTTCAGTGGTGAACGCCTGTCTGCTGACTGCTTTTGCCTTATTCCTGTTTGGTGCACCGTTCAAGGGGAATCTGCTGTTTTTCCTGCTGGCCACCATCTTGTATGTGGTCTGTACCACGGGCATAGGTTTGCTGGTGTCGGTGATGGTCAATACCCAGGTTGCCGCCATGGTAGGGACAGCGATTGTGACGGTGGTACCTGCGGTGCTGTATTCCGGCATGATCATTCCTATTCCTTCCTTGTCGGCAGTCGCCAGCGTGATTGCGCATGCCTTGCCCGGCATGTACTACGCCGAGATTGCGATCGGCAGTTTCCTGAAAGGCGTGGGCTTTGCTGCCCTGTGGCCGGATATGCTGATCCTGGTCCTGTATTCGTTTGGCTTGTTCAGTGCGGGTTTTCTGGCCTTCCATAAACGTCCGGCAAATTAAAGGAGTAGCACGGTGACTTTATTTTTTTTGAACCGGGTTTGGTGGCGACGGGTGCAGGCCATGACCTGGAAAGAGTTATTGCAACTGTTGCGCGATCCGGTCTTGCTGGTATTCGTGCTGTATGCATTTACTGCCGATATTTATAACGCAGCATCCGGCGTGTCATTCCAGTTAAATAATGCGGCATTAGTCTTGTCGGATAGTGATCGTAGTGCGGCTTCGCGTGAGCTGGCAGCGCGTTTTATGCCGCCGGAATTTCGCTGGGCCGGAGCCATGACGCATCCTGAACAGGGCCAGCACATGCTGGATGATGGCAAGGCGATGGCGGTACTGGATATACCACCGGGCTTTGGTACTGCACTTGCACGTGGTGATGGCAGTGCGGTACAGATGCAGATAGATGCTTCGAATTCAGTACAGGGTTTTCTGGCGGCGGTAGATGCGACCCAGATCATTGCGCGTTATGGGCTGGAGCAAAGCGCCAGCCGGCTCGGTGTTGACCTCAGCGCTGGCCTCGCGGCCGGTCCTGTGATTAGCAATCACACCCGGGTCTGGTTCAATCCAAATCAGAATGACGCCTGGTTTATGGGGATTTCTGAATTGCTGAATGTCGTGACCCTGTTTTCCATGCTGTTGCCAGCGGCCGCCATGGTCAGGGAAAAAGAACGTGGCACGATAGAACAATTATTGGTGTCGCCGCTGTCGCCACTGCAAATCATGCTGCCTAAGATTATTGCGATGGTAGCGGTGATACTGGGTGGTACTGCACTGGGTTTGTTCGGTGTACTGGTACCGGTATTTTCTATACCGGTGGCAGGCAGTTTGCTGCTGTTTTTTGCACTGACCACGGTGTATGTGAGTACGCTGGCAGGTATAGGGATAGGCATTGCAACCGTCACCCGCAATATGGCGCAGGCTGGCATGATGGTGATCCTGATCCTGGCACCGATGATGTTTTTATCCGGTGCCTGGACGCCGCCGGAAGCCATGCCCGCTGTGATGCGCTGGGGGATGTATGTGTCGCCGCTGTATTACTACATCAATGCCAGTTACGGCATTCTGATGAAGGGCGCGGGTATCACGGTGTTATGGCCCATGTTTGCAGGCATAGTCGTGCTTGGTTTGCTGGTGCGCAGTGTGACCATGCTGCGCTTTAAAAAACAATTTCAATGATCACTGCAAAAAAGCTGTACCACGCTTTTTGACAGAAAAAAAAGGATAAGCTATGCATCAACAATCTGCTCTGACATCCCTGCAAGGCAAACGTGGTTTGATTATCGGGCTGGCCAATGAGCACAGTATCGCCTGGGGTTGCGCAAAAGTGGCGCATGCGCTGGGGGCACAACTGGTGCTTAGCTGTGTGAATGAAAAAGCAGCGCAGTTCGTCGCGCCGCTGGCGCAGCAACTTGAGGCACCGCTGATCGTGTGCAATGTGGAGCAGGACGATGCATTGGCAAACCTGGTGCAGCAGGCGACAGCGGACGGGCAGCGCATTGACTTTGTGATTCACTCTATTGCCTGGGCGCCACTGGACGATTTGCACGGACGCGTGATCGACAGTTCTGCCACAGGATTTTGCCGTGCGATGGATATTTCTTGTCATTCCTTCGCACGTCTGGCTAAGCTATGCGAGCCGCATCTGAGTCCGTCCGCCAGCCTGATCACCATGACTTATCTGGGCGCGGCGGAAGCGGTCGATCATTATGGCCTGATGGGGCCGGTCAAGGCGGCGCTGGAATCGCTGGTACGTTATCTGGCCAGTGAAATGGGGCCGGCCGGAACCCGCGTGCATGCGGTCTCGCCCGGCCCGGTACCAACCCGCGCCGCATCTGGTTTGCAGGATTTTGATGGATTAATGGACAAGGCCAGACAGCGTGCGCCTTTACGTCGTCTGGTTAGCTTGGATGAAATTGGTCAGCTGGCGGCATTTCTGGTCAGCGATGCGGCTTCCGGTATGACAGGGCAGACCCTGTATGTTGATGGTGGCTATCACATCGTGAATTGAGGAAAAAAGATGAATGATCCTGTGTATCCGGTCGCCAGCGACCAGCAACAGATAGTGAATGTGGTGTATGACGATATCTATATCGGACAACGCGCCAGCACTGAAAGAACCCTGACGCATGCTGATATCCAGGCCTTCGCTACCGTCTCCGGCGATGTCAATCCGGCGCATCTGGATGCGGAATATGCAGATGCCACGCTGTTCCATGGCGTGATTGCACATGGCATGTGGGGCGGCGCGCTGATCTCTGCGGTACTCGGTACCCAGTTGCCGGGACCGGGTACGATATATCTGGAACAGAATCTGCATTTCTGCAAGCCTGTGCATATCGGTGATGCGCTCACGGTGTCAGTGACGGTGACTGCCAAAGACGATGAAAAAAAGCGCGTCACCCTTGCGTGTGAAATCCTGAATCAGAAAGGTGTGACCGTGGTGTCGGGCACCGCGCTGGTGATCGCTCCAACGCTGGCGGTTGCGCGTCCACGCGCGCATTTGCCGACCCTGGCCATGTTCGACCTGGGGGCGCGTCAGCAAGCATTGATAAACAGCGTGGATGATCTGGCGCCGGTGCTGTGCGCCGTGGTTCATCCCTGCGATGTAGAATCGCTCAAAGGCGCACTCGATGCGGCGCGTCAGGGGCTGATCATTCCGGTATTGGTGGCACCGGCTGCCAGATTACAGCAATTAGCCAGTGAAGCCGGGTTGGCACTGGATGGCATACGCATCGTCGATGTACCGCATAGTCACGCTGCCGCAGAAACAGCGGTACAGATGGCAGCCAATGGCGAGGTAGAGTCGCTGATGAAGGGTAGCCTGCATACCGATGAATTGATGTCGGCAGTGGTGCAATGTACAGCCATGCGTACCAAGCGCCGCCTGTCGCATGTATTCCATCTGGATGTGCCTATGTACCATAAGGTTTTATTGCTGACCGATGCGGCGCTGAATATTGCACCTGGTCTCAACGAAAAAGCTGACATCCTGCAGAATGCGATAGAACTGGCCCATGCATTGCAGATCAGCCAGCCTAAAGTCGCTTTGCTGGCCGCTGTCGAAAGTGTGAACGCCAAAATGCAATCCACGATTGATGCGGCGGCGCTGTGCAAAATGGCGGACCGTCAGCAAATCACTGGCGCATTGATCGATGGCCCGCTGGCCTTTGACAATGCGATCTCCGCTGAGGCTGCGCGTATCAAGGGCATACAGTCGCCGGTCGCGGGAGACGTCGATATTCTGATGGTGCCGGATCTGGAATCCGGCAATATGATGGCGAAGCAATTCGAATATCTGGCCGGTGCCGCCACCTGTGGCATCGTGCTGGGCGCCCGCGTACCGATTGCGCTGACCAGCCGTGCCGATGAGGCCAGTGCGCGTGTTGCATCGGCGGCGCTGGTCAAATTACTGGCCCATCAATACCGGAAAAAAGCACCATGAGCCGCGCAATTCTGGCGGTGAATTCGGGTTCCTCCAGTATCAAATTTGCGCTGTACAGATTAGTGCAGCGGGAACTGGGCGAGGTGATATTGTCTGGTCTGGCCGAAGGTCTGGAGCCGGGCGGGCAGCCACGTGCCACACTGCGTTATAACGGCGAACAATATGCACTGACGCTGCTGGCAGAACCCGTTACAGGCGATGCGTTTCATGCCATGCTGACACTGCTGCGTGAACAGATAGGCTTACACAGCGATGGTGCGCAAATCGTCGCGGTGGCGCATCGCGTGGTGCATGGTGGTGAACGCTGTGCCGATTCAGTGGTGGTGGATGAGACGATGCTCACATATCTGCGCAGTCTGCATCATCTGGCGCCTCTGCATCAGCCGCATAATCTGGATGGGGTTGATGCCTTCCGCGCGGCCTTTCCCGATTGTCTGCACGTGGCCTGTTTTGATACCGGCTTTCATGCGCAAATGCCGGAGCAGGAATACCGTTTTGCCTTGCCCGCAGAGCTGAGTCAGCAGGGCATACGACGCTATGGATTTCATGGTTTGTCTTACCGATATGTCGCCAGCCATCTGGCGCAGGTTTCGGCGCGTGCCGGTCAGCGTGTGATCATGGCGCATCTGGGCAATGGCGCCAGCCTGTGCGCGATGCGGCAGGGCGTCAGTATCGCCACCACCATGGGATTTTCAGCACTGGATGGTCTGATGATGGGCAGCCGCTGCGGCGCGCTCGACCCCGGCGTGCTGCTGCATTTGCTACAGGATGGCTGGGATGCCAAACGCATAGAAAGCACGTTGTACAAACAATCCGGTTTGCTTGGTGTTTCCGGCGTCTCGGCTGATATGCGCAGCCTGCGCGCCTCATCCGATCCACGTGCCGCGCTCGCAATACGCATGTTCGCCTACCGCATATTGCGAGAATGCGGCGCACTGACAGCGGTACTGGGCGGTATCGATGCCATCGCCTTCACCGGTGGCATCGGTGAGCATGATGTACAGCTACGCGCCGATGTGATCTCCGGTCTGCATTACCTGGGCCTGCGACTCGATCCCGCTGCGAACCAGGCTGCCGACGGCAACGCTATTTGTGCCATCCATAGCACCGACAGCAGCGCAGAAATCTGGGTCATCCCCACCGACGAAGGCCGCATTGCGGCGCAGGATGCGGCGCGCTTGCTGGCCGGTGTCTGAGTCGTTTTGATGAGTGTGAACATGTTTCTCAGTTAAAGAAATAAAATCTGGTGTTATGTGATAACACTTAGATTTTGCGCACTTTGCCTTTATCGAATAGGCCAATGATCATGACATCAGAAAACACCAGAAAAAACATCATGTTGACTCAGTCCAGATTCGTTCTTGCTGTACCTGGCCTCAAAGTGTCAGTCCCTTTTTATCGCGATCAGTTGGGAATGGATGTTGAATTTGAAGATGGGGGCTGGTGTTTTCTGTCCAGGGATGATTTTGCGCTTATAACGACGACAGAGATGGTTTGGCCATCTGCTACACGGTTTACGGCCAGTTCTTAAAACCGGTCGTATAAGCTTTTCGGGTATCCTAATCATTATTTATCTTTCCAAAGTGTCGTTGATTTAACGTCACCTTTGGGGAACTAAATTTCTGGGGAAACTCAGTGTGCATACTATATGCCAAATTGTGATATTTCTAGATTGCATTTCTTCCTCTATAGTTACTCATGAAGCGGGACACAATATCGGCCTCGATCATAGTGATTAAACAGGAAGCGTTATGTATCAAACGTTTATTCCCGAAAGAGGAAATAAGCTCACATAAAGAAAAACAAAAATGACTTGGAATCCTGTAAATCGATGGATAGCAGTTTTTTTTCTGACTTCAGGTTTGACTCTCTATTTCATACAAATCATGAGTGAATTAGCCGAGCGAGAAGTATTAGAATCCAATCAATTGTTAACGAACTGCTTGCAACGAGCGAGTCAACAATTGCCAAGTTGCATTCCCAAAGATGGATTGTGGCCTGAAGATGCAGATTATTGTCCTGATGCTGTCGAAGTATGTAAGCAGAATGGTACATATGCAGCGGCATCCTCAGCTGAATCGAAATGGCTGCGATGGTTGTTGGTGAATCAGGTGATACGAATAATTTTCGCCACTATTACGGTACTGATGGCTGGGTGGTGGGTAATAGTTAAGTGTATTAAGGGCCGTAACCCGCACAAGTAAGGCAATGGCATGGGCACCTCCCCCTATGGCATCAACTATGCCAAACTGATGAATCGCCAAACAAGTCAGTTCATCGAGGAGAAGTCCATTCCATTGCCCTACGTGCTAAGGTCTCAGCAAAATAGCCGTCCTAATTTCGTATACACAATAGGTAGCAAGTGAGTTACGTTACAATACAGGCACAAGCTCACTAATCATCTAGGGGTATTGCTATGTTGACAACTGAAATGAAGCGCCAGGTGTTCCTGAAATTACGTACCGAGAATTATCGCGCCAGCTTGCGTCTCGAAGGGTTGGAGCCGCGTACGGTCAGCACCACTAAATCAACGACAAAACCGGTGGTGCTCAAATCCAAGCATGTCCGATAAATACGGGACAGGCCATGACAAACAGTACTGCTATCCCAATTCCGATACCTTAATCAATAAGCTTGGCTTGACGGACGGGGATAGCCTGGAAGCGGCCGAAATCGAACACACTCAGGCACGCATTGAACAATTCTTGCCTGATTTCGACGATATTTCCTTGTCGGCTCTGCGCGCCATCCATTTCCACATATTCCAGGATATCTACGACTGGGCAGGAGAACTGCGCACGGTTGACATCAGCAAAGGTAGCACACGGTTCGCCAACATCAGCCGGATCGAACCGGAGGCGGAGAAGCTCTTTAGGCTTCTGGCACAAGAAGACTATCTTATCGACTTGCCGCGCAATCAATTCCTTACCCGTTTGGCCTACTACTACGGCGAACTCAATGTGATCCATCCATTCCGCGATGGAAACGGACGTGCCCAGCGCTTGCTGTTTGAGGTCATCAGTATCAATGCTGGCTATGCGTTGCGCTGGGAGCCGATTGGTCGGGCTGAATGGGTCGCAGCTAACATCGAGGCCTACCATTGCCGGTTAGAGCCACTCAAAGCCCTCCTGAATCGCGCACTGACGCGTATCTGAGGCAAGCCTGCTGTACGCTCCTTGCCGAGCCTGAAACCGCACATCGGGGCTACAAACCAAAAAACGCAAGAAATAGTGGGTGATCATTGCCCGCAAAGCCGCACCTCGTCCTTAAGGAGTAAGTGTAGGGCATCAGATTGCGTCAGATGTGCTATCTCGTTTTTTCTATCCTCGTTGTTTTCTTTCCCTCAAATTCAACACAGATTCAGCCCCTGCCTGATTAGTCGGCGGGTGCTGAGTCGCCTGGGATTGAAGTTGCTTATTTAATATTTTTAGATGATTTGCTGTTATAGTTGTAACTATAAGGCGTGATCGAACTATCGCTGTCTATGGAAATTGGAAGATCGTAAACTATGCAGAACATCAGGTACTTTTTGCGTCAGGCAGTTGATTCGTTGCGGGCATGCTGTCTGGTGCTTGCGCTGTTGTCTGTTAGCGCCAGTCATGCGCTGGCCTGGCAACATCAGGCGCTGTCATGGCCAAAGCCAGATACCCAGACATTTAGCCAGCAAGAGATCGCAACGCCTTGCACGGATTGTCTGTTGGAGTTGCGTCTGCCGCTGAAGCAGAGTGCAAATGCGGCGCCAGGCTATGTGTATCTGAGTGCCTGGCGCGGGCAACAGATGCTGCGGCATTACATTAGTAGCCTGCCTTCGGGGACGGCAACTGCATTACGTGTATTGGCCTGGGCACCGCCGGAGACTGAACGATTACAACTCAGCTTTGTGCACCCTCGCAGCGATGACTGGCGCTGGGGACAAGCACAACTCTATTGGTTACCAATCAGCGATAAACAGCAAGGCGCTAAACCTGACTTCGTACTGGAACAGCAAATGCAAAGTATTGAACAGCAAGCCATGTTTGCGCCGAATATCGGATGGGGCGCCTGGCGTGCAATGATGGAGCGAAGCAGGCATGCGCTGGCAGCGAAGGACAGAAATCTGATATTGCAATTCGGCCTCAATCTGTTGGCAGAACCGGTTCCCCATTCCCGTATCTTACCTGCGCGGGGTGGCCGGGCACCCGCCTTGGCATCTGCCGCCGCTGCTGCCGTGCCGGAGATGCAGCTCGAGTGGCCAGCGCCGGGCGTTGCCTATCTGGCTTTGCCGGGGTTTGGCGCTCCGCAACGTGAATTACGTCAGGCCTATGCCGATCGTCTGGGTGCATTGTTGCAGCAGTTAAGCGGCGCTTGTGGCTTGATTCTGGATTTACGCGCGCATGGTGGTGGTGCAATTGGCCCCCCTCTGGCTGGCCTTAGCCCCTTATTTGACGAGGGACAATTGCTGGGTTGGTGGAAGAATGCGCGGTCTGAAAAAACCATGATACGTCTGGCGCATGGCACTTATCAGGAACTAGAGAAGGGCAAGCTAGTGCAGCCGGATGTGGCATTGGCAGCGCAATGGCGTCAGCCGCAAACCCGCTTGCCGCTGGCATTGGTAACCGGGCCGGGCACTGCCAGCGCATCAGAAATTCTTGCGGCACTATTGCAGCAGCGGCCTGCCACCCGCAGTTTTGGTGAAGGAAGTGCCGGGCAATTAAACGGCGTCCACGACTGGTTGCTGCCAGATGGTGCAAGGCTCGCCCTGGTCACCCAAGTGCTGCTTACCGCCGATGGTAAGGAAGTGCCGGCTCAGTTCCAGCCACAACAGCACACGGCTGCAGCCTTGCCTGCAGCCATGGAGTGGCTGCAATCATCGTGCCGCAAGCCAGAAAATCGTAAGCATCCGGTGAAGTCATCTTGAAGTTAAGTGCGTAAGCGTAGATGATCGTGTCCACTTAATAAGTGGACACTTGTACATGATGGACGATGGAATCAATACGCCAAGACGGCGTCGGCGGCA
>NZ_JACOGG010000018.1 GCF_014284365.1 Cognatundibacterium rugosum
CAACGTATCGATCACAGTAAAACTGATCAACCCAATCGCGATGGAAGAAGGCTTGCGCTTCGCTATCCGTGAAGGTGGTCGTACAGTCGGTGCAGGCGTTGTTGCTAAAATCATCGAGTAATTTGTAGTAATGAATCAAGCGCGGCAACCTGTTCTGGTTGCCGCTCAAATTCAGCCAGTATCAAACGTAGGGGTGTAGCTCAATTGGCAGAGCGACGGTCTCCAAAACCGTAGGCTGGGGGTTCGATTCCCTCCGCCCCTGCCACCATCTAAGCCGCAGGGCACCGAAAGTAAATACAGTATGTCTAATCATTCCGTCCAGACAGTCAGTACCTCCAATGACAAATATAAAGTCATTCTGGCGGTTTTTGCTGTAGTTGCTGGAATTGCTGCATTTTATGTTCTTGCTGGTCAGTCTACCTGGGTGCGCGCCGCAGCACTGGTGGTCGGTCTGGTGATTGCTGGTGGTTTGTTGGTAGTCTCAGACTTGGGACGCAATTTTGTTGAATTTGCTAAAGAATCTGTTCGTGAAACTAAGAAAGTAGTTTGGCCTACCCGTAAGGAAGCAGGTCAGATTACCGCTGTTGTTTTTGGTTTTGTGCTGGTGATGGCAATTTTCCTTTGGGGAACAGATAAATTCCTCGAGTTTATGTTGTATGACGTAATCCTTGGATGGAAAAAATAATGAGCGATAACATTCAGGAAAACGAACAAGGTACAGCGCCAGTGGTGTCTGTGCCTAAAAGTGCTAAAAGATGGTACGCGGTGCATGCGTATTCCGGTATGGAAAAAAGTGTTCAGCGTGCTCTGGTAGAGCGTATTGAACGCGCAGAAATGCAGGATAAATTTGGTCGCATTCTGGTTCCTACGGAAGAAGTCATCGAAGTGCGTAACGGCCGTAAGGCAGTGACTGAGCGCAGGCTGTTCCCGAGCTATGTATTCGTCGAAATGGAAATGACTGACGATACTTGGCATTTGGTTAAAAATACCAGCAAAGTAACTGGCTTTATTGGTGGTAAATCGAATAAGCCTTCTCCTATCCCTCAGCATGAAGTGGATAAGATCTTGCAGCAAATGCAGGATGGTGTAGAAAAACCAAGACCAAAAGTCTTGTATGAAGTGGGTGAAGTGGTTCGTATTAAAGAAGGCCCATTCACAGACTTTAACGGCAGCGTGGAAGAAGTTAATTACGAGAAATCGAAAGTCCGCGTCACCGTGACTATTTTTGGCCGTGCGACACCAGTAGAACTGGAATTCGCTCAGGTAGAAAAAGTCTGATCAGAATAAAAGAATAAATCGTTAATCAGTACGATGAAGGCAGTAATTCAGAAACTGATGCAAGCCGAGGAGCCTGGCAGTAGCAGTATCAAGTCAGGCGCTAATACTCATTTTATTTAGGAGCCAACATGGCAAAGAAAATTATTGGTTTTATCAAGCTGCAAGTGCCAGCTGGTAAAGCAAATCCATCCCCACCTATCGGTCCAGCTCTGGGTCAACGTGGTTTGAATATCATGGAATTCTGCAAAGCATTCAATGCGCAGACCCAAGGTATGGAACCAGGCATGCCAATTCCTGTTGTGATCACCGCATTTGCTGACAAGTCTTTCACATTCGTGATGAAGACGCCTCCAGCAACATACATGATCAAAAAAGCAGCTGGCATCACTAAAGGTTCTGCTAAGCCACATACCGACAAAGTTGGTAAGATCACTCGTGCTCAAGCTGAAGAAATCGCTAAAGTTAAAGCAAAAGATCTGACAGCAGCTGATATGGACGCAGCAGTCCGTACTATCGCTGGTTCTGCCCGTTCTATGGGTATCACGGTGGAGGGTCTGTAATGGCTAAGTTATCTAAAAAAGCAAAGTTGCTCGCAACTAAAGTCGATCGTCTGAAAGTTTACTCTTTCGATAACGCAGTTGCTCTGATCAAAGAATGCGCAACAGCGAAATTCAACGAATCCATCGACGTTTCCGTACAACTGGGTGTAGATCCTAAGAAATCTGACCAGGTAGTTCGTGGCGCAGTTGTATTGCCAGCTGGTACAGGTAAAACTGTACGTGTAGCGGTATTCGCGCAAGGTGCAAAAGCTGAAGAGGCGAAAGCAGCCGGTGCTGATATCGTTGGTATGGAAGATCTGGCAGAACGTGTTAAAGCTGGCGACATGCCATTTGATATCGTGATCGCTTCCCCAGACACTATGCGTATCGTTGGTACACTGGGTCAGGTACTGGGTCCACGTGGCCTGATGCCAAATCCAAAAGTTGGTACAGTAACTCCAGACGTTGCGACTGCAGTTAAAAATGCAAAAGCAGGTCAGGTGCAGTACCGTACAGATAAAGCTGGTATCATTCACACTACTATCGGTCGTAAGTCTTTTGCAGATGCAGATCTGAAAGCCAACCTGGTAGCGCTGATCGATGCTTTGAACAAAGCAAAACCAGCTTCTTCCAAAGGTGTTTACCTGCGTAAAGTATCCATCTCTTCCACGATGGGTGCTGGCGTACGTGTTGACCACGGAAATCTGGCTTAAGTAAGTAATTAAGTCCTCATGGCTCATGCCATGGGGCGAATCTTTGGGCTGAACAGTCAGTAATGGCTGTTCAGAGTGTCAAAGACCGTTGGGCTGATGTCCGTCAGGAATCAGTTAAACACCAAAGACGCAAGTCTGAAGAACCCAACGCAGATGGTGTACCCGAACAAGTTTTGTAGTGATTACTGGTCCGCCAGTGAAACTCCTAACTTCGGACGCCGTGTTCGAAACGATACGAAGGAAGCATGTCATCCTGATGTGCCTACTGACTATCATTAATGGAGGTTGACCGTGAGTCTCAATCTGAATGACAAAAAGGCCGTCGTCGCTGAAGTCTCTGCAAAAGTAGCAACTGCACAGACTATCGTCGTGGCTGAATATCGTGGCATCCAGGTCGGTCATTTGACGCAATTGCGTGCTTCTGCACGCGCTCAAGGCGTATACATGCGCGTGTTGAAAAACACACTGGCACGTCGCGCTGTTGAGGGAACTGCATTTGCCAGCCTCGCTTCTGAAATGACTGGTCCGTTGATTTATGCAATCTCGGAAGATGCCGTTGCAGCTGCTAAAGTCGTACAAGACTTTGCAAAAACCAACGACAAACTGGTTATCAAAGCAGGTAACTATGCAGGCAAATCGCTGGATAAAGCTGGCGTTGTTGCATTGGCAAGCATTCCTAGCCGTGAAGTACTGTTGGCGCAAGTTGTGGGCATGATGCAGGCACCTGTATCTGCATTTGCACGCGCTCTGGCAGCTGTGGCAGCGAAGAAAGAAGCAGAAGCTGCTTAATTGCAGTGTTTGTTTCCGTCAAATACCGTATCAATGTAATTAATTAATTGGAGTTTCAAATGGCAATTAGCAAAGACGATATCCTGGAAGCCGTAGGCGCGATGTCCGTAATGGATCTGAACGACCTGGTAAAAGCTTTCGAAGAAAAATTCGGCGTATCCGCAGCAGCAGTTGCAGCTGGTCCTGCAGCAGCTGGTCCTGCAGCAGCAGCTGAAGAACAAACAGAATTCACTGTTGTTCTGGCTGAAGCTGGCGCAAACAAAGTTAGCGTTATTAAAGCAGTTCGCGAAATCACCGGTCTGGGCTTGAAAGAAGCTAAAGATCTGGTTGACGGCGCACCTAAAGCAGTTAAAGAAGGTGTTGCTAAAGCTGACGCTGAAGCCGCTAAGAAAAAGCTGGAAGAAGCTGGCGCGAAAGTCGAAGTTAAGTAATTTCGCATTAAGGCAAATCTTCGGATTTGCCGAAGTCAAAGGCAGGAATCCTCTTGTAAGAGAGGGTTCCTCTTTGGCTTCTTTGTCGTTCAGGGTTGTTTAGCTGTTCATTAAGACCGAGGGCTGAGACTTGAGGTTTTTTGTCGCAGAGTTACTTGAATTTTGTGCCAGGAATCCTGAATTCTCCATCCTTCCTTGTCACTCACGGAGTGTCCATGCACTACTCATTTACTGAGAAGAAGCGTATTCGTAAATCTTTTGCGAAGCGCGCCAACGTCCACAACGTTCCGTTCTTGCTGGCGACTCAAATCGAGTCGTATAAAAGTTTTTTGCAAGAAGACAGAACGCCGGTAAACCGTAAAAATGAGGGCTTGCAGTCTGCCTTCACTTCGATTTTTCCTATCGTTTCACACAACGGGTTCGCTCGTCTCGAATTCTTGTCCTATGTTTTAGGTGATCCGGCATTTGACGTCAAGGAATGTCAACTGCGTGGTCTGACCTTTGCATCGCCATTACGTGCGAAAGTGCGTCTGGTCATTCTGGATAAAGAATCCCCGACTAAGCCAGTCGTCAAGGAAATGAAGGAACAGGAAGTCTACATGGGCGAACTGCCTTTGATGACGACCACAGGTTCTTTTGTTATTAACGGTACTGAGCGTGTGATCGTGTCTCAGTTGCACCGTTCCCCGGGTGTGTTCTTTGAACATGACCGCGGTAAGACGCACTCCTCCGGTAAGTTGCTGTTCTCCGCACGTATCATTCCTTACCGTGGTTCGTGGCTGGATTTCGAATTCGATCCAAAAGATATACTGTTCTTCCGTATTGACCGTCGTCGTAAGATGCCAGTCACTATTTTGTTGCGTGCTATTGGCATGAACAACGAGCAGATCCTGGCGAATTTCTTCGTATTCGACAATTTCAATCTGCACAGCGATGGCGCAGAGATGGAATTCGTTGCAGAGCGTCTGCGCGGTGAAGTCGCACGTTTCGATATTACCGACAAATCCGGTAAAGTGATCGTTGCCAAAGACAAGCGTATCAACGCAAAGCATGTCCGTGAAATCGAAGCCGGTGGTGTTAAACACATCTCCGTGCCTGAAGATTACCTGTTAGGTCGTGTGCTGGCGAAGAACATCATTGATGCGGATACCGGCGAAGTGATCGCTAACGCCAATGATGAATTGACCGAAGAATTGCTGGGTCGTCTGCGCGATGCGCGCGTGACTGATATCCAGACGCTGTACACCAATGATCTGGATCAGGGTGCCTACATTTCCCAGACGCTGCGTACTGACGACACCGCTGACCAGATGGCAGCCCGTGTAGCGATCTACCGCATGATGCGTCCTGGCGAACCGCCAACAGAAGAGTCCGTAGAAGCACTGTTCAATGGCTTGTTCTACAGCGAAGAACGTTACGATCTGTCCGCTGTCGGTCGCATGAAGTTCAACCGCCGTATTGGCCGTGATGAACTGACTGGCGCCATGACTTTGTCTAACGAAGACATTCTGGCAGTGATTAAGATCCTGGTTGAGCTGCGCAATGGCCGTGGCGAAGTGGATGATATCGATCACTTGGGTAACCGTCGCGTACGTTGCGTTGGTGAGTTGGCTGAGAATCAGTTCCGTGCCGGTCTGGTGCGTGTAGAACGTGCAGTGAAAGAACGTCTGGGTCAGGCAGAAGCCGATAACCTGATGCCTCACGATCTGATCAACTCCAAGCCGATTTCTGCTGCGATCCGCGAATTCTTCGGTTCGTCTCAGTTGTCCCAGTTTATGGATCAGACTAACCCGCTGTCCGAAATCACGCATAAGCGTCGTATTTCCGCATTGGGACCTGGTGGTCTGACCCGTGAACGTGCCGGCTTTGAAGTCCGCGACGTGCATCCGACCCACTACGGCCGTGTATGCCCGATTGAGACTCCTGAAGGTCCGAACATTGGTCTGATCAACTCGCTGGCTCTGTATGCGCGTCTGAACGAATACGGCTTCCTGGAAACACCATACCGTAAAGTTATCGACAGCAAGATCACTAACCAGATCGATTATCTGTCTGCAATCGAAGAAGGTCGTTACATCATCGCTCAGGCGAATGCGTCCATCGACAAAGATGGCACGCTGGTCGATGAGTTGGTATCTTCCCGTCAGGCTGGCGAAACGATACTGGTTTCTCCTGAGCGCGTTCAGTACATGGACGTGGCTACCGGTCAGGTGGTTTCCGTTGCGGCTTCGCTGATTCCGTTCCTCGAACACGATGATGCGAACCGTGCGTTGATGGGTGCCAACATGCAACGTCAGGCAGTTCCTTGCTTACGTCCAGAAAAAGCATTTGTCGGTACCGGTATCGAACGTACTGTGGCAGTTGACTCCGGTACGACGGTTCAGGCACTGCGTGGCGGTAAAGTCGATTACATCGATGCGGGCCGTATCGTTATTCGTGTGAACGATGACGAAGCGCAGGCAGGCGAAGTCGGTGTTGATATTTACAACCTGATTAAATACACACGTTCCAACCAGAACACCAATATCAACCAGCGTCCTATCGTGAAGGTCGGCGACGTGGTTGCGCGCGGTGACGTTCTGGCTGACGGTGCTTCGACCGATCTGGGCGAGCTGGCACTGGGTCAGAACATGCTGGTCGCGTTTATGCCTTGGAACGGCTATAACTTCGAAGATTCGATCCTGATCTCCGAAAAAGTGGTTGCTGACGACCGTTACACCTCGATTCATATCGAAGAGTTATCGGTTGTTGCACGTGACACCAAGCTGGGTGCAGAAGAAATTACCCGCGATATCTCCAACCTGGCTGAAAATCAGCTGGCGCGTCTGGATGAATCCGGTATCGTCTACATCGGTGCTGAAGTCACTGCTGGCGACACACTGGTCGGTAAAGTGACACCAAAAGGTGAAACTCAGCTGACACCGGAAGAAAAACTGCTGCGTGCGATTTTCGGTGAAAAAGCTTCTGACGTAAAAGATACTTCCCTGCGCGTGCCTTCCGGCATGGTAGGTACGGTCATCGACGTACAGGTCTTCACCCGCGAAGGTATCCAACGCGACAAACGTGCACAACAGATTATCGATGACGAACTGAAACGCTACCGCCTCGATCTGAACGATCAGCTGCGTATCGTGGAAGGCGATGCATTCGAGCGTCTGGAACGTATGCTGGAAGGTAAGATCGCTGACGGCGGCCCGAACAAACTGGCCAAAGGCACCAAGATCACTAAAGAATACCTGGCAAGCATAGACAAATATCACTGGTTCGATATTCGTCTGGCTGCTGATGATGCTGCCAATGCGCTGGTTGCGATGAAAGATTCCATCGCTGAAAAACGTCATCAGTTCGATCTGGCATTTGAAGAAAAACGTACCAAACTGACACAGGGCGATGAATTGCCACCTGGCGTACAGAAGATGGTCAAAGTCTATCTGGCCGTTAAACGTCGCCTGCAGCCTGGTGACAAGATGGCGGGTCGTCACGGTAATAAGGGTGTGGTTTCCCGTATCGTGCCTATCGAAGATATGCCTTACATGGCTGACGGTACACCGGCAGACATCGTACTGAACCCATTGGGTGTTCCATCCCGTATGAACGTGGGTCAGGTGTTGGAAGTGCATCTGGGCTGGGCAGCAAAAGGTCTGGGCTTGCGTATCGGCGAAATGCTGAAAGCAAAAGCTAAGGTAGAAGAACTGCGTGAATTCCTGAAGAAGATTTATAACGAATCTGGTAAACAGGAAGACATCGACAGCCTGTCCGAAGTTGAGATTCTGGAATTGACGAACAACCTGAAACATGGTGTTCCGTTTGCAACGCCGGTGTTTGACGGTGCCCACGAATCTGAAATTCGTCGCATGCTGGATCTGGCTTTCCCTGACCACATCGCACAACAACTAGGTATGACACCGTCTAAAAACCAGGTCACCCTGTTTGATGGACGTACCGGTGAAGCGTTTGAGCGTAAAGTCACCCTGGGTTATATGCATGTTCTCAAGCTGCATCATCTGGTTGATGATAAAATGCATGCCCGCTCGACTGGACCTTACTCTTTGGTGACGCAACAACCGCTGGGTGGTAAAGCTCAGTTCGGTGGTCAGCGTTTCGGTGAGATGGAGGTTTGGGCACTGGAAGCATACGGCGCGTCTTACGTCTTGCAAGAGATGTTGACCGTGAAGTCCGATGACGTGAATGGCCGTACCAAAGTGTACGAAAACCTCGTTAAGGGCGATCACGTGATCGACGCCGGTATGCCAGAGTCGTTCAACGTTCTGGTTAAAGAGATCCGTTCTCTGGGTATCGATATTGACCTGGAGCGCGACTGATCGCAGTCACCAGCAGGAAGGCCTTCTTGCTGGTGATGCTCACAGAGCAAAGTTTTTGTAGTCTTAGTAGTAAAGCCACCGCCCGAACGTGTTTCGGGCGTTGGTCATTCAGCTAGCCCGCAGTTTGGAAGTGGATTTTCGTTCCCGGTATCTGATGGAACCAGTTTTTCAAGGTAAATTCTGGCTCTCCCGTCGATGCGAACAGGGTCAGCGACGAAACAACTTCTCTTGCAGCACTATTCAGCCACCAAGCGTTTGCCGCGCTTAACTGGAGTGATATACATGAAAGCCCTGCTCGATTTATTCAAGCAAGTCCAACCAAACGAACAATTCGACGCGATCAAGATTGGTCTGGCGTCACCGGATAAAATCCGTTCCTGGTCTTATGGCGAAGTTAAAAAGCCAGAAACCATTAACTACCGTACCTTCAAGCCAGAACGTGATGGTCTGTTCTGCGCCAAAATTTTCGGACCGATCAAGGATTACGAATGCCTGTGCGGTAAGTACAAGCGTCTTAAGCATCGCGGTGTGATCTGCGAAAAGTGCGGCGTTGAAGTCACACTCGCCAAAGTGCGTCGTGAGCGCATGGGCCATATCGAACTGGCTTCCCCGACTGCGCATATCTGGTTCCTGAAGTCCCTGCCATCCCGTCTGGGTATGGTACTGGACATGACTTTGCGTGATATCGAGCGCGTACTGTATTTTGAAGCATACGTTGTGACCGATCCAGGCATGACTCCGCTGAAAAAATGCCAGATCATGTCGGAAGACGACTACGCTGCCAAATACGAAGAATACGGTGATGAATTCACCGCGTTCATGGGTGCCGAAGGTATCCGCGAATTGCTGCGTTCTATCGACATCGATCGTGATGCAGAAACCCTGCGCACTGAACTCAAAGAATCCAAATCTGAAGCCAAGATCAAGAAGTACGCTAAGCGTCTGAAAGTATTGGAAGCGTTCCAACGTTCCGGCATTAAGCCAGAATGGATGATCATGGAAGTGTTGCCGGTGCTGCCGCCTGAGCTGCGTCCTTTGGTACCGCTGGATGGTGGCCGTTTTGCGACTTCCGATCTGAACGATCTGTACCGCCGTGTGATTAACCGTAATAACCGTTTGAAGCGCCTGATGGAATTGCGCGCTCCGGAAATCATCACACGCAACGAAAAACGTATGCTCCAGGAAGCGGTTGACTCCCTGCTGGATAACGGTCGTCGCGGTAAAGCCATGACAGGCGCGAACAAGCGTCCGCTCAAGTCTCTGGCTGAAATGATCAAAGGTAAAGGCGGTCGTTTCCGTCAGAACTTGCTGGGTAAACGTGTTGACTACTCCGGTCGTTCCGTTATCGTGGTGGGTCCACAGCTGAAACTGCATCAGTGCGGTTTGCCTAAGCTGATGGCGCTGGAACTGTTCAAACCTTTCATCTTCAATAAACTGGAATTGATGGGTCTGGCAACCACCATCAAGGCAGCGAAGAAACTGGTTGAGATTCAGGAACCGGTCGTATGGGATATTCTGGAAGAAGTCATCCGCGAACATCCTATCATGCTGAACCGTGCGCCTACGCTGCACCGTCTGGGTATTCAGGCGTTTGAGCCGGTACTGATCGAAGGTAAAGCGATCCAGCTGCATCCTCTGGTCTGCGCGGCATTCAATGCTGACTTTGACGGTGACCAGATGGCGGTTCACGTTCCTCTGTCTATCGAAGCACAGATGGAAGCGCGCACACTGATGCTGGCATCCAATAACATTCTGTTCCCATCCAATGGTGAACCATCCATCGTTCCTTCCCAGGATATCGTTTTGGGTCTGTATTACGCAACGCGTGAAAAGATCAACGGTAAAGGCGAAGGCATGATGTTCCCTGACGTCTCCGAAGCTATCCGCGCCTGGGACAACAAGGAAGTGGAACTGACCACACGTATCACCGTCCGTATCACGGAATATCCAAAAGATGTGGCAACGGGTGAATTCGTTAAGACCATCAAGCGTTATGAAACGACAGTTGGCCGTGCCATCCTGTCTGAAATTCTGCCTAAAGGTCTGCCATTCAGCGTACTGAACCGTCCGCTGAAGAAGAAAGAAATTTCCAAACTGATCGATACCTCTTTCCGTAAGTGCGGTCTGCGCGCAACGGTCGTATTTGCCGATCAGCTGATGCAATCCGGTTTCCGCCTGGCGACCCGTGCAGGTATCTCTATCTGTATCGACGACATGCTGGTACCACCACAAAAAGTCACCCTGGTTGCGCAGGCTGAGCACGAAGTCAAACAGATCGAACAGCAATATGCATCCGGTCTGGTGACAGCTGGCGAACGCTACAATAAAGTGGTGGATATCTGGGGTAAAACCGGTGATGAAGTCGGTAAGGCGATGATGGAACAGCTCAAAGTTGAACCTGTCACCCGTCGCGATGGCACTGTCGGTACGCAAGAGTCCTTCAACGCGATTTACATGATGGCCGACTCCGGTGCGCGTGGTTCTGCTGCACAGATCCGTCAGCTGGCCGGTATGCGTGGTCTGATGGCGAAACCTGACGGCTCCATTATTGAAACGCCGATTACTGCGAACTTCCGTGAAGGTCTGAACGTTTTGCAGTACTTCATTTCCACTCACGGTGCGCGTAAAGGTCTGGCCGATACCGCGTTGAAGACAGCGAACTCCGGTTACCTGACACGTCGTCTGGTCGACGTTACCCAGGATCTGGTAGTGGTCGAAGACGATTGCGGAACAACCAACGGTTCTTCTATGAAGGCCCTGGTTGAAGGTGGTGAAGTGAACGTACCGCTGCGCGATCTGATTTTGGGTCGTGTTGCTGCCAACGATATCGTCAATCCTGAAACTCAGGAAACCCTGTACGCTGCCGGCTCTTTGCTGGATGAAGTATCGGTAGAACGTATCGAAGCCCTGGGCATTGATGAAGTCAAAGTCCGTACACCACTGACTTGCGACACCCGTTATGGTCTGTGCGCGATGTGCTACGGTCGTGATCTGGGTCGCGGTAATCTGGTCAACTCTGGTGAAGCAGTTGGTGTTATCGCTGCGCAGTCCATTGGTGAACCGGGTACACAGTTGACGATGCGTACCTTCCACATCGGTGGTGCAGCGTCGCGTGCCGCAGTGGCATCTTCGGTTGAAGCGAAATCCAACGGTACCATCCGTTTCACAGCAACCATGCGTTATGTGACTAACGGTAAAGGCGATCAGATCGTGATTTCCCGTTCCGGTGAAGTCCTGATCACTGACGATCATGGCCGTGAACGTGAACGTCATAAAGTACCTTACGGTGCGACCCTGATCGTGAAAGACGGTCTGGTGATCAAAGCTGGTACAGCACTGGCAACATGGGATCCGCTGACCCGTCCTATCATTACCGAATACACCGGTACGGTGAAATTCGAAAACGTTGAAGAAGGCGTGACTGTTGCAAAACAGGTAGATGAAGTGACTGGTCTGTCCACCCTGGTGGCGATCGATCCTAAGCGTCGTGGCGCAGCAGGCAAATCGGTACGTCCACAGGTTAAGCTGCTCAATGAAAATGGCGACGAAGTCAAAATCGCCGGTACTGAGCATGCAGTGACGATCGGCTTCCAGGTTGGCGCGCTGATTACCGTGAAAGACGGTCAGCAAGTTACCGTTGGTGAAGTTCTGGCGCGTATTCCTACCGAATCCCAGAAAACCCGTGATATTACCGGTGGTCTCCCACGTGTTGCTGAGCTGTTTGAAGCACGTTCACCAAAAGATGCAGGTATGCTGGCCGAAGTGACCGGTACCGTTGCGTTTGGTAAGGAAACCAAAGGTAAGCAACGTCTGGAAATCACCGACATGGACGGTCAGAAACATGAGTTCCTGATCACCAAGGACAAGCAGGTTCTGGTCCATGACGGCCAGGTCGTCAACAAAGGTGAGATGATCGTGGACGGCCCGGCTGATCCGCAAGACATCCTGCGTTTGCTGGGTATCGAAGCGCTGGCACGCTACATCGTGGATGAAGTGCAGGACGTGTACCGTTTGCAGGGCGTTAAGATCAATGACAAGCACATTGAAGTGATCGTACGTCAGATGCTGCGTCGTGTTGTTGTGGTCAATCCAGGCGACACCAACTACATCGTGGGTGAACAGGTAGAACGTTCCGAGCTGCTCGATGAAAACGATCGTGTCACGAAGGAAAACGGCATTCCTGCAACATATGAAAATATTTTGCTGGGTATTACCAAAGCTTCCTTGTCGACCGACTCCTTCATCTCTGCGGCGTCCTTCCAGGAAACCACACGCGTTCTGACAGAAGCGGCGATCATGGGCAAGAAAGATGGTCTGCGCGGTCTGAAAGAAAACGTCATCGTGGGTCGTCTGATACCTGCCGGTACCGGTCTGGCATTCCACCGTGCACGCAAGCTCAAAGAGACTTGGGAAGCCGACGAACGTCAGGCTATGCTGGAAGCAGAAAAAGCAGTATTTGCACCAGCACCTGAAGTCGCAGCAAGTGATGTGACAGAAGGCGGCGAAGCTTAAGCTAAGCTGAAGTAAAATAGAAACGGCACCGTAGTCAGACTACGGTGCCGTTTTTTATTGGCGCAGGCAGAGCATGCCTGGCCACCAGGCCAGCAGGCCGATATCTGGAATACCCAACTTATGACTAATGATCTTGCCCATTACGATGCGGCCAGCATACTGGCACAGCGCGATGCTTTCGGCATGCTGGCCGATGTGGAAGTGCTGGCTGAAACCGGATCGACCAATGCGGACCTGATGGCGCGGCTGGGGCAGTTGCAGCGCCCGGTGATGCTGGTGGCCGAGCGCCAGACCGCAGGCCGTGGCCGTGCAGGCCGTAGCTGGCATTCTGTGCCTGGCGGCGTACTGACTTTCTCACTGGCCTGGCATTTTCCAGCCGCTGCCCACACCTTGTCAGGCTTACCGCTGGCAATCGGGGTTGCGGTGGCGGAGCTGCTGCAGGCACTGGACTTGCCGGTGCAGCTAAAATGGCCGAATGACATTTTGCGCGATGATAAAAAACTCGCTGGCATACTGGTTGAGAGCGCAGCCGATAAGCAGGGTGGCAGCTGGGTTGTGGCCGGAATAGGGTTGAATTTACAGATTCCAGCCGAACTGGAAACCCAGATAGGACGCGAAGTCGCAGATGCGCCCTGGCTGGCCAGGATGGACAAAAACCTGTTGTTGGCACGCTTACTCAATGCACTCGCGCGCTGTCTGGATCAGTTTGGCCGCGATAGCTTCGCCGCTTTCGCAGAGCGCTGGAATGCAATGCATGCGTATGCAAATCAGCCGGTACAGATCATGGAGGCAGAGCAGATCCTACAGCAAGGTATTGCGCTGGGTGTGGATACTCAGGGTTGTCTGTTATTGCAAACCCAGGCCGGCATCAGGACTATCGTTGCGGGTGATGTCTCTTTGCGGCAGGCTGGCAGTCACGTCTAAAGAAGGATGAATATGTTGTTATTGATCGATGCGGGCAATACCCGCGTCAAATGGGCCATGCACCCTCGTCAGCCAGCCCTTGCAAGGCAGACTGCACCACAATGGAGTCAACTGGCTTCCGTTGCGCATGCAGATATCGCACAACTCAGCGCTGACTGGCAAAGTACAGCTTTGCACAAGCAGGTCAGCGCGATCTGGATTTCGAATGTCGCAGGTGTCGCCATGCGTGAACACTTACTGACCCAGCTGCAGAGCTTGTTCGCCGATGTCACTGTACACTGGTTTCAGTCGCAAGCCCGTTGTGCCGGCGTGATCAATCAGTATAGGCAGCCGACCCAATTAGGCTGTGATCGCTTTGCCTCCGCGATAGGCGCGCATTTTTTGTATCCCGACAGCGGTAAGCTGGTCGCTACCTGTGGTACGGCGACCACGGTAGATGCCGTGACAAAAGCGGGTGAATTTGCCGGTGGCATGATCTTGCCGGGGTTGAAGCTGATGGCAGAATCGCTGGCCAGAAATACCGCGCAATTACCTCAGGTAGCAGAAAGCATAGGCGTGAGTCAGCCCTTTGCTGATAATACGGATCAGGCCATCGTCAGTGGTTGCATACATGCACAAGCCGGAGCGATACGCATGGCGTATGAAGCCTTGCAGGCACGTGACAAGGCTTCAACTGATATGCAGTCTGCACCGGTTTGTCTGATTTCCGGTGGCGCCGCCCCTTATCTGACGCCCCATCTGGGATTTTCTGCTCTGCATGTACCGAATCTGGTCTTGACGGGGCTGCTTGTCGTGGCACAATCAAGCCCACATTGAAAAAGAGATTTGATCATGTTGCGATTTGTATTCTGGACCCTGTTCATCAGTAATCTGGCACTGGCTGGCTATCAGTTTGGACTGGCCGGAAAATGGCCTTTGGAAACGCGCGAACCTGAACGTCTGAAGCAGCAGGTGCGTACCGACCAGCTGGTGCAGATTTCAGCCAGCGCGGCACAGACCAGCAGCGAGCCGGTTGCTGCTGAACCTGAAAAAAAACCTGAAGTTATCGCCTGTCTGGAATTGGGTAACTTTCTGCAAAGCGACGCTGCCAAAATTGAAGACAAACTGAAAACCCTGGCCTTGGGCGACCGTCAGTCACGCATCAATATTTCAGAAACCGCTTCTCATATGGTATTCATTCCATCCCAGGGAAGTAAGGAAGGCGCGGATAAAAAAATCAGCGAGCTGAAACGTATCGGCGTCAGTGATTATTTCGTCATTCAGGATCAGAGTAATCTGCGCTGGGGTATTTCTTTGGGCATATTCAAGACCGAAGAAGCAGCTAAACAGCATCTGAGCAACCTAAATAACAAAGGCGTACGCACCGCCCGCATCATGCCGCGCGCGCTGACCACTAATAAGTTTGCCTACCAGCTTCATCAGGTAAATGGCGACGAAAAAAGCAAGCTGGATGCGCTGATTAAGGACTTGCCTGCGCATGAGGAGCGTAGCTGTCAGAAAACTTCCTAGATAAAAATTTATACTAACAAATCCCGCCAAGGTAGTGGAGTTAAAAAAGCCCGCGATATAAAGCGGGCTTTCGGCTTACTGAACCTAGCGCCTGATTACTCTTTAATCCCCCACTGTCCCAACATCCAGGCGAGTTCGAAACTGTATTCTTTCAAGGCATCATAACGTCCTGAGGCGCCGCCGTGGCCAGCTGCCATATTGACTTTTAATAGCAGCGGATTCTGGTCGGTTTTATGGGCGCGCAGTTTGGCCACATATTTTGCCGGCTCCCAGTACATCACCTGACTGTCATTGAGCCCGGTGGTGACCAGGATGGACGGGTAGGCTTTCTTTTCTATATTGTCGTAAGGTGAATAACTGCGCATGTAATCATAAGCCGTCTTTTGATTCGGATTTCCCCATTCCAGATATTCGCCGGTCGTTAATGGCAGACTGGCATCCATCATCGTATTCATCACATCCACAAACGGCACGGCGGCGTGCACGGCTTTGAACAGCTCTGGACGCATATTGGTGACTGCACCCATGAGCAGGCCACCGGCACTGCCGCCCTGGATAATCAGTTTTTCCGGACTGGTCCATTTTTCCTGTATCAGGTATTCGGTGCTGGCGATGAAATCAGTGAAGGTATTTTTCTTCTTCATCAGCATGCCATCTTCATGCCAGTGCTCACCCATGTCGCTGCCGCCTCGTATGTGGGCTTCCGCATAGATCACACCGCGATCGAGCAAGCTGAGCCGCTCGGCGGAAAACGTCGCTTCGCTGGAAATACCGTAACTGCCATAGGAGGACAGTAAGGCTGGCGCACTGCCATCCAGCGGAACGCCTTTTTTGTATACGACCCACAAAGGTATTTTTACCCCGTCTTTCGCGCTGGCCCACAGACGGCTGGTTTCGTACTGGCTGGCGTCATAGCCGCCAATGATTTCCTGTTGTTTAAGGATCTTACGCTCGCCACTGGCCATATCCACATCCATGATCATCGGCGGGGTGATGGGAGATTGATACGATATACGCAGCTGGCTGGATTTGTATTCCGGTGTTCCCTCGCTCACCGCCAGATAGACCGGATCATTGAAGCTGATGGCTTTCCACTGTTTGGTCTGGAAGTCATAAATCCGCATGCGGTTCAGGGCCTGACTGGATTCAGACAGCACCAGATAGTCGCTGAAAACTTCGATATGCTGCAATAAGACATTCTTGTCATGTGCAAGCAGTTCGGTCCAGTTTTTCTGTAAAGGGCGGGCCAGTGGCGTTGTCAGTAGCCGGAAATTTTTAGCGTTCTTATTGCTGAGTATGTAGAGCTGTCCATGACGGTGTTCCAGTTGATAGCGGTGTCCTTGCTGACGACCTAGCAAACTGCGTAACTTGGTTTGTGGCTGGCTGGCCGGGATGAACCAGGATTCGCTCGTATCTGTTGCTTCGGATTTCAATTCAATGAATTGCTCATCATGGGTGGTACTGACTTGCAGTGAAAATTGTTCGACTTTTTCATGATAGACGGGGACTGCTTTTCCACCCAGTGACAACCTGAACAGCCGGTTCGAACGCTTAGTTTTTGCGTCTTCCTGTACAAAAAACAGCGTCTTGTTATCTGCAGCCCAGGCCAGGCTGGTCACACGTTCCGCGCGGTCACTCAGTATTTCTCCTGTTTTCAAATCTTTGATTTGCAACGTGAACTGACGGTATCCGGTGGTATCGGTCAGGTAAGCAAGATAGCGGTCATCCGGACTGATCAGGCTTTGTCCGATGTCGAAAAAGGTAAGTCCTTGCGCGAGCAGATTTTCGTCCAGCAGGATTTCTTCGCTGGCTTTATCGTCATAGTTGCCCTGTGCATCGGCCAGACGACGACAGTAGATGGGATATTGCTTACCTGCCTCAGTGCGGTTGTAGTAATAGTATTTCCCTTTACGTACCGGTACTGATAAATCGGTTTCCCTCATACGTGCTTTAGTTTCCTGAAACAGCTTTTCCGCAAGCGGCTGAATGTCAGCCGTCATCGCCGTCGTATAGGCATTTTCTGCATTCAGATAAGCGATCACATTCGGATCCTCTTTCTTTTGCAGCCAGCGATAATCATCGGTGACGATTTCGCCATGACGTTTTTCTTTCCAGGGGATTTTGGCTGCGACTGGTGCGGTGATGTTTTGTTTTTTGAGCCAAGGCATAGGTGAATCAACGATATCGGCCTGCGCTGCAGGTAATGTGATGATGGCGAGTAATGTACTGAGGGTGGCGGTGGTGATCTGTTTGAACAGCATAGTATCTATCCTTTTCTGCCTGTTTCCATCCGTATTGGCAGCTTTGTTATTCCTGTCATGATTGTCGATTTCACTGTCTTTCCTCAAGGGGGAGGGACAGCACCGGTTGGCAGTCGATGCGGTGCGCGACTGGGGCTGCCGGTGAGCTGGATCCAGCCGCTGCGCACACCTTGATAAGGATCCTGTGTGACCAGGCGGTCGCTGTCTTCGTTCACCGATATAAATAGCCAATGCTGAGCTTGTCTGTATTCGCCACCCAGTATGCGGTAACGCGCTCCAGGCTGATAGCGGCGTACGATATTGCCATACACTGCATGTTGCATCATGCTGCTGAGGCCCAGGTCGTAACGGTCTTGCCGGCTGGGTGAGGAACGCAGTATCAAGGTTTGATGCGCAGTCACGGTACTTTTCTGGTTCAGCGTATGCTCAGGCAGGATGGTGGCGGTATGCAGTTTAACGCGAGTGAATTGTCTGAGGTTGTCACTGTTGCCGATGAAATATGCTTCCGCCAACGCACCGCAACAGGAATCTGCCACACTGCTGAGCTGGCTGCCATCGGCAGAAATACGCAGTAGCTGTTCGCGAAAAATGCCGTCCTGTTTTATTGTGTAGCCTTGGGCATTGCCGAACCAGATCAGCGTGGCATTGCCTTCTGCGCATAGTGCGTTACCGGTATAGATCACATCTTCATGGCCATCCTGATTGATATCCAGTGTATAGAAATGACCATCATGTAAATCATGCTGGAAAGCGCGCTCAGACCAGGAACAGTCAGGACCTTCCAGCACATTAGGGCTTGTGCTTAATTGCCGGTAAGCGGCGAGCAAGGCAGGTTGTCGCTCCGCCAAAGCGGCACCACTTAGTGTGCGTTGTGCAGAAACGGTACGCCAGTCTCGCGTTTCAGGGAACAGACGCAGGCTTTTTTCCGCCGCTGTGAGGGGTGTGGATGCCGCTGCTGCCTGTAACACCGGTACACAGGCAAGCAAGCCTATACAAAGACTAAATTTCAAGCAGAGATGCAGAATAGAAGCAGGACTCGTGAATCGGATAGACATAGGGCTCTCCCTCAGGTTATCAGAAACATTGCGCATTGACGGTCATTCATGCAGCTCACAGCATCATGCAAATGCAGCATTTAGTTCATGTCAATTCACGCTGAGCAGTACAAATTAGCGTGCCCGGACATCGGCCTGAATGACATGTGACCGCTTAAAAAAAGCGTTGCAGATGCAACGCTTGATAGGGCTATTTACATGGCGGCACCCCGCGAGGGTGCCACCGCAGAATACAGCTCAATGCTCAGGCCAGCACACTTCCGTTTCTGTACCAAGAGCACGCGGCAAGAGCAAGGCCGGTGTCGCTGCAGGTGCTTGCACAGCATGCGGGTCCAGCGCACGGCTGGCCAGATCAGCCAACTCGTCCCAGTGTGCTTTTTGGGCGCCGGCAGCTTTACCAGCAAATACCGATTTCAGCGTCTTGATTTCAGCACGTACATAAGCTTTGCTGTCGTCATTGCCGCTGGCGTTCAGCCTGTCGGTGAGCGCGTTCAGGTAATTCCTTTGCAGGGTGCGGCGCGCCTGAGTCGTCGCGTCGCCATACACTGATCCGCGTAGGTCAGATAATAGTTCGGCCAATGTGTAGGCCTTATCACCTGCTGCTGCCTCTTGCTGAATCAGACGGTTACTGCGGCTGCGGCTGATCAGATTATTCAGTACTGCTTGCTGTGCCGCTGCCAGCCTTGCTGCCGGCTCGGAAGGACGCAGGCGCTGAGTGATCGCGGGTTCGAACAACCAGGTTGGTGTCTGGAATACTTGTTCGCCAAGGAATTTCACCGCTTGCTTTTGACGCTCTTTCGGTAAGGCAGAGAAAATCGCACCGGTCTGATCACCATGCTTATTCTGACTGTCGTAACCACCGACTACACTGACGACGTGACCGATTTCGCGCTGCCATTGACTCCAGGTCGCACCATATAATTCTTCCAATGTGCGGTCATCGCGGTCTGCTTTGATCGCCATTGCAGGCAACTGTTTCACGATGCGTTGCAGATTTTTGATACCGAGTGAAGTGGCATAGACCGGATCGGCATCGCCAACGGCTTCAGTCAGTTCACCAAAGTCATCCTCTTTTTTGACTGCAGAGAAACGCAGCCAGGGTTTGCTATCCTGCTCGCGTATCCAGGTACGCAGGATGGGTAATTCTTCTTCTGGTGTTTTGGCACTTGGAATCGGTGCGTAACCCCAGTGGGTGGCAAAGACATCGTAAGGGCCGATTTTTGGAATTAACAGCTGAGGGTCGATCTTGTCTTCCGGTTGCACCAGATAATTGATACGGCTGTAATCCATCAGTGTGGCAACATGGCCCATTTCTTTCAGCCATTTCGGGTCACGCAGTTTGTTTGCCGGATACAGCGAACTGGATTTCATATTATGCGGGAAGCCCAAAGAGTGACCCACTTCATGCGTCACCACATAAGCCACCAGGTCGCCCATCAAATCATCCGGCAGTGGCAACTTTTGGGCGCGAGGATCAACGGCACCCGCCTGTGTCACATACCAGTCGCGCTGCAATTGCATGATGTTGTGGTACATCACGATATTCGCATTCAGAATTTCGCCTGAGCGCGGATCGGATAAATGCGGACCGTAAGCATTCGGGATCTTGGAGGGCACCCAGCGGATCACGCTGTAGCGCACATCTTCCGGATCGAACTCAGGATCTTCTTCTTTGGTCGGGAAAGGGCGTGCCTGAATCGCGTCTTTGAAACCAGCGCCTTCAAAGGCGACATTCCAGGCTTCCACGCCTTTTTTGACATAGGGAACCAGCCAGGCTGGGGTGGATTTATCGATATACCAGACGACAGGTTTGACCGGTTTCGATATCGCGGCATCCGGGTCTGCTTTTTCCAGACGCCAGCGTGCAATCAGGCGCTCCGTTTTTACACCATGTTCAGTGGTGCCGAAATCGACCTGGCTTAGGCCGAAAAAGCCAACGCGATCATCTGCGAGGCGCGGTTTCATCGGCTGTTCTGGCAATTGCACGATGTTATAGGCGACATCCACGGTTGCGCTGCGTATCGGCGGGGTTGGCAAAGGCGGCAGGCCAGGAATGGTAGGCACCGGCGTCGGCATCAGGCCATAAGTCTGCACGGCATCTACCCGCACGCTGCTGGCAAAGGCTTTGCTGCGGTCGATATAGCTGCGGCTGCTGTCCATGGCGGCCGCGCGCAGAGTAGAGCGTGCACTGAAGTCACCGACTTCTGAGGTGAACAGGCGGCTGACTTCAAATACCGGTGCGCCATCTTTGGCATAAGCCTCGACCGGGAACACCGCCAAAATGGCATCACGCTGAGAGTCTTTCACGGCTGGTGTGATGCTGCTGTCCGGCGCGCTGACATACGAGTGGGAGACGATCTGCAGATAGACGCGATTCGACTTGACGGTGAAACGCACCACATCTTCATTGAGCGATTTACCGACATGGTCGACATTGGCCGGCACGGCGGTTGCGTTGGCGACCATCAGCAAAGGTTTATTGATCAGTGCTTTTGGAAATTCGAAATACAATTTGCCTTTGATGGTGTGCAGCTTGATCAGACCTGCCTGGGTTTTGGCATCGGCCGTCACGACTTTGTCGTAAGGCTTGATATCCGAAGGGGCTTCGGCAGCGGGTTTGACGGCGGCAGTGCTGGCTGCGGTGGCATCCGCATTGACCGCAGGTGGTTTAGCCGGGGTTGTCGGTGTCGGTGGCGTATCTGCAAAAGCCAGAGCGTGTACAGCCATGGCTAAACCAAGTGCGCATTGTTTTTTTGTAAGTCGCATGGATCGGTCTTTTCAGTATGTGATGGTGGCGTCAGAAAGCGCTGACGACGCGTGCAACTCTGACCATGTGGCGAATAAAGAGTTCTGGTATTTTAATTTTTTATTTGAACAGCGGATTTGGCGATAGCAGGCTGGATACGTCCCGACGATAGCGGGCTTAGCTGATTTTTTTATTCAGGTATTTCGGTGATTCGGCGTAGCCTTGTCGTGCATAGAAGCGATGGGCTTCAGTGCGTCTTTCATGGCAATGTACCTCGATGCGGTCGCAGCCATAATCGGAGGCCAGTTGCACCGCCCGCTGCTCCAGCAAGGTGCCTATGCCACGGTTGCGTGCGCCGTCGGCGACACAAAAGTAACTGATGCGGCAAAAGTCTCCCGCCAGCGCTAGCTGGGGAATGAAATGCAGCGAGATGCAGCCCAATACCGTTTGCTCGTCCACAGCCAGTATCAAAGTCGCATCCGGATGCGACAGTAATTGCTTAATACGGCTCTCGATAAAGGCATGCGAGCCCGGGTAGTCGAGTTCAGCAAGCAGGTCGGCAACAGCCTGTGCATCCTGGGGGCGGGCGGGTCTCAGACTGATCATGATAAGGCGCTGAAGAAGGGTACAAGTAAAGCAAAAATGCTTCTTGCAAACAGGGTAGTAAAAAATACAATGTTTGGCAATAAATACATGTTATTTTTTTGCTTACATGTAAAAATAAAGTGCTTACGCCGCTTTTTGTTGTGTATAAATTAATGTTTATGTGTTTTTTTAAAGAAATAGCAGCTTGTTCCGCATGACGCTGAGTATTTTTATGTTGATATTCTTAATCAGTGGGAATGTTGAACTCAGATTTTCTCAATCTGGTGTTAGCATGGTCTGATGTCTTCCACTAAATCGAATTCACAGCCTTTTGACAGAGAGTCCGTCATCATGGCTGCCAGCGAGCGTGTTCTACAGGTGCTGACCTGTATCGCGCGCCAAGGGCGGCCGGTGCCGGTACGCGAACTGGTGAGCTTAACTGGATTGCCACAAAGCACGCTTTACCGTCATTTACAGGTGTTGAAAAAATGGGGCTGGGTACAGGAGCATGCCAAAAGCGGCCTGTATGAGCCCGGGCCATTGGCGGTACAGCTGGCACACGGCTTTGATCAGCATTCCTGGCTGATGCAGGCAGCCAGCCACGAGATTGGACAATTGGTTCAACGTTCTGGTGAAAGTGTAGGCTTGCTATGTTATCTGCATGGGCAGGTAGTTTGCCTGGATATGCAAGAAAGTCAGCAGGCTTTACGCTGTTCATTTGCAAAAGGCCGTGCCCACGGTACGGTGCGTGGTGCATCGGCCAAAGCCTTGCTCGCATTTTCTTCAGCAGAATTACGTCAGAGTTTGCTTGAACAAAATTCTCTCGAACACTCAGCGAGCGGCGAACAGCGCGAGATCTTTGAACTGGAGCTGGCAGCAATACAGCGGCAGGGCTATGCCACCAGTGAAAACGAAGTCGATCAGGGCGTGTGGGGTGTGAGTGCACCCGTATTTGCGGGGCAAACGCAATTGATTGCGACCCTGACCCTGATGGCACCATCACAGCGCAGTATCTTAAAACAGCAGGAATTTATCAGCATGACACGCGCGGCGGCGGACCGTATCAGTCGCATTTTGCAATTCTGAACTCGCATATTTCATCTATCTATACAGGCAGGAATACACCATGACAGCTGCTTTTCATTTTCAGGCTGGGACAGTCCCTCTATTAATCTCTATGCCGCACGTCGGAACTAGCATTGCACCGGAAGTAGCGGCACAGATGCTGCCGGTTGCTGCTGAAAAAGCAGATACCGACTGGCATTTGCCACTGCTCTACAACATGGCGCAGGGCTTAGGCGCATCGCTACTGGTCGCGGAATATTCGCGCTATGTGATCGATCTGAACCGCGCGCCGGATAATGCCAACCTGTATCCGGGACAAGATACAACCGGTTTATGCCCGGTCGATACCTTCCACAAACAGGCATTGTATGCGCCTGACCAACTGCCTGATCAGGCCGAAGTGCAGCGCCGTATTCAACACTACTGGCAGCCCTACCATCAGCAATTGCAGCGTGAACTGGAACGCCTGCTGGCACTGCATGGACGCGTCGTCTTATGGGATGCACATTCTATTGCATCTGTCGTGCCGCGCTTTTTTGAGGGGCGGTTGCCGGATTTGAATTTTGGTACTGCCGATCAACAATCCTGTGACCCGGCGCTGCAACAGGCACTCGCAGATTGCCTGCACAGCACGCCGGCTGCGGCTGCCTACAGCCATGTGTTTAATGGACGCTTTAAAGGTGGCTATATCACCCGCCATTATGGTCAGCCTGAACGTGATATCCATGCAGTTCAGTTGGAAATGAGTCAGTGCGTTTATATGAATGAGGCGGCTCCCTATGCGTACCGGCCTGACCTGGCGCAGCAGGTACAGCCAGTGCTGCAAGCCTTACTGTCCCGCTGCATCGCATTCGCACAAGGAGAGCAATGATGTCCACGAAAAGTGTATTTGCACGGCAGGCGCTGTTACCTCAAGGCTGGACGCAACAGGTACGCCTGCACTGGGATGTCAGCGGTAGCCTGACACTGATCGAGACCGGCGTATCCGCTACCGCGACAGAACAACAGGTGACATGGCTGCTGCCGGGTATGAGTAATCTGCATTCGCATGCCTTTCAGCGTGCGATGGCAGGTATGACCGAAATGGCTGGTGATACGCAGGACAGTTTCTGGACCTGGCGTGACCTGATGTACCGCTATGCGCTGCATATCAGTCCGGAACAAAGTCAGGCCATCGCCGCCCAGTTGTATGCGGAATGTCTGCGCCAGGGCTACACCGGGGTATGTGAATTTCATTACCTGCACCGTGATCCACAGGGTGAGATGTATGCACGACCAGCGGAAATGGCGCAGCGCCTGATTGCTGCCGCACGCCAGACGGGTATAGGGATCACGATGCTGCCGGTGTTGTACAGCTATGCTGATTTCCGTGAGCAGCCTTTGCGTGAGGATCAGCGTCGTTTTGCCACCCGTGTCGACGACATCCTCGGACTGGTGCAGGCGCTGGAACCTGAGCGTGATGCGCAGACGGAAATCGGGGTGGCGCCGCACTCCCTGCGCGCAGCCAGCATGACGCAAATTCGCGAACTGGTGAACGCTTTGCCAGCTCAGCGTCCTGTGCATATCCATATTGCGGAACAGATGAAGGAAGTGCAGGCTAGTCTGGCGGCAACCGGGCGGCGTCCGGTCGAGTATTTGCTCGACAGTGGACTGTTGGACAGCCGCTGGTGTCTGGTGCACGCGACGCATATGACTCCGCAGGAAGTCAGTGCCGTGGCCGCCAGCGGCGCCGTGGTGGGTATTTGTACCAGCACCGAGGGTAATCTGGGCGATGGATTTTTTGATCTGCCTGGATATCTGGCTGCGGGTGGTCGCTTTGGCGTGGGCAGTGACAGCCATGTATCCCAGAGCCCGGTCGAAGAATTACGCTGGCTGGAATATGGTCAGCGTTTGCGGCTGCAGGGGCGCAATATCGCCAGCACGGCGACCCAAAAGCGGGTTGGCGATTTCTTGTGGCAGTCGGCTTTGCAAGGCGGCGCGCAGGCCAGCGCGCGGCCGGTCGGGCAGTTCAGCGTCGGCTACCGCGCTGATATGCTGGTGCTGGATGACGCCCATCCGAATCTGGCTGGCTTGCAGAGCGAGCACGTGCTCAATAGCTGGCTGTTTGCCGGAAATGACAATCTGGTGCGTGATGTGTATGTCGGTGGACGCCAGGTGGTTCAAAACGGACGCCACTTTGCCCAGGATGAGATTGCCGCAGACTATACCCGCTGTATGCAGGAATTACGCCAACTTTGATTGATACCCGGTTCTGAATCCCCGCCTTAAATGAAGGCACTGCGCAGTTCCGCTCAGTGCCTGTCAGCCGCAAGCCGTCAATACTTCCACGCTTTTAGCCGCGCTTTCCACAATTTCATTCAGAAAAAGACCCGGTTCGTCGCAGGAATACGGGTTTTGGTCATCATCCCGACATTTTCTTGTCGATTTTGTTATGCTGCATCCACGTTTTGCGCTTCAACCGGACTGAAGAAAAATTGTCATAGCGGCGGCGAGTTGGTGTTGTTGCCTCTGCGTTTGCTGCCATCGCGACGCCTGGACGGCATGATGTTGCATCAGTCTTCATCAAAACGAAAAATGCAGAAATGCATCAGAAATTTGCAGTGAATTTAACCGTTTATATGAAATGGAATCAGAATGAAACTCAAACCTATCTGTTTTGCTGTTGCTCTGGCTGTTAGCAGTGTCGCTGCGCTGCCTGCACTGGCTGCCGCGCCGAAAACCGTCGCCGCCGCTACTGCTTACACGTCTGTCGAAGGGATTACGGAGTACCGGCTCGCGAATGGCTTACGCGTCTTGCTGGCGCCGGATGCGTCCAAGCCAACGACCACCGTCAATGTCACGTATCTGGTGGGGTCGCGCCACGAAAGCTATGGTGAAACGGGTATGGCCCACTTGCTTGAGCACATGGTATTCAAGGGAACGAAAACCAGCGGCAATATCATGCAGGAATTGAGTAAGCGCGGTATGCAGTTCAACGGTACGACTTTCTATGACCGTACCAATTATTTTGAAACCTTCCCAGCCAGCGAAGACAATCTGCAATGGGCGCTGACTATGGAAGCGGATCGCATGGTCAACTCCAAAATTGCACGCGTTGATCTCGATACCGAATTCTCCGTCGTTCGTAATGAAATGGAAATGGGTGAAAACAATCCCTTCTCCGTTCTGTGGAAGCAGCTCAGCGCCGTTACCTTTGACTGGCATAACTACGGTCACAGCACCATCGGCGCACGCTCTGACGTGGAAGGTGTGAAGATCGATAATTTGCAAGCCTTTTATCGTAAATACTATCAGCCGGACAATGCGGTGCTGATGGTAGCAGGCAAATTCGATGCGCAGAAAACCCTGGCGCTGATAGAAAAAACTTTCGGTGCTGTTGCTAAGCCAAAACGTGAACTTAGCAATACCTGGACCCGTGAAGCACCACGTGATGGTGTACGTGAAGTCACTGTACGTCGTGTCAGCGATCAGCAATTGGCTGCAGTGTTATACCCGACTGCACCTGGCAGCCATGTTGATGCAGCTGCCGTCTCTGCGCTGTCTGAAATTATCGGCTCCTCACCAAATGGCCGTCTGCATAAACAATTGGTAGAAACCAAGCAAGCAGTGGGTGTCGATAATATCGCTTTCCAATTGGCGGAACCTGGGTATGCGGTATTCCTGGCCAGCCTGTCCAAAGATCAGAATATAGAACAGGCTAAGAAGACACTGATCGAGACCGTAGAAGGCGTGGTGAAACAACCCGTGACCGAAGCAGAACTGAAATTTGCTAAAACCAATCTGCTCAATCAGCTGGAAAAAACCATTAACGACCCACAAAAATTGTGTGTCGCGATGTCTGAATCCATCGCACTCGGTGACTGGCGTTTGTTCTTTATCGAACGCGACCGTATCGAAGCACTCACAATTGCCGATATACAGCGCGTAGCGCAAAACTACCTGAAGCCAGACAACCGCAGCTTTGGTCAGTTCCTGCCCATAGCACAGCCAGACCGCGCAGAAATTCCGGCCGCACCGGATGTAGCGAAACTGGTGGATGGCTATAAAGGCCGTGCCACGGTCGCTGCCGGTGAAACCTTCGACGCCAGCCCGGCTAACATCGACAAACGCACTGAGCGTCTGACGCTGGTGAATGGCGCGAAAGTCGCGCTGTTAGCCAAGAAAACCCGCGGCGAAACCGTCAACGGCCGCATGGTGTTCCACTTTGGCGATGAAAACACGCTGTTTGGTCAGTCTGTACCCGCTGATCTGACCGCAGACATGTTATTGCGTGGTGCGGGTAAATTGAGCCGTACTGAGATCGAAACCAAACTCAGTGAGCTCAAAGCCAAGCTCGATATCAAAGGCTCGGGTCAAAATCTGACCGTCAGCTTCGATACTGTGCGTGCCAATTTGCCTGCGCTGATGGATCTGATTCGCGATGTATTACGTGCGCCAACTTTCCCGCAATCTGAATTTGACTTGCTGGTGAAAGAAAATGCCGCCGCGATCGAAGCGCAAAAAAATGAGCCTCAGGCAGTTGCCAGCCGTGCGTTAAATGCTTTGCGCAATGCGCCGTATAAGAAAGGCGATATTCGCTATACGGCAGATCTGGAAGACGCACTGGCCGCCTACAATGCCGCCAAACTGGATAGCGTGACCAGCTTCTACAAAAACTTCTACGGTGCCAGCGCAGCAGAAATCAGTCTGGTTGGTGATTTTGACGCTGCCGCAGTTAAGGCCAAACTGGCGACAGTAGTCGGTGACTGGAAAAGCCCATCGAAGTTCACCCGCGCACCGGAGCTGAATGTGGATGCGGCAGGTCAGGCTAAATTGCTGGAAACACCGGACAAGGCAAATGCTTTCTACCTCGCAGCTTTGCCATTCCAGATGAATGATCAGGCCGCTGATTATCCGGCGCTGCGTCTGGCGAATTCGATTTTGGGTGGCGGTATCAAATCGCGACTGTTCAACCGCCTGCGTCAAAAAGAAGGTATCAGCTATGGCGCTGGCAGTGGCTTGACCGTGCCTGCACTGGATAACAATGCGAGTGTTGCTTTGTATGCGATCTATGCGCCACAAAACCTGCAGAAATTGCAGAATGGCGTGAAAGAAGAACTCGCCTTGCTGATCAAGGATGGCGTGACGGCAGAGGAACTGGCCGATGCAAAAAAATCCATCGCTCAGGAAACCAATGTGCGCCGTGCTCAGGACCCTGCATTGGCGGGCGCGCTGCGTGGACAGTTGTATCTGAACCGCACAATGGCGTTTGATGCAGAGATGGATGCCAAGCTGGCCGCAGTGACTTTGGAACAGGTGAATGCAGCGATCCGCAAATACCTGAAACCGGACAGCTTCGCCCACTTCTATGCGGGTGACTTTGCCGGTGCTGCAAAAAAAGCGGCAGCAGCGAAGTAAATTGTTCAAGACCGCCGTGGCGGGCGGTCTGCGCAAAAAAAGGCACCGGGGTTGAAGTGACCCCATTTAGTTGCGGCGACTTATTCAGCCTGCTTCTGACGCAAACGTTCGGCAGCAGCGCGTAACATGCTGACCGTGGTATCCCAATCGACGCAGCCATCTGTCACCGAACAGCCGTACTTGAGTTCGCTCAGATCGGTAGGAATAGCCTGATTACCGGCGACCAGATTCGACTCTATCATTACCCCCACAATAGATTGGTTGCCATTCGCGATCTGGTTCACCACGTCAGCCATGACCAGGGGTTGTAATTCCGGTTTCTTATAGCTGTTGGCATGCGAGCAGTCGACCACGATATTCGGTGCCAGTTTGGCTTTCACCAATGCCTGCTGCGCCATCGCGACCGATACCGTATCGTAATTAGGACGGTCGCCGCCGCCACGCAATACCACGTGACCATACGGATTGCCGCTGGTACGCACGATCGCTACCCGGCCCTGACCATTCAATCCCAGGAAGGAATGCGGATGAGAGGCCGACAGAATCGCATTGATCGCGATGCTGATGTCGCCATCAGTGCCATTTTTGAAGCCTACCGGTGTCGACAAGCCGGATGACATTTCTCTATGCGTTTGCGATTCCGTGGTGCGGGCACCAATCGCAGTCCAGGCGATCAGGTCGCCCAGATATTGCGGAGAAATCGGATCGAGCGCTTCGGTTGCCGTCGGCAAGCCCAGTTCGCACACATCGAGCAGAAAGCGGCGCGCTTTTTCCATGCCTTCATCGACGCGGAAGGAATCATCCATGTAAGGGTCGTTGATATAGCCTTTCCAGCCTGTGGTGGTACGTGGTTTTTCAAAATATACCCGCATCACCAGCAACATCACATCGCTGAGTTCTTCCTGTAAGGCTTTCAGGCGTCGTGCATAATCCAGACCTGCCACCGGGTCATGGATAGAGCAGGGACCGACCACTACGAACAGGCGCGGGTCTTTGCGATCTAGGATAGCACGCAGGGTTTCCCGGCTTTTTTCCACGACATCGCCAGCCAGTTCGCTCAAAGGCAGGCGGGCATGCAGTTCTTCCGGTGTCGGCATGGTGTCGAATGCGCTGACATTGATGTTTTCTAAAGCGGCTTGAGTCATTGTTATTTCTTTAATGTAGGTGAGTGTTAGGCTTATTCATTGCGCCGTGCGGGGCATCGCAACAGACTGACGCATGTCTGGACGGACGACATGGGTGATGTCGTTGGGCAGTTGTTGGTCCGGATAGGACGCAGTGCCGGTCTCGCATCAGATATCGTGCCCGATATCAAAGCAACGCATGGTGCCAGCTGAATAAATCGCTGATTATTATGACGCAAAATCCTGTTGCGCTGCAAAAACCACTGTTTTAGTGGTATTAACTATCCTGTTGTTGATCTGCGTAAGATGATCTGTTCCGGTATGCCGCTGCGGTACGTGGCACAATGGCACTCTTTTGGATCGTCAGCACGGCCAGGTTTGCCAGACCCTGTACTGCGTCTGTCCCCGGTATTTTTCAAAGCGATAGTCACTATGTTGAGCAGTTTACAAATTCAGACATTTCAGGAACAGGGGTATTTGATTTTGCCCGGGCTGGCGGGTTCCGATTTTTGTGAGCAGGTATTGGTTTATGCACAGCAAGCGGTACAGCAACAAAGCCAGCCGATTGAGTATGAGGCCGATACCCGTTATCCGGGTGCACCGGCTTCACGCGATGCAGAAGGCGGGCTGACTTCGCGTCGCTTGCTGCAGGCGTATGCGCGCGATCCTTTGTTGGCAGGATGGGCGACGGGTGCTGTGCTGAGTCAGCCCTTATTGCAGTTATTAGGGGATGGCGCATTGCTGTCGCAGGCTCACCATAACTGCATTATGACTAAGCAGCCCCAGTATTCAACCGCAACCGGCTGGCATCGTGACAGCCGCTATTGGGGCTTTGCACGTGCAGAACTGGTATCTGCCTGGCTGGCTTTGCGCAATGAGACGATACAGAACGGCTGTTTGCTGGTGATACCTGCTTCGCACCGCTGGCAGGTACAGCCTGAGCAGCTTGATGCAGCCCAGTTTCTGCGCAGTGATGTGGAACAGAATCAGTCCTTGCTGGCGCAGGCAATCCCCGTCCCCTTGCAACAAGGCGATGTCTTGCTGTTCCATAGTAATTTGTTCCATGCAGCAGGTAAAAATCATACCGCGCAGACGAAGTTTTCTATGGTCTTCACTTACCGCGCGGCTGATAATTTGCCACAAGCCGGTAGCCGTTCTGCCAGCCTGCCTGAGATTGTTCTGGTCTGAGTTAGCTCAATTGCATACGCGATTCAACAGGGGAGTGCATGTCTGAATACAGTGTGAGGCGCTTTGCCAGACGACGCACTGCCGTCATCTTCCCACTTCTTGCCAGCTTGCCATTAATGATGGCGAGCAGTCAGGTTTCTGCACAAACGCAGCCTTGGCAGACCTTCACTGCTTGCGGTGGTTTGCAGTTTGATTTTTTGCCAGCCGCGGCCAACGGCGCGCAAGCAGAGGCGGGGCCGTCCCCTGCGCCACTGGTGTTGGTGGTGCATGGTGGGGGCTGGAGTAGTGGCTCGCGGTCTGATTATCACGGCTTGCAGATGTGGCTGAGACAGCAGGGACTGGCCTCACTGAGTATTGATTACCGGCTGGCGCCAGCCGCAAAGTTTCCTGCACAGGCAGAGGATACGCGTTGTGCTCTGCAGTGGGTGCAGCAGCAAGCGCAAGCCTTGGGAATACAGCCTGAACGCCTGGCTGGATTTGGCATTTCCGCTGGAGCGCATTTGCTGGCGCTGACTGCGCTTGCGGCTCCGGCAGCACAGCGCCTGCCGGTAAAGCAAGCCGCCTTACGCTGCGTGGTTTTACATGGGGCACCTACTGACTTGATCGCCTGGTGGCGCAGTTCACCCGACGATCTGAGCGGGCCCATGTCTCAGCGCCGGATGTTGATGCAGTTGTTTGGGCAAGGGGCCGATCAGGCCGAAGCAGCTTACCGTGTTGCCAGTCCGCTTTATCACATCAATAAGCTCAGCTCACATGCTGCTGGGACACGCTGGCTGTTATTACATGGCGAACAGGATGTGACCGTGCCAGTGCAGCAGGCACAACAATTTGCCGAAGCGCTACGGGCAGCCGGTGTTGACGCCGATTTGATGCGTTTACCAGACGCCGGTCATGTCGGTTTCGGCAGCGTTGAGCGTCAGGTGGCCACTCGCATTAGTCATTTTTATCAGAAATGTCTGAAAAAATAGGAAAAAAAAGCGACATTTCCTTTTTTTGTTTCTGAAAAAAAATTATCGTTTAAAAATGTTTCTGTGTCAGAATCGGGCAAATATATTAGTACTTATTGACATGTAAATGGCATAAGCAGCCTTTTCTTGTCGCTAAAGCCTAATGTCGCAGGCGAGCAGCTGGTACGTCTGCATCCGACTAACCCAGCTTGTGATCCAGAATGCACCCCGCTTCTTTTTTTCGTTTGTTGAATCAAGTGGTATTGCCATGCAGTGCGATGCTGATTTTATCAGCCTGGCATCGTGACGTTGCAGCGCAAGCGGCGACTCGTCCGCCCATTCCTGTTTTTATGCAGGAAATGATGCATGCAAAAGGGCAGATTGCGAAAATGACGCGCATAGAAAATTTTCTGGATTTTGTGGCAATCAGTGAAAATTTACAATTGCAGCCCGTATTTTATCCATGGCGCCGTGCGATCAATAAAGCAGAAAATGGCGAGGGGCTGATTTTTGGGATAGCGCGCAATAAGCAGAACGAAAAAAATTTCCATTTTTCTTTACCGGTACATAGCCGCTACATATTCCTCGTGACCCGCGCTGACATGCAATTCCCGTTTCATGACTGGAATGACCTGAAGGGAAAGAGCATCGGTGTTCCACGTGGCGCTCAATTTAACGAGGCTTTTGAAGCGCATCAGGACAAGTTGTTTCGTCTGGAGCAGGACAGCCCTGAACCTTTGTCGCGGATTTACAAACTACTGTTTAAGCGCATGGATGCGGCCGTATTTGCCAGTCCGGTAAAGAATCCCAAAATGCTGGAAAACCGCTTGCAGATCTTACGCGAAGAGAATAAAGCCGGGTTGCCACAAATTGATGATGTGGAGCTCGCCGTGCTACCCAACCCTATAATGACGGTAAATCTGCATTTTGCGATCCGTTCGGACAAGGATGATGGCGTGATCGAGCAATTGAACAACGCGATATTACGAGCCCGCAAAGCGGGTATCCTGGAAGATATCCGCTAAGCTGGCACCTGTTGAGATCGCTATTAAAGTTCCAGCGCGATCAGTTCCTGAACCGTCTGGCGCCGGCGGATCTGGCGTATCTGCGTCCCATCAACTAATACTTCCGGGATCAGTGGCCGCGAATTATAGTTCGATGACATAGAGGCGCCATACGCACCGGTGTCATGAAACACGAATAAGTCGCCAATCTCGCTGGCTGGTAAATTCTGGCTGGTCACGACACCGCCATCTTCCTGCGTAAATACGTCACCTGACTCGCATAAAGGTCCGGCAACAACGGTAGGACGCAGTTCACCCGTACGTGCTTCGCCTTCTGCTGTCAGCACGCTGATCTGATGATAGCTGCCATACATGGCCGGACGCGCCAAATCGTTGAAACCGGCATCCACCAGTGCAAAGAAATTATTGCCTACCTGTTTTTGTGCGCGTAATTCCGCGATCAGTAAGCCAGATTGCGCGACCAGGAAGCGGCCAGGTTCAATTTCCATGCTGATGCGATGACCCAGATGGGCCTCTATCTGTAATCTGGCCTGATTCCAAAGCTGGAAATAGTGATCGGTGTCGACGATGGCTTCCCCGGCGCGATACGGGATCGACAATCCTCCACCTACCGAGATCGCCTGGATATCGCAATCGAGTAATTTGACTTGTGCAATCATTGCATCACATACGCTTTGCAAGTGGCTGTAATCCACACCGGAACCGATATGCATGTGCAAGCCGACCAGTTGCAAACCATATTGCCTGATCAGGCTCAGCGCAGCCGGTAATTCTTCAAACCAGATGCCATGCTTACTTTGCTCACCACCGGTATTGGTTTTGCGGCTGTGACCATGACCAAAGCCGGGGTTAATTCTTAACCAGACCGGATGTCCCGGATGGGCTTGTCCCAGTTGCTCCAGCATCTGAGGCGAGCCACAGTTGACCGGGATATTCAATTCCACTACACGACCCAGGGCCTGACGATCCAGCAGATCGGCGGTAAAGACGATAGGTGCGTGTCCGGTACCATCAGCAGCCAGCGGTGCATAACCAGCTGCCAGCGCACGTTCCACTTCACCCAGCGACACAGAGTCGACCAGCACACCTTCTTCGCGCATCAGGCGTAACAGATGGATATTGCTGGAGGCTTTCTGGGCAAAACGGATTACGTCAAACTGTTTCAGGCGTGCGATCTGTGAACGGATGACGCTGGCATCGTAGGCCCAGCATGGCGTCTGGTAGGTGTGGGCGATTTCTGCAATCTGACTTGGTGTGATGTGGTGGCGCATAGCTGCTTCCTGGGCTGAACTTAGTGTAAGCTCTACTTTAACAAGTGCACCTGCGACTCTGAAGAGGAATCCATCCGTAAAATGACTGATTCCCAGCGCAATCAATGGAAATTTCACGAAAATGCTTATGAATTCCAAGATCGATCAGTTTGATCATAAAATTTTACTTTTATTGCAACAAGATGCACGTATTTCCCATGCAGAAATTGGTCGGCAGGTGCATTTAAGTCAGCCAGCGGTCTCTGAGCGCATCAAGCGGCTGGAGGCGTCTGGTGTGATACGTGGCTATAAGGCGGATATCAACCCGCGGGCACTGGGCTACCAGATCACCGCGATGATACGAGTCTCCACGCAGCAGGGAC
Source organism: Cognatundibacterium rugosum (assembly GCF_014284365.1). Lineage (GTDB taxonomy): Bacteria > Pseudomonadota > Gammaproteobacteria > Burkholderiales > Burkholderiaceae_D > Undibacterium > Undibacterium rugosum. The sequence goes on from NZ_JACOGG010000018.1 coordinate 34,044, forward strand.
GACCATATGCGCAATATGTAGCAGACTGTCCGGAAATCATCGATTGCTATACCGTGACTGGCGAAGATGGTTGTGTGATGCGTGTGCTGGCCAGCGATGTCGAGCATTTGCAACGTATTATCAATGAATTAAACGCGTTTGGTTCCACCTCAACGGCGATCGTATTGACCACCCATGTTGCAGGAAAAACCATCACGCCACCTCACATCAGCAGTCATTGAAAGCCAACTATGCGTATCAGAAATTTTCACATATCAGTCCACGCCCTGAAGCTTAGTTTGAGCACGGTTCTGATGTTGACAGCGATGCATACCGCCAGCGCTGCCGAGGGCGAACCGATTTCACCGTATCGGCCTTCCGTCTCGAATTCTGCCCAGTTGCCTGCAGTGGGACAGCTGGAGCTGGAGCTGGGCATGCTGACTGCCAGCAGTGACAGCAGACGCCAAAGTTTGCCATATCTGATGAAGCTGGCCTGGTCGGAACAATGGGGCGTATTGCTCGGCGGGGAAGCCAGGGTACGCAATACACAAGCCGGGGTAGTCGAGCAGGGGGTAGGTGATACCAGCCTGGTGCTTAAGCGCGCCTTCATCCTGGATCAGGAGACCGCTTACGGCCTGGAGCTCAGCGTAAAATTACCGACTGCCGGTTCTGTGCTGGGTTCAGGCAAGCGTGATATCGGCCTCAATAGTATTTACAGCAAAGATATCGGCGAGTGGCATGTCGATCATAATCTGAACCTCACCCAACTCGGCACCTGCGAAGAAGGAAGCTCCTGCTGGCAGAGTGGCTTATCCAGCGCCTGGACTTATAATCTCAGTGACAAGGCTGAAATCATCGGCGAGTGGTCAGGTACGCAGCGGCGCGGCACTAAGCCCCAGTCACAAATCCTGCTAGCCTTCACCTATAGTCCGACGCCACGCCTGTGTTTCGATATCGGTGTGACTAAGGGGATGAGCCAGAATGCGAATAACTGGACCTGGTTCGCCGGTGTGGTTATGCCCTTGGGTAAACTGTTCTGAGTCAAGCTGACGATCTGCGCAACTCGTATAATAGTCTGCCTTGTAACCGTTTTATTCATACTCCGGATGCCCTATGTTGGAACCTTCTTCTCCGCGCAAATTGAAAATTTTCATTGTGATTGCAGTAATTGCGCTGGCTGTGCTGGGGATAGTGCTGGTGAAATCGGGTTCCGCCAAGGCGGTGATGCCCGAGCTGAGCTTCACCAATCTCAAAGGTGAAAAAATCAGCACACAAAGCTTGCGTGGCAAAGTGGTGATGGTGAATTTCTGGGCGACTTCCTGTACTACCTGTATTGCTGAAATGCCGGAGATGGTGAAGACTTATCAGCGTTTTCATACGCAGGGTCTGGAGTATATAGGCGTGGCGATGAGCTATGACCCGCCGAATTATGTGATCAATTATGCGGAAACGCGTCAGTTGCCGTTTCATATCGCGCTCGATACCAATGGTGGTATTGCGCGCGCTTTCAATGATGTGAAACTGACGCCAACCACCTATGTGATCGGCAAGGATGGCGTGATCCTCAAGCGTTATGTGGGACAGCCTTCTTTCGAGGAGTTGCATCAGTTGCTGGAGCAGGCGTTAAAGGTCTGAGTCATATTGCCAACGCCGCTGAGCGCTCGAAAAAAATGCCGCGATGTTGTTCGCGGCATTTTTTTTGCTATCGGTATGGCGATCAGCGTTTTTTGACGACGACGCAGCCTATGGAATAGCCAGCGCCGAAAGAGCAGATCACACCAAGCTGACCAGGCTCCAGATTTTCCTGGTGTTTGTGGAAAGCGATGATAGAGCCAGCCGACGAAGTGTTGGCATAGGTATCGAGGATGGTCGGCGATTCTTCAGCAGTCGCGTCGCGGCCCAGGATCAGACGTGCGATCAGCAGGTTCATGTTCAGATTCGCCTGATGTAGCCAGAAGCGTTTCACATCCGTGATCGCCAGGCCGGATTGCTGCACGGTGCTGGTAATCATTTCTGCGGCCATAGGACAAACATCTTTGAATACTTTACGGCCTTGCTGGCGGAACAGTTTATCTGTCTTGCCTATGCCGGATTCATCGGCACGGTTTAAGAAGCCGAAGTTATTTCGTATGTTATTGGAGAACGAAGTCTTGAGCTTCAGACCAACGATTTCAAATTGATTGTCCGAGCTGGCCAGATCAGCGCGTTCGAGCAGGATTGCGGTGCAGGCATCGCCGAAAATAAAGTGGCTGTCGCGATCACGCCAGTTCAGATGACCACTGGTGATTTCCGGATTCACGACCAGCACGGCGCGCGCCTGACCGGACTGAATCGCAGTAACCGCCGCCTGGATACCAAAGGTCGCTGAAGAACAGGCCACATTCACGTCATAGCCGTAACCATCAATTCCAAGTGCACTCTGGATTTCGACTGCCATAGCTGGATAGGCGCGCTGCATATTCGATGCCGCACAAATCACTGCATCAACATCAGCCGCAGTGCGGCCCGCACGTTGCAAAGCCTGGATAGCGGCGGCGACGGCCATCTCGCACATGATGGACGGCTCTTCATCACTGCGCTCAGGAATAACAGGTACCATGCGCCTGACGTCCAGTACACCGGATTTATTCATCACATAACGGGATTTAATGCCGGACGCCTTTTCGATAAAGGCAACGCTGGATTCTTCCAGCGCTGTCACGTCACCAGCTGCGATCGCTTCTGCGTTATCGGTATTGAATTGATTGACATAGGCATTGAAGCAGGCGATCAGTTCTTCATTGGAGATGGATTCGGAAGGGGTGTACAGGCCGGTGCCGCTGATGACGACTGGGTGCATCGCTGGATTCATCGTGTTCTTTCTGTGTCCGGACACCTGAGTCGTCGCTGTTGGCCGTTGTGGCAGGCGCAGACTGACTGGCTGATGTGCCCTTGAGTTGTACGGAGGTCGCATAAAATGCGCGACGTTGTCGCTCAATTCTACACAGAAACCCTTAGTGTTTTACTGTCATTTTCCAGAAATAGAGTGCTTGTTCCAGAAAATCCTGAATCTGATTTTTGTTGCAATGCATGATACAGATGCTGATTCGCAGTACAAATTTACATTGCGAATTTACATCGCCATATAGCGGCCCGGCCTGTGATTCAGACTGATCGCGAGATTCAAGGCAAAAGCACCCAGCACCGATGCCAGCAAGGCGATTGGCGTCACTACGCTCAGCGAGGCGAGTACGATGCAAATATCTACGCCCATCTGTAATTTCCCCGCCCGTATGCCGCGGCTTTGTTGCAGATACAACGCCAGGATGTTGATGCCGCCCAGGCTGGCCTGATGGCGAAACAGCACGATAAACCCTACCCCCATCAGCAATCCACCCATCAGTGCCACGTAAAATGGCGTGAGCAGATGGCTGTCGAGCAGATGCAATAAGCGCGGATGCAGTCCAGACAACAGAGACACCAGCGCGACCGAGCAAAAGGTTTTTAAGGTGAATTTCCAGCCCATGCGTTTCCAGGCCAGATAGTAGAAAGGCAGGTTAATGACAAAAAATACCGTACCAAAACTGAGCCCGGTGCGGTAATGCACCAGAAACGCCAACCCTGCTGTACCGCCAGTCAGCAGACCAGCCTGATTGAAGAGTGCCACGCCGAGTGAAACAAACAGGGTGCCAGTCAGTATGGCCAGTATGTCTTCGAACACGGTGTGCGGTACGAAACGGCGGGATAAAGGGGGTGTCGACATAAGAAGGCGGGCAAAGCGAATGGGCGCTAGGGAGCCGCTATTGTAGGTGGCGCAGCAGTTGCCAGCTTGTTCAGAGGACGCAGGATTGCGCTGCATCAAGTGCGTTGTCGTAAAACAGGCGTCTGACCATCAGGCAGGTGGTCAGACGCCTGTTTTTACAGTAGTGATTGTTGCCGTGTTGCTGAGGAGGATGCGGTTGTGGTTCCCTTGTTGGCTGGCTCGTCTTCACCGGTCACGAACAAGCCAGTGGCTTGGTTGCCAGCTTCAGGTAGAAGGTTGAAACTTGGTTCGGCGCGATCCGTCGTTCCGGTAACAGGGGGAGATGCCAACGCATCGCAGTCGTCTGCTGCAGGCTGTACGGTTTCTGCTGCTTGTGACGCTTTTTCTGGCAGAAAGAAGTCGCGCGCACCAGTCCGGAAACGACGCCACAGTAAGCCCAGTAAATGACTGCCTTTACCAAAGCTGACACGGCGCGAGCGCAAGGCTACCAGCAGGGCCAGACTGAAGCTCACACCCAGATTCACCAGGCCAATCAGCAATATGCCTGTCAAGGTGTACAGCACCAGGTGCCAGTCCATCTGATGTTCCAGCCCGACCAGTGCAAACGCGAAGTTGGCGCTGGAAAAAGTGATATGGCGTATATCAACCGGCAGACCAAAGAACTGACCGAACTGGCCGATCGAACCCAGCATAATGCCGAAGAAAAAATTCCCGGCCAGTGCGCCCAGATTATTACCTATGTATTCGGTGACGCGCTGCAATCTGGCTTCGCCTAACACGGCGCGTAGCCAGCTTAGCTGGCGCAGGCGGGCCGGGATGTGTGCATAACTGGCCTTGTTGTCGTAGTAGCCGGAAATCAGTCCGGATAAAAATAGGCATACCCCGGCTATTGCTGCATGCGGTAATGCCAGACTATGCAGCGGGTCCAGATCGTGTAGTAAGTGCTGTGCCTTTTCCGGGCTGACCAGATGGTTGCCGCTGATTCCATACCAGAGCCAGGCAATGATATATGCGGTTGGCATTGCCAGTCCTATATTGCCAACGATCGCGATCAACTGGGAGCGGAATACTTTGACGATCAGTTCAACCAGTTCATCCAGTTTTTGTTTGCCCTCGTCGATGGCACGCGCGATCAGCGCCGCCGTCATGGCAGGCTGTTTGGTTGCAATCGTATAGTGCAGCACATGCACCAGCATAAAGCCGGACGAGTAGTTCAGGCTGTACAGCAAGGCATAGCCAAATGGCGCCATACTCAACGCGCCGAACAGTATTTTGATCAGTGCCATGAAGCCGACGATAAAGCCCGCCCCCAGTGCTGAATGCAGCATGCCCAGCCATTCGGCACGGGTATTGGTCACATAATGCTCACCGCTCTTTCCAGCCCTTTCTGTGACTTGCAGAGACAATAGCTCAGTATTGCTTTGCATGAGCTCGCGCAGACTGTGCTGCTTATTATCGGCGCACACTAATTCTTTAAACAGCGGAATACTGATGTCGATGGTTTGCGTCGTATCCTGGCTATCAAGTATGGCCAGCAAGGTGCGCAGACGATCCATACTTTGCGTCAGGCGCAGCAGGAGCCTGGTCAGACTGATGGAGACACCGGTGACAGCAGCGGTTTTACGGATACGTAGCACGATGTCTACGCATTGCGTGAGCAGCACTTCTATCTGACGGCAATCATCGCGTTGCTGAGTGCGGTTCATTAGCCAGCCGCGATAAGCCAGTACATAGTCATTGATCTCATCGTTCTGGCGCAGGAAAGGGGATTCAAATTTTTCTATCGCCGGATAATTGCGCACCAGCTCGGCCTCCAGCCCGATGGTCGTGATACGGTAGGACAGGACCTGCACCGCGTTCAGGACTTCATTGGTCAGTGCCGTATGCGTGGCACGTGGCGCGCGCGCGCGTAAGCCGGTACTGAGTATCAGATCATGCCAGACCGAATCGGCTATCCCATTCACCCACACATAATCTTTCGGATGGCAGAATATCTGACCGAAGATGTCTTTCACGTAATCATCATTGATTAATGGCGGTAACATGCGGTTTACGATGCGCGTCGCTGCAGCACCCCAGAAGCCATTGTTGAGCGTGATACCCGTATCGGTCAGTAAATGTACCAGCTTGCGTTGACCGATCAGATTGATCAGATACTGACGTAAAGCAAGGCGCCAGGTCCTGTGCTGGCGCAGCACGAAGCAAAGTGCGCGCACATTATCGGTGGCCCGCTGTACATCAGTAATGCGCTCCGGGCGCAGCACGGAGATCAGCGCACGCGCATGGCCTAATTCTTTGCACTGCGCATCCTGTTGCAGTGCCTGTTCTATCTCTGTCAGTATGATGTCAAAAGACATAGCGACTCCTTCTCAGATGGTAGAGGGTGTTTCTGATGCACTCGGTGCGGCAGCATTCGCCTCACCTGTCGTATTCATCCGTGCAGAATACGTTGCAGCAAAGAATTGTCTGTTGAGTAAGCAAGGTTGTAACGTATTTTGCAGGCTTTGTCATGCAGGTTTGCCGGATTTGAGTGTCCGGCGGCGGGCAGGGCCGTATCGAAATGCAGTAACTCTCTGGAGTTCAGACCGGCATCTTGTAAGAAAAGTTCCTATTTACACAGAAAACCGGCTTATGCGTATGCAAATTCTGTCAATTTAGTCTACAGTAGCGTGGTGTTCATTCTGAGAGTATGGCGTTGAATAATTTATTGCTGGTCATTGCTGCGTTTTTTCTGGTTCTGTTAAATGGTTTTTTTGTTGCCGCAGAATTTGGGCTGGTCAAGCTGCGGCAAACAAGGGTGCGCAGTATTGCGAGAAGCGCGGGATTTCGCGGCCGCTTATTGGCAACCGTCCACCAACATCTGGATACCTACCTGTCCGCTTGCCAACTAGGGATCACGCTGGCCTCATTGGGCTTGGGATGGATTGGTGAACCGGCATTTGCACGCCTGCTTGAACCACTCTTTGCACTGGCCGGTGTCACTTCTCAGGAACTGATACACGGCGTCTCGTTTTTCTTCGCCTTCTTTGTCATTTCCTTTCTGCATATCGTGGTTGGCGAGCTCGCACCAAAATCAATGGCGATCCGTATGCCGGAAAAAGTCTCGTTATGGACTGCGCCTGCTTTGTACGCGTTTTACTGGATCATGTTTCCGGCCATCTGGACGTTGAATAAAAGCGCAAATAAAGTTTTAAGCTGGCTGGGGCTGGATGCTGCGCATGGTGGCGATGCGCATTATTCCCCGGAAGAACTGAAACTGATCCTACGCGGCGGGCATGACGGTGATAAAGAAACCCGTGATGAATGGAGCATCATGGCGCAGGTATTGGATTTTGGCGGATTGGAAATTTCTGACCTGATGCGTCCGATTAATGAAGTGGCTGCTATGTATAAATCTGCCACGCTGGAAGAAAACATGGCGACTGCCATGCGCAATCGCTTTAGCCGTTATCCGTATTTTGATGAGGATGAAAAAACCGTGCTGGGCATGTTGCACATGAAAGATCTGTTTTTGGCACAGCAGGCGGGCAAACCTTTGGATGATCTGAGCAAACACCTGCGTCAGGTTGAATATGTGCCGCCAACTATGCCCGCGCTGGAATTATTCCGTCGTTTTCGTAAAGGCGCGCCGCATTTCGCGATTGTCGGTCACAAAGGCAGCAAGCCGGTTGGGTTTTTGACGCTGGATAACCTGCTGGGTGCGCTGGTCGGGCAAATCCGTGACGAATTCCGTCAAAATGAAAATGACTGGACTTTACTGGACGACGGTACCCTGATCGGTAAAGGCAGCCTGCCTTTATACACGCTGGGTATGGCACTGGGATTTGATCTCGATAACGATGAGGTAGAGTCTATCGGCGGCCTGATCATGCAACAATTAGGTGATTTACCAACTGAAGGACAAAAAATCACCTTTGAGCGTTTTGATGCCGTCGTCAAAAAAATGAATGGTCCACGAATTGTGCTGGTTCGCATCCACCCCAAACTGGAACCGGATAACGAGGGCTAAATCGCTGTCTACAGGCTGGATGAATAAAGCATGACGTCCAGCCTGATCGACGCACTGACCTTGTCTCTTCGCTATTTTCTCACCGCCCGCAGCTGACACTGTCTGCTTGCTTCAGTGCCCCGGCCTCGCCTGTCTGCCCACCAAGCGCATTATTAATGAAAACAATTGTTTCCTTAGGGGATGAATTGCGCTTTGTGCGGCTGAGTCTTGTTGTCTAAGTCTGACACTTGTTTGACAATGGGTAATAAGTCTTCGGTATTTACTAAAAGTATTTGTTACGCGAACTAACATAGTAGTTGGAGAGAGTTCGTGCACCCTTCACGCCTTACATTGCGAACCTGAGGATAGTGGAATGATTGCTGATCAGAGTTTATCTGTCTTTACTCGCAGCTTTTGGCTGACGCTGGTGTCATTTGCGCTGTTCGCACTGGCTTTTGTGTTCTATTTTCAGTCGGAAAAACAAATTGATCGTATCAACGAAAACCGGGTTTTGTCGCACGATTTATCGGAAGAGTTGTTACAGACCTCAGATGATCTGACTCGCATGGTACGTAGTTACGTCGTCACCGGTGATCTGACTTACAAAAATTACTATTTTTACATATTGGATGTGAGGGAGGGAAAGCAACCCCGTCCAGCGAATGGTCGCCATAGCTTTTGGGATCTGACGCCCGGTGAAGGCGGACAGCCGCGTACCGAGGGTAGCCGGGGCATCCCTTTGATGCAACTGATGCAAAAGGCTGGCCTCAATGAACAGGAGTTCACCCAGCTGGAGTTAGCAAAAACCAATTCAGATATCCTGACTAAGATAGAGCGTGAAGCGATGTATCTGGTTGAAAATCCAGGTCCTAACGTAGACCTCAGCCGTGACCGCGCGATCCGGATGTTACATGATGAGGCTTATCGTGCTGCCAAGTTTTCTATCATACGTCCGATCGAAGAAGCGCACGAGCTGATGGAGCGCCGGCTGCAACAGGCATTGGCAGACGCTGAAAAACATACAGATCAATTGCGTTTGCTATTCATGCTGATCGGCTTTATCACGGTAGGTTTGCTATGGCATGCCTATCGCTCGTTATCGCGGGTCCTGGGTGCGAATGTCAGCGCCCTGCATGCCAGTCTGGTGAGTCTCGGCAAAGGAGAATTTGATCAGCCAGCACCGGTAACAGATTATCACGGTGACAGTGTCATGGGCTGGATTCAGGTCACACAGGGCAGACTGGCGCAGATACAGCAGCAGAAGTATGCTGAGGAACAAAAAAATCAGCGTATTAATCAATTGTATCTGGCACTCGCACAATGCAATCAGTCGATATTGCGCATCACGGAGCAGCAAGATCTGTTTCCGCGAATTTGTCGTGATGCAGTCATTCTGGCTGGGCTGAAGATGGCTTGGGTCGCAATTTATGACAAAAGACAGAACCGTTTCTTCGCACCTGCCTGGTTCGGCGTTGGTGTGGATGAGCTGGAGTACAACCAGTTTTTTCAAAGTGAAGAGTCGGGGCAAAGTCATTTATTGCAAACACAGGCCTTACTCGCGAATCAGGCAATATGGTGCCAGGATTTGACTGACCCGACATTGCCTTTAGAAATGCGTATGATGGCGCAGCGCCATGGCTGGGGCTCTGCTGCTGTGCTTCCCTTGTCTACCCATCAGCAAGTAGTCGGTACTTTCAATCTCTATGCCGAATCCCAGGGGGCATTTGATGAAGTGGTGCAGACTTTGTTATCGGAGTTTGTCATTGATGTCGGTCATGTGTTAAATCGCTTCGAACTCGAGGAAGAAAAACAGCATGCCTTGCACATGGAAGAGCTGCGCAGCTTTATGCTGGAAAAGGTGACTGCTGCAATTGGCCTGCAAGAACTGTTGCACGAAGTGGTCCTTAAAGTGGAGTCGATGTTTCCCGATTGTATATGTTCGATACTGTTGCTCGATAGTGATGGCGTCAGTATCAAAACAGGTGCGACGCCAAGCTTGCCGGATTTTTACAGCAACGCGATTCATGGCGTGCATGTCGGTCCCGGTGTCGGATCCTGTGGCAATACCATTGCGACTGGTAAGCGCACTATTGTGTCGGATCTATCTGCCCACCCCTATTGGAAAGACTATTGGCCACTGGCTGAAAAAGCCGGATTGCGTGCATGCTGGTCGGAGCCAATATTCTCTTCTGCGGCTCAACCGATTGGTGCGTTTGCGATATATCACGAAGAAGTACGGGAACCTTCGGAGTTCTTTTTACATTTGTTAGAGATGGCTGCCGGTCTGATTGCGATAGGCATAGAGCGTAAGCAATCTGGCGATACCCTGCGCAAACTCTCACAAGCGGTTGCGCAAAGCTCAAACGCTATCATCATCGTCGATCAGCGAATACAAATTGAGTATGCGAATAGCTGCTATCTGCAAAATGTAGGTATGACGCTGGAGCAGGTCAAAGGCAAAAAACCTAGTCTCTTACGTTCAGGTAAAACACCGGCAGCGACCTATATAGAAATGTGGGATAGTCTGAATCAGGGGGAGAGCTGGAAAGGTGAGTTAATCAATCGCTATGCCGATGGCATAGAACACGTAGATCTGACACATATTTCACCCATCCGCGATGAGCATGGCGTGGTGACCCATTTTCTGGCGATACAGGAAGACATCACCGATAAGAAGAAAAACGATGAGCGTATCCGTCACCTGGCCCATTATGATGCGCTGACCGGCTTGCCTAACCGAACGCTACTCGAAGAAAAAACCCGTGCTGCACTGAGGATTGCAGAGAAAAATCAGGAAAAAATTGCTTTGATGTTTCTTGATCTGGATCACTTTAAGGATGTGAACGATACCCTGGGGCATAGCACAGGCGATGCCATGCTGATCGACCTGGCTGGGCGCTTGACCGGTAATTTGCGGGAAGACGATGTGGTGTCGCGGTTGGGAGGGGATGAGTTCATTATTTTGCTCACGAACATCAATGAGCACAAAGTAGAGAAAGTGGTGCAAAAGATGATCGATGTCGTCAGTGCACCGTTCACGATCAATGGCTTTGAACTCAATGTCACGCCATCGATAGGCATAGCGATGTATCCTTGCGATGGGAGTGATTTAGAAACCTTATCACGCAATGCTGATGCCGCGATGTATATGGCGAAGCACTCTGGCAGAAACACGTTCCGTTTCTTCACACAAGAAATGCAGGAGCGCTCATTACGCCACCTGGAATTAGTGAATGCCTTACGCCATGCTTTGAATTTGAACCAGTTTGAATTGCATTATCAGCCGCAAATATCCTTGCTCGACGATCGCGTGATAGGTGCAGAAGCCTTGCTGCGCTGGCGTCACCCTGTATTAGGAATGGTCTCACCCGCTGAGTTTATTCCGGTTGCCGAAGAAAGCGGCATGATATTAGAAATCGGAGAATGGGTCATGCATACTGCAGTCAATCAGTTGCGAGACTGGCGTGCTGCCGGTATGCCGGAGTTGCTGATGGCGGTGAACTTGTCGGCGGTACAGTTTCGCCATAAAGACTTGCCTGAAATGGTGGCCAGAATTTTGCGCGAAGCTGCCGTGCCGCCATCTTGTCTGGAGCTGGAGCTGACAGAGAGCGTGGCCATGCATGAACCGCTGACAGCCATTACGATTATGAATCAGTTACATGAACAGGGCGTACGTATGTCGATTGACGATTTTGGCACGGGTTATTCGTCGCTCAGCTATTTAAAGCAATTCAAAGTATATAAGTTAAAAATAGACCAGTCCTTTGTGCGTGACATTACCAGCGATCCGGAAGATAAAGCGATAGTCAGTGCCGTCATCAGCATGGCGCGCAACCTAGGGCTGATGACCATCGCCGAGGGAGTAGAAACACCGGAGCAGCTTGCTTTCCTGCGACAGCATGCCTGTGATGAAGTGCAGGGGTATTTATTTTCCAGACCACTGCCGGCGTCGCAATTTGCAGAATTTTTGCAGCAGAGTTTTAAGCCTGAACCGGCGCTTTCCCAAGCTCAGCTCAAAGGCTGGCACTGAGTGCGGGATGGCGCCGCTGCGTCATCCTTGGTCATTGGCTTAGTCACCAAGGCAGATGCCCAAATCGCGCGCAGTCTGCAAGGTGTCGCTGTCTGCCGGTACAGCTTTCATACGACCAGCCACTTCTGCCAGCGGTACATAATTCACGTTGGGAAAGGCTAAAGCTACCATGACTCCCGACATGTCCTGTTCCAGTGCACGTACCGCAGCAGCACCGAAGCGCAACGCGGACACGCGGTCAAATGCGGTTGGGCTGCCGCCACGCAGCAAGTGCCCGAGTACCACGGCACGGGCTTCCTTACCAGTGCTGGCCTGCAGGCGGTGTGCCAGTTGTTCACCTATGCCACCCAGACGCTCGACATAGCCAGTGCCGGCTGCCTGCAGCACTTCACGTTGCCCTTGTATCGTGGTCGCGCCTTCGGCGGCCAGTACGATGGAATAGTGATGACCCGCTTGCTCTCTGGCGATCAGAAAGTTGCTGAGCTTAGCGTGGTCATATGGAATTTCTGGCAGCAATATCGCATGGGCATGGCTGGCCAGCCCGCTGTGTAAAGCAATCCAGCCCGCGTAACGTCCCATCACTTCTACCACCATAATGCGCTGATGGGCAGAAGCTGTGCTGTGCAGACGATCCACACATTCTGTGGCGAAGGCGACTGCGGTATCAAAGCCAAAGGTGGTGAAGGTTTTATCCAAATCATTGTCTATGGTCTTGGGAACGCCAATCACACGCAGCCCCTGTTCATGTAAGGCATTCGCAATTGTCAGCGTACCATCTCTACCGATGCAGACCAGCGCGTCAATCTGGTGTGCTTGCAGGGCACGGTGTATGTCAGGCGTGCGATCACATTCTTGTACGCTGCCGTCGGGCAGGGTGGTTGGATAGCGCAGTGGATTTCCATGGTTGGTGGTGCCTAGTATGGTTCCCCCCAAATGGGAAATCTGTTCCACCATTTGTATGCTGAGCGGGACGATGCCGTCTTGCGGGTAGCGGTCAGGCCGCAATATGCCGTTGAAACCTTCGCGGATACCAAAGCATTCCCATTGTCGTTGATGAGCTGCTTTAACGATCGCATGGATCACCGCGTTTAAACCTGGCGCGTCACCGCCACCGGTACTGATTGCAATGCGACGGATGGCAGTATTCATGGGGATTTCCTTTGTCGTCCGAATAGGGTCAAAACGGTCTCAAAATCGATTGAGCGGTATTTTTAAATAATGCACTCCGTCCGATTCCGCCGGCGGGAAGGTACCGGCACGGATATTCACCTGTACCGACGGCAGCAACAGGGCCGGCATGTCGAGCTGTGCATCGCGTTGCTGTCGCATCTGCACAAAGCCAGTTTCACTGATGCCATCCCTGACATGAATGTTATGTGCTTTTTGTTCAGCTACCGTCGTTTCCATGCTGACCGGCCTGCCAGTGGGCGGATAATCATGGCACAGGAACAGGCGCGTCTCTGGTGGATAGCTCAGCAGCTTTTGGATAGACTGATACAGCTGGTGTGCATCGCCCCCCGGAAAATCACAGCGTGCCGTACCTACGTCGGGCATAAACAAGGTATCACCGACAAAGATCGCGTCACCTATCTGATACGCCATATCCGCCGGTGTGTGCCCCGGCACTGCCAGCGCACGGCAGCTCAGGCTGCCTATCTGAAAAACGGACTGATCTTCAAACAGTACGTCAAACTGACTGCCATCGATGGCAAATTCCGGTTCCAGATGAAAGATGGTTTTGAAGCTTTGCTGAACCAGACCGATGTGCGCGCCGATCGCGATTTGCCCCCCAGCCTGCGTACGCAGATACGCTGCGGCGGACAAGTGATCGGCATGGGCATGGGTTTCCAGTATCCAGCGTAGTTGCAGACGATGTTCATGCAGAAAGCTGAGCAGCAGATCCGCATTGGTCGTGTTTGTCCGTCCTGCTTTGGCATCATAATCGAGCACCGGGTCGATAATAGCGGCTGTGCCACCTTCCTCATCAAACACGAGATGGGTTGCGGTCCCTGTCTGTTTATCGTAAAAGCTGTGTATGTGCGCAGCCATAGCGAGGTTTGCCTGAAAATAAGAATGTCAACTATCATAACAAAGTTGTGCTGTTTGCCAATTGTTTTGTGCGCAGGCAAGCACTCTGTTCTAAGGAGACCATTTGTTGCTATTTGCTGAATTCACCGCCCGGATCATCGTTGCCTGTATCGGGCTGATCATCGGTCTTGTCATGGGTCTGACTGGCGCCGGTGGCGGAATCCTGGCGGTTCCTGCTCTGGTCTACAGCCAGGGATGGAGTATGCAGCAGGCGATGCCTGTGGCTTTGCTGGCGGTGACTTCCGGTGCGATGATCGGGAGTCTTGAGGGCTTTAGCAAAGGCCTGGTCCGTTATCGCGCCGCAATCGTGATGGCGCTGGCAGGCGCAGTGCCAACCTGGCTGGGGGTGCAGCTGGCACATCGCTTGTCGCAAACCTGGCTGATGGGAATGTTCGCACTGGTTTTGTTGCTGGCCGCAGCGCGTCTGGCGGTGCAACTGAAGCAGGATGAAACATGCGAGGATAATAAAACTGCACTGGCGCGTATCAATCAGCAAACCGGGCGTTTTGACTGGACCCCACGCACGGGCGCGCTGATTGCATCGATAGGCAGTGTGGCGGGGCTGATGACAGGCTTACTAGGGGTAGGTGGTGGCTTTATCATTGTGCCCATGTTGCGTCAATTTACGAATCTGAGCATGCATGGCGCAGTCGCGACTTCACTGTTTTTCATTACTCTGGTCGGCAGTATGGGTGTCGGATCGGCGCTGCTGCACGGAGTACGATTGCCCTTGGTTTTATCCGCAGTTTTTGTGGCTGCGACCATAGCTGGCATGTTAGCCGCGCGCAGGCTGATCAGTCATTTACCGCCGCGTATCGTGCAGCAGGCTTTTATTGCACTCCTGTGTTGTGTTGCCTTTAGCCTGCTCTGGCGTGCTACGCACTGACAGCACCCGTCAGCCTGTAGGGTAACTGGCTGCTCTATGCAGCCTTCATGCAATTCATGCAAGCTTTCGCATAGGATGCAACTTAGCCTTTGACTGAAATACCAAGTAACACAGTGCCATTGCTCATATGGTCATTGGCACGACGCCCCAGGCTCTTACGTCTTCCTTGCGCTTTACGGGTATTGAGCAGGATTGCGCTTTGTGCACCACGCCTGTCCTGTTGTCTGCGGTTGTTCTGGCGTCTTTCTGTCTGTGGCCAGTCGCTCTGTTGTTGGTGAACATGCGGACCTTTATTTATATGGTTCGCAGGCACGTCAGGCGTATGTTGCTCCAGTGTATGCTTTATGGGTGGCATGGGTTTGAGCGGAATCATCGTGTTCTCACAGAAGTACGTCTACGGTGATGCTGCTAACGTTAGACTTCGCTAAAACTTGAGTGAATAGTGTAAAACATGGTTAATTTGTGTAAGTATCTCGACATATATTCATGTTTGCTTAAGCTAATATCAAATTATTGCTAAATTGCAACCAAAGAAGGAAGCATGTAGCGAAGCTGTTATCCAGTTTTATAATCCAGTGTCTTTTCTTTTTTTACTTAAAACTACATGTGCGCGGCACCTATTACTGTCAATGTTCCGGTTGAGCAATTATGCATAGGCTTATATGTGCATATAGATTTGCCATGGCTGGAGCACTCATTTGCGCTCAATAGTTTTAAGATCAAAACGGAAGCCGAGCTACAGGCATTACGTCAGCTGGGATTGAAAACCCTGCGTGTGAATCCGGCCCGCTCAGATTGCCGGCCACTGGCTCCGGCTGCGGTGGTCGCGCAGGAAGCGCCTGCTGCGATTGCGCAGCCAACGCCTGAGGAGCTGGAAAAAATCCGTGAAAAGAAAGCCAGGATAGACCGCCTGATCCGGGAGCGCGAAGCGATCGCTGCGTGCGAAAAACAATTGCTCAAAGCGGCGGGGACACTGAAAAATATTACCCGCAATCTGTTCGCGCGACCGCAAGAGTCGGTGCGCCAGGCGGATGAGTTGATACAGCAAATGCTGGAGTCTTTGCTGGTCGATAAAGATATCGCGATTCATCTCATGAATGACAAAATCGTGGGCGAAGAGGCGTATTTTCATTCGTTGAATGTGACTGTCCTGACCATGATGCTGGCCAAGGAACTCGCGTTTTCCGAGCAGGATATCAAGCTGCTGGGCATAGGGTGTTTATTTCATGATATAGGCAAAATAGAAATTCCTGACCGGATTGCCAATAAAGCCGGTGAGTTGAGCCGCGCAGAGCAAAACCTGTTGCAACAGCATGTGATGTATGGCCTGCAGATCGCCGATAAACTGGCTTTGCCTAAGCCCGTCAAAGATATCATCGCTCAGCATCATGAATACGCCGATGGCGCCGGCTACCCCAATTATCTGCGCGGCGATAAAATCAGCCCGCTAGCCAGGATCGTAGCGATCACCAATACCTACGATAATTTATGTAACCGGCCGGATCCGGCTGACTCCATGAGTCCCTACGAGGCCATGGCGCATATGTTCGGACATATGCGCAAGCAATTTGATACCGCTGCATTGAATCTGTTTATCCGCAGTATGGGCATCTACCCGCCAGGTACCATCGTCAAGTTATCCGACGGCACGCTGGGGATGGTGGTGGCGGTCAATTCTGCTAAACCTTTACGTCCCAGTGTGTTGATCTACGATCCGTCAGTTCCTAAAAGCGAAGCCATCATTCTCGATCTGGAGCATGAAATCTCGGTGGAAATCATAGCCAGTCTGAAACCCGGCCAGCTGGCGCCGGAGGTCTATGACTATCTGAGCCCACGCAAGCGCATGACTTACTTTTTCGATACGCAACGCCAGGCTGTTAATCCCCATTGATCGGCACGTATGATCTCCGCTGCATCCAGTCCGACTCCAAACTTTGTCTATGCCACTCCGCGTGAGCGTTTGTCAGGCCTGGTCGATCAGTTTTGCGAACTCCTGCCACCTTCTGCACATCAGTATAGCCATCAGCTACAGGCACTGGGATTGCCGGTAGCTGCAGATGACGGTGTGGTGATCGGCAGCGGCTATCTGAACGGCCAGTTGATCTATCTGGCGGCACAGGATGGGCGTTTCATGGGCGGCTCGGTGGGTGAGATACATGGCGCTAAAATGCTGGGACTATGTCGCCTCGCTTTACAGGAAAGACCGGCTGCCTTAGTGCTGTTGGGGGATTCTGGCGGTGTACGTTTGCAGGAAGCGAATGCTGGATTACTTGCCATCGCCGAATTACTGCGTGCCGTGCTGGAAGTCCGTGCCGCCGGTATTCCTGTCCTGATGCTGATCGGCGGACAACGTGGTTGCTTCGGTGGTATGGGCTTAGTCGCTCATTGTGCTAATGCGATTGTCATGTCGCCCAACGCCAGACTAGGTATGTCTGGCCCCGAAGTCATCGCCAGTGCCTGTGGCCGCGCTGAGTATGATCCGGCAGATCAGGCGCAGATCATGGCAACCACGGGTGCGCAACACCGTCTAGAACAGGGCGATGTTCTGCAACTGGTATCAGGTCAGATCGAGGATTTTCGCGCCGTCCTGCCTGAATTCATACAGCGTTATTCATCCGGCGCAGCGCTCACGCTGATTACTTGCTTGGATGAGCATCAACTGTTGCGGCAACGTTTGCAAAGCGCATTGTTGTCTGAGCAGTTAGCCGCGACGCCTGTTACTGCGCACACTCTGCAAGATGATCCTTTACTGCAGGTTTTACTGAATTTCAAGGCATACGACTGGCAGTTACGGGGCGATGCGCAACTGGTGCATGGTGAATTGTCGATAGCCGCAAAGCGCTGGACTTTGATTGCGTTGCGCCAGCATGCTGTGATAGGTGTGGAACTGGCGTGGCAAATGGCTAATCTGGTGCTTGCTGCAATACAGCGACAACCACATCATCCGTTGCTTTTGCTGATCGATACTGCCGGCCAGCGTTTGCGGCGTCAGGAAGAAATGCTGGGTTTGCCACGTTTTATGGCTCATCTGGCCAAGTGTCTGCAACTGGCGCGTTTGGCTGACATACCGCTGCTGGCCTTAATTTACGATCAAGCCTTATCCGGCGCCATTGTTGCGACCGGAATGATGGCTGATCAATGCTACGCGCTGGAAGCTGCGCAGATACACGTGATGGCAGCGCCCGCGGTGGCCAGTATCACGGGGATGAGCGTAGACCGGGTGCGTACGTTGAATGGGCATGATCCTGGCTTTGCACCGGGTGTGACGCATTACTGGGCGATGGGGGGAATAGATGCCATCTGGTCCCAGCCGACGGCCGAACTTTTGTTGCAGGCGTTGTTACGGCGCTCGAATGCGGATTGCCGCACTTGGCTCGGTCTGCAGCGCGGCGGAAGAAGTTTGGCGCAACATATTGCAGATGCCGTATTATCCTCAGCAAAACGCAATGAATGAGCACATACGTGGAACAGGTAGAACAATTTCAGCGACATGATCTGGTCTGGCTCTCGCACCAGGCGTGGGAAATGCTGGCGATGGCACAATCTCCCGTTTGGCTGCACGCAGTAAGGGATTGGCAGCAGCAGGAATGGCCGGCAGTCGTTCGCAGACGCGACAGTGATGCCGCAGAGAGTGAGCTATGCATAGGGCTGGAGTTGCCGCCCCAGGATGGTCAACGCCGTCGTCTGGCGACCAGGGTGTCCGTTGAACACGTCATAGAACATCAATCCGGCTTGGCACTCAACACCGTTTTACCATTGGCTTTGCCAGAATGGCAAAATGATTTGCGTGCTTTACAGCAGGATGCTGCTGCCCATGGGCTGCGCTTTCGCGTCTATGGTGCACTGTCCTGGCAGTTTTTGACTGGTCAGCCGCATCTGCAAAATGTATCCCCGATTGATTTGCTGTTTCGTCCAGCCAGTCAGCGGCAGTTGCAGCTGATCTTGCAGTTACTGAGCTGCTTTCAGCAGCGCTTGCCACTGGATGGTGAAATTTTGTTCCCGCAAGGACAAGCTGTGTCCTGGCGTGCCTGGAATCTGGCTGATAGCGCCGGGGATGTGCAGCAGGAGCAAAAAGTACTGGTCAAAGATCAGATGGGTGCCCGCTTGTGCAGTCAGCGCGACATGCTGGCGCTGCTCGCACAGTCAGCCTGAATGGATCAGTAACGGCGACGTGCCTGTCCACCACCACCGGTGTGTTTTTCAATGTGGCGGAAGGTGATCCTGCCTTTGCTCAGATCATAGGGCGACATTTCCAGCGTGACTTTATCACCGGCCAGAATGCGGATGTGATGCTGGCGCATTTTGCCTGAGGTGTAGGCGATCAGCTGGTGGCCATTTTCCAAATTGACGCGGAAACGTGAATCGGGCAGGACTTCTTCAACGACGCCTTGCATTTCCAATAATTCTTCTTTTGCCATGTTGGCTCTTTCTAAGGATGACGTACGCCAGCAGCTGGCTGGTGTCACGCCGGTACGCATCAGACTGCGCACAAATAATCGGGATGAGACGCACGTATGCGTTTCGCTGGTGAGGAATAAGGGCTGAGCTTGTGCTGCGTGAGACGCTGCAAGACAAAAACAGGACTTGCTGGCAGAGCGTTCATCTGAACCTGGACTCTGCAGTAAGCGACCGGATCAGACCAGATAGAGGTCTGGCAAACATGCGGAAACTTGCTGAACCGTGCATTATACCCTGACTTGAGAGATACAAAAAAGAAAAAAGCGCCTCCATGGTGGGAGACGCTTTGTTGCCTCGTAGGTTGACTGTAAAGGCGATCAGCGATCTGAGGAGGGTTGCGTGCCTGTATAGTATTTGACTGTACTGCCTTTCAGTGATCCATCAGCTTGTGGTATGCCTGTGACTTCTATCCTTACGCCGGATGTGGCAAGTGCAGTTTGTAATGCGCTGAGGCCTGCGCTGCTCGTTATGTCTTGCGGCGTAATGCTCACCACGTCTTTGGTGCGGTCCACCTGATACACCAGCGTGGCAGAGCCGCTGGCTGTACTGACATAGACTGTTACCGGTTTAGTACCGCCTTTCGCGCTGATACCGAAACTGTATTGATTGCTGCCCGTACCTGCAACCAGAGCGCTCGATACCGATGTACGTGGAATGGTGATCGGTGTTAAAACTGCATACGGTGCTGACCAGCCATTTTTATTCGCCGCATCACCCCATACCGCGTAGGTCTGACCTTGTGCATAATAGGCCGTTGCAGCGGTACCAAAACTGATTGCTGCATTGTTGGCGCCACCGGTGGTTGCCACAAAAGCCTTGATCGCATCTGTTCCAGCGTTGGTGTAGGTGATTAAAGTCGGGAAACCATAGTTCCAGAATTTAAATCCTGATATCGCAACACTGGGATTTAAAGGATCAAAGCCATTGGCGGTCGCGCTGCTGATATACGTCAAGGGGGAGCTGTAGTTATCGTCAGAGGTATTAAACTGATAGCCGAGATTAAATCCGCTAGTGCTGACATTACCGATGCGGCCATTGAAAGGTGCGGCTTCTATGTCGACTGTACTGGCATGCAGCGGGTTTGCGCTGGCGTCGGCCGGTGTCACTTTGACTTTAAAGCCGCGCAGCAGGTTTCTGGCACTGACAAAAGCGCTGCCACTGCCTATCGGCGTCGCGTCTGAAGCGGCATTCGGATTGCGGAAAAAGAATTTGGTTGTCGGGTCGATCAGAATTTTTGCGGGCTTTCCATCTGCCTGATCCATCCAGAAACTAGTGCCCGCATTGCTGTCGACATGGATGATATGGCCTTCAGGGCTGATGAATACTTTGCTGAAGGATTTGGAGGCATAAATGCGGGTCAGTATCAAGCTGCCATTTTGCTGATAGCGGCAAGCGATGCGCACATAAACGCCGGGTTGTTGCAAGGCAGTGACGATGGCGCTGTTGCTGAAGTCTTTAATCGTTGCATTATTAGCCGGCGTATCCAGATCATAGAACAGCGTACCATTGCTGCTATCCAGGCTGGCTGTGAGAGATTTCCCGGTGTCCGTGGCGCTATAGTTGCCATTGCTGAGTGTCGCTTTATTGAGTTCGAATACCACCGTGTTGATACTTGGTGAAACGCTGGTAACGGTTGCATATTGATGATTCAGTATCAGGCGCGTCAAATCGTTGACTGGCTTGTGTCTGACTGGGCCATTGAAGTTGACTGACCAGATATTCGCCGCACCGGCGGCCGGCACGTGGCCAACAATGAAGGCTGGATGGTCGAGATCAAATTCGATATTAATCGCGCCCGAATTGCTGGTTGGCGTCGGATTCGTGGCGGAGCTGGCTTGTGGTGCAGTGAAAGGCTGAGCCAGTTTAACCGGCACTGTGACGGTCAGTGCGCCAGTCGTACCCTGTGCCCCTTGTATCTGAATCCGGCTGGCTGGGATAACGGCATTGGCAGCTTCCGGGAAACCTGGTTCAGGGTCACTCGCAACGACTAAAGACACGTCGCCGGGATTGGCGCTAATCGTTAGCGTGGCTCCGGTATAGGTGCTGCCTGACACTAGCGTGGCCGCCTGCAAACTGGAAGCAATGTTATCTAATTGTTCCAGATTTCCTGACCACGGTGTACTCAATAAATTGGCAGTTTGTTTGCCATTGGTGTCCGTCAGCGTCAGTGAAACTAGGGTGACATTGATTGCGGCCCAATTTTCCGATGAAGCGTCACTCACGACAATAGGTACGGAAACCGGTGCCGCGGTTGCGGCACTTGGCGGTGTTTGCGGGTTATCCGTTGCTGTCGTTGAGCCGCCGCCACCGCCACAGGCGCTCAAGGCTGCGAGTAAAGAAGTGGCCAATACATATTTACCTTGCTTCATCGTCGTATCTCCGGCTGAGTGAATGTACTTTCAGCTTATGCCTGAGTGACTGTTGCTGTGTATCAAAGTTTTGCAAGCTTGTTTGTATGTGGGGTCATGAGATTTTGTCTGAGTTTCATTCAAATATTGCAAAAATGAGGGAAACTTATCACAGCCAGGCTGAGCATGCAGAGTGGCAGCATCCCGCTAGAAAGGCCAAGCTTCTGAATTGATCTGGTTATACAGGTTTTGGCAAAAACATATTTTCGTAATAAAAAATAACAAGCAGTTGTAACTCGCTGTTACTTCTTGTTTTTGTAGTCGTGACATGACAGGCTCGAAAAGCCACAGAAAAATATAAAAATGAAAATCCACGTATCCTTGTTGCCTGCGCTACACAAGGTGACTTTGTCCGCCTCAAGGTGAATGGAGCATTCATTGGCGAACAGGAGGATGCTATTCAACATTCGCTCAGCGACATTTTTCAAAAATAAGAGGCATGTGCCTGATCTGGCATATGCGCCGCAGTTTGCTATGACCGCCCAGTCAGGTGCTGACGTTAGCGACAGTGGTACGGATGCGCCGATTACCCAGCGTCCACAACTTGGCTGCATCGCGATTTTTCTTATCCCGCTTCCGGATAGCCCCCATGACTTTTAGTAGTCTGCCAGCGAACTCACAATCTCAGCTGGTCGTCGCCATTTCATCGCTGAATATGGGTGTAGTCAACCTGATCGTTTCGACAGTCTGTGGTTTGAATAGCTGTGAATCGATTTCAGTACCAACAGCGTCCCTTTTCTAACTTACACATATAAAAAGGCCGGCATGTACTAGGGTACATGCCGGCCTTTGAATGACGACGGTAGGAATCAGTGAGACCAGATTTGCTGGCGTGATGTCCCAGATTTAGCGCGCAATCGAAGGCTTGATTACTCTGTTAAAAATTAATATTAAGTGAGAAAAAGTGCTTTTAAATCGAATTAAATATTAAAAGTTAATGAGAAAAAAGTTAGTAATTATCGAGAATTATTTTTCGTTGGAAATCAACTTAATTGAAGTCCGAAAAGTAATCTCTCGAGGGCCAGCGAGTTTTTAGTTAACTATTGATGAATCGCATCTATTTGATTTAGTTAAATATGGGTTATTTTAAAATTATTCGCAGCAATTGCAGTGTGATTACTTTGAGGGGCTTTGCACCGAGCCGAACAATGCAGTTGACGCGTTATTGACATAATCGATATTATCATAAAGATATTCAGCCCAAGTCGTGCGAGCTCTCCATTAAACTTGTCGAATGCTTAGACCTTTGTGAAGCGGACTCCAGAACATAATGTACAACCTATTCGAATCCCAACACGTAGTTGCGGAACAGCTAACATCAAGCTCGGAAAAATTTAATTTTCTCAGTTCGGTTCTTCGTTCGTTATTTCAAGTAGCGGCAGTGACGGCACTAGAGATCATCCGCGAACAGACACCCGATGCTGTTGACAACGCTGCGTTTGGTACTTTTGCCAAGCGCTTCAATCAGCCCTCGGATGGTCTGCCCGTTGAAATCCTCGACATCGCGACGACGGTGATTCGGAGCTATGTCTCTCGAACGTACCACGTAGGTTGGTTCGAATGCGACCCAGTTTATGGTAACACCCTCGCGGCTGAAGTGTTAGCATGGGTAACATTCAGAAACAGAAAGCCTGCCCACGGGGTTCTGAGCAATGCTGATGCCGAAGAATGGGCACCGAAACTCTCAGCGTTGATACGCCGCAGCTTAGCGTGCTTTCGCGACACCTTGCCGTGTGTTGCTGAAGTCAACATCTTGAAAACCAACATCGCATCGTCTGAGTTGACGTTGAAGACACCCATGCTTCACGCAGGATTACCTGTGGTCATATTAGGCGTTGATAACCGCAAAGGAGTTTGGAAGCTAAGGGGACAGCCGCTCAGTTGGGACAAGTCGGATGAGTTCGTGGTCGATTTACCTAAAGGCTCAGTCTTTGAGGAATTGGGGGGTAACTTTCCAAATAAGTTCAACATCATTGAGTTGGAGTTCGAAGGCACTAGGCATTCGGTGTTTAGTAATGTGCCGGTGCGGCAAACCAGCACTTTCGAGGGGAGGAATAAGGAGCTAAGTAATCTGACCGAGTGGATCAATGAGCCGTTTGAGTCGAAGTTCTGCCTCATTTTTGGTGATGGCGGCATTGGCAAGACAACGCTCGCACTTGAGTTCCTGAACCGAATTTTGGAGAGCAGTGAAGTTCTAACAGCGAGGCCGCCAAGCGTCATCAGCTACTACTCTGCAAAGATGACGCGTTGGACCGATCAAGGTGTCATCCACCTGCATGGTATCTCTGACGCGATGGAAGACTGCATTCGGGAGCTACTGTTCTGCCTTTACCCGGTGCTGAGCAAGGACTATTACCAGTTAACTGGATTGGCGTTGGTTGACAGGGTTGCTACCGAGTTTACTCAGCAGGGCTTTAAGCGAGATGACATCCTTCTTGTGTTGGACAACACGGAAACCTTGGCTACGTCTCAGGCTGAAGTAGACGACTTCAGCGCTCTCCTGAAGCAAATCGGTAGGCGACTGGGCCGAGTCCTCATCACGTCTAGGCGAAGGGAATTTGTTGCGTTTGAGCCGCTCCAAATCAGCGCCTTGTCGGATGAGGAGTGCGCTTCATTAATGCGGCGGCTTGCCGTGGAGTACAACGCTACGGCAATCAAACAGGCAGGAGAGGCAACTCTGCGCCGAGCGGCGAATCAGCTTGCCAACAAGCCGCTACTCATCGACACACTAGTGAAATATTTGGCTAGGTCGCCGGCCGGCATTAACGAAGCGATCGAGCAAGTATTCAGAAAAACCAATGATCAATTGCTGGAATTTCTATATGACGACGCTTGGCTGCGTATTAACGAACTCCAGCGGGACGTCTTCTTGGCTTTAGTTTCCGCAGCGGTCCCTCTCGATAACCTTTGCGTCGCTGACGCGTGTGCACTCGTAGAAATTCAGCACATCGAATTCCAGAAGGCACTTGATGAGACTTACTTCGCTACCGTCACCAATTACGGGGATCGCTATGATCTGCAGATCGTCGAGCTCGCGGGGCGGTTCTTCCAAAAGCAACTGCAAAGGCGCAGCGATGAAGATCGGAGCAGGATTAAGGGATTCGCGCACAAGATTGATGCGCAGGCCGCTAGGCGTCACCGTGTAGATCAGACTTATCGGCAGGACCGAGTCGCAGAGGCATTCCGTAGCCAATATGCCAAGGCGGCAAAAATTGCAACTGAGCAAGGTGACCTAAAAGCAGCTGAGGACAATTTCCAGTTGGCTTTGGCCGAAGAGCCGATGAACGCTGCGCTACACGATCGGTTTGCTTGGTTTTTACTGAACCGATGCCAGAGACCGGAGGATGCACGCGAGCTTGCAGAGCAGGCCGTTAAGCTTGACTCGCATAATGCGGATGCAGCACTCACATTGGCACTGTGCTGGTATCGGATTGGTGAACTTATAAGGGGTGATAACGAGATCGACGCAGCGAGAAAGAAGGGGAAGTCGCAGTCGATATGCCTGTTGCGAATGGCTATTGCTCGGTATCACACCGTGAAAAAGTTGCCCTATGGCAAGAATGCGGCGGAGCTGCTAAAGGAAAGTGCGTTCTGTGTAGCTCAGGCGATAAAGTCAATGGACTCCGGTGATCGCTTTTTCGCGAAGAACATGCGCGAAGCACGCAAATACGAGGGACTCGTTCTAGAGCTTCAATACAAGATCAAGTCGCGGGAAATCATGACTGACAACGCGACACCTTAATAATCCTGATCCCTAGTTAATGCCTTTTGTCTTCGAAAATTTCCTCAAAAAAATGCTCAATAACTTTCGTCGTCTCGCACGAATGACGAGGAATGAGTTGTCGGTTGAGGATTTGCAAAGTGAATCATGGATAGTTGCACACGAGATCACTAATCAACGGGGTTACGACATCGATTTCTCGGATGTGAATGACGAACAGCTGCTCATGCGAGCTTTGAATGTAAGGTACGTCAAACGAGGTGATTGGCATTTAAGGAAATCAGTTCGAATCGATAAGGATGATTCTGAAGAAGAGAACGCCATTAACTGGTCGAACAGGCTTCGTGCGAGCGAGTCATCTGACCCGCTCGTTACCCTGGTTGAGAGGGAAAATGGTTTTGAACTTACCATGATGCTGCGCTCAAGTTATTCCCAGGCTACGGCATATATCAAACTATTTGATGTATTTGATTTCGATCGGCAAAAAATATGCAATCATCTGGTTGTTAAAAATAATACTTTATTAACTCGATTTCGATTCGCTGCAAAAGTGGTGCGTGTACAGCCTTCATTGTTTGACCGGGTTGAGGCGATTCCTGACGATTTTAATGCGCTGCCTGGAAAAGAATTTCACTTGCCGATTGTGGTCGCTTTCTGTCCGAAGGTAAAACAGCTGGCTTGGGAATTTTAGGCTTACGGGTTCATTTGAATAGGCAAGCTATACAACCACTTTTTTGAGGATTGTTGATTGATATGGCTGTCCGCAAAATACCCAAAAATTATTTGACTGTCACCGGTAGTTTCGCCAGTCAAAAAAACGACCAGATGGATGCATTCGAATCACCGCTGGAGAAAGAGTATCTGCTTCTTCTGGAGTTTGATGAAACCGTCGAGCGTTTCGTGGTGCAGCCCGTCACGGTTCCAGTGCCTGGCGTGGTCAGGGGTTATACGCCGGATGTGTTAGTTTATTTTCTGCCCGATCCAATTTCTGAAAAAATACGCAGACCTTTGCTGACAGAGATCAAGCACACCGACGATCTGAAGCGTAACGGCGACAAATATAAAACCAAATTCGCATCGGCCGATCAGTATGCGTGCGACCAGGGCTGGGAGTTCCGCGTAACGACGGAAAACGATATCCGTACTAGACGTCTGCAGAACATCAAATTTCTCCGAGAGTACCGCAATATAATACCGGACGAGCGTGAGTACCAGCAACTCCTCGTTATTGCTGAAGAATTGGATGAGGCGTTTTCCGTTCCGGATATTCTGGCACGTCTCGCTCCCGACGACGATGCCCAACTGCACTGGCTTCCATTGATTTGGTACGCTATCCTGAAACAAGACTTGATCACCGACTGGGATCTACCTATCGACTACTGTTCTCCTCTATCCCTCGCTTCGGAGCTATGATGGAAAAGCAAGATCGATCAGTGTTATGGATAGAAAAAGGCGCTACGATCTCTAGCCATGGGCGCGAATATGTGATCGTTGCACTCGCCGATATCAATCTGGTCTTGGCCAAGGAAGTGGGCTCCGGTGAAAAAGTCCTGTTAAAAATCGGCGACCTCGAACCGCCCAGACCGGTCGGCAGTCGCGAGCCGGAACCCATTGCCGAACGCAATCTCGAAACCGTTTCAGCGGAAGACTGGCTCATCGCCGAAGAACGCAAGCGCTTGATTACGCCGCTGCTGAATAAGGATTTTCAGCGCCGCGATGCCTTGAGTACGCAGCTTGCAAAGGAAGCGGAAGTCAGTGTCGCAACGATTTATCGTTGGCTGAGCACCTATCGACATTCGGAACTCTTGTCGTCATTGCTGCCTAACAATACACAGCGCGGTGGTAAAGGCAAACCCCGCCTGTTGCCTGAGGTGGAAACGATCATCGCGACGACCATAGAGAATTTTTACGACATCGAACAAAAGAACTCGATTGCCGCCACCATAGAAGAAATTCGCCGTCTTTGTTCTAACGCGAATTTGCCGTTGCCTGCAATCAATACAATTCGAACCCGCCTCGGTAAAACCAACGGCCGCGCGCGAGTGAAGAAGCGTGAAGGTGAGGCCAAGGCGCACGACTTGCACGATCCGATTAAAGGCAAAATCCCTGATGCCGAATGGCCGCTCGCGCTGGTGCAGATCGACCACACCTTATTGCCGGTCATTATCGTCGACGATGTGTATCGTAAATCGATTCGCCGTGCATGGATTACGCTGGCAATCGACGTAAATACGCGCGTTTGCGTCGGCATGTACCTATCCCTGGATGCGCCGTCGGCGATGTCGGCGGGCATGTGCATTTCCCATGCGATCCTGATGAAGGATAAGTGGCTGAATCGCTTAGGGATTACCAGTGTCGATTGGCCTTGTTGGGGAACGATGGGTATTCTGCACATGGATAACGCCAGGGAGTTCCGCGGCGACATGCTGAAATTTGCCTGTAAAGAATACGATATCGATCTCCACTTACGCCCGGTCAAGAAGCCTCGCTACGGCGCGCACATAGAGCGCCTGATGGGAACCGTTTCAGAGGGGTTGAAAACACTCAAAGGCGCCACGTTTTCCGGGCCGCAAGAAAAAGGTACTTACGATGCCGAAGGTAACGCCTGCATGACTTTCAGCGAGCTCGAAAAATGGCTAGTGCTATTCTTCGGAAGATACCATCGCAAGGTACATTCCGGCATTGGTACTACCCCGCTGACCAAGTGGCGCGAAGGCTTGCTCGGTACCAAGGATAAGCCGGGACGCGGATTGCCGGCACGACGCATCGACGAAGAAATGCTCCGTATTAATTTCATGCCGTTTTTTGAGCGCACCGTGCAGAACTACGGCGTGCTGATCGACGATGTCCATTACTATCACGACGTATTGCGACCGTGGATCAATGCCAAACATCCGGAATATGAAAAGCATAAAAGGAAATTTCGCTTTCACCGCGACCCGCGCGATATCAGCGCGTTATATTTCTTTGACGAAATCGCGCAGCGCTATTTTGCGATTCCGTATCGCGATGTGAGCTTACCGCCTGCCAGTATTTGGGAGCTGCGCGAAGCGCACAGAAAGGCCGACGAAAAAGGGATTCCACACGAAAACGAGAAAGCGGTCTTTGCATTGCTGACCGAGCAACGCGAACTGGAAAAAGACGCCGCGGAGAAAACGAAATCGGCCCGACGAGCGCAGCAAAGGCGCGTACAACATAGCAATGCCAGGGCTCAGAAAAAAGAAGATTTGCCGACCGCCAGTCAAGCAACATCCAGCGCACCGCCGCCGGTAGTGAAAGGTTACGATCCAGACGCGGTGCAACCATTGGATGACGAATGATGTCGATCGTCAGTACTTATTCACATTTGAGCGAAACGGCAAAAGCGCTGGTAGAAAGAAGCGACGAAGAGCGCATCTACGCTATTCGCGAAGGAACCTGGCTCGGCTATAAGGATGCCAAGCGCATTCTCGCCAAGATGGAAGACCTGCTGAATTACCCACGCATCACGCGTATGCCAAACATGTTGCTAGTCGCACCGTCGTTCAATGGAAAGACATCGATACTCCAGCGATTTTTGTCGTTGCATCTGCCTGATTTGGATCCGGCCAATGAAATGACTATTTGTCCGGTCATTATGGTCGAGTCTCCGCCAAAACCGGATATTTCTGATTTCTATACGCGCATTCTGGATGTGCTCATGACTCCTTACAAACCGACTGCCTCGGTGTCAGAAAAGTACTCCCAAATTAAGCGACTGTTTCGCCAGATGGAGGTAAAGATGCTGATCGTCGACGAGATCCATCATTTGATTGCCGGTAGCCTGAATCGGCAACAGGAATTTCGCAATGCCCTGAAAAGTCTCGGCAACGAAACCATGGTGACCATTGTCGCGGCCGGCATCGAGGACGCCTACAATGCTTTCAATACCGACCCGCAGATGTCGAGCCGTTTCACGCCGGAAGAGCTGCCGCTCTGGAAAGCCAACAATGAATTTGGCTCTTTACTGGCCACGCTTGAGATGCGTATGCCGCTCAGACTGGCATCGAATTTGAAGGATCCAGCGACGATGCTGGCCATCCATACCTGCAGCGAGGGAACGTTGGGCGATATGTGCGACCTGGTTAAGGAACTGGCGGTCGACGCCATTCGTAACAAGACGGAACGGATCACTCTTGAAAGGGTAAATGCGATGCAATGGGTTCCGCCTTCTAAGCGTAAGCAATACCGGCGTCACTGAATGCAATGCGTGGCTTCACTTCACCGTTGTGGCCAATACGCTATAAGCCATTTCCGGATGAATTGCTCTCTTGCTGGTTGGTACGCCTGGCGCATGGGCATGGTCTAAAGGTACAAACATTCTGCAACCTGATGTTCGGTAACCGGCGTCAAGTCTGGAATCGCGACATCGACCGGCTGGCTCCGGTATGGTTAGTCGACGAACTCATCCTGCGCACAGGAACATCGCCTGAGACGGCATGGGGAACGACCTTATGTTCCTACGAAGGCATCCTCTATCCAAAATTTCGTTTGTCCAGTACCTTGAGGTGGATCCTTGCGCTCAAGGTCTATCACCGGACGCGCCAAGGTTATGGTTTGCAATTTTGTCCTGCATGTCTAGCTGAAGATGAAATCCCCTATTTTAGAAAGCGCTGGCGAATCGCATTGAATACCGTTTGCGGCAAACACGGCACCATGCTTTTTGATCGCTGTCCGCACTGTGGCGCTGCCGTGGCCTTTCATCGTTTAGACATGGTAGGGATGGAAGCGATAGATGTTGCGCCTCTATCATATTGCCACTCATGTCAATTCGATTTAAGAAGCGCTTCACCGGAAAAGCCGATTGTTTATGACGCGGCGACATCTTTACTATTACTTGATGCAAGTCACCAGTTCCGTCATGACAGAACGCCGGAGTCTGAGTGGGATTTGGGGCGCTTTGCAGTGATGCATCAGTTATGCAGAATTATGACTACGCGAGTAAGCGCCCGGTCATCACAGGTTGACCGGTTCTGATATGGATGATGGAAATTATTGAGCAAGCTTCCAGTTGTGTGGCAGTAGTTCGCCGATGCGGCTGAATGGTTGCAATGGTAGCCTTTCCAAT
>NZ_JACOGG010000019.1 GCF_014284365.1 Cognatundibacterium rugosum
TATCCGATCAATCGTGTAGCTGATTTGTTGCCTTGGAATGTCGCTGATCGTTTGGCATAAAAAGCAGCCTGAGTCAGACTTCGCGTTAAACAACAAAAGTCAATGACGGTGCTGGTGAGGTGCTTACACCTTCAGGAAGCCGTACACCATTGACGACGAGGGCAGTTCCATCGACGACTAAAGGATAAAACTCTGCTTCGCCATGACCATACAGAGCCTCTTCCATGAGGCTGCGCCCAAACTCGTACAGAGCCTCGCGTGACTTTGCTTTGATAAGTGCATAGTTGCGTTCTGAGTCAATTGTGACTGCCACAGCATGTATAGGGTTTGACTCTACTTCTGGATTTGAATGCTCGCATTCAGGCAAGAAAATTACGGAGGTTTTCATTGGTGGTGGCTAAGCCCTAGTTAACCGGCGCCGGAGCGCGAAGAGGCCATGAGAATGCCGAAGGCATGGCCTGTAGTGGCGTCCGCGTTGAACGTACAGTTAGACTGGGGCGCGTAGGCACGGTGTTGACCGTGCAACTGAAACAGGACTTTGGCAAATCAATCATCTTTATCTGCATGGTACCTGCCGGAGCAGTAGTAACAGCGCATTTCGTACCTACCCTCGTCGTCATCTATGCACCAAGCATCCAATTCGCCCTGCGTCGTTGAAACCCCGCAGATATCGCAGTTTGCAGGCAGGTTGTCGCCATCTTCGTTGTCGCAAAACAGGCACTTGTACCCTGACGAAGATGATTCATCCTGAATCATCGTCTCGTTACCACAGTTGTCGCATGTCAACCTTGACGGGCGAGCATCTGGATCTTTGTGGTCAAAGGGATTGGCTCGTTCATATTCATCTGCTTCGCGAAGTGCGTCGTTGAGCTGGAAGGCGTATTCGTCTGACAACACCTTGAAGGTAGCCAATGCAGGCGCGGGGACGAGAGCCTCAATGTCGAGCTCTGTGTGCTCTTCAAGGAACTCCAAAACTGACCGAAACAGCCGGCCGATGGTGGTGCGAACATCCGGAACTTGCATCGTGAACTTGTGATGTTCAATCTCATTACGTAGTCGCTTGAGCCAGTCAAGATCGGTTCGTAGGCCCGTAGAAATCGTGCCGCTCGATTCGTTGTTAATAAAGTTGATTGCATCCCAGAGCGTGATGGTTTTGTTCTTGTCTACCTTGGGTGAGAAAGGATCTTTGTAGATCAATAGCGGGTGTTTGTCTGCGATATGGTGCTTAAAGATCAATTCAATGAAGTGAGCCATATGCAAAACGGCGAATTTGTACGCCTTTGCATCGCCGTCCTCGCCAGCCTCGTACTTCAGCAGTGCTTCCGCTAGGCTATCAATGGCGTTTTCAAGTAGATCTAGTTGATGCGTGGTCATGAGTTCGATGGAGCCTAGTGAATAGCTGGATGGCGACCGGTTGCCTTTGCGAAAGGCCTAACGCTCTAGTTAACCGGCGCCGGAGCGCGACAGGGCGGAGGGTACCAACACTGGCCAATAAAATGGCGAAGCCATGGCCAGTGTTGGCGTCCGCGTTGAACGACCTGTTAGGCCATGCCGCCAGACGCGGAAACCGATGAGTAGGCCAGGCATTTGCTAATTTGAGCCGAAGTGATTTGCCAGTGCCATGACGCTCTCTAGTGAGTGCCCCAGTTCTTCTATTGGAACGGATAGGTCTCCATCTATGGTTGCTTGATTTGTTGAAAGATTGATCTCAACTACGACTCCGTTCGGTCTGACGCTACCTGGATATTTCCGTAAACCAAGACGAACTACGGTGTCGCTGAGCCACTTGGAATACTCCAGAGACCAGTTGATGTCTTCAGTCTTGAAAAGAACCTTCTTGCTGTGAGAGTCAATTACCTGGGGAGGATAGACCCAGAGAGACATGCGTGGTTCCCATGGTTCCGAAACGACTTGGTACCTACCCGACGGAGACGTTGATTGAATTTCTGTTCCCATGAGCTCAGTTCTTTGTGTGTGGGCCTAACTTGTTTTAAAGTGCAAAATGATACTTTAACAAACCAATATAAACTAAGCAATACGTTTTTATTCTTCGCAAACCCTTGGCAGATAAGGTTCTTCGTCATTATACTGATAATAAATACAGTATAACAGAAGGAACCGTTATGCCTTCCCATCCCCCCAAACTCCTGGATCAAGTTCGAGAAAGTTTACGCTATAAGCATTACAGTCTCGCCACGGAAAAGCTGTATGTGTATTGGGTACGGTTTTTCATTCGTTGGTCGGGATTGCGTCATCCCAGAGACATGGCTGCGCCGGAAGTAGAAGCATTTTTGAGCATGTTGACAACTGAACGCCAAGTGTCTTCCTCTACCCACAGACAGGCACTCAGTGCCATTTTGTATTTGTACAAAGAAGTGCTAAAAATAGAGTTACCTTGGCTCCAGGAAATCGGCAGGCCAAAGGAGCAGCAACGCTTACCAACTGTGCTCACCAAGTCTGAAGTACAGCAAACCTTGAACTTGCTGGATGCGGTGAATCCGGTTTTTGGTCTGTTTGCTAAACTGCTGTATGGCACAGGTATGCGCATCATGGAGGCAGCGCGCTTACGCATCAAAGATCTGGACTTTGAACATAGTGCCATTTTAATCAGGGATGGCAAGGGTGGAAAAGACAGAGTGATGCTGCTGCCACATAGTCTATGCAATGATTTACAGGCGCAGCTCGCGCGCAGCAAAGTCCTGTGGCAAAACGATCGCGATCAAAATCTTCCAGGGGTAGATTTGCCTTGCGCTCTGGCAAAAAAATATCCACGTGCCGATCAGAGTTTAGCTTGGTTTTGGGTATTTCCTCAACAAACACTTGCGCATGATCCGCGTACGAAACTCATGCGTAGGCATCATCTGTATCCACAAACTTTTCGCCGCGCATTTGCGCTAGCCTTGCAACGCGCTGCAATACACAAGCCTGCCAGTCCACACACGCTTCGGCATAGCTTCGCGACACATTTACTGCATAGTGGCTGTGACATCCGTACCGTTCAAGACTTGTTGGGTCATGCTGATGTCAGTACAACAATGGTTTATACACATGTTTTGAAAATCACGGGTGGAGTCAAAAGTCTCTTGGATAGTTTGTTGAAATAAAAATCCCGAACAAAAGTCCGGGATTTTGCATGGTGCGCGTGGCGCACCCTACCAAGTTACAAACTGAAACAAGCACTTGAGTTGCGATTGCTTTTTTTCCTCGGTTGAACGGGCGAGTTCTATCCTCAAGGGGAAACATACGCGCAATCAGAGATGAACTGCACTTTAAACTTGGGCCTGATTTCAACGAGCCAGACTACCTACCCTGTGGTTCATGTTGGCGGCAAAATACTCCTGACTCCAACGGCAGATGAAATTCAAGATGCGCTTAGAATGGAATCGAACAAAACGACCCGTGATTACTCAACATTTTTCCACGGAGCCAATCCGGTTCCTCACTACTGATGTGTAAACGTAGGGGTGAGATAAGAGATAAAAGGTACGAAAATACTTTTATCCGATAAGCTGCACCCGCCTGCCAACCCGGATGCAGCTTGAAATCAACTAATTAGCCACGCTCATTAACCGCGATAACCCAGTGCGCGTGAGATTTCAGTGGCGGTGTCGGTCAGGTTGCTGAGCCAGTCTTCTTGCAAGCGGTCGGCGGGAGCGGAGATGGACAGGCCGGCGATCATTTTGCCGCTGTCGTCGTGGATGCCGGCGGCCATGCAGCGTACGCCGAGTTCCAGTTCTTCATTGTCGCGTGCGAAGCCATGGCTGCGCACTTCGGCCAGTTCGCGTTCCAGCTTGGCGAGATCGGTAATCGAATTTTTATTATGTCCGGCCAGACCGGTGCGCGTCGCATAGGCGCGTATGGCTTTGGGTTCGTCCAGTGACAGGAATAATTTTCCGGTGGAGGTCAGATGCAGCGGTGCGCGGCCACCAATGGCGCGTACCACCTGCATGCCTGAACGTTCTGAGTAAGCACGGTCAATGTAGACGATTTCATCGCCCTGACGCACCGACAGGTTAATGGTCTGATTGGTCTGGCGGTGCAGGGTACGCATGAATTCCAGTGCGGCTTCACGCACATTGAGGCGGCTTTTGACGATATTCCCCAGTTCCAGCAGACGCATACCGAGTTGGTAGTAGCCGGTTTCGGCACGGTCGACAAAGCGGGTGGTGACCAGGTCATTTAAAATCCGGTGCGCGGTGGACGGGTGCAGGCCGGTGACGATGGCGAGTTCTTTGAGGCTGACCGGGTCCTGATAGCGCGAGAGCGCATCAAGCAGAGCAACCATACGTTCTATCACTTGGATAGAAGTCTTTTCTGAAGCAGGAGCGTCGTTTTTCATAGTATTTGTGGTGCAGTGCAATATGCATTGTTATACCACAATGTGAAAAGACCGTCATGCTTCCGTGGTCAAAATGCAGCAGTCTGAGTGTGGATTAAAGTGAATGCTCCAAATACGCTATGGCGGCGCTTGCACGCAAAAAACATGCTGTCTGACATGCAAAAGCCTGAAGGGATGGCAGTTTTGTCAGGTAAAATTCGGCGGGGTTTGAAATGCGTATGGCCAGCCGGCTTAGAATCAAGCCGGTGACCGGGTCTGCAGCAGACTCTTCAGGCCCTGGTGCCTGACCAGTAAACCTTTATGGCACATACAAGGAAGCCTTATGTCAGAGCAGGAACCGGCAGTCAGTGAGTTTAAAAGTAAAAGCGGCTTGCGCCGGATTTTTTCCGCGTTTTTTTATTCGGTCGATGGCTTCCGTGCCGCCTGGCGTAATGAGCATGCGTTTCGTCAGGAGCTGGTGCTGGTCATTATTGGCATCATTGTCGCTTTGATGCTGCCGGTGTCGGCCTTTGAAAAGCTGATGATGATCGCTGTGCTATTGCAGATACTGGTGGTCGAGCTGATTAATTCTGCGATAGAGGCGGTGGTGGACCGGGTTTCGCTGGAACGTCACCGCTTATCCAAAAATGCCAAAGACTTTGGCAGTGCTGCCGTCTTGCTGACACTGATAATGGCCATCGCTACCTGGGCGGTGGTCTTGATTAACCGTTTTTACTACTGAACATGCAAACTTTACCTAGCACGCAGAATGCAGCCCTGGCCGCGCAATTGGAATTCGCCATCAATGATAAAACCAAGCCACCCGGCAGCCTGGGAAGGCTGGAACAACTGGCTTTACAAATCGGTCTGATCCAGCAAACCACCACGCCTGAACTGGTGGCGCCAGCTATGATCATTTTTGCCGGTGACCACGGCGTGGTAGCCGAAGGCGTATCTGCATTTCCGCAGGATGTGACCTGGCAAATGGTAGAGAATTTCCTGGCAGGTGGTGCGGCGATCAATGTGTTTGCGCGTCAGAATGGCATCGCATTGCATATCGCGGATACCGGCGTGAACCACGATTTTGGTGTGCGTCCTGCTTTGTGGAATACCAAGGTCGCCCCCGGCACCCGTAATTTTGCCAAGGTCGCTGCGATGAGTGCGCAACAATGCGAAACCGCGATCCAGAATGGCCGTGCCTTAATCGCTGATATCAGCGGTAATGTGATTGGCTTTGGTGAAATGGGGATAGGCAATACCACCTCAGCCGCCGCCATTATGCATAAGCTGACTGGCATTCCGGTTGCAGATTGCGTCGGTGCCGGTACCGGTTTGTCGGCGCAAGGCATTTCGCATAAACAAAGCGTGATCGAAGCCGCCGTCGCACTGCATGCGCATGTGCAGGACCCGCTGGATGTGCTGGCACATTTTGGTGGCTTTGAGATTGCGACCATGGTCGGTGCGATGCTGGAAGCGGCGCAGCGGCGCATGGTTTTGCTGATCGATGGCTTCATCGTGAGCAGCGCCTTGCTGGTCGCGGCCAGACTGCAACCGACGATACTGGATTACTGCGTGTTCTCTCATCAGTCCGACGAGAGTGGACATGCGCGTATGCTGGCGGCCTTGCAGGTACAGCCGGTATTGAAGCTGGATCTGCGTCTGGGCGAGGGTACCGGTGCCGCACTGGTTTATCCTATGGTGCAGGCGGCGGTGAATTTCCTGAATCAGATGGCGACATTCAGCTCGGCACAGGTCAGTGAAAAGAGTCAGTAAGCCATGACGACTCTGCGCATACAGTTGCTGCATCAGTTGCGTCTGTTTTTTATCGCTCTGCAATTCTTTACCCGCATCCCGATTCCGGCCTGGGTGGGGTTTGACGCAGCATGGCTGCATCAGGCCTCGCGTTATTTTCCGGCGGTGGGGTGGGTAGTCGGTGCGGTGAGCGCGAGCGTGTATATCGCAGCGGCGCAGTGGTGGCCGAATGCGATTGCGATTCTGCTGTCCATGATTGCCGGCATCCTGTTGACCGGTGCCTTTCATGAAGATGGTTTTGCTGATGTCTGCGATGGTTTTGGCGGTGGCATGACGGCGCAGCGTACGCTGGACATCATGAAGGATTCTAGGGTAGGCGCTTATGGTGCGATCGGTATCTTCCTGATGTTGCTGAGTAAATTTGCCCTGCTGTTCAGCCTGCCGCTGGTACTGGTGGTGCCGGCTTTGCTGATCGCCCATCCTTTATCGCGTTTGCTGTCCTGCAGCCTGATCTGGTTGCTTAGTTATGCACGTGATGAAGGTAAAGCCAAGCCGCTGGCGCAGCATATGAGTTCCAATGAATTTGGGCTGGCTTGTCTGACGGTGATCATTCCGGCCGGTGCTATCCTGTTGTGGCAACCGGTCGTGGTGGAGCGCCTGCTGCCCGCTCTGGTCCTGATGCTGATGGCCGCATTCTGGATGGCGCGCCTGTTTGTGCGCAAAGTCGGTGGCTATACCGGTGATTGTCTGGGGGCAGTACAGCAGGTGACTGAAGTGGCATTTTACCTGGGCTTACTCGCGCATCCGGTCGCTTCTGCAGTGGTATGAAGCTGATCGTAATCCGGCATCTGGCACCTTTGCAAGGCGAGGGCCTGTGCTACGGACATACCGATCTGGCAGTGGATGCGCAGGCCAATGCGCAGGCGGCGGCCAGTCTGCGTGCCAGCTTGCCATCTTTTCCTGTTTTTAGCAGTCCTTTGCAACGCTGCCTGTCGCTGGCCAGCTTGCTGGGCCGGACTGTGCAGACCGATGACCGTTTGCGTGAATTGAATTTCGGCGACTGGGAAATGCAGCCCTGGGATCGCATAGACCGCGCCGATATCGATGCCTGGGCTGCTGACACCGTGTATTACCGGCCCGGCGGGGCCGAATCTCTCCTACAAATGACCACCCGCGTCAGCGCGTTTCTGCGTACTTTGCAGGCGCAAAACCTGGAAGGCGTGATACTGATCACTCACGCCGGCGTCTTGAAAATTCTGAGCCAATGGGAAGCAGCCGCCAGCGATGTCGATATTGCACAACGGGTTGCTTCCCGAGACATGCGCTTTTCGTATGGTTCTTGTACGCAACTTGATATCTTGATGTAGTATTAAAAAAACACCGGCAACAGGCATGCACTGTCGATATGTGCGTGTCAGGTACTCACGGAAAGCTTGCTCACCATGGTGGAATTAAGACGTGCTCCGCGTATCAATGTGACCTGGCGCTGCGGCATCAAGCTCAGCGACGGGCGCCTGCTGATGTGCCGCGCCATTAATATCTCGGCTGAGGGTATCTTGCTGATCAGTGAAGAAAACCTGATTCCTTCCCGCAGTTACCCAATGATGGTGGAAATTCCCAGTATCAAAGATCCCAAAGAGATTTTTCGGGTGAGTTGTAAAGGCAATGTAAGGCATGTCGTATTGTCTGAAGGTAATTATCGTGCCGGTATCCATCTGAGTGATATGAGTGATGTGCATAAGGAACTGGTCAATGCCTGGGTCTCTATGGCCGACAAGAAGTTCTCCTGAGGATAAGTTTTGATTTTGGCTTTTCTTCATCAGTAATCTGTGTAATCTGATTCGCCTGAGCGATCTGCGCAATTCGCCTTGCCTCCCCGACACTGGCTTCTTTCCTTGCTGTCGTGACCTGCAACCGATAGAATGGCGGGGTTTTGGTGCTTGCGGACATATTCATGTCTGCAGTTAAACGGGAAACATGATGCGTTTCGTTTGAAACGTGAAAGTGTGCTGCCCCCGCAACGGTGTACAAATTGCAATGTATGTTGATGCATTGCCAGCCATTGTTCTATACCACTGTGCAAAATTTGCATGGGAAGGTCAGATGGTGATATTTGTCAGCCCGGATACCGGCCAGACATTCGTGAAGTGATACGGACGGGGGATTTCGTCAACAATTTGCTGTGCCAGCGCCTGATCGCATGTGCTGCCTTCGTTGTTTCTTGCAGAACTGATCTGCATGCCTCTCATCCTGTCATTTTGTTCTGCGCGGCCCACGGGGACTTAGGTCGCAAAACATTTTTTCCCGGTTCATCATGAAATCTGTACGTCAACCTCTCGCTATGGCATTAGCTATAGCTGCTGCATTCCCTGCAGCGCAAACTTTCGCCCAATCTCAATCCATGACGACCGCTGCCAGCGTGATCGTCACCGCTGGCCGCCTGGAGCAGGCTGCTAAAGACGTGTTGGCTGACAACGTCGTCATTAGCGCGGAAGACATCGCTAAATCCGGCGCAGCGACCATCGTCGACTTATTGCAGCAACAGCGCGGCATAGAAATTTCGCGCAATGGCGGCGCGGGTTCTAACGCTTCTGTATTTATCCGTGGCGGCAATAACAGCCAAAACGTGGTGCTGGTCGATGGCGTGCGTGTTGGTTCTGCGACCACTGGTGGCGCAACCTGGGCCACGATTCCGTTGCAACTGATTGATCACATTGAAATCGTTTACGGTCCACTGTCCAGCTTGTATGGTGCGGATGCGATGGGTGGCGTGATTCAGATTTTCACTAAAAAAACCGCAGGTGCATTGGCACCGACCGCATCGCTGGGTGTAGGCAGCTATGGTGCGCGCCAGCTGCAAACCGGTATTTCCGGCTCTATCAGCGACAAACTGAGCTTCTCGCTGAACGCAGCGCACACCGAGACTGAAGGCTTTTCGGTTACCAAACCGGCAGCAGGTATCTATTCCTACAATGCAGATAAAGACGGTCACAAAATGGACAGTCTGCACGCCAAGGTCAATCTGGAAGTGGCAAAAGGCTATGATGTCGGCGCCAGCGTGATGCAAAGCCGTTTGAACGCGATGTTCGATGCAGGCCCGTCGTATGATGACCGCAATGTGCAAAATCTGGAAACCCTGGCGCTGTATGGTAAAGGCAAAATTTCCGATACCTGGACTTCGTCTCTGCAGATTTCTCAATCCGGCGATCAGGGTTATACCGATGCGTCCTACGGCAAAAGCCAGATCGATACCCGTCAGGAACTGATCAGCTTTCAGAATAATGTGGCGATTGGCAAAGATGTACTGCAAGTGATCGCAGAGCGCCGCGAAGAAAAAGTCTATGCCACGACGAAAGTCCTGAACGGCAAGCGTAAGACTGACTCGCTGGCTGGCTCTTACATTTTTAAACAGGATGCCCATCTGGCCAGTGCCAGCCTGCGTTACGACCATAGCTCCATCTATGGTAATAACACCACTGGCAGCATCGCTTACGGTTACAAAATGAGCGACGCTTTGCGCGTGAATGCCAGCTACGGCACCAGCTTCCGTGCACCAACTTTCAATGAGTTGTATTACCCAGGTTACGGCATCGCCAGCAACAAGCCAGAAAAAGCCAAGAATGCTGAAATCGGTCTGTATTATGAGCAAGGCGATGCCCAGCTGAGCGCTGTGTACTACCGCAATAAGGCAACTGATCTGCTGGTCAGCACCAATGTTTGCCCGGTTGAGCAAAGCACCCATCCTTACGGCTGTGCCTATAACGTGAATCAGGCAACCATGTCTGGACTGACTATTGGTGGCAGCGCCGTCGTGGCAGGCGTGACGCTGCGTGGCTCGGTTGATATTCAAAATCCGAAAGATGACACGACCGGTTTGCAACTGGCACGTCGCGCTAAAAAGCATGGCAGTCTGGCCGCTGAATACAGCATAGAAAAAGCAAAGTTTGGTGTCGAAACGGTGTTGTCCGGTCAGCGTTTTGATGATGTCGCCAACAAAAAAGTCTTGCCAGGTTATGGCTTGCTGAACCTGTATGGCAGCTATCAATTGAGTAAAGACGTGCAAGTGCTGGCACGTTGGAACAATGCCTTAAACAAGGATTACGAACTGGCTAAGAACTATGCGACGGCTGGTTCCAATCTGTTTTTAGGTCTGAATTACGGTTTTAAATAATAAGATCGCCGTTCACAGGACAAGGCAGGCAGCAGACCGATTGCCGCTACAAATGAAGTGGGTATCGTCTGGGGCTGCCAAGTCTTGTAAGCGGCATTCTTAACAAGTTTGAACTAGCCGCATGTGCTGCATGTGCTACCTGAGGGCGGCACACCAGGCACAGGCCTGGGTCGGGCTAAGCTGCCTGACTCCGGTTTGCGTCACCTTATTTCGGGTCGTTTCATGACTACAAGCCTTACTGCCAGCTCTGCCACTTCAACGCGCATCCATCGCTGGTCGCGCCGTCCGGCCTTGCTGCTTCCTGTTTTAATGACGATCGCTGTCTGCAGCATCGTATTCGCTTGTGTGATCGGTTCCGTGTCTTTGAGTTTGTCTGAACTGGGGCAGGCTGTGATAGCGATGGTACAGGGGCAGGACAATACAACGCTGGCCTCCAGCCTGCTGGATCTGCGCCTGAATCGCGCGATGACAGGCTTTGTGACCGGCGCCACGCTGGCCTTATCCGGTGTGATGATGCAGGCCTTATTGCGTAATCCGCTGGCTGACCCCTATGTGCTTGGGATTTCCGGCGGTGCCTCGGTGGCAGCGCTGGCCATGATTTTATTTTACGGCAGCCTGTGGATGATCGATCTGGCTGCCTTTAGCGGCGCACTGGCGGTCGCCTTACTGCTATTCGCGCTGGCTTACCGCGACTTTAAAGGCAATGGCAGCAGTGATGGCAGTGCGCCCTTGTTATTGCTGACCGGCGTGATCGTCGCAGCTGGCTGCGGTGCGCTGATCACACTGATGTTGTCGGTAGCACCGGACAGCCGTCTGCGCGGCATGGTGTTTTGGATGATAGGCGATTTGTCTGCATCGCAATCGCGCTGGATGCCCTGGCTGGTATGGGGCACGGTACTGACATTGGCGATGCGTTACGCACGTTCCATCAATATCGCTGCCATGCATGCGGATACGGCCCATACGCTGGGTGTGAATGTGGGACGTTTGCGTCAGTTCTTATTTCTAGGTGCGGCCTTGCTGACCGCCAGTGCCGTCTCTACCGCAGGCAGTATCGGTTTTGTCGGCCTGATCATGCCGCATGCCTGCCGCTTTGCGCTGGGTCCGGATCACCGTTTGCTGATCCCGGCTGCAACGCTGTCGGGTGGCAGTTTTTTAGTGTTTGCCGATACCATTGCACGTACCGTGGTGGCGCCTCAGCAATTGCCGGTAGGGGTGATTACCGCACTGATCGGTGTACCGGTATTTTTATTGCAGTTGCATCAGTTGCGGAGGCATTGATGGAAGTCCGCTATCTGAACTTACATATAGGGCAGCGTCATCTGGTCGATAAGCTGCACTGGCAGGTACAGCCCGGTGAATGCTGGTGCATCATCGGCCGCAATGGTGCTGGCAAGAGCACGCTGTTACGTACCCTGAGCGGTATGCGTGAGATTGAAGCCGATGGAGAAGTCTTATTTGAAGGCCGTGATATCCGCGACTGGCGGCTGGCCGATCTGGCCAAAATCCGTGCCTATCTGACACAAAGCCGGCATGATGCATTTGGCTATAGCGCATTAGATACCGTACTGAGTGCCAGATACCCGTTCCAGGATGCGCACTACTGGGATGCAGGAGATGATGTCGCGCTCGCCTTGCATGCCTTGCAGGCGCTGGATGTCGCCGATCTGGCTGAACGCGATGTGCGCAGCCTGTCCGGCGGTGAACGCCAACGTGTGGCAATCGCTGCCTTGCTGGCGCAGGATGCGCAATGCATGTTACTGGATGAACCCGCCAATGCACTCGATCTGGCGCATCAGGTCAGCGTCATGCAATTGTTTTCTGAGCTCTGTCAGCAACAACAAAAATCGGTGGTGATGGTCAGCCATGATCTCAATCTGGCGCACCGCGTTGCGACCCATGCGCTGTTACTGATGGGTGACGGGCGCTGGCTCAGTGGCAGCCGCGATCAGATGTTCACCGTTGATCAGCTCAGCGAATGTCTGGGTCATCCTATTCAGCGCTTTCAGCACAATGGACAAACCCTGTTCTTACCTCAAACCTGACATCATGACTAACACTGCAAATGGCGATAGCAGCGCCGACAATATCAATACCCGTCACCAGCGCCGCATGGAGCGCAAAAAAGCCCTGATGGATGAACGCATACAACAGGCCCAGCGTGAGACTGGTGTCTTGCTGGTTCATACCGGTAATGGCAAGGGTAAGAGCTCCAGTGCCTTCGGCATGGTGATGCGTGCGCTGGGGCATGGCATGCGGGTCGGTGTGGTGCAGTTCATCAAGGGTGCGATGTCGACCGGCGAAGAAATTTTCCTGCGCCGTTTCCCGGATGAGGTGCAGTTCCATGCCATGGGCGAGGGCTATACCTGGGAAACCCAGAACCGTGAACGCGATATAGAAAAAGCCCTGCTCGCCTGGGAACAGGCTAAGCGATTTATGCAGGATCCGGCGATAGGCCTGGTGGTGCTGGACGAACTGAATATCGCACTCAAATATCATTATCTGGATGTACAACAGGTGATCGCTGATATCGATGCCCGCCCTGAAATGCAGCACGTAGTGGTGACTGGGCGCGGTGCTTTGCCGGAATTGATCGAAGTGGCTGATACCGTAACTGAAATGCAGATCGTCAAGCACGCATTTAAAGATGGCATCGTGGCGCAGGCAGGTGTGGAATGGTGAGCCATCAGGCCAAGGTGGTGCTGGTGTCGGCCATCGCTTCGGGACAAGGCAAGACCACCACCACCGCGGCGCTGGCACGCAAACTGGTGCGCTCCGGTCAACGCGTCAGGGTGTTTAAAACGGGGCCGGATTTCATCGATCCTATGCTGCTGGAACGCGCCTGCGGTCATGCTGTACTGTCGCTGGATTTGTGGATGGTCGGTCATGCCGCGTCACAGGCTTTGCTGGCGCAGGCGGCGATGGAAGCCGATGTGATCCTGATCGAAGGCGTGATGGGACTGTATGATGGTCAGCCTTCATCAGCGGATTTAGCCCGTGCATTTGGTGTGCCAGTGTTAGCGGTGCTGGATGCATCGGCCATGGCGCAGACCGTGGGGGCGCTGGCATTGGGCTTACGCGATTATGGGCCGGTGCACCTGGCCGGCGTGATTGCGAATCGCATCGCGTCGGCTGGACACGCACAAATGGTGGCAGAAGCGATGCGTGATATTCCCTTGATCGGCACCCTGAGTCGTCAGGAGCAGACTTTGCCGGAGCGCCACCTGGGACTGGTGTTACCGGATGAAGTCAGCCAGCTCGATACGATACTGGATCAACTGGCGGAGCAGTTACAGCTCGATATGCAGGCGTTTGAGGCCTTGCCGCTCACGACTTTTTCCGTACCAGAGACTGCGATTGAAAACACAACGCCACTGGCTGGTAAAACCATCGCGATAGCACGCGATGCCGCCTTTGCGTTTATTTACCCAGCCAATTTACTGTGCCTGCAGCAGGCTGGTGCCAGCCTGGTATTTTTCTCACCACTTGCAGATCAGGCCGTGCCTGATATCGCTGACGCGGTGTATCTGCCTGGCGGTTATCCTGAATTACATGCTGAACGCTTGTCGCAGGCATCGACCTGGAAAACATCGATACTCGCGCATCATGCAGCAGGCAAGCCGGTCTATGCAGAATGCGGTGGCATGATGGCGCTCACAGAAACGGTATGCGATCAGCAGGGGCAGAGCTGGCCCATGGCGGGTCTGTTACCCGGCACCGTTACGATGCAAAAGCGGCTGACTGCGCTGGGGCCGCAATATCTGTCCACCAGTGATGGTGAGTTGCGCGGCCATACGTTTCACTTTTCCAATTTCAGCACCAGTCTGACGGCTGCCACCCATGCAGTAAAGCAGCGTGATACGCAGCAAGGCGAAGCGGTGTACCAGGTTGGTAATTTACGTGCCTCGTATTTTCATGCGTATTTCCCCTCGCATCCGGCAGCGATGGCACGCTTACTGCTGGGCGAGGCGCTATGAGCTGCACGCTGGTTTTCGGTGCTGCGCGTTCCGGTAAAAGCCGCTATGCCGAGCAGCTGGCCGCACGCGCTGAGCAGGCCGGTCAACGCGTCGTGTATGTCGCCACAGCGGGAAGTCAGGATGGCGAAATGCAGCAGCGT
Source organism: Cognatundibacterium rugosum (assembly GCF_014284365.1). Classification (GTDB taxonomy): domain Bacteria; phylum Pseudomonadota; class Gammaproteobacteria; order Burkholderiales; family Burkholderiaceae_D; genus Undibacterium; species Undibacterium rugosum. The sequence continues at coordinate 14,359 of NZ_JACOGG010000019.1, forward strand.
ATCGCCATGCACCGTGCACAACGCCCAGCACACTGGCTCACGGTGGAACAGCCGCTCGCACTGGCGGAAGTACTTGCTCACTATGCCGCACCGGATTGCGTGATTCTGGTCGATTGCCTCACGGTGTGGCTGTCGAATTGTCTGTTCGCCCAGCAGCAGGCATTCCCTGAAGTCGGGCAAATTACTTTACCAGCGACCTGGCTCACAGAACGCGCTGCACTGCTGGCGCAATTAGAAAGGCAGCCGGGGCAGGTGATCCTGGTATCGAATGAAGTTGGCATGGGCATCGTGCCTATGGGGGCGATTTCGCGTTGCTTCGTCGATGAGTCTGGCCGCTTGAATCAGGCGGTGGCAGCAATCGCAGAACAGGTGGTGTGGGTCGCAGCGGGATTACCTTTGTACCTGAAAGGGAGTCGCCCATGCTGATGCTGACCGGACTCACACTGAGCTGCGCATTGCTGCTGGGCGTGCTGCTCGATGGTCTGCTGGGTGAGACCAGACGCTGGCATCCTTTGATCGGTTTCGGCAAGCTGGCTAACCTGATCGAACGATGGCTCAATCATGCTAAGGCCAGCCGCTACCAAGGTGGCTTGGCCTGGGCTGTCTGTGTATTGCCCATCGTCTTGCTGGTACAGGCAGCCTTGTATGCGGCCGCTTACACCAGTCTCTGGTTGGCACCCTTGCTGCATGCGGCCTTGCTGTATGTGTGTCTGGGTTTGCGCAGTCTGCGTGAGCACAATCTGCCGATACAGCAGGCGCTGGAGGCTGGCGACCTGGATCAGGCCAGACAACTGACCGCACGCATCGTCAGCCGCGATACGGCTGAGGCGGACGCCGCTTATTTATCCAAAGCCAGCGTCGAGTCAGTGCTGGAAAATGGCTGCGATGCGGTGTTTGGCACCTTGTTCTGGTTCCTGTTACTCGGCGGTGCAGGTGCAGTGTTGTACCGCTTGTCGAATACCCTCGATGCGATGTGGGGTTACCGCAGTCCGCGTTTTTTACGTTTTGGTTGTGTGGCGGCACGGGTGGACGATGTGCTCAATCTGATCCCGGCACGTTTGACTGCACTCAGTTACGCTTTACTCGGCAATACCCGGCTGGCCTTGCATTGCTGGCGTACCCAGACTGCGGCCTGGCCCAGTCCGAATGCGGGGCCGGTGATGGCTGCCGGTGCCGGTGCGCTGGGCGTACAACTGGGTGGCAGCGCCCGCTATGACGGTCAGGATGAACAGCGTCCGCCTTTAGGCGCAGGACGCAGTGCCGCGCCATCGGATATTCTGGCCGCATGGCACCTGGTCTGGCACAGCACCTTGCTGTGGCTGGGTATCGCCGTGTTGCTCACGCTAGGCTTGGGACAGGGCGGAATATTCTATGCTTGAACATGGTGGCAATTTGCGCGATGCCGTTGCGCGTTATGGGCGGCCATTGGCGGACTGGATCGATTTATCGACCGGCATTAATCCGGACTTTTATCCTGTCCCTGCGCTCAGCAGTAATGCCTGGCACCGCTTACCGGAAATATCGGATGCGCTGAATGCCGCAGCGGCAGCGTATTATCAGGCTCCGGTTTTACTGGCGGTAGCGGGCAGTCAGGCTGCGATTCAGGCCTTGCCGCGTTTGCGTGCAGCCAGTCGCGTGGTGGTGTCCGCTCCCTCGTATGCAGAGCACGCGCATCAATGGCGGCAAGCTGGCCATCAGGTCAGCGAATGCCCTTTTTCTGAATTGGTACAGCATCTCGATGAGTGTGATGTGATGGTGATCTGCCAGCCTAATAATCCCACCGGCGCCTGGATCGCACCCGCAGAGTTGCTGCAATGGGCGCAGCGCCTGCATCAACGCGGCGGCTGGCTGATTGTGGATGAAGCCTTCGGCGATACCTTACCTGAGATCAGCCTGGCTGCGCATACTGCACATGCGCAGCATGCCGGTCTGATCGTATTGCGCTCGGTCGGAAAATTTTTTGGACTGGCCGGACTGCGCCTGGGTTTTGTGGCAGCGGCACCGGATTTGCTGACACGACTGGCCGACTGGCTGGGCCCCTGGGCTGTCAGTGGTCCGGCGCAGGAGGTGGCGCTGCGTGCACTGAGTGATCTGGACTGGCAACAGCAGACCCGTGCGCGTTTGCAATTGCACGGTCAGCGTTTGCGCGAACTGCTGCAGGCGCAACACTTGCCTAGCAGCGGCACCGACTTATTTCAATGGGTTGCTGCACAGGACTTGCAGGGCAGAACGGAAGCCTTCTGGGAATGGCTGGCGCAGCGCGGTATCTGGACCCGCTATTTTGCGCCGGGGCCGCAACGACCACATGGCATACGCTTTGGCCTGCCGGCCTCCGAGGCGGCCTGGCAGCGCTTAGAACTGGCTTTACAAGAATGGACGATACAAGGATGAATACCTCTTTATGGCGGCAACTCGCGTGGGTTGCGGTATTGGGCAGCGGTTTGCATTTGCCGGTTTATGCGGCGACTGCATCAGCTTCTGCTTCGGCAGCACCAGTGACAGCAGCCGCACAATTGACTGTCACTGATGATCTGGGACGTCAGGTCACGCTGAGCAAACCGGCACAACGTGTCATCAGTCTGGCGCCTCATGTGACGGAATTGATTTTTGCTGCCGGTGCTGGCGATAAGATCGTCGCCACCGTCAGCTATAGCGATTTCCCGGAAGCGGCCAAAGCGATACCGCGCATAGGTGATTTACGTCAGCTGGATATGGAACGCATTCTGGCTGCCAAGCCGGATTTGATTGTGGTCTGGATGCATGGTGCGTTTGATCGTCAGCTGGAATTGCTGAAGCAATCCGGCGTGCCTTTCTTTTTCAGCGAACCACATCAGATGGAGCATATCCCCGAAACCTTGAGTAAGCTGGGGCTGCTGATGGGGACCAACAAAAAAGCGGAACTGGCAGCAACGGATTTTCGGACGCAGTGGCAGCAGATTACCAGCCGCTATGCGCAAAAACCGATAGTGCGTACTTTCTATCAGGTTTGGAATAAGCCGCTTTATACGCTTAACGAAAAACACATCATCAATGACGTATTGCGTAGCTGTGGTGGTGAAAATATTTACGGCAAGCTGGCAGCGACTGCACCGGTGGTCGGCCTGGAATCCGTATTGCAGGAAAATCCGGAACTGATACTCGCCGCAGAAAATAAGAAACATGCAGGGCAAATGCTGGAGCAGTGGAAGAGCTTTCCGACTTTGCTGGCCAATAAAAATCATAATCTGGTCGCGATTGATGGCGATTTGATGAACCGGCCTGGGCCGCGCCTGATTGATGGCGCACGTGCCATGTGCGAAGCACTGGAACTGGCCAGACAGCACCGTCAATCCGGTACACCGTCATCCACAGCAGTAACGAAAGTGAAGTCATGAGTGTTTATCAACGTATCGCCTGCTTATCGACCGAGGCAGTTGAAGTCATGTATGCGATAGGTGCAGAAGATCTGGTGGCCGGGATTTCCGGTTACACGGTCAGACCGGCACGCGCCCGCGACGAAAAGCCCAAAATCAGTGGATTTTCTTCTGCCAAAATCGACAAAATTCTGGCCGTCAGACCGGATCTGGTGGTCGCCTATTCGAATATGCAGGCAGAACTGAGCCGCGAACTGATCAGCGCCGGGGTAGAGGTTCATGCTTTTAATCAGCGTGATGTGGCGGGCATTCTGCATATGATACAGGTGCTGGCTGTGCTGGCGGGTAAAGCAGAAGCAGGTTTAGCGCTGGTGGCTGAGCTGGAGCATCAGATCGCCGACTGTCGACGCGAAACAGCACAGTGGACGCGTCGCCCCAGAGTCTATTTTGAAGAATGGAATGAGCCGCTGATGTCGGGCATAGGCTGGGTCTCAGAATTAATCGAGATCGCTGGCGGCGAGGATGTCTTTGCAGACCGTGCTGTTTATTACAGCGCGAAAGACCGCATTATTGCTGATCCCGACGAAGTGATACGACGTATGCCGGACATCATCATCGCATCCTGGTGTGGAAAAAAATTCCGTGCTGAACAATTGATGGCAAGACCAGGCTGGGAGCAAATTCCCGCCGTCAGACATGGGCGTGTATTTGAGATTAAGTCACCCGATATTTTGTCGCCTGGACCGGCTGCGATCCAGCACGGGCTGCAGCAGATACAGGTGCTGATTGCCGACTGGCAGGCAGCACAGGGCATGCTGTAACTGAACTGCATAGAAAGCAAATAGATGAAACTGACAACATTGATGGTGCAGGGCACGACATCGGATGCCGGAAAAAGTACGGTAGTCGCAGCTTTATGTCGCTTACTGCAGCGCCAGGGTGTGCGCGTGGCGCCGATGAAGCCGCAGAATATGGCGCTCAACAGTGCGGTGACGGTAGATGGCGGCGAAATCGGACGTGCTCAGGCTTTGCAGGCGCAGGCCGCCGGTATATTGCCGCATACCGATATGAATCCTGTTTTGCTGAAACCGTCTTCGGATACCGGCGCACAAATTATTATCCATGGCAAAGTACGTGCTGACATGCAGGCACGTGACTATGACCTATATAAGACCGTTGCCATGGGGGCGGTGCTGGAATCCTATCAGCGTCTGCAACAGCAATATCAGGTGATTGTGGTGGAAGGCGCGGGCAGCCCGGCGGAAGTCAATCTGCGCGAACGCGATATCGCGAATATGGGATTTGCCGAGGCGGTTGATTGTCCTGTGATTCTGGTGGCAGATATCGACCGTGGCGGCGTGTTTGCGCATTTTCTGGGGACGCTGGCTTGTCTTTCTGAATCCGAGCAAAACCGCATAGTCGGATTTGTCATTAACCGCTTTCGCGGCGACATCAGTTTGCTGGAACCGGGGCTGCGCTGGCTGGAAGAAAAAACCGGTAAGCCGGTGCTGGCGGTGCTGCCGTATCTGCATGGGCTGCAGCTTGACGCCGAGGATGCGATTCAATCTAGTCAGCATGGCAGTGGCCGTTTCCGCATTATCGTACCCGCCATCCCGCGCATTTCCAATCACACGGACTTCGATGCCTTGCGTGCGCATCCAGAAGTGGATTTGCAATTTATCGGCCCGGATCAGACCATCCCTGCGGCGGATCTGATCATTTTGCCGGGCAGTAAAAATACCCGGGCAGATCTGGAATTCTTACGCCAGCAGGGCTGGGAAGCTGTGCTGCATCAGCATTTACGCTATGGCGGCAAGCTCATCGGTATTTGTGGTGGCTATCAGATGCTGGGGCAGCAGATCAGCGATACGCATGGTGTGGAAGGCGCGCCAGGTACCACTGCAGGTTTCGGATTGCTCGATACGGTTACCGAATTGACCCTCGAAAAACGGCTGCAGCAAGTCACGGGTCTGTGTGCCTTTACGCCTGAGGCTGAACCGGCGCGGGTCACTGGCTACGAAATCCACATGGGCGTGACGCATGCCCGCAGTTCGCTGGCGGCGGCCTTCAGTCTGGACGGGCAAACCGAAGGTGAAGGCGCAGTTTCAGACGATGGTCAGATATTGGGCAGCTATCTACACGGCATGTTTGATCATCCTGAAGCCTGTCAGGCTTTGCTGCGTTGGGCGGGTTTGCGCAGTGAGCATAAAGTCGATTTGGCTGCATTGCGTGAACAGAGTATAGACCGCATCGCCGATGCGGCCGCCCCTATCCTTGACGCGCTCGCGCGACTGGACTGACATTCACTTGGTATTCACTGTGGGCAGACGCAAAATTGCTCCGGCAAGGTATGGGACTCAGTCAGTAAGCAGTGTGCGACAAGAAACCATCATGCCGCGGGGCGGGTTTGCGTCATTCCTGTCACGTTGATTCATTAGGTGTCAGCGATAGATTCAAAAACGGGGATTTGTCAGAAATTCCCGTTTTTCACGTCATTTGAAAATGATTCACAAATAAAATAATTAAATTAACAATCATTTTCAATTTTCATCATTGGCGGCTTTTCGAGAAAATTTCACGCTAAGTGTGCCTGGTCAACAATGGTTTCTTTGCATAGCCTACCTGAAGGCAAGATTCCTGAAAGCATGATGAACATTGCTTCTCAGCCTGATTGCCTGGATTTTGTGTGACGCATTGAAAACGTATTTCAGCACAATGGCTTTAAGTTAAAAAAATGTGAAAGTAGGCAATTCTTTGCAAGGGAATGAGAGATTTCACCCAAAAGAGTTTTCTTGTGGAAATGTAATTTCTTTGTGGAAATTGTAACTATTGGTAACTGCGATTAGCATAGCGAACTTCTAGAGTTAACTATCGAAATCAGGTGCCGGAATGCGCTATCCATTTTCAGTGATGCCAGTTGTACGGGCTGTGCCAGTAGTCGTTACTGCTACAGTTCTTCCCGTGTTGAGCAGTATCTTGTTATTGTCACTGGCAGCTTGTGGCGGAAATCAGTCTGCGCCACAAGCCAGCACTGAGCAAAGTAGCAGTCTGGGCCTGGCTTTCGATAATCTGCGCGCCGCACCCGTAGCACCTTCTTCGTGGTCGGCACCCATCCCGCTGTCGCTGGTGCCTGCGGCAGCCTCCAATTTGCCGGATGGACATGTCTTGTTTTGGTCTGCGAATGACCGCTTCTCGTTTGGTGCAGGCGGGCAGACTTATTTTTCGAATTTTGATCCGCTTACCAACAAAGCGACAGAAACGCTGATCAGCAGTACCGGGCATGACATGTTTTGTCCCGGCACCGCCTTGCTCAGCGATGGTCGCTTATTGGTCAATGGCGGCATCGATAGCGGTAAAACCAGCATTTACAATCCAGCCAACGCGAGCTGGAGCTCAGCCGCCAACATGAACATCACACGTGGCTACAACGCCTCGGCCACGCTGGCAGATGGCTCGGTATTCACACTGGGTGGTTCCTGGTCTGGCGGTGCAGGAAACAAGCATGGCGAGATCTGGGACAGCGCCAATGGCTGGCGCCGCCTGAGTGGGGTGTCGGTCGCGACGATGCTGACCAATGACGCCGGTGGCGTGTACCGTGGCGACAATCATATGTGGCTGATTCCGACCGGCAATGGCAAAGTTTTGCATGCGGGGCCAAGCCGGAATATGAACTGGATAGATACCCGCGGCAATGGCTCGGTGTCACCGGCGGGGCAACGTGCAGACGACACGGACTCCATGAACGGAAACACCGTCATGTATGACGCTGGCAAAATCCTGAAAGTGGGCGGTGCTAAGGATTATCAGGATGCCGATGCAACGAACTCAGCCTATTTGATCAACACTAATGGCAGCCTGTCAGTACGCAAACTCGCGTCCATGAGTTACGCACGTGCCTATTCCAACCTGGTGGTTCTGCCAGATGGCAAGGTGATGGTGATAGGCGGACAGACCCGTCCTGTACCATTCTCCGATAACACGGCAGTATTGGCACCTGAATTATGGGATCCGGTGACAGAAACTTTCACGACTTTGCCTGCCATGTCGGTACCACGTGTATATCACTCCGTCGCCTTGCTGATGCATGATGGACGCGTGTTGTCCGCTGGCGGTGGTTTGTGCGGCAACGGTTGCGCTGCGAATCATCAGGATATACAAATTTATACCCCGTCTTATTTGTTGAATGCAGATGGTACTGCCGCTAATCGTCCGGTTTTGACGACGGTACCGGCAACGGCAGGCTACGGTAGCAATATCAATGTCAGTGCGACAGATGGTATCGCTGCGTTTGCCTTGATACGCCTGTCAGCCACGACCCATACGGTCAACAACGATCAGCGCCGTATCGCACTCAGCTTCACGCGTAGCGCGGCAGGGCAATACACGTTGAATATCCCGGGTAATCCAGGGATCTTATTGCCTGGTAATTACATGCTGTTTGGTTTAGATGCCAAAGGTGTGCCTTCAATTGCGAAGACGATCAATATCCACGGTAACAATGCGCCTAAACTGCAAGCGCCCGACGACCAGTTTTCCAATACTGGTAGCAATGTTTCCTTAAATGTTAGCGCGACCATAGCTGCACCTGGTGCGGTGAGTTTCCGTGCAACCGGATTGCCGCCAGGCTTGAGCATCAATGCGCAAAGCGGTGTGATTTCTGGTGTGGTGACGCAGGCGGGCAGCTATTCTGTTACTGTGTTTGCGCAGAGCAGTGCTGGTTATGTCAGCAGTGATTTTGTGTGGAATATCGTCGCCGTTGGCAGTACCCGTTTTGTGAAATTGGTGCAGATGTCTGAGGTAGGCGGCAATCCCTGGGCTTCAATGGCGGAATTCAATTTACTGGATCAGGATGGCAATTTGTTGCCGCGTGCAGGCTGGAAGCTTAGCGCAGATAGTGCTGAATCACAGGCCGGGAATTACGGGCCGGCTAATGCGATCGACGGTGATCCGAATACTTTTTGGCATACCGCCTGGACCGCCAATACGACAGCGGCACCGCATTCCTTTGTGGTCGACCTGGGCAAAGCGATGCAGCTTAGTGCATTCCGCTATTTACCCAGACCTGGTGGAGGCAACGGCACTATCGCCAAATTTTATTTTTACACCAGTGCTGACGGCGTGAATTGGGGTAATCCTGTCGCGGAAGGAAATCTGGTCGATTTTCAGAATAACGCCGCAGAGAAAACGATATATTTGAATAATCTGGCGCGTGGGAAAGCGACTTCTCAGTCGTCCACCTATCAGAATTTCGACAGCGCACGTGCTGTTGACGGTCTGACTGATGGCAATCTCGCCAATGGCAGCGTGACCCATACCGCAGGCACTGCTGCCAACGACTGGTGGCAGGTTGATCTCGGCAGTCTGCAAGACTTGAGCCGCGTGCGGATCTGGAATCGTAGCGATTGCTGTGCCGAGCGTCTGGCTAATTTCTATGTGCTGGCTTCGGCGCAGGACATGAGTGGCCGCAGCCTCAGCAGTTTACTGGCCGATACCACCGTTACTAAATCCTATTACGCCGGAGTCACTCCATCCAATTTGCTATTGGATCTGAAAGCCAGCGGTCGTTACGTCAAAGTACAACTGGCTGGCACGAACTTCCTGCAACTCGCTGAAGTGCAGGTATATGGTCGCCCCACAAACCGTGCGCCGACTTTGAATATGCCGACCTTCACCGGTGTGCAGTTGGGACAGACCGTGAATCTGAACCTGCAGGCGAATGATCCTGATGGTGATACGCTGAGTTTTACCGCATCTGGTTTGCCCCCGGGTTTGGCACTCAATGCAGCCAACGGTCTGATCAGCGGGACCACGACCCGCGAAGGCAGCTATATGGTCAGCGCCAGTGTCAGCGATGGCCGTGGTGGCGTCGCCTCACAAAGCTTCGTGATGAATGTGACACTGCCTGCGGCGGTGATTTCACCTGTCATCGTACAACCGCAAACCAGCGGATCGACGGTCAGCTATCAGGTATCAGCGACGGGTACAGGGATGATGTACCAGTGGGATTTCGGCGATGGCAGTGGCCCGAATACTTTTTCTGCCAGTGCGGCCACGACACATCAATATACCCAGCCTGGCCTGTATCAGGTCACTGCAACGGTAAAAAACCTGTCAGGTATTATTTCCACCTATAGTTTTTATCAAGCCATAACAGCTCCCGCGATCGCAGGGCAGGCGCGAGCATCGACGTCAGTGCTGACGGAAAAACGCGCTGCGGGTGACAGGATTTGGGTGGTCAATCCCGATAATGACAGCGTGGCGGTGATCGATGCGCAAAATCTGCAAAAACTGGCGGAGATAGGCGTTGGCAAAGGACCGCGCCAACTGGCACTGACTACAGATGGCAAAGTCTGGGTTAGCAATCGCGATGCGGGCAGTCTGACTGTGATTGACAGTGCGACGCTCAAAGTCAGCAATACCGTGGCTCTGCCTGTGGGGAGCCAGCCGTTCGGTATCGTCGCGGCGGCCAACGAAGCGCGTCTGTATGTCGCGCTGGAAGCGCTGGGCCAGGTGTGGCAAATCGATAGTGCAACTGGTAAACAGATGGCGAGCCTCAGTGTCGGTGCAACGCCGCGTTATCTGAGTTTGCATCAGGATAGTGATCGTCTGCTGGTATCTCGCTTCATCACACCAGCTTTGCCCGGTGAGGGGACAGCCAAGGTGCAAACGACGGTTAATGGCGTCAATTATGGCGGTATCGTGGTGGCAGCAAATACGCATCCACTGCGCCTGCAAAGCTCAGTGATCCTGCAACACAGTGATAAACAGGATGCACAAACTCAGGGACGCGGCATACCAAACTATCTGGCTGCTGCTGCGATTGCACCGGATGGCAGTTCAGCCTGGATACCGTCCAAGCAGGACAATATACTGCGTGGTAGTTTGCGCGATGGAAAGAATCTCGACTTTCAAAATACGGTCAGAGCGATCAGCTCGCGCATTAATCTGATCAGCATGAAAGAGGATTATGCTGCCCGCGTCGATATCAACAACACCGGACTGGTCAGTGCAGCTGCATTTCATCCGGGTGGTGCCTATTTGTTCCTTGCGTTGGAAAACACCCGGCAGATAGCTGTGCTTGATCCGGTTGGCGCACGCGAGATGTTCCGTTTTGATGCCGGCCGTGCACCACAGGGACTGAGCTTTTCCAGCGATGGCAAGGTGCTGTTCGTCAATAATTTCATGGACCGCACGGTCAGTCGTTTCGATTTGACACCGATGCTGCAGCGTGGGCAAATGCAGGTGGGTGCAGTGCAAGTGGTATCCACTATTGCGGCCGAAAAACTCAGTGCGCAGGTATTAGCCGGGAAACAGCATTTCTATGATGCGCGTGATCCGCGTCTGGCGCGTGGTGGCTGGCTTAGCTGTACCGCATGCCACAGCGAGGCGGGAAGCGATGGCCGTACCTGGGACTTTACCGGTTTAGGTGAGGGCTTACGTAATACCATCAGCCTGCGTGGTCGCGCCGGAGGTCAGATGAATCTGCACTGGTCGGGAAATTTTGACGAGTTACAGGATTTTGAATCTCAGATTCGCAACTTTGCCCAAGGAACCGGTTTGATGAAGGATGCGGATTACAATGCCGGCACCCGCAATCAACCCCTAGGTGATAAAAAGACGGGCCTCAGCGCCGATCTGGATGCATTGGCGGCTTACATGGCATCCTTGCGTCAGGTTGATGCCAGTCCTTACCGTAATCCGGATAACTCGCTGACAGCAGATGGCAAGGTGGGGCGCGGTCTGTTCAATACTTACTGTGCATCCTGTCACACCGGCGTGAACTTTACGGTCAGCGGTAGCGCTTTGGGTAAGTTGTATAACATCGGTACGATCAAAGCCAGCAGCGGTCAGCGCCTGGGTGCGGCATTGACGGGTCTGGATGTACCTACCCTACGTGATGTCTGGGCCACCGCGCCGTATTTGCATGATGGCTCTGCTGCGACCGTACAGCAGGCGATTGCAGCACATAACCCTGCAACCATCAATGCGGCCAATCCACCATTATTGGGTACCGGTGCGCAAAAAATGCGCTCCTTTACGGATGCAGAACTCAATCAGTTAGCCGCTTTTGTGAATCAGATCGGTAATGCAGAGTTGGCCGGTGGCGCGGTCCGTTATGTGAAGCTGGAACAGCTGGGCGAGGTCAATAATAATGCCTGGGGTTCGATGGCGGAGTTTAATCTGGTTAATGAGCAGGGGGCTTTGCTGGCGCGTACTAATTGGAAAGCCAGTGCAGACAGCGCAGAACTGCAAGGTGAAAATGGTGCTGCTGCCAATGCCATTGATGGAAACAAAGACACCATCTGGCATACCCAGTGGCAAACGGCCAATCCACGCCCACCGCATTGGTTCCAGGTTGATCTGGGTGGAGCGCAAGAGGTCGCTGGCTTCCGTTATCTGCCACGTGCAGGTGGTGGCAATGGCACCATGAGTCTGGTGAATTTCTATGTCAGCAGCGATGGTGTGAACTGGGGAGATCCAGTCTGGCAGGGCGATTTCCGGCAAATTAATGCAGATAACGCCGCTGAGAAATCCGTACTGTTTGCTAATGTGAGCAATACCTCATCCGGTTTGCAGGCGAAAGCAGCGATGGTGGCGGATAGCCCTGTGGCACAGCTGCAGCAGTTTGCGAGTCAGGCATGGTCCAATGTGCGGCAGCAATGGGGGCGCCTGCTGGATTGGATAGGCGCACGATGAGCCAGCGTATCGATGGGTTCAGAACTAGGCTAGGAAAGCAGCTGTTAGCTTTGCTTAGTATGCCGCTGCTGTTAGGGGCAACCTTGAGCTATGCAAACCAGCGTGACCCTGATCTGGGCAGAAAACTGTACATGGGTGCGATTTCTGTCCCGGCTCAGCTAAGAGGTCAGGATATTGTATTGCCGCCCATGGCCAGCCGCTGTGTCAATTGTCATAGCCGTGCTTCCAGCCAGGCGTCCGGCAAAGCCTATGCGGCTGTAGATAAGCTGGCGCAGAATTTTGGTCCGGTCTTAGAGGCGGGTATGCTGCGCAACAGGCAGTCACGTCGTGGTGGGCCCGCTTCCAGCTACGAGTTGGCTAGTTTTTGTCGGGTACTCAAAACAGGTATTGATCCGGCGCATATACTCATTTCCAGAAATATGCCGGTTTTTCAAATGAACGATGAACAGTGTGAAGCGCTATGGCAATTTTTGAACCAGACGCGATGAAAAGACGGCGTCAGTTTCTCGGGCAGGCTGCAATGCTCAGCCTGCCCGCCTGGGCGCAGGCAGCGCCCCCCTCGCATGATCCATTTGGTTTTATCCGCCCGCCACGTCGCTTACCGGACATCAGTGTGCTGAACAGTGCAAATCAACGTATCGCTTTGCAGCGGCTGATGAAGGGAAAACTCACGGCAGCGCAACTCATGTTTACGGGTTGTAGTGCTATTTGTCCGCTGCAGGGTGCTTTATTTGCCGCAGTCGCGGCGAAGGTGCCCAGTCAGGACAAAGACCTGCAGCTGATTTCGCTGAGCATAGACCCGTTGACGGATACCGCAGCGGCGATGCGGCAATGGCGTGAGCAGTTTGCTGCCCATCCTTTGTGGCAGGTGCTGGCACCGCGTGAACAGGATTTGCCAGCCATACTGGCCTTATTAAAAGGTGAGATCGTGGGGAATGAGCGGCATTCAGGGAATATTTTTTTATTCGACCGGCAGGCGCAGTTCGTCTATAAAACGGCAGAAATGCCACCCGCATCCCATGTGCTGGAGATGTTGCACGGATTTGCCGGCCGGACGGTCTGACAAAGCAATCAGTTGTTTTCTTCCTGGCTGGCTTTCCATTCTTCAGCCAGCGCACTCGCTTTTTCTACATCAGCGGGCACCATGGATTGCTGCGCGAATTCGCGGAAAACGACAGCATCGCTATAGTCGCCAGCGAGCTCCATCCATTTATAGCCTTCGACCTGATTTACTTCCATGCCCTTGCCTTTGAAGTACATCAGTCCCAGCTGATACTGCGCGCTGGCATTCCCTTGATCAGCGGCTTTCTGGAATAAGTCACGGGCTTTGTTATAGTCGAGTGGTACGCCATTGCCAGTCACATACAACACGCCCAGACTGTATTGCGCATCCGGATAATTCTGTTCTGCTGCCTTATTGAACCAGGAGACAGCGGCATCATAGTCGGGACGTACACCTTTGCCTTTGGCATACATGCGCGCCAGATTGGTTTGGGCACGCGGATTATTCTGTTCTGCAGATTTAGAGAACCAGGCAAATGCTTTCTCGTAGTCTTCGTCCACGCCTTCCGCATTCAGATACATCAGGCCCAGGTTGAACTGGGCATCCGCATTGCCTTCTTCCGCCGCTTCCAGAAAGGCTACTGCGGCAGCGGGAAAGTCTTGCTCCTCATACAAAGCAACGCCATCCTCAAAACTATTGGCATGGGCGAGGTGTAGTGAAAAGCCTGCTGCACATAAGGCAGCTGCGAGGAATAAAGGTTTCAATAGGCGCTTGTTCATGATGGGCCCGCCAGAAGTCAACTGAGATAATCTATTGTAGTGCGTAAGGGCAAGATGGAGAAGGAAATATATAGTGATGTACGGCAATATTTTGTTAAATATGTTTATTGAAGGAAATGAGCTTGCTGAGCTTTAATCGTGCAACAAAAGCGATGTCGCTTGTAAAGTGCAAGCAAGCTACAACAGGCCTAGCCTGCACAGAAAAGCATGCAATGCTGTTTTTACGTTAATTGTCTTGTTATTATCAGGACAGAGTGTGTGATGAAATACAGAAAGGCTGCACGAATTGTTAAACATGCGGCCTGATATTGCATGCTATCGTGACCCTACTTAACGTCGCCTGGGAAATTTATGTTTGCTTTATTTATCAGACTCTGGATGGTTCAATACTCAGCAAAGCGGTCAGCGCTGTTGTCAGTTCTGCTATTGTTGAACCTGATGTCGGTCACTTGTTTTGCAGATGATGCGGGTAATAGCCACGTCGCACGAGTGGCTGACGCCAGGTTGCAAATATTTAACCGTCAGATATTGACACTCAGAGCCAGTGTATTGGGTATGGTGCCGGAGGACAGGGTGCAACGTGCCCGCGCACGAATTGAACAGCAGCTGGAAAAACCGGGGCGCCATGAAGTCAGTCTCAGCCACGTGCCGCCTGGCGTTTTAGTGCAGATTGATGGCAGCGGCAGCTTTTATATTGCACCAGAAGATATCGATCCATTTCAGCAGGAAACGCTGGACAGTGTGAGCCGACAAGCACAGCAGGCTTTGCAAATGGCGATCAGCGAATATGAGGAAAGCCGCAACCTGCGCAGTCTGTTGCATGCAGCCTTATATGCGCTGCTCGCGACGCTGGCTTATGCGTGTTTATTGTGGGCAGTCTGGAAGTTGCGCCGTATTGTGATGCGCCGCAGTCTGAAATTTGCCAACGCAAAACTGGCGGAACTGCATGACGTTGGTTCTGCGCTGATTCAACGTGAGCGTTTGCACTGGCTGATACTGAAAGCCAGCCAGATGCTGAGCTGGGGTCTTAGCCTGTTACTCAGTTATCAGTGGCTGGGTGTGATGATGTCACTGTTTCCATTCACGCGCCCATGGGGTGAGCATCTGAATGCCTATCTGTTCGGTTTGGTGCTCACACTGGTTGGTGCAATCCTGAAAGCGATCCCTGACTTATTTGTCGCAGTGCTGATTTTTGGCTTGGCAAAAATGGTCACGCATGGCTTAGGCAGATTTTTCGATTTGGTGAAGGAGCGCCAGATTGAGGTGGACTGGCTGGATGCTGATCTGGTGGGGCCGACGCGCAGGATAGTGACGATTGCGGTCTGGCTGTTTGCGCTGACCATGGCTTATCCGTATCTGCCTGGTTCTGGTACTGAAGCATTTAAAGGGGTGTCGGTTTTGGTTGGCCTGATGATTTCACTGGGTGCGTCCAGTTTGGTCGGTCAGGCGGCCAGCGGATTGATCCTGACCTATTCGCGGGTTTATCGCAAAGGTGAATTTATCCGCGTCGCTGAACATGAAGGCACTATTACTGATCTCGGCATGTTTACCACTCGCATCCGTAATGGCATGGGGGTAGAGCTGACGCTGCCAAATTCTTATGTTCTGAATAATGTGACCAAAAATTATTCACGCGTGGTCAGTGGTGATGGTTTTGTGATTGATACCAAAGTCACGATAGGCTATGACACTCCCTGGCGTCAGGTGGAGGCGATGTTGATTGAGGCTGCCAGCCGCACGCAAGGTGTGCAAACTCATCCGGCCCCAAAAGTGTTTCAGACGGCCTTGTCTGATTTTTACCCTGAATATCTGCTGATTTGTCATGCTATTCCAACCGAACCACGTCCACGGGCCGAGGTGATCAATCTGCTGCATGCCAATATCCAGGATGTTTTCAATAGCTATGGTGTGCAGATTATGTCACCGCATTATCTGGGCGACCCCGCCTGTGAAAAAGTGGTACCTAAGCAGGACTGGTATAAGACGCCGGCGAAGTCAGAATAAACTGGCTTATGTCGGTGGGGTCGAATCAAACAGCTTGCCCCACGTCTTGTGGCAGTATTGCGTCAGCGCTTTGCTCGCCTGGTGAATGAAAACGCTACATCCACTGATCTTTGCGGCCAGGCGCGTCGTTACGCATGCTCAGCCTCCGGTTTCAGTGCTGACCAGGTCCCAGTTGTCTTCATTGTCATAAGCAATCAGCCAGTTAGCCGCCTGATGCCAGGCCAGTACGCTGGCTGCATGCAGTCTGCCCGGTGTCGGCTTATTGGTGATGTGCGCATGCCGCACAGACCAATGTAATCGGTAGAGTAAATCCGCCCAGTCCAGCAGATCCGATTTGCTGCGCACGCGTAGTGATACCTGGGTCGTGTGGCCCTCTGTTGCCAATAAATTGTTCGTCAGGTTCAGATCCGCTAAACGCTCAGCCCGGTCAGGCATACCTGGAGTGGATTGCAATCCTGTCGCCCATTGCAGGAAGTGCAGCGCGTAATGGCAATGCATGGCAAATTCTGGCAGTGCAGATGGACTCAGTCCACCCTCTATCCATGACGCCTCCTGTGCTGACAGGCTGTGCCGCAGTTGACGTGCGGTGATCAGTTGGTGGACCAGTGCCTGCTGCTCAGGCTGGGCCACAAGGCAGCACAGATGAAGTGCCAGCATACGGTCACGTAGTTGTTCCTCGCTGCGCAGCGTAATCTCATCTTCGCTTTCTATCAGTGGCAATTGCAGATTGATGCGTATACCGCGTTTATGCAAAGTGAGTTCTGACAGTTCTTTGCGTAGTTCTGGAGATTTCATGGTCATGCAGGAGAAAATGGGTGCGGAATTGTACCAGTCTCTGCCTGCATGAATAAGGGAAGTACTGCTGATTTTCTTTCCGTGTTACTACAGAAGTCTGCTTGGTTCAGGACACTGCTTTACGACGTGACATGAGCATAATCAGCCCGGCAAGGATCAGGAAGGGCAGCAACAGGGGGGCCAGCGCAAAACAGACTGCCAGGACGACTGCGGCAAATACCAGAACCATGACCGCCGACAGACTGGCAAAAACCAAACCTGTAATTAGCAAGGCAAAAAAACTTGCACCCAAACCTAGCAGAATGCCAAAAAAACCTAAGCTCCAGCCGACGATACCACCGACTTCTTCATCATTCCAGACGATATGGGTTTCCGGTGAAAATTGGAAAATGAATGCGAGGATGGCGGCGCAAGTCAGGATGCCAAATGCAATGTATGTTTTTTTCGTTTTCATGAGTGTGCTCCTCGTACTGAATGTGGATGAACGGGCGTTGTTTTTTGTTGATGCAGGCATCTTAGTTGGCAATATGTGGTTGCTCAATTGCCTTGCGACAGAATGTATAAATGAAGGGATGGACGGAAAAAACATAATTCTTAACAGCAACACCATGTTTCCATGGCAGTTTTTATATTGTTGCTGATTAAAGTGGTAAGCAAAGTTTGCGTATCATTAAAACTGCGTGGTTTTTCTCTCTCAGGTCTGGAAACTGATTTAAATTTCCTATTGGAAATTTCCTCTTGGAAAAACTATTATTCCCGTATGGAAACTAATCTGGCGCTCAACTGGCTGTTGTAAGGCTAAAGCGCAATTTGGTTTTTGTTTATTTTTCATCGGGAATAAAAGGCAAACCATCATGAAAATTCAGACCTTAGCTATTACCGTCGCAACTGCTTTGATCGCGCTGGCAGCAGCCGGACGGGCATCTGCCAATGATGGACGTATCTCTTTCAGTGGCGCGGTGACTACAGCGACATGTCATGTGCAGGCTGCAAATAATAGTCAGGCTGTTTCGTACAATCAGTGTCACTCTTCCATTACGCAAGTGAAGACGACTGCAGAAGTGTTGCCGTTCGAGGGGCAGACTGTGCAAGTTGGCGGGATGAGCAAAATAAGTGATCAGGCAACCCCACCGATGCTGCGTACTCAGGTCTCTTTGCAAGGAGGTCAGGCGCAGTGGCCTCGTGTTGCGGAAATGCTGGATAAATATCCGGGTTCGAAAGCGAATATTTTGGTGACAACAGAGTACCAATAATTTCCGAAGACTTTCTCAAGAATTGATCAATTAATCTTACGAAACTGCAGCCTTTCATGTAGTTGTACAGGTTCTGGCGGATACAGGCCGGTCATGCAAATTTGCTGACCGGCCTTTTTGCTTTGTAATGTGTTAGGAGCACCACGTTCAAAACTTCAGCTTGTTCGCGCCGAGTTCATTGTTGGCTGCATAAGTTTGGTGAAATAAAGAAAATTAAAATTCTTTATGGAAAATATTTAATTTCCATTGTGAAATTTTTAACAACAGCTAACATTTTTAACGCGTAAATTTAACATTTGATGACATACCCTGTTTTCTTGACAACCTATACTTTGTCCGCGGACTTCAAAAGTGTGGTGCAGAAAAATTACCGGCAAGCTTGGGTGTTAGTGGGTAAGGGATATACAGAGTTTTTGTTAATTTACCCTTTGCATATGAATTGAAAAGTATGGCATGTCAGGCTGCAGGTGAGCATGCTGATTGATTGGATTGGCATCCTGTGTTTCACATACTTCTGATTTCGTGACTTTGTTTTTTTGTGACATCCACTGAATGAAAGGTATGACTGATATGAAACTCAAATCTACATTACTGCCAGCTATGACCGCCGCGACGGTCAGTATGCTGGCATTGTTGCCGGGTACCGCTTCCGCGATCGACGGCACAATTAATATCACCGGCAAGGTGACTGCATCGACGTGCAATATTAATGGTGCAACCTCTCCGGTCACGATTAATGTGGCATTGCCTACGGTATCGACTGCTGCTTTGCCGAGTGCAGGCAGTGTCGCAGGGCGTACACCGTTCACCATTGCGCTTACAAACTGCTCTGCATCGATGACAAAAGCACAGACCTATTTTGAGCCTGGTCCCACCGTCAATGCAAGCAGTAATAACCTGATCCTGCAAGGCGCCGGTGTTGCAGCCAATGTCGAACTGCAATTGCTGAACGCAGATGCCAGCAAAATTTTACTGGGCAATCCATTGGCAACACAAAATAGCCAAATCGGAAATGTGACATCGGGCTCAGGTACGCTGAACTACTTTGCCCAATATGTCGCGACGGGTGCATCAGGTGCAGGTTCAGCTAACAGCAGCGTGACTTTCACGATGATTTATCAGTGATTCCACTGATACGGGGAAGGGCTGCTGTCAGAGTCACTGACCTGTGCACGGTAGGCTGCGGCGAAGTGTGTCGCAGCCAGTATTGCAGTTTGATCGCTGAGCTTGTGAATGTGCTCAGCCACACATGTACGCAGATGAGTGCCGTGATTCTGAGGTACATATTTCAGTTTTATCACAGTTAGTCATCATGAAAAATTCATTATTCCGTTCTTCTGTTCAACTGATACTGTTCGTACTGGGTATACAGGTATTGTCTGCAGCGCAAGCCGGTGTCGTGGTCGGTGCTACACGCGTGATTTTTCGTGAGTCAGATCAGGAGGCGACGGTCAGGCTTAGTAATGAGGGTGAGTATCCGGCATTGGTTGAAGCATGGATGGACAACGGAGATGCCAGTGTAACGCCGGATAAGGTGACGACCCCATTTACGCTGACTCCCCCTCTGTTCCGTATGGAGCCACATCGCGGTCAGACGCTGCGTATGCTGTATACGCGCGAACCCTTGCCACAGGATAGGGAATCGGTATTCTGGCTAAATGTATTGGAAATTCCGCCGGCTCCGAAGCAAGCGGAAGGGGAAGTAAAGAATATGTTGCAGTTCGCATTTCGCTCCCGTATTAAAGTTTTTTTTCGTCCTAAATCACTTACTTCCAGCGTCATTAAAGCCCCGGAACAATTGCGCTGGAACTGGGTCGCTGACGGTGCCGGCAGTGTTTGTATGCTGGAGGCGGATAATCCGACTGCATTTCACATCACTATCAATGCGCTGGAAATTAAAACATCCAGTCAGCGCATACAGGCGGATAGCGGCATGGTCGCCCCATTTTCCAAAATGCGTTTTGCAATGAAGGGCTTGACCTCATGTAAGCCAGCGAACGCCGATATCAGCTTTAGCATCATCAACGATTATGGCGGTACAACTGCTTATTCCGGGGTTGTCCATGAATAATTTCATCAGCTACCCGTTCAGAGCACCGCAGCATGTTGGTCGCTCATTGCCTTATTCGTGCAGAGTATTGGCGCTGGGATTGATGCTGGCGCTGATTCAAGGGACGGTGTGGGCTGATACTACAACTGCGACTGATGCGGCTTCCTCAAACGCTAACGCAGAAATAAAGCGAGCAGATCGTCATGCGGGCGAAACCTTTAATCCCGCCTTCTTGAGTGGTAGCAGTGGCATTTTTGATTTGAGCCGCTTTGAGCGTGGTAACGTCGTTCTGCCCGGCACTTATCGGGTCGATGTGTTTATTAATGAGCGCTGGATGGGCATCATGACGGTTATATTTCGCAGTAATGACCCCGGCACGAATGCACACGCCTGCCTGTCCAGAGAATTGTTGTTACGGGGTGACGTCAATTTCGAGAAGCTGCAAACACAAGCCGTCAAAGAGCTGGCCTCGCCGTCTTCCTGTGTCAGTTTGCAAAGCTTGCTGCCTGAGGCCAGCGAACGCTTTGACAGTGCTGATCAGCGCCTTGATCTTACTATCCCTCAGGCTGCGCAAAACAAGGTTCCCAGAGCTTATGTGAATCCCGAGCTCTGGGATCGCGGTGTGACAGCTGCCAGCCTGAACTACACGCTCAATAGCTACCGGACCGAAGTGCAGGGTGTTTCTCAGAATAATCATTTTCTGGGTTTGGAGGCTGGCTTCAATTGGGATCGCTGGCGTTTTCGCCAGAATTCTGCACTGAGCTGGCAGAGTGGTGGTGTCAACGGTTCGCGCCATGCCTGGCAGCATATGGCCAGCTACGTACAGACCAGCTTACCGGACTGGAATGCGCAAGTGACGCTGGGCGACAGTTATACCTCCAATGATTTGTTTGATGCGATATCTATCCGTGGTGTGCAAGTCGGGTCAGATGACCGTATGCTGCCCGGTTCCATGCGCGGTTTTGCACCTGTAGTCAGGGGTGTGGCGGAAAGTAATGCCAAAGTAACAGTGCGCCAGCGCGGCAACCTGATTTATGAAACGACGGTCTCTGCAGGACCATTTGAAATTAAAGATTTGTATGCCACTGGCTATGGCGGTGACCTGCAGGTGACTGTGACGGAAGCCGATGGCAGGCAACGTAACTTCAGTGTGCCGTATGCCAATGTAGCGCAGTTATTACGGCCTGGTGTCAGTCGGTTCAATGTAGCGGCAGGGCGGTTACAGCAAGCTGGCCTGGTGGAATCCGTCAATCTGGTACAGGCGACAGTACAACATGGACTCAGCAATCAATGGACTGCGTATGGTGGGTTTGCTGCGACACCCGCGTATCGGTCCGTATTGGGAGGCGTTGCCGTGAATACCGACGCAGGTGCCTTGGGTGTTGATCTGACTCATTCTGAAGCTGAGCTGCCCGCCACCAGTCGCCAAAGCGGCAGCAGTCTGCGCCTCTCATATAATCTGAGTCTGCCGACGGTAGATACCAATCTCGCGATTGCTGCGTATCGCTACTCTACCAGTGGGTTTCTGAATCTGACCGATGCATCCTTGTTGCGCGATAGTCTCTTGCGTGGCTTGCCCCCCTCACTGGATCGCAGTCGTAACCGTTTTAGTGTCTCGCTGAATCAGCGCCTGGGGAATCAGTTTGGTACCGTGTATGTGATGGGGACGACGCAAAGTTACTGGAATCGTCCTGGTAACGATACACAGTTTCAAATTGGCTATAACAATCATCTCGGTCGATTGAATTACAACCTGTCGGTCACACGTAGTAAAGATGTGTTCTCAAATAAGTATATCAATCAGTTTTATGCAGGCATATCGCTGCCTTTGGATGATGAAGGCGGCCACGCTAAGAATGTAAGCGCCAGTCTGACATCGAGTCAGCCGGGCGGTAGTGCCGCGCTCGCCAGCTTCAATGCAACGGCAGGAGAGCAGAACGAGTTTACCTATAGCGCCAGTCTGTTAAATGACCGCAATGCCGGAAGCGCTGTGAATGCTACCGGCGAATACCGTGGACCGTATGCACGCCTGGCAGTCAGTGCTGGTAAAGGTAGAAATTACTCCCAGCAATCGATGACCATCGCAGGTTCTATGGTTTTGCATGAGGGCGGTTTACTATTGGGGCAAAGTCTGGGAGAGACCATAGGCATCGTTGAGGCTCCGGGCGCTGCGGGTGCCGAAATCAGTTATGCCAATGGCGTTCGTCTGAATCAACAGGGATTTGCGATTGTGCCCTATATGACGCCGTTTGTAAGTAATACTATCGAAGTCAATCCTAAAGGCTTGCCGCTGGATGTGCAGTTCGAGGCAACGACGCAAGAAATAGCACCCTATGCAGGCGCTATCGTCAAAATGCGCTTCAAAACCAGTCATCAGCGCATGGCGATTATCCAATCCGCCTTGCCTGATGGCACGCCTATACCTTTCGGTGCACAGGTCACTGATCAATCGCAACAGTCAGTCGGTATCGTCAGCCAGGGCGGACGCATTTTTGCTCACTTACCCTCAGCACGCGGTCAATTGCAAGTCAGCTGGATCAGAGATGATCTGGAAGATGGTTGTACCCTGCAATACCAGGTGGCAGAACAAAATAAAGTCAGCAGCCCTGGCACCGCCTATGAGCTGATTCGAACTACCTGTTTGCCTAAGGATTTTGCCTACGCAAAAGTAGCAGATAGCAAACCAGCAGGAGTAAGGCCATGAATAGTTGGCTATATCAAGTATTCCCAAGTGATGGAAATGCACAAAACCGGACTTGGCGATCACTGCAGCATACTGATGCGAAGATGTTGCGTATTTGCCGGCAGCTGTTTTTCTTGCTGCTGTTAAGCGGTATTAGTTTGGTGACGCATGCGTCTACAAACTGCTCTATCGTATCCGCACCGTCCAGTTTTACCATGCCAGCTGTTGTGACTGTCCCCAGGGATGCTCCTGTCGGGACGTTGATCGGTACACCGGTCTCTCAAAATTACTCGTTTACCTGCACTACCAATGATAACTTTAATCCTGGCAATCCACGTCAGGCGTATATTCAGTTCAGGACGGCGAATCCCGCGTCCTCGACTGCGCGTAGTGGTGGCGGGATAATTATTCCTACTAATCTTGCCGGGATAGGATTGTTGGTCAATGACACGTTAGGGATCAACGTACCTATGGGCGATGACTTTGCTTTTGTGAAATCATCGGGTGCTGTTGCTACCAACGCAGTAACTTTTCAGTTCATAAAAACAGGAGCTGTGACACCAGGTGTTGTGTCAGCGAAAGCCAATTTATTCCATTTTCAATGGGTGGTATTAGGTTTAAATAACAGCACTAACTTTTCACCGGATGTGTATGTCAGCCTGAATGGTGGAACGAACGTCAACGTGATCGCTTGTAGTGTTTCAGCAGGCTCTGCCAATATGACGGTGAGTATGCCTACTATACCCACGTCCGCCTTGACTGGTCAGGGGTCGGCGACCGGAGGTACTCCATTTTCCTTGAATCTTACTTGTCAGTCAGGTTCTACAGTGAAGATAACGATGAATACGGCGAATGCATCTGGAACTTATCCGGGAGTGGTTCAGCCTACAGTCGGTGCAGGATTTGCCGCCGGGGTCGGAGTGCAAATCCGCGATGGAGGTGGAACTCCGGTAAGTTTTGGATCTAAAACAGTTGTTGGCCTGTCCCCGGATGGCGTGCTGTCCATTCCATACAGTGCCCGTTATTTTCAGACTGGAACAACGATTACTGCCGGGAATGTCGCTGCCACAGTTACATTCACCATGAATTACGAATAGCTAGCTGATTCAGCTTGCGGCTTGTATGCAACTCATTTTAGCTTTGCATGCATGCAAATGAGCAATAAACAAAAACGCCCTTGATTGCTCAAGGGCGTTTTTTTATTCTGGCGGAGAAGGGGGGATTCTTCGCCAACATTTATAAGTCTTTGATTTATATTGAGTTATTTTTTTGATTTTCAGCTTATGAAAGCAAAAAAGAGTGACCCCAATGAGTGACACCTGTCGATTATATTGGATGAGCAGGTGTGCGTCGAGTCAATGCGAATTCGCTTTTCGGATTCGAATTGCCGATTACAACGATTTTGAATGCAGGTAGTAGGCGGAGCATTCACCCCGCCTACATGACCGTGCCTCCCTTACCTATATGCCCGACGCATTCGTGCATGTCCAAGTAGTGCCGTTGAAATCAAACTCGCATAAATCACCGGCTAGCTCACAGTCGCGAGCATATTTTTCGTAATCAATATAAGCACGCACCGATTCAGGCACGTCGTTTAAATAGAACTCGTCAAACAGAGTTTCAGCGACGTCCCTCAGATTTCCTTCGGACAAATTCACTTCGTCCAGCTTGTCCAAAGCATTTTTCAGTTTGTAGCCCAAAACGTTGAGCAAATAAAACAAGGCTGTTTTTTCTTGGTCGCTCAGGTCTGCAATATCGTCAAACCATGTGTGCAAGTTGCCCTGGTTAATTCCACAAGCTGAAAATAACTCGCAGTCGTCACCATCTATAAACTGAATTTCAAACTCTTCCACGGGGTTGCCAAAAGCATCCAGCAGGCTTTCCGATTTCTCGGTGTATGCCTCCAGTGTGTCAAAGTAAAAACCAACTGCATCCAAGCTATAAGGCTGTGCGAAAAATGTGCTCATGGTGTTCTCTGCTTTCGTATCGTTTTTAGGCTGGTTGAGCCTGAAGTTGATTTTGACTTGCTCTGTTTTTGCAGACTTCACAACTCGTTTATCTGCATCATTTTTGAGTCGTTTCGCCTAAGCCACGAATGGCATGGCTGGACAAGAAGCAATGCAAGCAATTTGTCAAAATCGCAGTCGCAACGAAGTGAGAACCGATTGCAGAAAATCCCGAAGGGGAATGCTTGTTTTGATTCGCAGACATGCAAATCTTGGCGTTTTTAGCGAGACGGGGAAAAAGTGTTGCAGATAGATTGACGGGCAAAAACAGAGATGCCGTGGAAGGTGAATTTGCAGTTATGCCGTGGTGTGTTGCGAGGGTATCGTTATGGATTTTATTGCTGAGATTGAAAAATTAAACTAGATTGATCGTCAAGGTAAATTTTCCGTTAACCGATTTCTTTGAGGTGAGCTGCTATGAGTCCGAACGTAGATTGGTCGCTGGCACCGAAAGAAGCCTGCTGGTGGGCGATGGATGCAAATGGTCAGGCAAACTGGTTTCTGAAACCAAATGTGGCTGCATTTACTGATTTCTGGCTTTCGGAGCCAGTACCAGCACCAGACTTTGAATTTAAGGGAAATTGGCGCGAAAGTTTAACGCCGAGACAGTGTTGAAGCCGCTAAACGGGGCTTTTTTTGGGAGGAGGGCTGGAGGCAGTCACGTCTCTATATTTGCACCCAGCCTATTCCGGTTACCGAGTTTCATTTTCACTGTTGTAAAAACTCTTGATAGGATTTTTGCAGGTGCGGATGTGACGAAATAATTTTTTCGCAGAACTCAGGAAACTGTTCCAGAAATCGCATTAATGGATAACTATGTTCCCGTGCATGAAAGCCTTGGATATTGCACTCAATTGAATAGCTCGTCTTACGGTCATAGACTTCTATCTGAGGATAGATCAGTGCAATCCAAACATGGTCAACATTCGTATTAGTGTCGTCGTCAAATGGGGGCTGAATAATGGATTTAAAAAACGCGAGATAGGGTTCCGATATGGCGTTTGTAGAATTCGCAGTCATGGCAATAAGGGGAAGTCACTGGTGATCTGTACACTAGTGGAGTACCGTTTTCTGCGTCAACTGGAATTTAAAAAATGCGTCTATGCTGAACTGAAAAAACGCATGGGCATGCCGAACAATGGCAGTGACTGGACTTTTCTCTAAAAGAGCAGAACCGTAAGAACCAATGCCTGCAACACTCTTAGTACAAAACCCTTACTGGCATTAGCTTTCAGCCGAGTAGAACCATGAAAGCCTTATGTATTAATGGTTTTCAACGAAAAAACAGGTTCTGCTCGAATGACGGAAGTTAGGTACATATAAAAAGCGCAGTAGCCTTTCTGCTCTTTCTTCTTTATATAAATATTTAGAGTAGAACCGCAGAACCTAAGCCAAAAGCCTTATGTATCAAGGCTTTCAGGGTTCTACCCGAAAATTATTCAGGGCAGAACTGCGCAGAACCACTTATTTCAGCTGAGCGGCTGCTTCGGCCCGAGGCTTTGTAAAAACGTAAAAACACGAAAATTTTATGGGTAGGGTGACCATTCCCTATGTCGAGAAAATCGCGTAACGACCATTCTGAGCAGTCGATTTTTTCTCGCGCCGAAATTTTTTTGCGTTTTTACACAGCCTGACCCCAAGGCAGCCATTCGATTTTCTTTATTGATCGGCTGCTTGGTACCCATAAGTTACAGATAGAAATTCCGAAGTGTTCATTAAACTATCACAATAAGGGGGGGCAGGACACGACTTTGCGATCTCAACTAAAAAGAAGTTAAATTGGCTACGCATTTACAATTTAATTGTTTGCATTCTCAGAGAGACATTTTCCCTTTCTCTGCACTGACCTCAGTAAGTTCGTGTCATTCTTTGCAAAGTAAGCGCACATCAAATCTTCGCCATATTGAAGCCATATTTCCTGAGCCTCACGAGATTGCATGATCTTCAGTATCTTCAACGTTGACTGAGAATTAAAAAAACGCTCTGACGTGCGTTTGTCTTCAGGTGGAAAGTTGTTCATTGCACTTGCTAAGGCAACTGGATCCTTATACCTTTTAAATACATTTTCAACCAATTTTCCCGAAGGTGTAGCCATAAACTGAGTTGTCTGACGAACATCTTCCACAGTCAAATACCGATCTAGTAATGTCCCGACCTTAGCTGAAAACACATCGGCATCAAAATAAGTAAGCGATTTGTCTATTGCTTTAGCCTCATCTGGGCGTTGATTTCTTAATTCCTGCACCATTTGATGTGCGCCATATACTGCTCTTCCGGGTGCGTCAAAATATCGTGCAATCCTTGTTGTAGCTTCACTTGCATTTACATGGGCCGATTGTAGGAAGCTGCAAACAGCTAGTACATATAAAAATTTACAAGGCAGTCGCCTTGATAACGAAGAAACACTCCAATTTTTTTCGATCAGTTTCATATTCTTATTTAATATATTAAATAAATTTGACGCCGAGAACAGTACTGTAGGTGCCAATGATTTTTTAAACCAAACTGCCGATTTCAACTGACCCAGCGTAAAATCTTTGGAACTATTGCTACTCAGTCTTGCTGACCACTTACGTGGGGTACTGAAAATCGGCTGCGTGGGTCAATTCGACGTCAGCACCAACAGTATCGCTATAAGGCCGATTTCAACCGAAACATTTCCCCACTTTTTAACTTTATCTTTTAAATTAGTAAGCATGGAACTATTTTTTTGGTGCTGTTCCACGCCATTGATGTTCTGTTTGAGTTAGCTCCTGCTCAATTTTTTCCAGATCTGTAATAATTTTCGCGGACGAGCTTTCCAATTCAATCTCAAGTGAATTATTTTCAATTTCTTTAAGAGATATTCCTAGCGCCTGAATACGTGCTCCAGTTTGAGGGTGAGTATCCGTTGGGTGTGTAACGGCACTAGATAACACTTTATCAAAATGTTCTGGTCGCACCGACGATGAAGCTATTTCTGCATATAAGCGACTGATGTTTGTGTAAATCTGTTCTTGATAGTCTGGATTGGCTTTTCCGATAGTAATGGCATGCCAAATTGAATGCCATACTGGAACGAATGCTCCTATTTTTAGTAAAGCTGTTGACAAACTGTGTGGAGTTGACACCGATGCCCCTAACTTGTCTGCCATAAATTCTCTATCACGGCCAATTGCTCTTTCCGCAAACCCAAATTGCTCCATGAAAAATGACAATATCGCTGATGCAGGAAGCAGTGCAAGTCCATATCCATTACTTCTTGATGACACATGTAGAGCATCAAGAGCCTGTGATGTTCCAGCGTAAATCGGATAAAACTTCAGACTGAATCTCGTGTCGTCTCCACAGAAATGCCCTAACTCATGTCCAATAACAGCAGTTAATTCGTCGAGTGAAAGGATGCGCATTAGGGGTAATGACAAGTAGAGAGTTTCACCAACTTGTCGATCTGCAGATGGATAAGGAGTAACGTCGCTCGAGGTAACAAAAAAATTCGTATCCAGTCCAATGATGATGTTTGATGGGGGGATAGCACCAAGGCGAGTGGCTAGATTATTTACAAGATTCCAAAGTTCCGGTTGCATACTTTGTGAAACGACTTTGCCAAGTACATTTTTTGACACGCGCTTCGAAACTGACATCCCCTCTTTGATCATAAATAAAGAGCCAAGGACAGCCGCTAACAAAATGCCGCCGATTATGACGATATGGACTGTGCCAAGTACCATCGATTCAAAAAGATAGATTGCATATGCTGCAATTGCTCCTTGCAAAAGAATTAGAGCGAATAAGACAACGAGAATGAGTTTTATCGCTGGAGAAAAAGAATACAAAAGCAGGGAGCGATTAAATGATGCAACTCGTCCAAGGAGGAAAATTATTAAAAGAAGACCCAACCCGACACTTAGTGCACTAAGGCTAGCTTTTTGGAGCAGAAGAACATTGGAATCAGTTTCGCATATTGGGTTGATTTTTCCACTAGAGGAATCACAAAACTGATGAAATGACACTTTTCCAGCAGCGATCGCCTCTGTTCCTACGGATCCAAATTTAGTGATTACCGCGTGATTCCATTGATCTTGAAATGTATTATCCGCATACTTTCCTACCGCCCAACCAGTAAATGGAATGGCTGCAACTATCAAAATCAATAAAACTATACGCTTCATGAGTGCCTCATTTTTTAAAGTCCAGGACTTCGAGTTTGAAATTTTCAACAAATTGCAAGTTCAGGATGTGAACCGCCACTCGTCAACTTTGTATTTTTAAAAAACTAAAAATTTTTAAATACCTCGGCATAAAGAGTGTGCAAATTACTAGCATCTTCCATATATCTGTGAGATCAAGCGATGTTAATGAGATTCAGAAATTAAATTTCTAGAAAACCACCAACCGACAAATCCGAGAATGTACCCAAATATAACGGGGTAACCCGACTAGTCGCTCAGCGATCACCTCCGCCTCTGCCAGAGGCGGCGATGGTGTTTTTCCACCAGATACCAGCAGACGGCTGAATATGCCGTCCCGCCAGAGTTCATGCACCACCTCGCAAAACTCAGGTACGTCGTGGCGGGTCCAAAAAAGGAATCCGATATCCGAGGCGCACGCCGGAAATGACGGCATGACGTATTCGGCAATCCTCTGTAAATCGTCGTGTGATATAAATTCAATGACTGCAGTTGGTCGAAAAAAGGTAAACACCAATTGATGCTGCCGATTTGATAAGATAGCATTTTCGAGCACTTCCCAGCAAGGGATTCATGCTCACTGGTTTCAACCATCTGACGCTCTCGCATAGATATTCTGAGCAATGGCAGTGACTGGACTTTTCTCTAAAAGAGCAGAACCGTAAGAACCAATGCCTGCAACACTCTTAGTACAAAACCCTTACTGGCATTAGCTTTCAGCCGAGTAGAACCATGAAAGCCTTATGTATTAATGGTTTTCAGCGAAAAAACAGGTTCTGCGCGAATGACGAAAGTTAGGTACATATAAAAAGCGCCATAGCCTTTCTGCTCTTTCTTCTTTATATAAATATTTAGAGTAGAACCGCAGAACCTTAGCCAAAAGCCTTATGTAGCAAGGCTTTCAGGGTTCTACTCGAAAATTATTCAGTGCAAAACTGCGCAGAACCAATGGGTCTAATACTTAACCGTTGCAGGGAAGTCAAATCTTTGCAAATTTAAGTTGTACTAATTGAACGGAATTTGGAGTTTGTCAAAGAATGCTCGATTACGTTTTTTTGCATCGCCAAGCATTTTGTCGTATGACAAAATTTCAATGTAACAGCCACTATTTTTGTGAAAGAAAAAATACCCTTCATCGTCAGCCGTAGGTGTAAAGTCTCTGTCCGCAGCAATTTGTCGAATTTTCGGTGTAAGGCTACAAATTATATATGCGTAAAAAGGTATCCTCTGGCCATTAATCGTTTTTCCTTTAACACTCTTGGCTTCTCCATCCTTTATTTTCCTTACATAACGAAGAATTTGCTCTACTGGATCTTCGTCTTTGCTTGGATATTCATTTCGCTCCGGTCGCTTAAATTCGACAAGGACAATTGATTGAAATGCTTGCTCTGATTCTGAAAAGGCAGTTGGTGAATTGAATACGACGATATCTGGCTCGTCAGAATCCTCCAAATTTACAACTTTTAGTTTTCTTAATGCTATGTCAGAGCCTAAGTGCATATGGAAGGCAAGTCGTTCGTCAATAACCCAAAGATTCTGCTCTGCGAATGGAACGTCGTCTGAGGTAACACGCATAGGAAAAATTAGTTTATGCACCAATTCTTCTTTTGCATAGCGACCATCTTCTTGAAATTCAAGTGCTTTATCCAACAGTTCAAGAATGGTTCGTCTATGAATGACATATTTAGCTAAAGCAGCTTTCCCTAACTCATTTTCTTCTTGAATATAGCGGTCGTAAAGCTCTCTATACTGATCAGAGTCAGCAACAACATTACTTGAGAGAGTTGAAATTTGCTTCGCCTTTTCTCGATGTTCAACTTCTATTTCTCGTTGCACTTTGAAAAGTGCCAAATCTAGCGCATCATCAGACAAATGAGGTGGTACTAAATCAAGGTGTTCTTCATATCTTTCGTTTAAGATAAAACGATATTCAGGACCTTTATTTGCGACAAATTTTTCTACATTTCGAATTTTTTCAATTTTCAGTGTCGCCAAATATGGCGCGGCTACGCTCCTTATTTGAGCACCTACTGCTTTATAAAGCTCTTGCTTGGAAAGCTCTTCAATTAAATCTGTTTCTTCATCACGCATGAATAAAAAATCTGTGCGTTCGGAATTCACATTTTCATCTAAATATGGACCAGATATGTATGTAAGAAACACGAACGACTCGTCAGTATCGTCCAACAACTTAACGGTCAAATCTGATACTAACGAACTAGCTTTTTGTGTTCGTACTTCCCTTTGGTGAGCGCAATAAGAAACAGAGTGCTGTTTCGCTGAACTGGAGTGATATTTTACGATTCTTGCAATGAATGGCCATTCCTTAATCGTAAACTTTAACTCAGTGACCGATGACCGGATTTCATCGGTAAACATTTCATTCACGCTGAGTGAAGAATTTCCTAAATTATCATGCAACCAAATTTCTGGACAATTTCCTGATACAAAGTAGATCAATAAATGATCAATGATCTTTCGACTAATTGTCTCCAAATTTTTAGGGAAATGCTTTTGATATTCAGTTCGCAATGAATTCAATGCCACAACTGTTTGATTTCTATTTACCTTAGCTTCGGAAATTTTTTCATTTTCAATTCCGTTCGTCGTTTTTAAGAAATCAAAACTACGCTGATGCCATTCAACACCATCAGTATATGTGCTTACAATCGACGCTTTTTCAAACACTTTCAACCAAGTAAAACGACCAATACCTTTGTTTCCATTAGAAACTTTATTTGTGGAGTCGGAAAGAAAAAACGCCTGGAAATTTGCATCGTTAAATCCGACTCCAGTATCGGTAACAGTTATGTTTTGAATAGAAGAGGCGGCGTCTTCTATTCCTTTTAACCCTTGTTGGCGAACGTCGTGTTCTATGTGGACATCAATTCGACGCAGGTTTGAATTTGCCAGATTCGCCATCGCTTCAATTGAATTTACTAGGCATTCAAATAAAGGGATATATGGTTGAGTTCGTGGCAATTGAAGATTGTTAATCCTCCCGACAATATCTACCTGCATCCTGGATCTCCGTATTGTTAGCTGCCGAAAATTTTAATTACATACTATTAAAAATTAACATGAATTTAATGTAATGGCAATTTAAACAATTGCGGAAAATCAAGTAATTTCATTTTTCGGCGTTAATACAAATATCTCCCTCATTTAATTTTATCCAAGTGGCGCGAATGACGGAAGTTAGGTACATATAAAAAGCGCAGTAGCCTTTCTGCTCTTTCTTCTTTATATATATATTTAGAGTAGAACAGCAGAACCTAAGCCAAAAGCCTTATGTATCAAGGCTTTCAGGGTTCTGCTCGCAAATTATTTAGTGCAGAACCGCGCAGAACCAAAGCGAAGTTCTGAATAATGGCGATCAACCGTTTTATCATGTTTTATCAGTCAATCACCCGTGCCACCTCTGCACCGCAGGTTATGCACTGTCCCGTCAAAACGACTACCCCTGACTTGACCGAGCCAGAATAATTTACGATCGTGGTTTCTCCCCCGCATTGTCCGCAATAGACATTCGCAAGCAACTGACTGCGAATATTTTCAGGAATGTCCAACCAGAGTTTTTTAGCATTGGGGGTAAATTGCGGAAGTTGGGTAACGTTGCTCATCTGTTTAACTCCTACAAAATATCCCCAAGAAATTTCTCAACGACCTTCCTGTCTTTCGGATTGAGCTTGCCCATAGCCAGTGCGACCTTGCCGAATAAATCCAGCAAAACTGCCTTCTGACTGTCGCTTAAATCGTCCATGCGATTCAGCAGGGCTAATGCCTGGTCATTTACGTCAGGTGGGCTGATTTTCAGTAAATCGCCGATATCGCAATCCAGCAGTTTTGCTATCTGAGACAGGCGTGCCAGTGACGGGGCAATATGCCCGGTTTCAAGTCTGCTGACCGATTCTTTTTCGATGTCCATGTGCTCAGCGAGTTGTGCCTGAGTCCAGCCCTTGGCTTTTCTGCGAATCGCAATAATGCCGCCTACCTCTACGGCTATTTGCTTATTTGAACTTTTATCTGCTTGCGGCATGACATGCTCCGTCATATGGGAGCTGGAAGCATGATCTTTTTACGTCAACCTTGGAATGACTCAATGCGTTAATGTAAAATAACATAATAAGTTATTTTTAATTGATTTAATACGTCTATTCACCCTCATGGTGGCAAGTGCCGCCTAATCAAGCGAAAGGAAACAGCATGAATTGCCCTTATTGCCACTCGGAGCACACCAAAAAGCTATCGGCTATTTATCAGGCAGGCACCACGGTTTCCAGCGGAACGGGTTTTGCTATCGGTTCTCAGCCTGGTCAGTTCGGTACGGTCAATACGACCATTATTTCCAGAACGATCGATGCGGAAAACGCCAAAGCACCGGAGAAAATGAATTACTCCAATATCTTCGTCGCGCTGATTGTGTGGATCGTCCCCATGATCGGTTTGGGGATGGTAGGCAGCCGCTTTGTGCCTGTTCCATTCCTGCTGGCTATGGCATACGTGATTTATCAATTCCCTGCCATTTATCACCAGCGGAATTCGGTCTATCCGGAGTTAATGCGTTTCTACAGCAGTTCCAGCAAGTGCATGAAATGCCATGCGACCTTTCAGGAAAACTTTGAATGGAATCCTGCCATCTATGACTGGTCATGGAAGAAATTTATTCACGATCATTTTCTGTTCACAAAAACATCCGTTTTGCTCATGGGGATTGGTGCCGCCTTCGCCCTCTATCCCTTCGTCCTGAATTTCGTGCTGGTGCATTCCCTGCCTTACTTGGCAGGGTATTTCTTTGAATTTTCTGTGGCAACCCTGCTGATTACTTCGGGTGTGATTACTGCGAAAAATGCCAAATTAAGAACGATCGTTTAACTCTCTCCGATTTTCCCGTAGCACTTTTCAATCACTTTTTCAATTTAAAGGAAATCATATGAAATTCAATGTCGCAGTAACGGCTTTAATCGTCTGTGCCTTGTCGGCATGTGGTGGCAGTGGAAGTAATACCTCCAGCACAAATTCTGGCAATGGTTCAGGAAGTGGAAATACGGGTGGCGGTTCTGGTGGCGGCACAAAATCCGCTACCGTTACGACCTATCTGGGATTTAATTATTTGCAAAACCTGAATCCCGCAGCAGCCTATACCGCAACTTACACGGACAACGGACTGGGAGTTGCAGGGACTTTGAGCTTTGGCACTCCCGCAGTGAGTGTGACGATGACCCCCAATGCCAATGGTGACGGCGGCATTGCCTACGGTTCGCCTGTGACGGCTGGCGTTGCCGTTGCCAGCAATTCAAAGGATAGCAATTTGCCTGCGGTCGCTATGATTTGCCAAAATATTTCGGGATCAAGTTCAACCAAATCCACCGACGTGCTGGTCACCAGTACTGCCACCCAACTTACCTCGGCAAGCAGTCTTGCGAATCAAACTTTCACTTTCTTCCGTGAAGATTGTTCGCAAGGTGGAACGAATCCGCCAACAACAAGCGGGAATGCTTTGGCATTTGACGCAAACGGCAATGTCACAGTAGCTGGAACCGCGACGATTTCTTCGCCAACAATTTCAGCGAGTACATTTACGTTGGCTTTGAACGGGCAAGCTATCTATGACGCAACAGCAGGTAAATATACCGTGTTTAATGCCTTTAGTTTTGTTAAACCGAACGGTTCAACAGGCTATGCGATTGTTGAGCATGATGCACCGACATTAAGCGGTTTGACTAAGGGTGTTATCTCAGTCTGGTCTCAGCAATAAAATTGATCAGGCTCGGCACATGATATGAGTTTGCGTGTGCATGTGCATGTGCATGTGCAGAGCCTATCCGTAGTGCGATTTATTGTGTGCCGGCATTAAGCCTGACATGAGCAAATGACAGTCTCTACGCCAAGGAGACGACAGAGTTTGCCAATCGCTTTTCATGACCAAACGGAGTGGTGTAAAAACGTTGCTCAATACCATATAACAATAACTTCAATTCATCATCAGTTGATATTTCGAATTTACTATCTTGCTTATTGAATTTCAGCTTTTGCTCGCAATAATTTTCGATGTAGAAATGAACGCCTGTTTTATCCTCGTCGGACATGGTGGCAAGTGTTGCCATAGCAAGTGAGATTCGCTTACGGTTTGGCTTAGAAACCTTGTCAGCGTTGTACTCACCAGCCAACTCAATGAATGGTTCATCCAAAAATTGGGTTACTTCGGCTTTAGTCGCTTCCTTATAGAGTTCGTCAATACCTTCAAAGATACTTGAGATGGTCGCTAAATTTCGAAAAATCAGCGAATCTGAAGCTTTGAAATAGACTGCATCGGGTTGCGAATTTATGACAAGACGATTCACTCCCTCTTCCACTTCTGCAACCTCCCCAAATACGATTGTCTTCCTGCGGATAAACAATGAAGGGCTGATCTTTTGAAAGTAAAAATCATCACCCTGCACAGAAAAAATATACGAAATTTTGTTGAACTGCGCTTTCTGCAAATCATCGTAATCTTTTGAGTCAAAATCATTTTTGAGAAAATCAATGCAATATTTTTTCTGAGAAAATTGCTCAAGCTTAAACCATGAATCCTCATCCAAATTATGATCGGGATTGTATGGAATACAGTTTGGCAAATTCACGATAACCGAATTGAAAAGGCTCTTGTCTGAAAGCAGTTTAAAAAACGGTTTCTTGCGCGGTCCTCTTACTTTTGCCAATACATAGTCCATGTTTACTCTCGTTCGATAAAGGTGTAATTATTGATTCGATATGCCATTGAAATGTCAATTTCATCTGGCTTTTTGTATTGGTGGCGACTAATCAAAAAAATAGCCGTGCCATTCCTGGTCTTGATGTTGTAGAACTCATAGCCAAAAATAAGAAACAGTGGGTTGAAATACAGTGCTTGAGATAAGAAGGTAAAAACAAATAACACGCCATAGACGAAACACAGTGTTTCCCAGTTCCCCACACTCAGCGCAACAAAGAAATAGCCCAAATAGCTGGGCAGAAAACTATTGTTTGCATGCTCTATACTTTCGACAGTGCCTTTTTTGAATTCATCTTTTCCAAGTCTGGAACTCACAAGAATACTTAAACCCGTGAGAAACACAGGAACCAAAAAATAAACTAAATAGGATATTGCATTCGGAAGCTGTACCAACCAAGGTTGACTCTTAAAAAAACAATCCAAGGTAAAGCTTTTTTGCACGAGAAAAATAATCACCAGCAATGATGTGGCATTAAAGGTCAACAACAGCCTGAATGCGATATTCATCATTTCACTGTCACTTTTTCGTTAATTTCAATAGCTGAAAACCAATTTTTTAAGCACATAAATTGTTAATTTTCTTTGATAAACATGGATTTAAGTGCATAGTTAATTTTATACCATCATTGCAATGATACAAACGATTTAAGTGGAATCGTGATAGATTTCTATGGAGTGCACAAGATTTTTGAACAAATTTTAGACAACAATTACACGGAAAGCTGAAATGCCTTCATATACCAAGACAATATTGTGTCTGGCGAATTCTATTAAACACTATCCATTGCGCTGCATTGCCGGCCGGGAGGTAACGCAAAATGGAATCCATGGCTGGGTTCGTCCTGTCAGTCCAATTGCTGGACAGGAGGGTGCGATTCCCCCTCAGTCGAGTTTGATGACCAACGGTCAACAAATTGCGCCGCTTGATTTTGTTACAATATCTTTTACTGGGCATCAGCCGCACGGCTGCCAAACGGAAAACCACCTCATAGATGGCCAGCCTTGGGTAAAAGTAAGCGTACTCACACGTGCCAACATTACACCCTATATCCAAGATGTCCCAGACTTATGGAATTTTGGAAACTCTACTTATAACGGTGTGAACGATAAAATTTCTCCGCAAGAGTTTGCAGTATTCGGTGATTCCCTTCGTCTAATTTTGGCGGCTGATTTCACCTATGCTGTCAATATGGAGGGATACCAAGCTTATCCGCAGAAGCGCAAGTTGCGTGGTACGTTTACCTACAAAGGCATAAAATATACCTTGAAAATAACCGATCCAGTATTATGCGCAAATATTGCTGCCATGGAGATCGGGAAAATTTATGCTCAACCAAATGCTGTTCTCTGCGTGAGTATCACTGACATTTATGCGCCAGCAAATGCTCACTTCAAGCTCATAGCCGCAGTTTTTTAACCAGCTAGATTTTTCAGGATCATTTAATGGACGATATCGGAGTTGTTGCAACAATCGGATTTACCGAGAAGAGTGCGGAAAAATTTTTTTCACTTTTAAAGACTTCGAACGTCAAGAGAGTTCTTGATGTTCGTCTTAACAATACGTCCCAATTATCAGGCTTTGCCAAAAGAGATGATCTTAAATATTTTCTTAAGACCATCGCCAATATTGATTACGTGGAAATTCCGGATTTAATGCCCGATGGTGGCTTGTTGAAGGACTACCGAAATAAAGTCATCGATTGGAACTACTATGAATCGAAATACATTGAACTTCTTGACCGACGGTCAGCGGAAAAAAAACTAGACAAGAGCATTTTTGAGGGCGGGTGTTTGCTTTGCAGCGAACATAAGCCGCACCAGTGCCATCGAAGAATCGCGATCGAGTATCTCAATGCGAAATGGGACACGCCATTACCAATCAAACATTTGCTGTAAACCGACATGGAATCAACCCAAAAAAAATTGCTTATAGGGCTTTCAAAAGGCTTCCGATACAAAGAATTGTTCGGTAAAAAAATAGCCCGGATCACGGCAGTTCTGGATTTAGATAGTCTTCACGTAGACGTTATCCAAGACGACTATTTGATTGCAAAGAACTATTTCGATGCAATGCATATCCCTATAACATCCATCAAGAACTTCCCCCGACCGGCACTTAGCAGAAATTTGCTTGAGTATGACTATGCAATCATTTTCTGGGACGGGGATGATCTGACGAACATGGTACATGCTGCGAATCTTCTAAAAGTCCCGTTGCGACTAGTCCCCGTACAAATTACCAAGGTTAGAAACAAAGATCGGGACGAAGAATTCGACATCTATATAGGGCGAGGCACACCGTGGGGAAATCCATTTCCTATTGGGAAAGGAGGCACCGGTGATGATCGAGCAACGGTTATTGAGAAATACCGACAACATTTTAAGGAAAATGTGCTGACCGATCCAAAAATGGTTAATGCAATATTGGGGCTAAAGGGAACGAGGTTAGGTTGTCATTGTAGCCCTTTGCCGTGCCATGGAGACATAATTGCAGAGTTTCTTAATACTTACGAACATGGTAACTCAAATGAAGACGGTGAGTAATCATCGGAAATAGGTACTGTTCTACATTAAATTTTTAATCGTGGAATGTGTATCTGTTCTGCGCCACCAGCCTCCCCAGTGCCTGTTTTTTCTACGACATAGTTCTTAATTACATTACTGTCATTCGCAATCTTCAACGCAGGTCGGCAATCACGAATGACTTCCAGATTGGCTTTGCTCGGTTTGTAGCCGGTGATTTGTTCAGGGCGAAAAACACCAGATAAAACGGCTTCAAGAAATGCCTGTTCTTTGAAATGTTCACTGCCAGTGAGGTGTAATCCCTCCCAGCCCTTTTCCTTGGCAAGCTTGATCGCTACTTTGATTTCTTCCTCGGTGCCGTTCTCTATTTTGATTTGACTGCCGTAGTCAAATATTTTTCCACCGCCGATCAGATTGAGTTGAAAGCAAATGCCAATATCGGTTTCTACCTGGTCTACGCCAGTGCATTGCCCGTCAAATATCTCCAGCAAGATTGGAATGTAGGTGCGACTAAATAAAGCTTCGCGGTATTTTCTGTGATTCTTATAGTCGGTTGCATTCAAAAATAAATGCTTCGCTTTTTTTGCTTCCACAATCTCAGTTTTTAATTGTAAGCGCGAATTTCCCCGCACATAGCGCAAGAACTTAAAGAAGAGGAACATAGGTGTCCACTTATGGAGGTGGACACCTATGCAAGAGAATTGGAATGAGTCAGCGTTGCACCTGATCGTTACCGGCACCCGACGTGATGGCCGGCGGCGCTATGACCGGCAATCGAAACAAGCTCTGGTCAAGGCGTGCCTGCAGCCTGGCGTATCGTTGGCGGGCATGGCACTCAAACACGGCGTG
>NZ_JACOGG010000001.1 GCF_014284365.1 Cognatundibacterium rugosum
ACCGAATTGCCGCTGCGCGCAGAGGGGGCAGACTTGCACGACCTGCTGCCGTTTAACTACGCTGGCAGCGTCACGCCATAATTCAACCACTGTTCACGTTGCAAGGTGCGGGGAAATTCGCGCTTACCCTCTATCCAACAGGTATCGCTATTCCCTCGCACATCAAATGAGTCAACTTCGCCTAGTTGGCCCTACAGCGAAGCTAGGATAAATCAAGAGCTCATTTATGCTCAGATGCAGATACCAAAATGCCCAAGCCTGATCATCCAGGTTTGGGCATTTTCTTGAGGATTTTTAGTTGACGACTTTAATTGCCGGGAACAGTTGTGAGATGAAAATAAAGTCTCATTCTTACAATGGCTAAAAGCAGCGCTTTTGAACTGCTTCTTGTCTATCCAGGGAACTAAAGTTTCATCCTAACATTGAGGCCAGCCCTCACTAATGCCTATTAACACAAAAATAGAGTTTCATCCTTAAATGAAAAAATCTGTGATTACCTGTATGAGTATGAGCATTGGTAACTGACACTTAACCACAGGCAAACAGCTACCACCACCGCTCATACCCCAACACGCTCTGGTTCTAATTAATGAGAGAGTTTGCCATCTTATCCAGCCGTCCCTTTACCTTTTCCCAGTTGGGCATCACTTGCCCCATCAGCCGGTAGAAGCGCTCGCTGTGGTTGTGTTCGGCCAGGTGACATAGCTCGTGCAGGATGACGTAATCAATACAGTCTCTGGGCGCTTTGGCCAGGTGAGGATTGAGCGTTAATCGTCCAGCAGGAGAGCAACTACCCCATTGCGTTTGCATGGTCAGGACTCTCAGTGGTGGCTTTTCGCTGACCCATAGCGCTTGCTCTAGCATTGCCTCTAATCGACGGGCAAAGACTTCTTTCGCTCGCGCTTTGTACCAATCAGCAAGTAGTGCGTTGATTTTCTCCGCTGACTTTTCCCGCACCGTTACTTCGATTTTGCCGCGCAGTAGTTTTACGGATGGTTTTTCTGTCGGGTTTTCGATGACTTTCAGGACGTACTGTTTGCCTAGGTAAAAGTGACTTTCACCGCTGATGTACTGCCGTGGGCGTACGTGTTCCAGGCGGGATCGGAACTCGCGTAGTTGCTGATAAATCCAGCGCGCACGCTGTTTGGCAGCAGCGATCACTTGCTCATCACTGGCTGTTTCAGGCGCGCTGATTTGCACGCGGCAATCTGGCAATACTTTGATCAGGATTTTGCCATTGCCTTCTGTGCGCGGTAGCCGCACAAAACGAATCTGCTCGTCTGCATAGTTAAATGACAGATTCGTTTTTTCTGACTTTGGCTTTATTGCGACGCTCACCTCAAACCCCAGCAGCATTGAGGCCAACCCGGGTAATCTGCACCACCCATTCCACCATCGCCTTGGCCTGATCCATACCTGCGCCAATGGCTTTGCACTCTTTGAACAAGAGTGGCAGCAATTGCTTGCGGATGTTGGCCTCGATGTTTTGCGGGTTGATCGAATGTTCACCAACCACTTGCTCAACTAGCTGGTCAATGTCAAATGCCAGCGCTACCCATTTGCCCATCACCTGCGTATCGCTAATGGCAAACACCTCGGGCAGGGTCTTCTTGAAGATGCCGAAATAGGCTTGCGCATGACGGTTACCATTAAATGCATCCGGCAACTCATCCAGCTGGCGACTTTGCACTTTTTCTTCAAACTCGTGGAACAGCAAATATTGCTTGAGCGGGTGATCGAATAGCTTTTCAGCCTCAGCGATAGCATCTCGCAGCAGCTTGGAGAAAGCCTCCTGCGCATAAGGGTCATCATGCAATTCCTGCTCGATCATCTTCGCCACGCGGGTTTTGATGATGTCGGTTTCGTTACGGGTTTTTTCTTCTGACCAGTCTTCCGGCTTGGGTTTGCTGCCCATTTTGCCAACTTCATAGGTACCGTTTGGTTCGCGCACTTCCACGCCCACGACGTGCTTATCAAGCAGTTTTTTTACCTGCGCAGCATAGTCATCGTAGTTGATGGTTTCACCTGAATCCTGCTTTACCAATTGGCGCAGGCTGGAGAACTGCTTCACCGTTTCCTTATAGTGCTGGCGGTCGGCGTCGCTAAAACTGGTGTCCTCAAAGAAGGTTGCAGACTGCAGTGCCACTTTGAGGCAGCCGGAGAACTCACTCAGCGCTTCGTAAAAGTCATCACGCACCTTCTGGTTTACATCGACCAACTCACCATTGCGCTCTTCGGTTTTCGGGATCAACACCTGGCGCAGTTGTTCGATGTCGTTTTTGTTTTTAACACCATCAAAAATCGCCCAGAGCTGTTTGTATAAGCGCGGCAGGCGTTTGTATTCTGTGCTCATCGGGTTGTAGAGGCCAGCGATATCGTTGATGTCGTAACCGCCCTGCGTGCGCGAAGCCAAGTCCTGATACTTGGCAATCGTGGTATCCAGCTCGGCCAAAATGCCGCGATAGTCGATCAGCAAACCGAATTTTTTCAGCGGATGCAACCGGTTAACGCGAGCAATGGCCTGAATCAGGTTGTGCTCTTTTAGAGGCTTATCGATATACAGCACGGTGTTTTTCGGTTCATCAAAGCCGGTGAGCAGCTTATCCACCACGATCAACAGTTTCAGCGATTCGTCTTTATCAAACCGCTCGATCACCTGCCTGGTGTAGGCCTGTTCGTCTTGCGAGCCGACATTCTCTTTCCACCACTGCGTTACCTCCGGAATCGAAGCCTCATCCACTTCCGAATTGCCCTCGCGGGTATCCGGTGCGCTGATCACCACCGCAGATTCAAATAACCCAGCTTCATCCAGATATTTTTTGTATTTAATGGCCGATGCTTTGCTGTCACATGCCAGCTGGCCTTTCAGGCCGCCGGTGATGTTCTTGTCGAAGTGTTCCGCTATATCTCGGGCAATCAGCTGGATACGGTCGTCGGCACGATAAAGCTCGCCGCGTTTGGCGTATTTGCGTTTCAGGTCAGCTTTCTGCTCGTCAGTCAGGCTGGTGGTAATGCGCGTAAAACCCGCATCAATCGCTCTGTCGTTGATATCGAGATCGGGAATCCGTTCTTCATACAGCAATGGTGTTACTGCTTCATCTTCTGCAGCACGTTGCATGGTGTAAGCGTGAACGATGGGGCCAAATTTATTGGTGGTTTTATCATCTTTCAGCAGCGGCGTGCCGGTAAAAGCCACGAAGGATGCATTGGGCATGGCCTGCTTCATGCGGATATTGCTCTCGCCACCCTGACTGCGGTGGCCTTCATCAATCAGCACAACGATATCAGGACTGGTATTCACACATTCCGGAAGCTTGGTTGCGGTATTGAATTTGTGAATCAGCGAAAAAATAATGCGTTCGGTGCCAGTGCTGATTTGCTCAGCCAATCGCTTGCCGGAGGTGGCTAGCGCTGCTTCTTTGTCTTTCTTGCTCGACAACTCGCCGCCAGATGCAAACGTTTTAGATAGCTGGCTTTCCAGATCAACGCGGTCAGTCACCACCACCATGCGGCATTGCTTCAGCGAAGCATGCAGAATCAGCGCCTTGCTTAAAAACACCATGGTGAACGATTTGCCCGACCCCGTGGTATGCCAGATCACACCGCCTTCGCGCCCACCATCGGCGCGGCGGGTATTGATGCGGGCAATCAGCCGCTTGATGCCAAACACCTGCTGATAGCGGGCAACGATCTTGCCGACCTTTTTATCGTACAGCGTGAAGTAGCGCACCATCTCCATCAGGCGGGCGGGCTTGAGCAAGCTGATTAGCAATTTATCTTGCCCAGTGACGGCCAGCTCACCACCGGCCAGCAGCGAATGAAACCAGGCCAAATCCTTGGCTGGGCGATGATTAAATAGGGTATCGGTCTGTAGCTGGCTCAGCGTCTTATTTTTGATCGCATACATTTCAGCATCAGAGATATCCTCTTCGCGCCAGGTCGCGAAAAACTTCTCTGGCGTGCCACAAGTGCCATAGCGTCCATCGGTGCCGTTGATGGATAAAATCAGCTGGGCATAGGCAAACAGGCGCGGGATTTCATCGTGACGCTGGTTGCGCAGCGATTGCGAAATGCCCTCGGCAATGGTTGGCCCTTTTTTGGCGTTACCATCCGGCCGCTTGGCCTCGATCACCACCAGCGGGATGCCATTCACAAAGCACACAATATCCGGTCGGCGGCTATCCACACCGCCCGAGCGCGTGACGCTGTACTCCTCTGTAAACAGGAAGCTATTGTTCTCTGGCGTTTCCCAATCGATCAGCGCAATGGTCGGGTTGGCCTTTTTACCATCGACAAACTCGGTCACCGATATGCCGTACAGCATGTGGTTGTAGAGCTTTTCATTGGCCAGCGCGAGGCCTTCATTCAGCGCTGGACTGCATACTTCGGCGATCAATTTATCAACCGCTTTATCGGACAAAGCCTGCTCACGCCCCTCGAAGCGAAAGCGGCGCGTTTGCAAAACCTGCCGCAACTCGTCGCGCAGCACCACTTCATCCTGCTTGCCACCGCGTTTGGCTAAGGCCACCCCGGGCGGCAGGAATGTCCAGCCAAGGTTGGTGAGTAGCGTCAGCGCGGGGATTTTGGCGCTATATTCTTCTTG
The DNA here is from genome assembly GCF_014284365.1 of Cognatundibacterium rugosum. Lineage (GTDB taxonomy): Bacteria > Pseudomonadota > Gammaproteobacteria > Burkholderiales > Burkholderiaceae_D > Undibacterium > Undibacterium rugosum. Next base: position 4,604 of record NZ_JACOGG010000001.1, read on the forward strand.
AAATTTTGGTGTGTTATTCATATACGGTAATTCCCTGCTCGGCCAGCCAGGCGCGGCCAGCAGCGGTAGTGACATAGGCTTGCTGCGGATGATTAACCACTTCGGGGTAACTGTACTGCAGCAATTTTTCTTGCTCGCGCAGCAAGCTCAAATGCTGGCTTTTTAGAGCTGTTACCTGCCGATTGCCAAGCCGGGCGGCCAGCTCTTCCGCGGTATGCGATCGAATGGCGCACAACCAGATAATGACTGGCCACAGCTTTTCACGACGTGGCTTTGTGCCAAGAGTAGCCATCGCTGTGAGCAGTTCTGGAGGGAGGTCACTCGCATCGCCCCTAAGGTCACTCGTATTTGAGTCGAGGTCACTCGTATTTGGAGTGAGGTCACTCGTATCCACGCCATCAAACAGCGGCAATTCCGGCAAATTGCGCAACTGTTGCGAAAGTTCTTCGGGTGTAAACTCCATTTCGTGCATATTCAATAGCCCGATCATTATTGGTGTTCAGTTGTCGGGTTAAACCGAACAACTGAAAGTAAGTTGCAGAGAACAATCAGAATGGCTAACTTACTTCCTGAATTGTAGCCAGTCACACACCAGCATTTTGCTTACGGTAACTTAGGAGACCAATGATATGCGGACAAATCGCTATCCAGAGACCAAATAAATACTTCGGACATCGGGAATTTTGCTGTGCAATTATTAAATTCCTCAATGATGCTGAGATCTCCGAAACTGGTGCCTTCTGTCGTTTTTTCGGGAGTTTTGTTTTGTCCGGCGAGATCGGGGAATTTATCAATCCATCCATTCACTTCACTATTTCTTGGGAAATCGCTCGGGCGATAAGGAGCTTTCCCATTAAATGCCCCCTTTACTGCAGTGCAGAACCGTAAAGCCGTTGCCCGCCGAGTTCCTCCATCGCCATTCTGGGCAATATGGTTCCCCGTTTCGATGATCGTCGCCATTGGTAAAATAAAGCTGGTCCCCAGCTCGGCATACTCTTTAAAATCTTCAATGACTTTGTGTTTTTCCTGATTCCTACCGGGCACATTGAGCAAATTGAGAAAAATACTGGTATCGATAATGCAGACTCCGCTCATTGATCATCTCCCTGCATCTTTGCTAGCCAATCCAACGCATTTTTCTTTTTTTGCGCCTTGCTAACTGGAGATTTCACAAACCGATCTACTACACCATTCGTCACCAGATCGCCAAGCGGTCCTTGGGCAACCAATCCAACATAGTCCTCCAAGTCCTGTAAACGTACCAATCGACTATCGCCATTTTCTGTACTGCGGTAGCAAAAAATGACATCTCCTAATGCGCTATCTGGTAAGGCATCCATTAACGCTGGATTATGCGTGGAAAGTAGCAACCGGACATTTCGTCGTTCTGCATGATCACGGATGGTCGCCAGCAATTGCTTGGCACGAGAAGGGTGAATACCGTTATCAACTTCTTCAATAACGACAGTTGAACCTTCTGGTGTTGAAAGCAGCGCGGCAGCAATTGCCAATACACGCAATGTTCCATCAGATAACAATTCCACTTTGCATGGGCGGGTAGTACCCCCAAAACTTTCAATTAACTCTAATGACACTTGCCCCCGTTTATCTTCGAAGAATTTAATATCCGTAATATTTTGCTCGGGAAGGCTCTTAATAAAATCAACAATGATGCTCTTAAATTCTTGTTTTTTGCAGAGGGTAAATAAAACACCAGACAGATTGGCACAACTGCCTCGCAAGCGCTTGTCTGGATAACTGTCACCACGCATTAAAGATGGTACGGGATCGAGAAACAGCGTGTCCTCGAGCAACCTCTGGAATTTAAGCGTTGTTTCCGGTATTTCTTTTTGTGCCTTTTGGTGGCCGGATTCGAACATTGCCGAACTTGCAAGCTGATTCATAATCGCGATCTGGTCAGTGCAATTAACCTGAGGCTTTTTTCCTCCACGAGCAAAGTTGTTATAAGCCACTTTCACGTCGGTACTTAGACCTGTTGACGCTTGCTCTATCCGGTAAAGCGGAAAGTTCTCACTCGACGACGTAATCGTTTCTTTGGAAATATGCAACTCATCATCTCTCAGCGATATCTCTACTTCGAAATGATTCCAACTTTTGTCGTCAATTGTGCAGCCTAGTTGAAATGAATTTGCCCCCAAATACCCTAAATCTCTAACTTGCCCGCGAAGAATCTGCTCCGAACCATCTATGCTGTGTTTAAGTACCGACAGTTTTTGTCCCTGACTTAACCAGCTCAAAAAACGGAATGCCTCCAGTGCATTGCTTTTACCCGAAGCATTCGCGCCTATCATTAGCGTCAAAGGTGCAAGATGTAGCGTTTCATTCTTGTAACTTTTAAAATTCGTGATATGCACCTTCGTTAACATGGCGTTCTCTCCGTATTTTCCAATGAGACACGGCGCTTGCCGGTCAGCAGGGTTTGCATTAGGGCTTTTTTCTCTTGTTTCAGTCCGTTGAGCTGGGATAGTAGGGTATCGATTTCTTGATCGGCTGCAGATAAAACAGTGGCGATCTTTTCCTGTTCTTCCTTGCTTGGAATCGGAACAACCAAATTTGAGAATATGGAAATCCAATGACGCTGATGCCCACCCACAGCAAAGTTCAACATCTGCATAGCTTCAAAAACGTACTTGATTGATACGCCTTTTTTTGCAACCAAGATTTTCATTGCACTTGATTTTGCCTTGAAGGGAAAATCGACAAATTTACTGTCTGTAGTGAAATCATCAAAAATGATCGCAGGCAGGTCTTCCTGATAAATGCCGGACGTTTCGTCTGTGTAACCCAAGATGAATGTCTTTCCTGCTGTTAGCACAGGGATTTTGTATTCGTCGCGGTATTCAGTTGAGTCAACCAAATATGGCGTCGGCTGCTTATAGTCAAGCAACTCCCCCAACTCAGTGCGATGCCATTCGCTCTGAAATTTGACGCCACTTTTATCCGCCAAGCGTTTTTTGCCGGTGAGCAGTTGTTGCATCAGGGCTTTTTTCTGCTGGCGGGCGAGGTCGAGCAAGCGCTCGGTAGTGGCGATGGCCTGATCCCAAGTCGTGAGGATTTGGGAAATTTTCTTTTGCTCTAGAGGTGGAGGGCATGCAAATCTTAAGCTTTTAAGTAGCCGTACAGTTAACTGAGGTTGAGCGCTTCCGAACATGAAGCTTTCGAATTGCTTTTGTATTACCGGTGACAAGAGCAATTGTTGAAGGAAATGCACATTTGAATAGTCTTGGTGCACTCTAATGATAATTAATCCTGAGTTAATACGAGCAGCATGTGATTCAACTTTGTTTGTATAAATACAAGATCGACCAGTGCCATTTCCCCTCATGACAAGAATAATGTCACTCTCTTGAACAACACCCTTACGCATAGAGTTATGTTTTTCTTTTGAGATATATATTGTCTTCTCAATATTTAATAAGCCATTTTCAATGTTATCCGCACCCAAAAAAAGAGCGTAGCCATCGGTGAGGTAATCCTCTTTCTTTGGGTAGTTTATACCTCGATCGCCATCGATAATTGAGATTTTTAGGCTCTCAAAACAAGCTAAATCCCATCCATTAGGCACCATAACCCAGCTCCTGCAGATATTTCGCCATTTCGGTTTCCAGCGCATTCAATTGCACTTTCAGCTGCTCGCGCTCGGAACGCACCGCCAGCAGGTCGATTTCTGCCTCTTCTTCAAAGGTATCGACGTAGCGTGGGATATTCAGGTTGAAGTCGTTATCTTTGATCTCGTCAAGGCTCGCCACATAGGCGTATTTATCAATGCTATGGCCTTCGCGGTAGGTGGTGACGATTTTGGTGATGTTGTCTTCGGTGAGCTGGTTCTGGTTTTTACCGGCTTTGCATTCGCGGCTGGCATCGATAAACAGCACGTTGGTGTCGGATTTCTCCTTGCTGAAAATCAGGATCGCAGCCGGGATGCCGGTGCCGTAAAACAGTTTTTCCGGCAGGCCGATGACTGCGTCGAGCAGGTTTTCTTCAATCAGCTTCTGGCGAATTGCGCCTTCGCTGCTGCCACGGAACAGCACGCCATGTGGCACCACCACGCCCATGCGGCCACTGCCGGGTTTCAGCGTTTCGATCATGTGCAGGATAAAGGCGTAGTCGCCCTTGGTTTTGGGCGGTATGCCACGGCGGAAGCGGCTATATTTATCGTTTTCCGCTTCGTCATGCCCCCATTTTTCGAGGCTAAACGGCGGGTTGGCGGTCACGATGTCGAACAGCATCAGCTCGCCATTAATATCGAGCAGCTTGGGGTTGCGGATGGTGTCGCCCCATTCGATTTTGTGGTTGTCTTCCCCATGCAGAAACATATTCATCTTGGCCAGCGACCAGGTGGAGCCGATGGCTTCCTGCCCGTATAGCGCGTAGTTTTTGCTGCCGTGGTTGGCAACGACCTTACGGCCGCACTTCATCAAGAGCGAGGCCGAGCCGCAGGCGGGGTCGCAAATGGTGTCGCCCGGCTGCGGGTCGAGCAGCTCGGCAATCAGCTCGGAAACTTCTGGTGGGGTATAGAATTCACCGGCTTTCTGGCCACCGCTGGCGGCGAAGTTTTTGATCAAAAATTCGTAGCCATTGCCGATGATGTCGAGCGTGCCGACGCGGCTGGGCTTGAGGTTGAGCTCGGGCTTGGCAAAGTCTTCCAGCAGGTGGCGCAGGATGGTGTTCTTCTGCTTTTCTTCGCCCAGCTTGTCGGTGTTGAAACTGATGTCCTGAAACACACTTTTGCCCGCGTCTTTGAGCTTGGTGCCGTTGGCTTCTTCAATCGCGTGCAACGCCTGATCGATGCGCTCGCCATTGCCGGGCTCGTGACGACGCTCGTACAGCTTGTAGAAACTAGCTTCTTTGGGCAGCACAAAACGCTCGTTTTTCAGCATTTCTTCGATCAACTCAGGTTCATCACCATATTCGGCTTGATAGCTGTCGTAATGGTCCTGCCATACATCGCTGATGTATTTGAGGAACAGCATGGTGAGCACGAAGTCTTTGTAGGTATCGGCGCTGATGGTGCCGCGAAACGTATCGCAGGCCGCCCAGAGTGCTTTGTTGATGTCGTCCTGATTGATTTGATCGGTCATGGTTATTCCTTGTCTGATGGGTTAGCCAGCTTTTTCGCGGCAGATTCCAATTGTTTGATGCTTTGTTCGGGTGTTGGCAGGTTTTCTGGCATGGTGCCGCCCAATTCGGCGATGGTTTGGCGGACTTTTCTGCCGACTTCAAAGTGGGTGCGGTTAGCCTGTTGTTTGTCCTGCACATTGTCACGGCGGAGTTTTTCTTCAGCTTGCGTGGCACGGAACAGGTTGGCTGCCAGTTCGGTCGAACCCATGTAATCAAGAATTTTTTGGCTCTTTTTCAACCCTTTTTGCTGATGGATGCCTTTTTGATCCAGCCCGCCGTACAAGCCCTTGTAGCCATGGTTTTGAAAAATGGCAAAATCCAGGGTGGTTTAGACACCGGCTTGTTGTGCCGCCTCGACCAGTTGTTTGTTGTGCTCACGCATTTCAGCGCGAAGAAAAAGCCGTTTCTGATCTTCTTTCAGTTGCTGAAATGACGCATTGTCCGCCAGTTCCTGACGGCGGGTCTGCAGAGCAAAATATGTCTGTCCAGCTGCGATAACTGGTTTAGATGGATCTGCATTTTGCACGACGAGATAGCAGGCATAGCGCGAGAGCTGAACATCATCTAGCTCACGTTGCGATCCAGAGCCAAGCATAACCATTTTGGTGGCTTCAACGAAATGGTCGGCAAGATCATGCCCACTAGCCTCGCAAGCTTGCATGGCCTTGCTGATCACCTTCTGAAAATTCCGCCAGTCCTTGTATTCGAGCAGAGGCGCCAGGTCACGAGCAGACCAGTATTCAAAGCCTTCATCGGATAACTGCTTCAATGCTTCGAATGATTGATGTTGGTCATTCATTTTGAATCCTCCACATTTTTTGCCAATTCATTGGCAATGGCCGCCAGCATTTGCTCGCCGTTACGGCGTAGTTGTTCGATCAGGCGCAGCTCTTGTTGCAGCGTGTTGGCGAGACCAACGATGGCCTGTTGCCTGGCAAGATCAGGTACTGCGATCGGTATGTCGTCTAAAGCATTGCGCTTGATGGCCTTGGTGAGGGTGCCCTCAGCATTGAGTTCAAAGTAGCGCTGGCTGGGGGGCTGATTGAGAAACCAGCACAGGTATTCAGGCAACAGGTTGGCCGCAGTGATGCGGACAATAAAGAACTGGGGTGCCGCAACGGCATTTTTTCCCGTTATGGTGAGTGTGCTGTCGATTAGTGCTGCGTAGTTCCGGCTGCCACGGGCAGCCACCAGGATGTCGCCGACTTGCAGAAAATCATCACGGCGGCCTGTGGGTTCGGTTTCAATGCAATCGTCCCAGTTCACGAAGCCCTGTGCCGAGGCATCTTTCATTTGCACAGCGACAATACCGGAGCCAGGTGACTCAGGTATTTTCCCCCGAAAGGGGTGCCCTGCAGAAATGGTGGCTAGGTGTTTCAGTAGCATGGCTAGATACGTTTCTTTGCTGATGATGCATATTACGATTATGGATTTTTGATGTCAAATCATTTCGTTTCTTTGGTGTTACTGCAAATAAAAAGCCACACTTAAAAAGTGTGGTCATCTTGAGGGGCTGTGTTGATTAGCTGATGCATCCGGCCAAGTTATGCAACGATCTGCCGTGAACTGAGTGTTGTCAGTCTTGAGTAGATGATATCGATTTATCAAATTGGGGGGTGACTCAACAGGCTTCCCGGAGATCACATCGCCGATCTCGGCCAGCGCAGCATAGTCAATGTGGCGGCCTTTCATCACTAGATCCAACGCATCGGTTACCCAAGCCTGATGATCCAGGTTTGGGCATTTTCTTGAAGATTTTTAGTTTACGACTTTAATTGTCGGGAACAGTTAAAAATGATCAGGCTGAATAAAGTTGGTCGGGAATCGACTCAGTAAGCCATTGATTCTACTGAGCCTGCAATTTTCTGTAAAGTTGGTCGAACCAATTCAAAATACGAATCCTGTGTATGACATACCGAATGAAGTTGGTCGCATAGTCCATCCGAGTATGGAGAAGTGCTCCGTCAACTGATGCAGGCCATCGCCAACGGCCGTGGCTCACGACCTAACGGAACGTTTACATAGATTACCGAAGCACCGTCCCACACGTTCAGAAACTTTTCCCATCACAACACCAACGCTTGGAAGAGCGTCCAAATAATCGACCATGTCTACATTTCTGTCACCGAAATTGAAAAATCACTTATCTTTTACTTAGCAGCCTTGAAGCCGCTTAGCTGGAGTGCATTCGGCAAATACGTTTCTACTGCAGGTCCCGAAACCGTCCCAGACCTTCACTGCGTTGGTGACGATGTTTACATCAGTGGGAAGGCGGTTGTTTCAAGTATTTGGGTACGTCAACGGAAGCTCGGTGAAACGGGTTTACACCTAGGGATCGTCTACGACACCAACGAGCTGGTCGATACTGCCTATGCAGCAGCAATCATTGCAGGTGGCACTGACGAAGGAGCTCCCGCGGCCCCCACCTACTTCGCTTCTGGCTACTATGCCGCCAACGTTGCAGACTTCGATGAAAATCGGATCGAGTTCTTACACAAGGCATGAAACCCCAAGCGGCACACATATCGGTGTTACCAGTTTCATGGGCACACCCTATCGAGAGCAGATGCTGGTCGGCCCGCTTGGAAAGCGAAAAATAACCAATCAGTGGCTCTTGATTTTTTACAGAAATTTAATTTAAAAGAAATCTGTTCGACCATGCAAACTCTTTGGCTAGCATGGCTGGAGCTAAGCTGAAATGTGGATGCTAAACACGTTTGCAGATTGGCGCACTCGCCCAGCCCTCTATCAGCTTACAGGAGGCAAATGCGTGTAGTCACTTATGATACGATGTTGTGAGGGGTTCTTTGTGCAGACAAAAATCTCCTCCGTTCTGACTTTCCAGTCACCACAAACGCGTAATGACATTCGAGACCGGCAATATGGGCACGTTGCATCCAATTTCGTAAGATAAATATCACCGTTTGCGTTGGCTTCAAAAAACACTGTCCGAATCGGAGGCATTGAATTGGTGAACCGGCATTTCTTTAGTGCATTCGCGCGCAACGCAATAAAAGTGCTAATAAACAATGTGCACACGACTGGAAGCATCCAGTCAAAGTTAGGCTTAAAGCCCCAAAAAAGGCTAATCGGGGTGAGAAAGAAAAACAGACCCATTACTACCATGATGGGTAGGAATATTTGGAAATACGTATGCGCGTTTCCCACCGAATGCCCCAGTACGTAACGTCGCTTGATATTCATATCGTCCACAGAGACGGTTCGTCCGTTGTCCCTGTCCACTAACTCTTGCCAGCCGCCCGGCGTAAGACGGTCCCGCACTAGGGAAGGGTAATTTTGCGCCAACCGAAGAATATCTACCCAATCGAAAATAACGACTCTGAATAGATCCATCTTTTGATGTTCAGCACTAATTTCCCGAGCGACTGCTTGAAGGCTTTTGTCCTTTTGTCCACTCGTCGCTAAGATAAAAACTTCCAGCTTAGGTTCAAATCTATATGCATCGTCGACCGCAGTACGCAACTCGTTCACAGTGAGCTGCTTCCCATATCGTCCATCTTTTCCCTTGCATTGAATGCCAACTAACTTGTCGTCAAGGCGATGAGTACCGTAAATGTCGACCCCGTCTTGGCTTTGCCCGTTTCGGCCATGCTCAGTCAAGTATGGATCTCGCAATTCGCGAGAAAACAGATCCACACAGAACCGTTGAAATGCCTGCCAATCCACAGGTGGTGGGTACTGAAAGTCATCTAGTGTCGACATGTCGGTGGGGGGATAGAGTTGATTTAGGGACGGAGTCAAGACTCGTGAGTTGCAATCAAAAAGGTCGTAACTGTTGACGCCACTCAGACCACCATTTTCGCGATTCGAGTGTTGGCCACTGGCGAACCCGCTGGTTTGCAACCTCAAAACAAGGTTGACGTAGCTTTTGCACGGCGTGGAACTGAATATAAAGGACGTCAATTTTGGCCATCTACTATCTTCTTAATCTCATTTCATTGTCAACTACACCATATTAAAACAGGTCCGGATGATATTTTTATGAAGTTTTTAATATGATAACAGTATTTCACAACGGGAGAATTTAATTATAAATTACGCAATTTAGTTCTACTGATCAAATTACTCTTTGGCGAATTCAACAATGAGTTGGCAATCATCCAAAGGACTGATTCTGAAACGGTAAGAATTACCTGCTTTGATTTTTCCTGCAGGGCTAAGTTTCTTCAAGGTGGCCATAGTGTATGTCATGATGATTTGCGGAAGTTCGATTATGAGCCCCCAAAGATTGATTGGCATTTTAAATTTCTGCGCAATTCGGATTGGATTGGCACTCTCGCAGATTTGATTAATTTGGCTTTCGCTAGTATTTGGTAAAATTGACATCGAGAATGTCGCAGTAGCGACCTTATTATCTTTTAGTTTTTGCTGACAAAAAAACATCTGGTAAATTTGCTCTACAAACTCAGCTTCTTCGGCAGTGATAGAATTTTTTTCACTAAAATTTACGTCCAACCCTAGCAATTCAAGTATTGATCTGACGTTTCGAATATGGCGTAATAAAAAATAGTACTCGTCACCTTTGGGATTTTCGCAGTTAAACGTTCCCCCTGCGGAAAATGCAGTCATACCATCGATTTCTACGAGTGCCAGCATCTTGTCACCCATTTTGATCGATTCATAGAATTCGTAAGCTTTATTAAAATACGGTAGAGCTCGCATTGGACGTTCGTACCAAGACGCAAGGTCAATTTCCACGCTCATTGGACAGCTTTTTACAATTCTAGGATCAGTGAAAAACGATTGGGTGAACTTCATAAGTCCACCAAATGCCGAGCCGTTGAACGTAACCGACTCCACCCCACCAACCAATTCGCCGTGTATGTCATCAACTTGGCGTGTACCATCTTTTCTTTCAAAAGTGCATTTAAGTACGGCAGGCTTTCGTACATTTGTACTGATTACAAGTTTTCCTTGTAAATCTCCCTGAAATTCAAAAAGAGGGGACCCCATAAATTTAACAGCCTTGGTATCGATTTCTAAATCGCTGCCATGTTTCACAAGATCAGAATATTTAGTTTCGAATTCAAATACGAAGTCCTCAGCAACCTTCATAGATACATTAACCGGTTGTATTGGATTGAGCGTAAAAGAAGTAGTTCCTGCTCGATATCCCACATCGACAGCAAACCTTGGATCAAGTTGCTCCATCTCAGTCGCTGTAAGATTGCAGATGCGCGAAACGGCATCGCTCAATTCTGTTTTTCTCAAACCTCCGAATGCCAATGCTTTTAGAGCAGCGTGATCTCGTCTAGACACCGGTGTCTTTCCAAACTCCTTATAAGCATCTTCTTCCGCTTTCTTTTTCCATTTATTCAGGAGATCGATATCATAACGGTCAGCATCCTTATCAATTTTAGTTGCACAGTTGGCACAAAGCCAGATCGCGTTATCTATGCCAGCTCTTTGATGTGCTGTGATTTTACCGTCATATCTCGGGCCTCCCGGCGCAGCTGCGGTGATATGAGCTGCAATGCCAACGTTATTAGCTTTATCAGGATTCACTGTGGGACCAGAGGTTGGAACACGGCAGTCAGGATTTGAGCACTTAGCATTAACTCTTCGCTCGATTGTCTTAATGACAGAACTGGAAAAATTATCTCTGCGTTTTGTTTTCATATTAAATCGTAATTTTTATTGTTTCTGCACTAGAAAATTTCACTGTTACCATTTCCCAACCAACGCTTGTTTAATTCGATGGACAGTCTGAACGTCTCCGTAATTATCCTGAATAGCTATATAGAAGATTCCATCTTTTGCGGAACAGGAGGTCTTTCGCACTTGATTAAAAACCTTCCACGTCCTGGCTACGCGAAAGACGTCTGACAGTCTGCGGTCATTCTGCGTGAATTGGATAAGCCTTTGCCTATAGGCTTGCATTCTTTGCTAAGCGGGCTTTCACCCGTTCGGTCGTCCATGCGACAAACTTCTCATAGAAAACAGTGACTATTTCGGCGGCGGGGCCTGCCGAAGTCAAGCTGAATTCGTGCCGGTCCCACTTTGTTGTTAGACCCGGTCTATATTTATCCCATGAAACCTCATCATATTCCATGAAGGAAAAGAATACCTGAATCGTAGTTTTTGAAATTACAAAAGTAAACCAAGCTGCATACTGTACAAGGTTCGGATGCCTTGGTTTTAGAATCATGCGGTATGCTAAAAAAGGTAATCCTTCGACTGTGCTTTCTAAGCCAGTGACTACTTGCCGAGTCTTTGTAACCATTTCGGACTCGGCTCCTGGGATACGAAAGAAAGCATTTATTCCACCACGTTGGACTTCATACGTCTCCACGCCAAATGTTGGTGAGGCAAAGTACTCGTGCTCTTTACTCGCCTTTACCCAATCACCTAATGTCTTTGGATTGGGTACCGAATAGTAATCATCAAACCAGTTGGAGGAGATCTCATAGATGCTGTCAAGCTCGGAAGGTTGCGGTGAAATTTCTAACGCGGTTTTCAATGCAACCGCAAACGAGCGGGCTTCATCAAGAGTAACGTAACGCTTAGCATCTGCCTCTACCAACGCAAGTAAAGTTAATGGTTCGACCACTGCAATTGGCGGGCTAATTTCGCGTGTAACAGTACTGTCCAACACATTCTCATCAGGGGCGTATCTGGTAATGAGCGTTTCGATCTTATTTCGTGCATCTTCAGGATAAATTCCAAAAACCTCAGTAAAATCAGCTTGGCTAACGAAAAGTGGACGTTGCTGTCGTCGTGTCGAAAATGCGTCTGAGATTGAATCAATAACATCTTTGTACCTAATTGAGTCTGCGCTTGAAGTCGTTACTGATCTCGCAAATTCGTACGTAAAATCGCTAATATTCTCATCTGCATATGACCTCTGATCACTTTGAGAGCTAAAAAGAAAATAGCAGTTTGAAAAAGTATTTGTACTTTTTAAATAATCGTCAAATGACGATCCGTCCTTAATATAAAGTGTTCCGGAATAGCAAGCATCCACTACCTTAATAGTTAACTTTGGAGATAAACTTTTAAGCATTGCGTCAAGTTCAGAGTTAGCCAAACTCGTTGCTGCAACACGTGATTTCGAATAATCGCGCAATAGATAGTTGAAGCCATCATCGGTGTAGTCACCGTGGCCGGTAAAGTAGAAAAAAAGATCTTGGATATCTTCATGCTGAAATCTATGTATTGTTTCCGCAAGTTTTGCCTTAAGGGTTTGCGCATCACTAGACGCGATAGTAATGACTTCGGAAAAATGTCCACCGATACGCAGTACCATGTCTACAACCTCGACGTCCGCCTTACACGCGGGCAAATCAAGGGTTATGTCCTCGTAGTCGGTGACGCCTAAGATGATCGCTATATTTTTTTGCATGTTCGGTCGGAAAATTATAAATTGGTCAACGACGATAGCACAAAAAATATAACAAATGAACTTCGTTGTTAACGTTCTTTTTTGGGCGATGGTTAACCCTTTACTGCTGAATTCTTAATTCTGATACCGCTCACAAAATGCACACCAAACCATGCGGCGAAATGTTGCGTAGCGTACTGGAAACGAAATGTGTCCCTTGCTATGTTCAGAGTTCCATTCAGTTCCAAGATCAATTCAGGAACTTGCGGTCACATCTACGAAGTCAATTTGAACGTTTGGCAACCATTATGAAATGGTTCTAAAAGGAACGGCAGCCTTGAATTAATAGCTGCCGTTAAGTCACGAAATCGCCACTCCATTGATATCTAATTGGCAATATTTTTCAAATAAGCATAGATCTACAGCGACAAGGTTTTTGAGTCAGCTCACTGATTTCTCTACATTGGAGTAGGTTTGCCTTCAAAAAAAACAGTACTTACACTTTGCGTAATGGACACCTGATCAACCCTCGAGATCTATTACAACGCGGAAGGTCACTTTTATGTTCTTGTAGGCTCCCCAAGATTCTGACCCAATCTCTCCTTCCCAGAAACGTCCACTGATAACTCCTTTTTCTTGGCACCACTCGTAGGAATCCCAAGCATCAATGAAAGCAAGACCTTCATGATCAACCCACGGAAGGGGATTTTTCCAGGAAGCACAAGGCGGGAAATCCTTTATCCAGCGTTTTCTAGATCTGTCGGCGACACCACTTTCGTCAGGAAATTCGGGCATATCTGGACTAACCTCCAAGAATCTTGATTCAGACCATGTAACTGCTGACGGCACATTTTTATGTCCCGCATTACCTTGTGGATTTACAATTGGACGAGGGGGAAAGTTTTCCCACGGAAAATCCATGAAAGCCATTGATTCGTAATGCTTCGAGTAGGCAGGACGAATAGCGCGCAACTCCGATTGAGTAGGGAGTCTAAGATTGACACCAAGTTGTCTCTCTCGCCAAGCACAATACGCCTGCGCATCAGTCCACGACGCACCAACAGGAACTTCATCAGAAGCCTTATCGTTAGCACGTTCCCAAGGTTCTCGGACAGTGTTCCGACGTTCGCCATAACCTGTTTCAATTAACATCTGCCGAAAAGAAGCAACGTCCACAATATCACTCATTGCAACACTCCGGCCATTGACTAGAACTGCTTTAAATCCATTTGGAAGAGGTCCAGTCCATTGAGCCCTATTTTGCTCAGACCAAAGACGTTGATCTTTAAGCCAAGAGATGCGAACATCAATGTCACTTGTCATTCGACGTTCCCAAATTTTGCCTCCTCGATCATAGAAAGCCTGTTCTGCCTCATGTTCCTCTCGCTCCTCCCATATATCTTGACGGAAGTGAAACTTCCTCAGATGGTCGCTTTTAGTCATCAACCGTGAGGGAATATCTTCAATTTGAAGATTATTTGAATTTGCAATGCCGATAGGATGAGGTGGTTCTGACTCTCTGTAATTACGCCACAAAATATCCCATTTACCATCATGTGCCCGCAATACGACAAGCCGATCGTTATAAGGTCTTACGTCCACCCACCCTTCTGATTGGCAGTTGAAGACCGCTCGAAAAGCGCGGACGGCAGCGGCAACTCTCGCTTGGCTTTCCTCACGAGCTTTTGGATCAGAACCTTGCGCCCAGTAGGTTTTATCGATAATACGTTTAGGATCCCCATAGATCAATTTATCGTCAAGAAACCCCCATTGCATCATCAAGTCGTGTCTGCGTTTGAAAAGCTGGCGACCTCTGTCCTCTGCATCCTTAAACGCCCCTTTGATAGTTACGATCGCATCTTGAGGACAATGAATACCGTCTCCATTGTCCCAAGCAGACCAATCAACACCATATCCAAGAAATATTCGCGCTGGACATGTTAAGTCAGAGTGAAAAATGCGATCAGAAAGCTGGCGTGGAGTTGGACCTCCGAGAGGACCAAAATGCAGATCAATACAACCGCCGTGGTCAACGGGGAAAACCCCCGTCTGAGAAGTACAGCCATTTTTTTTCAAAAAACGTTCAAAATCAGGCCAACCTGTCGACAGGAAATCTCCGAAGTCTCCTGAAAAACCGAGCCGATCAACAATGGCATTTAATGTTTTCCGATGTTGCAACTGATCGGCATCTGGATGAAGGATACGATGCTTTGCGCCCTGCTTAATTTCTTCTGGTGAAATTCCGCGGAGTGGAATGGCATGGCCATCACGCAGTAGTAGGAAGCCAAGACGGTGCTCGGCGGATTTGATTTTTTCAGACACACTTTTCTCCAAACAATATCATCCCTTCCCCAAGGCCGCCAGTGGGAATGTGATGAAGCTGTAAGAGTGCGTTGAATTTGATTGTCGTGCTTGTTTGCGACGAGGAGAACTTGCTTTCGGCGTTGGCGGCGCCGACGACCCTGCAGGGCGTCTCTGAGCCCTTGTTTATAGGCTAACACATTGATCTAATTACAGTCAAGCAATCACCGAATATGAGGTAATTGAAGTTTGGCGTAAAGCAGTCTAAATAATCGATAACACTCGCAACTGTTTTAAATGAACAATTTTCAGGAAGTAGAATAGAAAAATTCCTGTCGAAATTTGCATTTCAAATCAGAATAGGTCACCTAGAAAACTAATCGGTTTACCATTCCACCGTAAATCTTTATGCTGGTTATTTTAAAAAAATCAGGCAACAACCAAAATGATACCCAGCATACCTATTGCTTTACCTGACGAACATGCCATAGGGATTTTGGGACGTTTAGCCCGCCAAAATGGCTTAACCTCTAGAAACCAGATGATCAGAGCGTTACGAGCTAATTCAACAGATCAAGGTAACGTACCGCTACTCTGGCTCATTGGTGAAGCAATCGGAACAAGCAAATTCAAGATTGAAACCGAGCATTCTATGCTACCTGCTCATTTCCCGATGAATCGCTACTCTGATAATCCTGAAAGCACAACCAAACGCGCTGGACTGGTAGGTTATCGTGGCCTTTTGCCAGCAAATACGATGTGTTGGTGCCCATCTTGCAGAGATATTGATACTGCTGCACATGGATTTAGCTACTGGCGTCGACTGCATCAACTACCTGGCATAGACTGGTGCAGAAAGCATCTCCGTCCAACGATACAAACACCTATTGAAATGACTTTCTTTGTGCCTGGCCATAAAAATACGCATGGTCCACTCAGTGTAAGTTATGTTGAAATGGAAACGGAAATTCACGACCCAGTTATTGTTAGGCTCGAAAAAATATTAACAAGCTGGTTACAACTTCCTGTTCCTTACCCCATTGCTGCATGGACAAAAGTGGTTAGTGAAGCCTGCCAAAAAGTGAATTTACGCATTGGCGAAATAGGGAAGCGACCGGTGGTAAGCGACCTGATTCGGGAGCAGTTCCCTCAAAGTTGGCTATTGCGCTATATGCCTGAAGTCGTAGATAAAAAACCAGCTACGTACATCCGTAAAATTGATGGAGCCACCCAAGATAAGCATCTTGCCTATCCCGCATTGACCTGCGCGGCTATACTGGCAGTACTCTTTGACAATGCAGATGAAGCCTTAACTGCACTGAAATGCTCAGACAAAGTACCAAATCATCTTACAGATACGACACAAATGGCGATTGCAGCCTTTCGTAATGGTATCAGCCTAGTAGAAGCATGCTCAATATCCGGCGCAAACATCAGCAATGTTGAAGCGGCACTCCGGCAGCAGCTCAAGACTGGTGCTATCTCAATTCGACAAAGACAGGTACAGGCAGAATTTAGATCGTCTCCCCTCAACGCTTCAATTTGACTAACTGCAAAATTTGCCGCAGTGCTTGTGAAGCGCAAGGCCATTGTCCAGGATTGATGATAACTTTCCTAAGAGAAGGAATTGCGCGCTTAAGTTCCGACAAAGACCATACTTGATTTACATTTTGCGCTGCTATGCGCCGAACGGTATCTGCAATACGCTGGTCCGTTTTTTCAATTCGTTTTTCGGCGTGATTTGTCAACACTCTCGTAGGCACGTTAGCCAGACAATTATTTAGCCAATCCCTGTCATTTCTATACAGCCACGCATACGCAGCCGGTTCAAGTTTCCGCAGTATTTTAATTCCCAAAAAACTATAGTTTTGCAAAATATCTGACCAAGTCTGGCGAGCGATATGTCCGCGCTGCTTAAACTTCTCTTCACGCCACTCATTTTGAAGACCAGGTGTCGTCAGCAAGACCCTGGTCACTGAGGTGACTGATATATCAAATTCTTCAGCAATTTGGGCTTTATCATGTCCAGCACGAAGCGCCGATTCAACTTTCCTACGAATATCTGCCTTCAATTTCTTCGGACGAGTTTGAAGCTCACCACCCTGTCGACTTATACAAATGGCCATTGTGAGGTAGTTCACATGAGCAATTTTTGCAGCCTGTAAAACGCTCATTTTGTTATCCAGAACTTGCTGTATCAAAACCTTTATTGAGCTGTTCGGAGTATGCAATTTCGTAGCATTCTGAAGTGCATAAGAATCTGATAAACCTTTGCTACTTGTTGACGCATAAGTCCTCTGAAAATCAGGTATGTCATCGAAAAAAACAGATATCCATATTAGGTAACGCAGTGGATGCGTTAATGCGCGACCCGTCAAGATCGCCTGCAACTGATTGCGCAGGTATTCAGAATCCGTTTGATGGATCAGCTCAGGTAAGTACGATAATTTTTCAGAGACTTGTGTGAGAACAGATTCCATTGAAGACCAGCGAACGCGTCCTTGTTGATTCGCCATTTCTCTGTCAATAAGACGACTCCGGAAGGTACTGGCTACGCACATTGAATCAGCAAAATCTCCCGCTTTAACGCTCAGGATGCCGTTACACATTAAGGCTAGTTTGGTTAGCCACACGAATTCATCTGAATTCGGATCCAAACGCTCAAGTGGAGCCACAGGCGCGCCGTTGTTTATCCCTGGCAAAACCCATGCGAATCTGGCTAATTGATCGAGCTTCTGGGGAGATATATTCAATCCCACACGGTGACGGTTACACGCCCACACTCCAGGCAATTGATGGCACCTGTGCCAGTATGCCCAACCATATTCATTAATATCGTCAACGATACACTGTGGGCATGCTTTTAAAGGGTGTGCAGCACCAATTCCACTCGTTAATAAGCCTAGCCGATATTTCAGATGACCAATTCCATGTCCCAACATCGCGTGTTCTGCGCGAACCGCCAATTGCACAGATCGGAATGGCAAGTAATACGGCAATAGCGTGCGCTGATGAATAATTTCCGTTGCTGTTCCCAATGTCTCCCCAGCCCGACTGGCAAGCGCCCCTATACGAGCGGGAAAATCATAGGCTGCGCCAGTCTGGTGATGACCAAACAATTGCCGGCAAGTGACGCGATCCAAACCGTGAGCAGATAGTCGATGGTATCGACTGCACCAACTAAACAGAGTTTCATCTGCAAGTGGCTTTAATCCAATTGTGAATCCATCAAACTCGGTCTGGTTATTCATGATTCCCCTTCCCGCGTGTAGACTTGCCGCTACTATTGAAAGTCCCCTCGCGGAGCAATTGGGCACCTGCATGCAATGTCTGTGCGGAAACAGACTGGCGTTTGGGCAACGGTGTAATAGTTGCATCTATCCGTTGGTCCTCCGTCTGATTTGCTGCTTTTCGTAACTCCCTAACTGTCGCCCTCGCGGCGGGGCTAAGTGCACTTTCTAGCAAAGCGGCAGGCATTTCTCTCAACGCAGATTCAATTGAGGGTATATTTGTAGACTTGAAGTGTGTTTCAAACGGAATTTCAGAAAATGGACACAGCAAATCTGGGCGTCGCTCCTCCAATAAATTGGATATTCCGAGCGATATCACATCCTCTACGTCCCGACGATAGCTACAATACTCGCGGCTTCGATATCCTGCCTTGACATCATCAACGGTAACGACATGAATACCATTGGTGCGAGCGATCCCATAAGCTAAGATCAACAAACGCTTCAATGCTCTGAAAAGGCCAGCAGTGTATTGGTGCAGCAAATCCGCATATTCGACCGGATCAAATTGGAATGTCCCGGGCGACACGGCAAAATACTCTTTGATTACGTCTACCCAACATGCGTCCTCCCTACCAGGCGGATTCAGTATGATTGGTGAACTCAAGAGTCGATCTTTCTCCTCGTGCGGTCTCTGCATCAGTTTTCGAACCAGCGAATAGTTGGCAACAAACAATAATGGCGGTCTCAAATTCGCCAAAGACAAAATCAGTTGCGATGTACGGGTATTCGCAGTATTACTCTGAGTAAAAAATTGCATTTCATCTACGATCAGCAAACTGGTTGCAGTAGCCATCAGCCAGTCCGAAACATGTGCCATCAATACGTCAATTTGTTGGCCGTTAGATCCATTGATAGCTAACGGATTCGCGAGACTTTTGAGAACACCACGAACAGCCTGATGTCCATCGATGACCACTCTCCGTACTGGATAAATTCGAATTCTCTGAGTCTCCGTGATGAATTCGCCATCGAACTGAAGTCGACATATCCTGTCAAATGCCTGCACAAGAGATGACTTGCTGACGCCAGCCAATCCAGTCAAGCAACGGATTGGTTGTTTGACGTGAGTTGCCGACTGCAAGTCATAACGTAGCCGGTTATAGTCTTTAATTGTTGGGAAAGACGCTATTGCAAATGTCCTGGCCTGATCCAACAGGTTGGATAGAATATCGACGTGCTGTGGGCTTGGCACAAAAACCTTGGACCATACTTGTTCCAGTCTTAAAGCAGCGCTCTCAGGAGTAAGTTCATGGAGATCATGGATCAATTCCCCAGCGTGATAAGCCGATAATCGAATCGCTTCCTTATTTTGAAAGCGATCAAACCATTCCAGCCATATTTGTGGCTCTCGAGGGATAATCATTTTTTACCTCCATTCCCATGAAGGTAGCGTTTTAATTGCTGAGCTTCCGCACGCGATTCAACAGTGTGACGCCGATTACGACCAAATTTTAAAATACTCTGGTCAAATGTCTGCCCCGTCACAAGCCGGTACATTTCTTCAAATTCAGCATTAACAGCAGGGCGAGATGATTTTAGCCTTAGCTGCCCATCTTTTCTGACTTGCGCAAGCTGTTCGGCTTCAATGTTAGAAATATAGAGTTGTTCGTCTCCATCACGGATGTTCACCCTTGCAGCAACTTGTAACAGCGTCGTCCCTATCTCCACCCATAAGTAGCGTACACAAGTACTGAACATGTAACCAGATATTCTAAAACGTCCTTGAGAATGGGCTTTTTGAAGTTGAACGGAAAAAGCAGGATGATCTGTGCTGTACCGTAATTCATTAAAATATATTCCATCGTCACGAACGACTAACTCGATGGGATCCAAATACATGCGAACGGCCTCCTCGAATGTCACCGCCAATGCATGATTGCGCCCACGTCGGTTGAAGTATTTCCAAGACTCAACAGGTGTTGGAAGCGCAACATCCGTTAACATCTTGTTGTTGAGTCTGTCCGATATGTCTGTTGAATTATTATCGATCACGACTCGGACGATTTCCTGCACCGCCAATTGAGGAATAGTGGCTCGGGTTTCCTTATAGCTTGGCTTCCCCTCCAACTTCACCCTCTTTGGATGCTTGGTTTCAATCGATGCTTTGGATTGTCCGGCATAGCTGGGAGCGGCCTCTTTAATTGTTGGCATGAAGGACGTAGAAGTTGGATCTGCTTTTGCAGTACTCCCCGGACCCCGGTCATTTATGAGATGTGGAGACAGGCCAATGCTTGGCCAATCATCCAATTTCAATTCCATGCCGAACAATTTGGCAAATAGCACCTTATCGATAGCGGCGCAAAACCATGCCATACGGTACGCAGAAGCCAACTCTGCTCCAACTGAAAAACCAATTCCGACAATCATGCCGGATACCATACAGCGAATTCTTGCTACCCAAAGAGCAGGTAAATGACTTCCCGAAAGATAACCAACTGCAACCTGCTCACAGCAATATGCATCCTGCTCTGTCCTCTCCATCAAATTACCTACGCTCTCTGCAAATCGGCCTTGAGAATGCGTAAGTCGGTTGCGAACTCGGGTATAACCATATTTATGGATTTGCCGCTGCTCAAGTGGAAATACTTGTGCAACTCGATAAATAAACTGACCCAGCGATGGAAATGGATGTCCGGATGGATGTACAAAGACTCGCATGCCATTTGGATTCTTTTGTACGACACAACCAAAGATCTTGGTGAGCGTTAGATGATAGATACGACTCATATGCTGCCCTGCTCCAGCAAATCGGCGATATCCATCCAGAATTTCTTCTATCATTTTTGGATCATTCGATCCAAATCCGTAATGTTCCCCATTAATGCGTGATGGCCTGCCAAACTTACGTTTATGAAGTAACCGATCCCAACGACCGATTTGATGTACAGCGTAATGAAGCGCCAGACGCTGCATTCCATAGCAGAGATAAGCATAAAATGCCGTGCGAAGCCTTGTCTCATGCTGTACCGGCTTACAAGAGCGGGCATGGGAATTAATTAGCCTGTCAGGGAACTCTGCCTGCAATATCTGATTAACGTTATTAACCAATGGCCAGAGATGCGCCAGTGTTTGGTCGATTCTATCCTGATGGCTACGTTTCTGATTTGGTTTCGGCAATAGATATCGCCCAAGATCTTCAACAGTTAATCCACGGAACCAAGGTGGTAATTCTTCCTGCTCATCGCGAACACTAATAAGCTCGGCTTCAATGCCATATTCAAAGCGAGAACGCGACAAAAAATGTATCAGTGGCCGATAGTGCATTGGTGCCCCTGATGTCACACTCGTTTCGTCTTTTTGCAAATTCTGCTGGCGTTTCTTATTTGTCTTACGTCGAAATTCCACCAGCATGACGCGTTCTCGTAAAGAATCACTCCGCAAAAAGTGATACACGGTATCTTTGCATAGCCCATCAAATCCTTCGGGGGCAATCAGTTGTGTGCCGATTTGCATATCTTCTCCCTTAGCTTAAAGGCCGCACAAACCAAGCGGAGAAAACATCAAGAGGATCACGCCGCTGCGGCCGCAAAGGTCGATCAATAAAAATCGGCTCTTCCATCAACTCAGCTAATACATCTCTTTTCCACAAGGCACGCATAAAACATGCTTTTGCGTTGTCCAGAGTCAAATCGTGGCGATGAGTTACCGATAGCAATACATCCAGAGGCGTTCGGCCAGTCAGAATACTTGCCCGCAATCGATCACAAATTTCGGAATATATTCCTGAATCTGTATGCTTGGCATGATGCTGCAACAATAGGAGACTGCGAAGATTTTGGATCAGTAGCTGTGGCAAGTCACTGTCGACTATCCGGATGGTCGGGATACACGCGTCGTCGTAATATAGAGCCTCAATTGCATGTCGACCACGAACATGACTTATTTCGTCCTGCTGGTTTCTGCTTGGCCGAGACTTCAGTGATTGACGCTGAAAATCTTCCGATGCACCTTTAATCGTCCAATTAACACAATATGGTCCTTCTTTATCCAAGAGATATAACAAGAAGTCACCGATCCAGGGTACTGGAACCACAATCCGCTCCGATGTTTCTGGATGAGTCAGACGTAATAAAGGATGCAACTTGATCAGGTCCAATCGGTCGCAAACGCTGATTGTCCCCTTTACGGGCGGTAACTTCATACCACTCGCTAAAACACAACCTGCAAGCGGATGTGGCCTCGCCTCTGTCGATAAAATGCGCTGTTCTTGGAGTTCAAATAAGTTAGGATTGAACAGAGCTAATATGAGGGCTTTTTCTTCAACTGAGGACAAAGCGTGACAATATCGACCTAAACGCTCCGACCATACTTGAGCGAAACGGCTGCGAGAGGGAGCCTCTTCCCTAGTGGCCCGAATAGCTGGGTCATATTTTTGCCCCCATTGTGGGGGATCCTGACGGCGCAATACCTCCTTGAGGCGAGACAAACTGATATGCATGGGCTTAGCCATGAGAATTCCTTTCTTGTCATAGAAACTGACATTTGAAATCTAAAAATGAAAGGAAGCCCTTGACGCGCCACGATTGGACGAGTACATTTAAAAAGTAGATAAAATCTGAGGGCTTCCTCGGTACAAACGCCACAGGGTTGCCGCCCTATGGCGTTTTTTGTTTTAGCGACTCACATTGCATTCTCCTTGTTGTATCGTGCAGCACTAAACGTATTAAGCGTCATCGGCTAAATTGGTCTCAATTAAAATTATCTATTTCCAATAGCAATGGTTCGCTTCTGACTTAACCAAATTGCGACATCCCGCGCCAGCGCAAAGCTACCTCTACGGTGTTCAATTTTGAAGATAGGAACAGGAACCGCGCCCCGTGCAAGCGCTTGCTGAAATGATGCTGCTGATGGATAGCCTAGCTCTTTTATCAGTGCTCTCGAACTCAAAACAGCCCCATATCTTTCGGACAAGCATTCCAATAGTTCTTCCGCCACACACTGCGCTTTATGCGACTCAATTTTCTGGTTATCCATGTCACGCTCCGTAAGGTTCCCTTCCTAATGGTATGGCTTTGCTTTTTATTTGCCTAGTGAGACGTTTTTTGGTTAAACCATCAATTAAAATTAAAGTAACTTCTTGATTTATAAGGGGAAATGGTGAATAAAAAAACTTTCGCATCGTCGGATGAGAAATTTCGCAACGTGCCCTTGAACAAAGTTCCCGGCATGCTTGCAACAATTTCCTGGTTCCACTCGCTGAAAATGAGCTTGAATGTTGAGACCATTGGCGATGTTCAGCGCTTAATAGAACCTGTCGGCGACAGGGGGGCTTTGGGTGTTCGCCGCCGGTGGGGTGACTATAAAAATGGTTACCATAAACCTGTAGCGGCGGTCGTGCGTTTGGCAGAGGAGAAAGTCCCGGGGTCGGAGGCGATTCTTAATTGCCAGCTGTGGCGTGCCCTACGATTAGACAATTCAGCTATTGCAATTGCAAAAGATCTGCTAGGAAGTACGGACAAGTTTGGCGATGAACTTTTGCAAAGAATGACGCAGTCCCCACAAACTATTTATGATCCGCGCTGGCTGAGAAAACGTCGAAAAGCTATGGTTGCCCACGGAAGTTTGGAAGGCCTAACAGTCTTGATTGTTTGCATTCGTCTCGCAAAAGCCACTAGGCAAGCATATAGTTTTTATCTTTCTGCCACCGAATGTCTAAAAACACTAGGATTTTGGTTTTATGTGAACGGCATAGCTAGGGTACTGGGGGAGTATTTTGAGCAGGCACTTTTGCCCATGACCGGGATGCCTGATTGCGGCAGTTTTTATTCAGGTAGCTATTTAACTACTATTAAATCTATGGCACAGCACGTGCTTCTTATGCAAGAAGGTTTAGGCCGAGAGCTTTCTGAAGACGAAATTGTTTCGGAAATAATTCGATTAATGGAACTCAACAGCGCTTGAAATAACGATAATTCTTGTTCCTTTGGCAGCCTCACCCGCCACTTGTACTTTATTGCTATTTACAAAATATCTTCTTGCTAATGGTTTGAATATCCAAATATCATTGCTAGGTATACATATCATCCAAAGAAATCACAGCATGCAGCCATCCAAACCAACTTGGGAGTTATTCGAAAATCTTGTAAGTCGCATTTTGGAGGCCGCCAACTTCCAGATCGAAGTCAACCCATCCAGAGGAGACAAAGGCTTCGATTTGTTTGGCATCTTTGGAAATGAGAAGTGGGCTGTAGAGGTTAAGTACTACCGTACGGTACGTGCACAACCTACTCTCATCGAAGCTGCGGCAACACGACTCGCATATAACGGGACGGTAGCCCAAGCGCAAAAATGCATGCTAGTGGTTTCCTGCGTCTTGCCCCCCGAACTGCGTGAAATGCTGGAGCAGAAGTTCAATGTCACTTTTGTCGACCGAGTTGACCTTCGGAATTGGGCCGCAACATCCTCCGGACTATCGGAGGAACTTGATGCACTGATTGAGGTTGACCAGAGCGATTCTCATCCAGCTGGCACTAGGCGCGAGGATCCTCGGCAAAGAAGTAAGCCACTTGGGGAGTCCCTGCCAACCATCCCCGAAGACAATAGGGGAACAGCGCTTTGCCAAGAACTCAAGACTATTAAGCGAGGAAAGGAAGCGTGGTCGGAGTATGAGCGTGTTTGTGAAAAGATCCTCAAATACCTGTTTCCAAACGATCTCCATGGATGGCATTCCCAAAAGCGGACTGATGATGATCTGAACCGATTTGACTTCATCTGTCGTGTCAGACCTACCACTGAGTTCTGGAAGTTCGTAATCGACCATCTTGACAGTCGCTACGTTCTTTTTGAATTCAAAAACTACTCGGGGAAGATCAAGCAAGGGCAGATTCTCACGACGGAAAAGTATCTTCTCGAACGCGGACTTCGGCGAGTGGCCATCATTTTGACTAGAGCAGGAGCTGAGCCGCACGCGATTACGATGACTCAGGGTGCTATGCGTGAGCATGGCAAGCTGATGCTCATCGTCAATGACGAGAAGCTTTGCGAGATGCTGCACATGAAGGAACGCGGGGAGGATCCCACCGATTGTCTGTTTGAGCTTGCCGACAATTTCCTACTGTCGCTCCCTCGGTGAGTTCTAGCATTTCCGGCGAGAGGGAGCAGGCAGTGATCAAAATATCTATAGGAGTGTGAAATGAGTGAAAGAAAAGAACCACTCAATTTCCTCAAGGTTCGTGATGACCACGTACCGCTGCAGTTCAAGTATGACGACAATAACTTCAAGCTGCTTTCAGGCACAGAAGCCTCTTGGTTGAGTTCTGAAGAGTTCGGACACAAGGAGCTACGCCGCCGTATCGAGCCCTGGCTGACGTCACTGTTCCAGTCCGAGCACCTATCGCTGCTAGCTGGCTCGGGCCTGACACACGCGGTGCATTATCTGGCTGCCGGAAAAGGCGCTACTGGCATGGGCAACTTGACGTTGAGCCAATATCAAGATGAAATAAATCAGGCTGCCGAAAAAGCTTCTGAAGCAGCTGGACGTAAGAAGGGCAACTTAGAAGATCAACTTCGAGTCGCTAACGAATTGCTGCGAGGGCTTGAAATTCTGCAGAAGGACAATGAGGCCGAAGCCTTGCGCAAGGAACTTCAGACTGGCATGCACGCCTTCGCCCAATCGATCCTAGCGAGCGAAGCCGGCATTGCCTCCGCAGACCTCGAGCAGCGTGAGCAGGCCTTCAACACCCTCGTCACCTTCCTGATGAGCTTCGCTAGCCGGACCGGGATGCGAGACCGGCTAAACATCTTCACCACTAACTACGACCGATTAATCGAGGCAGGGGCCGAGTTAGCCGGACTACATCTCCTAGACCGTTTCTTAGGCAAGCTGATGCCAATCTTTCGCTCATCGCGCGTAGATCTGGACATGCACTACAACCCACCTGGCATCCGTGGCGAGCCGCGCTACTTAGAGGGTGTGGCCCGCTACACCAAGCTGCACGGTTCTGTAGACTGGGTACAAACCAACAAAGACATCCGGCATATCGGTTTGCCGTTTGGTGCCGCGAGCGTTGAGCCATATCTGCACGCGCCCGGCCTGAGTGGGGCAACAGCGCATGAACTGATGATCTACCCCAATGCCGCTAAGGACAGAGAGACCGCTGATTATCCCTACGTTGAGCTGTTCCGCGATCTTGCGGCGGCGGTGTGCCGCCCGAACAGCACGTTAGTGACCTATGGTTATAGCTTTGGCGATGAACACATCAATCGCGTCATGCGCGATATGCTCACCATCCCATCGACGCATCTTGTAGCAATTTCTTATGACGACCCATTAGGTCGAATCATGCAGACCTACCAAGAGCTAGGACGGCCCTCCCAGATAAGCCTATTGATCGGCCCCGCATTAGCGGACTTGACCATCCTGACCGAGCAATACCTGCCCAAACCCGCTGTC
Organism: Cognatundibacterium rugosum; assembly: GCF_014284365.1. Classification (GTDB taxonomy): domain Bacteria; phylum Pseudomonadota; class Gammaproteobacteria; order Burkholderiales; family Burkholderiaceae_D; genus Undibacterium; species Undibacterium rugosum. The sequence continues at coordinate 31,074 of NZ_JACOGG010000001.1, forward strand.
GACAAGACCACCTTCCGCATGAGCGAACTGCTCAAGCAGCGCATGGGGACAGAGACACAATCTGCCGAAGGTGCAGGACCGGAAGCAGATACCTCCGACAGGAGTAAACCTGCATGAGCATGTCCCCCCTAGCCTATGCCGACTCATTGCGCATCGGCACCATCGACTTCGTCTCACCAGACGAAATCAAGGTGCTGCTCGACATCGAAGCGCCCGATGGCGTGGCACTCAATACTGGCACACCGCGGCCTTTCCCTCGCATCAACGGCTATGTGCTGATTCCAAGTGACGACGGACATTTGGTTGCTCAGGTCGAGTGGATCACCATCGAGCGTTCGCAGTACCCCAAGCGCAAGGGTATGCAGGACTTCGGTCTGGTAGATTTGCCCTATCCCTTGCGCAAGATGAGCCTCAACCCGCTGGGGGTGCTGGCTTACGAGAGCAAGGACCCAAATGGCCATGACAGCTATCGCTTCCGGCGCGGTGTAGAAAGCTACCCAACTGTTGGCGATTCGGTGTTGCTGCCGACACAAAACCAGCTCCGTGCCATCGTAGAGTCTGGAGACAACCGGCATGTACCGATCGGCACCAGCCCACTGGCTGCCAACGCCGAGGTTAAGATCGATCCAGACCGTCTGTTCGGCCGCCATCTGGCGGTGCTGGGCAATACCGGCAGCGGCAAGTCCTGCTCAGTTGCAGGCTTGATCCGTTGGTCAATGGACGAGGCTCGCCAGGCCCGTAACGGCGCGGACCCCAACGCCCGCTTCATTGTGCTCGACCCCAATGGCGAGTACGCAAACACCTTTCGCGACATGAGCAAGGTGCGGGTGTTTGCAGTTGAACCCAGCGACGGTATCGAGCAACTCCAGATCCCGCTATGGTTCTGGAACAGTGCCGAGTGGGCGGCCTTTACTCAGGCCAGCGCAAAGACCCAGCGGCCGACCTTGGTGCAGGCGCTACGATCAGTTCGCGACGGCGTGTTTGGCGCGACGGTAACGCCTAGCCATGAGATGCGCCGCTATCTGCGCACCCTGGTCAGCATCCTGCAACTAGAGCGCAACGCCGGTAGTCCATGGGGTAAGTTCCCCCAGCCCAAAGCCTTCTTTGAAAAGCTGAAGAAGTGGCAGGAAGGTCTGGCGAACCAGGACTCCTTCTCAGACAACGAAAAAGCAGCACTCGGTGCTACCCGAGACAAGATCACAGGTTTGATCAATGCTCGCCTCGGTCAATACCCAACCTACGAGTTCACGCGCGGCGACGTTGACGAACTACTGTCGCTGATCCAGTCAGCGCACGCTACGTTCGGCGGCAGCGATACAGACATCTTGCCCATCGACGCAGACGTGCCGCGCCCATTCACCGGCGACCAGCTTCTCCGCAGCGTCGAGGCCACCGCCGAACTACTCGGTGTCTCCGAGTACGTCGAGACCATGCAGATGCGCATTCGCACCCTGCTGTCGGACAGCCGCATGAAGATCGTTTCGGGCACCACCCCAGACCTCACACTGGACGACTGGTTGCGCAACTACATCGGCGACAGCGAAGCATCGAACGGTTCGGTCACCGTCATTGACCTCTCGCTGGTGCCTGCCGAAGTAGTGCACATCATTACTGCCGTGATCGCCCGCATGACCCTGGAAGCGCTACAACGCTATCGCAAGCTGCACCATGGTAAGACCTTGCCCACCGTACTAGTGATGGAAGAGGCGCACACCTTTATCAAGCGCTACCACGACGACGCGGAGAACCAGAACTCGGCCGCCATCTGTTGCCAAGTGTTCGAAAAGATCGCCCGCGAGGGTCGCAAGTTTGGGCTAGGCCTCGTGCTGTCCTCGCAGCGCCCCAGCGAGTTATCGCCCACGGTGCTGTCCCAGTGCAACAGCTACCTGCTGCACCGCATCAGCAATGACCGGGACCAGGAACTGGTGCACAAGTTGGTGCCCGACAACCTGCGCGGCTTGCTGCGCGATTTGCCCTCACTGCCTTCCCGCCACGCCATCCTGCTCGGTTGGGCGTCTGAGCTGCCGGTATTGGTGCAGATGAACGCGCTGCCTGAGCAGCACCGTCCGAAATCGGACGATCCGGACTTCTGGGCAGTGTGGTCAGGCCAGGACGGCAAAGGCCAGACCGTCGAGCGTCCAGTGAACTGGAAGTCGATTGCGGATGATTGGCAGCAGATCAATACGCCAGATTTGTAGAACTTGGAGGAATAACTTTGAACGACAGTTACAGGTACTGCAACTGTCGCTCTCCTAGTGCAGCATAAGGCCTGCTTTGGCCAAAAAGCATTCACCTCACATGAACTTACCTCCTGATCCTCGGCATACAAACAACCTTAAAAAGCAGAAGAGGCCAACGGCCCCTTCTCTTCGCTCAGATCCCGACAAACTTTATTCGGATCCGACCAACTTTATTTACGCTGGTCAAAAATCCAGCACAAGCAATTACTCCACCGTGACACTCTTGGCCAAATTACGTGGCTTGTCGACGTCGGTGCCGCGGGCCAGGGCGGTGTGGTAGGCGAGTAATTGCAGTGGTACGACGTGCAAGATAGCGGACAGCTGGCCGTAGTGTTCTGGCAAGCGGATGACGTGTACGCCTTCGCTGGAGGTGATGTGGGAATCGGCATCCGCGAATACAAACAATTCACCGCCACGTGCGCGGACTTCCTGCAGATTGGATTTGAGTTTTTCAATCAGCGCGTCATTCGGTGCGACGGTCACGACTGGCATTTCTTTGGTGACCAGCGCCAGCGGGCCATGTTTCAATTCACCGGCCGGATAGGCTTCAGCGTGGATGTAAGAAATTTCTTTGAGCTTGAGCGCGCCTTCGAGTGCGATTGGATAATGCAGGCCACGGCCCAGGAATAAGGCGTTTTCTTTGGCAGCAAATTGCTCAGCCCAGGAAATGATTTGCGGCTCCAGCGCCAGCACGGCGCTGACTGCGGATGGCAAATGGCGCAGCGCCTTGATATGCGCGGCTTCATCTTCTGCACTCAGACGGCCTTTGGACTGCGCCAGGGTCAGCGTCAGCAGGAACAAGGCGACCAGCTGGGTCGTGAAGGCCTTGGTCGATGCCACCCCGACTTCGACACCGGCGTGGGTGATGTAGGACAGTACACATTCACGCACCATGGCACTGGTGGAGACATTGCAGATGGTCAGTGTGTGTTCCATGCCCAGGCTGCGTGCATGTTTGAGCGCGGCGATGGTGTCAGCGGTTTCGCCACTTTGGGAAATGGTGACAACCAGGGTATTTGGATTTGGCACGCTGTCGCGGTAGCGGTATTCGCTGGCGATCTCTACGCTGACCGGAATTTTAGCGATAGATTCCAGCCAGTATTTCGCGGTGGAGCCTGCATAGTAGCTGGTGCCGCAAGCCAGGATCAACACCGAGTCTATCTTTTTGAAGACTTCAAATGCCTTGTCACCAAACAGCTCAGGCATGATATTGGTCATGCCTTCCAGCGTATCGCTGATGGCGCGTGGTTGTTCGAAAATTTCTTTCTGCATGTAGTGGCGATACGGGCCCAGTTCTGCGGCGCCGCTGTGTGCGTGTACGGTGCGCACTTCACGTTGCACGTCCTTGCCTTCGATATCCACGATCCAGTAACGCTGTAATTGCAGGTCTACGACGTCGCCTTCTTCCAGATAGATAATCTGATCGGTCACACCGGCCAGTGCCATGGCATCGGAAGCGAGGAAGTTTTCACCTTCACCAACGCCAACGATCAGCGGTGAGCCATGGCGGGCACCGACTACGCGGTGCGGTTCATCACGGCAGAATACGCCGATCGCATAAGCACCCACCAGGCGTTTGACGGCTAACTTCACAGTTTCAAACAAATCGCCCTGATACAGATGATCGACCAGATGCGCGATCACTTCGGTATCGGTCTGGCTTTCAAACACATAGCCGAGTGCGCTCAGTTCGGCGCGCAGTTCTTCATGGTTTTCGATAATGCCGTTATGCACCAGTGCGATACGTTCGCGCGAAAAATGCGGATGGGCATTCGCGGAAGATGGTACGCCATGCGTGGCCCAGCGGGTGTGGGCAATGCCGGTAAAGCCAGCCAGACCGGTCTGATCGACCTGCGCCTGCAACTCAGCAACGCGCGAAGTACTGCGTGAACGCTGCAATTCACCGTTGACATGCAAGGCCACGCCACAAGAATCGTAGCCGCGGTATTCCAGCCGCTTCAAACCTTCAAGCAATACGGGAGTGATATTACGTTGAGCTACTGCACCGACGATACCGCACATAATGGCCTCACAGAGAAAAATTAAGATGTTGCTATCCTAATCGAGAGACCATGAATTTATATTTCAAAATTTAATTACTTTTGAAATATAATGAAACTATCGAATACATATAACCATAAATTTCAATAATTAAGTATTTTTGGAAGGATATTTCATTTTATGGATGCACTTGATGATCTGGACAAAAGAATTTTGTCGCAATTACAGCAAGATGCTAGCCTGACGAATCATGAACTGGCCGCCAGGGTACATGCCTCACCACCTACCTGTCTGCGCCGGGTCAGAAAATTGACGGACGATGGGGTGATTGCGCGCCAGGTCGCTTTACTGAATCCTGAACGGCTGGCCAGTCAGCTGACTGCCATCGTTGAGATCACACTGGATCGCCAAAACAGCGAAGAGATGCAGAAGTTTGAACAATTAATGGCGGGCGAGATAGCGGTACAGCAGTGCTACCGGGTGTCGCCGGGTCCGGATTTTGTGCTGATCATACTAGTGGCTGACATGCCAGCCTATCACGCGCTGGCACATCGCCTGTTTGCCACGCAGAGTAATATACGCAATGTGCGCAGCTTTTTCTCCATGCACCGCAGTAAGTTTGATACCCGCATAACGCTGGATTAAATCGTGTTTGAAGCTGCTTATTTGAGGGGGCGTATGCTGTCGGCAATGACTTCTTTGCGGTAGTAACGCTGTAAACCTTTCCACACCAGTTGCTGTTGCTGCACCTGCTCAAATAACTGCCCCAGCGTTTGCGCATCAGTCTTCGATAAAGTTTTCTTAGACAGATAAACGCCGTTTTCACTCCAGGGCAATTCCGGTACGGCTTCAAAATTCAATTGATCGTGTAATTCGCTCAATCGCATATCGGCTTCGATTGCACCTGCGATCACAGAAGGTTCCATGATGGTATAGCGGGCGGCACCAGACTTTAAAGTACGGGCGACAGAAAACACATCGGCTTCAAACATCAGTTTCCCCTGCGCTTCCAACTTACGGGCAAAAGCCTGATATGCGGGACCGTAGTCAAAGCCACGGACCAACACCACTTTAGCGTCTTTCACCAAGAATATCTCAGTCAAACGACTGAGCGCAGCACCGCTGTGTCTGAGCGAGATCAGCATAGGGCGGTTCTGTATCAAGGGAATAAAAGTGCCGGACTGGTCACGCTTTTGAGTACGTACTGCCGGGATCAGCAAATCGGACTGGCCTGCTTCAAACAAGGCTTCCTGGCGCGCACGCGGCACAATACTTAACTCAAAGTGGCACTTATTTTTAAGGCTTAGCTGATTCAGCATTTCAGGGTAAACACCACTGATTAAGTCGCCGTTAGCAACGACACTTAAGCCCGATGCTGCCATCGGCACCTGCATATTCCGGCTACACTCAGCCGCCTGCACGCCAGCCGCAAACACCATAGTAGCCAGCGCGGAACTGTACAGTGCAAGCCTGACAAAATAAACCTTGGACAAATCTTTCTCCTGACACGCACTCCACCATATTGCTGATGATGGCGCACTGGGCTTAGCGCGGCCGACTCCCCTCTTTCAGCACTTCAGTTTTGTAATAACGTTGAAAACCTTTCCACACCATACCGGATTTTGCCGCATTTTCAAACAGACTCTGCAACGTAGCACGATCTTCAGCTGTCAATGATTTCTTAGACAAGTAAACACCACTATCCGCCCAGCCAATTTCAGCCACGGGTTCATAACGTAATTTGTCAATAATATCGTCCACCCGTTTGTCGATCTGGACTGTACCGGTAAAAATATAGGGCGCGATCAGGGTGATGTCGGCCGCACCTGAACGCATAATACGCGCCACCGAAACCGGATCGGACTCCACAATCAGTCGTCCTGCTTTTTGCATATCCTGCAACAATTGCTGATAGGCATCGCCATAATCATAGCCACGCACCACCGCCAGTTTCAACTGCTTTTGTTCCAGCAATTCCTGCAAACTGGTGATGGGTGGGCGATTTGGATTAATAGAAATCAGCGTGGCTCTGGTATACACCAAAGGAACAAAAATGCCGAATTCATCGCGGCGACTGGTACGGATAGCAGGAATCAATAAATCAGCCTGACCATTTTCGAATAAGAGTTCCATCCGCGCTCTGGGTACGATGCGCATCTCGAACTGGCAACCATCTTTGGCTGCCATGCTATCCAAAATTTCAGGGTAAATGCCGTCGATCACGCTTCCACTGCCGATCACACTTAAACCGGCCTGTGCCAGCGGCACCTGAATTTTCCGGCTACACGCCGCATAGGCGACACTATCCCAGCAAGCGGAAAGCAAGATCAGGGGGAGCATGAAAAATATGCGCCGTTTCAGCATGATGCAGACTCCATTCAAACGAGATGGCATGCCAGATCAGAGCCTGTCGGAATTGATTCTATGCGCGTTTTACAGCGCTCACACACTCTGACACCTGCCAGAATAGCACCGGAGAAAAAAAATGGTAAGGCAAAACCGAACAATCTTCCCTACCTGCAACAAACGGTACGAAGTCTGTCACTACCTGTATCCGCAGCGTTGTCCTATTCCGCATCGCGGTTCATACGAAACTGCAACATTTAACATTAATCAACGAAATTTCATGAGGTGAAACGTCGCATTCCTAAGAGCTGACGTGCATTAACTGTTATATTTAACGCATCTTTGTAGCCTCTTTCCAGCGACTGTATTGCTGACTCAGTACCCTCAAACAATGATGGATACATCAGGCGAAGTTGGCGCAACAGGCAAAAGTTGGCAAGCTATTATTACCCAAAGCTTTGGATACTCCTGTGGTCTTTTGGTAATCACATAGATGGAAATGATCAATTATGAGTAATCAACAGCATTTGGTGGTAGTGATCACCGGCGCATCGGATGGCATAGGCGCGGAAATGGCAAAACAATTGGCCGCTAAATATAAGCTTGGACTCGCCCTGGTACTGGCTGCCAGAAACGAAGTGGGCTTACGTGCGGTCGCGGATGTGTGCAAACGTTTCGGTAGTGTCTGCTTGATGGTCAGAACGGATGTCAGCGTGGAATCTGATTGCCGGCGACTGATACGCGAGGCAGTAGAGAGTTTTGGCGGCATCGATATCCTGATCAACAATGCGGGTAAATCCGCACAGGCTTTATTTTCTGAGGTCGACAACCTGGGCTGGTATCAGGAATTGATGCGGGTGAATTTCTGGGGTAGCGTCTGGTGCACCCATGCCGCCCTGCCCTATCTGAAAGAATCGAAAGGAAAGATCGTCGCGGTGTCTTCGCTCGCTGGTCTGGTCGGCGTGCCGGGGCGTACCGCGTACAGCGCGAGTAAATTTGCCATGAACGGTTTTTTTGAAAGCCTGCGCACGGAAGTGCAGGAGGCTGGTGTGCAGGTTACGCTGGCCTATCCTGGTGTAGTCGCCACCCGCATCCGCTACCATGGCTACAATGCAGCCGGTGAAGCGGCTGGCAGCAGCGGACTGAAAGAAGAACAGGCCATGCCCGTGGAAGAGTGCGCGTATCAAATCATACATGCGATGGAGCAGAATCAGCGCGAAGTGGTGATGACCGCCAAAGGCAAGCTAGGTCGCTGGTTACGCCTGATCGCACCAGCTATGGTCGATAAAATCGCGCTGGCAGCCCTGAAAAAAGAAGTCCGTCCTCAATAAAAAATGCCGGGCAAAACTGCACCCGGCATGTTGGTCACGCGATTACGCGCCACCTGCTGATATTCACCTCGGTCAGAAACGGTGCTGGATACCCACCGTCCCAGAAGACTGGGAATTGGCAAAGCCGGCATCATCACGAGAAACACCGGTCAGTTGACCATTCTTCGCTTTGGCGTAGCCAGCGGCCACATACAGATCGGTACGTTTGGAAAATGCATACTTCAAACGCAGCGATAACAAGCTCGGATCTGCATCCTTACCTGCCGCCACATTCTTGATGTTCTGGGTGTAATAAGCACCGGTCAGATTCCAGTTCGGGGCAAAACCATAGCTGACGCCCAGCCACAACATATCGGACTGCTGTTCCGCAGCGCCGCTGGCCAGAGATTTTTTATAGTTACGATAGCCCAGGAAGGTTTTAACGTCACCGACCGAATACGTACCGGCCAGCTGAAATGCTTTTGACTGGTCGTACTGGCCATTCGCTGCCAGCGCTGCATTATTTTGCTCATACGTACCCACTACAGCCCATGGGCCATCAAAGGCACTGGCACCCAGCACATACTTGGCACCCGCACTGGTGTTACCGGCGGTTTCACCGAAGGCATAGGTGGCACCAAGTTTGTAACCCTGACCATCGTACTGATACTTGAGTAAATTGGAAGCGGTGGTCAGCAATCCATCTTTACGGCCACCCGTCGCACCAGCGGAAGTCGCCCAGGAATATTGCGGCGCATAACCCATAGGATCAAAAGGCAGGATGAAATCGTAGCTGGTGCTGTACGAGCGGCCGCCAACGATACGGCCAAAGTCACCTTGCAAGCCAACATTAGCCTGACGTCCGAACAAGTCGCCATCGGAAGCACCAGTATCGAGAATGACGCCACCTTCGAGCTGGAATACAGCCTTGAGACCATTGCCCAGGTCTTCAGTGCCACGGAAGCCAAAGCGCGAGGTATTCATACCACCGCTATTCACTTTGAACTGCTTGCCGCCATTTGCATCGCCCGCGTTGTTGTAAGACACATTAGCGTCGATCAGGCCGTAAATACTGACATTGGTCTGCGCCTGCGCCTGGCCTGCGGCCGCAAGGCATAACAGCGCGGAGGCGCTGAGTAATTTTTTCATCATGGATCTCCTGGTCATTATGATTCTGAGGTGACATGGCTGCCATGTCACCACTCCCATGCTACGGACCGCAAGCTTTCAATTGCCTTTCTGGCGGCGCCCGTAAGCCTGAAAACTCAACGTTACGCCGACTCTGTGGTAAGCCAGCCTCAATACATCGTGTACAGGCTCAATGCAGGAAGAAATACTGCAACATGAAAAATGCAGTCAGCCCACTGGCGATGGTGAGGAGTTGCCTGTTACTTAACAAACTGACTACCACCGCAACCAGACTAGCCAATAACTGCGGATTTTCCAGATGAATTTCCAAACCGTTGCCGTGAGGCGACAAAATCATAGGCACAATAATCGCGGTGAGCACAGTCACTGGCACAAATGCCAGCGCGCGACTCAGCCACAATGGAAAAGCTATCCGGTCGCCCAACACAAAAAATACCGCTTTCACAAACAGCGTGACCGCCGCCATACCAATTACCATCCAGGTGTAATTCATGCTGTTTCTCCCTGTGTAGCGCCAGGGCGGCTGGCCAGCATGCCAACACAAACGCCAGATACGACAGCAATTAATAAGCCGGACTTATACGGTAAATGCTGCAGCAAATAGGACAGACTGCCAGCCGCCAATGCGGCCGCCAGGTAGGGAAAGCGGCGCAGTTGCGGAACAATGATCGCGATAAAAGTCGCCACCATGGCGAAGTCCAGCCCCCAGTTTTGCATCTGTGGAAACGCACTGCCGAAGCCTAAACCCACCAGTGTCCATAATTGCCAATTCAGATACATCGCCAGTCCCGACCCCAGAAAATACCAATGCAAATGACGCAGACTGGAAGGCGTTGCTGATCGGTCTGACTGCTGCAAACGTGCGGATACCACGGCAAACGTTTCATCGGTGAGCAAGGCGCCGAGCAACAAGCGCCAGCGTAACGGTAAATGGGCAACCAGTGGCAACAGGCTGGCGGCATACAGCATATGACGCAAATTCACAAAAAATGTTGTAAGCCAGATCAACAACATGCTGGTATGCCCAGCCACGAGGCCAATCGCAATAAACTGGCTGGAACCCGCATATACCAACAATGACATCAATTGCCCCTGCCACGGAGCCATGGTGCTGGCAGCGGCCAACGTGCCAAAAATCACACCGAACGGCATCGCGCCGACCAGCATAGGCAAGGTATCACGCGCACCTTGCAGACAAAGTTGGGTAGGGGTAGTCACTGACATGCATCTTCTCCGGAATCGCTCAGTATAAATGCGGCAAGAGACAGAAGTGGTGCTGATGCAGATTTTTCATCTGTGTAAAAAACGCCCAGTAAGCGCTAAAGTCGGATCAGGGAGCCTGTTTAAAAGTAACTGGAGCAGGATTCCCGTCATTCCCGCGCAGGCGGGAATCCAGTGACATTTCTCGGTGTACCAGGGGTGGGAAACTAAGGCGTAAAGTCAAGATTTCACTCCAGACTAGAGATGCCGGATCCCTGCCTGCGCAGGGATGACGCCATATTGCACAGCAGGTGGTCGAATGGCATGTTCATCGCTGCAGATGCCAGTAAAGTGTTGGCATCTGCAGGTGCAAGACCGCGCCGTACTCGCGTGGTGCTTATTTCTTGATTTTGACCGGACGCTGCCAGTTTTCGATCGTCAGCTGACGGGCACGGGATACGGTCAGTTTGCCAGCCGGCGCATCTTTGGTGAGTGTAGTGCCAGCACCCAGTGTAGCGCCTTTGCCCACACGAACGGGTGCCACCAACTGGGTATCGCTGCCGATAAAGGCGTCATCTTCTATCGTCGTACGGAATTTATTCGCACCATCATAATTGCAGGTGATGGTACCGGCACCGATATTGACGCGGCTACCCACATCGGCATCGCCTACATATGCCAAGTGGTTAGCCTTGGAATGGGCGGCGATCTGGCTGTTTTTAACTTCCACGAAGTTACCGATATGGACATCTTCACCCAGCTCAGTACCAGGGCGCAGACGTGCATAAGGGCCAATCTGTGATGCCGCGCCAACCTGGGCCTCTTCAATATGGCAAAACGGTTTGATCTGAGTCGCTGCCGCGATACGCGCATTGCGGATCACGCTGTAAGCACCGACCGTTACGCCATCTTCCAGATGAACCTCACCTTCAAAAATGCAGCCGACATCGATACTCACGTCACGCCCGCAAGTCAGCGTGCCGCGCACATCAATACGGGCAGGATCGAGCAGGGTGACGCCCTGTTCCAGCAATTTTCTGGCGACGCGTGCTTGGTGGCTGCGTTCTAACTCAGCCAGTTGTACCTTGCTGTTGACACCATACGTTTCCACCACATCGTCGGGCTGCGCCGACACGACTTCAACGCCGTCCGCTACGGCACGGGCTACGATATCCGTCAGATAGTATTCACCCTGCGCATTCTTATTCGACAGCGTAGTCAGCCAATGCCTTAATTGCGGCGTGGGTACGATCATGATGCCGGTATTGATTTCGCGAACAGCCTGCTCTTCCGCATTCGCATCTTTTTGCTCTACGATGCGTACTATCTTGCCATCTTCACGAATGATACGGCCCAGACCAGTTGGGTCTGCCATCACTGCGGTCAAAATCGCCAGCTTGTTATTGCCAGCCACGTCAATCAGGCGTTGCAGACTGGTTGCCGTGGTCAAAGGCACATCGCCGTATAAGACCAGGGTAGGATGCGCATCATCCAGTACCGGTGCGGCTTGCGCCACTGCGTGACCGGTGCCCAGCTGTGGCTCCTGTTTGGCGAACTTCAGATCCGGCGCTGCCACTGCAGTGGGCACCTGCTCACCACCATGGCCGTAAATCACGCAAATGGAAGCAGGATTGAGGTTGCGTGCCGTGTCGATCACGTGTTGCAGCAAGGGTTTGCCTGCGACCGCATGTAAGACTTTTGGTAAAGCAGATTGCATGCGTTTGCCCATGCCGGCAGCGAGTATCACAACATTCATAGCTGGTTAAACTGGTGAATAAAAGAGGAGGCGCGATTTTACCATGCAAGAATTGAGCAACCAGAAAAAATAGCAAATTAGTTAATACTTCTTTCCACTAAGCGAGGCAGACAATAAACAGGTCCTGGCCACTGCATGATTACAAAATTTAAACAATTTGATTCCCAGCAAACAGGTTTTTCATTTATTGTGAGAAATTGGAAAAACTCAATGTATAATTGAGAATCATTATCATTTAAGACCCCAGGAAGTATTCAGTGCCGAATTCCAGCTCCCCACATCAACAACGTGCATTCTGGCTGCGTCATCTGCATCAATGGCACTGGATCAGCTCTGCGATTTGCCTGGTCGCGATGATCATGTTTGCCGCTACAGGGATTACGCTGAATCACTCCGCTCAGATTGAAGCGCATCCGACAGTGACCCAGCTGTCAGCCAGCTTGCCTGCTGCCTTGCGCGCTGAATTACACAGCCTGAGCAGCGAAGAGCCTGCCGCGCTGCCTGGCGCTGTGACGCAATGGCTGGATCAGGAATTCCATACCCGCAGTGCACGTGCCGTGCCTGAATGGTCACCGGAAGAATTGTACTTACCGCTGCCACGCCCGGGTGGCGATGCCTGGCTGCGCATCGATCTGGGCAGTGGTACCGTGGAATATGAACTGACTGACCGTGGCTGGGTCTCCTATTTGAATGATTTACACAAGGGCCGCAATACCGGCAGCGCCTGGACCTGGTTTATTGATCTGTTTGCTGCGGCCTGTCTGATTTTTTGTATTACCGGTTTATTTTTGTTGAAAATGCACGCAGCCAACCGGCGCGGTACCTGGCCTTATGTGGCATTGGGTCTGGTCACGCCTTTACTGCTTGCAGTTATTTTTATCCATTAGACTGGCTGCTTGATCGTTAAACGGCAGTCTGCGTTTAACGATCGATCTGAGCCGCACCCTGACATTGCCAGGTACAAATCCACCCCAGCCGTGATGGTGCAGCAGTCTTGTTATTGACTTGTTTATCAAGGTTAACTATGCGTTCTCTCTCTCCTGCTACGCTGCAAAATTTGCGTCCAAATTTACGTCCATTTGCGATCACCGCCCTGCTGGGCAGCCAGGCCTTAGTCGCCCAGGCGGCTGATCTGACCGTCAAGGTCGAAGTACCAAAACTGAATGTGGCGGAATACCACAAACCCTATGTCGCGATCTGGATAGAAAAACCGGACCAGACTTTCGCCGGCAACCTGGCAGTCTGGTATGACCTGAAAAAACGCAATAATGAAGGCACGAAATGGCTCAAGGATTTGCGCCAGTGGTGGCGTCGCAGCGGACGTGAACTGGACATGCCGGTTGACGGCCTGAGCGGTGCCACCCGCACCACCGGCGAACACAGCCTGAGCTTTGCCAGTGACAAAGGCGCGCTGGCTAAGTTACCTGCCGGTGACTACAACCTGCTGGTCGAAGCAGCGCGTGAAGGCGGTGGCCGTGAAGTCGTGAAAGTCCCGTTCCAATGGCAAGGCAAAGAAGTCAATTTCAAAGCGCAGGGCAACCATGAACTGGGCGCCATCAGCATTAACATCAAATCCTGAGGAGCTGGCACATGATCACCTTACGTCAATTGAGTGCATTCACACTGCTGGCCTGTGCCAGCCTGTCTGCTCAGGCGCACCGCACTTTCCTGGTACCGACCTCCACCGTGGTATCCGGTAATGCGCCCTGGGTCAGTTTCGATGCTGCAGCTGCCACCAATGTGTTTGAATTCGACCACGTGGCACTGAAGCTCGATAATCTGCAAATCACTGCCCCGGATGGCAGCAAACTAACACCGGAAAATAGCTATAGCGGCCGTTTCCGCAGCAGCTTTGATGTACAGCTCAAACAAACTGGCACCTATAAAATCGGTACTTTTAGCGATGGTCTGTTCGCCTCCTACAAAGAAAATGGTCAGCCTAAACGCTGGCGCGGCAGTGCCGAGGCTTTTGCTAAAGAAATCCCGGCCGGTGTGACTGATCTGCAAGTGACTCAGCGTAGCGGTCGTGTCGAAACCATCGTCACTAACGGCAAACCAGGCGGTAAAGCACTGGAGATTTCCGGCAAAGGTCTGGAACTCAGCGCGGTGACGCATCCGAATGATCTGGTGTTCGGTGAAAACGCGACCTTCCGCTTACTGCTGGACGGCAAACCTGCTGCCAACGTGAGTGTGGAAGTGATACCCGGTGGTGCGCGTTACCGTCAAAAGCTGAATGACAAAACCTATGTCACCGATGCCAATGGCCAATTCAGTGTGAGCTGGACTCAGCCTGGCCTGCAATGGCTGGAAGCGGAGGTGAAAGACGACAAAGCGACGGTAGCACCGGCCAAGAGCCGTGTCTCCAGCTATGTGGTGACACTGGAAGTCTTACCGCAATAAACAGCCGCACATGAGACTCGTGTTCATCCCCCTGGATGCGCCGGAACCACCGGCGCTGCCTGCACCACTGCGCTTGTTGCAGCTGTCAGGCAGCAGCATGGGTTGCAGCTGGCAGGTGCAGTTTTACTTGCCAGCCTGCCACCCACAACAGCAGGCAGCGTTCTGGCAAAACGGGATACAGCAGGAACTCGATCTGGTGGTGCAGCAAATGAGCCACTGGGAGGCCGGGTCTGATTTATCGCGCTTTAACCAGGCCACGGCTGGCAGTGTCTGCACGCTGGCTCCGGAGTTTTGCACTGTGATGGATTACGCCATTTATCTGGCACGGCAAACCGAAGGCGCCTATGACCCGGCCGCAGGCAAGTTGGTCAATCTGTGGGGCTTCGGCCCGGCAAAAAATCGCCATGAGCCAGCACGCCGTCCGTCTGAAGCTGCCATTGCAGAAGTGCTGACCCAGCCTGGCTGGCGCGACCTGCAACTGAACCGGCTACGTCGCGAACTGCTGCAACCAGGCGGCCTGAGCCTCGATCTGTCATCGATTGCGAAAGGTTTTGCAGTCGATCAGGTAGCTGCGTTTCTGGAGCGGCATGCTATCCCCAGCTACCTGGTGGAAGTGGGCGGCGAACTGCGCGGCTTTGGCATCAAGCCAGATCACATGCCATGGTGGGTGCGTATAGAAACACCACCCGTTCATGCACAATCCCCGACACCGATGAACTGGGACGGGCTGGTCGCTCTGCATGGCTTAGCCATCGCAACATCGGGCAGTTACCGTCAGTTTTTTGAACAGGATGGACGCCAGTATTCGCATACCCTGGACCCGCGCAACGGTTATCCGGTCGATAATAATCTGGTCTCGGTCACCGTTTTACACAAGGAATGCATGATCGCGGACGCACTGGCTACCGCCTTCACCGTCATGGGTGAGCAGGCTGCGCTGGACTATGCGGACAGCCATCAGATTGCCTGTTGCCTCATGTGCCAGTCCGCAAGCGGGCTGCAAGTGCGCCTCAGTCGCACCATGCAGGCCATGCTGGATACATAATGAAATTTCCTAAGCAACTCTTCAGTGCCGGACGCCTCAGTCTGGCCAGCGGTGTGGCCGGTGCGCTGGCACTGAGTCAGGCAGCGCCACGTCCACTCAGTGTGGCGCTAATTGCAGGCAGCTATCTGAGCCTGTGCTGGGCCAGCTGGATCAGTCCCTGGCTGGCCGAACGACGGCAGCAACACAGCAGCGATGCCGCAGGCCATGAGGAACGCATCCTGATCGGCTACGCGAGTCAGACTGGCTTTGCATTCAGTCTGGCTCAGAAGACGGCAGAACATTTGCAGCAAGCCGGACTGCCCAGCCAGATCCTGAGCCTGAACCAGCTGACGCCTGCGCTGTTGCAGCAGACGCGGCGTCTGCTGCTGATCGTCAGCACCACCGGTGAAGGCGATGCACCGGATAACGCCGATCAGTTTTGCCGTAAGCTGCTGCCGCAACAACTGGATCTGCAACACTTACAAATTGGCCTGCTGGCACT
Source organism: Cognatundibacterium rugosum (assembly GCF_014284365.1). Classification (GTDB taxonomy): domain Bacteria; phylum Pseudomonadota; class Gammaproteobacteria; order Burkholderiales; family Burkholderiaceae_D; genus Undibacterium; species Undibacterium rugosum. Next base: position 47,002 of record NZ_JACOGG010000001.1, read on the forward strand.
CGGTGATCGTCACTACAGCCATTACTGTGCATTTGGTCATCAGCTGGCGCACTGGTTTGCGCATCGGGGAGCCACGCCTTTATGCGACCTGATTGAAGTCGATAATGGCGATGAAGCCGCCTTACGGCACTGGCAGCATTATCTGGGCCAACTCAGCGGCCACACGGAGCTGGCCGACTGGAGTACCCCTGACTACCAACACTGGACGCTGCAGCAACGTCAATGCCTGAACCCGGATAGCCAGGGCAGTCCGGTATTTCATCTGAGGCTCACGCCACCGGCTGGTGAAGATGGTGAAGCTGGTGACACGATAGGCTGGAAGGCTGGCGATATTGCTGAAATCGGCCCGCAGCCCGCACCGGGACTGGCGATCAGCGGTGCAGATGCCCCCCCTTTACCACACCGTGAATACTCTATTTCCTCGCTGCCCGGCGATGGCGGACTGGAACTGCTGGTCAGGCAATTGCAAAAGGATGACGGCAGCCTGGGTCTGGGTTCGGGCTGGCTGACCGCCTATGCAGAAATCGGGCAAACCATACAGCTGCGCATACGCAGCAATCCGCAATTCCATACTCCAGGCGCAGAGCGCCTGATCCTGATCGGCAATGGCACTGGTCTGGCCGGTTTGCGCGCGCATCTGAAACAACGCGTCGCCACCGGTCAGCGACAGAACTGGCTGATTTTTGGCGAACGTCAGCGCAGCAAGGATTTTTTCCACCAGTCCGACATTCTCGACTGGCAGGCACAGGGATGGCTACCGGAACTGGATCTGTGTTTTTCGCGCGACCAGGCAGAACGCCGCTATGTACAGCATGCTTTACGCGAACGTGCTGCACTATTGGCTGACTGGATGGAGCAAGGTGCTGCAATCCTGGTCTGCGGCAGCCTGCAGGGCATGGCGGGCGAAGTGCATCAGACCTTGCTCGACGTGCTGGGTGAAGACCAGCTGGATCAGCTCAGCGATCAGGGCCGTTATCTGCGCGACGTGTACTAGGGCAGCTTGCCAGTCATTAAGCACGGCATTACCATGCCTACATCCTGAACTGCCCAGACTCTGTGCTGAACTTGCCCATGTGCGCCATGCCTGACCACGATATCACCACTTACCTGCGTGAAGGCCATGCCTGTATCGCAGACGGTGATTTGCTGACAGCACAGCTGGCCTTTCGTAAAGCGCTGTCCTTACAGGCCGATAACGGCGAAGCCATGGCCAACCTGGGCTGGCTCGCCGAACAACAGCAAGACTGGCCTGCGGCGGCAAATTATTATGAACAAGCGCTGGCCTTATTGGCACCACATGCACAACTCAGCTTTCAGCTCGCGCATGTGCTGCTGCAACTGAAACGCTTTGAGGAAGCCGAGCTGCATCTGCTGCAGGGCTTACAGCTAGAGCCAACTTCTGCGACTGGCTGGTCGCACTACGGCATGCTGCGTACGGTGCAATACCGTGAGGTGGAAGCTGAGGAAGCCTACCGCCATGCCATTGCGCTGGCACCGGACAAGCTGGCACCGCGCTTCAATCTGAGTTATCTGCTGCTCAGACAGGGGCGCTTGCAGGAAGGCTGGCAATATTGGGAAGCCCGCCCCTGGCAACAGCTAAGCCGCTATGCGCACACAAAACGCCTGACTACCGGACAGTCACTCCAGGGCATGCGCGTGCTGATTACACAGGAAGGCGGGGCTGGTGACCTGATCCAGTTTTGCCGCTATCTGCCACTGCTGCGCCGGGAAGGTGTTGCCCGCCTGGGTCTGGTCTGCGATCGCGCATTGCTAGGTCTGATGCAAGGGCTGACTGAGCTGGCTGAAACTGGCCATTCTGCTTCTCCTGCCGCACCGGATGTATTGCTGGATTTTTCTGCCACGATCAACGAAGCAGACTGGGACGGCTGGCTGCCATTGATGAGCCTGCCCGGCCATGTTCAAACCCGTTTTGACAGTATCCCGGCAGGGACATCTTACTTATCCCTGCCTGCGGCGCTGACCCAACACTGGCAACAGCTGTTTCCACAAACAAGGCCCAGGCCCTTGCGTATTGGTCTGGCATGGCAGGGCAATCCGGCATTTGAAAATGATGCAGACCGCTCGATCGCGGATATCCGTTGTCTGCTTCCCTTAGCTGAATTACCCGATATAGACTGGATCTGTCTGCAAAAAACGCAGCACAGCGCACAGGATGGGGTAGCGGCATGGAACCTGGCTTCTCCGCAGCGGCCTTTGCAGGACTACTCAGCGGAGCTGCGTGACTTTGCCGATACCGCAGCCTTGATACAGCAACTGGATCTGGTGATCAGTGTCGATACCGCTGTCGCCCATCTGGCTGGTGCCCTAGGCAAGCCTTGCTGGCTGATGCTACCCTGGTTTAAACCGGACTGGCGCTGGCTAAATCGTCGCCAAAGCAGCCCATGGTATCAACAAACCCGGTTATTTCGTCAGACAGCGGCTGGTGACTGGGACAGTGTGGTGACAGCGATCAGGGCTGCCTTAATCAGCATGCGCTGATCAACTGATCTAAGCGGGGCAGCCTGATGCGATTGAAGTGTAACGCTGAAGGCCGCGCTACGGTGACAGTTACGCTTTACGCAGGTAACAGGCTTTCAACATGAAATTACCGCCATCCATTTTGCAATCGACTTCATGGTCGCCGCCAACGATGCGTATACTTTTGATCTTGGTGCCTTGTTTGAGTGTGGTGGAAGAACCTTTGACTTTCAAATCCTTGATCAGCACGACTGCATCGCCATCAGACAAGACATTACCAACGGAATCTTTCACGATGCGCTCGTCATTGTCGTCTTCACTGGCTGCAGCCTGAGCCGGCCATTCAAAACCACAATCCGCACACACCAGGTTGTCACCATCGGGATAGGTATTTTCTAAGCCACATTGCGGGCAGGCGGGAAAACTGGACATACTTACTTTCGAAACATTGAACAGACCCTAGTATAACCGGACAGCTGCCTTACCCCGCCAAAGCCCGAGCAGAATACTGCGGCAAATGCTGTGCCGGTCAAGGTCAAGGCCACAGCCCGCTGCACTCAGCCGCCGTTTTTTTGCTTGTAGATGGTGTCGATGATGATCAGCTCCATTTTGCGTATCACTTCCACCGCATCCTCAAGCGGTATCATCGCACCACGGGCCAGACTGGAAGCGGCTGCCAGCGTATTACTGGCCAACAGCAATTCCAGCGCATCCTTGAGCGGCGCATCATCAAAATCCGGTGGCAGTACCGGTAAAACCTTGGATTTAAAAAACGCAAAGCGCGGTTCAGTCAGCAAATAGCGTTGTGCATTCTTCTTCACTGCCGGTGCTGCTACCTCCGGCGCGGCTGTGCTGAGACTGGCAGCTTGCGCTTGCGGTGTCACCACCGCTGGCACCGTCACCGGTGCCACTGTGACCGGGGCAGGAGCAGGAACTGCCGCCGGCACCGCTTTCTTCACCGGACTCAGCACACGATGCAAATCATTGTGAATTTTGGCAACCAGATCATCGGGGGAATCAAAAAAACGTACGTCATGCGACTGACTCAACTGCGCCTTGAAATCAGCCAGCCATTGCGCGGCGATACCGGTATCCACATTTTTAGGCAAAATAGGATGTTCATCTTCATCGATCAGATAAATCAGCGTCGGTATGCAATACAACTGTGCTTCCAGATATTCCAGCTGTATCAAAGATTTTCCGGTACTGGCATCGACATCACCAAATACCATGCCAAATACACCGATATACGCCTTCGCACTACGCACCAGGCGTAAACGGTCTTCGATCGGGGTTTCCGGCAAAGCCGAAGTCAGGGTCGCCCCAAAATAAGCGGCGGCCTCTCGCGTGAATTCCTCACTCAAACGTTTGCGATGCACGGCGAGATCAAACGGTGTGGAGCTGACAAATACGGTGGTCATACGGTCTCCCTGCAATTAATCGGTCTACTCAGCGTTGAGTTCATTCGATGCAGTATATACCTTGCCGTGCGTCAAGGAACAGCCAAGTCTGACAGTGGCTGTGTTCCCTTGCAACATCAGGGCTGCGACAGCGTCTGCAGGGTTTGCCAGCCTTGCGGCCAGTCTGCCAGACCACTCTCGGCATTGATGTGACCAGCCTGTCCCAGATCGGTCAGCGCACAGCCCCAGCGCTGCGCGCACTGCTGTGAAAAAGTCATGCTGGCATACGGATCATCCTGGCTGGCGATGATATGTGCAGGAAAAGGCAAAGTCAGACTGGGTAAGTCTTCATACCCGCTGGCCGTGGCAGGAAACGCAGCGCCCTGCGGATCAGGCACAGCCACCAGCAAAGCGCCACGGATACGCAAGCTGGTCTGCGCCGCCCAGTGCGCGACCGTCAGGCTGCCCATGCTATGCGCTGCAATCAGCACATCGGGACCCAGGCGCGCCACTTCCCTTTCAAGTGCAGCCACCCATACCTCGCGTTGCGGCCGCATCCAGTCTTGGATCGTGATGCGCTGACACTGCGGATAGGCAGACTGCCACAAAGATTGCCAATGGTCGGGGCCAGAATTGGCGTAACCAGGGAAAATCAATACCGGAGATGACATGCAAAATACCTTTATTTATCTCAAAATCGGGACAGATGCTACGCACAGAATGATACAGCAGCGCGGACATCAAGCAGCCACATACTCATAAGATGCGGTCGCCAGGCTTGCAAATACCTGCCTGCCGGAATAAGGAACAGCGACCCATTCCTTCATAGGGCGTCCCTTGCCCGATGGATCCCACAATACGGCACCAGTCAGCGCCAATGCCCTGGCGTGACTTTCGCCTCGTAACTTGAACACAATGGTTTCCTTGTGTTGGGCGAGGAAAGCTTTGCCAGCTACTTTCAGGCAAGCTTTCCCAAACATTTGCCCCGCAACGACTTGCGGATCATCCGCAAAATTCAGTACCAATTGCTCATATGCATACAGTATTTCTGACATGATCTCGCCTTTCCTGCGTAACTAGGGCCTGTTAACATTCAATTTCCGCAATTTAAATGTTAACAGGCCCTAAGCTGAATCAGGTTTTTTCCATCGTTCCATCGCGGAATATTCTCATAAATTCGACCTGATGCTTAATTGAATCAGCATATATTTCCGCATTACTCAATGAAGTCAGCTCCTCCAGTTCGCCCGACGGGGTATAACGGAAGTGCGTTATTTTTGCATCTTTGGGGTTAAAGCCAAATTTGGCGGAATAACGACAATGCAAATCACCAAGAAACACGTCTTTGAACTGCATGAAATAGACGGTGTCGTACCATGACTGCTGCGCTTCATAGAGTGTTCTTATCGACGACTTTCTCATCGTTATAGATCAGGCGAAAACAAAAAGTCGCTGTCGGCGAATCATGATCCTCAACAGCAGGTCACCATCAATTTTCTTCAGGTATTTTTTTCAGTCGTTACAGATATCCTGATTTCATGTATGGTGACTGAGACAGCTTAGTCACGGAAATTGAAGCGAGCACCGCCTGATTCCATCATGGGTAAAAAAGGCAAATAAAATCCAGCCTCTCAGTCATTCACATAGATCACATCATCGCATTACCCAGCGCCTGACGAACCGGGATACCTTCAGGATCAAATCCCTCCAGGCAGAAGACATTGATACCCAGATGATCGGGCGTGACGCGTTTGCGGTGGAAGGGATAAATGCCGCAGACTTTACAAAAGAAATGACGGGCAGTATGGGTATGAAATTGATACTCAGTCAGCGCCTCCGCACCCGCGATCAGGTCAAACTGACTTTCGTGCACTTTCACCATCAGCGCATTTTTTCGGCGACAAATCGAGCAATCGCACATCGTCATTTCTGGAAAATCCGTCTCTATCTGAAAACGCACCGCGCCACAGTGACAACTGCCTTGATAAGTCTGCATAGGACGACTAGCCATCGTATTCCTGCTCCTGTTTTTATTCGTTGAGAACTAGGCACAGTATGCATGTATCCATAAAAAAATCCCGGCACAGATCCGGGATTTTTGTACGTTGTTCTGATTTACATTGATGTGCGCTGCCATATCAGTCGCATCAGCTTTTTATCGGGCTGACGCTCAGTCCTGCACATACAGGACTGAGTACTACACCGCAAAATCACATATTGCGACGATACTGGCCACCGACTTCAAACAAGGCGGTCGTGATCTGACCCAGCGAACAGACACGGGCGGCATCCATCAGACGGGCAAACACGTTTTCATTGTCGATTGCGGCTTGCTGTAAAGCAGCCAGCGCTTGCGGTGCGACTGCGGCGTGGCGTTGATGGAATTCCGCCAGACGCGTCAATTGCGACTGTTTTTCTTCTTCCGTCGACCGTGCCAGTTCTATCTTTTGCGGTGTTTCACCGGTCTTAGGATTACGGAAGGTGTTCACGCCGATGATAGGCAGGGTGCCATCATGCTTCAGGTGCTCATAATGCATAGACTCTTCCTGTATCTTACCGCGCTGATAGCCAGTTTCCATCGCACCCAGCACGCCGCCACGTTCGGCGATACGTTCGAACTCCTGCAACACGGCTTCTTCCACCATATCCGTCAGTTCTTCGATGATGAAGCTGCCTTGTATCGGGTTTTCGTTTTTCGCGAGACCCCATTCACGGTTGATGATCAGCTGTATCGCCAGTGCGCGACGGACTGATTCATCCGTTGGTGTGGTGATCGCTTCATCATAGGCATTGGTATGCAGGCTGTTACAGTTATCGTAAATCGCGATCAAGGCTTGCAGCGTGGTACGGATATCGTTGAAGTCGATTTCCTGCGCATGCAGACTGCGGCCCGAAGTCTGGATATGGTATTTCAGCTTCTGGCTGCGTTCATTGGCACCGTATTTATCACGCATTGCCACCGCCCAGATACGGCGCGCCACCCGGCCCAGCACGGTATATTCGGGGTCCATGCCATTGCTGAAGAAGAAGGACAGATTCGCGGCGAAATCATCGATGTGCATGCCACGTGCGAGATAGGCTTCGACAAAGGTGAAGCCATTTGACAGCGTGAATGCCAGCTGGGAAATCGGATTGGCACCGGCTTCAGCGATGTGGTAACCGGAAATCGAGACCGAGTAGAAATTACGTACCTGATGGTGCACGAAGTATTCCTGAATATCGCCCATCACTTTGAGTGAAAATTCAGTCGAGAAGATACAGGTATTCTGACCCTGATCTTCTTTCAGAATGTCAGCCTGTACCGTGCCGCGTACATTCATCAAGACCCAGGTGCGGATTTTGGCCGCTTCGTCAGCAGTCGGTTCGCGCTTATTATCAGCACGGAACTTATCCATTTGCTGATCGATCGCGGTATTCATGAAGAAAGCCAGAATAGTCGGTGCCGGGCCATTGATGGTCATGGACACAGAAGTCGCCGGATCGCACAGATCGAAACCATCATAAAGCACCTTCATATCATCCAGCGTCGCAACGGAAACGCCGGAGTTACCGATTTTTCCGTAGATATCAGGACGCAGCGCCGGATCCGCGCCATACAGCGTGACCGAGTCAAACGCGGTCGACAGACGTTTGGCATCCATGCCTTGTGATACCAGTTTAAAGCGACGATTAGTCCGGTAAGGATCGCCCTCACCCGCGAACATACGGGTTGGGTCTTCACCTTCGCGTTTGAATGCAAATACACCCGCAGTGTAAGGGAAAGAACCAGGTACATTTTCCAGCATCAGCCAGCGCAGGATTTCACCGTGATCGGCAAAGCGTGGCAGCGATACTTTACGAATCGTCGTACCCGACAAAGACTGATAGGTTAAGCGGGTACGGATTTCCTTGTCGCGGATTTTGACGACATATTCGTCGCCGGAGTAGGCTTGCTGCATATCTGGCCACATGCTGATCAGTTTTTTCGATTCAGCAGACAAATGGTTGTCACGCTCGGTGATCAACTCGTCGATGCTATTCAGAGAATCGCCTTTACCGGCCTTGCTCAGCATGCGTTTGGTTTCCTGCAATTGCTGGCGTTCGCGTGCAAAGCTGACTTGGGTGCGGGTGGTTTTGTGGTAGCCGCGTACGGTGTCAGCGATTTCCGCCAGGTAGCGTGCACGCGCCGGCGGCACAATCACGTTTTTGGCACTGGAATAGCGTACTTCTACTGCAGCCAGTTTGCCGGGCTGCGTTTTCAAACCGCGGCTGGTGAGTGCTGGCAATATACCCTGATACAAGGCGGTCACGCCATCATCATTGAAACGCGAAGCCTGGGTGCCATACACAGGCATATCGTCTGGCTTTTTGCTCCACAGTTCGCGGTTACGCTGGTATTGTTTGGCTACGTCGCGCAAGGCATCCTGTGCACCTTTGCGGTCGAATTTATTGATCGCGACAAAATCGGCGAAGTCCAGCATATCGATTTTTTCGAGCTGCGATGCAGCACCAAATTCCGGCGTCATCACATACATGGACACGTCCACATGTGGCACGATGGCTGCATCGCCCTGACCGATACCCGAAGTTTCCACGATCACCAGATCAAAGCCAGCCACTTTGCAGGCCGCAATCACGTCTGGCAAAGCCTGAGAAATTTCTGAACCGGCTTCACGCGTCGCCAGCGAGCGCATAAACACGCGGTGCTGACCAGCCCAGGGATTGATCGCATTCATACGGATGCGGTCACCCAGCAAGGCGCCGCCAGATTTGCGGCGCGAAGGGTCGATAGAAATCAGTGCGATATTCAGCTGGTCATCCTGATCCAGACGGATACGGCGGATTAATTCGTCCGTCAGCGAGGATTTACCGGCGCCGCCGGTGCCGGTGATACCGAATGCCGGTACCCGCGTCTGTTCTGCGGCCTGATGCAGCGCCACACGTAATTCCGGTTTGACCTGGTCATTTTCGAGTGCAGTAATCAGCTGCGCCAGCGGCCTGTGTTTGTCGACGATTTCACCTTCCTGCAGCACTTGCAGGCTGGCCGGTGCATAGCCGGACAAGTCGATGTCGCAGGCTTGTATCATGGACAGTATCATGCCGACCAGGCCCATGCGCTGGCCGTCTTCCGGGCTGAAAATGCGGGTCACGCCATACGCATGCAAATCGGCGATTTCATCCGGCACGATCACGCCACCACCACCGCCAAACACCTTGATGTGAGCACCACCTCGTTGTTTGAGCAGGTCTATCATGTATTTAAAATACTCGACGTGACCACCCTGATAACTGGAGATCGCGATACCCTGCGCATCTTCCTGTAAGGCGGCAGTGACGATCTCTTCGACTGAGCGGTTATGGCCCAGATGGATCACTTCGGCACCATTCGCCATCAGAATGCGGCGCATGATATTGATCGAGGCATCATGGCCATCGAACAGGGAAGCGGCAGTGACAAAGCGCACTTTATTCGCAGGTTTGTATTCGGTCAGGTTTTGGGCTACGGACAGGTCTGTCATGTCATCCTCAACGGTAGTTGGGCAAGCTGTCAGTGCATGGGGTGAGTGTGCACTGACCCTCTTGCACTGACAACTTGCTGCTGAATTATGCAGCTAAGTTATATGACGTTAACGTTAACGTCAATATGAAATTAAAAGGAGGCGATGGGTTCTGCTTACGCATTTTCGTCCGCCTTTGCTCGGTGAGCCGCTCTGTGTATAAGTGAAATCAGAAGGCTGAGCTTTGATGCGCCTTTGCGGCATAAATCCGCCGGAAAGGCGCATCGATACTCAGTCTATCTGGCAAAGTGAAGCCCGGATCAGGCCACGCGATGCAATTCCACCACTTTAGCCTTGACTTGCAGGCGCGCCTGCTCGGCATAGTAATTTTGCATGGCTTTTTCCTTCACATGACCAAAGCCGCGGATTTTCTCGGGCAGACTGGCCAGCGCCACCGCCTGCTCCAGATTCTCTGCCGATAAGCGACCGATCAGGCCAGCGATCATTTCCTGGTAATCCTTGATCAAGGCACGCTCAGCACGTCGTTCAGCGGTGTAGCCAAACACATCAAGGGCGGTACCGCGCAAGCCTTTCAGGCCTGCCAGCAGCTTAAATGCCTGCCACACCCAGGAGCCATACTTCGCCTTAACCAGATGACCCTGCGCGTTTTTCTTGGCCAGTAAAGGTGGAGCGAGATGGAATTGCAGACTGAAATCGCCTTCAAACTGTTGCTTGATTTTGTCGCTGAATTCGCCATTGGTGTACAGACGGGCGACCTCATACTCATCTTTATAAGCCAAAAGTTTGAAGTAATAACGCGCTACGGCCATGCTGAAGGCATTGCCCTTGCCGAGTGCGCTTTCGGCATTGCGCGCGCGCTGCACCAGCTCGCTGTATTGCGCGGCATAGTCTGCGTTTTGATAGGCTGTCAGGAAATCCACACGACGTTTGATCAGGCTGTCCAGGCTCTGCGGCATTTGCAGCACGACCTTCTGTGCCGGGAAGGCAACCGCTTCGACCCGCACCAGATCAACAGCAGCACGACGCCCCCAGAGGAAGGCTTTTTTATTGGACTCTATCGCAACGCCATTGAGTTCTATAGCACGCATCAGTGCAGCTTCCGATACCGGGATCGCCCCTTTTTGATAAGCGAAACCCAGCATGAACAAATTGGTTGCAATCGAGTCACCCATCAGCGCGGTGGCCAGACGGGTCGCATTGATGAAATCAACCTTGCCGCTTACCGATTCGCTGATCAGATGTTCGACTGACTCCAGCGGGAACTGCCAGTCTGCATTTTTGGCAAATGCACCGGTAGGCTGTTCATGGGTATTCACCACCGCACGGGTACGGCCGGCCCGCATTTTGGAAATCGCATCATGCGCACCAGCGGTCAGGATGTCGCACCCAAGGATCAGATCCGCTTCACCGGTTGCGATACGTTGCGCACGCAGTTTACTACCCTGTTCGATGATACGGATATGCGAAGTCACCGAGCCGTTTTTCTGCGACATACCGGTCATATCCAGCACCGACGCGCCCTTACCTTCCAGATGCGCTGCCATACCGAGCAAGGCACCAACCGTGATCACACCGGTACCGCCAATCCCATTGAGCAGGATGTTGTAAGCACTGCTGCAGGCTGGCAGTTGTGGTTCAGGCAAAGCACCGAAATCATCATTCTTCGCGGTGCCGGTTTTTGATTTGCGCAGCTTGCCGCCTTCTACCGTGACAAAGCTGGGGCAGAAGCCTTTGACGCAGGAATAATCTTTATTGCAGGAAGACTGGTCGATCACGCGCTTGCGGCCGAATTCTGTTTCCAGCGGCATCAGCGAAGTACAGTTGGATTGCACGCCGCAATCGCCACAGCCTTCGCATACTGCTTCGTTAATGAACAGACGCTGATTCGGGTCAGGAAATTCGCCTTTTTTGCGGCGACGACGTTTTTCCGCGGCACAGGTCTGATCGTAAATCAGTACGCTGCAGCCTTGGATTTCACGCAATTCGCGCTGTACTACATCCATGTCTTTACGGTCATGCAGGGTGACCATTTCCGGCAATTGGGAACGATCGCTGTAGCGCGACAAATCTTCCGTCACCAAGGCGATGCGCTTGACGCCTTCAGCTGCCATTTGCTGTGCCATCATAGGCACCGTAATAGTGCCATCGACGGGCTGGCCACCGGTCATCGCAACCGCATCGTTATACAAAATCTTGTAAGTGATATTCACTTTGGCCGCCGCCGCCGCGCGTATGGCCAGATAACCGGAATGGAAATAAGTACCGTCACCCAGGTTCTGAAACACATGCGGCAATTTAGAAAAGGCCGCCTGACCTATCCACGGTGCGCCCTCACCACCCATGTGGGTGGTGAGCTTATTGTGTTCAGGATAAATCGCGGTCGCCATCACATGGCAACCGATACCGGCCAGCGCCAGACTGCCTTCCGGTACCTTGGTCGAGGTATTGTGCGGACAGCCCGAGCAATAGTAAGCCGGACGGGCCGGAGTATTGACCTGCTTGGTCAGCACCACGTCCTTCGCTTCGAGGAAGGCCAGGCGCGCCTTGATCAGGTCGCTGGTGTGGAAGCGCGCAATCCGTGAAGAAATCACACGCGCAATCTGTGCCACAGAAAAATCTGCCTTCGACGTCAGCAACCACTCGCCACGCGGATGTACCCATTCGCCTTTTTCATCGAACTTACCAATCACGCGCGGACGCACATCGTCGCGCCAGTTGTACAATTGTTCTTTGAGCTGGTATTCCACCATCTGGCGTTTTTCTTCCACCACCAGAATTTCATCCAGACCTTGCGCGAATTCGCGTATGCCATCCGGTTCCAGCGGCCACGGCATCGCCACCTTATACAGGCGGATACCAATGTCAGCGGCGAATTGTTCATCGATGCCCAGTTCTTCCAGCGCTTCCAGCACATCCAGATAAGATTTACCGGAGGCGACGATGCCCAGCTTGGCATTCGGGCTGTCGATGGTGGTGTGATTGAGCTTGTTGGCGCGCGCATAGGCCAGGGCCGCATAGATCTTGTAATCCTGCATCAGCGCTTCCTGCTTACGCGCCTGTATGCCCAGTGTATCGAGCGATAAACGGGTGTTGAGACCGCCTTCCGGCATCACAAAATCCTGCGGTATCTGTATCTGCAAACGGAAAGGATCCGCATCGACCGAGGCGGTGGATTCCACCGTATCGGCCAGTGCCTTAAAGCCTACGGCGCAGCCGGAAAAACGCGACATGGCCCAGGCATGTAAGCCCAGATCCAGGTATTCCTGTACATTACAGGGATACAGCATAGGAATCATGCAGGCAGAAAAAATATGGTCAGACTGATGCGGCAGCGTGGACGAATAGGCGCCATGGTCATCACCGGCCACCAGCAAGACGCCGCCATGTTTAGCGGTACCGGCATGGTTCATGTGTTTGAACACATCGCCGCAACGATCCACGCCCGGGCCTTTACCATACCACATAGAAAACACGCCATCGTATTTAGCCGGGCCGATCAGATCGACGGTCTGGGTGCCCCAAACCGCAGTTGCAGCCAGGTCTTCATTCACACCCGGTACGAACTGTACGTGATTTTGTTCTAATAAATTTTTGGTTTTCCACAAAGTCTCATCGAGACCACCGAGCGGGGAACCGCGGTAACCGGAAATAAAACCGGCTGTATTCAGTCCTGCAGCCAGATCGCGCTGGCGTTGTATCATCGGCAGACGGACTAAGGCCTGTATGCCTGAGAGGAAAATTGTTCCACTATTGGATGTGTATTTATCATCGAGCTGCACATCGTGCAACACCGGTGTGACGGCAGGATTAATTGTAGCTGCGGATTGGGTAGATACTGTTGCGGCGGACGGGCTTGCGCCTGAGGCGGACGAAAGTCCAGCAGACCCCATCGTGGTGTCGGATGACATAGTGGCTCCAAAATTTGTGATTTTTGATCGCAAAGAACATGCAGAGCGTCCGGTAAGACACAAATTTGTTCATCACCTGTAGCGAGGTATCGGGTACAGGTTAGTTGCGTTGGCTGAGATAGCAGCCATTTTATTCGAATCCGGGACAAAACTCGATAGCCAGTGCAGCCATCGTGCGTGTACTGTCAAATTAATTAAAATTTTTACAGTATTTTCTGTCGTCCAGATTCTAAAGAGTTCAAAGAAAGCTTTCGAAATGTTCGCTGCAGCGCTTTCACGACTTCCTTTGAAATCTGCTGTAAGAACAGTGTAGGGCAGCAGCGCAAACAAAGAAAATACAGAATTTGAATAGGGCTATCATTTTTTTTGATAGCCCAGTATCGATGCTGACAAATTCAGCATTTGCAAGCGGTGATCAAGATGCAAAGCGTGTCGTCCCGGCGTTCAGCCTGTGACCCGACTAGGCCTGCGTATCAGGTGCCGCGCTGGCTGGCAGGCGTATGCAGGCCAGCAAACCTCCGCCCGCTGCATTTTGCAAAATCAACTCCCCCTGATGCGCCTGTACGATATCGCGTGCAATTCCCAGCCCCAGACCCATGCCGGATTGGTTGCTTTGGCGGCCATGTTCCAATCTGACATAGGGATCAAACAAGGTAGCCAGTGCCTGTTCAGGCACGCCGGGGCCATGATCACGAATCGCAATTTCCACATAGGCAGCGCTTTGACTGACCGTGATACTGACCTGGCTGCCATAATGCAGCGCATTATTGAGCAGATTGCTGATCGCACGTTTAAGCGCAAGTGGCTTGGCCACCACTTCGATACCGCTGGCTTCAAATGCAATCGCATGACCACCCAGCTTCACATCCCTGACCATGCGACCGATCAAAGCATCGAGTCGTATCGCGGTCGGATTTTCATGGATATCACTGTCTTTTACGCATTGCAGCGCACCTTTGACCATCATATCGAGCTCATCCAGATCATCGTGGAATTCACTGCGCGTCGCTTCGTCATCAAGTAACTCTGCCCGTAATTTCAAACGCATAATCGGCGTGCGTAAATCATGCGAAATGGAGACGAATAAACGTTCGCGGTCTTCGATATAGCGTTGTATGCGCTCACGCATCAGCCCAAACGCACGTGCTGTGTTCAGGAATTCCTTACTGCCGGTATCCGGCAACGCGGGCACGCTGTCGCCCTGACCAAACGCATCCGCCGCCGAGGACAAAGCGGCCAGCGGACGGGTAATCCAGCGTACGACCAGCAGCGATAACACAAATACCGCCAGTAAAGTCAGCACTTGCAGCAGTACCCGGTCACCGGAAAACGGATCACTGCCATTCAAAAAATAGGGATTCGGCATCAAGGTTGCCAGATATAGCCAGTTGCCGGGCTCCAGTTCTGCTTGTATCACCATCACCGGTGCGGGCTTGGGCCGGGTGACCAGAATATGCTCCACCCATTTATCCGGCACATCACTGATACCGGTTCCATCCTGAGAAAAACGTACATCCTGCGGCCAGGCAAAGCTGACCTGCAACTGACGAATCGCTGGCAATTCCTGCTGTATGACTTTGCGTACCTGCTGCAGCGCCAGTATCGATAATTCCTCATCCGCAAACGCTGTCATGCTGACTGGGCCATCAGTCAGATTGGCAAAAAATCGGGTGCCCCCCATTTCGCGGAATTGTTGTATCACCAGACCACGATAATTGACCGGCAAACTGAGGAAATAGCGCAGACTGCTGGCGGCGCTATGCCCCAGATGCTCGGCTGCAGTACGCACTTCAGTACGCGCTTCGCTGCGCATTTGCGCTGCCCAAATCGCGTTCCCGGCAAACTGCACCAGCATCACGCCGGCCAGCATCACCAGACTCAGGCGCCCCAGTAAGGATTGCGGCACCCAGCGCGTCAGTCTGCGCTGACAACGTACAGCGAAACTGTCCTGACTGCCAGGCGTGTTCATGCAGCGCTGCCTGAACTGACATCGGCCGAGAATACATAGCCAGCACCGCGTACGGTTTTGATTAATTGCGGCTGTTTTCCATCATCATGCAAACGCAGGCGCAGCCGGCTGATCTGCACGTCGAGCGAACGATCCAGTGGCCCGGCATCGCGGCCACGCGTTTCTTCGCTGAGTACATTGCGGTCCAGAATATCGCCCGGATGTTCCACGAAATACTTCAACAACTGAAAATCCATACCGGTCAGCGCGATCAGTTCCCCCTCTGCATCCACCACAGAACGTTCGACGGTATCCATGGTGAAACCGGCAAAGCGGTAAAAACGCGGCGCCCCAGCAGTTTCTGAGCCGACCCTGCGGTGTATCGCTTTAATACGCGCCAGCAATTCGCGTGGGTTGTAGGGCTTGGCGATGTAATCGTCGGCCCCCAGCTCCAGCCCGACGATACGGTCTGTGTCGTCCGAACTGGCAGTCAGCATGATGATAGGAATATTCGACTTCTGGCGCACTGTTTTGCACAGTGCAAAGCCATCGGTGTCAGGCAGCATCACATCCAGTATCACCAGCGATAATTCTTCACTATAGCGCTGAAATTCAGTCAGAAATGACTCGCCGTTATGGGCCAGTTTGACTTCATACTGATTTTTTTCCAGATAGGTTTTCAGCAAACTGCGGGTTTTCTGGTCATCATCAACGATTAATATCTTGCGCATCATTTCCTGCTTTATTTTTTGGGAGGGCACGCACCATGGTTGCGAGGCGCTTCTGTGCTTCTCCCACTGTCATCTGATCATCCATGAAGAAGCGATGGATTTCATTCATCATCGCATCTCTGGAAATTTCATCGGTCGCCATGCGGTGTGCAAAACTGGGTACCTGCACCGCAGCGCCGCCGGAAAATACTTTCCAGGCATTTCTGGCGCAACTGTCCATCTTACCCAGCTCGGGATTTTTCAACACCGGTATCGACCCTTTTACCTGATTGTATTCCTGTTGCAGAGCTGGTGAGACCACCCATTGCGCCAGCTTTTCCTGCGCACTGCGTTTGCTATTGTCTTTGGCCAGCATCACCAGGGTATCCACATCATAGATATGGTAGGCCGCAGTACCTGGTACGGCCACGCAGGAAAAGCCCACGTCAGTGGCCTGACCCAATGCATTGAGTTCGCCCTTGACCCAGTCCCCCATGATCAGCATGGCTGCCTGTCCATCAGCCAGCTGGCGGCTCAAATCCATCCACAGTTTGTCAGGCACAGGATTTGGCATGGCTTTTTTCAACAGACGCAGACGCTTCAATGCCTGTGCAAAGCGCGCATCCATCAATGCTGATGGTTGTTTGCGCACGAAGATATCCTGATAAAAAGCCGGACTGGAGACCGACAGCAGCACCGTTTCAAACAGCGTTGCCACTTGCCATATCTCGCTGCTTTGCGCGAGTGGTGTGATGCCAGCCTGCTGCAGCTTACGTACCACCTGATCAAATTCGTCCCAGCTGGAAGGCGGTTCCAGTTCCAGTTTGCTGAAGATTTTTTTGTTATAAAACAGGGTATTGATGCGGTGTATACCAAGCGGTGCAGCCACTACATGATTTTTTACCTGGATCAGATTCCAGACTTTAGGGAACAGGTTTTTTTCCCATTTACCAGACTGTGCCACGCTGTCTATCTCCAGCAGCAGACCCAACTCCGCCCATTCGGACACCAGCACGCCATTCAGTTGTGCGGCCTCGGGTGCATTGCCAGCCAGGATGCGGCTCTTGAGTACGATACTGGCACCGACGCCGGAGCCACTGGGTACCAGGCCATCGCGCCATTGCAGATTATCCTGCGCCAGCTTTGTGGTCAGGAGATTGACTGCCTGTTGCTCGCTGAGGGATTTCCACCAATGCAGAACCTGCACGGACTGCGCCTGTGCTGCCGTGCAGCTGACTGCCAGCAGACACGGCATGAACAGACGGCGCCAGTGGCTGGGCCTGAACCGCAGCATGCGTGTACCTTCCTCCGCGGGCAAGAAATCTTGTTGTTCTGTTTGCACCGTTCGGATCCTTCTTTGTCTCGGCACAGACTATAGCGCAAACCAGCCAGCTTACCGAGGTAAAAAAGCATAGGTCTTTGTAAAGAAGTGTGAGCCTGTCTTGCAAAGCATTACTACGGGAATTAACGCGATTTCCCCCTTGTCAGTCAGTGTTTTCTGATGAAGCACTGCGACAGTGCTCAGTCCACTTTGTAAAGTTATGTAAGCACACGAATTGAAAGTATTTAATATTTTCCATATAAATCAAATACTTAGCCTATCACCCCGGATTACGCCACAGTTCACTGGTATCACATTGACCGCGCTGATAATGTCTGCCTGCCGCAACAAAAACCAGCATGAGTCCTCTCTACCCCTACATTCCACATGCTGGCTTTTGTTGTCGCACCCCATAAAACACTTAGATCAAAAAGACGGAGACAACATGAAATACAGCAAACTGCGCGGTATGTCCGCGTTGGTCG
The DNA here is from genome assembly GCF_014284365.1 of Cognatundibacterium rugosum. Classification (GTDB taxonomy): domain Bacteria; phylum Pseudomonadota; class Gammaproteobacteria; order Burkholderiales; family Burkholderiaceae_D; genus Undibacterium; species Undibacterium rugosum. Next base: position 64,750 of record NZ_JACOGG010000001.1, read on the forward strand.
CGCTCGCCCTGAGCGCAGGTATGGCACAGGCCAGCGAAGCAGAAGGTGAATTCCACGGTTATTTGCGTGCCGGCGTCGGCAGCAGTTCAGAAAAAGGCCCGCAAAGTTGCTTCGACCTCGGCGGCAATACCATGAAGTATCGCCTTGGCAATGAATGCGACAGCTACTTTGAAGGCGGCTATACCAAAGAACTCGCAAAGTCCGCCAATGGTGTGAGCTTTGTCGGCACTGTGTGGCTGGATGCGTATAAAAATGGCTCTGACTTCGGCAATGCCAAACCGGAAATCGCCAAAGCCTATGTCGAAGCCAAAGGTCTGGACTTCCTGAATGGCGGTGTGGCCTGGATCGGTAAGCGTTACTACTTCCGTCCCGATATTCACATGCTGGACCTGCAATACATCAATCTGAACGGTACCGGTGGTGGCTTCGACAAAATCGGTCTGGGGCCGGGCAAATTCAGCTACGCGATTTTTAAAGACAATGACAGCAATGTGTTTGATGCAAAATCCGGCAAACAGCTGAGCAGCGACGCAGCATTGCGTCAAAACCTGACTTACGAAGGTTTGCCGGTGAATCAGGATGGCACGATCGATGCGGCCTTATCGCTGATCAGTGCGCAAGGAACAGACCGCCACAATGGCTGGCAATTATCGGTATTCCACAAGCAGGATAAAGTATTCGGCGGCAACAATACCGTCGGTATTCAATATGGCGTGGGTCCCGGCACCGGCGTGGGCGGCCCTTGCTGCGACCGTATCGGCAGCTCAGGCAGCACCCTGCTGGGTTCGGATGTCACGCGTCTGCGTATTTTCAATGATCTGGTGATACAGCCTACCCGTCAGTTCAGCATGGAATTCGTGGCGCTGATGCAGCGTGACAAATCAAATGCAGGTGGTTCTTCAACCTGGACGACCTTAGGTGCGCGTCCGGTCTATGCCTTTACACAAAATCTGAAACTGCAGGCCGAACTCGGTACCAGCCGTGTGACCCAGGCCAACGGTGGTGAAGCCCTGCGTCTGACCAAACTGACTATTGCACCGACCATCACCATGGGCGAAAGCTACTGGTCACGTCCTGAGCTGCGCGCGTTTGTCACGTATGGCAAATGGAATAATGCAGCGACGGCTGCAGTCAACGCCAGCAATAACTCCGGCCCGGTGTATGGCAATAACACCAGCGGCACCTCGGTTGGTATCCAGCTGGAAACCTGGTTCTAAAGCAGTGAAACAAGGCTGTTAAGAACCGAAATCTGATCCCGGCGCCACCAGGCTGGCGCCACTTGCATACAGAGGCGTATACCTTCATCCACACAGGATGCGCCCATCCGGAGATAAATTCATGAAACTCAAACAAATCGTACAAGCCACCCTGGCTGCTGCCAGCCTGCTGGCTATCCCACTGTCCGGCATGGCCGCAGAAGTCGAAGTGCTGCACTACTGGACATCCGGTGGCGAAGCCAAATCGGCAGCAGAATTAAAAAAACTGATGGAAGCCAAAGGCGTGAGCTGGAAAGACTTCGCTGTGGCCGGTGGTGGTGGTGAAAATGCGATGACGGCGCTCAAGGCGCGTGTGATTGCGGGCAGCGCGCCAACCGCAGCGCAGATCAAAGGCCCATCAATACAGGAATGGGGCAAAGAAGGTGTGCTGGCTAATATCGACGTCGCTGCAAACGAAGGCAAATGGGATGCCAGCTTGCCTAAAGTCGTGTCTAACGTCATGAAGTACCAAGGTCATTATGTGGCAGTACCTGTCAACGTGCATCGCGTCAACTGGCTGTGGGTGAATCCTGAAGTACTGAAAAAAGCCGGTGCCACCGCGCCAAGCAATTTCGAGGAATTCTTTGTCGCCGCTGACAAAATCAAAAAAGCCGGCCTGATTGCGGTCGCCCATGGCGGCCAGCCTTGGCAAGATGCAACCGTGTTTGAATCGGTGGTGTTAGGTGTGGGCGGTGCTGCGTTCTATCAGAAAGCACTGGTACAACTCGATCCCGCCAGCCTCAACAGCCCGACTATGATTAAAGCCTTCGATACCCTGGCCAAAATCAAAACCTATATCGATAAAGATGCAGCTGGTCGCGACTGGAATCTGGCAACGGCCATGGTCATCAATGGCAAAGCCGGTATGCAGTTCATGGGTGACTGGGCTAAGGGTGAATTCAGCGCAGCAGGTAAACAGCCGGGCAAAGATTATCTCTGTCTGCCTGCACCGGGCACGGAAAAAGCCTTCACGTTCAATATCGATTCGCTGGCGATGTTCAATGTCAAAGGCGCAGATCAGCAAAAAGCCCAGCAGACGCTGGCGAATGCGGTGATGAGCCCGGAATTTCAGGAAGTCTTCAACCTGAACAAAGGTTCTATCCCAGCCCGAGCCGGTGTATCGCGTGCCAAGTTTGACAGCTGCGCACTGAAATCCATGGATGACATGGATGCGACCAGCAAATCTGGCGGCCTGGTACCAAGCTTCGCGCATGGTATGGCGATAGACTCCGCCAAAGCCGGCGCAATTCAGGACGTGGTGGCGCGCTTTATGAACTCCACAATGACTTCTCAGGCAGCCGCATCGGCGCTGGTCAAAGCTGCGAAAGCAAAATAAGCCAAATAAGCAGGTCCCGCTGCTGCCCCGTGCAAAGTCAAAGGTACAGGACAGCAGCAACCATCAGTTCAGGTAGCGGCATATCATCTGCATCTGCATCTGCGTTTGCCATGCATGGCGGACGCAGCTGTGCCGCTACAGTCCCGGAGAATTTGAGTATGTCGGTCAGCCTTTCGTCTTCCCCTGCTTCATCCCCAGTCAGTCTGCCGCTCACGCGACGGCTGGCACATCTGGGTGACCGCTGGTTACCCAGACTGGTGTTATCCCCCACCGTATTTGCGTCATTGCTGTTTGTGTATGGCTTCATCGCTTTCACGGCTTATCTGTCGCTGACAGAATCCCGGCTGATGCCGAATTACAGCTTCGCCGGTCTGGAGCAATACAACGCCCTGTTTGATCTTGATCGCTGGTGGGTATCTGCAGCCAATCTGGGTATTTTCGGCGGCTTATTTATCCTGATTTGCCTGATCACCGGCTTATTGCTGGCAGTGTTTCTGGATCAAAAAATCCGCATTGAAGGCGCACTGCGCGCCATCTATCTGTATCCGATGGCGCTGTCTTTTATCGTCACCGGCGCGGCCTGGAAATGGATCTTGAATCCCGGACTCGGTCTGGAAAAAATGCTGCATGACTGGGGCTATACCCAGTTTTCTATGGACTGGCTGGTGGATTCTGATATGGCGATTTACACCGTGGTCATCGCCGGTGTCTGGCAATCTTCAGGCTTTGTGATGGCCTTGTTTCTCGCCGGTTTGCGCGGCGTGGATGACAGCATCATTAAAGCTGCCATGGTCGATGGCGCCAGTCTGCCTACCATCTACCGTAAGATCGTGATACCGGCACTGCGTCCTGTGTTCTTTAGTGTCTTACTGGTACTTAGCCATATTGCGATCAAGAGTTTCGATCTGGTGATGGCACTGACTGCGGGAGGTCCCGGTACTTCCTCGGATGTGCCTGCGATTTTCATGTATCAGTTTTCTTTCACACGCGGACAACTGGGTCTGGGCGCGGCGTCGGCCATGATGATGCTGATGACAGTACTGGCGGTACTGGTACCGCTGATTTATCTGGAAACCAAGGAGGCTGGCCGTGCGCGCTGATTCCCAAGGCCGTATTGGCCGTCTGTTCATTTATCTGTTGTTGATCCTGTGTGCTTTGTATTACCTGGCACCGCTGTATGTGATGCTGACCACCTCGGTCAAAACCCTGGACGAAATCCGCGCGGGCAATCTGCTCGACTTACCAGCCCAGCTCAATCTGCAAGCCTGGCAAAAAGCCTGGAGTGGCGCCTGCACCGGCGTCAGCTGCGAGGGATTGGCGCCTTACTTCTGGAACTCGGTCAAGATGGCTGTGCCTGCGGTGCTGATCTCTACCCTGATCGGCTCCGTCAATGGCTACGTACTCGCGCACTGGAAATTCCGTGGCTCGGAAATCGTGTTCACCGCGCTGATGGTGGGCTGCTTCATCCCGTTTCAGGTGGTGATTCTGCCGATGGCGCGGCTGCTTGGACTGGCCGGTTTATCGAACACTACCGCAGGTCTGGTATTGGTGCATATCGTGTACGGCGTCGCATTTACTACGCTGTTCTTCCGCAATTACTACGTGAGCGTACCGGATGAACTGGTGAAAGCGGCGCGTATCGATGGCGCAGGTTTTTTCCGGATTTACCGCAGTGTGATTCTGCCTTTATCGCTACCGATTTTCATGGTTTGCTTTATCTGGCAATTCACCCAGATCTGGAATGACTTCCTGTTCGGCGTGGTGTTTGGCGGCACCGATGCACAACCCGTCACGGTAGCACTGAATAACCTGGTCAATACCTCAACCGGCGTGACGGAATACAACGTGAATATGGCGGCCGCCATCATTGCCGCACTGCCCACGCTGGGCCTGTATCTGCTGGCCGGAAAATATTTTGTACGCGGCCTGACTGCCGGTGCGGTCAAAGGCTGATCTGCCAAGCGAATGCGATGCAGATTAAATAAACAAAGCAAGATCTGAAGGAGACTCAATTTATGGCAAGCTTATCTATCCGTGATGTACGCAAGGTGTATCCGAACGGTGCGGAGATTTTGAAAGGGATTAATCTCGATATCGAAGATGGTCAGTTCCTGATCCTGGTCGGCGGTTCCGGCTGCGGCAAATCCACCTTACTGAATATGATCGCCGGACTGGAAACAGTATCCGAAGGCGGTATTTACATCGGTGATCGCTGCGTCAATGACGTACCGCCCAAGTCGCGTGATATCGCCATGGTGTTTCAATCCTATGCCTTATATCCGACCATGACGGTACGTGAAAATATCTCTTTCGGCTTAGGCATACGCCGGGTCGCCGTCGCAGAACAAAAGAAAATCGTAGACCGGGTCGCTGAGACTTTACAGATCACCCATTTACTGGATCGCAAACCGGCGCATTTATCCGGTGGCCAGCGCCAGCGGGTCGCGATGGGACGTGCGATTGCACGTAATCCTTCGCTGTTCCTGTTCGACGAGCCTTTGTCTAATCTGGATGCTAAATTGCGCGTCGAAATGCGGGCTGAAATCAAACTCATGCATCAGCGTCTGAAAACCACCACCGTATATGTCACGCATGACCAAGTTGAAGCGATGACCCTGGGTGACAAAATCGCGGTGATGCGCGATGGCGTGGTGCAGCAGTTTGGCAGCCCGCAGGATATTTACGACCGCCCTGCGAATATGTTTGTCGCAGGCTTTATCGGTTCACCGTCGATGAATTTCATCCGTGGCAAAGTGCAGCAGGAACAGCAGCAACTGCATTTTGTGCTTGAACATCAGGGGCGCTCCACGCTGTTACCGATACCGGCCACACAGGCAGCCGCGATCCAGCGTTTGTCCCCAGTCAATGGCGAGATCGTACTCGGTATACGGCCTGAACATGTGACCGATGCTGCCAGCGCCAGACGAGCCGAACATAGCGATGCGCATCATCCTACCGAAGTCGACTGCATCGTCGATCTGACCGAACCGACCGGTCCGGATACGCTGGTGTTTTCCAGCTTTAATGCCACCCGCCTGACCTGCCGCACCCATCCGCGTGCTGCTGCCATGCCGGGTCAGCCTATGCGTCTGGCTTTTGATTTGTCGAAAGCCGTGTTCTTCGATCCGGTATCAGAACAAAGCCTGAAGTAAGCGGAGTTTACGATGTCAGCAATGATCGCTCATACCCAGGCTCATACCCAAGCGCCTACTCAAGCTCAACCCAAAACTGATACACCGTCCTACCCCTTGCTGCTGGCCGATATAGGCGGCACCAATGCACGCTTTGCGATAGAAACTGCACATGGCGAACTGCAGGCAGTCAAGGTACTGCCTTGCGCCGCCTATCCCAGCCTGGAAGACGCATTGCACAGCTATTTGCACGATGCGGCCAGTCTGGCAGCGGGGGCGCATCAGCTGCGTCATGCCGGGATCGCGATTGCCAATCCTATCCATGGTGATCAGGTCCGCATGACGAATCATCACTGGGAGTTTTCTATCAGTGCAACCCGCCATCAGTTCGGCTTGGAGCGGCTCGATGTGGTCAATGATTTCACCGCACTCGCGCTGTCTTTACCGCATTTGCAGCCACATCAATATTTTCAGGTGGGTGGTCATCAGGCTTTGGCTGGCAGCGCAATCGGGCTGTTAGGAGCAGGCACAGGACTCGGCGTATCCGGTCTGATTCCTGCGGGCGAGCGCTGGCTGCCGCTGCACAGCGAAGGTGGCCATGCGAGCTTTACGCCAGCCAATGCAAAAGAAGTCGCGATTCTGGAGTTTGCCTGGCGCGAGTTCCCGCACGTGTCCGCAGAACGCCTGTTATCCGGTCCCGGTCTGGTGCTGATTTATCGTGCGCTGGCTGAACTCCTGCAGGCTGCTGTCGCACCATTGGAAGCCCCCGACATTCTGCAACGCGGCTTGCAACGCGAATGTGCGATTTGCAGCGAGGTACTCTCCACCTTCTGCGAGATGCTGGGCACGATGGCTGCGAATCTGGCAGTGACACTGGGTGCACGTGCTGGCATTTACATCGGTGGTGGTATTGTTCCACGGCTGGGCGACTATTTACTGCAGTCCGGTTTTCGCGCACGTTTCGAAGACAAGGGGCGCTTCCGTGACTACCTGGCTGCGATCCCGGTCTACGTGATCACCGAAGCCTATCCGGCCCTGATCGGGCTGTCTGCACTACACCGCCAGCAGTCCGCGGACCGATAATCTACACTGTCACTGAGAATCACACCACCCGCCGGAAATGCGCATGCCTGCTGGCTTAGCGCGACTCCGGCAGGCGCTCTTCCGCACCTGCAGCGCACGCCATCATCCCCTCCCGATGTAAGCACCAGCAAGACCGCCTTTGAAATATGCGGCCGGTTTTATACGTTTTCCGAACTTAGATGTAAGAATTTATTCCTTATCATAGTCAACTTGTCACTGCTAAGATTTGCCGCTTTCCTGTCGCCATTTGGCGTTTAACTTTGTGAAGTGGTATGCAATGAATTCGACTGATCCCGTTTTAGCTTTAATCGGTAATACGCCTGTAGTGCGCTTGCAAAATATCGATACCGGCCCCTGTGAGCTATACGTCAAACTGGAAAGCCAGAATCCGGGTGGATCGATCAAAGACAGGATCGCATTGACGATGATAGAAGCAGCCGAGCGCAGCGGTCAGCTGCGTGCGGGCGGCACCATCATCGAGGCCACTGCTGGCAATACCGGTCTGGGTCTGGCACTGGTAGCGGTCCGTAAAGGCTACCGTATCAAACTGATCGTGCCCGATAAAATGAGCACAGAAAAAATTCAGCAACTCAAAGCCATGGGTGCCGAAGTGATTTTGACGCGTTCCGATGTGAACAAGGGTCACCCACTGTATTATCAGGATCTGGCACTGCGCATCGCAAGCGAAACACCGGGCGCGTATTACATCGATCAGTTCAATAATCCGGCCAATCCACTTGCGCATACGCTCAGCACGGGACCAGAAATCTGGCAACAGATGGATCAGCAACTGGATGCGATCGCGGTAGGCGTAGGCTCCAGCGGTACCTTGTCCGGTCTCAGTGCCTACTTTGCGGATACCGCACCACAAATGGAGTTTGTACTGGCTGATCCGCAAGGCTCTATCCTGGCAGATTATGTAGAGACTGGTCACTTTGGACAGGCTGGCAGTTGGCGCGTGGAAGGCATAGGCGAGGATTTTATTCCGCCGCTTGCGAACTTTGCGATGGTCAAAAAAGCGTATCGCATCAGCGATCAGGAGAGCCTGTTTACCGCACGTGCGCTGCTGGAAAAAGAAGGTATCCTGGCAGGTTCTTCCAGTGGCACACTGGTGGCTGCGGCGTTGCGCTATTGCCGTGCCCAGACCACACCGAAACGGGTGCTGACCTTTATCTGCGACAGCGGCAACAAGTACTTATCCAAACAATTCAATGATAACTGGCTGGTCGATCAAGGCCTGCTGCGAGAACCACAACGCGACAATTTATCCGATCTGATTACACGTCCACATCATAAAGGTGCGACGGTATTCGCCAGACAGGAAGACAGCCTGGCCGATGCCTATCAAAAAATGCGCCGCCATGATGTGTCACAACTACCGGTCATCGAGGGCGAAGCAGCACTGGCCGGACTGATCGACGAGTGGGACATCTTAAACGCAGTCAGAGATAACAAAGAGAATTTCAAACTGCCGGTACGCAGTGTGATGAGCACCGACCTGGTCACCCTGGCACCACAGGACACACTGGAACGCGTGATCGGTATTTTTGCCGACAACAAGGTGGCCCCCGTGATCGAACAGGGGAATTTCCTCGGACTGATCACACAAACTGACCTCATCAACTACTGGCAGCAACACTAACGGATTGACGCAACATTGTCCCGGCAAGGCAGATGCAGGCCGTACATTCGTACGACAAGCCGCCATCACGCCGCTGGGGCAGTTCTGCGTCAGCCCTGACACATAAGGACGACAGCTATGACCCATCCCGATACTTTAAGCGTACACGCTGGCTATCAACCCGATGCCACCGGTGCAGTAATGCCGCCGATTTATCTGAGTTCCACCTATGCCCAGCAAGCGCCGGGCGAACACAGCGGTTTTGAATATGGGCGCAGTGGCAATCCCAGCCGTCAGGCACTGGAAAAAGCCCTGGCTGAACTGGAAGGCGGCAGCGCAGGGTTTGCGTTTGCCTCCGGTCTGGGTGCAATGAGCACCGTGTTGGAATTGCTGGAAGCTGGCAGTGAAATAGTTGCGGTTGATGACTTATACGGTGGCGCCTGGCGCTTGTTTGAACAAGTCAAAGGCCGCAGTGCCGGCCTCAAAGTGCGCTATGTATCACCCGATGATCTGGATGGATTAAAGGCAGCCATCACTCCGGCTACCCGTTTGGTATGGCTGGAAGTACCAACGAATCCGCTGCTGAAATTTCCGGACATCGCTGCGATTTCTGCCATCGCTAAAGAGGCCGGCGCACTGACCCTGGTAGACGCCACCTTTGTCACACCGTATTTACTGCAGCCCTTGAAATGGGGCGCCGATATCGTGCTGCATTCCCTGACCAAATACCTGAATGGTCACTCCGATGTGATAGGAGGTGCGCTGATCGTGAAGGAACAGGCACTGGCAGACAAATTGCGCTGGTTACAAAATGCAGTCGGCGCCGTGCTGTCGCCGTTTGACAGCTTCCTGGCATTACGCGGATTGCGCACACTCGCAATCCGTATGCAAAGGCATAGCAGCAACGCACTGAGCCTGGCGCAGTGGCTGGAAACGCAAGCTGGCATCCGTGCAGTGATCTACCCCGGTCTGCCATCCCATCCGCAATATGCCTTAGCCCAACGCCTGTTACCGCAAGGTCAGAGCGGCGTGATTTCTATACGCCTCGATACCGATGAAGCGGGTTTGCGCCGTTTTGTACAGGCCTTAAAGATTTTCACCCTGGCGGAAAGTCTGGGTGGCGTGGAAAGCCTGATCAATCACCCGTGGTCGATGACGCATGCGGCGATCCCGCAAGCGATACGCGTGGAAAAAGGCGTGACTTCAGACTTACTCAGAATTTCCGTCGGTATTGAGCATGTGGCCGATTTACAGGCCGATCTGGCGCAGGCACTGGCGACGCTGACCACCGCGGAATGAATACCACACTGAGTTTTTTGCGCGCCTTGCTGGCGGCACCAGCCGAAGTCGGCGCGCTGTGGCCGTCGTCGCGCTATCTGGCGCAGTCCATGGCGCAAGCTGCCGTAGCCTGCGGCGCAAGCGGGAGGGTCATCGAAGTCGGCGCAGGCAGCGGTGCGCTGACACTTGCCCTGCTGACCCGCTTTGGCAGCGAACGTCTGCAAGTCATCGAATGTGCACCTGAACTCGTTCAGGTACTCAGAAAAAAATTCCCGCAACTGGATATACGGCGCGAACGCATAGAACATTTTCTGCCGCAGGCAGCACCCGATCCGGACAGCAGCCTGCTGGTTTCGTCCTTACCGTTTAAGTCTTTACCAGCGGCGCAGGCACGCCTGCTGAGCAGTACCTATATCCGCTTTGTTCAGCGAGGCGGCGCTGTCATTCAGTTCAGCTATGGACTGACACCGCCATTCGCACTGAACGATGCAGACGGCTTGCAATGGCAGCGCGTGAGCCGGATCTGGCGCAATCTGCCGCCGGCCTGTGTCTGGCGTCTGCAGGCAAGAAAGACAGACACCTTGTCCCCAACTTAGCGACCCATTTGCGCCGATTCAGTACCAGACTCAATGCGCCTCAGCGGGGAGCCGCGTACCTAGCCAGACACCGCTTTGGCACAGCTCACGACTGACATCTATGACCAGTTTTTCCACTGCCATAGCGGCATTGGTGAGTGGTATATTTTTAGATGCACACAGGCTGACCGTACGCGACAGTTGCGCATCGCTGACCGGCAAGGCCTGCATTTCACCGCGCTGAATTTCTGCCAGCATCGGCGACACTGGCAAGATAGTGGCGCCCATATCGGCCATCAGCGCCGACTTTAAAATCGCAATCGAGGTAATATCGATCACCTGACTGATCTGCCGCCCATGTTCACGCACTACTTGCTCAATCAGCGGGCGCACACCATGCTGCAGGCTGGGTAAAATCAGCGGCACCTGCAATACCTGTTCCAGCTTAATACTTTTACGGCGCGAGGCAAATTGCGAACCGCTACGCGTGATATACATCATCTCTTCAAGAACCAGCGGGCGGCTATGAAAGCCGCTGAGCTGCCCATCATCGAACAGTATTGCCAGATTCAGCCGTCCTGAACGTAACTGCTCAGTCAGGTTGCCGGTTAATTCTTCGGTCAGTTGAAAATGGATGTCGGGATAAGTCTCGCGTACCGCTTTGAGCAAAGGAAAAGCCAGCGCACCGGACGCACTTTGCGGAATGCCGAGTGCCACCGTACCACGTGGCCGGTCGGTCGATTGTGCCACCGCAGTTCTGGCATCGCTGACCTGTTTCAGAATAGCCTGAGCATGTTCGTAAAACAGCTTACCGGCATCGGTCGCCTGCATACCCTGTGCCGAGCGGTGCAGCAGCATGGCACCCAATTCTTCTTCCAGCGACTGGATTTGCTGCGTCAGCGCCGGCTGCACGATATGCAGCACGCGCGCCGCACGGGACAGTGAGCCATGATCCACAATCGCGACAAAATAGCGTAACTGGCGCAGTTCCATCGCTACTCCACGGGTTTGATGGCGCGCCGTTCTATCGACGACGACAGAATCAGCGACGTCGAGGTCACACCGCCGCGCGCCAGCGACGCGATTACACGCTCCAGTTCACGGACTGACGGTGCCACCACTTTGACGATCACACAATCCTCACCGGTAATGGCATGACATTCCACCACTTCCGGCACCTGGGCCGCGATGTGCGGCACCGACACGTCGCTGGAGCGGCTGGCGATACGCACAAAGGCGGTGATGCCATAACCCAAAGCTTCGGGATTGACCCGTGCATGGTAGCCAGTGATGACCTGGGCCGTTTCCATACGACGTATCCGTTCCGCGACGGCAGGCTGACTCAGATGAATGCGGCGTCCGATTTCAGCCAGCGTGACACGTGCATCTTCCTGCAGAATCTCGAGAATTCTGGCATCCATCAGATCTAATTCTATTTTCATGGAAAAACCCGGATATTTCAGTCAATTTAAAAGAAATGTAGCTGATTTCCCTTAGAACATCCATTTAAAACCATCACCTGGCAGCATAAAATATCGTGATTAATTCAAGAAAGCACGTATGCGTCACTTACCAAAATCAGTTCTGACTGCCCTGCTGACGGTCTATATCGTCTGGGGTTCAACCTATTTTGCGATTCAGGTCGCGTTGACTGCTTTTCCTCCGTTCATGATGATAGGCACGCGCTTTCTGGTCGCGGGTGGTCTGCTGTATTTATGGCAGCTGTGGCGCAAAGCGCCGCAACCTACACTGCGTGAATGGCGCGATGGCGGCATCGTCGGCATCCTGATGCTGGGCGGTGGCACCGGTCTGACGGCCTGTGCCCAGCAATATGTGTCGTCTGGCCTGACTGCCGTGTTTATTGCATGCTCGCCCATGATACTGTCGGGTTTGTCCGGTCTGTTTGGTGACTGGCCACGCCGGCGTGAATGGCTGGGCATACTCTCTGGCTTTCTAGGTGCAGTATTGCTGGCTTCGGACCATGGTTTTGCGGCCCAGCCCGCCGGCATTTTTCTGTTACTGGGTGCAATACTGAGCTGGGACGTAGGTTCTATCCTGTCGCAAAAAAAACTGAAGATGGCCAAAGGTGGTATGGGCTTTGCCAGCGAAATGCTGGTCGGTGGTGCTTTTTTGTTTATTGTGAGCCTGCTCAGCGGTGAAAAAATGACAGGCCCGCTGACCGTGCAAGCCTTCAGCGCCTGGGCTTATCTGGTGGTGGCGGGTTCGCTGATCGCGTTTACTGCGTATATGTATCTGTTGTCCAAAGTACCGGCCGGACTGGCGGCCAGCTATGCCTATGTCAATCCCGTCATCGCGGTAGCGCTCGGGGTGGCATTCGGTGGCGAACATTTATCGGGTAAAGCCATGCTGGCGATGGCGATTATCCTGGGCAGTGTGGTGATGCTGACCACCGCACGCCGTCCGGTCAAATAATAAGGATCGGCGCCGACGCCGGATTCAAAAGAATTCGGCAATGTCGTTGGCCTGTTCCTGCTGTAAGTCACCGCTGACAACCAGGCTGTCGTAAAAACAGCTGCGATTCCGACCATTCATTTTGGCGTAGTACAGTGCCTGATCCGCACGCCCGACAATGGCGACCGCGGGTTCAAATAAGTCGATTTTGGCATAGCCTATGCTGACTGTGACGGTACCCACCTGCGGAAAATGATAATTTCCTACCGTCTGACGGAAGCGGTCGAAAATCTGATCAGCGTCCTGCTTAGTGACGGAACGCAGCAAAATCACGAACTCCTCACCACCGAAGCGGAATAAGCGATCATTCGGCCTGAAAGAATTACGTAGCAAGTTGGCGATCAGTATCAATACCTCATCGCCGTATAGATGGCCAAACTGATCGTTAATCCGCTTAAAATGGTCAATATCGAGCACTGCAAGCCAGTTGAATTTTTCCGCGTCCTGCTCGCGCCTTTCGGTTTCTGGCTTAGCCAAAGACGGTTGCGAATCAGGCATGACTTCCAAGGGCTTCATTTCCCTTAAGTTGGTGCGCAAGACCTTGGAAAAACTGTCATCGAAAGTCTTGCGGTTAAGCAGTCCGGTCAGTGAATCTCTTTCGCTGTAATCCAACAGATTCTGAAAATTCCGGTACACAATCAGCATGCCATTGACGACTTCCATGACTGGCTCTTCGGCTTGCTGAGGATGGCTGAGCTGCAGGCAAGTATGCAGTTTGTCATTGATCCAGATCGGCAGCCACAACATCTCATGCCCATCCTCGACGAGACGGATGATGCTCAGCTTTTGCCCCAGTCCCTGCCATAAGTCGCTGATTTGCTCAGGAAGCAGGTCATCCGCGTCCGTCACCTGTTCCAGCACATCCGTGCTTTGTGCTGTGATGCGTATTTTAGGGCGCATTACGGTATGCCCACCCATACTGACTACTTCGAATACGGTTGCCTGTTCAGCAGCCAGCAATTCGCGCAGCGAACTGGCGACGGAAATATTGAGCAGATCATGGTCGCGATGACCAGTAATTTCCACCAGATGCTTGATAAATGAGTTCATGCTGACATTCCTGCAGTGCGTGCGGAAAACTTAAGCTAAAATTGTTTTCATATTACATTTTCTATTCCGGTATTGCACCGCTACACAGCTTAAATCCGATGCAATATAGCAACAACGATGGTTTCCGCCAGCAGCGCTACTGTCAATACTCGTCAGCTTAGTCACGAAAGACATCACCATGTTATTGCCACGCTTAGGTTTCGCATCCTGCTTTACACCCGTCTTGACTGGCCTGCTGCTGATGGCTGGCATGCAAACGGCCCATGCCAACAGAGTAGTACAAATTCTCGACAGCGAAGGGAAAGCTGTGGAAAACGCCGTCGTCAGCGCAGAAGCAGTCAATGGCAATCAGCCGGTAAAAGCCGGCAACTACTCCATAGAGCAAAAAGACCGCAAATTTCTGCCTTTGGTCAGCGTGATTCCGGTCGGCAGCGCGGTCAGCTTCCCCAACAATGATACGGTCAAGCACCATGCGTATTCCTTTTCCGCCGCGAAGCGTTTTGAACTGAAGCTGTATTCAGGCAAACCCAGCAATCCCGTGGTGTTCGACACACCGGGTACCGTGGTCATTGGTTGCAATATCCATGATCAGATGATCGCATATGTGCAGGTGGTAAACACCCCGTATTTCGCTAAAACAGATGCTAAAGGCTTAGCCACATTAGCGAATATGCCCAGTGGCAAATACACGCTGAAGGTCTGGCATTACAAAATGGCACCCGGCTCGGAAGGCCTACAACAAAGCTGGCAGGCGGAGGCAGAGGGTGCACCGTATCAAGTCAGGCTGAATGGCAAGTTCGACTAAGCAAACCCTGACCCCAGCCAGTAGTTCAACCACGAGAGAATTTATGCGTTTTCACAGCCTGCAAGCAAGAATTATTGCGCTCTTCATCAGCCTGCTGCTGTTACTGCAACTGGTTGCCTACGGCTTTATTGATCAGGCGATAGATAAAAATGCGCGCCAGACGTTGAACAAAGAGCTGCATACCAATGAAAATTTCTTCCAGCGTATCATAGAAAAAAATGCACAGAATCTGGTGCAGGCTGCCACCATCGTATCTAAGGATTATGCCTTGCGCGACGCCATCAGCAGTAACGACACCCAGACCATCGTATCTGCGCTGCTGAATCACGGCGAACGTATCAATGCGGATCTGACTATGCTGGTCGGACTGGATGGAAAAATCATCGCTGCCAGCAGCGATACGCTGGCGCATGGTATGCAGGATCGGGTACAGCAGTTAATGAATACTGCCAGCAATAAAGGGGGGGCAGCAAACATCGTGAGTCTGAATGGCCGCCCTTATCAGTTGGTGATGGTGCCGATACTGGCACCGGTGGCAATCAGCTGGGTCGCGCTGGCGGTGCCGGTCGATCAGGTGCTGGTCAAAGAAATGCATGAACTGTCGCCACTCGAGGTCAGTATCGTCAGTGCAGTCAAAGGCGGCGCATGGCAAATGCAAAGCACCAGCCTGACCGAAACCCAGGCCAGACAACTGATTGCAGCGCTGCCACGTGAGCTGCCGTCGAATAAACGGATCACGACGATGCAAATCGATCAGGATGAATACAGTTCACAACTGGTCGATATGAATGCCAGCGAAGGCCAGCATACTGTCGCGGTATTGCAGTTATCGTTCAGCCGTACGGTGGCACCGTATAAACTGCTGCAACGGAATCTGCTAATACTGAGTATCGTAGCTACCCTGCTGGCGATCATCATCAGCGCCGTTACTGCCCGCCGTATCACCAACCCTTTACGTCAATTGTCGGATACGGCCAAGCGTTTTGCTACGGGTAACTATCAGGGTGATATTGCGATACGGCGCAGCGATGAAATTGGTGATCTGGCCAAGAGTTTCAGCCATATGCGCGATGCGATTGCCACCCGCGAAAAAGAAATCAGCCGGCTGGCTTACTGGGATACGCTCACGCATTTGCCCAATCGCGCGCTATTTACATCGATGCTCAATGATGCACTGCTTGCAGCAGCTGCCCGTGGCGATACGGTGCATGTGCTGATGCTCGATCTGGACCGTTTTAAATATGTCAACGATTTGATGGGACATGATTTTGGTGACCGGCTGCTGACCGAAGTCGCGCAACGTCTGAGCCAGCAGCTAGGCGCTGGTAAGCCCAAACCGGCCCGGCTCGGCGGTGATGAATTCGCCGTACTGCTGCCTGCCAGTACACTGGATGATGCGCAACAGACTGCGCGTGCAATTGCGCAGTCGTTTGAGCGCCCGATTGCGATTGATGATCAGAACGTGGATATTGGTGCCGGCATAGGGATCGCAGCCTATCCAGCCCATGCCAGCGATGCAGCCAGTCTGATGAGCCGGGTTGAAGTCGCGATGTATGCGGCAAAACGTGCGCGTCAGGGCGCAGTCACCTACTCGCCTGAAATCGACAAATCCAGTCAAAAAAACCTGTCACTGTTATCCGATATGCGCGCAGCACTGGAGCGAAATCAGTTTCAGCTGTGGGTGCAGCCTAAAGTCAGTCTGCATGACTACCGGCTGATCGGGGTAGAGGCGCTGGTGCGCTGGGTCCATCCTGAACGCGGCATGGTATTCCCGGACCAGTTCATCCCGTTCGCCGAACAATCCGGCTTTATCCGCAGCCTGACGCACTGGATCATGGACCAGGCGGCGCAAACCCTGAAACTGTGGCAGGCACAGGACCTCGTACTGAAAATGTCGGTCAATATCTCTACCATGGATTTAATGGATCAGGATTTACCGCAAAAATTTGCTGCCATACTCGATCAGTATGCGCTGGCGACCTCACAGTTTTGTCTGGAAATTACTGAGAGTGCGATTATGGATGATCCTGTGCGCGCCCATCAGACGCTGGATAATCTGCATGCGATGGGCATGGATTTGTCAATTGATGACTTTGGTACCGGCTACTCTTCACTAGCCTACCTGAAGCAGTTACCAGTCAACGAGTTGAAAATTGATAAGTCTTTTGTATTGAAAATGGATAAGGACAATGCTGACAGCCGCATCGTCAAATCCACCATCGATCTGGCCCACAATATGCAATTGCGGGTGGTCGCAGAAGGAGTAGAAAACCAGCAGGTGATGCAGTTACTCAGAGAGTTAGGCTGTGATCAGGTACAAGGCTATTTCCTGAGCAAACCTATGCCAGCGAGTCAGTTAACCGTCTGGAAACAGGATTGGGAACAGCGTGCGGCACAGTTACCGACCTCCGGCACCTGAATATAGCTGATCGATTCAGCACAAATTATGCACGATTCACACGTTGCAATTTGCGGTCGCGCTTACGGTTATACATGCGACTGTCAGCAATTTTGATGAGTCGCATATAATCGTCACCATCTTCCGGATAGCTGGCCCAGCCTATAGAGGCGCCGACATCTACCATCGCGTTTTCGAGCGCAATCGGCTCTTCCACCACGGAAGAAATTTTATCAACCAGGTGGTGAATATCGCCTGCATGCCGTAAATCCCTGATCAGCAAAACGAATTCATCGCCGCCATAACGTGCCACATCGTCGGTGTCACGTACTGCAGCGCGCAATCTGGCGGCAGTAATCACCAGCACCTTATCACCCGCGTCGTGACCGTAATTGTCGTTCACGAATTTGAAGCGGTCCAGATCAACAAAGAGCAGGGTGTAGCCCTGAATCTGCTCAGGATTCTCCTCTGCCATGCGCTGGATATGGGTAATTTGTGCAAACAACGATTCACGGTTGGCAACCTGGGTCAGCTTATCAAAACGTAGCTTGTTCTCCATTTCACTGAACGTTTCCGCCAGTATTCCGATTTCATCGGTACGACGGATATCCATTTTCGGCATCGGTTCACCATTACCAAATTTTTCGGCCGCCGCAGTCAGCTTGCGGATATCCCGGATCACGCGCTCGACAATAGTCAGACCAATGGTCAGTGCAAAAATAATACAGGCAATCGCGATCACTACACTCTGAAAAAAGCCCTGATTAATGGTGTTCATGAAATCTGCACGCGGCACGGCAACCACTGTTTGCCAGTTAAGTCCCTGCTTATTGCCAAGCGGCGATACCGCCACATCCACTGTCCCCTGCTCCAGTTCCAGCGACAGGGTTTCCTGCTGGGAGAGAGCCCGGCTCCCGATTTTTTTAAAGGTTTCGCTGATCAGACTGGTTTTCATATCCGACGCACGCATACGCTCGGGCAGGCCATTCACCACGCGTTCCGGCAACTCTTTGCCGGAAGTCGCCACGATGTAACCATCCGCATCGACGATATACGCCACGCTGTTTTTACTAATTTCCAGGCGACTCAGAAAACTCGACAACTCTTTGAGCGTCACGTCTGTCGCGACCACCCCGGCAAATTCATGATTTTTCTGAAATACCGATTTAGCCAGCGTAATGGTCGGATAATGAAAAGAAAAGTTATTGTAAATTTTGGACCAGACCGGCGCTTCCGAATTCATCGCAGCCTGATACCAGGGACGTTTGCGTGGATCAAACTGGTCCTGACGGATTTTGACAGAACGGTCACCTATTGCAGTCACGCGGTAGACATCTCGGTGATCGGAGTCCGGTTCACGTAAAAACAACTGCACTTCACTGCGGGATATACGATAAACCCCAACAAAACGGCCATCCTTTCCACCGAAATACACATAATTATTCACATCCATGAATAAACCGCTGGCGGTCCAGAACTTATCTTCCAGCACATGCAGATCAACCGAAAAGTCATGCTCTTTGGGCACCCGGGCCGAACTCGGCGCAACCGATTCCAGGGCAATCAAGGCGCCATCCAGATGTTTTTCCGACGCGACATTGATGCGGTTGACCATATCCACCAACACCCTCTGCGTCAGTGTGTAGACCGCATCCGTACCCGCCTTCATCGATACCCAGGCAATCGCTGCGGATACACTGATGACCAGCACCGTAATAGGAATAACTAACTCGCGGCGTAAAGAGGAGCGACTCATAAAGAATGGATAGCGACTAAGGTGTGACGTACTTGTTTTCGTTATTTCTTTTACCTGTGGATCACCGAAGCTCCGCATAACCCCTATCATGCGCACTCTGTCTCGTTTCTGCAAGTGACCAGAGTAGTCCGGCAACAACCGACTTTGTTACAAATTCACACAAATCGCTAAGCATACTATGGAGTGTTGCCGCAAAGACAGTAAAAATCTGGATTTCACATCTTTTTTCTTCTTTATGCGGCAGATGCAACAAAATGCGACGAAAAACCATACAAAAAGCATCATTTCCGAAAATAAACTAAGATTAAACGATGGGAATGACGCGTTAATGACGATGATAACGATGAGTACACTGCAATTTTTAAAGTTGAGTACGGCAAGCTTGCTCAGCATAGGGCTGATCCACATGGCGCATGCGCTGGATTTACCCCCCTCCGATCGCGGCAAATTACTCGCGACTGCCGGGGTGAGCCAGGCAGAAGGTGCGGCCGGTGGGGGTTTGGTGCCCTGGGCCGTAATCGCTGGCTATGGCAGCGAAGACAGTGCAGGTGTCACAGCCTTTGTGACACAGCTGAGTACACGTGATTACCGCCTGCGCAGCAGCGGCGTCGCGCTGGGCTGGCACGATAAGCTGGAAGTCTCACTGGCCAGGCAGGAATTCACCGGCAGTGAAGCACCACTCGATCAGCTCAGACTCAGCCAGGATATCGTGGGCATCAAGCTCAAACTCAGTGGCGATCTGATTGCCGATCAGGATACCTGGCGACCGCAGCTGGCGGTCGGCGCGATGTTCAAACAGACGCGGGCTGTCGAAGGCCTGTCTGCCTTAAGCGTCACCTCCGTGACCCAGCTGGGTGCGACTGACAGCAAGGGGGTGGATTACTATGTCTCTGCGAGCAAGCTGCTGTTAGCCAATAATCTCTTACTCAACGGCACCCTGCGCCTGAGCAAAAGCAATCAGCTAGGCTTGCTGGGGTTTGGCGGGCCGCAATCGCAAAGCTATCAGATATTGCCTGAAGTCTCAGTCGCTTATTTGCTGAGCCCACACTGGGTAGCGGGTGCCGAATACCGGCAGCGTCCTTCGAATCTGGTGATTGATCGTGAGAAAGCCGCCAAAGATGTGTTCCTGGCTTACTTCCCGAATAAGCAATGGTCACTGACACTGGCCTATGTCAGTCTGGGCGATATCACGGTATTCAACCCTCGCAATCAACAGGGCTGGTATCTGTCCCTACAACTCGCTAACTAAATTCTTCAGTAAGTGGATCACCTATGTTTCGTTTTTTTATCACTAGCCTGAGTGCCCTGAGTTTCACACTCAGCGCGTCTGCGCAAGCCCAAGCCGACAACCTGTATCAGGCGCTGGGTGGCAGCCCTGGCATTGCACGCGTGGTTGATCAGCTCATCGTCGAAATTCAGCAAGATGCACGCATTAGCCCACAATTCAAAGAAACCAATATGAAGCGGCTGGCTGAACTGCTAAAAGAGCAGCTCTGCGTCGTCAGCGATGGTCCTTGCCAATACAGCGGCGACGATATGCTGACGGTGCATGCGCAACTGGGTATCAAAAGCGCGGCTTTCAACGCACTGGTCGAGGATTTACAGGCGGCGATGCACAAAAATCAAATCCCTTTTCCTACCCAAAACCGGCTGCTGGCCAGACTCGCAGTAATGAAAAAAGATATTGTGGTGTCAGCGCCCTGAGTAGCAACGCGGGCGTAACCGGGAACTGTTGTGCACAAATACGGTCAGACGGGCACTCAGCCCACCGGAGACTTCCATGCATAAACTCTTCCTCAGCGCCGCCCTGCTCGGCATTGGATTGCAAACACTCAGCCTGTCAGCCCATGCCGATCAGGCTTTGCAGGCCGCTATCAGCGCCAGCCACCGCAACCCGGCCAATGTCGCGCGCGACCCGGCCCGCCATCCGCTGGAAACCCTGGAATTCTTCGGTATCCGTCCCGACATGACGGTGGTTGAATTGTCGCCCGGCGGTGGCTGGTACACCGAAATCCTGGCACCTTATCTGCGTCAAAATGGCAAGCTGATCGCAGCCGCCAATGATCCGGCCTCGGACAATGAATACAGCAAGCGTGCGTATGCGCGCCTGCGTCAGAAACTGGATGCCAATCCGGCTATCTATGATCAGGTCAGCACCGGCATCTTTGAACCACCGAAGAAGATCAGCTACGCCGCGCCTGGCAGCGTGGACATGGTACTGACATTCCGTAACATCCATAACTGGATACCGGCTGGCGAAGCAAATGTGCAGGAAATTTTTAACAGCGCTTACCTTAGTCTGAAATCTGGCGGCGTGTTCGGTATTGTTGAGCACCGTTTGCCAGAAGCCCGCACTCAGGATGAGAAAGCCAGCAACGGCTATGTACACCAGAGTTATGTGATAAGGTTGGCAGAACGCGCTGGCTTCAAGCTGGCTGGCAGTTCCGAGATCAATGCCAACCCTAAGGACAAAGCCGATCACGAAGGCGGCGTATGGGCATTGCCACCGACCTATGCCAACAAAGATAAGAACCGCGCAAACTATGAGTCTATCGGTGAAAGTGACCGTATGACGCTCAAATTTATCAAACCCTGATAGCCTGATACGCGTGCCGCACAAGCTCCCGGCCGTCATTCAGGGGATGCAAACTGATTGGGATGGAGGCCGGGATGTGGCGCTCACTTGTTAGCTTATGGCAGTTACCACTGGTGACAATGCTGGCCACTGCCAGTACGTCACTGCTTGCAGCGGATCGTTATCGCGTCGACAGTGAACACACGTATTCCAGTTTCGAGTATCTGCACTGGGGCTTATCGCGCCAAAGCGGGCGCTTTGATAAAAACAGTGGCAACATACAAATTGATGTCAGCCAGGATGGCAGCACCAAAAGCGGCAGTATCGACCTGAGTATAGACGCGACCTCCGTGAATACCGGCTCAGACTTGTTCGATAAGACTTTACGTTCAGCCAGTTTTTTTGACGTGGTCAGCTTCCCGGTTATCCGTTTTCAATCCGACAAATTACTGTTTGATGGCGAACAATTACGTCAGGTCGAAGGACAGTTAAGCATCAAGGGCATTACCCGGCCCGTGACTTTACAGATCAGCCATTTTCATTGCCGCTTCATGCTGTTATATCTGAAACAGGCTTGCGGGGCCAATGGCGAGGCGACCGTCAAACGCAGTGATTATGATTTAGGCCGTTATGTACCTTTCGTCAGCGATGACATCACACTGCGCTTCAGCATAGAAGCGATACGCGAGTAAGTGTACGTCCTGCGCTGCTGTGCGGATTTCCACGGCACAGAGTGGAAAACACGGCAAGACAAGTTGATGAGTCACAGGTAAGCTGTGCCGAATTCAAGTTTTTTTTGCTCCCGACACCACCATGACATCCTCACAAATTGGCGGCTCCAGTGCTGCCATCGAATTAGCCGACATCCGCGCAGGTATGCCATTACAGCCTGTACTGTCGCAAGTGCAGCCCATTACGCCGCAAGAATTCCAAGACCGCGTCAACAAAGCAGCAAGGCTGATGCGCGAACGAGGCATCGCCGCGCTGCTACTGCCAGCCGGTACCAGTCTGTATTATTTTACCGGCCTGCGTTGGTACCCAAGTGAGCGCCTGACGGCAGCCATCCTGACCCCAGACGCTCAAGTCGTATTTGTTACACCGGCATTTGAAGAATCCAAGCTACGTGAAACGCTGGGCGAACAGGCTGCCATTCGCTTGTGGCAGGAAGAAGAAAATCCCGCGCTGCTGGTCAGACAGTGGCTCAAGGATCTGGGCTGCGACCGTGGCCCGCTGGCCATCGACGAAAGCACGCCTTTCTTTGTGGCCGACGCCTTGCGCCAGGCGCTGCCGGATCAAGCGCTGATCAATGGCATGGTGATTACCGCCGAATGCCGTATGCATAAGTCCGCGCATGAAATTGCACTGATGCAGAGCGCTAAATCAATCACTCTGGATGTACAAAGGCGTGCTGCACGCATTTTACGGGAGGGAATCACCTCAACTGAAGTGGCCGACTTTATCGACAGTGCACACCGTGCCTATGGCGCTGGCCCTTCGACCTTCTGTATCGTGAGCTTCGGCGCACTGACAGCGATTCCACATGGCCCGGACGGGGTACAGACTTTGCGTGAAGGCGATAATGTGCTGATCGATACCGGATGCAAAGTACAGCACTACCATTCCGACATCACACGCAGCTATGTATTTGGCCAGCCCAACGCACGTCAGCGCAGCATCTGGAACCTGGAAAAAGAAGCACAGGAAGCCGCCTTCCATGCCGCACAATTGGGGGTTGCCTGCGAAGCGGTCGATGCCGCCGCGCGCCGGGTGCTGGCCGCCGCTGGCATGAGCCCTGACTATGCATTACCGGGCTTGCCACACCGTACCGGTCACGGTATCGGACTGGATATCCATGAATGGACGTATCTGGTGCGTGGCAATACCCGTCCGCTCGCAGCAGGCATGTGCTTTTCCAATGAACCGATGATCTGCATAGAAGGTGAATTCGGCGTGCGGCTGGAAGATCATTTCTATATGACGGAACAAGGCCCGCGCTGGTTCACCAGACCTAGCGTAGCCGTTGATCAGCCATTCTGAATACGGAACACAGATGCAGCATAAAAAAAGCCGGCAACTGCCGGCTTTTTATCCGATGTCCCAGAAACAGGCTTAGAAGCGATAGCCAACGCCTACACCAACCAGCCATGGATCTACTTTCACTGCGCTGATTTTTGCGCCAGTTGCAGACAAAGTCACATCGCTGCGGATCTGTACTTTTTTCACGTCAAAGTTCAGAGACCAGTTTTTATCCAATTTGTAGTCGATACCCGCTTGCAGAGCCAGACCAAAGCTGCTTTTTTCCAGATCTGCTGCACCGTTGAGCAGGTTCACATCAGAGATGCGGGTGTAGTTCACACCAGCGCCTACATACGGACTGAATTGCGCTTCTGGTGCAAAGTGGTATTTTGCAGTCAGGGTTGGTGGCAGATGTTTGAAAGCACCGATGTTTTTACCCGCCAGTTCCACATCATGTTTTTGTGGGTAAGTCAGGATCAGTTCTGCAGAAATATTAGGTGTGAAGTAGTAACTGATATCTACTTCAGGAATCGTTTTTTTGCTGACAGTGATCAGATCCGCCGCGCCAACGCCGCCCACAGGATCAGAGCCATTCGCTGGGGAAATATTGACAATACGCGCACGCACCTGCCATGGGCTTTGTTCTGCTGCCATTGCCTGGGTTGCGGTCAAACCGATTGCTGCGAGAGAGAGAGCCAATGCGAGCTTTTTCATTTTGTTTTCCTTGGTTGTCGAAATTGATGAACCAAGTGTAGGCGTGTGCAGAACGCGACAAGTTGTGCTAGATCAAATTTGATGCGCAGCACAAATTTGATACAGATCAGGGAAAACCTGTCAGCCAGAGCGGCAATGAGGTATCCTTGCGTTCATTCATTTGTACACGGAAAACAACAGAAAAATGGCTAATTACGTCTATACCATGAACCGCGTCGGCAAAATCGTGCCGCCTAAACGTCAGATCCTGAAAGATATTTCTCTGTCTTTCTTCCCAGGCGCCAAGATCGGCGTACTCGGCCTGAATGGCTCAGGTAAATCCTCACTGCTGAAAATCATGGCAGGTCTGGATACCGATATTCAGGGTGAAGCCATCCCTATGCCGAATCTAAACATCGGTTATCTGCCACAGGAACCACAGTTAGATCCGGAACAGACAGTGCGCCAGGCAGTTGAGTCAGCGCTGGGCGAAGTATTCGCTGCCAAAGCCAGACTGGAAGAAGTGTATGCCGCTTATGCAGAAGAAAATGCGGACTTCGATGCACTCGCAGAAGAGCAGGCCAAACTGGAAGCGATTATCTCCACTGCAGCGGGTGACAATGTTGAGCTGCAGCTGGAAATGGCGGCGGACGCGCTGCGCCTGCCCGCCTGGGATGCCAAAATCGGCGTTCTGTCCGGTGGTGAAAAACGCCGCGTCGCGCTGTGCCGCCTGCTGCTCTCCAAGCCAGACATGCTGTTGCTCGACGAACCGACCAACCATCTGGACGCCGAATCGGTGGACTGGCTGGAACAATTCCTGTGCCGCTTCCCTGGCACTGTCGTCGCGATCACGCATGACCGCTACTTCCTCGACAATGCTGCCGAATGGATACTGGAACTGGATCGTGGCGCTGGTATTCCATGGAAAGGCAATTACTCTTCCTGGCTGGATCAGAAGCAAGCTCGTCTGAAGCAAGAGGAAGCAACCGAATCAGCACGCCAGAAAGCACTGCAAAAAGAGTTGGAATGGTCACGTCAGAATCCGAAAGCGCGTCAGGCCAAGAGCAAGGCGCGCCTGGCCCGCTTCAATGAGATGAGCGAACACGAATACCAAAAACGCAATGAAACTCAGGAGATCTTTATCCCTGTCGCAGAGCGTCTGGGGAATGAAGTCATCGAATTCAAAAATGTCACTAAAGCCTTTGGTGACCGTCTGCTGATTGACAACCTGAGCTTCAAGATTCCTCCTGGCGCCATTGTCGGTATCATCGGCCCTAACGGCGCCGGTAAATCCACCTTGTTCAAAATGATCAAGGGTCTGGAACAACCGGACAGCGGCGAAGTGGTGCTGGGGCAGACTGCCAAGATCTCACTGGTCGATCAGTCACGTGAAGATTTGGGCAATACCAAAACCGTGTTTGAGGATGTCGCCAATGGTGCAGACTTGCTGACCGTAGGCCGTTTTGAAATGCCATCGCGTGCTTATTTGGGACGCTTCAATTTCAAAGGTGGCGATCAGCAAAAGATCGTAGGCAATCTGTCCGGTGGTGAGCGCGGCCGTCTGCATCTGGCTAAAACCCTGCTGCAAGGTGGTAACGTCCTGCTGCTGGATGAACCATCCAATGATCTGGACGTGGAAACCCTGCGCGCACTGGAAGACGCTTTGCTGGAATTCGCTGGCAGCGTGATGGTGATCTCTCATGACCGCTGGTTCCTGGACCGTATCGCCACCCATATTCTGGCGTTTGAAGGTGACTCTCAGGTTGTCTTCTTTGATGGTAACTATCAGGAATATGAAGCTGACAAGAAGAAGCGTCTGGGTGAAGAGGGTGCCAAACCTAAGCGTATCCGTTACAAACCTTTGACGGTATAAAGCTGGCGGGGCATACTGTACAGCAGTCAGCCGGAAACCGGTTTCCGGCTGCGCCCCGTTTTCTCTGTGTCGCTTCCAGGTGAAACCATGCAAACATTCTCATTTTTGAAATTCTTTCGTTCTGCTGTGCTATGCCTGCTGTGTAGCCTGGCACCAGCCGCCTTTGCCAATTCCGGCGGTGGCAGCGCCAGCGCCAGTGCCGGTGGTGCCGCAACGGCAGCGCTGGAACCGTTTACGGTCAATCTGTCCAGTTTTGACCGTTATCTGCAAGTCAGTGTCACACTGCAGGTGGCGGGACCCGAAGTAGTGGATAAGATCAAGGCGGTCATGCCTATGGTCAGACACAATATGATCATGCTGTTGAGCGGCAAAGAATCTTCCCAGATTCAGTCTGCCGATGGCAAACATGACCTGATCGAAGAGATCAAGGAAAGAGTCAATAAAGTGTTGGAAACCAAAGAAAAGAATGGCGTGACTGACGTCTTCTTTGTCAATTTCGTCATTCAATAACAGGTGTTGCGGTGCGCTGCACCGCATTGCCAGCATCGCTGAGTATGCATCAACTTGCCGCCCCCGCTTTTGCGGAAATTGAAATCAAAAAAAGCCGTTTTCTCGGTCAGCTATATCCCCTCCATAGTCGCGCTGAAGCACGTCAGACGCTGGATGGCCTGCGTCGTGCCCACCCGGGTGCGGTGCATGTATGCTGGGCACTGATCTGCGCTGGCGAATCCGGTCTGGATGACGATGGGGAGCCATCGGGCACGGCAGCCAAACCCATGTATAACGTGCTGGTACATAAAGATGTGACCAATGTTCTGGCGGTCGTGGTGCGCTACTGGGGTGGAATCAAACTGGGTGCCGGTGGTCTCACACGCGCGTATGGGCAGGCAATTTCCGAAGCCTTTAAACAGGCGCAGTTAATTGCAGTGGAAAGCCGGCGCGAAGCAAGTCTGGAAGTCGCCTATGCTGACGAATCTCAGGCACGTCATTGGCTGGACAAATATCAGGCTCAGATACTGGACGTCAGCTATGCGCAGCAAACGTGCATACGCTATAGCGTGAAGGACAAGGATGCCGCTGCCCTAAGCGCGGACCTGATCACGGCATTGAAAGGCCAGATCCGTTTTTCCGACGACACTGCGCAATCATAAATTTCTCCTGACACGCTGACCGGGCTGATGACACCACCACTTTTTCTATGCCAGCAGCCCTGAACTTCTACCTTCCCCGAACACAGCGCCTGCGCAAGCCGGGACTGGTGGGCGGGCTGTTGTGTGCCGCAATGCTGCTGGTGCTGAGCATGCCTGCTTATCCCGGCTATCCGGGACTGGTCGATTTTTCCAAAGGTTTGCTGGAGCATGTCAGGCAGCGTTTCGGAACAGAAGCACCCAAGCGCCTATTACAGATGCAGCACACCGTACATCAATTTCGTACGACTGCCGGCAAAGACTTCAGCAAGACCCTGCAGCAAGCCAGCGATGTACAGCCTGCCATGACGATACTGCGCCGCGTGAATGATTTTTATAACCGGGTACCGTATTTCACTGATCAGGAGCACTGGAATCAGGCTGATTACTGGGCCACACCGGTGGAATTTGTCGGCTCTGCCGGTGGCGATTGTGAGGATTATGCGATTGCCAAATATATGACGCTCAAGGAGCTCGGGGTGCCGATAGACAAAATGCGTATTACCTATGTACGCGCCACGCAGATTGGTGAAACCCATATGGTGCTGGCCTATTACCCGACCGTCAATGCGGATCCCTGGATACTGGACAATCTGGTTGATGAGGTTCAGCCTGCATCTCAGCGCAGCGACCTGATCCCGGTCTACAGCTTCAATGATGATGACTTATGGCTGGGTGGGAATAACCGTAAAGGTGCAGCCTCCACCGTACGCTTATGGAAGGATGTATTAGAAAAAATGGAACGCGAACGCCGCATGTAGGCGACACAGACTCACAGATACGCCTGAAATCGACGCTCCAGCTTCTCAGGCATACCAAACACATAACCCTGACCCGCTTCTACCTGCGCCTGTCCCAGTAAGGCGATCAGCGCTTCATCCTCTATGCCCTGTGCAATACATGGGATGTCGAGCGACTTCGCAAAACGCACCATTGCCTCGACATGGACAAAGATGTCCGACTGTACAGCCATCTGGGCAATCAGGCTGCCGTCCAGCTTGATGTAATCGGGCGGATTGTCACGGATCAGTTGCAAGGCCATCGGATCCAGCCCGACATGATCCAGTCCAAAGCCTATCCCCAGCTCACGCAACATCTGGAAAAACTGACGGCTCTGGGCGCGCTGTTTGACACAGGCAAATTCGCTCAGCTCCAGATACAAAGGCACAGGCAAGGGCGCTGCTGCCTGGCAGACTTGCGCCAGCCACAGACAGAATCCAGGCTGACTGACCGAAGCCATAGACACATTCACAGCCAGCGCCTTGAAACGCTGCGGTTCGGCCTGAATCGCCTGCAAAGCCAGGCTGATCACGGCCTGATCGATTTCAGCAGTCAGTTGATGCCGCACTGCCATGGGCATGAATTCCGCCGCGCTCAGCACACTGCCGCGCTCGTCCAGCAAACGTACATACAACTCATGCTGGGTTTGCTGGCGGCTATCCAGCTGCACCACAGGCTGGGTGTAGAGTACCCAGCGATTTTCATGCAAGGCATTGGCGATCAGTAAACGCCAGGCCTGTGAGCCCTCGACGATACGTGCGCCCGGCACTTCCTCAGCACACATGATTTTGCCCTGACCCTGTTGCCGCGATTGCTCCAGCAACAGATCGGCCTGACTGAGTATTTCCTTACGATGTTGACCTGGTGCACAGGCTAGCATGGCCGCGCTGAGCTGGACGCTGTCACTCACAGCAGCCACTAATTGCTGCAAATCTTGCTGCCATTGCCTACGTTTTTCCTGCATCTGCGCCGCATCCACTCCTGTGCAAACCAGCGCAATCGCGGCGCCGCCCATGCGGCCGGCGAAATCCCGTTCAGGATGCAGCTGTTGCTGCAAGCATCGCGCCATTTGGGTCAGCAAGTCGTTGCCACGTGCGTAACCCTGACGCTGATTCAAGGTCTTGAGTCCATCCAGTTCAAATACCGCCAGCCAGGTCTGATCGCCACGCTCATCCTGCGCCAGCGACTGGTTCAGGCGCAGATCAAAGCCCTGGCGGTTTTCCAGCCCGGTCACGCTATCCTGAAATGCAGCGCGCCGGTACTGCTCTGCATTCGCACGCTCCTGATCCAGTACATGCGCAATACGCTGCGCCATCTGATTCATCGCGGTGACGACTTTTTGCAATTCAGGTGCACGCGGTTGCAACGCTATCGGTTCGAAGCGCTTGTCCTGCACGGCACGCGCCAGACCTTCAATTTTTTCCAGCGGACGAAGGATCAGTCTGAGCATCAGCATACTCAGCGCCAGCACCACCAGATACATCACTGTCATCCATAGCGCGATGGTTTTCATACTTTGCCACAGATACGCGTAGGCATAGGCCGGATGACTGAGGACCACCACTTTACCAAGCTGACGCCACCCTGAGCTGATAAAGGCTTCTGCCGCTGGTAAGCGCATATCGAGTAAACCCGGTAACCAGAGCGGCGCCTGAGTCCGCTCGCTGCTCAATTCCTTGCCGACAAATGGCTGACCCTGGTTATCGAGTACCTGCATGCTTTGATAGTAGCCACGGTCAAACATCGAGGCAATTTCCACCTCTGCCAGCGTGCGGTCTTTGCTGGCCATGGCTGTTTCCAAGGACTTCGACAGTGTCGTCGCGGCATCCTGCGCGTGCGAAGCCAGCTGTTGTTGCAGATAATTGCGGGTAGTCACGATACTGAGGCCTTCCACCACCAGGAAAACCACCAGAAACAGCAAGGAAATCGCAATCAAAAGTTGGCGTTGTAAAGTCATGGATAGCGTAAACAAGATGGTGGCACACAGGCGAGTGGAAAATTCCGTACTCAGCGGTAAGAAAATACCATTTTTATGCCAAAAAACCGGTTTTTTTTATGCTTTCGGGCAAGTTGAGGCAAAATTGCAGCATGTGGCTGCCCATTTGTGCAGCAAAACCGCTTTGAATGAATGTACGCACCATGACAACATCAGAATCTGCTTTATTACGCACAAAAATCAATCAGGAAACAGCTACCTATCCCTGGCAGGAATTGCTGCGTCAGTTTGCGACCGGGCAAGTGATCGCCGTAGCGAGTAATCTGGATCTGGTCGAAGTCGCTGCCATGATGGCCGATGACCGTGCCAGCGAATTCGCCACTTTGCTGCAAACCGGACAGGTAGCAAAAGTCAGCGACAGCCAGGCCCAGCTCTGGCTGGAGCAAAACGCGCAATTATGGACTGTGGTCGTCAAACCCTGGATACTGGTACAGCAACGCGCACATTAAAGCATCGTCCTGCGCTGCTCTGGATATGGAAATTTCAGACTAAGTCGTCTGCGTTAAACTGCTAAGCTTATTGACAACAATGGGACGCGGATGCAGTGAGCATCGCAAGCTGTCGCCCAGATCTTGCTGTGAAAGGATAAGCCCATGCAAGTTTTTCCATCGCAATTTGAGCAGCGTTTTCCGGTGCAGCGTCAACTGCCAGTTCTGTTATTGGTGCTGGCGGTTCATGGTTTATTTTTGCAAGCATGGCAACTTCAACGCCAGCAACATCCATCTGCAGCGCAGACCGTGCAATATCTGGATTTGTTTCAGGTAACCCCAGCCAAACCGGCAGCCACTATTGCCAAAGTAGCTATTCCATCCAGCAAGGCACCCGCAGCAACACCTGCGATCCGGAGCAAGCCCGTAGCCAAATCTCAGCACCGCACTGAACCCACAACTGGCGCTAAAACTGAAACCAGCCCAGTTTTTCCGGTCATCCCTGACGCTGAACCGGTCCCAGCCCAAAGCCACACTGAAACCAGTGCCACCAGCAACGGCAACAGCCCCGGCATCGATCAGTTACGTAAGAGCGGACTACAAATCGATAAAGAAATGCAAAAAGGCACGATAGCCCAAATCCAGGCCAGCCATCTGCGTACAGACACGCTGGAAACCGAATTGGCGAAGGGCGCAAAAAAAGCAGAGCGTAAAGATTG
The DNA here is from genome assembly GCF_014284365.1 of Cognatundibacterium rugosum. Classification (GTDB taxonomy): domain Bacteria; phylum Pseudomonadota; class Gammaproteobacteria; order Burkholderiales; family Burkholderiaceae_D; genus Undibacterium; species Undibacterium rugosum. Next base: position 95,778 of record NZ_JACOGG010000001.1, read on the forward strand.
CCGCAAAGCTTTTGCCGGACTTGGCTTACTGGCGCTGGTTCCACTCGCGGCCAGCACGGTGACGGATTTAGGCTGTAAATGGTAATCCACTTGCATACTTGCTGCTTTTTCAAGTCTGCGTTTTGCCGTCACTCTGCCGGAAAGCCTCAGTTATAATGCGCGCTTCGGCCCCAGCACTGTCAACAGACCCTGGTGACTGCGCGTTATGCAGCGCAGAGCCGTAACGATACGGTCATCCAACTTTTTTAGCGGATCATTCATGAAAAAAACGTCTTTCCTGTTCGCTGCAATGTTAGTTGCAGCAATCGGCTCAGGGTTCAATCCTGTCAGCATTTCCAGTGTTCATGCACGTGCGGACGAATCCGCGGAAAAGCCAAAAAACACAGTCCGTAAAGAATTCGGCGTAGCACTGCCAGACATCCAAAAATTATTAGACGAGAAGCAATATCCACAAGCAATGGAAAAAATTGCTGTACTGGATGCAATGGATAAAAAAACACCTTACGAGGAATTCGCACTGCACCGCATGCGCGCCATCGTTGCGTCCAGCACCAACAATACGCCTTTACTGGCTGCATCGTTTTCCGCCATGATCGACTCGGAATTCCTGAAAGACAATGAAAAACTGCGTCTGATGGAAGGTCTGGCGGGCACCTTTTACAACGAGAAAAAATACGATGAAGCGATACAATGGGCCAATCGTATGCTGGCAAAAGACCCAGCCAATCTGCAAACCCATAATCTGATCGCCAAAGCCTACTATCTGAAGCAGGATTACCCGGCTTCGATCAAAAAAATCAATGAAATCCTGGCACTGGACGACGCAGCTAAACGTGCACCCACCGAAGAAAGCCTGCGCCTCCTGGCCAGTTGCTACCAACATCTGAAAGACAACGCCGGTTACACCACCGTACTGGAACGCATGGTTGCACATTACCCGACACGCGAGTACTGGGGCGACATGATTTACCGTACTGAACATAAAGCCGGCTTCTCTGACCGTCTGCGCCTGGATTTGTATCGCCTGATGATAGCCACCGGCAATATGGATGATGCGGGTCAATATGTAGAAATGGCTGAGCTGGCATTGCTGGCAGGTTTACCAGCAGAAGCAAAAACTGCAATGGATGCAGGCTATGCAGCCAATCTGCTCGGCACTGGTAAAGAAGGTGCCAAACATAAGCAATTACGCGACCGTGTGAACAAACAGGCCACTGAAGATCTGAAAACGCTGGACGCGGGTGAAGCTTCTGCCAAAACCGCAAAAACCGGTACCGGTCTGGTCAACATCGGTTACAACTATGTGATCAATGGCCAGGCGGATAAAGGCATACCACTGATGGAACAAGGTATCGCGAAAGGTGGTCTGAAGTCTGTCGATGAAGCCAAACTGCATCTGGGCATGGCGTATCTGAAATCTGGCAATCGCGACAAGGCCAAGGAAGTATTCCAATCACTGCAAGGCAATGATGGCGCAGCAGATATAGGCCGTCTGTGGCTGCTGGTCCGTCCGCAGGCTGACAAGTAATTTCATCCGGCCTCCATCAAAACCAGACCTGCGGGTCTGGTTTTTTTGTCCTGCCATAAAGCTGGCAGTCTGCTGGAGTTGGGTAGCTGTGACACAAGTACGCGGTCTTACGAAGAGATGTGACGTCATGGTGAAATGCTTGTGACGCATATAAAAACCACGAAAAAAAAGGTGGTTCTGCTGTCGCAAAACCACCTGTGAATTCAGCACTGTGCGCTCTATACACGTACTGAGGATACTACTTGCACTTCACTCCGTTCAGGAATGATAAGCCGACTCGCCATGGCTGGTGATATCCAGACCTTCACGTTCCTCATCTTCAGGAACACGCAGACCAATAACAACATCCACCAGTTTATAGGCAATCACGGAAACCGCGGCCGACCAGATGATGGTGACACCGATTGCTGTGGCCTGGGTGGTGACCTGGGCATAAATTGAATACGGATCGGCTGACATTTTATTCGTCACGTAGTCGAAGATACCCTGACCACCGAGTGACGGTGAGGCAAACACACCAGTCAGCAAAGCACCCAAAATACCACCTACGCCATGTACACCGAATACGTCGAGCGAGTCATCCGCACCGATCAGGCGTTTCAGGCCATTCACGCCCCACAGACAGACGACGCCTGCGATCAGGCCGATCAACAATCCCCCCATAGGACCGACATAGCCACAGGCAGGTGTAATCGCAACCAGACCTGCTACCGCACCGGATGCGCCACCCAGCATCGATGGCTTACCTTTGGACATCCATTCACCGAATACCCAGGATACCGTCGCTGCAGCCGTCGCCAGTAAGGTATTCACGAATGCCAGTGCCGCCACATCGCCTGCTTCCAGTGCGGAGCCGGCATTGAAACCAAACCAGCCCACCCACAGCAACGAAGCACCAATCATCGTCATCGTCAGCGAGTGAGGCGCCATCGCTTCTCTGCCATAGCCGACGCGCTTGCCTATCATGATCGCACCGACCAGACCTGCAATCGCAGCATTGATATGCACCACCGTACCACCGGCGAAATCGAGTGCACCTTTTTGCCACAAATAACCAGCTTTTGCCGTTTCAGTCGCCAGCGTGGCTGCATCTTTGATCGCATCCGGGCCAGTCCAGAACCAGACCATGTGTGCAATCGGCAGATAGCTGAAGGTGAACCAGATCACCACAAATGCCAGCACTGCAGAAAACTTAGCACGTTCAGCAAATGCGCCGATGATCAGGCCGCAAGTGATGGCTGCGAAAGTTGCCTGGAATGCGACATACACAAACTCAGGAATCACAACACCCTTGCTGAATGTAGCTGCCGTGGTAAAGCTCGCCTTAGCCGGATCCCAGATGCCTTTGAGGAAAACACGGTCAAAGGAACCGATGACATTGCCGCCTTCGGTAAAGGCCAGTGAATAGCCGTAAATACACCATAAGACGATGATCACAGCAAAAATCATGAATACCTGCATCAACACAGACAGCATGTTTTTGGTGCGTACCAGGCCGCCATAAAACAGTGCCAGGCCAGGCAAAGTCATCAGAATGACCAGCAAGGTGGCGACCAGCATCCAGGCCGTGTCCCCTTTGTTGGGAACTGCTGCAGGTGCGGCAGCGGCAGAAGCAGGTGCTGCCTCAGCAGCTGGCGCGCTGGCCGGTGCTGCAGCCAGCGGCGCGACCGGTGTTGTGCCTGCCGATGCGGTGGTGGCGTCGGTCGCAGTTGCCGGCGCAGAAGCAGTAGATGCAGCCACGGCCTCCACAGGTTTCACATCATCCGCCAGGGCCAGCTGGCTGCTACCAGCCCCAAGCATTAAGGCGCTGGCCAGTATTACACTTTTCAATATCCGTTTCATATTAAGTCCTCGCTTTGCGTATCAAAGGGCGTCGTTGCCGGTTTCACCGGTACGGATACGCACAACTTGTTGCAGGTCATAGACGAAAATTTTGCCATCGCCGATTTTTCCGGTGCGTGCGGCACCTTCTATCGCTTCTATCGCACGGTCAACGATGGCATCGTCCACCGCCGCTTCAATTTTTGTCTTAGGGAGGAAATCCACCACATACTCGGCGCCGCGGTATAACTCGGTATGGCCTTTCTGACGACCGAAGCCTTTGACTTCGGTCACGGTAATACCCTGTACGCCCATTTCGGACAATGCTTCACGGACTTCGTCCAGTTTGAAGGGTTTAATAATCGCGGTAATGAGTTTCATACTATCCTCGTCGTCAGAAGGTTTTGACTGCAGTCAGCACCAGAGTGGTTTTGCCTGTAAATTTGCCAGATGGTGTGACATAAACGGTTTTGTCTGCATTGGTTCCCAGAGCTGCAAGGCTAAAACTCACACCGAAAAATTCTTTAGTGATGCCTATCTTCCAATCGCTATACGAAGCGGTTGAATTGTTTTTCACGATCTGACGACCCGCATGCAAATTCAGGGTATAGCCGTCTTTCAGTTCCAGATTGGCGCCTAGATCCAGATAGCCACTGTTTTTACTGTTGACGAAACCAAACAGGTTAGTCACCGCGTGCGAGTATTTTGCATATACAGGACCAGTCCCGATCTGACCATAAAGTTCTGTCGTGTTTGCGTTCACAAATCCAGCCACTTTGTCCAGGCCATTGGACGGATAGACATAACTCAGCACACCGACGTCGTAGCTGACATCTTTGGTAATTTCGCCTTTTTTACCGCCATAGATATCCCACTCAACGTCGCCACCACCACCTGCATCTTTGGTCCATTTAATGGTCGACAACCAGGTCCCGGCATAAAAGCCACTAGGATTGTGGGTGTAATCGACACCACCCTGCAGTGCCGGATCCAGGCGTGACTGGGAAATCGCGCGATAGCGGTATTCACTGGCCACACCGACATTAAAACTGACTTCATGCTCCGGCTTGGCTTCTTCTGCAAATGCAAATCCACTCGCAAACGTAGTGGCAAGCGCAGCGGCGAGTACTAATTTTTTCATCATGCTTCTCCTGATATGTATGTCGAACATTGAGATTGAATAAAAAACTAAAACTGAACTCACTTCGTGAACCACCGGTAGACAAAGCCGGAAGATCATTCGCGGCTCTGTTAAAAATGAAGTTTGAAATTGAGAGTTACCGGCTTATTAGCAGGAGTCGTGCCAGCACCCTGCCCAGCCTGGAAATTGTGCGTTTTTTTGCACGCAGCCTGATCACCGGCCCCGCCCCGAATCCGCTTCATTCATTTACCTGTATAAACATCTGAACAGTACATTCGCCTCTCCCTGCGCTTTGGAGTATGATTTCTCTTTCGACAAAATCAGCACGCACAGAGACACGGACAGGTACAAAAATCTGCACCAATTTGACGCGCATTCCTTGACTGCAACTACAGCATAGGATTTACGCACCAGTTATGTGCAGTTTTTTTTGTGTGGTCTGCCAGCTCATGTCGCTTTTTGTGCTGTGCCGGGTCAGCTGGTATGGCTACCCCCTCAGGTATGGAGCTCAAGATGGATAAGCAAAATTTTTTTAATGACATGCAGGCTAAATTCAGTGCTGCACTGGAAAACTCCCCTGCGAAAGACCTGGAAAAAAACGTCAAGGCGATGATGACCCAGGGCTTTTCCAAGCTGGATCTGGTAACACGTGAAGAATTCGACATCCAGGCACAGGTATTAGCCAAGACCCGGGCAAGGCTGGAAGCCCTGGAAGCGCGTGTGGCTGCGCTGGAAGCACAACTGAGTCAGAAATAATCCGGCCTTAAGCCCTATGTCGCTGGCCGTTCTGAAAAGCCGGGCACTGAACGGCATGGATGCGCCTCAGGTCACCGTCGAAGTGCACCTGGCCAACGGCTTACCGGCTTTCACCATCGTGGGGCTACCGGAAACCGAAGTCAAAGAGTCCAAAGACCGGGTACGCGCTGCCTTACAAAATGCACGCTTTGATTTTCCGGCACAAAGAATCACCGTGAATCTGGCGCCAGCCGACCTGCCCAAAGAGTCAGGCCGTTTTGATCTGCCGATTGCGCTCGGTATTCTGGCGGCCTCAGGTCAGATTCCAGCCGACTCACTGGCAGGCTATGAATTTGCCGGTGAATTATCGCTTTCCGGCGAACTGCGCCCTATCCGTGGCGCGCTCGCCATGACCTTCGCGATTTGCCAGAGCCATCACGCCACCCAGGCTGCTTTTATCCTCCCGCAAGCCAATGCTGCCGAAGCCGCACTGGTCAGCGACGCCGCCATTTATCCAGCGCGCTCACTACTTGATGTTTGCGCTCACTTTGCCGCAGTCAGCGAAGACAGTAAGCTGAGTCGCTATCGGCCCGACTTACAGGCGGTACGTCCTGCTTACCCCGATTTTTCCGATGTCAAAGGTCAGTTACCGGCCAAACGTGCACTCGAAGTTGCCGCTGCTGGTGGTCATTCGGTATTAATGCTAGGCCCGCCGGGTACGGGGAAATCCATGCTGGCCGCCCGTTTTCCCGGCATTCTGCCCGCGATGAGTGAGCAGGAAGCGCTGGAATCGGCGGCGGTGCAATCCCTGACCTCCGGCTTCGCCATCGAGCGCTGGAAAGCACGCCCATTCCGCTCACCACACCATACCGCCTCTGCAGTGGCTTTGGTCGGTGGTGGCAGCACACCGCGTCCAGGTGAAATTTCACTGGCACACCGGGGGGTGCTGTTTCTGGATGAATTACCTGAATTTGACCGCAAGGTCTTAGAAGTGCTGCGTGAACCGATGGAATCCGGTCGCATCCATATCTCACGGGCCGCACGTCAGGCAGAATTCCCGGCAGCGTTTCAACTGATCGCTGCGATGAATCCCTGCCCCTGTGGCTATCTGGGTCATCCTAATGGTAAGTGTCGCTGCACCCCGGATCTGATCGCACGTTATCAAGGGAAAATTTCTGGCCCACTGGCAGACCGCATCGATGTGCAGATACAGGTCGGTGCATTACCACAGTCCGATTTAATCCGTCAGGCCGATGGTGAACCCAGTGCCGCCATCCTTGCGCGTGTAGAGGCGGCGTTTGCACGTCAATTGCAGCGCCAGGGCTATGCCAATAGCTTCCTCAATACCCGTGCCATCGACACCTTTTGCCGCGCTGACCAGCGCGGTGAAGCACTGCTGCAGCAAGCCATGCAAAAATTTAGCTGGTCAGCCCGTGCCTACCACCGCGTGCTCAAACTCGCACGCACCATTGCCGATCTGGCTGGCAGTGAGCTGATACAGCCGCCGCATATCGCCGAAGCCATACAATACCGGCGCGCACTGGCTGAGCATTGAAATCAGCGCAGACATGACCACATAGGGGCAGTACTGTCATCCTCAGGAGTCCATCATGTCCCCACAAGAAACCCAGGTGTTACAGAATTTTCTGGACCAGTTAGTTCAGGTCAGCGCTGTGAGTCCCGACCCACAGGCACAGACACTGATACAGCAGGCTGTGAGCAAACAGCCGCATGCCAGTTATTTGCTGGTGCAGCGCGCGCTGCTGCTGGAACAGGCGCTGGCGGATGCCAACAGCCAGATTGCGGCGTTACAGGCGGATTTACGTGAGCAAAAAGCACTCAATCAATTGAATCAACAGACCAATAGCCAGACATCACAGCGTTTTCTGGATGCGGGCAATACAGGCTGGGGCAATAGCGCAGTGACGCGCCCGACGACAGCGACATCCTCATTGGCGGCAAACGCCTATCCACCTGCGACGCCTTCCACTCCGGCCTGGAATCCCGCTCCGGCAGCAGGTTCTGGCCTGTTCGGCCAGTCCGGTTCGATGTTGGGCACAGTAGCGGCAACGGCTGCTGGCGTAGCAGCCGGTGCCTTTCTGTATCAGGGCATCAGTCATATGATGGGCGGTGCTGCGCAGCATGGCCTGGCATCCGGACAACCTGGCGCAGCCAGTCTGAGTAATAACGACGGGGGATTACAACCCGGCTATTTTGATCAGAATCAGCCATTTTCCTCCCCTCTGGAGAGTCTGGATCAAGCCAGCATACCGTCGTTGGACGACAATACAGGATTAGACGGCAGCGATCTGGATGTGATCTGATTTAATCCTGCCACATCTGCCTCATATACCGCCCCGCACAGAACGTTATTTCTGACGGGGCTTTTTGTTTTTTTGTTCAGCGCGATAGCGGGCAGTATCGTTATATCCTGCCTGCCGATACAAAGCGCAACATAGCCTTACATTTCTTTAGCGAACTACTTTTAATTCCGGTCATCCAATAGTTACCCGATTCGTTGTATGCTCACGGGCGACTACCATGATGTCGTATCTGACGTACCTGAAGAAAAAGAGAGCTCATGTTTACCGCAACAAGACTGCAAAAAATTCTCAGCATCAGCGTTATCTGTGGACTGAGCGCATGTGCCGGGCTGAACTCTACCCGACCGGAGCACAGTCGCCCCATCCTGCCACCGCCATCCAATACCTTAGCCAAAGCGGGAGTCGCACCTGAAGCCTTCCTGAACCGCATTACCTGGGGCAGTAATTTCAGTACCAAACAACAGGTGCAGGCAGTCGGGCTGGACCGGTATCTGGACCAGCAACTACGTGGTCAAGTCAGTGTCGTGCCGCCAGCAATACAGAACCAGATCAATGCACTCACAATTTCTCAGAACTCATTTGAAAGTCTGGTACGGCAAATGGAAGCGAAACGTATCGCCTCCGAACAGCAAAAGGGAACTGACGACACCTTACGTAAAGAATACCAGCAAGAAATGAACAGGCTGGCCAAAGAAGCTGCCAGCCGCTCGCTGTTACGCCAGATTTACGCCAGCAATCAATTGCATGAACAAATGACCTGGTTCTGGATGAACCATTTCAACATGCATAATAGCAAGCACAATCTGCGCGTCATGATCGGGGATTTTGAAGAGCATGCGGTACGCCCTAATGCACTCGGTAATTTCCGTGATTTATTACGCGCCACGGTATTTCATCCGGCGATGCTGCGCTATCTGGATAATGAATACAACGCTGTCAACCGCATCAACGAAAACTATGCGCGTGAGTTGATGGAACTGCACACCATGGGCGTCAATGGTGGTTATAGTCAGCGTGACGTTCAGGAACTGGCGCGGGTTCTGACTGGGGTCGGGGTCAATCTGAATAATGACGCGCCAAAAATTAAGCATGAAATCAGCCATTTATATATCCGACGCGGTTTGTTTGAATTCAATCCGCAACGGCACGACTTTGGTGACAAACAGCTACTGGGTAGCACGATCACAGGCAAGGGAGTGAAAGAAGTGGATGAAGTGCTGGACCTGCTGGTCAGACAACCCGCGACCGCCCATTTCATCAGTCAAAAATTGGCTAATTTCTTTGTCTCTGACCAGCCTTCGGAAGTCCTGGTGAGCGCGATGACGCAAAGCTTTCTGAACAGCGATGGCGATATCGCCTTCACCTTGCGTACTTTATTTGACTCACCGGAGTTTATCGCTTCGCTGGGCAAAAAATTCAAAGACCCACTGCACTATGTCGTGTCCTATGTCAGGCTGGCCTATGATGGGTCCACTATCGTCAATACCTCACCGCTGCTGAACTGGCTCAATACCATGGGCCAGCCCTTCAATGGCCGCCAGACTCCGGATGGTTATCAAATGACGGCCAGTGCCTGGGCCAGTCCGGGCCAGATGAGTACCCGTTTTGAAATCGCCCGCCTGCTGGCGAATGGCAGCCCGAATCTGTTTAAACCTGAAAAAGCCGAGGGTAACGCTATAGCTATGGCACCGGTCAGTATTCCATCGGCTAATCTGGCTAACTCTGCCTATCTGAAAAATTGGGTCAAGAATACCAGTCCACGCACCCAGGAAGCCCTCGCTAAATCCGGCTCACCTACAGAGTGGAATTTGTTCTTCCTGTCTTCACCAGAAATGATGCATCGTTAATTGTAAGGAATCGATATGCAACGCCGTCAATTTTTAAGCGCCATCGCCGCGCTGTCCGGTGTCAGCGGACTCAGCTGGAGCAGTCGGGTGATGGCCGGAGCGGCCAACGCGGGTTCGCAGGCGCGTTTCCTGCTGGTTTTTCTGCGTGGTGGCTATGATGCGAGTCATTTTCTGATTCCACACAGCAGTCAGTTTTATTATGACGCCAGGCCCAATATCGCAATCGCACGTCCAGGCAATCAGCCGGACAGCGCTTTGGTACTCAATAGCGACTGGGGCTTGCATCCAGCCTTGCGCGAAAGTCTGTACCCGATGTTTCAACAGGGTGAAGCCAGTTTCATTCCATTTGCCGGTACCGATGATTTGTCGCGCAGCCACTTTGAAACCCAGGACAGTATAGAAATGGGACAAGCGCTGCAAGGCAGTCGCGATTTCCATTCCGGTTTCCTGAACCGGCTGTCAACCGTATTGCAAGGCAGTCAGGGTGTCGCCAGCATGGCATTTACCGATCAGTTGCCGATTATTTTGCAGGGAGCGACCAGTACCGCTAATCTGGCCCTGAAGAATCCCTCAAAAACCAATGTTGATGAGCGTCAGCGCACGATCATTAGCGAAATGTACGGCGACAGCGGACTGAGCGCGCAGGTCAACACCGGGTTTCAGACCCGCGCCGATGTGATCAGGGAGCTGCAGGAAGAAATGAATTCAGCCAATCGAAATGCGATCACGACCAAGGGATTTGCCTTAGAAGCGCAGCGTATTGCCAAATTAATGCGGGAAAAATATGCAATTGGATTTGTCGATGTCGGTGGCTGGGATACGCATGTGGATCAGGGTGGTGCGAAAGGTGCGCTGGCTGGAAAATTTGAAGAGCTGGGTCGTGGTCTGCAAAGCTATCGGGAAGAAATGGGCAGCCAGTGGAAAAATACCACGGTGGTGGTCATCAGTGAATTTGGCCGTACCTTCCGTGAAAATGGCAAACGTGGCACCGATCACGGCCACGGCTCGGTGTACTGGGTGCTGGGTGGTGGTTTGAACCGCGACCGCGGCCAGGGACGTATCGCCGGCGAACAAATCATCCCTGCGCCAGGCAAATTATTTCAAAACCGCGACTATCCGGTCCTGAACGAATACCGGGCCATATTCGGCGGCCTGTTTGCACGTCTGTATGGCTTAAACAGCAAACAGCTCGATACTGTATTTGCCGGCGTTAAGAGCAAGGATCTCGGTATTCTGTAAGCGCTGCACGGGAACACCTGTCGTCTTATGTCAGGTGTTCACCGGATAGCAGCTTGGGCGACGTAATCGGCAAATCGATATAAAAATGTGCGCCACCCCCTTGCTCAGCGGTGGCATTGTAAAAGCCAATGTCTCCACCCATGTAGTGCACAATGACCTTAGAGATCGCCAGCCCCAGACCCGTACCCCCTTTAGCGCGGGTATCAGAAGAATCGGCCTGCGAGAATTTTTCAAAGATGCGATGCCTGAAATTTTCAGGTACGCCTTCACCCTGATCTGCAACCACGATACGTACCCGGCTGGCCTTCATCAGTTGCGCCATTACACGGACTTTGCCGCTGACAGGTGAATATTTACAAGCATTGGAAATCAGATTGGCCATAACTTGCTGGAAGCGTCCGGCATCGACCCGTAATAACATCGTGCCTGATACCGACAGGTCCGGCTCAGCGCAGTCGTCCAGGACCAGCGTCACACCAAGACTAGCGGCCATACTTTGATTTTGTTGTATTGCATTGTCCAGCAACTGGCGCAGAGGAAGGGTCGCAAATTCAAAATCCATTTTCCCAGCTTCAATTTTTTGCACATCCAGCAAATCATTTATCAGACGGGTCAGGCTCTCGCTATTTTTTTGCGCAATCTGTATCAGGCTACGCATTTTTTCCGGTACGAAGCCGATTGCGCCACCGCCGATCAGACCCAATGCACCGCGTATCGATGTCAAAGGTGTGCGTAATTCATGGCTCACGGTAGAAATAAATTCAGCTTTCATGCGCTCTATCTTGCGCCGCTCTGAAATATCACGCACGATGATGATGAGCTTACGCTCCCCAGCAAGCTGGTACGCACTGATAGACAATTCCGCTGGAAACAGCGAGCCATCTTTACGCAAACGCTCCGTTTCCAGACGCGCTTTGCCTGTCAGTTGGAAATCTTGTTGTGATAACGCGAGGTCCAATAAATCCTGTTGTCCTGGCGGGGCAAACAATTGGCTGTTCTTACCGATCACCTCCTGCGCACTGTAACCGTAAATCGCCTCCGCCACCGGATTGACTGCCTCTACCTGGCCTTGATCATCGATCATCACAATACCATCCGCTGCATTTTCAAATATCGCGGTCAAACGATCTGAAGATGCTTTCAGCGCTGCTTGTTGTTCAGTCAGGTTTTCCAACAAAGTAGTTTGATTTTGATTGATGACGTCCGCTTCGCGTTTTAATGCAGTCATGACTTGCATATCCTGCTCACGCTGCAGGAATAACTGTATCAAAATACGGAATGCCGCAATCACCGCCGCAATCGCGCCAGCTGTAACGATGGCAATGGCCATACTGATTTTGCGCCAGTCGGCCAGGTAAAATTCTTCATCCACAGAAAAATTCAGGATTAGCGGGTATTTATCCAGCGTTTTAATTGCCGTCATCCGTGTCGATCCCCTGGCATGATCGGCACCGGGTGAGGACTCAGTAATAAAGATGCCGGAACGCTTTTCCTGCCCGTGTACGAACTGATACATGTCACTATCCTGCACATTGCGCTGGCCTAGCACCGCACTGTTGTCCGGCCAGCGTGCCAGATAGGTCAAATCTTCACGCAACAGGGAAATCGATGCACTGCCATTGACGCTGAGTTTTTCATACATCTGTGCATAAAAAATCGGTGACAAACCGACAATCACGACACCGATAAATTCACCATCGCTGCCGGTCAAGCGATGGCTTAAAAAAAACAGCCACTCACCAGTCGCTTTACTTCGTACTGGATTGCTGAGGTAGATGCCAACAGAAGGACTGTCGCGTTGGACCTGAAAATAGTCGCGATCCGCCAGATTATATTTTGGCGCGGGAAACATTCTTGAGCTACTCACGACGTTGCCATGTACATCCAACACAGATATCACTTCAATGGCGGGGAAAAATACCACCTTTTCGCTGAGCATCTGATGAAAATCTTCTGTACTCAGCTGCTTAGTCAGATAGTCAGCACTCACACTCCAACGATCCTGGATACGTTCGGCGACACTGGAAATAGCTGTATAGGCGAAGTCCATCTGCTGACTGGTATTTTCTGCCAAGACCAGACTAAAGGTTTCCGCCTGCTTCTCCCATTTATGGATTTCCTGCAGCCTTAAGGTCCAGATAAATGCACTGGCTGCGAGCAAAATAGCCACCACCAGGCAAAATCCAAATGCCCGTGCAATGCGACTGGTACGTACTCCTGCAAGTTTCATGATGTAATTTCGAGACAGCGCCCATCAGTTGTAGTGCCTTGCAACATATTTCCTGATTGCACTTTATATAAATTTTGTGAAATGATAGTGCATTACAGCAAGAGACTTCTATGTTAATTGCAATTAAATTCTTATTGGAAATATTTATTTCTTAATAGCATAAATTTGCATAGAAATTGTCCCTCTTCTGGCCAGCAAGCACCCAGACGCATGCAGGTAATCGCAGGATTCATGATTCAAGTCAGGAATCAGTTCTCTGGATAACTGTAAGTCAGTATTGATGTGGAAGGACGCATTTTTGAACACTGTGTCGCAAATTCACCAATAGCAACAAGCAACAATTTCTACCCGCCAACAAGTAAGCATCCACCACCTACGAGGAGTCCGCTGTATGAAACATGCAATGATCAAGACTAGTCTGTTACTCGGTATGCTGCTGCCATTTGCGCCGACCCATGCAGCCAAACTGGCCTGCGATGCGATCAAAGAAAAAATCACTACCAAGCTCGAGGGAAAAGGCGTACACGATTACACGCTCAAGGTCATCAGCAAAAATACTGAAACGAAACATCGGGTAGTGGGCGTGTGCGAAGGCGGCAGTCAGAAGGTGATCTATATCCGCAAAAAATCTGCGAAGAAGAACGAAACTGCCGACGCAGAACCTAAAGCAGGTGCCTGATACAGTAATACGCATCACCGGAGTAACTGGCCAGCAAGGCCTGCTGCTCCGGCGTCACCGGATTTTGCGCTGCAAAGCCAAAGTGCCGCCAAAAAGGGAGGGTGTTTTGTACCGATACCAGACACATTGCTGCATAGTCGCGTTGCTTCGCCAACTGTAGCGCTGCCGCAAACAGACGCGCCGCCACGCCCTGCCCCGCCATGCGTGGCGCCACGGCCATATCATGCAAATACAAGGCATCAGCGGGAAAAGCCGGTGCAAAGTCTGCACCCAGCGCTGAGATTTTTCCAGTCACAGAAGGATAGCCAGCCAGATAAGCACCGACACCGGCCTCGTCTTCGGCCACCCATGCACTATCCGGTGCCACTTGCAAACGTGCAAGCAACAACGTTTGCGGTTCCACCATGTCTGCGACATACACTTGAGCCTGCACCGCATAAACAGCTGACACATCTGCAACGCGCATGGCGCGTATTCTGATTTGCATCCCTAAAATTATTTCTTCGATTTGGCGGAGGCTGAGGCGGACGCAGAAGCTGACGCTGAGCTTTCTTCCTCGCTGTGTTCCACTTTCGGCAGCGGTGGCTCGTTCGGCGCGATTTCCGGTTTAACGTTATCTATTTTATTTTCGCGCATATAGTCATTCATTTCTTTCCAGCCTGCATACACGGCCGCCCTGGCAGCGTCTGGATTGAGGGCATAACAATCCTCAATCGCACGGCCAGCATGCCGGCAGGCGCTGCCAGTCGCTTTGGCATCGGCTTCTTTTTGCGCAGCCTCCTTGGCCGGATCAGCCAGACCCAGACGATCACAAGCAGTAGTCATTAGCAAGAGTACTGCAGCAAAACCAAGTGAAGAACGAAGCGACATAACACCACCAGAATAAAATAAGCAGAAGTCCCGACCAGGTTCCTGCGAAAAAGGTTTGTCATCCAACACAAATGGATACAAATTCAGGTTTATGATACCCCAGTGTAGCTAAGCTTAGGCAATCCTTATCATACGGTTAAACATGCAAAACCCTTTCTGTTCAGCGCTTACCCCAATTTCTGCTTTTGATCTATCTTTCCTATCCCAGGCCCATCCATGCTAAGCGGCATTCTGGCTGCGTTGAGTGCAGGTATAGTTTGGGGTCTGGTGTTTGTCACACCGCTCATTTTGCCGGATTACGCAGGCATACAATTATCATTTGGCCGCTATCTTGCCTTCGGTCTCATCGCATTGTTACCAGCCTGGCTGGACAGACGGCAGATGCGCCTGCTCACACGCAAAGACTGGCTTTGCGCATTCCTGCTGGCATTGGTGGGCAACCTGATCTATTACGCGGCACTGGCCAGCGCGATACAACTGGCTGGCGCCCCCTTACCCACGCTAATCATCGGCACCCTGCCAGTCGTCATTGCAATCTGTGCCAAACTATTTGCGACAGAAGGGGATCATTCTGTCGCCTGGCGACATCTATTGTTGCCGCTGGGGTTGATCGCTGGCGGGCTGGCACTGGTCAATAGCACGGAACTTGCGCAACTCCATCCCGGACAGTGGCACGCATATTGGCAAGGCGGATTGCTGGCCTGTATCGCGCTGGCTGCCTGGACCTGGTATCCGCTGCAAAACAGCCACTATTTGCAACAACATACGCATATTTCAGCCACTACCTGGTCAACGGCACAAGGTCTGGCAACCCTGCCACTGGCCGCCGTGGGCATGTTGTTCTACGTGTGGATGCAGGATGGCAGCCTGCCTATCTACGCGCGGCTATGCGGACCACAGCCTTTACGCTATGTGTGCCTGATGCTGGTACTTGGTTTTTTTGCGTCCTGGCTTGGCACCCTACTTTGGAATTACGCCAGTCAGCAATTACCGCGCGGCTTGAGTGGACAGCTCATCGTGTTTGAAACACTGGCTGCGCTGACCTACGCCTATTGCTGGCGTCAGGAATGGCCCGCACCTGCCATCTTGCTAGGGGTCGTGCTGCTGGTCTTAGGTATCATGACGGCATTAAAACGTTTTCAATCCTGAACGAGGTGGACGCTGTGTATCACTGTTTTTTTTCAAGATGCTCAACATACGCCTGCCTGGCATTGCTCAGCCTGCTGCTGTGCGCATGCAGCCCACGCTTCGACTGGCGCGAGGTAAGGGGCAGCGAGCCGCCTTACCAAGTACTCATGCCAGCAAAGCCAGCATCGATGTCCCGAGCAGTCCAGTTGGCAGGTCAACAGTTAACGATGCATATGCTGGCGGCTGAAGCCGGGCAAATCAGCTTTGCCGTTGGCAGTGTTCAGGTGGCAGACCCCGGACAAGCCGGACTCGTTGCCAAAGCAATGCGCGAAGGGATGCTGGCTAATCTGCGCGCAAAACCCGAACAGATACAAACACTGACTGACGGTCATATCATCGTCAGCGGCAGCAGCCCACAAGGTCAGCCATTAAAGATGGCAGCACGCTTCATCATTGATGGAACATGGGTGTATCAACTCGTCGCGATCGGGCCTGAACAGGCTTTACAGGACGACATAGCAGACAATTTTTTGCAATCTTTCAAAGCGAATAAAACGAAATGAAACTTTCGTGCGCAGAATTCGGATTATGATAGAAGTGCCTGCACTTTATGTACTGTTGGCAATTCTGTGTCATAGTAAGTCGCGCAGAATGAAATGATTCCATCCCCAATCAAGGAGAAACAACCATGCTGATCACATTCAAATCAAAAGCGGCAAGCGAGATCACCATGTATAAAGAGCATGCCAAACGCATACTCGAAATCCTGCAAAAAGATGTGGAGCGCGGCGTAATTACGGCCGCCGAGCTACCGCATGCGATAGAAAAAATTGAAGCCGCCGTCGCCGACAGCAAAGCGCATCCTATTTCCGATGAAGTCAGCCGCGATGTGAATGCCCACCATAATGCCAACGGTGATGATAATGAACACGAGAAGCCCGAGCCTGTGAGCTTCGCCACCCGGGTCTACCCGGTACTCGAAATGCTACACGCCGCCCATAAAATGCAGCGAGAGGTCATGTGGGGAGTATGAGCGCATGAGCGCCCATATCGAACAAACCCGGGAATGGGAATACATCAGTGCTGATGGTATTCCCTTATTCATCAGGGACTGGCTGGGACCGCATGCAGGCAGCACGCAGGATCAAGGCGTGCTGATCATGCATGGCATTGGTGAACATTGTGGTCGCTATGCGCATCTGGCGCGTTTTTTTAACCAATTAGGATTCAGCGTCAGAACCTACGATCACCGTGGACATGGGCAATCCGGCGGAAAGCGCGGCGATGTGCCCGACAGCCTGCGCATCCTGCAGGACGCGCAGGCTGTGTTGAAGGACTTCCGTACCCATTTGAGCGATGACCCGCTGCTGTTCGGGCATAGTATGGGCGGCCTGTTCGCAGCCCGGCTGGCAACTGGTAATCTGGTCAAGATACGCGCATTGATCCTCTCCTCACCGGCGCTGGCGATACGGATCAACCGTGCACAACAACTGCTGGCCGCAATCGCGCTCCGGCTGTTTCCAGGCTTTCCGGTGCCGAACGGACTGCATACCCGGTATCTGAGCCACGATGCTGAGGCAGTGCGTGCCTATGAAAACGACCGTCTGGTTCATGGTGGTATCAGTGCACGGCTGCTGCATTGCATGTTGGATGCCATGCAGGCCAGTCATGCGCAGGCGGCCAGCCTGACGATCCCGGTACTACTGCAATTTGCCGGTGATGATCATCTGGTTGACCCGACAGGCAGTCTGCGCTTTGCCAGCCGACTACCCGCCAGCTTATTGAGCATGCATCAGTATGCGGGGCTGTACCATGAAATTTACAATGAACTCGATGCCACGACTGTATTTGATGACCTGCGCAGCTGGATGGAGCAACAACAAATCACGCCGACTGAGGCTCGCTGAATCCTGCATGCTGCGCTGGTGCTGATGGGCTGATCAACACCGCAACAGCCCCGGTTCAGCGTATGAGCAGACCGATTTCCGTCAACTGGACTGAATCTGTCATAGCGGTACTACGATGCTCACTGTTACACTAGGGGCTGTTTACATCATGCCTGAAACCGGTATTCACCTATATATGCAAGATCAACCAAGAAAAACCCTGACCAAACCCAGCCGCCCTGCGAGCGCCAAACCCTTGGAAAACAGCATACCGCTGCTGGACATCAAACCGGATTCACTGGCTTTCAGCCTAGCCGGTGCGGCCCAGGCCGTCGCCTATGTGCTGGAAGGTACTGCATTGCCGCAAGCCCTCAGCAAGGTATTTGTGCAAACCGATGCGCAGCCTCAGGCACGCGGTGCGATTCAGGATATTTCTTACCGTACCATGCGTCAGGTAGGCAAAGTCGATGCGTTGCTCAAGGCCATGACCAATAAAACGCCGGAACCTGCTTTGCTGTACGGCTTGTTATGCTGCGCACTGACTTTATTGGTGCGCAATGAAGGAGAAGAGGCTCCCTACGAGGATTTTGTGGTGGTTGATCAGGCAGTCAATGCGGCCAGTTCAAACTCGCACATGGTATTTGCCAAGGGCATGGTCAACGCGGTGCTGCGTCGCTATCTGCGTGAAAAAGACGAATTACTGAAGTTGGTCAGTAAGCAACCGGCAGCGGTCTGGAATTATCCGCAATGGTGGGTCGATCAGACCAAAGCCGCCTGGCCGCAGGACTGGCAAACCATACTCAAAGCAGGCAATGTCGCTCCACCCATGACGCTGCGCGTGAATCAGCGTCAAACCAACCCTCAGGCCTATCTGGCCCTGCTGGCAGAACACGGTATCGCCGCCAGTCAGATTGGCCCGGTCGCGATCAAATTGAAGAAACCGATGCCGGTGCAGTTGATCCCTGGCTTTGAAGACGGCATGGTGTCAGTACAGGATGCCGCTGCCCAGCTGGCTGCCCCTTTGCTCGACATCGCACCCGGTATGCGGGTATTGGATGCCTGTGCGGCACCGGGTGGTAAAACCGGGCATTTACTGGAACTGGCAGATATCGACTTACTGGCACTGGATGTCGATCCGGTGCGGATAGAGAAAATCCATAATAATCTGGCCCGTCTGAAGTTATTCGGCACCATAAAAGATGGTGATGCAAGCCGCTCCGGCTGGTGGGACAGAAAACCGTTCGACCGTATCCTGGCCGACGTACCGTGTACCGCATCCGGTGTGGTCAGACGCCATCCTGACAGCCGCTGGTTACGCCGTAAAACCGATACCGCACAACTGGCAGCCTTATCCACCCGTATCCTGGATAATCTGTGGCGCATGCTGGCTCCCGGTGGAAAAATGCTGATGGTAACCTGCTCGGTCTGGCCCGCTGAATCTGAATTGCAGGCGGCCGCCTTTGCTGAACGTCATGCAGCAATCCGTCTGCCTGCGCCTGGTCAGTTATTGCCAAGTTTGGGCAATTCGTCCGATCCGGACAACGAACACGATGGTTTATTCTATGCGCTGTTCCAAAAACCCATGCAAAACTGACGATCTGCACTGCTTCAAGTTATTATTCAGTTCCACAAAATTTTTTCACTTTGCATGCTCCTGAGTCTGAAAGATAAGTTAAGCCGTTTGCTACTGACATGCGTGTTGGCGCTGACGGCTATACTCATTTGTCCCCAGACCCGGGCAGCCGAAGTAGAAATCACTTCAGCCCGGATAGAAACCTCAGACGAGGGGTATAAGCTGTCTGCCAGCTTTGCTTTCGAACTCAGTCACGGACTGGTCGACGCGATTTCCAAAGAAATCCCGCTCTCCTTCACCACCGAAGTGGAGCTGACCCGGCCACGCTGGTACTGGTTCGATGAAAAAACCATACGTGCAGTACAAACCGTACGTATAGGCTATAACCCCTGGACCCGGCAATATACGGCCAGCATCAACAATGGCTTGCAGCAAAGCTTTCCGACGCTGGAAGAAGCGATGGCGCTGGTGCTGCGGCCACGACGCTGGGTCGTAGCGGACAAGGGTACACTGACCACTGGTGCAGTCTATAACGTGGCGGTCAAACTGAAACTCGATCTCAGTTATCTGCCCAAGACTTTTCTGATTACCTCAATCAATAACAGCGACTGGCGCTTCTCCTCGGATTGGAAACGCTTTACTTTCAAGGCTGAAGACAAGTGACAAGATTTTTGCGGTATGCCTTAATCATAGGCGGGGCTCTGATGAGTATCCTGCTGTTTTTACTGACCACCGCATCGGAGAATTCCGCGCGTTTTGAGCAGTATTATGGCTGGTTACTGGCCTCCAATGCAGTCGTCGCCCTGGCGCTGCTGGCACTGATTGTCGCCTTGTTGTGGCGTTTGTTCAGCCGCTTCCGCAGCCGTGAATTTGGCTCGCGCCTGATGACCAGACTAGTATTGTTGTTTGCGCTGGTTGGTATTTTGCCGGGCTCGGTGATCTACATGGTATCCGTCACTTTTGTGTCGCGCTCGATTGAATCCTGGTTCGACGTCAAGGTCGAATCTGCACTCGATTCCGGAAAAAATCTGGGTCTGAGCGCAATGGATTTCCTGCTGGCGGATCTGCAGTCCAAAGCACGCGACATGGCCAGCGAATTATCCACACCATCCGAAACACCCCTCAGCATCCATCTGTCACGCCTGCGTGAACGGGCACAGGTACAGGAAGCCACGATCGTCAACAGCCGTGGCCGTGTCGTCACCAGTGCGACCCAAAATGTCGCCAGCCTGGTGCCGGAATTACCGACCGCGGACATGATACGACAAGCCAGAAACAGCCGTATGTATGCGGCAATAGACGAAAAAATTCTGGCCAGCGAAAATAGCGACAACAACGAAACCAATGGTGCGAAGCGGCCTATCCTGGCACAGGAACCCGCCAAGACCTTACGTACCCGGGTCGTAATCCAGTTGCAGAACAACGACATGGCTTTGTCCATGAATCGAGAAACCTACTTCCTGCAACTGATACAAGCTGTCCCTGAAAATATAGCGCGCCATGCTGAAGCCCTGCGCAATGCCACCAGTGAATATCAGGTGCGCTCACTTGGCCGTAACAGCCTGAAGACCATGTACATTTTCACGCTGACACTGACGCTGCTGCTGGCAATATTTGCAGCGATCACCAGTGCCTTCCTGATTTCCGGTGAACTGGCACGCCCTTTATTATTGCTGGCCGAAGGTACCAAAGCGGTCACTGAAGGGAATTTCTCACCGCGTCCTATCGTTGCCAGCTCCGATGAACTGGGTAGTCTGACCCAGTCATTTAACACCATGACACGTCAGCTGTTCGATGCCCGATCTGCTGTAGAAAAAAACCGCGCAGAACTGGAAAACGCGAAAGCCTATCTGGAATCCGTACTCGCGAATATGTCAGCGGGTGTGATGGTACTCGATCAATCGGGCAAACTGGTAACCTGTAATGAATCGGTAGAGCGCATATTACAGCGTCCGCTGGAGAGCGAGATCGGTAAGCCGTTTACCGAGATCAGTGGCATGCAAACATTTGCCGAAGCGATCGATAAGGCATTCTCAGAGCAGCATGCGCAAACTGCGGCCGGTGGCGATTTGCAGGAACAACACTGGCAACAGCAGATAGAAGTGCCGCGCCCTGACGCAGACCCCGAACAGGAAACGGCTGCTGATGCCATGCCTGATCAACAAAAACAAAGCATAACCCTGCTGGCACGCGGCTCACATTTACCGGTTGGCGCAGGCGAAGGCTATGTGATCGTGTTCGATGACATCAGCAATATTATTTCTGCTCAGCGCTCTATCGCCTGGGGGGAAGTGGCACGCCGTTTAGCGCATGAAATCAAAAATCCACTGACACCTATCCAGTTATCAGCCGAGCGTTTGCAAATGAAATTGCAGGATAAACTCGACGAAGCTGACGCAGCAATACTCAATAAAAGCACCACTACCATCGTCAATCAGGTCAGTTCGATGAAGCGTATGGTCGATGATTTCCGTGATTACGCCAGAACACCACCCGCCGTCCTGGCACAACTGGACCTGGGGAATCTCATTGATGAAGTGGTCCATCTGTATCTGGCTGGCGACGGGCGCGATATCATCCGTCTGCAACTCGCATCGGGTCTGCCTAAGATTATGGGTGATGCCACGCAATTGCGTCAGGTCATACACAATTTGCTGCAGAACGCGCAGGATGCCGTGACGGACCAGCCTGATCCAGGTTATCCGCCGCGTATCGATGTGGTGACGGAACTGGTGCGTTATGCAGGCAAAGGAAATGATATGCAGTCCGCCGTCAAACTCTCTATCATCGATAATGGGCCCGGATTTTCCAGCAAAATTCTGGCGCGTGCATTTGAACCATATGCCACCTCCAAACCACGCGGTACCGGTTTAGGGTTGCCTATGGTGAAAAAAATTATCGATGAACATGGAGGCCGAATAGATATTCAAAATCGTGGCGATACAAACGGTGCAAAAGTTGCGATTTTGCTGTTAAAGTTAGCACCGGATACAAATGCAGTATAAAAAAAGCGTGCAGGTCTTCACCTGACATTTCCAACAGAGAAATGCAGGTATAAAAATCAAAAACCACAGGGGCAGTAATAGGGTAAATTTATGGCAAATATTCTGGTCGTAGATGATGAAATGGGGATCCGTGAATTACTCTCGGAGATACTTGGGGATGAAGGACATGTGGTGCAACTCGCGGAAAATGCGCAGCAGGCACGCGCCGCACGACAAGAAGCAAAACCGGATTTAGTCTTGCTCGATATCTGGATGCCAGATACCGACGGCGTCACCTTGCTCAAGGAATGGCAGCGTGATGGTTTGCTCAATATGCCGGTGATCATGATGTCAGGTCATGCGACTATCGATACCGCAGTAGAAGCGACACGTATCGGCGCATTGAATTTCCTGGAAAAACCTATCGCTTTGCAGAAATTACTCAAAGCGGTGCAGCAAGGTTTGACCCGGACACCGGAACCAGTGCGCCCAGCAGCACCGGCCATGCGCGTGATGAATACAGAGCCAGTCAGCACAACGACAAACAACTTTGAGAACCGCAGCTTCAATACGGCGACAGTAGCGCCAGCGGCACCGGTCAATCAATTCGCCAGCCTGTCTTTCGATTTGCCTTTACGTGAAGCGCGTGACGCGTTTGAACGTATTTATTTCGAATATCATCTGCATCGCGAAAGCGGCAGCATGACACGGGTTGCTGAAAAAACCGGACTGGAACGTACCCATCTGTATCGCAAACTGAAACAGTTAGGCGTAGAGTCCGTCAAGTTCGCCAAACGCGGCGAATAATATGCCGCCTGCTTTGACGCTGACGCTGGTTGCCGGTGGCAGCTATGCACAGCGTGAGCAGGTGATAGCAACACTTTGTGAGGCTGACGCAGCATCGTCTGCATCAGCCGCGCCATCAGCCTGCATAGCCGTAGTACTCGAAGGCTTGCCTGCAGGCGATTTGTGCCTGCAGAGTTCCAGTCGCTTGCTGCTACACAGAATCGCGCCAGGTTGTTTTTGTTGTATCGGCAACCTCACGATGAAAGTCACACTGAACCGCTTGCTACGACAACCACTCACCCACCTTTATCTGGCCGTCGCCAGCATTGAACATCTCGACAACATACTACAAACCTTGGCACAACCGCCGTATCAGCAGCGATTTGCTCCCCCCAAGCTGCTCAGACTGGATGTTTAAGCAGTCCATGACTGGACGAAATTGTTGCACATTGTTGCTGACAACCGGCAAAAGCTGGCGAAGTACGCAAAATATTCATACACTGCAAAAGCAGAGGTCGTTCTCTGTAACGCTGTCTGTCACTATCGCTTGAAAATCGCCGTCACCAGCACCATGTCCGGTTTACCAGGAGTGAAGCCTCCACAGCCAGAAAGGATGCCAATTATGAATCTCATTTATAACAGCGACAACTTCAGTGTCATTGAATACGGTGCCGATGCAGATCATGAAGCACTACGCTTTGGTGGCTTTGAAATTACAGACAAAACCGTAAAACGTGAATGGTTTATCGGCGGCCCGTCGGCACTGAATTTCCGCAACGATGTGACCGAGTTGATTGCCGGTGAACCCAGCATGGAAGAAGTAGATGACTTCCTCGGTCAGTACCACGGTCTGGTCACACAAAACGTCTATCTGCACTGATATCCCACCCGCTATAGCCAGCATCACGCTGGCTATATGCTTAACTTCCGGCATCCTGCTATCGTGTTTCTCTACACAGTGATAGAGACTGATGCTCACTGCGGCTGACCAAACTGGTTTCCGCTTTGTGAGTCACGTTTCATACGCTATAACTAAGCGACAACACAGCCGGATGGAGTAACCATGCGCAGTGCCCCCGACTATTTGCAAGCCTTGCTGAGACTGACTCCGGCTGATCAGGCCGTGCTGATCACCATCACTGACGCCAAGGGCTCCACCCCGCGCATTAGCGGTACCCGCATGTTAGTCACTGCAGCCGCGCAGTTCGATACCATAGGCGGCGGTCATCTGGAGTGGAAAGCCATCGCCACTGCCAGGCTATGGCTTTCCGAGGCAGGTGCACCCGGCCCGGCTCGCGAGTTACATCTGGCACTGGGCCCCAGTCTGGGTCAGTGTTGCGGTGGCGCGCTGAGCCTGAAACTGGAAAGAACTGATGGCTGGAGTCAAGCCGAATGGCAGCAACAGACAGCGTGCATGCAGCGCGAACGCGCCAACTTGCCGCAGTTGTATCTGTTCGGCGCTGGACACGTCGGTCAGGCACTGGTCAATATTTTACAAGCCATACCCTGTCAGATTACCTGGATCGATGAGCGCGATCATTTGTTCCCTGCTGACCTGCCACCACAAGTGATATGCGAAGCAACAGATACACCGGAAGCACTGATTGCAGCAGCTTCACCGGGTGCCAGCTTTCTGGTCATGACGCACCATCACGGCCTGGATTTACTGCTGACCGAGCACATCTTAAAACGTAGCGATGCTGGCTGGTTTGGCCTGATCGGCTCTCAAACAAAACGCGCGCGTTTCGAACACCGTTTAATCGAACGCGGCATCGCAAGGCAAGACTTATCACGCATGGTTTGTCCTGTCGGACTGCCCGGCATTGAAGGCAAAGAGCCAGGCGTCATTGCGGTCGCTGTTGCTGCACAGTTATTGCAAGTCTGGGCCGCGCGCCCTACACTCTCGCCCTTGACCCCTCAGCTGATTCAGGACGCACGATGAGTACAGAACTCCACCAATTTATCCGTGGCTTGCCTAAAGCCGAACTGCATTTACATATAGAAGGTTCGCTGGAACCGGAAATGATGTTTGCACTGGCCCAGAAAAATGGCGTCAAGTTGCCTTATGCCTCGGTCGCCGAAGTACGCGCCGCCTATCAGTTCAGCGATTTGCAGTCCTTTCTCGACCTGTATTATGCGGGTGCTGCGGTACTGCAGACGGAACAGGATTTTTATGATCTGACCGTCGCTTATATCCAGCGTGCCCTTGCTGACGATGTACGCCACGTCGAATTGTTTTTCGATCCGCAAACCCATACCGCACGCGGTATCGCGATTGAAACCGTGTTTGCGGGCATCGCCGGCGCCTTACGCGATGCCAAAGCAAGGCATGGTTTTTCCGGCAGCATGATACTGTGCTTCCTGCGCCATCTGAGCGAAGAAGATGCCATGTCCACGCTGGAATCCGCGCTACCGCTGCGCGACGCATATGCTGATGTATGGATAGGCGTAGGACTCGATTCATCGGAAGTGGGCAATCCACCGGAAAAATTTGCCCATGTGTTCACGATCGCTCAGGCCATGGGCTTACACGTGGTCGCGCATGCGGGTGAAGAAGGTCCGCCCGCCTACATCCACGGCGCTTTGGATGTACTGCAGGTAGAACGCATCGATCACGGCGTACGTGCAGAAGAAGATCCGGCCTTGATGCAGCAACTGGCCGCCAGCCGCATGCCACTGACAGTCTGCCCTTTATCCAATCTGAAGCTATGCGTAGTCAAGGATTTGCGCGATCACAATCTGGCGCGTATGTTGCGAGCTGGCCTGTGCGTCACGATTAATTCTGACGATCCGTCTTACTTTGGCGGCTATATGAATGACAATTTCATCGCCACTGCCGACGCGCTGGAACTGAGCCGCGCTGAACTACTGCAGATCGCACGTAATGGCTTTGAAGCGGCCTTCGTGAGCGAGCAACAGAAACAAAGCTGGTACGCCGAGCTTGATGCCTATCAAGCCGCACAGGGCTAACAATTTGAGCGGACATAGTGCGGTAACAGGCAGCATCAGCCAGTAATATGCAGCAAAAAACGGCTTGCACTGACGCTGGCGCATCCATGGACTGATACAGCTTAACAAACTGGTGCAGGATAGTCCCCAAGCCGGCTCATGCTTGGTAGAATGCGGCGTTCCGCGGGCATCTGTGCTTCGCGGCTGCTGCAGACTACCGGGGAAATCACTATGCACATCGCTCCATTTGGCACCTTCATCAAAGACGAAGAAAATGACTGGCTGATCAGTCCGCCGCTTGCCTTACCACTGTTTGATCAGGTCGATTGCGAATTTCTGCTGGAAGGCTATGAGACCGATCGTCAGCCTGTTGACTTTGTAAGCGCGATGCAAAATTTTCTGAGTCTGGATCAGACTGCGCTCAAGGTTGCGCAGGATGCGATTTTTCATTACTACCTCGATTGCTCACGGCTGGCCAAAGCAGATGGGCTGGACTGCGTAGAGATCACTGCACCACAAGATGTATGGCAGCACATCCAGCCTGGCTGTGAAGCGCTGGTATGCCGCCGTCAGACCGGCGATCAGGCGGTATATGTACTGTTTGAATGTGACTGCGACTGGAATGACGAAGAAGGCTTACAACTGGTCTTCAAAAACGGTCTGCAGATCAGCAAAGTCGGCCCTTTCGATGACTTCCTGAGTTATGCCGATGTGTACGGTTTGCCTGAGCTGGATAAAGTGCTATACCAAAGCCGTGGCTGATCTAGGGCCTGCCGGTTTTCTTTTTTGGCGCAGTCTGATTTTCCAGCGCTTCACGCAGCTGCGCCAGCGTCGTCCACAATTGTTCTATGCGTTCAGGATGCGTGTGATAGACCGCTTTATTCACTAACAGAAAATATGGTTTTTCTATCAGTGGAATGGGCATGCGTTCTATTTTTCCCGCATAGGGTGGACCTTTCAACAGGCGGTCACCCTCTTCGGAAAATACCGCTGCCACCTGTGCACGCCCCGCCAGCAGCTTACGCATGACCACGTCCACCGTGCCCGGTGTTTCATCAGTCGCGACGCCCAGGTTACTCAGATCCCTGATCACAGAATAGCCGAGCTGCGCGACCACAGGCCCATTCAGATTTGAGAACTGTTTGCCATCCCAATCCACATCCGTACCGCGAACACGGTATAAGGCATACGTACCGTAACGCAGACGACGATTGACATCGAGTTTGCCTTGCGGCGTACCGGGATAATACGCATAAACAGCACGCTCTTCACTGTAACTGCCGTCGACCGCACCTGCGCGCAACCCCATGCTGACGTCACGCAGACAACGCTTCCATGGCAAGGGATCGAGTTGTATGCGCAGATTCAGCTTTTCCTGCGCAATACCCAGAAAACGATTGAGCACACCTCTGCCATTATGCGTAAGCCAGAGTTGGGTGACCGCGGAGTCGTAGCAAAAAGACAGACGCAATGGTTCGGCAGCCCATGCAGCGCGAGACTGCAGCAACACGGCACTACATAGCAGCAGACATGCTTGACGCAACAAACGCCGTGAATAAGGATGAATCAGTATTTTAGCCATGTCGACATTGACAGACAGGAAGGACTTCATGCTGGCTGCGCGGGGTAATCAGTTGGTTTTTTCCATCACTGTACCATAGGGGTAGACCACCAAGGACAACAAAAAGGCCGGGAACTATCCCGGCCTTTTCTATCACTCTGCGTCGCAGGCAGTTGCATGACGCAAATCTGCCTGTCGCGATCAGAACTTGTGACGAATACCTGCGGCTACACTGTTAGCACGATCCGCCGTACTCAGCTTATCGCTCATGACCAATGCGTACACATCGGTACGTTTGGACAGATTGTAGTCATAGCCAGCACTGAATGTATCGCGTTTGAGCTCAGCGCCAACCAGATCGCCACTGCGCTTGGTGTTGGCAAAACTGACCAGAATGTCGCCACCGCCAGCCGGGATTTTTGCGCCCAGCGTATAGGTTTTGTCATCCATACTTTTCGCCACTGCTGTGTCGTTTTTATTTTTGGAGTAAGTTGCATACAGCTTAGCCACTGTCAGGTCATAGCTGGCGCCAACAAAAAAACTTTTTTGATTATTGATCGCCGCGAAATTCACTGGTGCAGCAGTCGCATCGACAATGGCGCCCGGTGTAGGATTGCCGACTTGTACCTGATGGTAGTAGGTACTCAGGGCCAAGGGACCACTGAAATACATCGCATTGAAACCCAGATTTTTGCTGCCGGTATCACCCGCTTTTTCACCAAACTGGTAATGGAAGTTCGCGCTCAGACCATTGATATTTGGGGTCGAATAAATGATTTCATTACTCCAGCCAGAGTCGCCTGCTGCGCTGTTCGCCCAGGTGCGTTTGCCGAAATCACCGCTAGGTACCCAAGTGTGCAATACCAGTGGCGAGAAGCTGAAGGAATCGCCGAAAGGATTGAAAATCACGGTAGGCAGGAAGTTAGGTGCCAGATCGCGACCGATAGAAACACGGCCGAAAGAACCGGACAAAGCCACATTCGCATCACGTGAAAACATGGTATCGCCAAAGAAGCGGCCAGCTGCGCCGGTATCGGCTTGCAGGAAGCTGGTCAGTGCGAATTCCGCCTTGAGACCGCCACCCAGATCTTCCACACCTTTGAAACCCAGCCAGGATGTGGTCATACCGCCACTGTTGACCGAGCTGCGTGCGCCGTTATCGCCGCTGAATTTAACCGAACCGGCATACACATCGACCAGACCTTGTACTGTTACATTGGATTGTGCCATTGCGCTGCCAGCCAACAGGCAGGATCCGATTGCCAACACCAGAGATTTTTTTGCAAATTGCATAGGTTTTCCTTTAAAGAGTGAAAACAGAAGTTAAAAATAGAGGACTTACGAAAAATTGTCCCAACAAGGCATGGCGACGCAGGCAGTACGCTGTGTACGACAAGGAGCCATAACGCAGCTGGGGCGGTTTTGCGTAAGTCCTAAAAAATTCTGTGCAGCCAGGCTCCTGTATCAAACCGAACTCAGTCGACCGATATCAGGTCAGCCAGCCGGAATGCGGCGATCCTGGCGATCTGCTCTATGCATTCCTGCATTTCCTGCTCCCGTGGAGCCTGTATGCGCTGCGAAAAATGCCGGATGATACTTTGTCTGTCATGCCCGCGTACAGCGATAATGAAAGGAAAACCGAATTTTTTGTTGTAATCGGCATTCAACTGCTGCAATTGCGCGAATTCTTCAGGACTACACTGATTCAAGCCCGCGCCACTTTGTTCCCGCGTGGACTCGGCTGTCAGCTCGCCACGAATGGCAGCTTTGCCAGCCAGTTCAGGATGGGCCTGTATCAGGGTCAGGCGTGCGGTCTCACTGGCAGCGCGGACTGCAGCTGCCATCGCGACATGTAAATCCCTCACGCTGGCAAACGGACGTTGTGGCAGCACCGCTTCCGCAACCCAGGGTGAATGTTCAAAAATACTACCCAGAATGCGCACAAATTCTGCCGGTTCAGCTTGATTCAGCGTGTGCAGACTGATGACTGGTACTTGACTCATACTTACTTACCTTTGTCAGACGAATACGGATGCTGCTGCATCCAGTGTTGCGCGATATCGATACGGCGGCAAATCCAGACTTGCTCATGCGCCTGCACATAGTCGAGGAAACGTTGCAAGGCACGGAAACGGCCGGGTCTGCCTAATAAACGGCAATGCATACCGACAGACAGCATTTTGGGCGCATTGTCACCCGCCGGATCACCTTCCGCGTACAACACATCAAAACTGTCTTTCAAATACTGGAAAAAATGATCTCCGGTATTGAAGCCCTGCGGTGTGGCAAAGCGCATGTCATTGCTGTCCAGCGTATACGGCACCACCAAATGCGCTTTGCGCTCGCCCTGGCTGGTTTCGACCTCGGTCCAGAATGGTAAATCATCACCGTAATAATCGGCATCGTAAGCAAAACCGCCATGTTCCACCACCAGCCTGCGCGTATTCGGCGAATCGCGTCCGGTGTACCAGCCCAGCGGCGCCTGGCCGGTCAGCTCACGCAGTATCTCCACCGCTTGCTGCATATGGACGCGCTCGGTGGTGTCATCCATGTGCTGATAATGTATCCAGCGCAAACCATGGCAGGCGATTTCATGGCCGAGTTCAGCAAACGCCTGAGTCAGTTCCGGATGGCGCTGCAAGGCCATGGCGACACCAAACACGGTCAGCGGCAACTGACGCTTTTCAAATTCACGCAAAATGCGCCAGACCCCTGCACGTGAGCCGTATTCATAGATCGACTCCATCGACATATGACGTGCTTCATACGCAGCAGCGCCAACGATTTCCGACAAAAACTGCTCTGAAGCGGCATCGCCATGCAGCACACAGTTTTCGCCACCTTCTTCGTAATTCAGGACAAACTGCACGGCGATTCTGGCCTGTCCCGGCCAGTTAGCATGCGGGACATCGCGGCCATAGCCGATCAGATCACGTGGGTAAGTGACGGTAGTCTTCATTTCTGGATTTTCCGGGGTTTCAGTGCGGCTTTCAGATCAAAACCCTTGCCAGCATTTTTCGGGGTACGACATGCGCATTGATGCAAATGTTGTGCCATTTCTGACAGGGCAGTTTTTTTATCTTTTTTCTCCAGTGCTTCCACGACCCGCAAATGTTCGTCGAAAGAGCAGGGACGGGTAGCTGGCACTTCCTGGCTGGAAATCAGCAAGGTCGTACGTGAGACCAGGCGGCGCAGCATATCGACCAGCAAATCATTGCCTGACAAGCGCGCCAGCTCGATATGGAAGTCGGCCGATAAGCGTATCCAGAGCGGGCGATCGCCCTGCTCATAGGCCAGGCGCTCGCGCTCCACCATCTGCCGCAATGGCCGGATAGCCTCAGGTGAGGCATGTTGCAAGGCTTTTTCCAGCGCCAGTTGCTCCAGTGACTGACGCAACTCGAACATATCCTGCGCTTCTTTTTCACCCGGACTCGCAATAAATGCACCACGGTTGGGCTCCAGATCGACCAGTCCATCATGCGCGAGCTGGCCCAGCACCTTGCGCACGCCATGTCTGGCCATGTCATAAATCTGGCTCAGAGATTGCTCTGTGAGTTTGGTACGTGCAGGCAGGCGATGATCCATGATGGCGTCATAGATATCGCGATACATACGTTGTTCTTTGTCGTTGCCGCTTTCAGTGACGACGCTGAGCCTGGAGATAGGTTTAGTAGCAGACATAATTTTCAACATCAGAATTTGTGCTTATTTAAGCACGATTGTCGACAATTTTAATATACTCTGACCTGATAAATTTCAAACCCTGTGGTAAAAGCCCGCCAAACCGCTGTATTTAAGGGTTTTGTTTGACATGCTTAAATTCAAAAGTTTAAGATTGTCGACAATTTCTCAAAGATCAACCAGATATGCCGCCGCATCATCATTCAGCATTCAGCAAAGTGGCAGGCTGGTGACTCACCACATTTCAGGAAGGAAGCATATGGGATCACACACCGGACGGCTGACCACGCATGTGCTCGATACCGCCCATGGCAAACCCGGACGCGGCATAGCTGTGCACTTATACCGCCCGCATGCAGAGGGCAGGACGCTGATCTGCAGCCGCCTCACTAATGCCGACGGACGTTGTGACCAGCCCTTGCTGGAAGCGGACATGATGGAAAGCGGCACCTATGAACTGGACTTTGATATCGGCAGTTATTTTGCCGCGCTGGGCACGGACTTGCCGGAACCGGCTTTTCTGAACATCGTCACGCTGCGCTTTGCGATTGCCGACGCCAACGCGCATTACCACGTGCCTCTGGTCTGCACGCCCTGGTCTTACTCGACCTATCGCGGCAGCTGAGCCCTCAGGCTGCACGCCCCGACCCTTAAGGACGTTTCATGGAAGCATATTTGTTAGATTGGGCCAATCTCTTGCTGCGCTGGCTGCATGTCATCGTTGCGATTGCATGGATAGGCTCTTCGTTTTATTTTGTGTGGCTGGATAATCATCTGACCGCACCACTCGATCCGCAACTGAAAGACAAAGGCGTGGGCGGTGAATTGTGGGCCGTGCATGGCGGTGGTTTTTATAATCCGCAAAAATATCTGGGCGCGCCACCGCGTCTGCCGGAGCAGCTGCACTGGTTTTACTGGGAATCGTACAGCACCTGGTTATCCGGTTTTTCGCTGTTCCTGCTGGTCTATATCTTCAATGCGCGTAGCTATCTGATCGATCCTGCGGTGGCGCAACTGAGCCCGGCACTGGCCATCACGGCGGCCTTCGCTTTTCTGGTGGTGGGTTGGCTGGTGTATGACGCGCTATGCCGTTTGCTAGGGAAAAAAGAGCAATTACTGTCGATACTGATCGTGGCACTGGTGGTGCTGGCAGCCTGGAGCGCCTGCCATCTGTTTTCGGGGCGCGCTGCATTTCTGATCATCGGTGCCATGATGGCCAGCATCATGAGCGCTAATGTGTTTTTCTGGATTATTCCCGGCCAGCGCAAAGTGGTTGCCGCCATGCGCGCCGGTGACCCTGTCGATCCGGTACACGGACAACGAGGCAAACAGCGCAGTGTGCACAATACCTACTTCACCTTGCCAGTGTTATTCGCCATGCTGTCGAATCATTACAGCATGACTTACAGCGCACAGCACAACTGGCTGGTATTAGTCGTGATCATGCTGGCTGGCGT
The DNA here is from genome assembly GCF_014284365.1 of Cognatundibacterium rugosum. Taxonomy (GTDB): domain Bacteria; phylum Pseudomonadota; class Gammaproteobacteria; order Burkholderiales; family Burkholderiaceae_D; genus Undibacterium; species Undibacterium rugosum. The sequence continues at coordinate 128,197 of NZ_JACOGG010000001.1, forward strand.
ACTGGTGCGTCAGTATTTTATCCTGCGCCACAAAGGAAAAAATCAGCTGGCTTATCCGCTGATCGCCATCGCGCTGCTGGCAGCGAATGCGGCCTGGATAGCACCGCGTCCAGTCAGCGCACCGGCTACGGCCACGACAGAAAATGGGGCAGCTACGGGGGCAGCTGCGGTCACGCTGGCTCAGGTGCAGGGCGTGATTCAGGCGCGCTGCGTGCAATGTCATTCCAGCCATCCAACTATGATGGACAGCCCAGCCAAAGGCTTGCTGCTGGAAACGCCGGAACAGATACAAGCCAAAGCGCAACTGATTTACCAGCAGGTGGCACAGCAAAAACTGATGCCGCTCGGCAATCTCACTCAAATCACTGAACAAGAACGTGCGCTGATTGCCCATTGGGCAGAGCAGCGGCCTGCAACGCAACCTTAAGGAATTTCTGATGGCTATTATTACCCTGGACCCGAACGCACCGGAATTTTCCCGTCGCTACCCGAATCTGGCTGATGCGCGTCTGGGTGCGCGCGCCCTGAGTTGCAGCGATGATTTTTTCGCCGAAATGGCGCGCATGCTAAACCCGGAACCAGCTGTCTTCATCCCCGGCAAATACGATACCAATGGCAAATGGATGGATGGCTGGGAGTCCCGTCGCAAACGCGTCAATGGCTATGACTGGTGTGTGGTGCGGCTGGCACGTCCCGGCATACTCAAAGGGGTGGACATCGACACCAGCCACTTTACCGGCAATTATCCACCCGCCGCCTCCCTGCAGGCTTGCCTGGTGACCGATGGTGAGCCGGATGCCAACACGGTGTGGCACGAGGTTTTGCCCTCGGTGAATTTGCAAGGCAACAGCCACCACTATCATGCAATCGATGCAGAGCAGACTTACAGCCACATCCGCCTCAATATCTATCCGGATGGCGGCGTCGCGCGTCTGCGCGTGTATGCGCAACCGGACAATAACTGGTCGGCGGCAGATCCAAATGCGCTGTATGATCTGATCGCGATGGAAAATGGCGGTTATGTAGTGGCCAGCAATAATCAGCATTTCGGACTCGCCTCCAATCTGCTGATGCCTGGCCGCGGCGTCAATATGGGCGATGGCTGGGAAACCCGGCGCCGTCGCGAGCCTGGCAATGACTGGTGCATCATCGCACTCGCGCATCCTGGCGTGATTGAACAGATAGAGGTCGATACCTGCCATTTCAAAGGTAACTACCCGGATCGCTGCTCTATCCAGGCCGCCGCCATGCAAGGTGGTACAGAAACTTCGTTGATCACCCAGTCTATGTTCTGGCCGGAATTGCTGGCTCCGCAAAAACTGCACATGGATCATCAGCATGTCTACAGCAGTGAAGTGCAGTCACCCGGGGTGATCACCCACATACGTCTGAATATTTTCCCGGATGGCGGCGTTTCACGCTTGCGCCTGCTCGGCAAACTGGCCCAACTCAAGGCTGAATAACACCAACTGCACAGCGGGCAGCAACGTAGCAATTGCGCTGCTGCCCGCTACCAGAATGAAGCGGAGCCCGCGATGCCACAACTCATCCCCGAACCCCTGAGCCGCACTGCCTTTGCCCCTTTTGGCGAAGTCATTATGCTGGAAGGTGCGCGCCATTATCCGATCAACCAGGGCACGACCGAACGCTATCATGCGCTCGCCTGTGCCGATACCCAAAACGAAGGCGGACAAACCATACTGAGCCTGTTCCGCGCCCAACCGCGCAGCCTGCCGCTAGCCATCGAAATCATGGAACGCCATCCGCTCGGCAGTCAGGCCTTTGTACCGCTGAGCACAGACCCTGAGCACACCTATCTGATCGTGGTTGCACCTGCAGGCGAATTCGACCCTCAGCAAATGCGCGCTTTTATCGCTCGCGGCTGGCAAGGCGTGAATTATGGCAAAGGCACCTGGCACCATCCCTTGATCGCACTAAACAGCGTCAGCGATTTCCTGGTGATGGACAGGATAGGTCAGGGCAGTAATTGCGATGAAATTACCTTGGATGGCGGCTGGCTGCTGACTTCTTGATTGATACGTGTAGGTCTGCAGATACGAAGCCAGACAATCACAAATCCAGCGACAGATAAAAAAATAGCCCGCTAGCTGCGGGCTAAAATCCAAACCTTAGGAGGTGTTGGAGGAGACAGGTGTAACTATATGGCAGCGCAGCATAACTGTCTGCTTTATTATTCGTATACCAGCTATTCGCCATACTTATACCTGAGATTTTCCTGTATCCGTGCAGTGCACAAAGTGAATTCACCATGACACTGGTCTCGGCGCATTCTGAGTGACGATGTGAGGACAGGATAGTAAAGGAATTGTTGGTGCCGTTCTGCATCAGTTTAGTATCGTGACTTCACTTCAATTTGAGCTAAAAACACCTGTACAGTCTGATTGACGCTACATCGCCAGTAGCAAAACTGAAAAGCAGTGCTGAGTGCCAACGCATAGGGCTTCGCGGCTGGTTCAGCTCAGTATAGGTAAGAGAGAAGTGCAAGCTGGAGGCTGCATAGTCATGCACGCTGAATAGCGTACAGATAAAAAAATAGCCCGCTAGTGGCGGGCTAAAATCCAAACCTTAGGAGGTGTTGGAGGAGACAGGTGTAACTATATCGCAGCGCACCAAATTCACCAACTGAATTTTTCGCATATCAAACATTCACAAATCGAATATCCACCGACACCCAGCACTCAACGGCGTCAGCATAATAAAAATACTTTTCATTTCCACAAAGAAATTATTCTACCAATTTATCCGATTGACACAGAAATCAATGACAACCGAGTCTAAATAGCGATATCTCTACGGTCTCAGCGGATTCAAAAAAAGAGCAAAAAAAAGCCCGCGAGCGAGACGCTTGCGGGCTAAATCCAAACCTTAGGAGGTGTTGGAGGAGACAGGTGTAACTATATGGCAGTGCAGCATAACTGTCTGCTTTATTATTCGTATACCCGTCATCACCCAAGTCCATAACACGAACTGCACCAGATCCCTGTCTACTCTTGCATCTAGGCATGTAGGTAGTCAGAGAATCTGGTATCGTAGACCCCATATCAAATCAGCCACCTCCATGACGCACTGACTGGCATCGTTCCGACCGGTCAGACCGTGCATTTTCACGAAGCCTGGGTGCGCTGTGAAGGAGACAACATGAAACTGATCGATCCTATACTGCAATTTCAATCAGAGATACAAGAAATACGGCGCGACATCCACGCGCATCCGGAACTCTGCTATGAAGAACACCGGACTGCTGAAGTCGTGGCGAATCAGCTCACGCAATGGGGCATACCGGTAGTCCGCGGACTGGGTAAAACCGGGGTGCTGGGCATCATCCGCAATGGTGACAGCCCGCGTGCAATTGGCCTGCGTGCCGACATGGATGCCTTGCCCATGCAAGAGCTCAATACCTTTGCCCATACCTCACGCCATGCAGGGAAAATGCATGCCTGCGGCCATGACGGTCATACCGCAATGTTATTGGGGGCGGCTAAATATCTGGCGCAGCACCGCGACTTTGACGGCACTGTGTATTTAATTTTTCAGCCAGCCGAAGAAGGCGGTGGTGGGGCGCGAGCCATGATGCAGGATGGCTTGTTCGAGCAATATCCTATGGAGGCGGTGTTCGGCATGCATAACTGGCCCGGCATTGCGAGTGGTCATTTTGCCGTCACGCCTGGCCCTATGATGGCGTCTTCCAATGAATTTTATGTGACGGTACGCGGCAAAGGTGCGCATGCGGCGCAACCGCATAAGAGCATAGACCCAATCATGACCGCGATACAGATTGCGCAGAGCTGGCAAACCATCGTCAGCCGCAATGCCAGCCCTTTGGAATCGGCGGTGTTGTCAGTGACGCAGATTCACTCCGGCAGCGCGACCAATGTGATACCGGATGAGGCGACGCTAATCGGCACCGTACGCGCCTTCAGTACAGAGATGATCGACCTGATCGAACGACGCATGCAGACCATCGCTCAACATACGGCTGCCGCCTTTGACGCGGAAGTCGAATTCAGCTTTAAACGCAATTATCCGCCGCTGATTAACCACGCAGCGGAAACGGCGTTTGCGACTGAGGTGATGCGCGCTGTGGTGGGTGCAGATAAAGTCGATGCCCATACTGAACCCACCATGGGTGCCGAGGATTTTGCATTTATGCTGCAAGCCAAACCCGGTTGCTATGTCTTCCTCGGGAATGGCGAAGGATCACACCGCGATGCCGGTCATGGCTTAGGCCCATGCAATCTGCATAATCCAAGCTACGACTTTAATGATGCATTGCTGCCTGTCGGCGCAACCTATTGGGTCAGGCTGGCAGAGAGCTACTTGAAAAAATCCGCCTGAACCCTCATATTTATCCTCTGAATTCAACTAGAAAGCGCAATAATATGGCAGACGACAAAGAATCTAACGAAGCGCAACGCAGCAGCTTCCTCGAAGAAAAAGCCTTCCAGTCCCGCACCGTACTGGTGTTTGGCACCATCAACGATAAACTGGCGGCAGAAGTCAGCAAACGTCTGATCGCACTGGCCGCAGAATCCAAAGATCCTATCACCATGTTAGTGTCTTCCCCGGGTGGTCATGTGGAATCCGGCGATGTGATCCATGATATGGTGAAATTCATCGATGTACCGGTCAATATGGTCGGCACTGGCTGGGTCGGCAGCGCCGCAGTCAGCGTGTTCCTGTCGGTACCAAAAGAACGCCGCGTCTGCTTGCCAAATACCCGCTTCCTGATCCATCAGCCTAGCGGTGGTTGCGGTGGTCAGGCCACTGATATCGCGATACAGGCGCGTGAAATCGTCAAAGTACGGGAACGCATTTCTGCACTGATCGCACGCGAATCCGGCCAGTCTTTGGAACGCGTCACCAATGACATCGACCGCGATTACTGGATGAGTGCAGAAGAAGCCAAAGAATACGGCCTGATTTCGCGCACTATCGTGCGTCAGGGCGAGCTGAACTAAGCAAGCCTCATCGTAGACCCCACAAAAATGGCAGAGTTAACTCTGCCATTTTTTATGCTTACTTAAACTGCAAGATCAGAATTCTTCCCAACCATCCTCATTTTGATTCGCCGATGCAGCTGCACCTTGTTTGGCTTGTGCAGGCTTACGCACCACTGCGGCAGGACGTGGTAAAGACTTGGTCTGTGCTGCTTTGTTGCTGGACTTAGGGGCTGACTTGAACGCTGGCTTGGCTGCAGCAACCACAGGCCGGGAAGCGGCTGGTGCGCTGTACGCATCCAGCTTAAACACACTGACCACCGCACTCAGGCGATTGGTCTGTTCATTGAGTTCAGCAGCGGATGCAGCTGCTTCCTCAACCAGTGCCGCATTTTGCTGAGTCAGAGTATCCATGTTAGACACGGCATCATTAATCTGGGAGATACCGGCGCTTTGTTCCAGGCCTGCGGCAGTAATCTCACTGATAATGTCACTGACCCGCTTCACACTATCGACCACTTCGCTCATGGTGCTACCGGCCTGATCGACTAAACGCGTACCCTGCTCGACTTTTTCGACCGAGTCATTAATCAGTTCCTTGATTTCTTTGGCCGCGTTCGCAGACCGCTGTGCCAGATTACGAACCTCAGAAGCAACTACGGCAAAACCACGACCCTGCTCGCCCGCACGCGCGGCTTCGACTGCAGCATTCAGGGCCAGGATATTGGTCTGGAATGCGATACCATCAATCACTGCAATGATATCGACGATTTTCTTGGACGATTCATTGATTGATCCCATGGTATGTACCACTTCAGACACCACCTGACCGCCACGCTGTGCCACTTCCGATGCAGAATGGGATAACTGATTGGCCTGACGGGCATTGTCCGCATTGTGCTGGATGGTGGACGTAATTTCTTCCATCGACGACGCTGTTTCTTCCAGTGAGCTGGCCTGGGATTCAGTACGGTTAGACAAATCCATATTGCCATGGGCAATTTCAGATGCGGCATGACTGATTTCGTCAGTGCCATGGCGCACTTCTGTCACTACTTTTTTGAGGCTCTCATTCATCTCACGTAAGGCATCCAGCAGCAAACCGGTTTCATCATTGCTGCGCACTTCAATCTGACTGGTCAGGTCACCGGCTGCCACCGTTTGTGCCACCTGTACCGCATAGCCGAGCGGACGCGACACGATCCCCGCAATCCAAAATGCCAACATCAGACCAATCACGATGCTGACAGCCAGCGCAATCAGTATCAGCACGCGTGAGCGCTCATAAACAGCAATACTGTCTTTGTAGGCTTTGATCCCGCCATTGGAATTCAATTCAACCAGTTTATCGACCTGATCACGCAATTTTGCGTTGGTTTTTGACGACTCACCGCGCAATATTGTCACTGCTTCTGCCCCATTGCCGGCAGAGGCCAGATTCATCATCTTCTCGGAGATCGCCAGATATTCCGCTGCCAGTTTGCTGTATTCCTCAAATGCTTTGCGCTCTTCTGCTTCACTGATCAAACGACTGTAATCCTGCTCATTTTCCTTCAAGCCGGTGATCGCTTCTTTTGAGCGTTTGATATATTTCGTCACCTCTTCCGGATTTTCGGCAAACACCATCTGTGCCTCTTGAGCGCGCAGGCGTGACAAGCGTTCTTTCACGCCCATGGCAGCTTTAACACTGGGCATCCAGTTAGTGCCGAGATCAGTAGCCGACTGATTGACGCGCGCCAATTCATAGATGGCAAAAACGCCAATCGAAGCCGTCAAGACCAACAGTGCGATAAAGCCTGTCAGTAGCTTGGCACTGATTTTGAGATTTTTAAAAAACTTCATTTTGCACCCCACATATTGTTCGGAATCGCGCCCGGAATATCCGGGTAACGGTAAGGCGATTGCTATCGGCTGAGCACCGCAGCGGACAACTGGCGCTCTGTCGGGTCCAATCTGAACACGCTGACAACTTTGCTTAAATTCGCAGCCTGTTCTTGCAAAGAACTGGCCGCTGCGGCAGCCTGTTCGACCAGTGCTGCATTTTCCTGCGTCATTTGGTCGATATGTATGACGGCTGTATTGACCTGCTCGATACCGGCACTCTGTTCGCTGCTGGCCGCGGTAATTTCACTGATGATGTCACTCACGCGCCGCACGCTGTCGACCACTTCCTGCATGGTCTTACCTGCGTCGCTGACCAGCCGGTTGCCTTGTTCCACCTGTTCGACGGAACTGGTGATAAGAGATTTGATCTGACGCGCTGCATCGGCTGAACGTTGCGCCAGACTACGTACCTCGGAAGCCACCACGGCGAAGCCACGCCCCTGTTCTCCGGCACGCGCAGCTTCGACAGCTGCATTCAGGGCCAGAATATTGGTCTGAAAAGCAATCCCATCGATTACAGAAATAATATCCACGATCTGCTTGGAAGACGTATTGATGGAATCCATGGTGGAGACCACATCAGACACTACTTTGCCACCACGCTGCGCCACTTCACTGGCAGAATGCGCAAGCTGGCTGGCCTGGCGCGCATTGTCATGATTGTGTTTCACCGTCGAGGTCAGTTCTTCCATCGAAGAAGCAGTTTCTTCCAGCGAGCCAGCCTGGCTCTCGGTCCGTGAAGATAAATCCATATTGCCTGTCGCGATCTCTGACGACGCAATGGCGATGGTATCGGTGCCGGCTCTTACCTGACTCACCACCGTGCACAGGCTGGCATTCATCTCTTTCAAGGCATCCAGCAATTGTCCTGTTTCATCTTTGGAGTGGCTCTCTATACGGCTGGTCAGATCACCCGCTGCCACCGTTTTTGCCAGCTTCACCGCATGTTGTAAGGGTGTAGAAACTATCTTGGCGATCCAGTAAGCCAGGCTGATGCCAATGGCTGCACTGACTGCCATCGCCGCCAATATCCAGTTGCGCGACGATTGATAGATACGCGCACTGTCATCGTAAGACGCCTGGCCACCTTCTACATTCAGTTTAACCATCTTATCGGCTAAGGCGAGGATGTCGGCATTCAGGGTTGAAGAGCTGCCTCTCAGTACAGCCAGCGCGGCATCTCTGTCATTTTGTATGGACAAGTCGACCAGCTTCGCATTTTCGAGCAGATACTGACTCCACTTCTGCTTATATTCCGCGAACAGCTTACGCTCGGCTTCGACGGTAATCAGTTTTTCATAAGCGTTTTCATAGTTGTGCAGTTCGGCGGAATATTCATCAAAGCGCTTTTTATATTTCTCGACATTTTTATTATCACCCGCTGATAACACGATCTGCATTTCCTGGGTTCTCAAGCGTGACATGCGCTCTTTGACGCCCATAGCCGCATTCACGCTAGGCATCCAGTTCCCACCCAAGTCAACGGTGGTCTGATTTACTGCAGACAATTGGAAGATAGAAAATACGCCGAGTATGCCTGTGAGCAGCAGTAAGGAAAAAAAACCGGCATAGAGTTTGGATGCAATGCGCAGATCGTAAAACAACTTCATGGTATTCCCCAAAAAAGTAAGGCCATCAAGATTGCTTAAAACGGATAAATCAGATCTTTACATGATAAACGACGAAAAAACAGACAATTCATCGCTTAACAAGCCACAGCTTCCTCCAGCTTAGGTGCTGTTCCGTGAAAATACAAAAAGGAAAGCAAAACGGGTTTGACTTTCCTTCTGTATATGAAGCCGGCTGCGCTGACAGACACAGCCGGATTGGCACAAATCGATTACTGCAAGGTCGTAATGACTTTGACCGTAGAATCGACCGCTGACTTATCAATGTAACCAATACCGGTCGGATTCGCAGCAATTGCTTTTTTCACCTCAGCGTTAGAGCTGTACTCTTTCGGGGCGGCGGCTTTACCGGTAAACACCAGCTTAGACCAGATACCCTTCACTTCTGCCAGATCTTTATCGCAAACTTTTTTATAAAATTCTGCGCGTATAGCTGAACTTTCAGATTGATCAACTGGTGTAAACATGGCCGATTTGCCCAGAAAAAACTGGGAAGCCTGGGTCGCAGTCATCGAAGTCGCAGGATTTGCAGGATTCACAATCACCACGATTTCACCGGCCTGTACCATGCCAGCAGCTACAATGAGAGCTAAGGCAACAGTCGTTTTATTCAAGATAGATTTCATCATTGCCTCCTCAGAATACGAAGTCGATACCTGCTGCAATCACATTCACCGGACCTGTAAAGCCTGGCTTAGGATTGACAAAGGTACCGGCTCCATCTTTTGGAGTCAGACGGTCGTACTGTACTTTCAAGGCCGCAGCTTTATGGAAATCCCAGCGCAGACCGATGCTGTTACTGGACTGCACCGCAGTCAGGGAAGCAAAGTTGTTTGCACCCGCTGTCAATGCCGCCAGAGGGCCTGTCGTTGGTAAGCCTGCCATCGTGCGAGGAGTATCCTGTTTCACTTCAGAATGGACATAGTAAGGCGTGAACGCACCGTAGCGGTAACCAAGCAGTGTGTACCAGGATGTGGTATCCGGCAGGCTGCGGCTTTCCGATTTACGCACGCCGTATTCAGACTGGACGATGATGTTTTTCCAGTTCACGCCCAGGCCCAGCGAAGTGAACGAGGCTTTGTTATCTTTCAGGCGCAGATCATTCGCAGCAGAAGTGAAACCGAATTTTTCCAGACCACCCAGCACCGCATTCAGAGAAGCCGAATCTTCGACACTGAATTTAGTCGTGATATGGCCGAAACGCACGGTAAATGGTCCGTTTTCCAGCACCAGATTGATACCTGCAACCTGGCTGAACTTTGCAGTGTAACTATTTGCTGTTCCTTTAGATTCCGATTTGCCCAAAGCGAACTGGCTGGTCAGGGTGGTATCACCAAAATCCGTCTGGTAAATCGCATCCACGCCATCCACAGTTTGCAGATTCACCTGGCTGTACATTTCGACGGGTGGACGCAGGAAGGTATTGGAATAACCGACGTTCAGATAGTCAGAAATCATATAGACCGGCAAGCCCATACGACCTACGCGGATATTCAGCTTGTCGCTAGCCTTGAATCTGGCGAATGCCCAGGTGAGTTCTGCGCCGTATTCGTCAGTGATATGCTTGCTGACCAAGCCTTGAGCAGTCAAAGAAATCCAGTCATTGGCTTTGTAGGTTGCCTGCAAACCAAAGTTAGAGTCCACGCCGGTCTTTGCAGAAGTTTTTACCCCGGCCAATTGACCCAGACGCGCAAACTCGGCGTCGTCAGAATTGCTACGTGTCAACGCAGCGGTACCGAAACCACTCAGGGTGAAATTCGAATTTTCGTCTGCCCAGGCGCCAGAGGTCACCACAGACATCGCTAACATAGCGACTACAGGTTTCAACTTCATACTATCTCCTTGAAAGTGATTTCATTTTATCTGCTGAAAATGTTTCCCAATAGAATCGAAACTCTAAAATATTGTTTCTCAATAGTAAGACTCGAATATGAAACAATGCTGAAAAACCGATGATTCAGTGCAATTTCCCTATGGAAATTACATTGGTTCGTTGAAATATTTCTTAGATTCAAGTTAATGGATAGCGCGTCAGTTCACCAGAACATTTCACCATTTCTGACACTTTCGTGGCGAAATGCCGACAAATGCGCACTACAAAAAAGCAGGGTTTCCCAGATTTGGCGCAGATCGTGCGCTGACTCACAGCAGCATGCAGCGCATGTCGGTCGGGAAGCAGAACAGCCGGAATGGGGAAGTAAGGGAGAAGGTGGAAGTTGACTGCATGACGCAAAAGCGCTGCGTCATGCAGTCAGGATGAGTCAGAAATTCACTCAGGATGGGACACGGCATTGTGTCCGTTGATTGTGCATATCGCACTCCGCCAGCAAGCGGCCAGCCAGATTCCATGCCTGGATAATCCAGCGCTGCCCCTTGCGCTCCATCAGCATGTAACCGACATCATTGGAATTGGTGAAGAAGTCCACCGTAGCACCGGCCAGTGGCGTAGCCCCTGGCTGCAAAGGCATGGGCAAAGGGAAATCCAGCGAGGAACCGCCATTGCCAGATACAAACTGGGTCGGCTGTCCGGTGCTGAAAGTTAGCGCTTCGAATAAATGCACATGGCCGGACAACGTGGCCTGTACTTTTTCCGGGAACAGACGTTGCGGATGGGTCTGCTGCATCACATCCTGCAAGGCCAATGCACCGGGCCAGATTTGCAAATCACCGCCTTTACCACGTTCTACTGCGAACGCCAAGATAGGATGATGGTTGATGAAAAAATTAAAGTCGGCTTGTTCTGCGAGCTGATCGACTTGTTTAAATTGCTGCATATACGTGGCATACACGGGATCGTCTTTGGCTAACACTTTGTAGGGCACTTTAGACGAATCGAATACGATCAGCTGCGCCTGCTGGCCATCCAGACGACCCAGCGGCACCGCATACGGCGGGCTGTAATCACCCTGGCTGTCATTTGCTGCCAGATTGCAATCCCGTCCCTCCTGCAAAGGGCGTGGATCCAGCAAACGCCACCAGCCTTGCCCGGCGCGTACGCAAGTCTCATGATTGCCGCGTACCATGACCCAGGGTGCCGTTTTCAGCAAAGCCTGAGCCGGTGCAAAGAAATCCGCCTGCCAGGTATCCCAGCCGTAGCCCCAGGGGCTGCCCGCGCATTCAGGATTGCCCTCCGGGCAGGCATTTTCGCGGTAATGGTAATCCCCTACATGCACCACCAGATCCGGTTGCAGGCGGGCTGCAGCCGTCACCATCTGGCGGAATGCCCATTTATCGCTGTCATTACAGGATTGAAAATAATTATCCGCATTTTTTAAACGACAACCGGTATCGCCGATCACCAGAATTTTCTGAGCCACTGGCTTAGGCAAAGGCAGTGCCTGACCGGCGATGCTGGCGCTTTGCACGCCCGGCTTCAGCACTGCTTCGCAAGTCAGTACCGGAAACGCGGAGGGCTTGGAATCTTCCGGCTTACTCGCGGTTTTACGCTGCGCAATGGTTGCAGCGCCAGCACGTAATTGCATGGGCATCATCTGACCATCCTGTACGATGTCGGGACAGCTGGCCGCGCTGGTCACGGCACGCGCAATCGGCTGGCCCTGTTCACCCAGTACTACCCAGCGGCTTTGCACAGCGGCAGCGGCTTGCGTGTTATCCACCTGAGGCGCTTGCTGCAAGCTGCTGCATGCGCTCAGGATTAACATCAGTGTGGGTGTCAGTGCGCGCAGCAGCACACGCATACTGTTTGTTTGTTGACTCAGTTCTTGCATACCCTCTCCTGTTATTGAGCACCGACTGCCTGGTAAGCCAGCCGTTTAAAATCAAATGAAAACGGATGCCAGAAGCTCATCAGCTTCTGGGTCATCAATACACCGGCGATCTGATGACGCGGCGAGATCCACCAGTGTGTACCCGCGATACCACCCCATTCAAATTCGCCAGCTGCAGCAGGTGGATCATTCACGTCCGGCTGCAACGTAACGGCACCGCCCAGACCAAAGCCCTTGTTCGGTACGTTGCCTATGCCAGGAAAGCTGATGCCTGTCCCGGCTGGCAACTGATTTTGCATCATCAGCGCCATGCTTTCCGGCTTCAGGATCGCATCGCCACCGGGCAGGAAAGTGCGCATCAGCGCCAGCATGTCATGCATGCTGGAGACCAGACCACCGCCACCTGACAAGCGCGCGACTGGCTGTGTAAAAGCACCCGGATACGGCGATTTATCCAGTCTGCGCAAACCACGTTGCAGAATATTTTGCGGATCGGCACCACTGTAATACGCAGTCAGCCGGCTGTGCTGGGCTTGCGGCACATAGAAGCCGGTATCGTCCATGCCGAGTGGATTAAAAATACGCAAACGCAGGAATTGCTCGAAATCCCTGCCACTGACCACTTCGACTACGCGCGATAAGACATCACTTGCAATCGAATATTGCCAGGCGCTGCCCGGATGAAAATTCAATGGCAAGTCTTCCAGCAAGGTGATCATCTCCGCCAGCGTCTGAAATGCATTCAGCACCCGTCTTTCATTGTAGGCTTTGTAAAGCAGGCTGCCATGATCGAGCAAGCCATAGCCGAGGCCGGACGTATGGTTCAGTAAATGACGTATCGTAATCGCTGAGTGAGCCGCTTCGGTATCGTCCAGACTGCGTGCATCCGGCCGCAATACGCGACGCTTAGCCAACTGCGGAATATAGGGGTCGACCGGATCATCCAGTCCCAGTTTGCAATCCTCCACCAACAGCAGGATCGCCATCGAGGTGATCAGCTTGGTGTTAGAAAAAATCCGGAATAAATGATCTTCGCGTAGTGGGATATCGTTTTCTTTATCAGCCCAACCGGCGCAATGCAGATGCACCAGATCCTGACCCTTCAGCACCGCAGTGGAGACACCCGCCAGTATCTGGCGATCCACATACTTTTGCATTGTTGCGTTGACTTGAGCAAAATCGTAAGACATAGGTTTAAGATGAGTCATGCGCAGTTCCGCGCAAAACCGTCATCTTACTCCTCTACGCCATGACTATTTCGTACCCACGCCAATTTCTGCATTCCTTGTTCAACTGCGCAGTCGACGCTGCCAGCGCCAGCCAGCGTCTGCCTGCCTTCTTACCCAGTCCACCCGCGCACGGCCGTACCGTCGTGATCGGTGCCGGTAAAGCCGCTGCAGCCATGGCGCTGGCGGTAGAGCAGCACTGGCAGGGACCACTGTCCGGGCTGGTGGTGACACGTTATGGACATGGTGCGCCATGTCAGCAGATCGAAGTGATCGAAGCCGCCCATCCGGTGCCCGATGCGGCCGGACAGCAGGCAGCGCAACGCATACGGCAACAGTTGCAGGACCTGACTGCGGAAGATCTGGTGTTATGCCTGATTTCCGGTGGCGGTTCAGCCTTGCTGGCCTTACCGGCGCCCGGCATCAGCTTGCAACAGAAACAGGCGATCAATAAAGCGCTGTTGCGCAGCGGCGCCAGCATCAGTGAAATGAATTGCGTACGCAAACACCTGTCTGCCATCAAGGGCGGTCGCCTGGCGCTGGCGTGTGGACCGGCGCGTGTCGTGACCTTGTTGATTTCCGACGTGCCCGGTGACGAAGCGCACGTGATTGCCAGCGGCCCCACCCTGCCTGATCCCGGTACCTGTGCACAGGCACTGGCCATCATACAAAAATATCAGATTACGCTGCCTGACAGCGTATTGGCAGACTGGCATAGCGGCGCGGCTGAAACCCCCAAGCCCGGCGATCCACGCTTCCACGGGCATACGCATCACATCATCAGCACGGCGCAACAATCGCTGCAGGCGGCTGCCGCCAAAGCCCGTGAAGCTGGCATCGCGGCCTATATTCTGTCCGATGAAATCGAAGGCGAGGCAGCCGATATCGGTCTGATGCATGCGGCACTGGCACGCCAGATCGCACAGCATGGCCAGCCCTTTCAGACACCCTGTGTGCTGTTATCGGGCGGGGAAACCAGTGTGACAGTGCGCGGCCAGGGGCGCGGTGGCCGCAATGCCCAGTTTTTGCTGAGTTTTGCTTTGGCCTGTGCTGGCCATCCGCGCATCCATGCACTGGCCTGCGATACCGATGGCATTGATGGTACCGAAGACAATGCGGGCGCGTATTGCGGCCCCGATACCCTGCAAAGGGCGCAGGAATTGCAGCTGTCAGGCCGGGCGATGTTGGAAAACAACGATGCCTATCATTTTTTTGAGGCTGTTAATGATTTGATCATGACTGGCCCGACCCGTACCAATGTGAATGATTTCAGAGCGATATTGATTGTGTGAAAGCAGGCCACTGGCATTTATAATGCTGCCCGAATACAGAACATGTGCTTTTTATGATGATGTAGCGTATGCCGCATCTCTACCCTGAAAACGCTGTTGTTGTTGAATTTCATGCCGGCATTCCGGCTTTCTGCTGAATTTTCTGCTGACACCCTGATAACCGGATCGATGTTCTGGTCCGTTCAGGCATGTGGCCAGTACCAGTTTCCCTGGTTGGAAAGGATAATGTGACCTCAACTGCTGCAATCACCGGTTCCCGTCTGGAACTGGTCGACATCTGCAAAAGCTATCCCTCGGTGGTCGCCAATGACCATATTCGCCTGCGCGTAGCACCGGGCGAAATTCATGCCGTGCTGGGCGAAAACGGCGCGGGTAAATCCACGCTGATGAAAATCATCTTCGGCGCAGTCAAACCGGATTCCGGTCAGATGCGCTGGAATGGACAAACTGTACAAATCAGTTCACCGCAAGCCGCGCGCAAACTCGGCCTCTCCATGGTGTTCCAGCATTTCTCGCTGTTTGATACGCTGACTGTGACCGAAAACATCGCACTCGGACTGGAGCCGGGCATCGATATGACGCAATTGGCGGAGCAAATACGCCAGACTGGTCAGAATTATGGTCTGGAGCTGGAACCGCACCGTCATGTGCATACCCTGAGCGTGGGTGAGCGGCAAAGGGTGGAAATCGTCCGCGCCTTGCTGACCAAACCGCAATTGCTGATCCTGGACGAGCCGACTTCGGTGCTGACCCCGCAGGCTGTGCAGAAGCTGTTTGTGACCTTACGCAAGATCGCATCGGAAGGCTGCAGTATTCTGTACATCAGTCATAAACTCGATGAAATCCGCGAACTCTGCCATTCCGCAACCGTGATGCGCATGGGTAAAGTCACTGGTCATTGCGATCCACGTCAGGAAACCGCAGCCAGTCTGTCGCGCCTGATGATCGGTGATACCGAAGTCAGCCACAGCGATCACGGCCCGCAAACCACCGGTGCGGCCAAGCTGGTGGTACAGGGGCTGAATCTGCCCAAATCCCATGCGTTCGCCACTGCTCTGGAAGACATTTCCTTTGCCGTTCATGCGGGTGAAATCGTCGGTATTGCCGGTGTGTCCGGCAACGGGCAGCAGGAATTACTGGCCGCCTTATCGGGCGAAGACCGGCGTGCCAAGGCCGAGATGATACGGCTGCAGGATAAAGCGGTCGGCCATCGCGGACCGGCTGCGCGGCGTGCCTTAAAGCAAAGCCTGGTGCCGGAAGAAAGACTGGGACGTGGTGCGGTGCCTGAACTGAGCCTGACCGACAATATGCTGTTATCGCATCAGCGCGCACCGTTCGTGCGACACGGCATGATCCAGTTTGCGCACACCATTGATGCAGCCGCCGCGATCATTGCGCGTTTCCGCGTCAAGGCGTCCGGGCCGGCAGCACTGGCGCGCAGCTTATCAGGCGGCAATCTGCAGAAATTCATCGTCGGGCGCGAAATCACACGTGAGCCAGAAGTGTTCATCGTGGCGCAACCGACTTGGGGTGTGGACATCGGTGCCGCCGCCCAGATACACAGCGAAATCCGCAAGCTACGCGCCGCAGGTTGCGCCGTGCTGGTGATTTCGGAAGAACTGGATGAATTATTCAGCTTATGCGATCGCATGCATGTGATCGCCAAAGGCCGGCTGTCGCCCTCCATTGATAGCGCAGCAGCCAGCCGCGAACAGATAGGATTATGGATGAGTGGTTTGTGGAATAGCGAAGATGGCGGGAATAGCGTGAATGCGGTGCAGCCGGCACAGGAGGCTGAACGTGTTTAAACTGGAATTACGACCCGGCTCATCGCGCCTGATGGCGTATTGTTCACCATTGCTGGCGGTGGCACTGACCATATTCTTTGGTGCTCTGCTGTTCGTCGCTCTAGGAAAAAATCCTGTGACCGGTCTGCAAGTGTTTTTGCTGGAACCGCTGCGCAATCTGTCAGCCATCTCGGAACTGCTGCTGAAAACCACGCCGCTGGTGTTATGCGCACTCGGCTTATCGGTCTGTTACCGTGCCAATGTCTGGAATATCGGCGCGGAAGGACAATTGATCGCAGGCGGCCTGGCCGCCGGTGCCACCGTACTGTTTTTCGATCAGGGCAGTGGAGCCAGCCCCTGGCTGGTTTTACTGAGCGCTTCACTGGCTGGCGTCGCCGGTGGCGCCTGCTGGGCCAGTATCACAGCGCTGTTACGCGACCGTTTTCATGCCAATGAAATTCTGGTGTCGCTGATGCTGACTTACATCGCACAGTTATTCCTGATGTATGCGGTGAATGGCCCGCTGAAAGACCCGAATGGCATGAACTTCCCGCAATCCAAAGTCTTTTCCAGCGACTATCTGCTGCCGCATCTGTTTTCCGGCAGCCGTCTGCATATCGGCTTTATCGTGATGCTGGCAGCAACGGCCGCGATGGCGGTATTCGTGTATCGCAGCTTTGCCGGTTACCGCCTGACAGTGGGTGGACTGGCACCGCTGGCGGCCCGTTATGCCGGTTTTTCCAGCCGCAACGCACTCTGGACTTCGTTGCTGATTTCCGGTGGTTTCGCCGGTCTGGCCGGTGCGTTTGAAGTGACTGGACCTATCGGTCAGGTATTACCGTCGATCTCGCCGGGATATGGCTTTGCCGCGATTATCGTGGCATTTATTGGCCGCCTCAATCCCATCGGCACCATTTTTGGCGGTCTGGTGTTATCGCTGTTTTATCTGGGCGGTGAAATGGCGCAATCGCGTCTGGGTCTGCCATCAGCCATCACCGGCTTATTCCAAGGCATGCTGCTGTTCATGCTGCTGGCCTGTGACACGCTCATCCACTACCGTCTGCGCTGGAAAAAATAATTCATGGAAAACTTTGCTTCTTTAATTGCCGCCTCCATCAATTCCGGCACCCCTTTGCTGATCGCGGCACTCGGCCTGCTGATCAATGAACGTGCAGGCGTGCTGAATCTGGGTGCAGAAGGCATGATGCTGGTCGCGGCCATCGTCGGTTTCGCAGTTGCGCACCAGACCCACAATCCCTGGCTGGGTTTTGCCGCAGGTGCAGTCGCCGGCATGCTGATGGCAACGCTGTTTGCGTGGCTGGCCTTGTCACTGGCAACCAATCAGGTCGCAACCGGGCTGACCTTGTCTATCTTCGGTACCGGCTTATCGGCGTTCATCGGTCAGTCTTTTGTGGGCCAGTCGCTGCCTGCAGTCAGCCACGGCATTCCCGTGCTGAATCAATTGCCCTTTGTCGGCAAAGCCTTATTTGATCAGCATCTGGCGGTGTATTTCAGTCTGCTGCTATGCGCCGGACTGATCTGGTTTTTATACCGCAGCCGTACCGGACTGGTGTTGCGCGCAGTCGGCGAATCGCCTGAATCAGCCCATGCGCTTGGTTATCCGGTATTGCGTATCCGCTTTCTGGCCCTGTTGTTTAGCGGTGCCTGCTGCGGTATCGCCGGTGCTTATCTGTCGATTATCTACACGCCAATGTGGGTGGAAGGCTTAGTCGCGGGTCGCGGCTGGATCGCACTGGCGCTGACCACCTTCGCGACATGGCGTCCGGCACGGGTCTTGCTCGGTGCTTTACTGTTCGGCAGCGTAACTATCCTGCAATTTCATTTTCAGGCGATAGGGATAGCGATTCCCTCGCAGATCCTGTCTATGCTGCCTTATGTTGCCACCATCGTAGTGCTGGTCCTGATCTCGCGTAATCCTGACTGGATACGCCTGAATATGCCAGCCTCGCTGGGTAAGCCCTTCCGTCCTTAATGACGGTGCTGTTGATTTTGAAATGAATTTACTGTTTTGTTCACTGAAGGAAGTCCATGATGACAATCTCCCGTAGAAAAACCCTGGTCGCTGCAATCTCGTTTGCCGTACTCGGACTGGCCGCCTGCGGCAAGAAAGACGAAGCGCAGCCAGCTGCTTCCGCAGCATCCGGTGCCGCCGCTGCCAACAGCGCAGAAGCACTGAAAGTCGCCTTCATTTACGTGGGCCCAGTCGGCGACGCAGGCTGGACTTACGCGCATGACGCGGCCCGTAAGCAAGTCGAGGCACAGTATGGCGAAAAAGTAAAAACCACTTTCGTCGAAAACGTCCCGGAAAGCGCAGCCGATGCAGAACGCGTCATCCGCGATCTGGCCAGCCAGGGCAACAAACTGATTTTCGGGACCACCTTCGGTTATATGGAAGCGATGGTCAAAGTCGCCAAGGATTTCCCGGACGTGAAATTCGAACATGCAACTGGCTTCAAAACTGCTGCCAATCTGGCGCAATACGATGTGCGTACCTATGAAGGCGCGTATCTGGCCGGTGTCGCCGCTGGTAAGCTGAGCAAATCCGGCAAGCTGGGTGTGGTCGCTTCGGTACCAATTCCTGAAGTGCTGCGTAATATCAACTCCTTCACACTGGGCGCACGCTCTGTGAATCCGAATGCCACGACCAAAGTCGTGTGGGTCAATAAATGGTTTGATCCGGGCAAAGAACGTGAAGCAGCGATCACCCTGATCGGTCAGGGCGTGGACGTACTGATGCAAAATACAGACTCCGCCGCGGTAGTACAAACGGCAGAAGAAAAAGGCGTGCTCGCATTCGGCTGGGACAGCGACATGACTAAGTTCGGCCCGAAAGCCCACGTCGCCGCCTCTACCATAGACTGGAGCGTGTACTACAACAAACGTGTAGGCGAAGTGCTGGAAGGTAAATGGAAATCAGACACTACCTGGTGGGGCCTGAAAGAAAATATGATAGACCTCAAGTCTTTCAATGCCACGCTGTCTGATGAAGTCAAAAAACTCATCGCAGAACGTCGTCAGGGTGTGATCGATGGTACTGCACCTATCTGGAAAGGTCCGATCAAGGACAATACCGGTAAAGAAGTGCTGGGCAAAGATGCTGTCGCAGACGACAAATTCCTGCATGAAGTGAAGTTCTATGTGGAAGGCGTGGACGGTAAGGTTCCGGGCTAATACCGGGCGAAACTAAGCTGTCCCAAATAAAAACGCGGCTCACCAGTGAGCCGCGTTTTTTTATGGCTAAGCGCACACCTGTTGCGCTGACTCGGCAATGATTTTGCGTAACCATTGCACTTCCGCTGCCGCATGCACACGTTCATGCCAGAGCATGAAGAATTTCATTTTAGGCATAGGCACCGGCACCGGCAGCACTTCGATCGGCCAGTCTTTCGCACATTGCACCGCAAAGCTGCGGCTGGTGGTGAAGAGCAGGTCAGTACGTGACAATACATACGGCACCATGCCGAAGTAAGGCAGTGTCATCTGGATTTTGCGCTTATGCCCCAACTCGGCCAGGGCTGTGTCGATGATGCTGCGATGTCCAGCCATGTAAGGCGTCGGCGCCAGATGTGGCATATCCAGATAGTAGCGCAGCGACAGGCCTTTGCTGACTACGGGATGTTTGCGGTTGACCATGCAAACCAGCTCATCTTCAAACAACTGAGCGATATGCAATTGCGGTGGCAGATCCGGCCAGTTGCCGATCACGCAATCGAGTTCGCCGTTTTCCAATGCAGTCGCGTAATCAAAACCTGCATTCAGCGCATGGATCACCAGACCTGCATTGGGCGCCAGTTCACGCACTTTTTCCATCACCAGCGGCAGCAGTAACACACTCAGATAATCCGGAGCACCCAGATGAAATACGCGTTGAGTAGTCGCGGCGACAAAGGCAGGCGCGGGACTGGCGATACTCTCCATCACCTTCAGCCCCTGCTGTGCCAGTTGCAATAACTCCTGACCGCGCTCGGTCGGTGTCATGCCGTTTTTCCCGCGCACCAGAATCGCATCGCCAGTGATATCGCGCAGGCGCTTGAGCATATTACTGATCGCAGGCTGTGACTGTCCCAGCTTCATCGCGGTACGGGTCACACTGCGCTCAGTCAGCAAGGTGTGCAGCACGCGCAGTAAATTGGTATCGAGCTGATCGACCAGACGCGGGTTCATGCGGCCTCTCCTGCCAGCCAGACATCCCCATCAACGAAGACTTTCAGCTCACCGGGCTGGTACTGGGTCCAGCATTCATTATGGGTGAGCGGCTCGGTCACTATCACTGCCACCTTGTCGCGCGGTGTAGTCACTTCAGAAAAATCCACACTCATTTGTTCATCCGACAGACTGGCAGTAGGGAAAGGATACTGACGCACGATGTAGTGCAGCTTGGTCGAACAATGAGTGAACAAGGCTTCTCCATTTGACAGCATCAGATTGAAGGTGCCATAGGCCGCGATTTCAGCACAAATCTCTTGCATGAAGCGGCTCAATGCAGGCAAGTCCGGACTTTGCTCTCCAAAGCGTTCACGCATACGCTGTAGCAAATAGCAAAACGCAGTTTCACTGTCTGTGCTGCCGACCGGCAGAAAGCTGCCATTCAGCTGGGGAGCAAAATTTTTCAGATCACCATTGTGGGCAAACACCCAGTATTTTCCCCAACATTCGCGCACAAACGGATGGCAGTTTTCCAACGTCACTTCGCCCTGCGTCGCTTTGCGGATATGTGCAATCACGTTTTCAGATTGGATCGGATAGCGTTTAATGAGCTCTGCCACCGGCGAACTCATCGCTGGCTGATGATCGACAAACAGGCGCACGCCATTGCCTTCAAAAAAAGCGATACCCCAGCCATCTTTATGCTCATCGGTCAGACCGCCGCGCGTCGCAAAACCGGTAAAGCTGAACACGATATCGGTCGGGGTATTGCAATTCATTCCTAGTAATTGACACATGATGCAAAGTTTAAATGTTCACACGATCTACCTTAACATAAGCCGGCTGGCTATTGCGCTCTGGGCTGTGCAGAACACGTAAATCCTTGCTAACTGCCGCACTTGCTGTGCTATATTGGTAATTAATTAAGCAATGCAGATGGAGGGGAAATGATTTATCACGGCTACTTATACGACTCTATCATCAGAGCTATCCCGGAACTGGCTGAAGTCGCGCCAACACAGTATCCTGCACTGCTGGAGGCAGCGCAGCAAACGGCTTTCAACAGTCAGCGCCGTCACTGGAGGGCAGTTGCCAGCGGTGCAATCTACATCCTAGCCTTTGTAGCGTTTACGTACGATTCCGAGCTGTTTGGCGCGCTGTTTATGGTAACGCTGAGCTTCTTGCTGCAATTGTTGGCCGATTATATCTACCTGCGTACCCTGCGCCCTGCAGTGCTGGCTTTGCTGGATCATGAACAAAAACCTGCATCTGCCGGCGTCCAGCACGCCTGACAGATACACCGAGCTGGCAGGACGCGATAAACCGAACTGCCTGACGCTTATTTACCGATACAAAAACGCGAGAAAATCACACCCAGCAAATCATCACTGGTGAATTCACCGGTGATGCTGTTGAGTCTGTCCTGCGTCAGGCGCAGTTCTTCAGCGAATAAATCGAGTAACTGATCATTTTGCGCCGCATACTCCGCCGCCTGCAGCAAATGTTCGTGCGCGTGTTTAAGGGCAATCAGATGACGTTCACGTGCCAGATACAGGGATTCACCGGTTTGCTCCCAGCCCGCGATACGCAGCAATTCCTGGCGCAATAAATCGATCCCGATATGGTCCTGCGCCGACAGATAGATGTGCGTTGCGTCGTCCATAGGATCGACACTGGCATGATGGCCCGACAAATCAATTTTGTTCCACACACGGATGACAGGCACGCCATCCGGAAAACGCGCCACGATGCCTTCATCGGCGCGGGTAGGGCCACGGCTGGCATCCAGCAAATGCAGGATCACATCGGCTTTTTCTACTTCGGCCCAGGTGCGTTCTATGCCTATGCGCTCGACCGCATCTATCGCATTCACAATGCCACCCGGCTCCGCATCATCATGTTCATGCCGGATACCGGCGGTGTCGATGATGTTGAGCGGTATGCCTTCGATGTGGATGGTTTCGGTGACTTTATCGCGCGTGGTTCCGGCAATCGGTGTGACGATGGCGACATCGTCACCGGCCAGTGCATTGAGCAATGAAGATTTGCCCACATTCGGCTGCCCGGCCAGCACCACGTTCAGACCCTGACGCAATAAAGCGCCTTGTGCAGCCTGTTCAAATACTTTTTGTAAAGCGGCCTGTATGGTGCTGAGCTGACCGCGTGCATTGGATTTTTCCAGGAAGTCGATTTCTTCTTCAGGAAAGTCCAGCGTCGCTTCCACCAGCATGCGTAAATTCACCACCTTATCGACCAGCTCATGGATCACGCGCGAGAACGCGCCGGATAAGGATTGCGAAGCCGACTTAGCAGCGGCTTCAGTCGAGGCTTCGATCAGGTCGGATACGGCTTCCGCCTGCGCCAGATCGAGCTTGTCGTTGAGGAAGGCACGTTGTGTAAACTCGCCAGGCTCGGCCAGCCGCAAACCCGCAGACTGCCCCGCTTCCAGGCAACGGCTCAGTAACATCTGCATCACCACCGGTCCGCCATGGCCTTGCAGCTCCAGCACGTCTTCGCCGGTGTAGGAATGCGGTGCTTTGAAATAAATCGCAATGCCCTGATCGATCACACTGCCATCGGCTTGTGTGAACGGCAGATACGTTGCATGGCGCGGTTTGAACTGGATGTCGTTAAACAAAGCCCGTATCACCGGGCCCAGGTCTTTGCCCGAAATACGGACAACGCCGATACCACCGCGTCCGGGCGCGGTTGCAATAGCGGCGATAGGGATAGGTTCATAAATCATAAGTAAATTCTATCTGTGCTCTGAGTTGGCACCCAGTAAGCTTGTGGTTTCGATGGGTATTGTGTGACGGAAATGCGACAAAGTGTGTGGACTTGGTTATTTGGCTTCGTGGATGCTTTGCCTAAGCTTTGCCTGAGCTTTGCCGGGGGTGGCCCGGCGGCCACTCCCTTTTCTTTGCTTCGTCAAAGAAAAGGAAGCAAAAGAAAGACGACCGCCCTACGGGTGCTTACGCTACGCTCCAGCACAATTGATGTACTCCGTAAAATGGGAAATGACCGCAACTCGCTGCGCTCAGACAGCGGTCATTTCTGATCCATTTTCCAGACCACATCAATTGCGTCGTCTCAAGCGGATAGCATTCAGGCTACGGACGATTGTTGCGCGTAGGCGTGGAGTGCTTTCCGCTCAGGCACTGCCTTTGATGCGAGCTAAAAAATGGAATCAGAAAGCTTCGTTGTCTGAGCGCAGCGAGTTTCGAAGCTTTCCCATTTTTTGGCTCGCAGCAAAGGGAACCCCGCAGGGGCAGTGACATTGCGGTCGCCTTCTTTTTGCTTACTTTTTCTTGGCGAAGCAAGAAAAAGTAAGTGGCCGCCGGGCCACCCCCGGCAAAGCCCCCACGAAGCCCACTAAACAAACTCGGGCACTACCCTCATTGTCCCAACCAAAAAACAAGCCCGCATCTGCGGGCTTGTTGAGTGCATCAGGCATTAGGCCTTGTGCTCTGGCGGGATCATCTTGTTATTGATCACCCATTGCTGACCAATAGACAGGATGTTATTCACTACCCAGTACAACACCAGGCCCGACGGGAAGAAGAAGAACATGACCGAGAAAATCAAAGGCATGAACATCATCATCTTCGCCTGTACCGGATCAGCCGGCGCAGGATTGAGCTTGGTTGTGATAAACATAGAAATCGCGTAAATCACAGGCAGAATGAACAGCGGATCTGGCGAGGTCAGATCGGTGATCCAACCCATCCACGGCGCGCCGCGCATTTCCACACTCGCTTGCAATACCCAGTACAACGCCAGGAAAATCGGCATTTGGATCAGGATAGGGAAGCAGCCGCCCAGAGGATTGATTTTCTCTGTTTTGTACAACTCCATCATGGCCTGATTCATTTTTTGCGGATCATTTTTATAACGCTCACGCACAGCCTGCATCTTCGGAGTGACGACTTTCATTTTCGCCATACTGCGGTAACCGGCAGCAGACAAAGGGAACAGTGCCAGTTTGATCGCGATCGTGAAGACCACGATAGTCCAGCCCCAGTTACCGATCACGTTGTGGATCAGTTCCATCAGCCAGAACAGCGGCTTGGCGATGAACGCGAGCATGCCGTAGTCTTTGACCAGGTCCAGACCAGGTGCAATTTTTTCCAGGCTGGCGGTCGATTGCGGACCGGAATACAAACGCAGGTCGCTGGCCACTGTCGCACCCGGTGCCACGCTGCCGACTGGCAGGATGTTACCGACTGCATACAGATTGGTATCGATTTTCTTGGTGAAGATGTCGCGCTGAGTTTTATCAGCCGGGATCACGGCAGACACGAAGAAATGCTGCAGCATCGCAAACCAGCCACTGTCGGCTTTCATCGCATGGCTGGCAGTATTTTTCTCGATTTTTTCGAAATCCAGTTTCTGGAATTTTTCTGCTTCGCTGTACACGGCCGGTGCATAAAATTCACCGGTCGCGGAGAACATGCCGCCGGATTCAGGCTTAGTACCGTCATGCAGCAACTGCATGTAGACCGAAGGCGTAATCGCCGCAGCCGTGTTATTGGTGATTTCATGACGTACATCGATGATGTAGTCACCACGTTTGAAAGTCAGGGTCTTAGTCAGCTTGACGCCGCCGACTTCCGATTCCAGTACCAGTTGTACCTGCTTGGCGCCGTCAGTGAGTGTGCGCACACCTGGCTTAGCCACAAAGGCAGATTTATGGTTAGGGAAATTACCACCGATCAGACCGGATTGCGCCAGATAAGTACGTTTTGCACTTTGATCAAACAGCACGATATTCTGAGTAGGCTGGGCTGTTTTTTTGCTGTTGAACAGTTCCAGGAAAGGCTCATACCAGTGATCGTGATGCACGGCTGCCTTGAACTGCAAGAGTTCCAGACGCTTCAGCTCACCACCCTGAGTATCGATATCCGCTTTGAATACGTCGGTCGTGATCGTGATCACTTCACGCTTGATTTCAGGCACGCCCGGTACTGCATCGGCAGCCTGAGCAGCGGCAGCAGCTGTCGCAGCCGGTAAAGTCCCTGCATTGGCAGAGGCACTGGCAGCAGCGCTGGCTTTCGGATTCTGTTGTGCCTGTTGATTGGCGCTAGGGAAAAACATCGAAGCCTTGCCAGTATGGCGGGCCCAGTTATCCCAAAGCAGCAACAGTGACATGGAGAAGATAATCCACAGGACGGTACGTTTGATATCCATTTTGTATGTCAGGAAAGGTGAGAAGAATGACCCTTGCTGTCAGTCTGCTCAGCGTGGGCAGGACAGCATTGGACGGATATGGGGGCGTTTGCTTTTTTTTCACCTGCGGCAGGCACGTGATCGACACCGCCCGGATGCCAGGGATGGCATTTGCACAAGCGTTTGCCGGCCAGCCAGCTTCCTTTGGCAGCGCCATGCAGCTGAATGGCTTCTGCTGCGTATTCAGAACAGCTGGGATAAAAACGACAGTTCTGCCCCAGCATAGGACTGATTGCGTACTTATAAAAGCGTAGCAACAGGAGCAGCAGCGTTTTCATGTCAGCCCGTCAGTTTGCAAGCCGGTGCAGCGAACAGACGTAGCAATTCCGCCCGCAGCTCACGTTTAAGCTGGGCAGTGGTGGCAGGACCATCTTTGCTGTTCACAGGCCGCGACAGACGCACGATGCAATCCACGGATTGCAAAGCAGAACATCTGAAAATCTCACGCGTGACGCGTTTGATCGTATTGCGGGTCACGGCACGCGGCGCAAAGCGCTTGGCAGCCACCACCCCCAAACGGGCATGTGTCAGTTCATTGGTTCTGGCATAGAGCACAAAGTGCGCAGTTTTAAACACGGGCCGCAAACGAAAAACGGATGAAAACTCATCCGTTTTAACGATGCGGCGTACGCGGGCAAAATCTGCATTGCCTGCATTGGCCAGAACCGGGTCAGCTAAATGATTGATCATGCGATATCAGCCGGGGCTGGCGCAGACCAATTATTTACAATCAAGCTGCCAGATCTCAGGCTGCCAGGCGTTTACGGCCTTTAGCGCGGCGCGCGTTCAGAACAGCGCGGCCACCGCGGGTTGCCATACGTGCGCGGAAACCGTGGGTGCGCTTGCGGCGAACGACGGAAGGTTGGTAAGTACGTTTCATGTTGGTCTCGCTATTTGAGCAATAAAAAAAATCGGAATTACGGATAAAGGCTGTCGTGCATACGACTTCGGCTCGCGCATAACGTCAGGCCTTTCGCCTTTACTGCCCCAAAACCGCTGCTCATGGCTTGCTGCATATTAGTACAAACAATGCACCATCCAATAAAAGAGGGTAGGGAACCCTGAATTAGACACCATTTTTAGCTTACGTGTCAATCACTTAGCACAAAAATTAATCAAAACGGGTTTACTGCCAGTGGTGCAGTGCAAAGAATAAATTTAATCATCAGGCTGTGGATAACTACCGCAGTCGGGGGTAAAATAGAGGATTAGCGCGGCACCGATTTATGTCTGTAAGACAACTTTTACCCGGATATCCTTGATTTAACTGGTAAAAGTCCCTGAGTCAGCTGTGGAAGACTGGCGAGTTATACACCGTGGATTGCACAGCAATCCGGCGTCACTGGCTGACATTCCACACATTCCTCCGATAAAGCGGCAACCGCGCATTTGCATTTAATACCTGGGATTGACGCAAAATTGTCCCGGCAAGGCCCGGCGACGCCAGTACATTTGTACGTTTGTACGGCAAAAACCATGACGCCGCCGGAGCGGTTTTGCGTAAGTCCTCATACAGTAAAGTTATTCATGGAAAATTTCTGGCAAGCCTGTTCTTCCCAACTTGAGCAAGAGCTTCCTCCGCAACAGTACAGTGCCTGGATCAAACCGCTGGTACCGCTCGATTTTGAGAACGGTAAGCTGCGCATTGCTGCGCCTAACCGTTTCAAGCTGGACTGGGTCAAAGCCCAGTTTGCGAATCGTATCTCTGAGCTGGCGAATCAGTACTGGGATGACGCGGTCGAAGTCCAGTTCGTGCTTGACCCGCGCGGTGGCAAGAAGCCGGTCGCCGCTTCGTCTGCACCTGCGCCTGCGCGCGCTGGCAGCGATCAGGACCATGGCACGCTGAGTGTGGAAATTATCCAGGAACCGGCGGCTGCGCCAGAAACCTCGCCACGCCGCGAGCAAAGCCGCATTAACTCTGACCTGACTTTTGACAGCTTCGTGACCGGTAAGGCCAACCAGCTGGCACGTGCCGCCGCTATCCAGGTCGCGAATAATCCCGGTGTCTCGTATAACCCGCTGTTTTTATATGGCGGCGTTGGCCTGGGTAAAACGCATTTGATCCACGCGATTGGCAACCAGATTCTGGTCGATAACCCGAATGCCAAGATACGCTACATCCACGCTGAGCAATATGTACGTGATGTGGTGACCGCTTATCAGCGCAAAGGCTTTGACGAATTTAAACGCTATTACCATTCGCTCGATCTGTTGCTGATCGATGATATTCAATTCTTTGGCGGTAAAAGCCGCACCCAGGAAGAATTTTTCTACGCCTTCGAAGCGCTGATCGCCGCGAAAAAACAAATCATCATCACCAGTGATACCTATCCAAAAGAAATCACCGGCATGGATGACCGCCTGATCTCGCGCTTTGATTCCGGCCTCACGGTAGCAATTGAGCCGCCTGAGCTGGAAATGCGGGTCGCGATTTTGCTCAAAAAAGCGCATTCGGAAGGCGTTAATTTCTCTGACGACGTAGCATTCTTTGTGGCGAAACATCTGCGCTCGAATGTGCGTGAGCTCGAAGGCGCGTTGCGTAAGATTCTGGCCTATTCACGCTTCCACGGCAAAGACATCACGATAGACGTGGTCAAAGAAGCGCTGAAAGATTTGCTGTCGGTGCAGAACCGTCAGATTTCTGTGGAAAATATCCAGAAAACCGTGGCTGACTTTTTCAATATTAAAGTCGCCGACATGTATTCGAAAAAACGTCCGGCCAATATTGCGCGGCCACGTCAGATTGCGATGTACCTCGCGAAAGAACTTACCCAGAAGAGCTTGCCGGAAATCGGCGAACTGTTTGGTGGTCGCGATCACACCACGGTCTTGCATGCAGTACGTAAAATCGCCGCTGACCGGGCTAAAAATCCGGAATGCAATCACGAATTACACGTGCTGGAGCAAACCCTGAAAGGCTGATGCGCGACAGCTAGCCAGCGGCCCACCCTGTCCGCGCTACTAACAAGCGCGTCATCAGGGGGCAATAAGAAGGGTTTAAGCTGCGAAGGCCGCCAATCTTGCCGGGCACAAATTTTGCAGGATTTCCAACAAGAAAATTGTTGCAGGCAGCAAGCAAGAAATGCACAACAGATGGCAAAACATCTGACAGAACCGACGATATACGTGACAATTATGTATAGCAGGGATGTCAGTTATTTCAACCCTAACAACCACAATTAGCGAGGATTTCAAATGCAATTGGTAAAAACCCACCGGGACACACTGCTCCGGCCTTTGCAAATTGTGAGTGGTATTGTCGAGCGTCGGCACACATTGCCGATTTTGGCCAATATCCTCATACGCAAAGATGGTGAGCAAGTGTCGTTCCTCTCGACCGATATTGAAGTGCAGATCACGACCAAGGCCGAAATCGGCTCCGGTGGTGACAGCATCGCCACCACCGTGGCTGCACGTAAATTGCTGGATATTCTGCGCGCACTGCCAGACGATAATGATGTGGTACTCAAGCTCGACAACAAACGCATGAGCGTACAGTCCGGCAAATCACGCTTTTCGCTGCAAACCCTGGCAGCAGAAGAATTCCCGACTGTAGCGCAAGCCGAGCATTTCAATGCCAGCGTGAGTCTGCCGCAAAAAACGCTGAAACACCTGTTCAACATGGTGCATTTCTCCATGGCGCAACAGGATATCCGTTACTACCTGAACGGCTTGCTGCTGGTGGTCGATGGTAAAAACGTGATTGCGGTGGCGACTGACGGTCACCGTCTGGCTTTCTGCCAGGTAGAAGTGGAACAGGAATTCCCACGCCACGAAGTGATCATCCCACGCAAAACCATCATCGAATTGCAGCGCCTGCTGGAAGACAAAGATGATCCGGTACAGCTGGACATCGCTAACAATCAGGTGAAGCTGACTTTTGCTGACATCGAACTGATCTCCAAGCTGGTCGAAGGCAAATTCCCTGACTTCAACCGCGTGATCCCTAAGGGCTATAAAAACAGCTTTACGCTGGGCCGCGAACAGCTGCTGCGCTCGCTGCAACGCGCTGCGATCATGACCTCGGACAAGTTCAAAGGTGTACGCTGTGTGATCACTCCGGGCAGCATGCAAATCCTGTCCACCAATGCGGATCAGGAAGAGGCAGCGGAAGAAATCGAAATCGATTACGGAGGTGATAACGTCGATATCGGCTTCAATGTCAGCTATCTGCTGGACGTATTGAACAACCTGAAATGCGACCAGGTCAGCATCTCGCTGGGCGATTCCAATTCGTCCGCACTGATCACCATTCCAGACAACACGGACTTCAAATACGTCGTCATGCCTATGCGAATTTAAGCCTGACATCAAGCCTGACTCCCCCTCTGCCGCTGGCGGCCGGGGGGAGGGATGAGGTGCAATCAGTGCGGCAACAGCAATATGCGCAAACTGATTTCACACTGCCGGTCTGAATTCAATGCTAAGGCCATATCAAGCTGCAAGCAAACCGACAGCCCATCCTCATCCCGCTCTGCTGACATCCGCAAAAAGCATAAGCGCATCGTGCAACAGTCAGCATCGAACTGTCAGCCGCGTGAAGAGCAAAGCAGTAAGACCGAATCAGTAAGACCATATCAGTAAGACCAAATAACAGAAGGTAGCCATGTCCGATAACACCCAAGACAACACTCCAGCGCAGCCAAATCAATCTTACGGCGCGTCCTCCATCCAGATTCTGGAAGGCCTGGAAGCCGTGCGTAAGCGCCCCGGCATGTACATTGGCGATACCTCGGACGGCACTGGCCTGCACCATCTGGTATTCGAAGTGCTGGATAACTCGATTGACGAATCCTTAGCCGGTCACTGTACAGAAATCAATGTCACCATCCATTCGGATAACTCGATCTCCATCACCGACAATGGCCGTGGTATTCCGACTGGCATTAAATGGGACGACAAAAACGATCCTAAACGCAGCGCTGCTGAAATCGTGATGACCGAGCTGCATGCCGGTGGTAAGTTCGATCAAAACTCCTATAAAGTCTCCGGCGGCCTGCATGGCGTGGGTGTCTCCTGCGTGAATGCACTGTCCAAATTGCTGAAGCTGACTATCCGTCGCGATGGCAAAGTGCATCAGATGGAATTTTCTAAAGGCGTGGTACAAAACCGCGAACTGGAAACCGTCGACGGCGTCGTCACCTCCCCGATTAAAGTCACTGGTGAGACCGATAAACGCGGTACCGAAGTGCATTTCTGGGCCGACGAAGAAATCTTCAATCACGTCGAATTCCATTACGAAATTCTGTCCAAGCGTATCCGCGAATTGTCCTTCCTGAACAATGGCGTACGCATCAAACTGAATGACCACCGCACCGGCAAAGAAGAATTATTTGCCTTCGAAGGCGGCACCCGTGGCTTCGTTGAATACATCAACAAAGCCAAAAGCGTGCTGCATCCAACGATTTTCCAGGCGACCGGCGAACGCATGTCCGACCAGGGCACCAACATCACCGTTGACGTCTCCATGCAATGGAATGATGCCTACAACGAACAGGTACTGTGCTTCACCAATAATATTCCCCAGCGCGACGGCGGCACCCATCTGACCGGCCTGCGCGCTGCGATGACACGCGTCATCAACAAATACATCGAAGAACACGAGTACGCGAAAAAAGCCAAAGTCGAAGTCACCGGCGACGACATGCGCGAAGGCCTGACCTGCGTGTTATCCGTCAAAGTACCAGAACCAAAATTCAGCTCGCAGACCAAGGACAAATTAGTCTCGTCAGAAGTACGCGGCCCGGTGGAAGAAATCGTCGCCAAAACCCTGACCGACTTCCTGGCTGAAAAACCAAACGACGCCAAAATCATTTGCGGCAAAATCGTGGAAGCCTCACGCGCGCGCGAAGCAGCCCGTAAAGCGCGCGAACTGACGCGCCGCAAAGGCGTGATGGATGGCCTGGGCCTGTCGTCGAAACTGGCTGACTGCCAGGAAAAAGACCCGGCGCTGTGCGAACTCTACATCGTCGAGGGTGACTCTGCGGGCGGCTCGGCCAAACAAGGCCGCGACCGTAAATTCCAGGCGATTCTGCCACTGCGCGGTAAAGTGCTGAACGTAGAAAAAGCCCGCTTTGAAAAAATGCTGTCGTCCGAACAGATCACCACCCTGATCGCCACACTCGGCACCAGCATCGGCCCGGACGAATTCAATGTCGAGAAACTGCGCTACCACCGCATCATCATCATGACCGATGCGGACGTTGACGGCGCCCACATCCGTACCCTGCTGCTGACCCTGTTCTACCGTCAAATGCCACAACTGGTGGAACGCGGCCACATCTACATCGCCCAGCCACCACTGTACAAAGTCAAAGCCGGCCGCGACGAACGCTATCTGAAAGACGATGCCGAAGAAGCCCAATACATGATGACCGTGGCCCTGAATGGTGCCGCGCTGATCCCTGGCACCGGCGCCGACCCGATCATGGGCGAAGCACTGGGCGAACTGGTGCGTCAGTACAACCTGGCCAATGCCGTCATGACCCGTTTAACCCGCGTGATCGACCGCGCCGCACTGACCGCCATCATGACCGGCGTGACCCTGAAACTGGACAGCGCCGAAAATGCACAAGCATCTGCCGAAGCCATGACCGCCGCGATTGCCGACCCATCCGTCAAAGCCGTAGTACGCAGCGACGAATTGTCCGGCAGCTTCAGCCTGCGCGTAGAACGTCTGCACCACGGCAATATCAAAGTCAGCCAGATCGACGCTGATTTTGTCGATGGCAATGACTACAAAGTGCTGGAACACGCCGCCCACACCTTCACCGGCCTGATCGGCGACGGCGCATTCATCCGTCGTGGCGAAGGCGAAAAAGCCAAGGAAATCGCAGTACAAGACTTCCACAACGCCATGCTGTGGCTGCGCGACGAAGCCGAACGCGGCGTTTCCAAACAGCGCTATAAAGGTCTGGGTGAAATGAATCCGGAACAGCTGTGGGAAACCACCATGGACCCAACCGTACGCCGCCTGCTCAAAGTCCAGATCGAAGACGCCATCGCCGCCGACCAGATCTTCACCACCCTGATGGGCGACGACGTAGAACCACGCCGCGCATTTATCGAAGGGAATGCGTTAAGGGCGGGGAATATTGACGTTTGATTTGTTTATCGGGAGCCAGTGAGTGCAATTTGTTATTAACGGTCCCGATATTCCAGATGCGCTCTTGCAAGCGCACGAGGAAGGTCACGTTGTATTTTTCTGTGGAGCTGGTATTTCTTACCCTGCCGGCTTACCGGGTTTTCAAGGGTTGGTAGAACAGATCTACCAAATAAGTGGGACGGTGCGTACGGAAATTGAACGCAACGCCTTCGAACGTGGACAGTTTGATGCCACTCTCGATTTATTAGAGCGACGTCTACCTGGCCAACGTCTTACTGTCCGTCGTGCTCTAGCTCAAGCCCTAAAGCCAAAACTCCGTCGGAAGGGAGCTACCGATACCCAGGCTGCGCTGTTGCAGTTAGGGCGCAGCCGTGAAGGTGCACTGCGACTGGTAACTACCAACTTCGACCGTATCTTTCATACAGCTGCAAAACGTACGGGCCAAGCATTCAATGCCTACACTGCACCGATGCTGCCCCTCCCTAAAAACAGCCGTTGGAACGGGCTAGTATATCTACATGGTTTGCTAACCGAAATAAATGACGATACTGCCCTCAATCGTCTAATCGTGACCAGTGGTGATTTCGGTTTAGCTTATCTGACAGAACGCTGGGCAGCACGTTTCGTGAGCGAGCTTTTCCGCAACTATGTGGTCTGCTTTGTTGGCTACAGTATCAACGACCCAGTGCTTCGCTACATGATGGATGCACTAGCTGCTGATCGGATGCTAGGTGAGGTCACACCTCAGGCCTGGGCATTAGGTGATTGCGAACCGGGGCAAGAGCACCTAAAGACAATTGAATGGGAGGCCAAAGGTGTTACCCCCATTCTTTACAACGTACCTCGGGGCAGCTACGACCACTCCTTATTACATCTAACTCTCCAAGTTTGGGCAGAAACCTACCGTGACGGTGTACAAGGGAAAGAAGCAATTATCGTTAAACATGCCCTGACACACCCACAGGAAAGTACGCGCCAAGATGATTTTGTCGGGCGAATGTTATGGGCCCTATCAGACAAATCAGGCTTGCCAGCAAAACGCTTTGCTGACTTCAATCCAGCTCCACCGCTGGACTGGCTGCTAGATACTTTTACTCGGGAGTACTTCGGGAAGGGAGATTTGCCTCGCTTTGGCCTATCACCAAATAACGCAGCAGTTGATGAAATACATTTCAGCCTAATTCGACGGCCTGCACCGTATGAGCATACAGCATCGATGTTACTTGCCTCCGGTGGTATTTTGAGCAGCCAGTGGGACGACGTGATGCTCCATATTGCTCGATGGCTGGTGCGCCACCTTGGTGACCCAAGACTAGTCATTTGGGTGGCTCAACAAGGTGGGCAACTTCACGACCATATGCATTGGTTGATTGTGGATGAGCTCAATCGTTTTTCGTCACTTGAGCGTGACGGTAAAATCTACGAACTAGATGAAATCCGTCTGCACGCGCCAAAAGCTATTCCTAACCCATCAATGCGCACATTGTGGCACATTATTTTAAGTGGCCGTGCGAAATCACATTGGCGCAAACCCGATCTATATAGATGGGAAAATCGGCTAAAAAGTGAAGGTTTGACCACTATTTTGCGGTTGGAGTTGAGAGAGTTGTTAGCACCCAAAGTGATGCTGAAGAAGCCGTTTCAATGGGATGCTGACAATTCGAGTAATGAAAAGCCCACACGAATAAAACAGTTGGTGAATTGGGAGCTCGAACTGGCTACTGATAACGTGCAATCTACTTTGTGCGAACTGACTGATGAGCACTGGACATCAGCTCTGCCACACTTGCTGGAAGATTTTCAACAATTATTGCGTGATGCATTGGACCTGTTATGTGAATTGGGTGAAGCTGACAGCCGCAATGATCAATCACACTGGGATTTACCTTCGATTACTCCGCATTGGCAAAATCGAGGATTTCGTAATTGGGTGACACTAATCGAATTGATACGAAATGCTTGGTTGGTAATTTACGCAAGCGACCGTACGCGAGCGAAACGAGTTGCGCAAAGCTGGTTTGAACTACCATATCCAACATTCAAACGCCTTGCTCTGTTTACCGCCAGTCATAATGACTGCATTCCTCCCGATAAATGGGTGGAATGGCTGCTGTCCGAAGGAGCATGGTGGCTCTGGTCCACAAATACGGGACGGGAGGTGTTCAGGTTGTTCGTTTTGCAGGGTCAACATTTGCCATTATCAACACAGGAAAAACTAGAAACAGCAATTCTCGCTGGCCCCCCGAGGGAAATGTACAGGGATGATCTAGAGGCAGGTGAGAGGCAGAACTTGGTGGCTCGCTCCATCTGGCTACACCTGGCTAAATTAAAATCATCGGGCCTCACGCTCGGAATAACTGCAGCGGCACGATTTGCTGAAATATCTGCTATCTATCCAGAATTGCAATTGAGTTCAAACGATCGTGAAGAGTTTGCGAACTGGATGAGCGGTACTGGTGACCCAGACTACGAGGATAACCGAGATGTAGATATCGCTCCACGCAAGCGAAAAGAGTTGGTGCAATGGCTCACAAAAACTACGTCTGAACGACGACCTTTCTACGAAGATACATGGCGTGATGTTTGTCGCTCACGCTTCTTTCAAAGTTTGTCTGCGCTGTGTGATCTGACAAAGAATGAAGTATGGCCAACGGGTCGATGGAGCGAAGCACTACAAGTCTGGTCTGAAGAAGGAATGGTATTGCGTTCCTGGCGAAACGCTGCCCCGTTATTACAGGCAATGCCTGATTCGGTCCTTAATGATATTGCCCAGAGAATCACGTGTTGGGTCGAGGCCGCATCCAAATCCATCGACTGTCATCAAAACATCTTGCTAGAGTTGTCCCGTCGAATTCTGAGACTACCGCTTGAAGCAGACCAAGGCTCTCGCCTCTTTCGTAATGACGTTGAAATATTTGATCCTGTCGGTTCTGCTATAAACCACCCCGTTGGGCATATCACACGCGCCTTGATCAATCTATGGTTCAAAGAGAACCCAAGCGACAATGATCGAATTCCTGCAGAATTCAAACCCATGTTCTCCGAACTATGCGACACACGTGTGGACCGATTCCGCCATGGGCGAGTACTTTTAGCTTCACAATTGATCGCTTTTTTCCGTTTGGACCGTACATGGTCCGAGCAGTATCTTTTACCGTTGTTTGACTGGAACAATCCTAACGAAGCAAAGTCTGTTTGGGGTGGCTTCCTATGGTCGCCACGCTTGTACCAGCCGTTAATGGTTGCAATTAAGGCTCAGTTCCTTGATAGCGCAAACCATTTTGCCGATCTTGGCGATTATCGCCACCAGTTCGCCGCGTTTCTGACTCACGCAGCACTTGGGCCGACTGAAGGATACAGCGTTGAAGAATTCCGATCTGCGATTAGTGTTCTTCCGCAAGAAGGCTTGGAAAAGTCAGCACAAGTACTATCACAAGCGCTTGAAAGTGCTGCGGATCAACGCGAGAACTTTTGGAAAAATCGTGTCCAACCTTTCTGGCAAAAAATCTGGCCAAAGTCACGCACTTTAGCTACCCAAAGAATCGCAGAATCTTTGACTCGTCTAGCAATTGCTGCGAGAAATGAGTTCCCCTCAGCCTTAATTGAAGTGTATGACTGGCTACAGCCTATAAAACACCCAGACTATGTTGTGCTACTACTGAACAAATCAGAGTTGTGCATACAATTTCCTTTAGAAACACTTAGGCTGCTGGATGCCATCATTGAAGACCAACCGTGGCCCCCGGAACAGTTACGCTTTTGTTTGGATCAAATCGAGCAAAAAGAATCAAACCTTATTCAAGATTCCCGATATTTAAGATTGCGGGAATACTGTCGGAGGCGTGGAATATAAAATTGTTCAGATACACGCCTCAGCATAAGCAGTGAAGTATCTTAAGGAGAGCCAAATGGTTGAACAACATTTTTTGTAAAAGTTCAATGAAGCAGTCTCCTTTACTTCGCTTCCCCCCCCAACATCACTTCCCTATGCCTAGCCAAAAACTGATGATGTGGCGCGAACCGTTCCGGCAGTGTAACTGGCTTACCCTCTAGCTGTAAAAACGCCGTCTGCATGAAGGATTCATCGCGGCGGCTTTTGAGTTTTTCACTCACGATGATTCTAAAATTCTCATCCAGACTAATCAGGTGTTGGTCAAATGCGCGGTCGTGGATCGCGGACAGACAGAGGCCATTCGCGGGGTTCAAGCGGTTGTTGGGGTCTTCGCTCCACGGGATGATGTGGCTTGCGATCAGCAGCTTGGGTTCCGCCAGGCCGCTCATACAACAGCGCTCACGATAACTACTCAACACCGTGCGACGGAAAAAGCTTTGCTTCTCGCGTTGTAAGACGCTGACCAGACGATTGTTGGCGGAGTAGTCTGGTGTATCTAACTCCGTGACTGCATTCGCCTCTGCTTGAATAGGGTCGGATACATCGGATGAAGGCTGCGATGGCGCCTGTGCTTGCTGTAAGCGCGTGCGATGCACGATGGCGTCTTCGGTGAGCTGTTCCCAATTTTGCTTAAACTCGTCCCACACTTGGCGATCTATGCGCGAGGCATTTTTTAAGCCGCTGCGGCCAGTGCTGGTAATCATGTTGTCTAAGCTGGCGAGATTGACCAACTTCATGGCGACGGCAGAGGGGGTACGATCAATCAGCTTTGCCAACTCGATGATTTCTGGGTTGCGTCCATGCAGGCGACCGAAAGGTAATTGGCAATACAGGTAGTAAGCCAACTTCACTTCATCTACGGTCCAGTCGCGTCGTCCCATGCTCATTATTTTTTAAATCGAGATAATTAGCATACAGGAAATGTTTCTCAATATCTATCTTTACACTCACCATCTCCAAACCAACATCCGCATAGATATTGGCCTGCAGGCCAAAATGGGCTGGAGAAGTCCATTTCATGCGGGCAGATGTGGGGGAGTCGTCCTGCTGATTGAGGTATTGGTTCGCCCGGCGATCAGGTCACGCGGGTCAATACCTTGTCATATTCACTTGTTATGTTGAGCGAATTGTCCATGCTGTGCTGTACACCCGGCATGGCTTTGACACTAAGACATATAAAATTATAAACTTCACTTCCAATCAAATCGACACCCCGGGGCGCTATACTGAATTAAGCGGCCTGAAGCGGTTTAAATGGCTTTAAATTGTTTAGGACTTACGCAAAATTGTCCCAACAAGGCGAAACAGCCCTTTGGTGCGTTAGGAAACATCGCTGGTAAGCGATGTCCGTTACGCCAGCAGGCAGTACGCAGTGTACGACAAGGAGCCACAACGCCGCTGGGGCGGTTTTGCGTAAGTCCTATTGTTTTAAATGCTTGTACGTAGTTTTACGCTGTTGATAGCCCAGATGACGACGACACGATTGCCCAGGTTTTTGAGCCTGACATTTTTTTTGCTGACCCTGACTGCCTGCGTTTCGCCGCAGGCGCCGTCGTTGATCATCGCTGGTGCTTATTTTCCGGCCTGGCTGTTATGTGCGGCGCTGGGTGTGATCGTTGCGATCGTGTTTCGACTAGCGCTGCTGAAACTGAAGCTCGCTGATTTACTTCCCTATCCCCTTTTTCTCTGTCTTTCAGTTGGTGTGCTGGCTGCCATGCTGATCTGGCTGATCTGGTTCGGACGATGAATTTACCTACTCAACAAAAAGCCCTGATCGGCAAACTTATCTCCTTGGGCATCATCCTGGGTGCGATCATTTTTGCAGCGTACATCTGGCGCCATCAAGCGCAGTTTCCAGCCAGCGAAGAAGCCAGTATTGATGCGGAGGTCACGCATGTTGCCGCTGCGGTTGGTGGCCGTATCGTGAAGATTGCGGTGCGCGAAAATCAACTCGTCAAAGCCGGTGATATCTTGTTTCAGCTCGACCCGGTACCGTTTCAACTGGCAGTGGAACAGGCACGCGCCGATCTGGCGCTGGCTGAAGCAACGCTGGCGACCAAACAGCGTGCTTTGGCGGTACAGCAAAGCAATGCCAACATCGCCAGCAAGCAAATTAAGCGCAGCAGTACCAATCTGAACTTAGCCAGCAGCACAGTGGAACGGTTGCGGCCTTTAGCGGCTAAGGGCTTTGTGCCGCAACAGCAGCTGGATCAGGCCATCGCGATGGAACGCGATGCGGAAATCAGTATGCAGCAGGCACGTGAACAAGAAGCCGCCGCGCGGCAAGCGATAGATACCGTGGATAGTTCGCTTGCAGCGGTCAGTGCGCGTCAGGCTGCCTTAAACATGGCATTGCGTGCATTGGAAGACAGTACGGTGAAGGCAGTGACTGCGGGCCGGGTGGTCGGTTTAGCGGTCGCCCCCGGCGAGACGCTGGCCCCGTTTCAAAGTTTATTCACGCTGGTGAATACGGAGGAATGGTTTGCCATGGCGAATTTCAAAGAGAGTGAATTAAGCCATATCAAAGCCGGTGACTGTGTCACGGTGTACTCGATGATCGATAAAAAAATACCGATTAAAGGTCAGGTGGAGAGCATAGGCTGGGGTGTCAAAGATACGGCGCACATCGCCTTGCCACGCTCGGTTCCGTATGTCGAACGGTCCTTAAACTGGGTCAAGGTGGCGCAGCGTTTTCCGGTGCGCATCCATTTGCATCATCCGCCTGAACATCTGGCACGAATGGGTGCCAGCGCTCTGGTTGAATTAAATCGCGGTGCGGCTTGCCAATGAAGCCTGACGCCGTGCAGCCCAGCCTGTGGCGCGAACTGGTCGCCTGTCGTCCGGGGCGCGCCAGTTATGCCTTGCGCATTACCGGCTGTTGCATACTGAGCTGTTTGCTGGTGCAGTATTATCAAACTCCCGAGGCGGCACTGTCGGTATATATCGTATTTTTTCTGGTCAAACCGGATCGTCACAGCAGCATCGTGCAGAGTATTGCTGCGGTGCTGCTGATGGGCTGCATCGTCGGTTTGCTGCTGCTGATTATCCAGCAGGTGATCGACGATCCCGTCTTGCGTCTGGCCAGTATGGCGGCACTCTCGCTGTTTTTTATGTTTGCTGCACTGGCGAGTAAATTGCGGCCTGTCGCCAGCATTCTGGCCTTGATTTTTGCGTACACGCTGGATCTGGTCAGTCAGGCTTTTATCGGTGAACTGGCGACACGCGCCTTGTTGTACGGCTGGCTGGCGGCGATTATTCCCGCCGGGGTTTGCCTGTCGCTCAGCTTACTGTGTGCACCGGGCGCGGCGCAGTTGCTGCGTCAAACGCTGGCCTATGATTTCCGGCTGGCGGCCACCCGGCTACAGCAATCGGATCATGCGTCCGATGCCTGGCGCGAAGTCTTGCAGGATGATCAAAGCCAGATTCAACAATGGCTCAAGCTGAGTGCCAAAGAGCGTGATGCCAGCGATCTGCCTCAATTGCAACGCTGCTGCACAGCGCTGGGGCCACTGTGTATTCTGATTGAGCAATTGGGCAGGACCTGGTCACCCTTACCCGGTGGCCTGAGTACATCGCAGCTGGCACAATTTCTCACTGCGTGTAGCAATGCGCTGGAAGCACGGCAGGCACTGCCTGATTTTCCTCCACTCAGTGCTGCTGACGCCCGCCATCACACGCTGTGTGAACTGGCCAGCTTATTTCGTTTCATCAGCACAAACACACCAACCGCTGAGGCTGCTGAGCTGAGCGCGGGTACGGCAAAGCCAGTATCAGGCTTTTGGCTGGCCGATGCATTCAGTAATCCCGATTATCCGCGCCTGGCGCTAAAAACCACGGCTGCAGCATTGTCCTGCTATCTGATCTATAGCTTGCTGGATTGGCCGGGTATACACACCAGCCTGATCACCTGTTACATCGTGGCGCTGGCGAGTACCGCCGAAACCCTGCAAAAGCTGCGCTTACGCCTGATTGGTTGCCTGATCGGCAGTACGGCCGGCATCGCCACCATTTTACTGATCATGCCGCAGATAGAGACGCTGGCGCATTTGCTGGCGTTAATCGCCGTATCCAGCCTGGTGGCGGCCTGGGTCGCGGCGGGCAGTTCACGGATAGCCTATGCCGGTTTGCAAATCGCTTTCGCTTACTACTTGTGTGTGCTGCAAGGTCATGGCCCGGCGTTTGATCTGGTGGTTCCACGCGACAGGGTAATCGGTATCGTGCTGGGCTTATTGGTGGTGTATCTGATCTTTGTGCATATCTGGCCAGTCAGCATGGCGCGTCAGATCGACAGCGGCCTGCTGCAGGCACAAGCGCTGTTCACGCGGCTGTGTCAGCCGGATCACAATAAGCTGACTCCGCAACAGCGTTATGGCTTGCTGAATCAGATCGCCATGCAATTAAATCTGGTGCAGCGTGCATACGCTTTAATCACGCTGGAGCCGGATACTGTGCGTCCCACGCCGGGATGGCTGGAACAACGCCAACATTTACTGCACAGCTTGCAGCTCTTGTGCCAGCAGCTGGTGATGAGGTCGAACAGCGCAATTACCTCTATGCGCCAATTACGCCATGTGCTGTTACAGCTGGCTGAGTTATTGCCGGTCAGCTCAGCCACACTGTGCAGTGAAACGCTTAACGCACTATGCCTGCAATTGCATCAATTGACTCAGCGGCACGCTAACCCAGATTGTCTTAGCCATGAAACTCTTCAGTCCCCAGCTTAAGCCTTTGCTATTGATCAGCCTGTTCGCTGCACATTGCGCGATACTGGCCGATGAAAAAATTCCGGCCCGACCGGATTTGCCCTGGCCCGCACCAGGCACGTCTGGCCATAGTCCGTTTAGTTTTCCGGTTAATCCTGACTTACTCAAACCAACGGCGACCGTTGCGCTGAGCCAGCAGGCCTATACACTGGCGCAATTGATCGACCTGGCGCGCGAACATCATCCGGCGACGCGCATCGCTTGGAACGAAGCTAAAAAAGCAGAGCTGCACAGTGCGCTGGTGGACAGCAGCTACCAACCCAAACTGAGCGCGAGAGCCGGTGTCATCGCGCAGCAAACCAGCAGCGACCTGAGCATCAGCCAGCTCCAGGCTGGCAGTCAGCACAGCAGCCAGGGCGGCATCGTGGCGCTTACGGCGGACTGGTTACTCTACGATTTTGGCAGCCGCGCTGCCTTACAAGACGCCAGCAAACAAGCCAGTACCATGGCCAAACTGGCCTATAGCAGCGCGCACCAGCAACTCATACTCAGCATCGCGCTGGCCTATTATGCGCATGCTGCGGCACTGGCGCGCCAACAGAATGCAGCGACCTCACTGGAGAATGCAAAACTGATCGTCGACGCTGCCGAACAGCGCTACAAGAAAGGTATAGGAACGGTGATCGAAGTCGCTCAGGCCAGACAAGGGCAGGCCCAGGCGAATTTAGTCTGTGTGCAGGCGCAGGCTGCTGAGGAAGATGCCTATCAGGCGCTGATCACCGCACTTGGTGTGACACCATCCGGCCGGCTCGTGCTGGCGCCATTGCCGCAACGCCCTTTAAGTCTGAACCTCATCCCGCCTCTGGATCAATACATAGAACAAGCCTTGGCGAAGCGGCCCGATATCGCCAGCAGTTACGCGGCACAATTAGCCAGCCAGGCTGCGATCCGGCTGGCTGAAGCGGAATTCAAACCAAAAATCATCGCGGCTGTCACGCTGGCACAAGGCAGTGGCGGCATCAGCAGTACAGCGATTTCACCTGCTGGTCACTTTAGTCCGTCATTGGACCTCGCGGGCTCGCGCCGCAGCGCCGGTTTGATGCTGGGATTCAGCCTGCCTTTGTACGACGGTGGCACGCGCCAGCTCTCACTGAGCAAGGCACGTCTGGACGCAGAAAACGCTGGCCTGCGCGCGCAACAACTGCGTGATGAGGCGGTGCGGCAGATTCTTCAGACCAGGAACAGCCTGATCAAAAGTATTCATGCCTGGCTGGCGGCACAAGTCCTGGTGGATGCGGCACAAACCACTTACAATGCGGCCTATGAAGCTTATCGCAGCGGGGTCGGCACCCTGACCGATTTACGTTTAAGCGAGAGCCAGTTATTGGCGGCGAAAACCAGCCAGAATGACAGCTACAGCGCCGCTTTATCGGCCTCTGTCTCTCTGGCTTTTGCCAGCGGCAGCCTGGGCGCTGCCCCCTGATATGACAGACTCAAACGCCGCATTTCAGACTGTATGATATCGGTAAAAAAAGACATGCCAAGACGCCATTCCGAACGTGGCATTCCCCCGCTCTTTCACCCATCTTTTTGCATGCGTGGCGTGTTCCACCCATGTTTTTTGCTCATGCT
Organism: Cognatundibacterium rugosum; assembly: GCF_014284365.1. Lineage (GTDB taxonomy): Bacteria > Pseudomonadota > Gammaproteobacteria > Burkholderiales > Burkholderiaceae_D > Undibacterium > Undibacterium rugosum. Next base: position 171,425 of record NZ_JACOGG010000001.1, read on the forward strand.
ATGATGGCCGCGCGTTTAGTCGTATGACTATTTGTTCAGATGTCTAACATGACTACTTTTCACCCTGACAGGAGACAACATGCCTCAACTTAAACTGACTTATTTCGATTTTCACGGTGGCCGTGGCGAGCCGGTGCGACTGGCCTTGGCACTCGGTGGGGTAGCGTTTGAAGATCACCGTTTCAGCTTTCCTGAGTTTGCCGAGCTGCGCAAATCAACGCCGTTTGGGCAGGTACCGGTGCTGGAGGTGGATGGTGCGAAGATCACGCAATGTGATGCGATCTTGCGTTATGCCGGTAAGCTGGCCGGCCTGTATCCGCAAGACGCGTTGCAGGCTTTGTACTGCGATGAGGTGAGCTTTGTTATCGAAGAAGCTGGCATCAAAATGGGCCCGACTTTCCGCATGACTGGTGAAGAACAAAAAGCGGCACGACTGGCCTTGGTGAACGGTTCTATCCCGGTTTATCTGCGCTGGCTCGAGCAGCGTTTGCTGGCACAAGGTGGCGAATACTTTGCCGATGGCCGTCTGACGGTGGCGGATCTGAAGGTGTTTGTGGATATCCGTGGTTTGAATTCCGGTCGTCTGGATCATGTGCCGACCGATCTGGTGGCGCAAGTCGCACCGGCGCTGAATGCGCACAATCAGCGTATCGCGGCCTTGCCAGCGGTGCAGGCGTATTACGCGAAGTTTGCTCAATAATACGGACCTGATGGACGAAAAAGTACTGACATTGGCGAGTTCAAGCAGTGTATTGAGTCAATGAGTTGAATCAGCCAGACTGCGTGTTGATGCGGCCTGCAGGCTGAAATGCTGCCAGCAGCCGCACAGGGATTCAGACTTTGTTTCGGACTTTGGTTTCACACTTTGCTTTCTGCGTTTGAAGTCCACACATAAAACAAAACAGCCGGTGTCATAACCGGCTGTTTTGTTTGGGAGTCTGCACTGTGTTCAGCGACCAGTGTTTTGCTTGCAGGTGAAGCTGTTGGTACTGACTTTATCGACATTGCCCTGACCGCAGGTGGCTGTCGCTTGCGCTGCCATGACAGAGATTTGCTTGCTGGCTTCGACGTTTTGTTCGCTAACGGAGATACAGGCGCTTAAGCTGGCAGCGATGGCAGCCAGGCTCAGGATGTGCAGAATTTTTTTCATGGTCTCGCTCTCAGTTGGATTAAAGTTTTGATATTACCAGTGTGGACTGACTTTGGCTGCCTTTTGCTGACTTAGTTCCATGCGAGCCGGATATTGCGGTCAGTGTCTGTGCCTAACGTGCGACCGACCGTGATGGCTGACCAGAATGCACAGGCAGCGGCAAAGATGCACCAACTGCGCCCGCAAGTGGCATGGCGCTGACCGTCTGCCGCGATGGCCGCAGACAGCAGGCAGCGCACCGCAGGGGTTTGCAAACTGACGCAGACAATGCCAAGATACGCGCCCTGTAGACTGTTTCCGGCGCCCTGGGCTGCCCTCAATGACGACCATCATGACGAATCCTGCACTGCCACCTCATGCTGTTTCCCGCTTACGCACTGCCCGGCTGGCACGCAGCACACGGCCGTTTCTGGCACGCGGCGGGCCGCATGGCGAACGCTGTGGCAGCTGCCGCCTGATCCTCAGCCATTGTCTGTGTGCGTGGCGCACGGTGCTGCCTACCCGTGCCGGATTTTGTTTGCTGATGGCGGAGCACGAGACCTTAAAGCCCAGTAATACCGGCTGGCTGATCGCTGATCTGGTGCCCGATACCCTGGCCTTTGGCTGGGCGCGCACCGAAGTCGATCCAGCCTTACTGGCTTTGCTGGCCGATCCGCAGTGGCAGCCGTATGTGGTGTTTCCGGGCGAATTTGTCGCTCCCGAACGCGTGATCACGCAATTGCTGCCCGGTGAGCAGGCTGCTGCTGACAATGTGAGTGCGACTGACGCTGCCACCAAACGCCCGCTGTTCATCCTGCTCGATGCGACCTGGTCGGAAGCGCGCAAGATCTTTAAGAAAAGCCCGTATCTGCTGCCTTTCCCGGTGCTGAGTCTGGAGCCGGAACAGGTATCGCGCTACCAGCTACGCCGCTCGCGCCGCGACGATCATCTGTGTACGTCAGAAGTCGCTGCACTGTGTCTGGCACTGGCCGGTGAAACCCTGGCCGCGCAAACGCTGGAAGCCTATCTGGATGTATTTACCGAACATTATCTGTGCGCCAAACAGCAGTGGAAACTGGATCTGGATGACGAAACGCACCAGCGCCTGCGCGACCTGCGTGCCGAGGCTGCTGCCAGCCGCAACTTACTTAACGAATAATCAGGCATTGAACCCGGCGCGCATCTGATAGATAATTCTGCCCTATGACTACGACTACACAACTCCCCCCATTACCGGATCGTTTATCCATCAATCCGCGCAGCCCCTTTTACAATGCTGACGTGTTTCAGCACGACATAGGGATCAAAATCAACGGCAAAGAACGCAACGACGTCGAAGAGTATTGCATCAGCGAAGGCTGGATCAGCGTACAAGCTGGAAAAACCCGCGACCGCAAAGGCAATCCTATGCTGATCAAAGTGAAGGGCGTGGTGGAAGCGTTTTACCGCTAATACCAGCACAGCAACACCGCAACACAGAATTTTAAGCATCACAACGGGCGCTGGTCGCCCGTTGTGCTTTTTGCGCGCCAGGTAAAATCTGTAGCAAACCATAGTCAATTTCATCACTTCCAGCCACAATACGGCTTGCTCAAACTTCTGCCGCTGTACCGATGCCCACTACCATCATGGTTTTTCGATTACTGCCTTTGCCTAAGCTGCTGGCACCATTGGGTCTGTTCAGCATACTGCTGTGCTATGCCGCCACCAGCCTGGCGCAAACTGCTACAGATGCCAATCTGTCACGCACCGAAATCTGGCTCAAAAATGGCGACAAGCTGACTGGTCGTTTGTTGAAAATCGGGGTCGATAAGCTGATATTGAAAACGGATTACGCAGGCGAGATTGAAATTGACGCGGAAGCGGTGATGACGATGGCGAGTAAAGAAAACCTGCCGCTGACGCTGCCACATGGCGATACACTGCGCACGACCATCGCGCCGCGCTCGCAGAGCGGCATGGTAGAAGTGGCGCAGCAACTGGTGCCGCTACGCGAAGTATCCTTCGATCAGGAAGCGCTGGAAAAAGCCGTCTCCAGTTTTGAAGGCAATATCGAAACTTCGCTGGAACTGGGCCGCAACTCCAACCGAACACAAAGGCTGGAACTGGAAACCGAAGGCATCTGGAATATACGACCATGGCGGCATGAATATCATGTGGAACTGAACCGCTTGCGGGCCGATCATCAGGAAAAAGAAAATGACAGCAAGGGCAGTTATGCGCTCGATTATTATCTGACACCAAAATGGTACATACGCAACAATGCTTACTACCAAAACGATAAGGTCGCGAATAACAGCAGCTATTACTATTATGGCGTGGGCTTTGGACGCCATATCTGGGAATCTGAAGTCAGCAATCTGGAAAGTTTGCTGACTTTTAACCGTTTGAATTTTTCGACCAACGCCTCAGAATTTCATGTGAATGCCTGGTTGTGGACAGTCAAATTTAAACGCAAATTCCCTAATCGGAATATAGAACTTTTTGCGAAAACCGAAAATATTTTCCCTATCGGTTTTCCGGTAGATTTGCTGTCAGAATCTGAGCTGGGCTTGCGTTATCAACTCAATCGCCGCATCTATTTATCGACGAAATACGGCATCAAGGCGAACCGTGCTGCGTCGTTATGGTTTAAGAATCACCAGCTCAAATTCAGCATAGGCGCGAATTGGTAATGTATACGGCAGCTCAGTTCAGTACAGGAGATCACTATGCGGGAAATTGAGCGAAGCACTGACAGGCGTAAACGGCAGCGCTTGCATACAACGCCTGCTCTGGCTATGGTGATTGTGGCGACGCTGACCGGCATTGCGCTGCCGGCCGCTGCAGCACAGGATGGCACTTTCGGCGTCGCTTTAAACCGCCAGGACAGACTGCAGATAGAACAGCTTGCTTGTGGCGCTCAGTATGGTCTGGCATTAGCGGATGCGGACGGGCGTGCATTTGATGCACGCAGCCCGGCCCAGTTCGCGGAAGTCCGCTGTCGTCCGCATGCACAGCTTGGTGGCCAGCCGCTGTATTATGTAGCTCAGTGTGCACGGGATAGCCAACGCTGGCAATGTAGTCCGGCTGAACTGGAAACCGTAGTGCGCCTGGCCAAACGCGATGTAGTGATACGTCCTGGCAGCGTTGATCCACAAAAGGCGGTGGATACGCTGCGTAAAGTAGCGGGCTATGGATATTTTCAAGGCATGTCGCTTGATAAGGCACTGCAGTCTGTCTGTAATATGGGCATGGGTGACCGACCTGAACTCATTGAGCTATCCTGCCAGCGCTGGTCGGTGACGGTTTCTTACTGGTGCCCGAAACCCTCTGCCAGCAATCCCTGTCCGCGTGTCATCTACATGCATGAACGTTGAAGTTTTGAAAGAGAGCAAATGGATACAGATCAGATAAACGATGGGCGCATGTCCCATATTCTTGCCGCCATACTGGAGTATGTGAGGATACGTCCGAACGCTTGTGATACGACGGAAGGCATACACAACTGGTGGATAGACTGGAAGGGAGAAATAGAGAGTACGATCCTGACCCAACGTGCACTGGAACACCTCGAAGCAAACGGGGATATGCAGCGCGTAACCCTAGGTGGCCGAACCCTATGGCGGCTCAACAAGGGCGATAGCGAACACTGATACGACGCTCTGATGCAAATACACGGCCAGCCAACTTACTCCAGCCCGTATTGCCGCACTATGCGCGCCAGTTCACCGGATCGCATCACGCGATTAAAAGCGGTATCAAGCTGGTTCATCACATCCTTACTGACCAATTTTCCCGTTGCGATGTAGGCAGGATTGGGGTCAAACACGGTGGGAATCAGTCGAATTTTTGGATGGTCTTTGGGGTTAAAGCTGCTGGACTTAAAAAAGATATCGCGATGATAGAAAAACCGTGCTCGTCCGGCTTCGAGTTTGATCAGATTCTGCTCCGCTGACGGCGTTCCGCTATCAAGCTGTATGCCTAACTGCTGCAAACGTTCAATGTCAGCGTGTCCTTGCATGATCAAGACGATACCCTGATTACCTAATTTTTTCACATCGTCCCAACTGCTGACCTGCACATCGTCATCGCTACGCACAGCCAGCCGATAGCCACTGGTATAAAAGCCATTTTTCAGAAACTGCATGCCGCCTGCTTCACGTGCAGGTGTCTTACGTGCGCCGCAAATCAGATCGCGGCGGCCTGCCTGCAATTCGTACTCTATCCGGCGTAAAGGCATGGATTCCTCGTCGATCACAAAGCGTAAATGGGGATCAATCATCTCCATCGCTTTATAAATATCAGCGCAAATCCCACGCCAGCCTTGCTCAGTTTTAATCATAAATGGCGCGGCACCGTCCCAAACCGCGACGCGCAAATCGATAGCATGGGAGGACATAGAAAAAAACAGACCAACTAAGCTGAACAGGAATCTTTTCATAGATCAGTTTTACTTCGGGGTTGAGTAGGCCGGAGATATTGCATTTAACCACAACTTAAGCTGCTAATTTCAGGCTACCCATAAAAAAACGGCGCACTAGGCGCCGTTTTTTTATGACTGAGACTGCTTATTTCGCAGACGCGGCCTTAGCGGCTTCTGCTTTTACTTCAGGTTTAACTTCAGTTTTCACATCAGTTTTTGCATGTTCTTTTTTAACGTGCTCTTTTTTCATATGTTCTGTCTTGGCATGCTCGGTTTTTGCATGTTCCGCTTTAGGTGCTGCTTCAGTTGCTGGTTTGGTTTCTGCCGCAACAGAAGCACTGGCCTTGATATCAGCAACAGGCGCTTTTACCTTGCTGGCAGGTGCAGCTACCGATGCAGCGGCTGCAGCAGAAGCTGGTGCACTGGCTTTCGCAGAAGCGGAAGCAGGTGCTGCCGGTGTCTGGGCGAACGCTGTACCCATTGCGAAAGTTGTAGCGATCAGAGCGGCGATTAACTTAGTCATGATGAGTCCTTGTTCAAGAATTGTTCAGGTTAATTTGTTTTGCGTAGTGTTGCTACGTAAGCTAAAAACGTGGTCATTGCATGTTGCGTTGACACAAATATCGAAAATATTTTTATTTTTTCGAATTTATTTTATTTTTTCAATTTTAGGAAACTTTGTTTCCTAATTATTTTAAAATTACTGAAAAATAAGTCATTGAATTATTCATTTAAAAAACAAAAAGCACAGAAATAATCTGTGCTTTTTGTTTTTTCAGGTCAGTAAATTGATACCAACCTGCTTTGCTGAGATGCCTTATTTCATGGTCGCAGCTGGTTTTGCTTCAGCCCCAGCCGTGTCTGCTTTCGCTTTTTTTGCATGCTTACGATGTTTTACTTTCTTCTCGTCAGCTGGCTTGGCATCTGCTGCAGATCCTGTCGCCGGTTTTACTTCAGTTTTTACTTCTGCTTTCGGTGCCGGTGCCGCCGCAGGTGTCACGGCAGATTTCACACTACTTGCTGCCGCAGCTGCCTGGGTATTTGCAGCACTAGCTGCATTAGTTGCGGTGGTCGCGACTGCGGTTTTTGCTGCTTCCACTGGTTTGGCTGGTGTCTGGGCAAACGCAGTGCCCATTGCGAAACTGGAAGCGATGATAGCGGCGATAAATTTGTTCATGGTCTGCTCCTAAGCGTGTTATACAGCGTTGATTGTCTTTGCGTAGTGTTGCTACGTAAGCTAAGAACGTGGCCAACGATCGATGCGTTGACATCATTTCAGAAGATATTTTATTTTTTATTTTTTTCATCTCATTCATTTATTGGAAACAGCATTTCCAATAATAATTTTCCAAAAATTTATTTTAAAAAAACAAAAAGCACAGAAATAATCTGTGCTTTTTGTTTGCGCCAGCAATTTAACTGCTCATTGCCGGCAATGATGCATCGCTTATTTCATCGTCGCGGCTGGTTTTGCATCGGTGCTTGCCGTGTCCGCTTTCGCTTTTTTAGCATGCTTGCGATGCTTAGTTTTTTTCTCAACCGCTGGCTTGGTTTCAGCTGCAGGTGCTGCGGCTGGCTTCGCTTCAGTTTTGATTTCTGCCTTCGCAACAGGAGCTGGTGCTGGTGTCACGGCTGCTTTCACCGTGCTTGCTGCTGCAGTTGCCTGCGTGTTCGCAGCGCTGGCGGCATTGGTTGCTGTTGTTGCGACCGCTGCTTTAGCAGCTTCGACTGGTTTTGCTGGTGTCTGGGCAAACGCAGTACCCATGACGAAACTGGAAGCGATGATAGCGGCGATAATTTTGTTCATGATCTGTTCCTATGAGTGTTATACAGCGTTGATTGTTTTTTCGTAGTCTTGCTACGTAAGCTAATAACGCAACCGGTTTGCAGTCTGTTGACACAAAATTTGTGTACGAATGTAAAAAATAAAATATTTCTGCCAGTTTTGAATTGATTTAATTTGTCGGTCAAAAAAAAACGGCGTCATACAGACGCCGTTTTTGAGTACCGGTGATTCCTTATTTTTTTAAATCCTGCTTGACCTCTTCTGCCTTTTTTGCCCGTATTGGATCCGCTTTCTTCAACGGATCAGCATCAATTTTATTTGTCTTCACTGAAGATGCTGCTGACGCTGATGTACTGGATTGCTCAGGCTTCACTGCTTTGGCTGGTACAGCCGCAGATGGGCTAGTCACCGAAGCCGGGGCGGCTGCAACGCTTGCTACAGGTGCACTGGCTTTAGCAGATGCCGACACAGCAGCTGGTTTCTGAGCAAACGCTGCACCGCTAGTCAGCACAGTGGCAATTGCAGCGACCGTCAACATATTGAGCTTATTCATATTGCGTCCTTATTCAGAATTCTGTATCACATTTCGTAGCTCATGCTACGTGCTGATACAACGAGGTGCGGTGAGGTATGGTTGACACGTACTCTGCATCGTTAAATTACTCAGGACCGCAGTGTCTATACGCGACACAGTTTGCGAGGTGCCCGGTTCACTATACTATGGCGACTTCAGTGAAGGAGACAACATGACATTTGCAAACTGGTGCGTACTGGCCGCCTGCCTGTTACCGATAGCCACCATCGGCCTGGCTAAAGTCGCCTCTGCACGTGCAGATCAGCGCGAGCTGCGTTACAACAACCGCCATCCACGTGCCTGGACGGACAGACTGCAAGGCTGGCAGCAGCGCGCCAATGCGGCTCAACAGAATGGCTGGGAAGCGCTGCCTTTGTTTATCGCAGCTGTCGTGCTGGCCCAGCAAGCCCATGCCGATCAATCACACATTGATATGCTGGCTGCGGCCTTTATTGTATGTCGCATCCTGTATATCGCCGCCTATCTTGCCAATCAGGCGACTTTGCGTTCACTAATCTGGTTTGCAGCAGGCGGTTGCAGCGTGGCCATTTTATTGCTGTCTTAAGCATCTCAAGCTGCACCGCCCGCTCAATACAGCACCCTGCCCTTGTGAGCGGCTACCCACGTAGCGGGTCAGCTTGTATACAAGGGGCTATTTTGTGTAAGCCCTACATTTATATATTGTTGACAATTTTTGGATCTGCGGGCACGGGTTTTCGGTGACTTCGGGCGTAAAATTACTGCACGCCACTATATTGCCAATCTGAAAGTTGCCTGGATTTAATAATGAATCAAGCACCTGTCCGCGCCATTCTGTTTATTTGCATGGGAAGTATTTGCCGTTCCCCGACAGCAGAGGCAGTTTTCCGCACAAAAGCGGAGCGGGCGGGCATAGCGGATCAGTTAGTGATTGATTCAGCAGGCACCCATGCCTATCACTCAGGCGAAGCGCCCGACCCCCGGGCCCGTGATTATGCTATGAAGCGGGGCTTTGATTTATCGAAGCACAGGGCGCGCCAGGTCAAAGCCGAAGATTTTGAGAAATTTGACCTGCTACTCGCGATGGATCAGCACAATATGTCCTTGCTGCGGGCTGCCTGCCCGGAGCGCTATCAGCACAAACTGGAATTGCTGATGAAGTTTGCCACGCACATCCTGGCGCAAGAAGTGCCCGACCCATACTATGGTGGTGCACAGGGATTTGAAACCGTACTCGACTATATCGACGATGCCTGCACCGGCTTGTTGGCTTATGTGATGCTGTCGCAGCAGCCAGCATCAGCGAGTCGTCCCTACATTTAACAGTTTCCGCAACAGCAACTAACAAAGCCTGCCAGCAATTGGCAGCGTCACTGCAGCACCTGGCTGCAACTCATCCCTTGTTTCCTGCATTTTATCCTATTGAAACTGCAACTTAATCCTTTTCGTCTTGTCTGAGCGGCATCCTTTTGGAATACTGCAGCATCCCGGTTTTCCCTATTTCCCAACCTGCGAGCGATCATGTTACGTCAAACCCTCATAGTTATTGCCATCGCCTCTGTGCTGGCCGCCTGTAACAGCCAAAAAGAAAATGAAAAAAACGCTGCCTCAGCATCTGCTGCGACTACAGCGAACGCAGCAAGTGCCGCTTCCTCGGCCAGCACTAAGAATGAAAAACCAGCTCCCAAGCTGACCATCGCGCCGGAAGATGTATTGAAAGTCGAAAGTAATGCGCTCGCCTCAGGCCCCGTCATCACTGGTTCTGTCCAGCCGGAACGTAAAGCCGATTTACGCGCTGAGGTTCAGGCCATCGTGCTGCAGGTATTGAAGGAAAACGGCGACATCGTCAAGCGTGGCGATATTCTGGTCAAACTGGATGAAACCTCGATCCGTGACAATCTGAATTCAGCCGAAGATGCAGCCCGCAGTGCCTCGCTCGCACTCGATCAGTCAGATCGCGCTTTGCAGCGGTTGAAGACTTTGCGTGCCTCCGGTATGACTTCCCTGCAAGCGCTGGATGACGCTGAAGTTCGCGTCAATGCGGCACGCAGTGAGTTATCCGCAGCCAAAGCCAGAGCCGCCAGCGCACGTCAGCAATTGCAGCGTACGGTGGTACGCGCACCGTTTGACGGCGTTGTCAGTGAACGTAAAGTCTCTGCAGGCGATACTGCGACACCAGGCAAAGAGCTGGTTAAAGTCATCGACCCGACCAGTATGCGTTTTGCCGGCAAAGTGTCGACCGATAAAATCGCCCAGGTGCAGATCGGGCAAGCAGTCAGCTTCCGTATCAATGGTTATCAGCAGGAATTCCGCGGCAAAATTACGCGCCTGGACCCGGCCGCTAATGACGTAACGCGTCAGGTCGAGGTACTGGTTGCCTTTGCTGACAAAAACCAGCCTAAGGTATCCGGTCTGTATGCAGAGGGAAATATCGAAGCCACGACCATCAATGCGCTGACGCTGCCGGAATCCGCAGTAGTGAAAACCGGTGACACCGCTTATGCCTGGCGCGTAGCCGGCAAAAATCTGAGCAAGGTGAATCTGGCCACAGGCAAACGCGACCAGCGTACCGGCAATATAGAAATCCGCAGTGGCTTGGCCGTTGGCGATTTGGTCATGCGTAATCCAGGTTCAGCACTCAAGGATGGCCAGGCGATCGAACTGGCGGCTGCTAATCCTGCAGGCAGCACCGGGACTACTGCGACCGCTGCAAACACAACTGCTGCCGGGAGCCATTAATCATGTTCTTATCTGACTTCAGTATTAAACGCCCCATCGCGACGATCGTGATGATCATCGCGCTGATGGCTTTGGGCTTACTGGCTTTAAGCAAGCTGCGCGTCAATCAGAATCCCGATGTGGAAGTGCCGGGTCTGTCGGTGGTCATGCCCTATCCGGGTGCTTCACCGGATACCGTAGAACGCGAAATCATCAATCGCCTGGAAAAATCGATGATGAGTATTTCCGGTGTCAAGGAAGTGTATTCCAGCTCAAATGAAGGTATGGCCCGTTTTGACATCATGTTTGAATTTAAAAAGAACATGATCGAAGCCACTGATGAAGTCCGCAATGTGATTTCTAATGTGCGTTTCAAAATGCCGACTGAAATGCGCGAACCCATCATCCAGCGCTGGGACCCTTCGGCGCAGCCAATTGTGAATATCGCGCTGTCGTCCAGCAAACTGAGTCATGCCGAGATTTCGCGTCTGGCAGAAGATAACCTGGCAGATAAACTGCGTGGCTTACCCGGCGTATCCACCGTCACCGTCGGGGGCTCTTTAAAACGCGAACTGTCGGTCTTGTTGCGCGCAGAAAAACTGCGTGAATACAATGTCTCGGTCGGTGAAGTCGTCAATGCACTGCGCATGCAAAACACCAATGCCCCGGTCGGCAAAATCCGTGGCAAGCTGGACGAAGAAAGCATACGTCTGGTTGGTCGTATTGAAACACCGGAAGAATTTCAGCAAGTTGTTATTAAACGCAATGGCGAACAGGTAGTGCGCCTGGCACAGGTTGCCACTATTGAAGACAACTTTGCCGATCTGAACAGCCTGAGTATACGCAGCGGCAAACCGAATGTCGGTATTCAGGTCAGTAAATCACGCGAAGCCAGTACCGTCTCTGTCGCAAAGGCAGTGCGTGAATTCCTGGAGAAAACCAATAAGGAATATGAGACTACCTATCCGGGTACCAAGCTCGACATCACGCGTGACGGCGGCAAAGACGCACAGCGCAGCCTGAATAATGTGATCGAATCGCTGGTTCTGGGTGCAGGGCTGACTATCTTTGTGGTGTATGCCTTCCTGAATTCCTGGCGCTCTACCCTGATCACGGCATTGAGTCTGCCAACCTCGGTGATTGCTGCCTTTATCGCAGTCTGGCTGTGTGGTTTCACGCTGAACTTCATGACGCTGCTGGGTCTGTCGCTGGCGATTGGTGTATTGATTGATGATGCGATTGTGGTGCGGGAAAACATTGTGCGCCATATGCAAATGGGTTCAGATCGTCGCACAGCTGCCTTACAGGGCACTGCAGAAATTGGTCTGGCCGTGGCGGCGACTACTTTCTCTATCATTGCGGTGTTTATACCGGTCGCCTTCATGCCGGGTATGCCTGGTGAATGGTTCCGTCCGTTCGCACTGACGGTGACCTGCTCGGTGCTGGTCAGTCTGGGGATTTCCTTTACGCTGGATCCGATGTTGTCCGCTTACTGGGGTGATCCGGCCGATCATCATACCGCGCCCAAAAAAGGCTTGAGCAAGCTGCTGGCTCGCTTCAATGACTGGTTTGATCGTCAGTCCGACCGCTATGGCCATGTGATTGCCTGGGCACTGCATCATCGTCGTTCTATGACAGCGATTGCTGTCCTGAGTCTGGTGGCTGCGATGGCACTGCAGGCCAAATTCGGTGGCACCAGCTTTTTACCGGCGACCGATTCCGGCAATCTGATGATCTCGGTGCGCACGCCAGCGTCATCGTCGCTGGAATACGCGAAGCTGAAAATGGAAAGAGCCGCGGCGATCGCACGCAGCTTACCTGAGACGAAAGACACCAACAGCAATATCACACCGGCTGGTGGCCGGATTTATGTAGACATAGGCAAAAGTACCGAACGCAAACGCAGTGCTAAGGAAATCGCCACTGAATTGCGTGAGAAAATCCGCACGCTGGTCGGTGCTGAATATACGGTACAGGATGATTTGAACAATGGTGCGCAAAAGCCGGTGCAAATGGAATTTACCGGCCCGGATTCACGGAAACTGTTGGAAATCACCAGTCTGTATATGGAAAAACTGCACGATGTCCCAGGTGCGGTCGATATCGGTTTGTCTGAGCAAGATCCGAAGAAAGAACTGAAAATCGAACTCAACCGTGGTCTCGCCAATTCGATGGGCATCTCATCGAATGATGCAGCCCAGACCTTGCGCGTCGCCTTTGCCGGTATCGAAGTCGGTGACTGGGTCGATCCTACCGGAGAGACACGTGACGTCGCGGTGCGTTTGCATCCGGATGACCGCGTCAGCAAAGAGAATATCGAACGTCTGCCTATCGCGGTAGCAGGCAGCAGCCAAATGGTACCGCTCGATCAGATCGCCACCATCACCATGGGTAAAGGCCCATCCAGCATAGAGCATGCGAATGGCAAACGGACTATCACCGTCTCTGCCAATGCGCAGGGTCGCTCGAATGGTGAAGTGATTGCCGATGCCAAGAAACTGGCTGAATCCATGAACTTCCCGGCTGGCTATGGCTTGTCAGTGGGTGGTGCCGGTCAGGATCAGGAAGAAGTGTTCGGTGCCATGGGTATCGCTGTCTTGTCCGGCATAGGTCTGATGTATCTGATCCTGGTGATGCAGTTCGGCTCTTTCAGTGCGCCTTTGGGTGTCATGTTATCGTTGCCGCTGTCGCTGATCGGCGTGGTACTGGCGCTGCTGATCACACGTAGCACGATTAACCTGATGAGTCTGATCGGCGTGATTATGCTCATGGGGCTGGTGGCAAAAAATGCGATTCTGTTGCTGGATGCAGCACGTAAATTTGAGTCAGAGGGCATGGAACGTGAAGCCGCCCTGATGCAGGCTGGACGCGTACGTCTGCGCCCTATCCTGATGACTACCTTTGCGCTGATCGCAGGCATGCTGCCGGTGGCCTTGGGAATGGGTGAGGGTGGTGAATTCTATCGTCCGCTGGCGATTGCGATTATCGGTGGCACCATCACTTCCACCTTGCTGACCCTGTTAGTCGTGCCTACCTTCTACGACAGCATAGAAATTGCGAAAGATGGTATACGCCGGAAAATCCGCCTGCGCAGCGAACGCTTCCATTCTGTGATCGCGATCGCGATGACGATGGTGGAAGCAGTACTGACTTTGTGTGGTCTGCGCATGATTTGGCGCGGTTTGCTAAAATTGCTGCAACTTTTAGGACGTAAGACGATCAAACCGGCCTGAATCAATGCGCCAGCAGCACGTCCATCAATTCTGCTGACGCGAGCGATTGTTGTAGGTACCTGTTCACCTCATGCTGGGGTCTATTCCTAAGTATCCTCCAGCATTTTTATAAGCTGCGGACCAGAAATCCGCAGCTTTTTTTTATCCCGATTCAGGGCGTGGTTTCAGTCTGACGTGGCTGAGCAAATGGGTCACCGGCTTTCCAGGCTGGCATTTTGGGGCTGTTCGCAATTTCATAACCCAGTTGCAGGGTGAATTGAGCCTGTTGCACCATGCCTGACAAATCCCAGTCCGGATCATATTTATCCGTGCTCTGATGATAGCGTTTGCCATAGGCGCGGGCCTTTTCAGCGGACTCTTGCGGATGGTGGATAAAGTCACGGCCACGGCTCACTGAAAACGCAGGCACACCGGCCTTCGCAAAGCTAAAATGATCGCTGCGAAAATAGCCACCGGCAGTATCCGGCGTTTCCGGACTGGCCTGTAATTGCATATCACGCGCAACCTTGAGTGCATGCTGCTGTAGTTCACTGCGTTCGCTGCCAGTCAGACCCATGTCACGCGTGACACCGACAAAATTCATCACGTCGATATTCAATGCCGCTGCCGTTTTACGCAGGGGCCATAAAGGCTGTGCCGCATAGGCAGCGCTGCCGAGCAAGCCCTGCTCTTCCGCCGCGACCCATAAGAACATCTGGCTGCGCCGGGCCGGTTGAGCCACGGCCGCTTTGGCCATCGCCAGCAAACCCGCTGTGCCTGAGCCATTGTCGATCGCGCCGTTGTAAATCACCTCGCCGCTTCCCTCTTGCTTAGTTTCTTGCTTACCCAGATGATCCCAGTGGGCGCTGTAAATCACCAGTTCCTGCTTCAGGCGCGGATCAGTACCGGGCACAATACCGACAACATTGTATTGTTCCAGCTGACGTAAGGCGGAACGCGCCTCGCCTTTGAGTCTGGCAGATGGCAAACGCACAGGCCGGAAATCATTTTTTTCTGCGGCTTCACGCAATTTATCGAGCTTCAGTCCGGCACCGGCAAATACCTGCTGCGCCAGCGCATCGGTGATCCAGCCTTGCAGCCCGACGCCACTGTCTGCTCCCTGCAACTGAAAATGTTCAGCACTGCCGCCATTTTTGACCACCGACCAGCCATAACTGGCACTGGCATCGGTATGAATCAGCAGCACACCTGCCGCACCATGCCGTCTGGCCTCCTCGAACTTGTAATTCCAGCGCCCATAATAGGTCAGGGCAGCTCCGCCAAAACGTTTAGGCTCCGCCTCCGTAGGACGTGGCTCGTTGACCAGCATCACCAGGATTTTTCCGCGACAGTCGACGCCTTTGTAATCATCCCATTGCTCTTCGGGTGCGCTGATGCCGTAGCCAACAAACAGCAATTCATGATCAAAGCTTTGCTGGGTCTGGGCATTCCCCGTCCACCACACCCAGTCGTCGGCAAATTGCATGGGCAGGATTTTTCCAGCCAGTTCCAGATGAACGGTACTTTTTGCAGGCAGCGCTTTGACACCGCTGATGCGTACCGGTTGGCGGTAAGACTGTCCATTCGCAGGCAATAAGCCCAGCGCCTGGGCCTGCGCTTCCAAATAAGCGACGGTCAGATCCCCGCCACGCTGCCCCGTGCCCCGGCCTTCAAACAGGTCAGACGATAACAAGGCCAGATGGGCGCGCAAAGGTGCTTCCTGCACTTGCGGCAGTTGTTGTGATGAGAACGACTGTGGCGCTTGCTGCGCCTGCGCAGTAAGACTACACAGTGACAGACAAAACAGGCTGCCGTATCTGGCAGCCTGCAGGGTGGTGATGAATTTGGACATGGATGAAAGTCAGCGACTGTCTGATGGTTGAGCCACTTGGATAGACAGACTTACAATTGGTTCCGTTTTGCCCCGTATTGACTGGACTGGCCCAATCCTTGCAAGGCCTGAGCAAGTCAACCTTGAATGGAGTATGCAATGCTACGTCCCGCCCTGGCTGCTGATGCTGCCGCAATTTGTGCAATCTATAACCCATATATACTGGAAACCTACATCAGTTTTGAAGAAACTGCTGTCAGCCATGAACAAATGGCACAACGCATACAGACCGTGCTGGACGCGGGGCTGCCCTGGCTGGTGTACGAACAGCAAGGCAAACTCAGCGCCTATGCCTACGCCACGCCCTGGCGCACCAGGCCAGCTTACCGTCATTCCGTCGAAGTATCCGTCTACGCGGCACGCGAGTCAGTAGCTCAGGGTCTGGGCTCAGCCTTATATCAGGCCTTATTCACTCAGCTGCAGCAATTGGGCATACACAGTGTGATCGCAGGGATCGCTTTACCCAATCCGGCCAGCATCGCATTGCATGAAAAAATGGGGATGCGTCAGGTCGCCCGTTTTTCTGAAGTCGGTCAGAAATTCGGGCAATGGCATGATGTAGGCTACTGGGAAAAATTATTTACGCGGTCCTGATACCACCAGCCAGGTCGCCAGCACCACGCCAGCGCAACCGGCGGCCATGCTCCAGGTCAGGTGCTCGCTCAGGAAAATCGCACCCCATAACAGCGCAAACAAGGGAATCAGGAAGGTGACCGTCAGTGCCTTAGTCGGGCCGATATCATGTATCAGGCGGAAGTAGAGCAGATAGGCGATCGCACTGCACAGTAGTGCCAAGGCAACCGCCAGCGCCATCACCGTCGTGGTGATCTCGCCTTGCACCGGTACCAGTGGCAGAAAAGGCAGCAGCACGAAAGCCGCACCGAGCTGGGAAGCGGTCGCCATCAGCAAGGGATTCACATTCACCGATAATTTTTTGGTGTAGACACCAGCCAGCGCATAACACACCGTCGCGCCTGAACAGGCCAGCAGCGCCAGCATCAGCTCGGTACTCCAGACTACCGGCCCCAGCTTGACCAGCAAGGCCACACCCAGCACCCCGACCAGCAAACCAGCCAGTTTGCGTACGGTGAAGGCTTCGCTCAGGAACAGTGCGCCCATCACTGCGCCCCATAAGGGTGTGGTGGCATTCATGATGGCGGAGTATCCAGCCGGCATATGTTGGGCTGCATAGGCATACATGGCAAACGGCAGCGCAGAATTGATCGCGCCCAGTACCAGAAACGATTTCCAGTTCTGACGCCAGTTCTGCGGCTTCCCTGTCAGCAGCATCCAGCCACTCAGCGCCAAACCGGCAATCATGACCCGCAATTCGGCGGTCCAAAGTGCGCCCAGTACCGGCGCAATCACACGCATAAACAGAAAAGAGGCGCCCCAGATGGCGGCCAGGGTCAAAAGGCGGATCAAGTCACTGCTACGCATGCAAACTCCTCAGGGGACAGGCAGGGCGCCTGACAAAGCGTAGCAGCTTAACAAATCTGGCCAGTTTATGCTGGCTCAATCCGGACAGGATATTAATCACGACCACAATGCAACTGGAAGTTTTTACCCGGACTGACGCAAAGCCGTCCCGGCAAGGCGTGGCGCCGCAGACAGTACTTTAGGGCCTGTTAGCATTTAAATTGCGTGTCTCGCAATTTAAATGCTAACAGGCCCTGGCAAGGCGCCACAACGCAGCCGGGGCGGTTTTTCGTCAGTCCGGACTACATGGGTTTGAAACGCCAGGCATATGCCTGACTCACCCTCAACTTCTCCGCACTGCCATGCAATTCCACGGAATAGCGTCCCATTTCATCTCTGTGGGCGCGCGCAATTGCGTCGGCGCGCACCAGGGTGCCGCGATGGATTTGCCAGAACACGTCAGGATCTAAGCCTTCCATCAGTTCTTTGAGCGGTTTGCGCACATGCGCCTCATCCTGCTGGCTCACAACCCGGGTGTATTTTTCATCGGAAGTAAAAAACAGAATTTTATCGACCGCGAACATCTTAATGGTATCGCCCACACTGGCACTGATCCAGCGTATGCGCTCGGGCTGGTTACCGCGGATACGCTTATCCAGCTCAGACATCAGCTGGGTCAGATCAGGTGCTGGCTGAGCCGCTTTCATGCGTTCTTTGAGCCGGGTGATGGCCTCGTTCAGACGCTGAGCAGCGATAGGCTTGAGCAGATAATCAATCGCACCGGCGACAAATGCATCCAGCGCATACTGATCGTAGGCAGTAGTAAACACCGCATGGCATTGCCCTTTAGTGGCATGGGCGACGTCCAGCCCGGTCATGCCCGGCATACGGATGTCGAGAAAGGCGATATCCGGACGATGGGTATGAATCGCTTCCAGTGCATCAGCACCATGCTCACACTCAGCGACAATACTGAGCTCGGGCCAGTGCTCCTGCAGCATGCGTCTGAGGTCTTTACGAGGTAAGTCTTCGTCGTCGGCGATGATAGCTGTGATCATGATGTCTCTAGTCTTAAGTATTTTTATACAGAATCAATTCAGGAAAACTCAGAAAAACATACATCCATCGTGTCGTACTTATGGCTCGTAAGGCAGCGTGATCACTGCCAGTACGCCACCTTCAGCACGTGCTTTCAATTCCAGGCTGGCTGCTGTGCCATACATGGAATGCAGGCGTTGATGGATATTGGTCAGACCGATGCCGGAGCCAGAACTGCTGCCGCCAAAACCGACCCCGTCATCGGCCACCCGTATCTGCAAATAGGATTGCTCATGTTGTTCGATACGACCAGCGGTGATCGCAATATGGGCAGGACCTATCTTAGGCTCTACGCCATGTTTGATCGCGTTTTCTACCAAAGAAATCAGCAACAATGGCGGCAGTGCTGCATCCTCCACTTCCGAATACACGCTGAAGCTCAGACGTGGAATGCGGGCTTGCATCAGGCTCAGATAGGCGCGGGCTGCATCAAATTGTTTTTTCAGCCTGCCCTGTACCGAGGCGCCATCATCCCGCATTTGTGGGATCGTAGCACGCAGATAATCGACCAGATGATCGACGATGCTGACCGCGCGCGCCGGCTCAGTGTTGATGGCGGAACGTACACCAGCCAGTGTGTTGAACAGAAAGTGCGGTTCGACCTGTGCCACCAGTACCGACAGGCGTAACTCCGCTTCGCGTCTGGCTTCTTGCGCGCGTTGCAATTCACGCTGATGTTCGACTTCTTTTAAACGCTTCTTCTGGCGGAAGTAGAGCCACAGATCAAAGCCACCTGCCAAATACAACAAACCGATGACAACAAAGGCATTGGCCAGACCTTCT
Source organism: Cognatundibacterium rugosum (assembly GCF_014284365.1). Lineage (GTDB taxonomy): Bacteria > Pseudomonadota > Gammaproteobacteria > Burkholderiales > Burkholderiaceae_D > Undibacterium > Undibacterium rugosum. Next base: position 190,419 of record NZ_JACOGG010000001.1, read on the forward strand.
ATGGCTTGTTCACTGACTTTCTCCATTTCAGGAGCCACTTTATCTTCTGCGCTGTCAGGCTGGGAGGCGCTGCTGGCCTGAGGCTCGCTATGTGCCGCTGCAGCTGCTTTTTTAGCTTTGTCGTCAATCGCCTTTTTGCTTACATGATGCGGGTCACCATACACGGCCAGTTTGACGCTGTATTTACTACCGTACAAAGCGCCCCAACTGATCAAGGCACCGGCCAGCAACGCCAGCACAATCAGGACCGACTCTTTACGTGAGCTGAAATGACGTTGCCGTATCAATACCGCCAGACCCGGGCCCAGCAAATGCAACATCGTAAACGTCAGCGTGGCTGGAATCGCTTTAGCGACAATATCTGGCAGACTGACGCCGGATAAATAGGCGACGATGCAACTGAACAAAGCAATAATACCGACCGGTACCGACCAGGCCAGACTGCGGTAATAAAACCAGGTACGCGAAAATACCGGATAGTTACGCGCCCGGTTAAGCCAGGTATCGGTTCTGACCGCAACTTCTGCGGGTAAGGGGGAATCTGCCTCTACAGGACGTTTGACATGGGATGGATTTGACATGAAGACTCCGGCTGCCGCTTAACAGAACAGGGCTCAGTGTATAAGCTGAACCTGCCACTGCGTGAGCCTGCGATGAAACACAGGCTAAGGGGATGAAGGTCCGGTTTGTGGGGATTAAACCGCATCCGGTGCAGAGGAATTATCCAATGCTGCGCTGTCCTGTGTGTCGGCGGGTGGCTGGGCTGCAGCTCTTTGCTGTTTGGCGATACGCAGGATGGTATTGCGGATAGATGTCAGTACCGCCACCGAATTAAATGGTTTCACGATGAAGCCATGGACACCACGTTGTTGTGCAGCCTGCAGAATAGTCGCATCAATTTTGGCCGAGACCAGAAATAACAACGCCTTAGGCAATTCGCGGCGCAACTGATCGATGATCGCCAGTCCTTCTTCATTGGTTTCGCCAATATCGATACATACGATTTGCGGTTTCAGGCGGATCACGCGTGCCAGGCTGGCGGGTGCCAGATTGGCATCGCCCACCACTTCATGCCCGCCATTATTGAGTACGGAAGTCAGTAAATTACGGGCAACCGCATTGGCATCTAAAATGACGGCTTTGAGCATAGCGTGGCCTTATTGGTGAAATCGGTGTCAGGATGAGGCGGGCTGCAGCACAACTCAACGATGCAAAAGTGTTGCAAGCCAGTAGGCATCTTAATGCAAAACTTTACATGGGTGCAAAAAAACAAGGGGAGACCTCTGCCTCCCCTTTTACTTACTGAGCCGCACACAGCGCGTTGTGCCTCAGTCTTTGCCGCCAGCTTCGCCTTTGGCATTTTTCACATACATGTCCAGCCAGCGATCCTGCTCCCACAGCATATGCAATATCGACTCGCGCGCGCGGTAGCTGTGACTTTCATTGGGCAGCATCACCAGCCGCGAGGCGATACCCAAGCCCTGTAAAGCCTGGAACATACGCTCGCTCTGCATAGGGAAGGTACCGCTGTTATTGTCCTGCTCGCCATGAATGAACAGGATAGGGTCCTTGACCTGGTTCGCAAAATTAAATGGCGACATTTCCAGATAGGTTTTCTTCGCAGTCCAGAAATTCCTGTCTTCCGACTGGAAACCAAACGGCGTCAGCGTGCGGTTGTACGCACCGGAACGCGCAATCCCTGCCCGGAACAGCCTGGTATGCGCAAGCAGATTGGCAGTCATAAATGCACCGTAGCTATGGCCACCAATCGCGATGCGGTTACGGTCAGTCACACCCAGCTTAACTACCTCGTCGATGACCGCTTCAGCATTCATCTTCAGTTGTTCCAGATAACTATCGTTCGGCTCTTTTTTTCCCTCACCGATAATCGGCATACCGGGTCCATCGACCACCACATAACCACGTGCCAGCATCACGTGCGGGCCGTTATAGGAAATCCGGTTGAAACGATGCGGCGAACCGGTGACCTGACTCGCTGCTTCTGCGGTTTTGAATTCACGCGGATAGGCCCAGATCAGGGTGGGACGCGGGCCATCGCGTTTAGGCTCGTACCCTGGCGGCAGATACAGATTGGCCGTCAGTTCTACACCATCTTCACGCTCGTAACGAATTTGCTGTTTTTTCACGCCCTTGAGTTGCGGGTAAGGATGCGCGAAACTGGTCAATGCACGCGGTGGCACAGGATCACCGAGATCATCGGCATAATAGTTGGGGCGCTCTTCATTCGACTCGCGGCTCAGGATAATCTGACTGCCTTTGTCATTGAGTATGCCGACCACTTCTTCGTAAAACGGCGGATGCGAACGGAATAAGCGTGTGGTCTGACGGCTGACCAGATCCAGCCGGTCCAGGAAAGGACGGTCGCCCTCTGCACTGGCACCGGTACCGGTCAGGAATATGGACCTGCCATCCGCTGTGATGCGCAAGACCTGACGCCCCATCTCATTGGTCGTCATCACAGGATTACCCGGATTGGCATACTGATCTTCAGTCTTGCGGCTGAACACCAGCTCAGGTTTGCTGTCCGCGACACCGGGACGGATGCGCCAGGTACGGGTATCGCGCGTCTTGCTCCAGTTTTCGGTCACCAGCGCCAGGTTATCATTGCCCCACTGTACGCTGGAAAAACGCCAGGCCAGTTCCATCAGCTTCTGTGGCGGATGATCAAAGGGGGCTGCCTGCTGCATGAAGACATCATGCACCTTGCTATGGGATTCAGGATCACCGCCGCCTTGCGCTTCCAGCCAGGTCAGACTGGCCGGTTTATCCGCACGCCAGGAGAAGTCCCGTGGCCCGGCCTGCACCGCATCATTCCCGGAGGGAATGCGCTCACGCATAGGCCGCTCAGCCACGGTACGTACCTTGCGGCCTTCGTCATCCCACAATTCGATCAGCTGACCGAATCTGTCCATAGGTAACATGGTGGAATACGGGCGACGCAACTGTGTAGTCAGGATCAGACTGCCATCCGGCGAGACACTGGCCTTAGACAGCGTCATGACCGGACCGATACGCCTGACTTCGCCTTTAATACTGACGAAACCCAGCTGGGTCTGTAACTGCCAGTCCAGCATGTCGGAATCCGCGGTTGTTTTCAGCATATCGGGGAAGGTGCGGTTCTGCGCCCCTTTACCGGCGCGGCTTTCCACCATATTTGGGCCTGCAGGCACGATAGCTGGCGGGGGTAGCGGTTTTTGATTTTTCGGTACTAATCTGACAAACAATTCATCTGAACCCGTCCAGGAAAAACCGGCACTGGTGGTGGCATTGAGCTTATCCGCCATCAGGCGCCTTGCCTGCGCCTTACGCACATCCAGCAGCCACAATTCCACGCCATCATCGACCCAGCGGCTGAAAGCTACCCATTGTTCATCCGGTGACCACAGGGTTTCTGCGATGCGTACTTTGGCTGGCAGGCCACTGACTTCGCGGCTTTTACCGGTCGCGACATCAAGCAGACTTAAGCTGGTGCCAAAATCAAAATGGCTGGCAGCACGGGTGCGCGGATTGATGCGCAGGCCAGCCAGCTTGAGCTCAGGCTGCGCCACATCAGCAATGCCCGGCAAACCCGGTAAATGCACCATCAAGGCGGTTTTGCGCTGCGGTCCCAGCTTGAACAGCGGCCCGCGTGGCGCATCCACAATGGCCTGTAATTCCAGTGCCGGTAAGTGGTAGCCATTCTCGTTTTGGCTGGTACGCGCAGCGCCGTTGGCATTGGCAGCCTGCACCGTTGGTGCTGGCTGCGTCAGGCACAGCAGCAAAGCCAGCGCGCTCATCACGGGGCGCACTGGCGCTGATTTCATGTTTTTCAAATGCATACACTTTCAAGAAGACAGATCACACGCTGCCCGACCGATGAAACAAAACCGCCCTGCAAGTCAATAACAGAGCGGTTTTGTGAGACCGTTACCCGGTGGAGCCGGGCTGAGTGCTAAGTATTACTTGACGGCTGGCTTAAATCCATCCGCTTTGATGTCCAGTTCTGTCACTTCGCCATACTGTGCGGCGACAGGACGTATTGCCTCGGCTTTGCCGATTAACAGCATTTGCAGTTTATCGCGTGGAAAATGTTTGTCCACCAATTGTTTCGCTTTTTCCGGTGTCAAACCATCGACATCGCGCATAAAGTGATCAATTTGGCTACGATTTATCTGCGACACATACATATCGCTCAAAAAGCCCGCCAGTTGTTGATTGGTTTCATAACGCGGCGGGAACTGGCCTTTGACATAGGCTTTGGCTGATTCCAGCGTGGCCGCATCGATGCCCTTATCCCACAAACGCTGGTAAGTTTTGTGCGCCAGCGCCAGCGCTGCCTCAGTTTTGGCCGTTGCCGTGAAACTGGACACACCAAACACGCCGGCCTGCGCCAGGGTCTGGAAGCTGCTGTTCGCCCCATAAGTCAGGCCGGAATTGACACGCAATTCATCATTCAGCCAGGACGTAAAACGCCCGCCCAAGATAGTATTGATGACTTGCAGTGGCACATAGTCCGCATCATTTCTGGCGATACCGGCACCACCAAACATAAAGGTCGTTTCGACTGCATCGGCTTTATTCACGAGCCAGACGCGTGCCTTATCGGCGCTGACTTTGCCAGTGTCAGCACGGGCCGGCAATGGTCCGGCCGATCTCCAGTTACCAAACAGTTTTTCCAGCTGGGCACGCATAGTGCTGGGTTTGAAATCACCGACCACGACCAGTGCGGCATTATCAGGACGGAAGTAACGCTGATGAAAACCCTGTACATCCTTGGTTTCCAGCATACTCACACTGCTGACAGTACCGGAGACCGGATTGGCATAGGCACCCTGACCAAACAGCATGCTGTAAAAATAAGGCTGCACCACATTGCGCGGACTTTCCTTGGCCTGCTTTAAGCCATCCACGGTACGGGCGCGCAGTTTGCCAAATTCAGCCGCGTCAAACAGCGGGTTTTGCAAGGCATCCGCCATGATGGGCAACAAGGTCTGGATATCGTCTTTAGAAAAATCTGCATACAGCACTGTGCCGTCAGCGGACGTACCGCTGGATAAACGCGCACCGCGGAAATCGAAACTCTGATCGATCTGCTGTTTGCTGTAAGCACGCGACCCCAGCAGCAAGGCGTCACCGGTCAGATTAGCCAGACCAGCGGCTGGACCGTCCACAGTGGCACCGGCCCGCACTACGGCACGCACCGCGACCAGTGGTACTTCATGCCTTTCCATCATATAAATGGTTAAGCCATTGGATAAACGGACAGTGTCAAATGCCGGTAACTGAAATTCCGCCGCCTGAGCAGATGCTGCCACGGTGGTGACGGTGGCTGCGACTAAGGCACTTTGTTGTATCAGACGGCATGCTTGGTTTATGGCTTGTTTCATCGCTTGTTTCATGGCTTACTCCTCGCTGGCGGCCAGCACACCAACGGTGCGTTGAGATTTTTTAAAATAGGTGGCGGCGACTCTTTGTATATCCGCTGCACGCAGGCGACGATAAGCCTCAGGCGCATCGAACAGTTTTTTATAGTCACCGAAATACACTTCATAGTCACCGATCTGGGCTGCTTTGCCGTTGATAGTTTCCTGCGCCCGATAGAAATTCAGCAGCTTCTGGTTTTTGACCTTCTGCACTTCTTCTTCGCTCACGCCTTCACGGATCAGTTTGTCGATTTCTGCCAGCAGGGCTGCTTCTACTTTGGCAGCAGGCACCTGATTGGCGGCGACCGCAAAAAAGTTAAACAGACCGGGATCAAAAGCCTTACCGTAATCGGCACCCACCTGCGTCGCGAGCCGCTTGTCGACCAGCGCCTGATACAAACGTGAGGTTTTGCCCTCGGTCAGTATGCTGTTCAGGACTTGCAAGGCGTAGTAATCAGGATTATTGGTAGCCGGTACCTTGTACGACACCATCAGATTCGGTGTCGTCGCGGATTCCTTGCGCACAAACACACGGCGCTCTCCTTTTTGCTCAGGTTCCACGGTGCGTACCACCGGTGGCAAAGCGCGTTGCGGTGCTTTGGCAAAATACTGTTCGGCCAGACGTTTGACTTCATCGGCCTTCACCGCGCCGACGATCACGGCGACCGCGTTATTCGGCGAGTAATAGGTCTTGAAGTAGTTTTCCAAGTCGGCCTGAGTCCAGGCCTTGATATCGGATTCGTGGCCTATGGTCGGTATCGCATAGGGATGGGCATGGAAAGCCGTCGCATAGACTGCGCCCCACAGCGAACGCAGATTCGAATTTTCCAGACCGGTACTACGTTCCGACAACACCACGCCGCGCTCGCTGTCGACCATTTTCGGATCAATCGACAAATTCGCGATACGGTCGCTTTCCAGATCAAAGATCACGGGCAGCGCGGTCGCCGGGAACCAGTCCTGGTACACAGTCAGATCGTTATTGGTATAAGCATTGTTCGCGCCGCCCGCAGCTTCCATGGTGCGGTCGAATTGCTTAGGGCCGAATTTTTTTGAGCCATTGAACATCATGTGTTCAAAGAAGTGGGATAAACCGGTAATGCCTGGCACCTCATTGCGTGAACCAACTTTCCAGTAGGTGTACATATTCGCATTCGGGATTGTATGACTTTCCAACACCAGGAATTTCATACCATTCGGTAAGGTAAAGCTTTTTACCTGATCTGCTGTCAGCGCCTGACTATGGCTGACCAGGCCGCACAGCAGACTGGCTGCCAGGGCGAGGTTTTTCCACTTCATCATATGTCTCCAAAATTTAAAAAGCTCAGCCAGTGCGTCTGCCAGACCAGTAAGGACGGTTATGTGCAATTTTTAGTCCTGTTTGAATGCTGACTGAGTGTGTCCCAAGGCTCTGTTAGAGCACGCACATGGAAATGGGTTCCATTTGGATAAGAATTTGTGCCTGCCACACCACACTGAGTTTTAAATTCTCACAGCTAAATTGTTACCAAACAGCAAAAATCGCCTTGAAGCGCCCCATTTTCTGCTTATCTCTGGCAAGCTGCCAACATTCGAACAAAAAAACACACCCAGGTGCCACTACGTGCACCCAGATCGGGCAACCAGGACTTCTAGAGTATGAAGAAACAAAACTTATTTTCAGCCAGTTCATTAGGCTTACGCGCGAAAATGCTGCTGGCCGTGCTGGCCATGGTCATCATCGGCTTTACTATTACCATCAGCCTGCTGAGTTATCAGGCCAGTCAGATGCAATCGCAGGCCTCTGCAGCCTATGCGCGTCAGCTTGCTATTTCAAATGCGAATCTGGTTGCCGAAAAAATCAATGTGGCGCTGTATGCAGCCAGAAATCTGGCGGCCGGACTCAGCGGCATGAAAGCAGCAGGCAATCCCAGCCGGGAGGCGGCTGATCAGTTGCTCAAGAGCGTCTTGGCTGCCAATCCTGAATTTACCGGTGTCGGCACGATCTGGGAGCCAAACGCATTTGATGGCAAAGATGCTGAATTTACAGGCAAGCCTGGCCACGACCAGACTGGCCGTTATCTGCCTTACTGGAACCGTGGCAACGGCAGCATACAGGTGGAAGCCCTGACCGATTATGAGAAAGAAGGCGCAGGTGACTATTATCTGCTGGCCAAAAAATCCGGTACAGAAGTTCTGCTCGAACCGTATATGTATAAGATCGCTGGTAAAGATGTATTCATGACGACCGTGACGGTCCCCGTGATGAGCAATGGTAAACTGGCAGGCGCGGTGACTGTGGATTTACCAGTGGCGGGCTTCCAGGACAGCATCAGTAAAATCCGCCCTTATGAAACAGGACAAGCCAGCCTGCTGTCGAATAAAGCGGTGTACATCGGCGATGCCAATCCTGCACTGGTGGGAAAAACCATAGACAGCAAAGTTGCGCCGCCCGAGCTGATCGCTGCGGTACAAGCGGGAAAATCCTGGGAGGACACGCTGTTTGACGCAACACTGAACACCAGCATGACGCGCATTTTCGTACCAGTCCGCATCGGCGCCAGCAGCACGCCATGGTCGTTTGCGATCAGCGTACCGGAAGATAAAATCCTGGCTGAAGTCAGAAAGCTGCGCAATCTGTCCATCCTGATTGGCCTGATCAGCGTAGCCGTGGTGTCGGCGATGTTGCTGTATGTGGTGAATAAACTCATCATCCGTCCGCTCGGTGGCGAGCCGGACACTGCCGTTGAAATCGCACGCCGGGTGGCTGAAGGCGATCTGACCACCCAGGTCAGTCTGCAACGCGGCGATCAGCACAGCATGCTGTATGCGCTGCATCAGATGCAGGAGCAGTTGCGCGGCATCGTCGCCGATATCCGGGTCAGCAGTGAATTTGTCTCAGACGCCTCAGGTGAAATTGCTAAAGGCAATCTGGATTTGTCACAACGCACAGAAAGTCAGGCTGCATCGCTGGCAGAAACCGCCAGCAGCGTCGAGCACATGCATGAAACCGTGCAAAACAATGCCGCCCACGCGGAACGCGCACGTCAGCTCAGTGTGGAAGCAGCAGGTACCGCACAACGCGGCAGTGCTGAGGTCGACAAAGTAGTCGTCAGCATGAACGACATCGCGGCAGAATCCAGAAAAATGGCAGACATCATCACCACCATCGAAGGCATCGCTTTTCAGACCAATATCCTGGCGCTGAATGCCGCGGTGGAAGCGGCACGTGCCGGTGAGCAGGGCCGTGGTTTTGCCGTGGTCGCCTCCGAAGTCAGAAACCTGGCGCAGCGTAGCGCTCAGGCATCACGCGAAATCAAAACCCTGATCGAAAACTCCATGACCAAAGTGGATCATGGTACCGTGGCGGTCGATCAGGCGGGTGCCACGATGCGCACCATACTGACTGCGGTGGAAGGACTGACGTCCATCATGCGTGAAATTTCCACTGCCTCGTCTGAGCAAAGTGCGGGTATTGCGCGTATTAACGGCGAAATTAACCTAATGGATCAGTCTACCCAGCAAAATGCGGCACTGGTGGAAGAATCCGCCGCGGCAGCAGATTCGCTCAAGGACGAAGCACATAAATTATGGCAAGCGCTGACCGTGTTCAAAACAGAGGCAGGCCACACACAAACTGTGCATCGTGCGACAAAAACCTTGCGTTAAAGCGCTATTTCGCATCCACGCAACTCACTTTGCAGCACACTTGCAACAGCCTGAAAACAGCCTGAAATTTCATCAGAGATTTCAGGCTGTTTTTTTATCATCTCTGATTTAAAAGCATATAAATGATAGTAAATACTTACATTTATATGCTTGTCACTTAACTTCTGTATGGTTTCAGGCCAGGCTGGCACTGTTTTTGCTGCGTTGCAGCATATGTCTTTCTTTATGAGTTTTTCATCGTGGTAAGCTACGCGCCGAATTGACTCAATTCACATCATTCTGATATCAGCAATGAAAAAAATTTTGCTGATGAACTTGTCTAACAAAAAACCAAAACCGGAGAGCAGTTTGAACACAATTCAAAACCCTGGGGCGCACACCATCTTAGGGCACCCCGACAGCTTATTTGTCCTGTTTTTCACAGAGATGTGGGAACGTTTCTCTTACTACGGCATGCGTGCGCTGCTGGTGCTGTTTCTGGTCACGGAAACCGCCAAGGGTGGCTGGGGCTGGACCCGCGCAGATGCGACCGCACTGTATGGCTGGTACACCGGCCTGGTCTACCTGACGCCGATCCTGGGTGGCCTGATCGCCGATAAATTCCTGGGCAGCCGCCGTGCGGTGGTACTGGGTGGCTTTATCATTGCAGCGGGTCACGCTTCGCTGTTGTTTGATACGCCTACCATGTTCTACCTGGGTTTATCTCTGGTAGTGGCGGGGACCGGTTTGTTCAAACCGAATATTTCGGCAATTGTGGGACAACTGTACAACAAAGACAATGAAAGCGGCCGTGACGGTGGTTATACCCTGTTTTACATGGGGGTGAATGCCGGTGCTTTCTTTGGTATTTCTCTGTGCGGTTATATCGGTGAAAAAATCTCCTGGTCGTATGGCTTCGGTCTGGCTGGCGCCTTCATGATATTGGGTGCGATCCAGTTCTATCTGGGTCAGGGCATCTTTGGCGATATCGGCCTGTCTAAAGCACAGAAAGCAGAAAAAGACATCGTCGCTCAGGAAGAACCGCCTAGTCATGTCGTGGTTGACCGTATCAAAGCGATTTGCGTGTTCTCTTTCTTCACGATTTTCTTCTGGTTTGCGTTTGAGCAAGCCGGTGGTTCCATGACCATTTTTGCGGCTGACTATACCGACCGCGAACTGGTTGGCACCAGCGGTATGATTTTCAAGATCGTCAACAGCCTGATGACGGTGATCCCAACTGCGATCCTGAGTTGGTTGCTGGTTAAATTGTTCGCCGGTACGGCAAAGCGCTATCTGTGGTCTAACATCCTGCTGGTAATCTGTATCAGCGCGATCTGGGCACTGGTGATCTGGATGCTGGGCCGTGAATTCTCTATGGATAAATCGAATATCCCTGCCACCTGGTTCGGCGTATTGAACTCTTTCTTCCTCGTTGTACTGGCACCGATGTTCACAAAAATGTGGGAAAAACACTGGAACCCGAGCGGTCCGATTAAATTCGGTACTGGCCTGATTTTGCTGGGTCTGGGTTTTGCTGCTTTGTCCTATGGTGCGTCCAGCATTCCGGTTGGTGCGAAGACGGCTTCGGTCAGCATGATCTTCCTGATCGCTGCTTACTTCTTCCATACGATGGGTGAATTGTGCATTTCGCCAGTTGGCCTGTCCTACATCAGTAAGCTGGCACCACAACGCCTGCTGGGCCTGATGTTCGGTATCTGGTTCCTCAACACCGCGATTGCGAATAAGATTGCCGGCTCTACCGGTAGCTACATCGATGAAATTTCGAACACCTATTCGATGTCAACTTTCTTCCTGATCTTTACGATCATCCCGATTACTGCAGGTATCGTACTGATGCTGCTGAATAAATGGATGGCGAAGAAAATGCATGGTATTCATTGATGCACTGGCTGACCGGTCATGCCGGTCATTCGCCCTGGTGATAAAAAAACCGCTGTGAACTACAGCGGTTTTTTTATGCACAAACAGATGACAGAGATCAGTCACGCTCGATCGCGAGTGCAACACCCATACCACCACCGATACACAGGCTGGCCAGGCCCTTCTTGGCATCACGGCGTATCATTTCATGGATCAGACTGACCAGGATACGGCAACCGGAAGCACCAATAGGATGGCCGATTGCGATTGCGCCGCCGTTCACATTGATCTTGCTGGTATCCCAGCCCATTTCCTTATTGACACCGATCGCCTGTGCTGCAAAGGCTTCATTGATTTCCATCAGATCGACTTCTTGATGCGTCCAGCCCGCTTTTTGCAGACACAGTTTAGCCGCTGGTACCGGGCCCATACCCATGATAGTCGGATCAATACCGGCGGATGAATAGGCTTTGATACGTGCCAGTACCGGCAAGCCCAGTTCTGCGGCTTTGCTGGCAGACATCATGATGACTGCAGCTGCACCGTCATTTAAACCAGAAGCATTACCGGCTGTGACGCTGCCGTTTTTATCGAAAGCCGGACGCAGCGCCGACAAAGATTCGATGGTGGTGCCGTGTTTGATGAATTCATCCGTGTCGAATACCACCGTGCCTTTTTTGCTCACGATTTCAACGGGGATAATTTCGTCGACAAACTTGCCTGCTTTCTGTGCGACTTCTGCCTTGTTTTGCGAAGCCAGCGCGAACTGATCCTGTTCTTCACGGCTGATTTCATATTTCTTCGCCACGTTTTCAGCAGTCACACCCATGTGATACTGGTTGTAGACATCCCACAGACCGTCGACGATCATGGTGTCGACCAGTTTGGCATCGCCCATACGGAAACCATCGCGTGAACCGGCCAGCACGTGGGGTGAAGCGCTCATGTTTTCCTGGCCGCCAGCGATGATGATGTCGGCATCACCGGCTTTAATCGCCTGCGCTGCTAAGTGGGTGGCTTTCAGACCACTGCCGCAGACTTTATTGATCGTCATGGCTGGCACTGCATCCGGTAAACCGGCTTTGATGACGGCCTGACGCGCGGCGTTCTGACCTACGCCTGCAGTCAGAACCTGGCCCAGCAAGACTTCATTGACCAGCGCGCCGTTCAGACCGGTTTTCGCCAGCAAGCCTTTGATCACAGTAGCACCGAGCTCGGCAGCGGGAATCTTGGCCAGCGTACCGCCAAACTTACCTACAGCAGTACGGCCAGCAGCCACAATAACGACGTCTTGCATAAAAATCTCCTATCAATGGGTAGAAAGAAACGATGTAAGGTGCGCACCTGATACGGCTCAGAATGCGGCTTGAGTCCCTGACTTATTTTTGCATTGCAAAAAGAACTATTTGCTAGCTTACACCTATCAGCGGACATTTGTCACAGCGGCATGCGCATGCGACAGGCGTAAAAAAAGCTCCCGGGGGAGACGGGAGCTTTTTAAAACAAACCGGCAAAGAATCATTACTTCTTCTTAGCGGTCGCTTTTTCTGCAGCTTGTGTAAATTGCTGCGTTGCTTTGTTCAGATTTTCTTCCAAAGTCTGTACGGCTTGCTTCGTTGTTTTGGTCAACTGCTCGTAACCTGCGTTGATGTTGCCAACCACAGATTTCAGTGCTGTCACAGCTTGCTCGGAGCCAGCTGGTGCATTCTTAGTCACTTCATCAATCAGTGTGATCACTTTAGTGTTAGTTTCAGCGATGTGTGCTTCAACTGCTTTAGTGAATTCTTGCTGAGTTGCTGTCGTGATGCTGGCCAGATGACGACCGTAAGCCAATGCTTTTTCTGCGGATGGCTGTACTTGCGCGCTGCTCAGCGTGAAAAATTCTTGTGGGTCTTTGGCTGCGATCAGTTGTTTCGCTGTCGCTGTACCTTCTTCCAGGCTGGCTTTCGCTGCATTGACGTTCAATGCGACTAATTGTTCCAGGCCTTCGAAAGCTTTTTTGTTCAATGCAGTCAAAGACGCGAATTGCGCTTCGAGGTTAGCTTTAGTTGCAGCGATGAATTGTTCAGGTGTAGTTGTCATGGTTTTCTCCAGAAAAGGATATCAAAATTGGCAGCGCCGTCCATGAGAATCAAATTGAATGGTGCACCGCAACAACCCCAATTCTACACCTGCTGTTTCACAGGTCAAGCATTTTTTGTGCATCGCACCAAAATGAGTTAAATGATATTATTTTCCTGAATAGCAACATCTATTATCCATGCGGGTTTCCAGCCCTTTCTGGACTAAAAAGCATGCAATTCAAGGCTGTTGCCATGTCGCAAATTTGCCTCAAAATTCAGCAAATACTGCTTATTTTTTAAGCCGCCTGCATATCCGGTCAGCGCACCATTCGCAGCGATCACGCGATGGCAGGGCAGGATAATCGATAAGGGATTTTTGCCATTCGCTGCGCCGACCGCGCGTACCGCTGCGGGATTACCCAGCTGTTGTGCCAGTTGGCCATAACTCAAGGTCTGCCCAAACGGAATCCGGGCTAACTGACGCCAGACCGCCTGCTGAAACGCAGTGCCTGCACTCAAATCCAGCGGCAGATCGAAATGCTGACGCTGGCCTGAGAAATATGCAGCGAGCTGTTCTGCCGCTGCCAGCAATAGCGGATGCTGCGGCGCAGCCTGCCACCCGGCGATACCTTTGAAATGCCGGTGTTCAGGAAAATACACGCCGCTCAGGCCTTGCGCACTGGCAGCCAGTAACAGCGTGCCGGTCGGACTATCGGTATATGAGTATTGCATGCGCTGTGACTCCGTTTTGAATTGGGGGAAAGGGGAAAAAGTCAGGCCAGGGACAGCGAATGCCATAGTAGCAGCGCACCATAAGCACGCCAGGGTGACCAGGCTGAGGCTTGCTGCAGCAATTGCGTTTCGGTGTAACGCCCGTCCGGCTGACCGGCGAGGCGGGCGGCGGCTTTTTGCAAACCTAAATCCCCGGCCGGAAACGCATCTGGAAAACGCATCGCGCGCATCGCTATATAGTGTGCGGTCCAGGCCCCGATGCCGGGTAAGGCAGTGATCGCGGCAACGAATCCAGCCAGGCTGTCTGCTGGTTTTTTGTGCAACCCATGTGACAATGCAAATCTGGCGATTTCCTGCAAAGTCGCGGCACGTTTTGCGGGCATACCCAAGCTGGCCAGCTCGGAAATACTGGCTTGCAACACACGCTGAGGTGTAGGGAAATGATGTGTCACTGCGCTAAATGGCGTCTCTGCAGTTTCTCCCAAAGCGTGTACCAGCCGACCGGAAATGGTAGTGGCACCGGCCACGCTGACCTGTTGTCCCAATACGGCGCGTAAGGCCAGCTCAAACGCATCAAAACAACCCGGTACCCGTAAGCCGGGAAAGGCCTGTAAAACCGCATGCAAAGTAAGATCTGCCTCCAGATGCGCGTGTATGCTGAGTGGGCTCGCGTCAAGATCAAATTGCTCGCGGACACGGCTGATCAGTGCCAGCAATACCGGACTCAGACCAGGTGCCAGATCCAGCTGCAGCTGCGCTTTGTCTGACTGGCAGCTGACTTTCAGCCAGCCGGTATGGCCATTCAACCTGACGCTGCGGACATACACCTGCTGATCCCCCTCAGTCTGCACAGCTTCCAGCCCAGGCATGGCACGACCCGCCAAATACCTCATCATGGCGGACCAGGCATAAGGCGGGCGATAAGCCAGCCTCAGCGTCATGACGGCCTGCGGTGGCTGTTTACTGCGCCGGATCGCACCCGGTGCCAGCTGATAGCGTTCCGAGAATAAGGCATTGAAACGTCTCACACTGCCAAAACCCGCCGCATAAGCGATCTCTGCCATAGGCAGCTGCGTTTCCTGCAGTAATTTTTTGGCGAACAGCAGGCGCTGGGTCTGGGCCAACTCGACCGGCGTCACGCCAAACTGTTGTAGTAACAAACGACGGATCTGACGCGAAGACAAACCCACATCTGCCGCAAACGCGTCCAGCGTCTGCTCGTTGAGTGCGCCATCGGCAATTTTTTGCCAGATCGCATATGCCAGATTTTGCTGTAAGGCGTACGGTGCCAGTTCAGGCCGACAGCGCAAACACGGGCGAAAACCAGCCGCTTCAGCAGCAGCGGCGCTGTGATAAAACTGGCAGGAACTGGCCTTAGGTGGCTTCACACTGCAAATCGGGCGACAGTAAATACTGGTACTGGTCACGCCCGTAAAAAACACACCGTCGAAACGGCTATCTTTGGCCAGCACCGCCTGATAGCACTGCCGCTGATCAATGTTGCTCAGGCCAGGAAATTCATGGTGTACAGTGTTCATCGTTTTCTTGTCTGTCGTTATAGAACGCAAAATGACCGCAACGCAATGTCAGTGCTGCTGCACTCAGGGAACACGCGCTGCTCGCTGCACAGAATGCGACAATTTGCGCTTCTTGGACTAAGATGAATATCCAGAGTTGCTCAGCCGATGGGATCAGTTACCCTCTTCCATTACTGCCTGAGCGGTGATATGGCATTTATACGCGTCCTGGTGGCTTTGTACTCGCCATTTTCGGACAAGTAAATACGAATGGGTTAACAGGATGAGCAGTCTCATGCAAGTGCTGGACCGTATCATGCACAGTGACACCGGACTATCCAGCGCCATGCAACAGTTGGTGACGCTGGCTGCCGAGCAGCTCTCTGCTATTTATTGCGCAGCCTGGACACAGGACAGTGCGAGTGGTCATTTGGTCTGCCGTGCCCAACAGCCTGGTAAAGCAGAACAGTGCCCGGTCATTAATACAGCCAATTTTCCTGAACTCTGGCATCTGCTGTCACAGGTCAATGGCACGCTGCAGCTGGAATCAGCCAGCAATATGGGGCTTAGTCAGGAATGGCACCTACTTTGCGCTGATTTAAGCGCACCCATGCTACTGGTGGTGCCACTGCTTGCACATGGCAAACGTGTAGGCGCGGCCTTGTTAGCGCATCAGGCGCACCAGATCTGGCATAGCGATCAACAACAACTGGCGTTTCAGCTATGCGCGCTGATGCAACAAAAAATCGTCGAAGATGATTATCAAAAATTGCAACGTGAGTTGCATCAGCATGTCATGCACCGCACCTATGAATTACGACTGCAAACAGAAGAGCTGCGGCAAGCCCAGCAAATGGTGCAAAAGCTCAGTGAAATTGGTCGTGAGATTACGTCCAGCCTCGATCAAAATACCATTATGAGTGTGGTCTACCGGCATTTACACACGCTGATCGGCGCGGAGGTATTTGCGATCGGGATTTACCATCCTGACAAACAGCTCATCGAATTTCCCGGCAATATATTGCGCGGCGAACTCATGCGACCTTATTTCCGCGACGTAAATGACCACGATTTGCTGGCGTCTTATTGCGTAAGGGAAGGCAAAGAAATTTTTATCAATAATATTTTCGACGAATATCCGGCTTATATCGGTGCCGCCGGACTGGACAGACTGACCGATCAAAAGTCTTATGCAGAGGGACAGGCATTATTTGTACCGGCTTCCCATATTTACGTACCGCTGATTTTAAAAGGGAAAATCAGTGGTGTTATTGCGATACAAAGTACCGAGACCAATGCATTTCAAACCATTCATCTGGATATGGCGAAAACCCTGAGTGCTTATACGGCCATTGCAATCGACAATGCCGATACCTATCAGCAACTGGCCGAGGCCCAAAAAATTCTGGTGTCTCAGGATAAGCTCGCAGCATTGGGTTCACTGGTAGCCGGGGTCGCCCATGAACTCAATACGCCTATTGGCAACAGTCTGCTGACAGCCAGTACCTTGCAGGAAGAAGCCCAGCGCTTTCAAGTACAGCTGGAATCCAATCATCTGAAGCGCTCAGATCTTCAACATTTCACCCAGGGTCTGACCGAGGCCTGTGAATTGTTGATGCGCAACCTGCACAATGCAAGCGAACTGGTCGCCAGTTTTAAACAAGTCAGCGCTGATCAGACCAGCCAGCAAAGGCGGCAATTTCAACTGGCGCAAACCGTACACGAGGTCGCCCGCACCCTGCAAAATCAGATACTTAAACAAGGCCACCATCTGGCGCTGGACATCTCCAAAGACATTATCCTCGACAGCTACCCCGGTCCTTTAGCACAGATACTCACCAACCTGATCAATAATGCCATGCTGCATGGTTTTAATGGACGTAGCGCAGGAAGCATGAAAATACACGCCAGGCGACACAGTCTGAGTCAGGTCGAACTACAGTTCTGCGACGACGGTGCCGGTATACCCAAGGCAGATTTACGCCGTATCTTTGATCCTTTTTTCACCACCAAGCTTGGTCAGGGTGGCAGCGGGCTGGGATTGAGTATTGTGCACAATCTGGTCACTGCTATCATGGGTGGCAGCATAGAAGTCAGCAGCACACCCGGCAACGGCACCCGTTTCCGCCTCCTGCTGCCTTTGCAGGCACCAACACCTGCGCCGTCACGGTGATTCTGCCAGTCCACAGACCACCTGACTTTACGTTAGACTCCGCACTCTCCCAGCGCATTTTCAGAAAGCAGCGTATGTCCCGGCAACAAAGTCCCGATCTTAAAACTATCCTCATCGCTTCCGGCGTCGTGTTGACTCTGGCAATGGGCATCCGCCATGGCTTTGGTTTCTGGCTGCAGCCGATTTCGCAGGCACACGGCTGGACCCGAGAAACCTATTCCATGGCACTGGCAGTACAAAACCTGCTATGGGGTGCATTCGGGCCGCTGGCAGGCATTGCGATTGATCGCTTTGGCACGCACCGGGTCGTGATTTTCGGCGCGCTCTGCTATGCAGCGGGACTGCTCTGGATGGCGATCATAGATCAGGCTTGGCTGTTTATTGCAGGCTCCGGCATCTTGCTTGGCTTAGCGCTGGCCTGTACTGCATTCGGTGCGGTCAGCGGCATCATAGGGCGTACCGCACCGCTGGAAAAACGCTCCTGGGCCTTCGGTATTTCTTCCGCTGCCAGCTCCTTCGGTCAGTTCGCCATGATGCCGGTCGAACAACAACTGATCCACCACACCAGTTGGCAAAGCGCTTTTTTTATCCTGTCTGCCGTGCTGCTATTGCTGATGATTCCTATGGCCTGGCAATTACGCGATCCGGCGCCGGTTGCCAGCGAAGGACCACAGCAAAGCATACGCCAGGCAATACGTGAAGCGCTGTATTACCGGCCGTTTCAGTTGCTGGTGGCGGGTTATTTTGTGTGCGGTTTTCAGGTCGTCTTTATCGGTGTGCATATGCCCGCTTATCTGAAAGACCGCGGCATCATGGACCCGAATGTGGCGGTCTCTGCACTGGCATTAATTGGTTTATTTAATATTTTCGGCTCTTACTATGCGGGCAAACTGGGGGGATTATTTCCCAAGCGTTATTTGCTATCCTCGATTTACCTGAGCCGCAGCATCGTGATTGCCTTGTTTTTACTGGCACCGCTGTCAGCTTATTCTGTCTATATTTTTGCCGCCGCCATGGGTTTCTTATGGCTATCTACCGTACCGCTGACGAACGGTGTAGTCGCCAGTATTTTCGGCGTCAGGTATTTATCGATGCTGTCAGGCTTTGTCTTTTTTTCGCATCAGGTCGGCAGCTTCCTCGGCGTCTGGCTGGGTGGCTATCTGTACACGCTGAACGGCAACTACAATGTGGTCTGGGGCATTGCGCTGATGCTGGGCATTTTTGCTGCACTGGTCAACCTGCCTATCAATGAAGCTGCACTCAAACGTGAAGGTCTGGCTCATGCCTGAATGGTCTGCAATCCGCCGTCTGCTGTTGCTCCTGTTGCTCGTGCTGGTGCTGGGGCTATGCCTGCTCGGCTACTCGCAAACCTCCTTTGTTTTTGAGCTGGCTAACCGCTTTGTACTATGCTGAATTGCTGTCCTATCCACTTTAAATAAGCATGACGGGTGAAGCGATGAATACAAAAGACAACAACTACTGGTTTCCGGCTAAGACCTACGGCTGGGGCTGGGGTATCCCCAATAGCTGGCACGGCTGGATGGTACTGGCGGTCTACCTGCTTGCACTGGTACTTGTTACCGTAGTGGTGCAACCCGTCTATGGTTCGCTGTTTTTTCTGCTTGGCGTTACTGTAGCCAGCCTGATTCTGATCGTCGTGTGCTGGTTGAAAGGTGAACCACCACGCTGGCGCTGGGGTCGCTAAGCAGACGCTGTGCCAGCGTCTGTTCTGACAACGTCTTACAAGCAATGTAATCAAACGAATCTTCGTTTTTACTCTTAGCACATAGCTGCTAATGCGCTTTCCGCACTGAGGAATTTTTCTCTCTGACGGCGGTCTGATGCTATGCTCTGTTCCCTTATTCTTTTTTTACTCGTATCCAGTCATGAACAAAACCCTGCTCATGCTGTTGTGCTCTGCGCTGACTATCCAGACCAGCTATGCAGATGAAACAGCGCCTACCCAGACCGCCAGCAACAAACCAGTATCCATCGCCCGCACAGCGCACAATCCTTTGTTAGCCACCAGTACACTGGCATACGGGTTACCGGCTTTTAATAAAATCCGCAACGAACATTTTGCCCCAGCCTTTGCCACCGCGATCCGCTTACACGAAAAAGAAATCGCAGCGATTGCAAATAACCGCGCCAAACCCAGCTTTGAAAACACCATCGTGGCGCTGGAACGCTCGGGCCAGACCCTGAACCGCGTCAGCACGATTTTCTTCAATCTGACCGCAACGCATACCAATCCAGTGCTGGAAGCCTTGTCCAGCGAGATGGCACCCAAATTATCTGCGCATCAGGATTTGATTTCACTGAATGACAAACTGTTTGCGCGTATTGAGCAAATCGTTAAAGTACGCGATCAGTTAAAGCTGGACGCCGAGTCTTCGCGCTTGCTGGACCGTTACTACACCGATTTTGTAAGGGCTGGTGCCAAACTGGACGCCACGCAAAAAGACAAGCTGAAAGCCCTGAACGCACAACTGGCGACGCTGGGTAATCAGTTCAGCCAGAACGTATTAAAAGAAACCAATTCCTCAGCGCTGGTACTGGAACATAAAGAAGATCTGGCCGGTTTATCCGATGCGGAAATCCAGATTGCTGCCGCTGCCGCCAAGGCCAAGGGCATGGACGGAAAATTCCTGATTCCTTTGATGAACACCACTGGACAACCCGCTATCGCCAGCCTGGAAAAACGTGAAATTCGTCAACGTCTGCATGAAGCCTCCGTCAATCGCGGCAGCCACGGCGGTGAGAATGACAACCGCAAAATCGCCATCGAACTGGCACGTCTGCGTGCCGAACGCGCGCAATTGCTGGGCTATGCACACTATGCCGATTATGGACTGGAAGATGAAACTGCCAAGACCAGCACAGCGGTCAACAAGATGCTGAGCGGCCTGGCACCGGCAGCCGTCGCCAATGCCAAAGCAGAGGCCGCAGAATTGCAGAAGCTGATCGATGCCAAACAAGGTGGCTTTCAGCTGGCTGCCTGGGACTGGGCCTACTACACCGAACAATTGCGTAAAGAAAAATACGCATTTGATGATGGTCAGTTACGTCCTTATTTTGAGCTGAATCAGGTACTGGAAAAAGGCGTGTTCTTTGCTGCGACCAAGCTATATGGCATTACCTTCAAAGAACGTAAGGACTTACCGGTCTACCACCCCAGCGTACGCGTCTATGAAATTTTTGATGCCGATGGTAAGCCGATGGCGCTGTTCCTGGCAGATATGTATGCGCGTGACAGCAAACGCGGCGGTGCCTGGATGAATTCCTATGTTGAGCAGTCTCATTTGTTCGGCAACAAGCCGGTGATCGCAAATCATTTGAATATTCCTCAACCGCCAGCTGGCGAACCGACGCTGCTGACTGTCGATGAAGTCAAAACCGCTTTCCATGAATTCGGTCACGCGCTGCACGGTTTGTTCTCTAACGTGAAGTATCCGCGCTTCTCCGGTACCAATGTGCCACGTGACTTTGTGGAATATCCATCTCAAGTCAATGAGATGTGGGCAACCTGGCCGGAAGTGCTGAAAAATTATGCCAAGCACTACCAGACCGGCGCACCGATTCCGCAGGACTTGCTGGATAAAGTCGCTGCCAGTAAAAAATTCAATCAGGGTTACACCACAACGGAATACATCGCCGCTTCCTTACTGGATCAACGCTGGCATCAACTGACTCCAGCGCAGATCCCTGGCGACGCAATCGCATTTGAGCAGGCTGCCTTAAAAGACATGGGTGTCGATTTCGCCCCGGTACCACCACGTTACCGCACCACGTATTTCTCCCATATTTTTGGCGGTGGGTATTCTGCAGGTTACTACGCCTATCTGTGGAGTGAAGTGCTGGACGCAGATACGGTGGAATGGTTCCATGAGCAGGGTGGTCTGAGCCGTAAAAACGGCGACTGGTTCCGTCGACAATTGCTGTCACGCGGCGGCAGTATCGATCCGATGGAGTCTTTCCGTCAGTTCCGTGGACGCGATCCAAAAATAGAACCGTTGCTGCTACGTCGTGGTTTGAAATAAGGCTTAACCGGGGCAAGCATTTGCCCCCATCAATAAAAAAGAGCGCCGTGGCGCTCTTTTTTTTTACCTGTTGAATTACTTATTCCAGCTTCCAGACAAAATCTACTTTAGCCCAGGCCTGGTCCGCTTTACCATCCTTCGTACCAGGTTTGAATTTGCATTGGGACAAAGCCGTCAACGCTGCTTTATCCAGACTCTTGGAACCACTGGATTTCTCGACTTTGGAGTCAACTACTTTACCATCAGGTCCGACCAGAAAACCCATAGTGACCGTACCGGTTTCCTCGTTGATCAGTGCTGCCTTAGGATATTTCGGCGGTTCGCAAGATTTGCTGTCCATCACAGGTGCAGTGTCTGCTGCCATAACATGGGAAGCTGCCAGCAGTAACATAGCAGGGAGAAGGGAGGAGCGCAGAGATTTCATCATATCGTTTCTTTTCATTTCTGGTAAAAATAAACAGGAATTGTTGTCACTTTCCCGCCAGTGGTGCCAGCGGGTACACAATGAGTTAAAACTCTTCCCAATCATCATCAGCAGCTGCTTTCTTAGACACAGGTTTCGCCGCCGGCAAGGATCTCACCGCAGCCGGTTTTGCTTTAGGTTTTACGCTGACTGGCTCTACACGACGCGCTTGCGGTGTATGGACTGGCGTCGCTGCCTGGTAGGACGAATAACCTTCGTTGGCATCCAGTTTAAATACACTAACCACTTTCGCCAGTTCTGCCGCCTGATCCTGCAGACTCTGGGCTGCCGCCGCTGCCTGTTCGACCAATGCAGCATTTTGCTGGGTGACGCCATCCATCTCGATAATGGCATGGTTAACCTGCTCAATACCCACGCTTTGCTCCTGACTTGCCGCCGTAATTTCGGCAATGATGTCGGTCACATGTTTAACACTGCTGACCACCTGATCTATCGTCACACCGGCTTGTCCTACCAGCTTGGTACCAACTTCAACTTTCTCTACTGAAGTATCGATCAAGGTTTTAATTTCCTTGGCCGCCGCCGCACTACGTTGAGCCAGGTTACGGACTTCAGCTGCCACCACCGCGAAACCACGGCCCTGTTCACCGGCACGCGCTGCTTCTACTGCAGCGTTCAACGCCAGAATATTGGTCTGGAACGCAATACCATCAATCACACTAATGATGTCGACAATTTTCTTGGACGACTCATTGATAGAGCCCATGGTGTCGACCACTTGGGCCACTACCACACCACCCTGACGCGCAACTTCTGATGCCGATGCGGCCAGTTGATTCGCTTCACGTGCATTGTCCGCATTTTGCTTCACGGTCGACGTCAGCTCACGCATGGACGAAGTAGTTTTTTCCAAGGAGCTGGCTTGCTGCTCGGTACGGGAAGACAAATCCAGGTTACCGGTCGCGATTTCGCTGGACGCAGTCGCAATCGTATCGGTACCTGAACGTACCTGGGCCACAATATGCACCAGGCTGTCACGCATTTTTTTCATTTCAACGACCAGGCTGTCGTTGTCGCCTTGGCTGATGTCTATCGGCGCAGTCAGTTCACCCGCTGCGATCTGACCAGCGATCTGCGCTGCATAATCCGGTTCACCGCCGAGTTGTTTGAGCAGGCTGCGGCTGATGAAAATGGCTGCAGCGATACCACCGACCGTCGCCAGTGCGCCCAACAACAACATCCAGCGAGTTGCAGAACTAAATGCTGACTTAGCTTCGTCGGCTACTTCGCCATTGATCTTATCTTCCAAAGTCACCAATTCATCAAGTGAATCTAACCAGGCCTGCTGCACCGGACGTACTTTTTTTATCAGCGAAATCGTCGCAACTTCAGGATTGTTTGCCAGACCCAATTCCTGTGCCTTGGCAGGTAAGGAAGCAGCCGCTGCTTCTTTTTCTTTCAACTTATCGAGCAGTGTTTTTTTCTCTGGCGTAGAACTGCCTTCGGTTTCGATCAACTTGAACAGTTTGTCATTGGCTTCAGCGTATTTCTTCGTTTGTTCTGCGATTTTCGACAGATCTTTTTCCATATCTGCAGCATCGTTTAACAGCGTCAGATTCCGCAAAGACACCATACGATCATAGACTATTGCACGCATGTCCAAGGCAAGACGGGTCTCGACATTGCTGACATTGACGATTTTTTCCAGCCGGCCCTGTATCCTGGACATCTGGGTAATGCCGACAATCGTAACGGCAATAAGAAAAGCTAATACCAGAGCGAAACCTAACCCCAGACGCTTGCTAACGGTCATATTTGAAAAATTCATGTACGTAACTGGTATGAAAAAGTTAAAACAAGAACAAAATCCCGCCATGAAAACTGCAACAATACACAGCAGGACCAGGAAGCAAAACCACTGATTTTTTTCGTCCACACTGGCAAAGACCACTGCAAACTTCCGACAAAAAAAGATTATTCAGGGAATCTGTAACAAATATACTTTAATTTTGCCACTGGGCAATCGCTTTTTTGGAGTTTTATCAAAGTAAAGCAGCGCTTTTTGTGTACCTCCGACAAGACCAAATCCAAATTTAAGCAGCCAAGGCATTTGCACTATTTTTGTGCAAATGATTTATATGCTGCCATCCGCAAAAAGCCTGAATTTTCTTTGCTTTAGGCACAGCTTAGATGGCAAATGAGCTGTAAGCATTTGGCTTCTGATAACGCGCATCATTTAATTGATATGAATCGGGGTTAGCGAAAATGCTAACCTGTACTTCATATAAAAAGTCTGACGCTCAGCAGCACTTTCACAACAATTTCCCATGGAGACAGCATGTCTGTGCCGATTCGTTATCTGTTTCAACAACAAGTCCGTGAAGTGACGCAGGTATCACCAACCCGCACTCTGTTACAACACCTGCGCGAAGATCTGCATTGCACAGGAACAAAAGAAGGATGCGCGGAAGGCGATTGTGGTGCCTGCACCGTTGTAGTAGGAGAATTGCTAGACGGCAAGGTTGAAATGAAGTCTGTTAACGCTTGTTTACAATTGCTGCCCGCTATCGATGGCAAAGCTGTGTTCACGGTCGAGGACATACAACAGGCTCAGCAACTGCACCCGGTACAGCAGGCGCTGGTGGAATGCCATGGTTCACAATGCGGATTTTGTACACCTGGCTTTGTGATGTCCTTATGGGATTTGTATCTGCAACGCGAAGACAACCAGACGCCGCTGAAGCGCAACACCATCAATATCGCGCTGTCTGGCAATTTATGCCGTTGCACTGGCTACCGGCCCATCATCGACGCGGCCTACAGGATGGAACAGCTGCCGCGCGTCAAATTCAATAGCCAGGCACTGGCACAGCAACTGGGCCTGCTAAAACGCGAACAAAGTCTGTGCGTAGAACATGAGGGCCAGCGTTTTGATGCCCCCCAGAGCTTGCAAGAATTACTGGAATTAAGAGCAGCCCATCCTGACGCGGTGCTGCTTGCTGGCGGCACTGATATCGGTTTGTGGGTGACTAAGCAATTCCGCGCTTTACCGCATCTGATCTCGCTGGGAAAAGTGAAGGAGTTGCAGTGCATCCGTGAGCAAGGCGACATGTTGAACATCGGTGCCGGTGTGACGCTGGATCAGGCTTATCAACGCCTGTGCACGTATTACCCCGATGAACTGGGTGAACTGGCGCAGCGCTTTGCTTCGCTGCCGATACGGCATGCCGGTACGCTGGGCGGCAATGTGGCGAATGGCTCGCCGATAGGCGATTCCATGCCTTGGCTGATTGCATTGGGCGCACAGATCGTTTTGAGCAGCTTGTCTGGACAGCGCCAACTGGCATTGGAAGACTTTTATCTGGCTTATCAGAAAAAAGATTTGCGCGCCGATGAGATCGTCAGTGCGATCCTGGTTCCGCTACCAGAAAGACCAGGCAAATCGCCAAGATTTTTCCGTACCTATAAACTGGCTAAGCGCCATGATCAGGACATCTCTGCGGTGTGTGCCGCATTTTCTGCACGCTTAGTGGACAACAAACTACAACAAGTCCGCATCGCCTACGGTGGCATGGCTGCTACACCTCAACGCGCAACGCAGGCAGAACAGGCGCTGGAAGGCCAGCCCTGGGATGAAGCCCACCTGCAGGCTGCCATGGCGGCGCTGGCGAACGACTATCAGCCTTTGTCAGACATGCGTGCGAGCGCTGAATACCGCTTGCTGAGTGCACAGAATCTGCTGAAACGCTTTTGGCTGGAAACCCACGCCGGACCAGCGTCACCGGCTTCTCCTACGAATGTTTTTTCGGTCGCTGACCAGACGGAGCAAGTATGACATCCAGCGAGATCAATTGGGCTGAAGTAGGCGTCTCTCATCCACATGAATCGGCGCGTCTGCATGTATGTGGGCAAGCCAGCTATACCGATGACATACCGGAATTACACGGCACCCTGCATGCGGCACTGGGTTTGTCCCCGTATGCGCATGCCAGACTGCTGGAGCTGAATCTGGAGGCGGTACGTGCTGCGCCCGGTGTGGTAGCGGTATTCACCGCCACTGACTTCCCTGGAGATAACCAGTGTGGCCCCATTCTGAAAGACGACCCGATTCTGGCAAAGGATGTGGTCGAATATCTGGGGCAGCCAGTATTTGTCGTGGTTGCCAATAGCCATGAGCAGGCACGTCGCGCCGCGCGTTTAGCCCAATTCAACGTAGAAGTGCTGCCTGTGGTACTCGATCCGCGCGCAGCACATGCAGCTGGCAGCTATGTGTTACCGCCTATGGCTTTGCAGCGCGGTGATGCAGAACAGGCACTCATGCAAGCTAAGCATCGCATACAGGGGCAATGGCAGGTCGGCGGTCAGGAACAATTTTACCTGGAAGGACAAATTGCCTACGCCATTCCTAAAGAAGCGCAGGGTATGCACGTCTACTGCTCCACCCAGCATCCGAGTGAAATGCAACATGTCGTCGCGCATGCACTGCATATTCCTTCACATAGTGTGCAGGTGGAATGCCGTCGCATGGGTGGTGGCTTTGGCGGCAAAGAATCCCAGTCAGCCTTGTGGGCAGGTGCAGCTGCACTGAGCGCCTGGCTGCTGCAACGTCCGGTCAAGCTACGCGCCGACCGTGATGACGACATGCTGGTCACGGGTAAGCGGCATGAATTCCACTACGACTATGAAGCTGGATTCGACGACAACGGACGCTTAACAGGAATCAGTGTTTCCATGATTTCACGAGCCGGCTTTTCAGCCGACTTGTCGGGTCCGGTAGCGACACGTGCGGTCTGTCATCTGGATAATGCTTATTATTTATCCGATGTCGATATCCGCGCCATGTGCGCGAAAACCAATACCCAGTCAAATACTGCCTTCCGCGGTTTTGGCGGGCCGCAAGGCGCGATCCTGATTGAATACATCATGGATGATATCGCGCGCTATCTGGGCAAAGATGCGCTGGAAGTCAGGCGTCAGAATTTCTACGACCGTCCCGACAGTGGCGAACGAAATATCACGCATTATGGCCAGACCGTGGCTGATAATGTGATCCACGAATTAGTCGCAGAATTAGAACTTAGCAGTGAATACCAACAGCGCCGCCGCTTGATTGCGGCATTCAATGCCAGCAGCCCGATTTTGAAAAAAGGACTGGCGCTGACGCCGCATAAATTTGGTATCGCATTTAATGTCACGCATCTGAATCAGGCTGGGGCGCTGGTTCACGTGTATCTGGATGGCTCGGTACTGGTGAATCATGGCGGAACAGAAATGGGACAAGGCGTCAACACCAAGGTGGCACAAGTAGTCGCGCATGAGCTGGGCATCCCGCTGGCACAGGTGCGCGTGAGTGCCACCGATACCACTAAGATTGCCAACACCTCCGCCACCGCAGCCTCTACCGGCGCGGATCTGAACGGCAAGGCAGCCCAGCACGCAGCCAGCCAGATCCGTGAGCGGCTAGCCGCATTCGCCGCTGGTTTATCCGGCTTGAGTGCAGAACATGCACAGTTTGCAGCAGGCCAGGTGACGATAGATCACTGGCGCATGGCGTTCAGCGATCTGGTACAAAAAGCCTATCTGGCGCGGGTACAGCTATGGTCTGACGGCTTTTATGCAACACCGGGCTTACACTGGGATGGCAAGGCCATGAAAGGCAGCCCCTTCCAATATTTCGCCTACGGTGCAGCCGTCTCCGAGGTGCTGGTCGATACGCTGACCGGAGAATGGAAACTGTTACGTGCCGATGCTTTATATGATGCGGGTCACTCACTGAATCCGGCGCTGGATATCGGCCAAGTAGAAGGTGCCTTCATACAAGGCATGGGCTGGCTGACCAGCGAAGAACTGGTATGGAATGCACAGGGCAAGCTGACTACGCATGCACCTTCTACCTATAAAATTCCAGCGATTTCAGATTGCCCTGAAGATTTCCGCATAAAATTATTTAACCAAGCTAATCCTGCCGATAGCATCCATCGTTCCAAAGCGGTCGGTGAACCGCCATTATTGCTGGCGTTTTCCGTCTTCTTTGCACTACGCGATGCGATCGCCAGCCTGAATCCGGATGCGAAAATCAGCATCCCGCTAACGGCCCCCGCCACGCCGGAGGCGATACTGCGCGCAGCGCAGGCCATCAACCCACAGAAATCATCATGACAACCACACTCGCCTTGCGCGCCAGTATCCTGCACTTTAGCGCCAACCCTCAGTATCACCCGGATGCCTTACATTGGCACACGGATGGCCTGCTGTTGGTCAACGAAGGAAAAATCGTCGCAGCGGGTGACTATACGCAGCTGCAAGCACAGATACCCGCAGGTGTTGAAGTTCAGCATCTGCCTGACCGCATTATCATGCCAGGCTTTATCGACAGTCATGTGCACTATCCGCAAACAGATATGATTGCCTCACCGGCACCGGGCTTATTGCCATGGCTGGAACAATATACCTTTCCAACTGAGCGGCAATTTGAGGATGGTGAACATGCCAGCGAAGTGGCGCGCTTTTTCCTGGATCAGCTCAGCGCCTGTGGCACCACGACAGCCATGGTGTACAGCACCGTGCATCAGGAATCGGTAGATGCGTTTTTCACCGAAAGTGCCGCACGCAATATGCGTATGGTCACTGGTAAAGTCCTGATGGACAGACATTGCCCGGAATTTTTACGCGATACCGCCGAAAGTGGCGCACAGGATACGGAAACGCTGATACAACGCTGGCATGGCAATGGCCGCCAGCTGTACGCGATTACACCACGCTTTGCACCAACCTCTACCACACAGCAACTCGGATTAGCCGGGGAGTTGGCTCAACAATACCACGATACTTTCATCCAGACCCACGTCGCTGAAAACAAAGAGGAATGTGCCTGGGCCAGATCACTGTTTCCCAATGCGCGCAGCTATCTGGATATCTATGATCAGTTCGGTCTGATGCGCGAACGTGCCATGTATGCGCATTGCATCTGGCTCGATGATACCGACCGTGCACGGTTGGCAGAGACCGGCTCTGCCATTTCCTTATGCCCGACCTCGAATCTGTTCCTGGGTAGCGGCTTATTTGATTTTGATGCAGCCGATGCAGCCAAGGTCCAGCTCTCGGTCGCGACCGACGTCGGTGGTGGTACTTCGTTTTCTATGCTGCAAACCATGAATGAATTGTATAAAGTCGCGCGTATGGGCGGGCGCTATCTGCCAGCGAGCCAGATGTTTTATCTGGCGACTTTAGGTGGTGCAAAAGCGATGCAACTCGATCACCTGATCGGCAATTTTTCAGTGGGCAAAGAAGCCGATTTCATCGTGCTGAATCCGAAGGCGACTCCGCTGCTGGCACGCCGCAGCGCACATCTGAACTCGCTCGAAGAACAATTGTTTGTGCTGGCGATGCTGGGGGATGATCGTGTTGTGGAAAGGACTTATATTGCAGGTGAGCTTAGGTCGCCACTATAAATTTAACGACTTGCTTCACTTCTTCATTGCAAGCTTATTGATTTCAAATCGATACAACATCTTCGTCTAGAACTACGTCAATTCGAGATCCGTACTCAGTTTGCTGCGAAAGTACAAACCGTTGTATCAGTGTGGCGTGGCAGGAAGACATACGGGGTAAACCGTACATATGGCGGAATTAGAACGCGTTGAATCTACACATCTCAACATCAAGTCAAACTTATTTATCTGCACGTCGCAATGATGAATTCATTACGACGTGCAAACCTTGCTATATGTCGTTATTTAAATTTATACGACGCAGTTAAATAAACGAAACGGCCACGTGGATCATATTGATAAATATCGTAGCCACTTTGGAACTGATTGCTTGCAGGAATAAATACGTCTGGTTGCTTGTTAAACAGATTTTTAACACCAACTGCGAGTGTAGTGTTTTTGACACCTGTGTACGTCACGTTCAGATCATATACTTGCGAAGAACCGATAAAGTTAGGCTTATCTTGCGTCGTGTTTTTAGTACGATAGCCAGACGAGAAATTTTGAATAAATGTCGTCGCCCAAGCTTCATGTGTCCACGTAACAGCAGCTTGATGCTTCCAACGCAAGATCACACCGCCGTTGTTCGCACCAATGACTGGGGTAGCTGTGCCATCAATGTCATTGACCAAAGTACCTACTTTACCGAACAACTGACCACCTGGTGAAGTCTGGTCAAATTTGTTCATATAAGTGCCGCTGAAACTCAAATTCAAACCACCGAATGCGAATTTGTCTTTCCAGTTTGCAGCGATGTCCAAACCTTGCACGTCAGCCGTACCAGCATTCGCTGTGATTGCGTTAATTCGAGTGATGTTATTCGTTGCATCCACAATCACCGAACGCGCATAAGTCGGGTCACCGCGACGGAAACCATCAACTATTTCTTGCTCAGATGGCGTAGAGATATAGTCGCTGATTCTGATACGGAACCAGTCGAAACTGAAACTCAGGTTGTTCGTCGGCTGCAATACGATGCCCAAAGAGAACTGTTTTGATTTCTCAGGCTTCAGATCAGGGTTACCACCCGATTTTTGATTAACCTGGATTCCATACTGATTTGTTGTAGGATCATCAAATTGGCTGGAAGTGCCAAGCGTTTGTGGATACCACAAGTCAACCAAAGTTGGCGCGCGGAATCCAGTACCGTAAGATGTACGCAGCAAAACGGACTTAATCGGTTGATAACGCAGATTTGCTTTGTAATTGGTTGTGTTACCTACATCGTCGTAGCGATCGTTACGTACCGACAGGTTGCCATCCAGATTTTTAAGAATTGGGACGTTCAATTCGCCAAAGACGGACTTAATGGTACGGCTTTTATCCAACGGGACTATCGTTCCACCCAAACCTGCAACGTCACCATCGATATATACTTGGCTAGGATTCAAAGCATAGTTCTGCTTCGATAGTTGTCCGCCAGCTGCATATTGAACTGCAGAATCACCCAACTTAAACAAATCACCAGAAATTCGTCCATCGAAAGTATCCAGTTTCGATGTTGCAGACAAGTAATCACCAGCGAACGCTGCTGCTTTGATCTTTGCTGTCAGTGCAGGGTTTTGTACGCCACCCGGTGCCCAAGGATTCCAGCCACTATTTTGGTCGTTAATCGCTTGCGCGTATGCAACTTGTGAGAAATAGCCACTAGTGACGCTGCTGGTTAATTTAGACTGATTTTTTGAGTAAGCAACTTCATAATCCTGATTTGCAACAGTACCTTTTGCGCCAATAGTCGTACGATATTGGGTCGCAGTATCAAGACCAGAGCGCTGGCCAAAATCTTTGACGCGAGCGGTAATTGCCAGAGGTTGACCAATAAATTTCGATTGGCCAATTGAATTCAGATAGGGTACAGCAATCGATTGATACACTGGATTATTTGGATAAAGCAGCAGTGCACGTTCCACTTTTTTTGAATCAAACAAAGCATCCGTATCAAAGAAGTCACTGCGTGCTGGCGACGCCTGGAATGTTTGTGTCACTTTACTTTGGGAATACAAAGCGTCGGCAAACAGTTCGACGCTGTCATTCACACGATAGTTCAAGTTGCCTGTGAAGTTAATGAGTTCACGATCTGGTGTCAGACCAACATCAG
Source organism: Cognatundibacterium rugosum (assembly GCF_014284365.1). Lineage (GTDB taxonomy): Bacteria > Pseudomonadota > Gammaproteobacteria > Burkholderiales > Burkholderiaceae_D > Undibacterium > Undibacterium rugosum. The sequence continues at coordinate 221,887 of NZ_JACOGG010000001.1, forward strand.
GGCCGCTATCGTAAGCGCAATATTTCTGTTTCTTTGCTGACACGCCCGGATACAAGACCATACCGATGGAGTCACACTGACCTGAAGCTGCGAGCGGATTACCATAAGCACTGCCACCAGTTGCCTGGTCATCGCCACCGCCCAGCGTCCATGGCCCTTGAATATTACCTTGACCAGTCGCACCAGCGCCGTAATACGGGAAGTTGTTGGCAGACTTCGCATAGGAGCGATCTTTACCGAACAATGCTTTTTCTTTTTCATACGAAGCGGATACAACACCGCTGATTCCGCTATCGCTACCAAAACCAGCTACGATAGAGGCACGACCATTTTGACCACCACCGCTCTCAGCTGGGGAACCGTATGTACCGCTGAGCTCAATGCCGTTATATTTCTTGGCCAAAATAAAGTTGACCACACCTGCCATCGCATCACTACCATAAATGCCGGAAGCGCCGTCTTTCAGAACTTCGACACGCTCAATCGCAGACAACGGGATAACGTTAACGTTAACGACAGTACCACCACCACTAGCGAATGGAGCCAAACGACGTCCGTTCACCAAAACCAAAGTGCGTGAATCACCGATACCGCGCAGAGAGATTGAAGACAAACCACCCGTAGAAGAACCAGCACCTGCAGCGTTCGAGGTACTACCCGATGATGCAATTGCTGTAATTGTTGAAAGCAATTCTTGTGTACTTGTGACACCGCTTTTTGCAATTTCAGCTTTGCTAACGACTTGTACTGGCAAAGCTGTTTCAGCGTCTACCCGTTTCAGCGACGAACCTGTCACTTCAACACGCTGAACAGCATCGTCAGCGTAGGCTGCCTGAGTCATCATGCCCGCACTTATCACCAAACCGCTTGCACAAATTACCCTGACTGCACGGGATATTTTTTTCTCAACTAACATGGGATTCCTCCATTTAGACACTTACAAAGTTTGGATCACCAATCAAAATGACTGATGATCAAATGTTCTTTTGTTATGGCTCTGAGTTTTGTCTTGATTAGCTAACAAAACTAAATTCAATTCTCATAAACAATGTTTCATATTGTCATGATAAAAAAATCAGAGTCGCAATAAGAACATTTCGCATTAGTTAGTGTCAATGCCACAGAAAAATATTTTTCGCAAAAATACAACAACGCGAATTCAAGTTTTTCGCTTAATTTTTAACAAAAACTTACTTAATATTGAGATTTTCTTTTTTTTTACGATAAAAAACAAAAAAACTCTTGTTTGCAGAATTTAATTTTAATGAGAGTCTTATTTCGATTTTTCTTATTTATAAAAATTTCTGCTACCCAAGCTACCCAAGCTTGTCAGTCAAAAAAAAATCCTGCCAGTTACCTGGCAGGATTTCAAAAGTCTGAATGTTGAAATAAAAACTAGTACTGACTATCAGAATTTATAGTTATATTCTGCACTCAGTTTGGCACTACGTGGTGCAGTAGTACTCAACCATACAGCATATGTATTACGCAGTGCATTGCGGTTGTTGTAACGCTCTTCGACGGCTTGTATCGTCTGTGCATTGAACACGTTGAATACATCCAGTTTCAAAGACAGTCCTTTGAACGCTTGTGGTTTATACACTACGTTCAGATCCAAACGGCGATCCCATTCCAAATTGCCGGCAGTACCACGTGGCGATGGCACATTTTGGGCTGAAGTTGTACCAAAGCAGTTATGAGAGGCCGAATTGTAGTTAGGAGAATCACCTGGGTTAGGATCTGTTCCTAAGCAAGAACGTGGACGTCCGGAAGCTAACAGCAAGTTACCGCCAACTGTGATTTCTTTAGTCAGGTCAAAGAAGCCATAAGCCTTGATCTGGTGTGTACGGTTGTTTGGCAACAATCCGTTCGCACCGACCATCAACTCTTTGTAATCCCAAGTTTGTGTAGCAGCTACGTCAGTTTGTGCCACATCCGATAAGGTCTGGCCTTCGGTATTACCTGTACTACGGGACCACGTATAAGCAATCTTACCGTACCAACCGTTACGATATGGATGCTCGACGAATAAGTCCAGAGCAGTATATTTACGTTCAACTTTTGGCAGACCTGTTTCAGCGGCAGTCAGGTGAACAGCTGTATATTGCTTCTTGCCGTTACCAGTAAAGTCCAGTAACAAATCAACATCTTCGCCTGGATTGATATTAGAGCAGTTGAAACCGCCCCAATTGCTCAGATCAACCTTATTACGATCTGCCCATGCACGGATAGGACGATCATCGCACCAGTCATCGATAGTCGACTTCAGAGTTCTGAACGTTACTTTCGCGCCGTAGTTCAGGTTTGGTGAAAACGCTTGTTCAAAGCCCAGCGTCAATTCATCCTGGTAAGTTGGTTTCAAATTGGTTGCAGAAACAGACTTGTAGTCTTTTTCCTGACCAAATTCATTATTACCAGAAGCAGGACCACCTAACTGTACTAAACCACTCGGAGTACCATCTGGATTCACGCCAGTGTAGGAATAGAAAGTGTCAGTATAAGTAGAGCGGCTTGCACCACGAACTGCAAGGTGAGTCGGGATTTGCAAGTGATAGCGACCTAAACTACCAAACACCTTAGTGGAAGAATCACCGTTGACGTCCCACACTGCTGCCAGACGAGGCGCAATCTGATTTTTTTGCTCGATATACTTGTTCTTATCTCCGTTTGCATTAGAGAAAGATTCACGGCGCAAACCAGCTGTGATCAACAAATTCTTTGTTGCCTGGTACTGATCTTCAATGTATTGCGCGTCAGTATCAGAGTAAGCATTAGTTACAGTCGTGAACAATGTTTTATCCACGTAGTAACCTTGCGCTGCCAATGGTCCATATTTTGGATCCGTGAACGCAGGCAATACAACTGTGTTACCTGCTGCATCAGCACCACCAGGAGTGATGGGTTTTCCTGGTGTTGGATTTTTCAGGTATGTCCAGGTACCACCACCAGATGAACGTTCACCGGCATTGATAGAGCTCAGTTTGTTGTTGTCCAAACCAGCACGGATTTTGTGTGCACCCAGTTTATATTCAATATCGAGACGGAATGATTTGATCTGGTCTTCAGAGCCGTTATCCAACACATTGCCGGAGACTGGTTGTGGATTGTTGTACACAAATCCTGGAGCTTGGTTCACAGTATCAGCAACGATCAGGTACTGGCTTTGATTAGAGCCGCCAAACGAGTTGATATGTTTGCTCTTACTTTGTCCATACAAAGTTGAAACAACCAGATCGTTGGTGATGTTACCCGTATATTTCAAAATCTGGGTTTCGCCACCGTTTTCGCCCACATTTTCGTAGTGTTCAGTCGACGTTACACCCGTTGGCAAACGCGACTTTGTGTTGTAGTCGAAGCCAGAATAACTATTGTCGCGTTTAGGCAAATCGCCCATCAAGGTCAATTCCAAGCGATGATCATCCGTGATATTCCAATCAAGTTTCCCTAAATATCTGGTTAACTTCGCTTCCTGTGACAGCCAGCCTGTAGTGTTGTTATTTGAGCTGGTGCGGATGTTGGAAGCGTTTGTTCCCTCACTGTTGGTTTTTTGACCTTCAAACGCTGCAAACATAAACAACTTGTCCTGAATGATAGGACCGCCTACATAAGCTGAGTATGTCGTGTTTTCGAGCGTATTAGCTTGACGATAGCGACGCAAAGTGCCGTCTGTAGAAGCAAACGCACCTGTTCTAGGGAAGTAAATATCAATCTGGTCGGCACGTAATGCTTTAGGACTGTAAGTGACTAAGCCACCCGCTTCCCAATTATTTGTACCGCTTTTAGTCGTGATATTAACAATACCACCAACAGAGCGGCCAAACTCTGCACCAAAACCACCAGTCAAAACCTGTGCCTGTGAAATAGCACCGAATGGTAACTCAGCCGCACCCAGCTGGGTCAGGGGGTTAGTAACCGGGAAACCATTGATGTAGTATGCATTTTCAGATGCACCACCACCACCGATACTCGCACCACCCGCATAGCGAGGATCCGCGCGTGTCGTGTTTGGTGCCAGCTGGATAATAGCGTCAACGTTGCGTCCCATCGGCAGCTTGTCAAGTTCCTTCGCGGTAAACGTTACGCCGTTTGTCGCATTAGAAACGTCGATTTTAGTGCGGCGAGCAGATACTTCCACTGACTGCACACCTGTACTCGCGACAGTAAACTCCGCTTCCACACCTTGGCCGGACAACACAGAAACTGTAGTTGTTTTAACCACACTACCATCTTTCAACAAGCTGACCTGATATGGTCCGCTTGGCAAGGCTGTTGCTTGAAAAACACCTGACGCATCAACATTAACGGTGCGTGTCAGATTTGTTTCAGTGTTTTTAAGAACAACCGTCGTAGCTGTTCCAGGTGCGACTTTACCGTAGACGGTACCGGCCGTATTCGACTGCGCCATGACCTCTGGTGTGTAGCCAAATGAAGCAACACCAGCTCCAAAGGCCAGCATTAATGCACGTGCCACCAGTGTTTTCTTAAACACAAGATTTTTCTTTGACATATGATTTCCTAAGTATCCAATTCAACAAAATGCAACATCGAAACAAGTAAAACTAGTTCTATGCAGCTTGTTTAGTTGCTTGCTCTGCATGCCCCGATTAATTTTTGTAGTCATTGCTACGGTTCGTGGTCATACAGAGGCATGCAGCTGTTCAACACCTCACAATATTTTTGACAAATCTATTTTTCACCCTTGGGGTTTGATTTTTGTATTCACATGCAAACAAGGTTTTCGTAAAAAACTTATCGATGTAAATTAATTTGCCAAAAAATATTATGTGTCATAGAACCATTTTGTCTGAGTGAGTGTCAATTGCCCCTTAGGCAGGTTTCCCTTAAAAACAACATTAGAAAGACCTACATATGTTCATAGCAAAAAAATATGAGCTTTTTTTGTGCGTCGCAATATTTAATTTCTCAAAAGCTACTTTCCCCAACAAAACTGTACTTAATTCTCTAAAAAACCAGAAAATTCAAAATAAAGTTTTCCCTGCTTTCAGATAGTCATTGAAAATAAAGGTACTTATTTCTACATCTGTTTTTTGTTTTCACCATTTTTGTGCAGACCACGTAATTCAATGCCAAAAATCTCACTTTTTTTGGGCAAAAAAAATATTTAATTGGTTTAAAGAGAATTGGTTGTATTGACAAAATTTTGTCTCATTTCCGCACCTACTTTCGTTACAGAAAAGATCTTGGCAGTGCGTGCTGCATTCCACTTTGCTACGGCACTGTGCGAGATTCAAGCGATGCACAGCCCCCCCTTTCAAAAAAAAAACTCCGCAAGCGGAGTTTTTTAAGGGTCCAGCACTCACATGCTAAATACATATTTTCATACTTATTTAGCACTCGCTTCAGCCGAGGCTGCGGCTTTCACTTCTGGCTCTTTAAATTTGGCTCCACCTGCATTGGCAAGGTGAACAACGGCACGTGCAACTTCGACATCGTCGAGGTCAGGGTTGCCGCCTTTTGCCGGCATCGCGCGCAAGCCACCTAAAGCGTGCTCAATGACCTTGTCATATCCCTGTGCAATACGTGGGCCCCATGCGCCAGCGTCGCCAAATTTTGGTGCTCCAGCCGCACCGCTGTCGTGGCAGGCAGCACACACCATTTTGTAGACCGCTTCGCCAGATTGCAATTGCTTAGGGCCACTCACATCTTTAAAGGTATAGCCTTCATCCGCCACCGGATGAATCCTGGCAGCAACAGCTTCAGGACTTTGCGCATTCGAACCTGCACCGGTTTGTTTGTCACTCGATACAAATTTTACCAACAGAACAATCACAATAATTGGCACCAGAAATCCAGCCAGCACAGCAAGGATCAGTTGTTTAGGTGTTTTAATCGCTGATTCGTGTTCGTCGTGCGCGTCGCTCATGATTTCCTCGTTGAAAATAGGTGTAGGGAAAGCTTGCCGGCAAGACCAGATCGGCAGCCTGAAAGCGAACGATTATAGAGCCAAAGATTAGGGTTGGGAACGCACGTCATCTGAGCAGAAACAAGAAACGTGTCAATTTTATGTGCTAATCGACAATTTATCCCTTGCGGTCCTTGGACTATCGGTAAATTAGGGTAAAATACCGCGCTTGCAGTAAATCATCTCCGCGCCAGTAGCTCAGTTGGATAGAGTACAGCCCTCCGAAGGCTGGGGTCGCACGTTCGATTCGTGTCTGGCGCGCCATCATTTCCCCGCTTAGCAAGTTCTTAGTCTTTTCGCTTCCGCTCTTTGACTTCCCCATGTTGTAAAAGCATCGTGTTGTTTGTAAAGCTGTCACGCCAGTTTCATGTCCAGCGATTACAATCAGTCTATGGGTATTTCCTCTTTTTCTTTGCTGATCTTACGTTTGACGCTCATTGCTTTGCTTGGCTTTTCCGGTCATGCACGCTCTGCTGAACTGACTATCGTCACTGAGCATTTGCCGCCGCTAAATTATGAAGAACAAGGAGAAGTCACCGGTTACAGCACAGAAATAGTCAATGCGGTCATGCGCAACGCCAATCTGCAGGTACCGATACACGTATTACCTTGGGCACGCGCCTACCAACTGGCACTGACACAAGCAAATACCCTGATATTTTCGATTACCCGGACGAAAGAAAGAGAGTCAGATTTTGTGTGGATAGGTCCGGTCAGCCCACGACAAATACATTTGTATAAATTAAAAAGCCGCAAAGACATTCAGGTCCGGAGTCCTACGGATATGCGGTCCTATAAGCTGGGCCTGGTGAGGGAAATGGCATCCAGTAAAGAACTGGTCAAACAGTATGCGATCGAGGATAAATATATCGATTACGCGCCAACAGTAGACTCAAATATGAAGAAATTTCTGGTTGGCAGGGTCGATTTGGTGGTGTCACAGGACTGGAGTGCTGCTTATCTCATGAAAACCTTGGGCAGACATCCGGACGAACTGGAAAGTGTGCTGTTATTGGACAATAAGCATCAATATTACCTGGCCATGCAAAAAGACTCTGATCCGGTATTGGTACAAAGAATCAGACAATCATTTGAAAAAGTGCAACAGTCTGGCCTGATAGAAAAACTCAGAATCAAATACATGCGCTAAACTGCCTCGCATTCTCTTGCGAGGCAGAAATGTTTACACGAATCATCCCTCCTTTTCTAAGTCTGTTTTGTGTTGCCTTATCTTGCAGCCGACCAGCCTGCGCGCAGCAGGATGTCTTGCGTCTTACCTCGCTGGAATGGTCGCCATATGTAAGCAAAGTGCTGCCAGGTGACGGGATGACTGCCAACATCGTCAGAACAGCAGCGCAAACTGCCGGCTTGCGTACAGAAATCAGCTATTTCCCATGGAGCAGAGCTGTACAGGATGGGCTCAACAGTGAGCAATTCGATGGTTATTTTCCGGCTTTCTATCTGAAGGAGAGGGAAAAAAATTGCTACTTCTCTGGCAGCCTGGGCAACAGCGTCATAGGGTTTGCCAGTCTTAGTGATACCCATTTCGACTGGGAAAATTTAAAAGATCTGAAGAAGTATAAAATCGGTACAGTCCACGAATACGCCAACGGTGAGGTATTCGATGCCATGGTCAGACAGAAACAACTATTGGTTGATAGCGCACCTTCAGATATCAGTAATTTACGTAAGCTATTGGCAAAACGGGTAGATGTAATCGTAATTGATAAATGGGTCTATAAGAGCCTGCTGATCAGTGATCTGAGTCTGGGTCCGGACAAGCAACATATTGTGTTTCATCCTAAGGAACTGACCCAGTTTTCCATGCATATCTGTTTTCAGCGCAACGCCAAGGGACAGGCAAAACAGAAAGCTTTTAATACCGGCTTGGAAAAACTCCAGGTCAAAAAGATGGAAGCACAATATTTTCAGCAACTGCAACTGTCAGTCAGTGAGCCAACGTGGCAATTGAGTAACTCACAAACCAAGTTCTAATTGTGCCGAATCCATGGGCTGATGTTCCTGTAGACGTATGCCAAGACCCAGCAGACGAACCGGCAACTGGCGACGTTGAAAACCTGTTTGTATCAGTTGCCCGAACATGTCTGCATCCAGCTCGCGGGCCACGCATTCTACCGTCGTGATACGAAAATCAGAAAAGCGTAATTTGACATAGAGTTTGTGGATATGGGGCAATGCATTACATGCACTCGCCCGCCTTTGCAAATCGCTGAGCAATACCGGTAACTCCGCAAGGCAAGCTGCTGCATCGGGCAAATCCTGCGCATAGGTTTCTTCCACACTGACTGATTTACGCTCGCTGCTCACGATAACCTCTCGTTCATCAACGCCACGTGCCAAAAAATACAGACTACGTCCCAACTTGCCGAAATGCTGCAGCAAGTCAGGCAAAGACCAGCGCAGCAAATCTGCACAAGTCTGTATGCCTAGCTGATGTAACCTGGCAGCAGTCACCTTACCGACACCAAACAGACGGGCCACAGGCAGGGCAGCAACAAAATCCGGTACCTGATGCGGCAAAATCACGAACAGGCCATCGGGTTTATTCCAGTCGCTGGCAATTTTGGCCAGGAACTTATTTGGTGCCACTCCGGCAGATGCGGTAATCCCGACCTCTGCGGCCACCCGGGCCCGGATCGCCATCGCTATCCTTGTTGCGCTGCCCTGATGATGAGAGGAAGCACTCACATCGAGATAAGCCTCATCTAAAGAAAGCGGCTCTACCAGATCGGTATAGTCGCGGTAAATTGCCAATATCTGGCGCGAAGCCGTGCGGTACTTTTCCATCGCAGGCGGCAGTATCATCAGCTCAGGACAACGCCGTACTGCCTGCGACATGGCCATGGCAGAGCGTACTCCGTAACGCCTTGCTTCGTAGTTACACGTCGCCACCACACCACGCTGATCGGGGCGCCCACCCACAGCCAAGGGTTTTCCGCGCAGTGTAGGATCGTCGCGCATCTCAATGGCAGCGTAAAAACAATCACAATCGCAATGAATAATTTTCTTCAATACAACACCAACTGAGTGATAACTGAGTGATCCTGGAGGAAAGCAAGCTGTCTATTGTAGCTGCCGAGCACAATTAAACTGTATATATATCCAGCATTTTTTGCAAAAATATACTTTTTTCACAGAAAATGTTTATCGCTCAAGCAACTATTTCTGTTTTGCGGCATAGTTTTACATGTCAGGTTGAAATACTGCATTCCAATTGGTGTGGAACACGCTATTCTTCTGCTGTCATTTCGCTGGTACTGCCAGCTTTACAGGAATCCATTTTATGAAAAAAATCATTACTCTCATTTCAGCGCTGGTATTCGGTTTTGCGTTACACACTGCTCAGGCTGCGGGCAATGCCCCTTATGATGAAACGGCCGATGCACCCGCTGCGGTAGAAGCTGCACTGAAGCAAGCACAATCCGGCAAAAAAAATGTACTGGTCATTTTTGGCGCGAACTGGTGTAAAGACTGCCTGGAGCTGGATAAATCCATGCATGGCCAAAGCGCAGACCTCATCGCCAAGAAATTCGTGGTAGTCAAAGTGAATGTGGGTCAGTTCGATAAAAACAAGGAACTGATCGAGACCTATGGCAATCCGACCAAAAAAGGTATTCCGGCAGCCGTCGTGTTAAAACCGGATAACACCGTCTTGTTCGCTTCTAAAGGTGGTGAATTATCAAATGCGCGCCGAATGAGTGAACAAGGCGTGTATGATTTCTTCAATCAAATCGTCACCCAGCACCAGTAATCCAGCCTGATCAGACGACACTTACAGCGTCAGAATTCACCTGACGCTGCTCCCTGATGACGTTTCGCGAGCGTAGGTATGACCGGTAGCCAGCCCATCATCAATGCAACGCCAGCCGAACCAGATGCCGTCAGCACGGCACCTCTGCAACGTAGTCATGCTTTACTCAATAATTTCTCGCGCTGTCTGCCTGGTATGTTTTTCCAGTTTCAGCGTTGCCCAGAAAGTCGCATCTTCTTTCCTTATGTCAGTGCTTCCGTCGAAACCCTGTTTGGCGTCAAAGCGGAACAGCTCAGCACTGACGCATCCATACTGTTTTCCAAAGTACATCCGGATGATCTGCCAGCACTGATAGTCGGTATACGGGAATCTGCTGCCAGTCTTAGAGTATGGAAACATGAGTATCGCGTTACTACACCAGAAGGTAAGGAACGCTGGTTAATTGGCGATGCCACCCCAGAGCGCCTGGCAGATGGCAGTGTGCTCTGGCATGGTTTTGTCAGCGATCAGACTGAACGTAAGCAGACCGAACAAAAACTGCTGGCGGCAGAACAACAGCGTCGCCTGGTCATGAAATCATCGAATCAGGGTTTATACGACATGAACTTGCAAACCGGGCTAGGCACGTTTAGTCCGGAATATCTGCAAATGCTGGGCTATTCCAATGACGATTTTCCGGACCCTGACAGCTTCTGGGAATATTTTTGGACAGAAGGCATCCATCCCGATGACGTCGCCGGACTCAAGCAGGCTTATCAGCGCCATTTTTCTCAACATGCCGAAGGCGACTACCACGCCGAATTCCGGCAAAAAAATAAGGCGGGCCAATGGCGCTGGATGATGTCAGTCGGTGCGGTGGTTGAACGTGACAGTCATCAGCGTGCGGTACGCATCGTTGGCACACATATAGACATCACCGACCGCAAGGAAACTGAAGAACAAATCAAGCTGAATCAGGATTTACTCAATGCCAGCAAAAACCGTTACAAAGAGTTAGCGCGCGAGCTGGAAATTTTGATTGCCAATGCACCGGTTGGCATCATGTTTGTCAGCAATGATCTGATCGTCAGAGCCAATCATGTGCTGGCCGCACTATGCCGCTTCCCAAATGCACAAGCGATGATCGGTGCGTTAACCAGTTTTTTATTCGTGACCTCTGAAGACTATCTGGCCTTCAAGGAAACCGTGAAAGCCCCCTTGCTGGCGGATGAACCGGTAGAGCTGGAATGGAATATGCGGCGCATGGATGGCAAGCCGTTTATTGCAAGGCTGGCCGGGCGTGCTTTGCCGACTGAAAATTATCAAAAAGGCGCAGTCTGGATGATAGAAGACATCACCGGTCAGCGCCAAACCCTGAATGCCTTACGTGACAGTGAAAGCCGTCTGAAACGTTTGATGAATTCCAGTCTGATTGGCATCGTTCAGGGAAATCAAAGCCGCTACCTGATCGACGTTAATCACGTTTTTTGTCAGCTATGCGGCTATCACCGGGACCATTTACTGGGTGAGCCCTATATCTGGAAACAATTGCTTTCTGAAAATGACCAGTATTTGTGCAAACTGGCTTACAACGAACTAAGTGAAACCGGTACCACAGCGCCGTTTGAAATCATGCTCAAACATGCTGATGGTCATACCGTGCCAGTCCTGGTTGGTATTAATCACCTGGAAAACTCCAAGCGCGAGTGGGTTGGTTTTGCGATGGATATCAGTGACCGTCTGCGCATCAATCAACTCAAAACCGAATTTATTTCCGTAGTCAGCCATGAGCTGCGCACGCCACTGACGTCCATCCGTGGATCGCTGAGCCTGCTGGAATCCGGCGTAGCGGGCGAGCTCAGCGATCCGGCACGGCAACTGGTGAGAATTGCACACAACAATAGCAAGCGTCTCATCAAGCTGGTCAATGACATCCTCGACATGGACAAACTCAGCAATGGGAAAATGCCCATCAAATCTGAGCCTGTCGATTTGCTGGCCATGCTGCACAGCGCGATTGAGTCCAACGCAGCCTATACCAGTTCACTGCAGGTGGGACTGATCCTGGAGCAGGAAGTGCTGTGCGCCACCAGTCTGGGAGACTATGACAGGCTGATGCAGGTCATGGCCAATCTGATTTCGAATGCAGCCAAATTTTCACCAGAACGCGAGAGCGTGGTAGTCAGGATTACAAGGCAGGAACAGGAGTTCCATATCTCAGTCAGCGACCGTGGTCCCGGCATTCCGACCGAATTTCAGGCACACTTGTTTGAGCCTTTCACACAGGCTGACGGCACCAATACCCGTCAACAGGGCGGTACCGGTCTGGGGCTGGCCATTACCAAAGCGCTGGTGGAAGGCATGGGGGGACAAATTCATTTCAGCAGCCAGGTTGGCAGCGGTACCACGTTCTGGTTCAATTTACCGGTGTTTCCCTGAACGATAAGCGGCCGGGGTGAAGCCGGTATATCGCTGAAAGGCACGTCGCAAACTGCGGCTGTCTGAGTAATCGAGCCGGGCTGCAATGTCTTCCAGATCCATGCCCTGCTGCAGCAGGTTCTTCGCGAGACCTATGCGTTGCCTGTCACTTTGCGCTGAGTACGAAATACCTTCTCTGGCCAGTAAACGATGCAAGCTGCGCGGACTCAGTTGTAAAGCCTGTGCCGCCTGCGCAATGCCATGATTCGCACAAGGCAGCGCCAGCAATTTCTGCAGCAGGCTTTGTTGTCCCAATACCCCAAGCGCCTGCAATTCCTGCTCACAGGCTGAACGGGCCAGTACGACCTGCAACGGGTCAGACGACACTAACTTCTGTTGTAACTGGCGCACATCAAAATTCACCTGATTGTTATCCGCACCAAAGCGCACAGGACACTGAAAAAATGCCTCATACACGGATCGGTTGCCGTCGTCACAAAGGCGGAATTCTGCACTGTTTAATGTAAATGGCCGCGGACACAACTGACGTGCAGCATTGACTGCAGTTGCCAGATGATCGATGGCCAGCACGTCTTCCAGTTCAGTATCTTCGAACAAAGCGCAGGCGACTACGGCTGCATCTTCGTAGCCCTGCGCCAGAGTCAGATGCACCATTGCTCCGGCGATCAACTGGTAATCGAGACCAAATTGCAAGGCGTCGGCCAGACTGTGTTGTGCCGCCATTCCTGCCGCCAGATAACTCAGTTGCGGCAAGGCTTTACGCGCGCCGGACAGGACACCGAGCTGATTGCCCAACTGATGCTTGGCAATCAACATCGCTTCGCGTGCCTGCAAATAACTCAATCTGGGCTGGGCTTGACTGCCTGGTTGCGACGCCAGCACCAGCAAAGGTGCAGGCCATTGCCATTGCTGTTCCTGTGCCAGACTCAGCACGCCACTGAGCGGATGCAAAGGGAACACAGCATCATTCACGGACAGAAGTGGTGGCGCAACAACAGATGGCATAGAAATACGGTGCTGATAAGGGGTTGGCAGGATTTGTCCTTACCGGAAACGAACGTGCGTTCTACTATCCGTACAACGTACACCGCTTGCCTGCTTTCGGCAACGCCGGGCTGCGAAAAAACAAAAAAACGACAGGAGACCGTATGCAAACTGAAACTGATTACATCGTAGTCGGCGGCGGATCGGGCGGCTGCGCCGTCGCCGGACGGCTGAGTGAAGACCCGCAGTTACGCGTGACCGTGCTGGAAGCGGGCGGCGCCGGAGACAGCTGGGTAGTGAATACCCCGGCCGGCGTGGTAGCGATGGTGCCGACCCGGCTCAATAACTGGGCCTTTGAAACCGTACCGCAACCTGGTCTGAATGGCAGACGCGGTTATCAGCCACGCGGCAAAATGCTGGGCGGTTCATCCGGACTCAATGCCATGGTCTATATCCGTGGTCACCAACAGGATTACGATCATTGGGCCTCACTCGGGAATACCGGCTGGTCGTTTCAGGATGTGCTGCCGTATTTCATGCATTCAGAATGCAATGAAACCCATGGCCTGCCGCTACATGGGCAATCCGGTCCACTACGGGTCAGCGAATTACGTAGCGATAATCCTTTCCAACAGCATTTCCTGCAAGCTGCACAGCAGGCTGGTTTCCGCCTGAACCCGGATTTCAATGGCAGTGAGCAGGAAGGAGTCGGTATTTACCAGGTCACGCAAGGGGACGGTGAGCGCTGGACTGCGGCGCGTGCCTATTTGCGTCCACATCAAGGTAATCGGGCTAATTTGCAGGTAGAAACCGGCTGTCAGGTGACGCGTATCCTGTTCGAAGGTAAGCGTGCCTGTGCTGTCGAATATCTGCAGGGTGGCGTCCGCAAAACCTTGCGTGCCAGACGCGAAATCCTGCTGGCCGCTGGCGCTTTCCAAACCCCGCAATTACTGATGCTGTCCGGTGTAGGCGATGCAGCGCAGTTACAGACAATGGGCATCCCCGTGCTTCAGCACTTGCCCGGCGTAGGTCAGAATTTGCAGGACCACCCGGATTTTGTATTCAAATACCGTGCCAAAAGCCTGGATCTGCTCGGCATTTCTGCGGCTGGCACGCTGCGCATGGGCAAGGAATTGTTACGCTATCAGCGGGAGCGGCGCGGCTTGCTATCCTCCAATGGCGCCGAGGGTGGTGCCTTCCTGAAAACCGATCCTGCACTCGGCATGCCGGACATCCAGCTGCATTTTGTCGTTGCAATGCTGGACGACCATGCGCGTAAGCTGCATCTGGGACATGGCTATTCCTGCCATGTGTGCCTGCTCAGACCTAAGAGTATCGGTGATGTCAGACTGGCGAGCCCGGATCCGCTGGCGGCGCCGCTGATCAATCCACGCTTTCTGGAGCATCCTGAGGACATGGACAGCATGGTTAAAGGCTTTCGCCTGACCAGGCGCATTATGGATGCACCTGCTTTGGCCAGCCTGCGTGACAGCGACTTCCAGACTGCCGGAGTGCACAGCGATGATGAAATCCGCGCCGTGATACGTCAGACCGCCGATACCGTGTATCACCCGGTCGGTACCTGTAAGATGGGGGTCGATGCGATGGCGGTAGTGAATCCGCAATTGCAAGTCATTGGCCTGCAAGGCTTGCGGGTGGTGGACGCATCCATCATGCCGACTCTGATCGGTGGCAATACCAATGCACCAGCGATGATGATAGGTGAGAAAGCCGCTGCGATGATACGCGATGGACTGAAAAACCAGACCTGATTCTAAGCAGCAGAACTGCCTGACAGCTCACCGGACGCCGCAGCTTGCGTCCGGTGCTGCTTGTCGGGCTGAGTTGATCTCAGCGTACTAACTGCGGCGCAGGCAAGGCAGGGCGCGCTTTTTCAAACGCATAGCCTAACTGCAGCAATCTGGCTTCGCCCCAGGCATGCCCAAAAAAGGAGAGCCCGACCGGTAAGCCACGTACCAGCCCCATCGGTACCGTCAGATGCGGATAACCTGCTACTGCTGCCGGTGTACTGGCGCTACCCTCAATCACATCACCTGCTTTGTAATCGATAGGCCAGGCGGTGCCTGTCGTCGGCGCGATCAGCGCATCCAGACCATGCCGCCTCATGGTGTCATCGATACCCTGTATACCCGCCTTTTGCCGGATACGCGCCGCCGCTGCCAGATAGACCGGGTCTTGCAAACCACTGGTCGTCTGAGCCTGTTCCATCAAGTCCTGACCAAAATAAGGCATCACCCGCTCGGCCTGCGCCTGATTGAACGCAATGACATCTGCCATCTGCCTGTACTTCACCGTCGCCGGAGTCGCTGCCAGATACTGATTCAGATCGGCTTTAAAGTCATACAGCAATACGGTGAGCTCGTCTTTATCAAGTTCCTCCAGTCCCGGCAAATCCACCTCCACCACGGTCGCGCCTGCGGCTTTCAAGATAGCAAGAGAACGTTGAAATAAGGCTTTGGTCTCGGCATCGTAGCCTTCCGCCAGTTGCCGGACCAGGCCCAGCCTGCGCCCCTGCAGACCATTGCGGCTCAGGCCTTTAGCATAATCCTTACGGCGCCGTTTATCGGCTTCCAAGGTAGCCGGATCAGCCGGATCACTACCCGCCATTACATTCAACAATAGCGCTGCGTCTTTGACTGTCAGTGTCATCGGCCCTGCCGTATCCTGGGTGTGACTGATAGGCACAATACCGGTGCGGCTGACCAGCCCGACGGTAGGCTTCAACCCGACCAGACCATTCACAGAGGCGGGGCAGACGATGGAGCCATCGGTCTCGGTACCGATCGCAGCCGGGATCATGCGCGCCGCCACGGCTGCGCCTGATCCCGAGCTGGAACCGCAGGGACTGCGGCTCAGATCATACGGGTTACGCACCTGTGCCCCGGCACTGCTCCAGCCGCTGGTGGATTTAGACGAGCGCAGATTCGCCCATTCACTCAGATTCGTTTTACCGACGATCACCGCACCGGCAGCACGTAATCTGGCGACCAGCGGTGCATCTTTTTGCACCAGATTTTCAGCCAGTGCGAGTGAACCAGCCGTCGTGATCATGCCTTGTGCATCGATATTATCTTTCAATAGCAGAGGCAGACCAGTCAACGCACCTTTATATTTTTTTTGCTGATCGATGCGTGCCGCGACTTGTTTCGCCTGCGGATCCAGCGCTTGCACCGCGCCGGTCGCCGGATTGCGCGCTGCAATCTGTTGCTCGTAATACTGCAGAAGTTCGGTCGCGCTCAGCTTGCCGCTGCGCAGTGCGCTTTGTTGTTGCTCCAGGGTGGCCGGTATCTCAGCAAAACTGCTATGGCTTGTCAGCAAAGCGGCCAATATCAGGCTTAGTCGGGAAAGTTTCATCGTTTCAACTCTTTCTTTACCAGGTTGAGGAATGATGCAGTGCGATGCCTGCAATACTACAGAATGCGAATACCGCCACCAGCAAGGCCAGCGCGCGTAGCAGCGGGGTTGTTGCGCGCTTTAAAGCAAAGCTGCCAGCCACGATATACAGCAGCAGTACCGCCAGTTTCAGCGTCAACCAGTCTTGAACCAAAGGATATTGTTGTGTCCGCAGCACCAGACCAACCGCACTCATGAGCAGCACACTGTCCACCAGATGCGGTGTCATTCTGACCCAGCGCTGTTGCAAGCGTTCCGGACGGATCCAGCGCCAGTAAGCACGCATACCAAACAGCGCACCGCTCAGCATGGCCAGACTGATATGCAGATGTTTTAACCACAAGATGTTCAATCCTTCGCTCCAAATGCCGTGACATGCAGGCGATACTACCCGAAATTGTTGCGTTCGCCCTTAGCTCTCATGCAGGATGTGGTAAAGCTGACATAGATAGGATTGACGCAAAACCGCCCCAGCGGCGTGATGGCTCCACGTTGCGCACCTCGTACACTGCGTACGACCTGCGTCACCATGGTGACACCAGGCTTGCAGGCAACATGTTGCCTGCTGGCGTAACGGACACCGCTTACCAGCGATGTTTCCTAATGCACCAAAGGTGCTGTTTCGCCTTGCCAGGACAATTTTGCGTCAATCCTTATAGAGTGTTAAGTTATCATTAATTCTTTTTGCTGAAATCTTCACGTATGGAATTCATTCATCTCCGCTCAGCCGATGGTGCAACGGCAAAAATCAGTCCACTCGGTGCCCATGTCTGTTCCTGGATACCGGCACAAGGCAGCGAGCAGCTATTCCTGAGTCAAAAAACGGAATTCAAAGAAGGCGTGGCGATCCGCGGTGGCATTCCTGTCATCTTTCCCCAATTTGCCGGTCTGGGCAGCCTGCCCAAACATGGCTTTGCGCGCACCACGTTGTGGCAGGCGGATACACCGTTTCTGCAAAATGACGGTACCGCAGTGGTGGAGTTCCACCTGAAAGAAAATATCGCCCGCCTGACGATATGGCCTTATGTGTTTCAAGCCACTCTGCGGGTGCAGGTGCTGGCCCGGCAATTGCAGGTGACGCTGACTGTACAAAATACGGGTGACACGGCCTTTCAATTTACCTCCGCGCTACATACCTATCTGGCGGTCAACGATGTCAGCCAGACACGCCTGCATGGATTGCAGGATTGCCTCTATCGCGACAGCTTGCTGGCTCAGGATCATTGCGCAGAGCACGCGGCATACCTGCAAATCCATGGAGAGACTGATCGCATTTACCGTAATGTGCCGGATTTACTGACCTTGGAACAAGCGCATCAGCGGCTGGAAATCCGGCAGCCGGGATTTAGCGATGCCGTAGTGTGGAACCCGGGACCCGATGCCGCGGTCAGACTGCCAGACTTTGAATTCGGGGGTGAACAAAAAATGCTATGCGTCGAAGCAGCGGCAATCAGCCACCCTATACACCTCGCACCCGGTGCACAGTGGAGCGGCAGCCAGCACTTGCAATGCGTATTACTTCCCTGATGAAACCGTTTCCGCTGTGCTGACTGCACAGCGGAACATACACCCGGTCAGCAGTGCCATCCATTGCTGACTTTATGCTGATACGATGGAACAAATTATGCCCAATGCCTCAATCACTTTGTCACTCAAACCTGTATTGCGTTCGCTGGTACTCGGTGGCGCTTTGCTGTTCACTGCGCCTTTATTGCTGGCTGACAGTCTGCCTAAGGGCGTCAGTCAGGTTACCAGCGTAGAAGGCATCACCGAATACCGCTTACCGAATGGCCTGCGCGTGTTGCTGATGCCGGATGCGAGCAAACCTACCGTCACCGTCAATATGACTTACCTGGTTGGCTCACGCCATGAAAACTATGGTGAAACCGGTATGGCGCATTTGCTCGAGCATCTGTTATTCAAAGGCACGCCAGGCAATCCAAAAATTCCCGAAGAATTCAATAAACGTGGCATGCGCATGAATGGCACCACCTCACTTGACCGTACCAATTACTACGAATTATTCCAGGCCAATGACGACAATCTGAAATGGGCACTGGACATGGAAGCCGACCGCATGGTCAATTCCTTCATTGCGAAAAAAGACCTCGATACTGAAATGACAGTCGTGCGCAATGAATATGAGCGTGGCGAAAATTCTCCGGGCAGCGTGCTGATGAAACGCATGCAAAGCGTGGCTTATGACTGGCATAACTATGGCAACTCCACCATCGGCAACCGCAGCGATATCGAAAACGTCAAAATTGAAAACCTGCAGGCTTTTTATCGTCAGTACTACCAGCCAGATAACGCCGTCTTGCTAGTCGCGGGTAAGTTCGACACCGCAAAAGTCTTGCAATGGGTCGATGCTGCCTTTAGCAAAATTCCTAAACCTAAACGTAGCCTGCCACAGTTGTGGACCGTAGAGCCAACTCAGGATGGTGAACGCAATGTGGTCGTACGCCGCAAAGGCGATGTGCAGTTTGTCATGATAGGCTACAAAGTCCCGTCCGGCCTGCATCCCGACCGCGATGCGCTGAGTTTCGCCGGCAGCGTGCTGACCAGTGCGCCACATGGCCGTTTGCATAAACAATTGGTAGAAACCGGCAAAGTAGTGCAGGTATTTTCCAGTGCAGTCGGGCAGGTTGATCCTGGTTTGTCCATCATCGGTGCAGTGGTGAAAAAAGGCGAATCAGTGGATGCGGCGCGTGATGCCTTGTTAGCTGCCATAGAAGACTTCAAGAAAACACCACCCACCAAGGAAGAAATTGACCGCATCAAACGTGATACGCATAATTTTTTCGAGAAGATGCTGAACAATCACGAGTCCATCGGTATCAGCATGTCGGAATACATCGCGATGGGCGACTGGCGCTACTTATTCAAAGACCGCGATGAAGTTGACGCCATCACACCGGAACAGGTCAATGCAGTCGCTAAACGCTATCTGGTTCGCGACAACCGTACCGTCGGCATGTTCATTCCGGAAGACACGCCACAACGCGCAGAGATCACGGCAGCGCCCAGCATGGCGGAGGTCATGAAAGACTTCAAACCCAAGGCCTCCGTGCTGAGTGGTGAAGCCTTCGATCCGGCGCCGGCGAATATCGATAAGCGTACAGAAATTACGCAGATCGCCAATCTGCAAGTCGCTTTACTGCCTAAGAAAAACCGTGGTGAAACGGTCAATGTCTCGCTGAATTTGCATTGGGGTGATGAAAAGAGCCTGTTTGGTAAAAGTACGGTATCCAGCCTGGCTGGCAACCTGCTGATGACCGGTACCAGCAAATACAGTCGTGCTCAACTGGCCGACGAAATGTCTAAGCTGAAAATGAGCGGTGGCTTGTTCTCCTTCCAAACCACGAAAGAACATCTGCCCGCCGCACTGGAACTGGTGTCGCATGTACTACGTGAAGCGAATTTCCCGGAAAGCGAATTCACCCAGTTACGTGAACGCGCCATCGTCGGCCTGGAAGCATCACGCAATGAACCTGGCTCTATCGTCAACCGCGAATTAGGCCTGTATTTCAACGGGTATCCGAAAGGCGACTTCCGTGCTGCCAAAACGCTGGATGAAAGCCTGGCTGACATCCGTGCAGTCAAGCTGGACGAGATCAAAGCCTATCATGCAGATTATTACGGTGCCTCTAAAGGCGAGATCGCCATAGTCGGTGATATGGATGTAGCGGCGGCCAAAGCAGCAATTGCCAAAGCCTTTGATGGCTGGACCAGCAAAGCCCCGTACACCCGCATGGTCAGCAAGCGCAACGATCCGCCTGCGATTCGTAAAACCTTCCATACACCGGATAAAGAAAATGGGGTTTACTCCAGCGCCATGACGATTTCCATGCGCGAAGATGATGCTGATTATCCTGCCCTGCGCGTGGCCAACTACATCTTCGGTGGTGCCGGTATGAATTCCCGTATCATGGAACGCATCCGTCAAAAAGATGGCCTGTCCTATGGTGGTGGCTCCAGCTTATCCGTCGGTGAAATCGACCCGGTGGGCAGTTTTGCGATCTCTGCCACAGCAGCGCCGCAAAATCTGGAAAAGCTGGAAATCGCGATACAGGAAGAGCTCCAGCGGGCCCTGAAAGATGGGTTTACCGCGGAAGAACTGGCAAAAGCGAAGTCGGGTATGTTGCAGCAACGTGCACAAGGCCGGACGACCGATGGCGCCTTAGCATCCGGATGGACCAATCATCTTGAACTCAAACGCAACTGGGCATGGTCACAGGCGATGGATGACAAAATCAAAAATCTGACGCTGGAACAGGTGAATGCTGCCTTCCGCACCTACATCAAACCAGCCCAGATGAGCACTTTTATCGCGGGTGACGAGGTAAAGGCAAAAACTGCGCAGGCTGCTGCCGCTGCAGGTAAGTAATGCCGTCAATTCGCCTGTCAGGTTTGACTTAGGCATGCACAACGGTCAGGTACCAGCTACAAGCGGTGCCTGACTTTTTTATTGTCCGTATCAAGCTGCGCGCGGATAACAGCCGCAGCGGTTTTACTTTTCGCGTGTTTTACCTTAGCCCTTAAACTATTTATGCGCACACTCCTGATCGCACTGTTCACCTGTTACACACTGGCTGCATCGGCCACACCAGCGCAGGCTGCCAGCAACCCGCCGCTGATTTCCAGTGCAGAAGGTATTTCCGAATACCGCCTGGCGAATGGCTTACGGGTATTGCTGATGCCAGATACCAGTAAAAATACCGTCACAATCAATATGACTTATCTGGTCGGCTCCCGACACGAGAACGCGGGACAGTCCGGGTATGCGCATCTGCTGGAACATATGCTGTACAAAAGCAGCCAGCAATTCCCGAACATCGCGGAAGAAATCGGCCGGCGCGGTGGCCGCTGGAATGGCACCACCAACGATGACCGCACCAATTTTTTCGAGATCATTCCAGCCTCGGATAACGGCCTGGACTGGATGCTCGCGATGGAAGCTGACCGTATGCGTAATGTGCGCTTTAGCGCAGATGAACTCCGGCGCGAAGTCACAATAGTCAAAAATGAACTGGAATTACGGGGAGGGAATCCATATACCAGTCTGATGCATCAGGTAAAGTCTGTGGCGTTTGACTGGCATGGCTATGGCCATATCGCAATCGGTGAACGCAGTGATCTGGATGCCGCCCAGGCCAGTGAGCTCGAGCAGTTTTACCACCGTTACTATCGTCCGGACAATGCGGTCTTGCTGGTCGCAGGGCAGTTCCAGCCCGGGCGGGTATTGGACAGTATTCAAAAATACTTCGGCAGCGTACCAAAGCCATCGCAGTCGCTGCCACTGATCGCTACGGTAGAGCCAGGCGCTTTAGGCGAGCGTAGCGTCGTTGTACGCAAGCCTGCGAATTTTAGTGCTGCGGTCGAGGCCTACCATGTTCCCTCCGCCCTGCATCCGGATTTCGCAGCCATTAAATTTGCTGCAACCGTACTGTCGTCTGAGCGTGAACAGCGCGACGCTGATCAATCGGTGCATCGCTTATCGCATAGTATGTACAGCCTGAGTCCTGGTATGCGCGATAGCGGTCTGATTTACTTTTTGACCCGCCAGCAATGGGCCAAGCAGATCGAAGAGCAAAGCAGACTAATGCAAAAAGCCATAGATCAGTTTCCGAAACGCCTGATGAGCGAACAGGATCTGCGTTTTTTTAAAGCGCAATTTGCCGCCAGCTATACCCATACACTGGACGACCCGGAAGCACTGGCAATACATCTGTCCGAATATATTGCGCTGGGAGACTGGCGCATGTTTTTTGTCGAGAAAGCCAGAATCGCTGCGCTGACAGCCGAACAGGTACAGACCGCTGCCAAAAAATATCTGCAAAAAAATAACCGCATTTCCGGCCTGCTGTATGCGGAACAAAACCAGCCAGTAGAGATACCTGCCGCGCCGGACGTGAATGACATCCTTCAGCAATTCCGGCATGTGGATGAATATGCACCTATCAGTGGCTTCGATGCTTCTTACGACAATCTGATGGTCCAATCGCAGCGTTTAAAAATAGGAAATATCGACGTCGTGCTGCTGCCCAAACCCAGCCGCGGCCAGGTGGTGACCGTCGATTTTCGTCTGCACTGGGGCAATCTGCAATCTTTGCATGAAAAAAAATGGCTGGAGTATTTTACCGATCAGGCGCTGCTCAACGGTGCGGGCAAATACGGGAAAGAAAGTCTGGAAGCAGAACGTGCGCGACTGCGTATGGAGGGCAGCGTCAGGCATTTTTCAACCACCAAAAACAATGTGCGCGAAGCACTGAGTCTGATGATGCTCAACCTGAAGCAACCCAGCTTCGGTCAGGCCATGGACATCGTTTCCAGACATCGCGTCTCACTGGATCTGGAAAGAAAAACGCCATTGCGTCAAATCGAAGACCGTTATGCCATGCATTTCAATACCTACCCGACCAGTGATCCGCGCAGACTGGAAACCAGCCAGCAAAGTATCTCAGAAATGAATGCTATTAAAATGGCAGATTTTTTTGAATTCCATAAGAATTTTTATGGTGCCAGCAGCGGTCATCTGGTGGTCGTTGGTGACTTTGATACGCAGGATGTGCTGGCCAGCCTGACCCCGGAATTAACTGGCTGGGATAGTCAGTCTCCTTATGCGGAAATTCATCAACAGGCACCGGAGCGCCCTGCATTGTCAGCCAACATCGATACGCCGGGCGAAAGCAACGCGTATTTTTATGGCCGGCGCTATTTGTCTGTCGGCCGGGCGCATCCGGATTTCCCGGCGTTGGTGATCATTAATTACCTGTTGGGTGACGCTGGGCTGGAATCGCGCCTGATGCAAAGGCTGCGTCAGCAGGAGGGCTGGAGTTATAGCGTACAGTCAAGATTTTCCGCCGATCAGTCTGATCCGTATGCACGTTGGGATATCGTCGCCAGCAGCTCACCGGAAAATGTAGTAAAACTGCGCCAGGCGGTGACGGAAGTACTGCAGAATATCCAGCAAAAAGGCTTTCTGGAAGCAGAGCTGACGAAGGCCAAGCTAAACATCGCTCGCGCAGATGCACAACACCGGCAAAACAATCAACAACTGGCGGATATGTGGAATACGGCGCTACACGAAGGTAAGGACTTGCGTCTATTTCAGCAATTAGAAGCGTCGATACAAACCCTGACTTTGCATCAGTTAAACCAGGCGGCAAAAAAATATATGCAAGCTGAAAGTTGGAGCGTAGTCACCACAGCCGATGCAGCAAAAGCGGCCAACACTACTGCCAGGAAATAAGTGACTGATTCACCGATTGCTGTTCTGCCTTTGCACTCAGGCGGGGCAGCACAGGGCTGCGCCTTATTTATATTTTTTTTCTATCGCCGCATTGCTGCCATCGCGCTCCATGTCTTTCAGTATCTGATTGAAATGATCCACCTTCTCCTGCGCCATGCCGGGATGACAGGCCAGGTACATCTCAGTCTGGTTGAACTGGAATAAAGGCACGATTTGCTGCTGCAAGCCCTGTTGTTTCAGGATGGATAAACCCAGCAATTCACCGGTCGCCCAAAAGTCAAACCGGCGGTACAGCAATTTACGTGGATTATCGGTGTCATAGCTGGCCAGATCGACTTTGTAAGAACGGCTGGCCAGATATTCAGCCACCGCGTCATTGCGGTATCCTCCCAGCGTATAGGTACGCAGTTCTTCCAGTGTTTTCGGATGACGGGTGTCATCTGCACGCGCAAAAATCACCCAGTTGTTTTTGACCAGCGGCCCTATCCATTTGAACAGGGCTTCGCGCTCAGCGGTACGGGTAGTAGAGAACACGCAGGTATCAGGATCACGCTGCCCCATCTGATAAGCACGTGACCAGGGCAATAAACGTAAGCTGTATTTTTCTCCGGCACGTTGCATCAGTTGCCGCACTTTATCTGTTGCAATTCCTGAAATGTCTGCGCTACCATGCTGCTGCATGTTAAAGGGCGGGTAATCCTCTGTGACCAGCGTGAGCTGGCCGGTGCCATTGCCAGTGGACTGTACCTGCGTCTGTGCTTGTGCCTGAACCATCGTCATGACAGACATGGCCCATGTAGCGATCAGACACAGACAGGGTTTGCGCACGTATCCACCTTTCCATTATTCAGCCGGATTGTGCAAAGCTTACTAAATTTCAAAAGAGAAACAAGTGCGGCAAGGAAAATATTAACAATGTTCACATTGTGATGGATAGCAGCAACAAAATCCGCAGGGTGCATCAGCCTTTCCAGGTGCGCTGTAAACCAGTATCTGCATGTATCCAGCCACCATTGGCGCTGGCCCGGTAATAAAACCCGACCCCCCCCTGGCGAAAACTTTTGACCAAACCGCCCAATACCTCTTCATGCAGGTTGCCAATCCGGATATCAGCGGCTTTACCATCCATATGCAGGGATTTGCGCGCGGCCGGAACGCCTTGCTCTATCAGATGCTTATTCGATTCCGGGGTGCGGTAGCCGGACAGGATTTCCAGCGGCCGGGTCAGGCCAAATCTGGCTACGTAGGCTTGAGTCGCCCACAGCGTTTCCAACAACTTAGGATCGATAGGCGCGGTTTTCTTACCATGGACATCGCGCAGGATATGGCACAGCTCCTGATACGCCGCGTCCAGCATTTCACCATCTTTCCAATACAGCAAACGACTGCGTTCACCCGACGCCGGACGGATAAAGTCTATCGTGCGGGGTTTGACCCAGAAATCCAGATCCAGAGTCTGGGCATCGAATAATTCCGGTGGCGGTTCCAGCGAAGAACTTTTCTCAATGGGAGGATCTGCAGCAAAGACACGGTTCACGGTCAGGCCGGCAGCTGTCAGGATCAGGCTTTGTTTGAGCAGTTGGCGTCTGGTCGGCATAGAAAATCAGGGTAAGAAAATGTGAGCACAGTATACACATTATGGCTTAATTTCAGGATACCGCGTGACTATACGATTGAAACCAAGTGGTACTTTTCGCGCTTGACGCTGCGATTTATGCAATCTATCGCAAAGCCACTGCGAAAATTGGGTGAAGCCGATTACACTGAGGCTTCATTGATTGTTTCTCAATATCCAATTTATATTTATTCCCTACCTATCATGTTGAAAACCCTGACCCTGAGCAGTCTGTTCGTTCTGGCGCTAAGCGCCTGCGAAGTCAAAGTGAATGGCGTTGACATCAAAGCCAACGGAAAAACCACCACGCAACGCGTAGAAGTCGCTGATTTCGACAGCGTGCAAAACGAGAGTTTTTTTGATGTCGTGATCACCCAAGGCCAGAAAAGCCCGGTAGAGATCACAGGCGATGAAAAACTGGTACCTGAGATTATCGCGGTCGTGGAAAACAAACGCCTGGTTATCCGCACCAAGAGCAAGTCATATCGTATGAGCTGGACTAACAGGCCTGGAACGGTATCGGTCAGTACTCCCGTATTGTTGAGCCTGTTGCAATCGGGTTCGGGCGACATCGAAGTGCGTGCTCTCAATAACGAGCAATTCACACTGGAACACCATGGCTCGGGCGACGTGAAGGTGTCCGGAAAAACCGGCAACTTGAAAGTCATGTCAGCCGGCAGCGGCGAACTGCAGCTGGACATGCTGCGCGCCGGTGCCACCGAACTCGATTTGAATGGCTCGGGCTCGGTCAGCCTGGCAACCGTCGCGGGTGAACTCAATGCGCGCCATACCAGCAGCGGCGATCTGCACGTCAGTGACTTACAAAGCGTAGCAGTCAAACTCAGTCATTCGGGCTCAGGAAATGTTGAGTTACGCGGCCCGGTCAATGGTCTGCAACTGGAACACTCTGGTTCCGGCGATGTCGAAATCTCTGGTGTGAGCAGCAAAATTGCTGATTTGCAGTTACACGGTTCAGGCGAGTTGCGTCTGCGCGGCGAGACCGATGAATTGAAAATGACACTTAAAGGTTCAGGTGACGTGGATATCGACCAACTGAAAACAAGCAGTCTCTATCTGATTAATCAAGGCCCGGCGAATATCCGTGTAGGCGGTGTGCAGCAACAATTGCAGGCCGAGCTCAGCGGCTCCGGCGATCTGGAAGCAGATTTTTCTTCTAACGCCCAGATCGATCTGACCATGCGAGGTTCAGGCAAGGTCAATATGCAAGGCAAGGCAAAATCCCTGCGTGCCCAGATCAGTGGCTCTGGTGACCTGGATGCAGAGGGTTTGCTGCTGGAGACCGCGCGCGTGCAAGTGACTGGTCCCAGTCAAGCCGTGGTCAATGTGAAAAAAGCCGGCGGCTCGCGGCAAGTTAAGATAGACCGGACTGGTGTGCTTGACTGAGCAAAGTACCCAACCATGAGGGCGCCGCCAGACGCTCAGGCTCAGTCAGCAAGCTGGCATCGGTTATATGCAACATACTGTCAAAAGTAGACTAAGAAATCTGAATCCACAGAAAAAAGTCAGCTAAGATGCAAATGATGACTTTTATCCCCACTGGTCGCCGGCCCAGTGTGGACAGTCAAATTCTTGCCTACTGTTGACAATGTCTATTTTCAGAAATGTCCCGGCATTGCGCCGCCTCACCTACAGTAGCCTGGCTTGCTGCCTGGCTCTGACAACCCAGATCAGCCGGGCCGGTAACCCTGCTGACTTTCTGACTTTACTGGTCAGTGAAGAAACCGATGCGTATGGCAAAGTAATTCCTTTGTCCGAGCAACATATCCAGCTGTTCCGCAGTCTGAGTAAGGAAATGCAGGTACAGCTGCTCGTCCAGCGCTATCCCTGGAAACGCGCGCTCGAAAAGGCATATCAGGGCGAGGGCATGATATTTGGCATTTCTCCCACGGCCGAAAGACGCAGCAAACTGGACTTTTCCCAAGTGGTCTATACCGAACGGGTACACCTGATCACTCGCTGTCAAAACCATTTTCGTTATGAAAAACTGCAGGATTTAGCAAATAAGCGCATCGGTGTCGTACGCGGAACCAGCTATGGTGAAACGGTCGACCAACAAATGGGTAAGCTGTTTCAGGTCGAACAGGACACCAGCCGTTTGTCAGGCCGCATGACGAAATTACTGCAAGGTCGCATGGATGGTTTTTTTCACTACAGTTATCTACATCCCGCTGCACTGGAAACCAGCCTGAATCACTACTATTTTTCAGAAATTCAGGGTCAGGCCAGCCAATCCGAGAAACTGTTCTGCGTACAGTCCAAACCCATCTCCAACGTCGACATCCATTTTGCGATCCGCCATGACATCAATCAGGACAAACTACAAAAGCTGGATGCTGCCCTGATCAAACTCAAACAAAGCGACGCATTCCAGAAAATGTTCAGCCAGTGAGGCAGGTTCAGCCTTAGTCAGGCCAGCTCAGAACTGACGGCGAAGACCAAAATCATGTTGTAACACCAGACGGGTGCTTGCAATCAGACTATTCAAACCCAGCACCAGCGGCAACAAATGGTCTGCTGCGATCAGCCAGACCTGGCCACGTGGCGGCTGCACACCAGTAATCGCGCTCAGTACCGGTGCTACCCAGGCTGCTTCCGGCAGCATGTCGAGCAAGATATCGCCATCGCCATTGGTGTGCAGATACAGCTCGCCGCCATGCAATAAAGTCAGACACACACCCTGCCCCTGCGACTGCTGTTGTGGCGGTATCAGCTGCTGCAGCTCACGGTTATACAAATCCAGCCAGGCTTCCGCCTCATGGATATCTTCCAGCACGACCCAGGGCAGGTCAGGATAGCGCTTTACTTCCGTTTTCATTCCATCTACTTTGCAATTAAGACCGACACACGGTCGTTGAGGGACTTTCCATATCCGGCAGACACCGATGTCAGGCCGGGACGCAGATTGTAATGGATGGCGGTATCAACGGGGCAAGCCTTCATTGCTATCCGGCCTGAAAAATCATCACATAACCCTCACCCGGAGAAATTTCAGCGCATGGCACCAGCACACAGCTGGATCAGCCTGTTTTCTCTTTGTTGTAAGGTATACACTGCGCGGTTTCGTATATTTCACTATCATGCAAGCTGCCGCCAGATTTCATGACGCTCAGAATAGTGTTCATGACTTACGGCTTACCCAGAATTTTTGTAGTTACCTCACTGGAGAGTCAACATGAAATTACAACTTTCGCTGATCGCCCTATTGTCAATCGCCGCTGCGAACGCCAACGCGCGTACAGAGATCAGCCTGAATATCGTCGATGAAAAAGGCGTAGGCACCGCCATAGGCAGTATCTCTGCCGTCGATACCAAATACGGGCTGGTGTTGACACCCACATTGCGTGGCCTGACTCCAGGTCTGCATGGTTTTCATATCCATCAAAACGCCAGCTGCGATACCAAAGAAAAAGACGGCAAACTGATTCCTGCGCTGGGCGCCGGCGGCCACCTGGACCCGGCAGGCAGCAATAAGCATGGCGAACCTTGGGGCGACGGGCATTTAGGCGATCTGCCACCGCTATTCGTCGATGCCACAGGCAATGCAACACAGCCTGTGCTGGCACCGCGCCTGAAACTCGCCGATCTGGCCGGACGCTCCGTGATGGTACATGCCGGTGGTGACAACCATTCTGATCATCCTGCACCGTTGGGCGGTGGCGGTGCACGCGTCGCTTGCGGCGTCGTGAAGTAAGCCAACCCGACGATCCAGCGTGGCATGCAGGCCACAGCCACGAATGGCGCCAGCCTGCATTCCTAATCCAATTCATCCTACGATGGATGTGATGCACTGAACAGCGCGGAGTAGAGCTGATTCAAGCGCACTGACCACCGGCTATGACGGAGAACTTTGATGCAAGAATCCCAGAATACTGTGCAAATCCTGTGGCTCAGTGAAGTGGAAGAACATGACTACCCGGCTGCAGAATCCTACCTCAGCATTATCTACGCTGAAAACAAGGCCAGGGAGCTGGTTGCAAAACTAAGAGATGCTGCCATCGTCCAATTCAAGGCTAAAGATATTTTCAGAGCCTCCCAATTATCTTTGCTCGGTGTCAGTAATTCGCATGTAGAAAAAGACAGGAAAAAAATCAGAAAAGGCAACAGCCTGTCACCGTTGCTATTAGTCAGAGATGAAGCGAATGCCAAAGTCATCATCGCTGATGGCTATCACCGACTCTGTGCTGTGTATGGATTTGATGAGGATGAGCTCATCCACTGCAAAATTGTTTGAATTCTTACACCCAGCACCGAATACGGAAACGGCATAGTCGCTTTTAATTAAGCCCCGGTGATGATGCGCTTCAGCGTGCATACGGCTCTTTGCCGTGGCAACGTTCAGCACCTGACCAAGTTTGAACGTCACACTCTCCTATGAACATCTCGGACTTTCTCTCTGATCGTGGAATATTCATGCTGAGAATAATGTTTACAAACGTAAGCCCCCTTCAAAAGTACCATCTGCCTACTTAATCTGCCTCACCTGCACCCCACGTTGACGCAGTAAATCGGTCAGGCTGTTTTTGCCGGACAGGTGGCCGGCGCCAACGACGATGAACAGGCGTTTTCCACTGTCCATCATGCTCAGGATTTTTTCAACCATGGGCAGGTTTCTGTCGTCGAGCAAGGACTTCATGGTTTTGCGCGAGCCTTCGTCTTTATTCGCGATGTCTTCCATGATAGTGGCCAGGGTCTCGGCATCACCACGTTTCCACGCGTCGATCATGAACTGGGTATCGCGCAGGGCTTCACCGTTTTTCATCGCGCTCAGGGTTTGTGCCAGCATGGCATCGCCTTCTTCATCGCTGAGTCCACCGAGTACCTGGGCCTGAAATTCCATGCTCTCCAGTTCGACCACGGTTTTCTTATCTTTTTTGGCACGCTCGATGAAATGCAAATCCACGCCCAGACGCGGGTCATAGCCGAGTTGAGAAAACACGCCCATCATCAGGCCGGTCGCAACGATGGCGGGCTTCAATGGCTGGAACTGCGCGGAGGCAGCACCTACGGTTTTACGCAAGTCTTCCCAGGTCGATTTTTGCAGATGGTTTTCCAGTTTGTCGCCACCGCTGTACATCAGCAAAGGCATGGCTTTCAGATTGGCCTGGGCATCGCTGCTGTCGACCTCCACAGCCAGCGTATCGGCTTGCTGATAGGCTTGCTGTACCGCTTCAGGAAAAGGATAAAAGCTTTTTTTAGCCAGATGTACCGAGCCAAACAGATAGGCGGTTTTCCCACCTTGAACGACTTCCCATAACACGCCCTTGGCCGGGCTTTCCGGTGTGCGGCTGGCACCTTCGGCCAGCACGCTGCCAGCGATCAGCAGGCTGCCACAGACCGCAGCCAAACCTTGTGATATGCGACGCAACAATGGGAGAGTTGATATCATGGTGTTACCTGCCTGATGAAGTATGGTTCATATCCTGCGGCTTACAACGGATTGGTATCTTTGGGCTGACTGAGCAGGGCTTTGAGATTCGCCAGTCTTTCTTTGGGCGTGAGTATCTCGTTTTCTTTGGGTGGGGCATCGCCCTCATCCAATTTCATTTCTTTGATAAAGCGCGACGGGTCACAATGTACCGGTGCACCGGCGCGTTTGCGCTTTTTGCACCAGGTCACATGCAGACTGCGCTGGGCGCGTGTGATGCCAACATACATCAGCCTGCGCTCTTCTTCTATGCGCGCGGCCAGGGTTTCTATCGGGGCGTCGCTGTCGCCTTTATGCGGCAGTATGCCTTCTTCCACGCCGACCAGAAATACATGCGGATATTCCAATCCCTTGGAGGCATGCAGGGTGGACATGCGCACCGCGTCCGGCTCTTCGTCTTTGCCTTCCATCATACTCATGAGCGCGACCATCTGAGTCAAATCGAGCAGGCTGCGGTGATCGTCGGTGCCGTCTTTGCCGCCACTGCCCTTGGTTTTCAGCCACTGGGTAAAGTCGAGCACGTTCTGCCATTTGTTTTGCGCAGCACGATCATCAAAGCTGTCGTACAGATAGGCTTCGTAATTAATTTCTTTCATCAGGTCGTCCAGCAATTGCTCCGCATGGCCCTCACGATGGGCATGGGCCTCGACCTGATTAATAAAGGTACAGAATTCACGCAGAGGGCGCAGCTGGCGATCAGTCAGTTTCGCTTCTATGCCACCTTTGAACACGGCAGAAAATAAGGAGCACTGCCATTGTCCGGCAAACGCACCCAGCACTTCCAGCGTGGCCTGACCAACGCCACGTTTGGGTGTCGTAATAGCACGGATGAAGGCCGGATCATCGTCTTCATTGGCGATCAGACGCAGATAAGCGATGATGTCCTTGATTTCAGCGCGGTCAAAAAAACTCTGACCACCGGAGATGGTGTAAGGAATACGTTCGCGTCGTAAAGCCTGTTCGATTACACGTGCCTGATGGTTACCGCGATACAGAATCGCGTAATCCGAAAATTTGGCACGTCGCTCGAAACGGTGTGCCGATAACATAATCGCAACCTGCTCAGCCTCTTGTTCATCATCGGCCATGCCCAGCACTTTGATGGGATCACCTAAGCCATGTTCTGACCATAGGGATTTTTCAAACAGCTTGGGATTATTGCCGATCACCGCATTGGCTGCCTGCAGGATGCGGGTGGTGGAGCGGTAGTTTTGTTCCAGCTTGATGATTTCCAGATTCGGAAAATCAACTTGCAGGGTTTTCAGGTTTTCTATGGTGGCGCCGCGCCAGGCGTAGATCGCCTGATCATCGTCGCCCACCGCAGTAAACATGGGCTTCTTGCCTATGCCAGTCACCAGCAGCTTGACCAGTTCGTACTGGCAGGTATTGGTATCCTGGTATTCGTCCACCAGCAAATAGCGCAGGCGGCGCTGCCATTTATCGCGTACCGCTTCATTGTGGCGGAACAGCTCGACCGGTAAGCGTATCAGGTCATCGAAATCCACTGCCTGATAGGCCGACAGGGTGGCGACATAACTCGCGTAAATCCGCGCCGCCGTTGCTTCATCGTCGTCTTTGGCCTGCTGCAGCGCCAGCTCAGGCGTGATCAGCGCATTTTTCCAGAGCGACATGGCAGTCTGTATGCGGCGTATCAATTGCTTGTCCGTGGTGATCGCCAAATCCTGTACCAGTGAAAAGCAATCATCGCTGTCCATGATGGAAAAGCGGTCTTTCAAACCCAGCGCCTGCGCTTCCTGCCGTAAAATTTTGACGCCCAGCGAGTGAAAAGTGGACACCGTCAATTGCCGCGCCTGGCGTGGCTCTGCCAGTAGTTTGCCTATCCTTTCCTGCATTTCCAGCGCTGCCTTGTTGGTAAAGGTCAGCGCAGCGATGTGTTTAGGATCGTAACCATGCAATTCGATCAGGTTCACGATTTTTTGGGTAATCACGCGGGTCTTGCCGGAGCCGGCTCCGGCCAGCACCAGACATGGGCCGTCCATGTAGTTGACTGCATTGCGCTGGGGGGCATTTAATCCGTGTGACATAACTCGCTCTTCTGGTTGAGCGACGTATTCTAGCCCAGAGCGGGAACTCTTATCGGAATTCCGATACTAAGCAGCGCAATAGCGCTCAATCAGCCTGACAAGACGAAAAAAAACGCCACGCAACGGGTGGCAACAAAGGGGAATGACATGGATCAGCAACATCAGGCCGGCCGTCGCCGTGCAATCACAGGTTTACTCACGATGCTGGGTGGTGTCAGCCTCAGTCCGCTGCTGAAGGCGGCGGACGCCATACCAGCGGCGGGTCCGGCACGGCTCAGCGAAGCAGAGATGCAAACTGCGGCATGGATACGCGAGCATGCACTCAGCGATAACCGCAGCTATGAAATTCTGGAAAGCCTGACCACCGAAGTCGGGGCGCGCCTGGCTGGCAGCGAAGCCGATCTGCGTGCGGTGGCCTGGGCCGAAGCCAAAATGCGTGCGTTAGGGCTGGACAAGGTCTGGAAAGAGCCGGTGCAGTATCCGGTCTGGCAGCGTTTGTCGGAACTAGCCAGTGTGATCAGTCCTTATCCACACCGCTTACAGGTCACTGCGCTGGGTCACAGCGTATCGACACCCGAGGGCGGCGTGCAGGCCGACATCGTACGCGTCGCCAGCCTGCAAGACTTAAAAAATACCGATCCGGCCAAAGTACACGGCAAGATCGTGTTCATCGACCACAAATTAAAGAAATCGGCAGACTATGGCGAGGTCGCTGCGGGCCGTTCGCGTGGCGCCTCGGAGGCAGCACGTAAAGGTGCGCTGGCACTGGTGATACGCTCGGTCGGGACCGACAGCCACCGGCTGCCGCATACCGGTGTGATGCATTACGATGATGATGCACCACGCATTGCTGCCGCCGCGATCTCGAATCCCGATGCCGATCTGTTAGTGCGCATGCTGGACCGAGGCGAGCCGGTGCGGCTGGATTTGCGCATACAAACGGCGATGGGTGGTCACTTCACCTCGTATAACGTGATCGGTGAATTGCGCGGCAGTGAGCAGCCGGATGACTATGTGCTCATCGGTGGTCATCTGGATTCCTGGGATCTGGGCACGGGTGCGGTCGATGATGGTGCAGGCTGCGCCATCACGCTGGGTGCGGCGGAGTTTTTACGGCGTCATCAGTTGCGGCCACGCCGCAGCATACGTGTGGTGTTGTATGCCAATGAAGAGCAGGGCCTGATCGGCGGCCGCGCATACCATACCGCACATCGCCATGAGATCAGCCGCATCCAGGCTGCCTCAGAAGCCGATTCGGGTCAGGGACCGGTCAAGATGTTGCGTTCCGATGTGCGCCCAGCCGCATTGGCGGTAGTCGGCCAGATACAACAGGTACTGACTGGACTGGGCGTCAATGCCGGTGGCAATCAGGCCCATCCGGGGCCAGACATGGGCGTGTTACGCGAAGCGGGTGCCGCCAGCTTCAGTCTGGATATGCAGGCCGATGATTACTTCGATCTGCATCATACAGCTGACGATACCTTCGATAAAATCGACCCGGCACGCCTGCGCCAGTCCTGCGCTGCGTTTGCCGTGTTTGCGTGGATGGCTGCGCAATCGCCAGTGGATTTTGGCTCCGGTGATGCGTTAATTCAGAGTCGTAAAACCCGGACTGCAGGCTGAATCAGGGTTAACATCAGGATTTTGTACAGCGGCCTGAAGCACAACGCTGTGCCTGGATTCAGGCACAGCGCAACATACAGCAACGCAAACTCCGGTAAACTATGCCCAACTTGAAAGGGCAACCCATGAAATTTGAACATCTGGTCGAAATCAACGACCTGCTCAACCCCCTCGCTTACTTCATCACACGCGAACAACTGTGGCGCGGACTGATACTGCGCGCCGAAGCGCCGAAAATGTTTATTCCCTACCTGGATGAGGCACTGATCGCAGACCGTAGTGACGTCAGCATGCAGCGCACATTGAAGTACGGCGCGCTGGAAGTGCGTGACAGCGTGACTTTCGAGCATCAGCAACATGTGCATTACGCGGTACCAGCCCAGGGTGAAATTACCGCGTCCACATTGCGTATGCAAATTGAAGAGCCACAGGATCAGCGGCTGTTCCTGCGTTTTATCTATGACGATGGCATGCCGGAGGCGCAAGACCAGGAAAGCAAGATGTACAACGACTACCGTAAATCCGCTTACCAGGAAGCGGATATCGATACCGTCAAAGTGATACGTGAACTGGCTGAGGCGGGCAGGCTGGATGCCTTGCCTAGCTGAGTCAAAAAAAATCTTGCCAGACAAACACATGGACTGATATTTTTTTGTTATTATTAAAATTAACAGAAAATAATCAGGGCTCATCCGCTCATCCCGAAAGTGATTGCCAGCTTCTGTCTACGGTGATGCAGATACAGTCCTCAATGCCACCAGGAGACTGTCATGCGCAAGCACTATTCAACATCCCTACTGAAACAAAGCGGTATCGCGGGCATGCTGCTGAGTCTGAGCGCCTGCGGTATTGGCTCCGATATTGCCAACGATATGGGAAACGCGCTCGGTGCCGGGATTGCCTGTGCCTTGACGAATTGCAAAGACTCAGCGGATGTGAGCTTGCAGGATATTTCCATGCATTTTATCGTCACGCAGCGTAATGGTGTGGTACAGGTCGATGGAGGTCTGGGCCAAAGTGCCAACCTCCTGACCGTGGTTCGCCCCAGCGGCGGTGATCAGCTCAGCGCCAGCTCCAATGGTCAGACTGTGATGCTTAGCGATATAGATGGAACGCGTTATAAATATCGCGCACAAATCCCGGATGCGAGTGTACAACCTGTCGTCACTGTGAATTTCATCAGGGCTGGTACCGCCTATCCGAATATGGTCACACTGCCAGCAGTATTCAGCATCGTGAATCCTGCTGGCCCTGTCACCCTGGCACGCAGTGCAGGCAAACTGCGGGTCCAGTTCAGCCGCAGCATGCCGGATAACGTGGCTGTCGGCGTCACCATGAAATGTACGCGCTACGATGGCAGCAGTTTCAACGAGCAATCAGATCTGCCATATAAGCTGGATCCGGATGCCTACCGCATTGACACCCTCGATCTGGACCGCGCACTAAATGCGCGCAGCGTAGCAGCCAATAACAATAACGCGAATACCGCACTGGTGAGTTATTGTGATCTGGAATTGATCTGGACAAATTACACGACTGGTACTACCCACCCTAGTCTGAATAAATACAGCAATATCCGTGGCCAGCGTAGCGCCAGCCATCAGGTATTTTATGATGCCAGGATTTAATTCAATTCCTATGAGAAATTTTTCGATGAAGAATTGTTAAATGACATTCCAATATTTCATTTTTGACAAAAATTAACAGCCACGATCAGGATTGCTGCCCTAGCATGCGGGAACTGGTGAACGACTCAGTATCACCAAGAACTTAATTGACAGGAGAATCGACATGAAACGATATGCAGCAGAATTTTTCGGCACTTTCTGGCTGGTGCTCGGTGGCTGTGGCAGTGCAGTGCTGGCGGCCGCTATTCCCGGCGTGGGTATAGGCTTGCACGGGGTATCTTTGGCATTTGGTCTGACGGTACTGACGATGGCGTTTGCAATTGGCCATATTTCAGGTTGTCATTTGAATCCCGCCGTCTCTGTGGGCTTGTGGGTAGGTGGACGCTTCCCTGGCAAGCAATTGTTACCTTACATTATTGCTCAGATCGCCGGTGGATTACTGGCCGGTGGCGTACTGTTGCTGATCGCCAGCGGCAAACCTGGCTTTGATATCAGCGCAGGCTTTGCGCTGAATGGTTATGCCGAACATTCGCCTGGCGGCTATTCCATGGTTGCAGCACTGGTCACTGAAGTGGTGATGACGGCCATGTTCCTGCTGGTGATTATGGGCGCCACGGATGCACGCGCACCGAAAGGGTTTGCACCTATCGCCATCGGTCTGTGCCTGACCCTGATACATCTGATTAGTATTCCTGTCACGAATACCTCAGTCAATCCGGCCCGCAGTACCGGCGTCGCCTTATATGCAGGTGGCTGGGCGGTGGAACAACTATGGCTGTTCTGGGTCGCTCCCGTGGTTGGTGCCGTGATAGGTGCAGCTGTGTATAACTTCCTGGCCAGCGCAGAAGACTGATACAAAAGCTTTGATGACCTTAGTATGCTTAGAAGTGTTTAAGCATGCTTAAAAAAACGGCAGCTGCAAAGCTGCCGTTTTCTTTTCCGCCGCGCATGGCGAATAGCGCCCTCAATTTGCGCATGCTGAATTGCACAACATGCACAACAAAGCCCTTACAATGCTGCCATCACGATCATTTCTGCTGGGAATTGGATATGGCATTGGAACACCTTTCTTATGGCTCGGACGCGACCGGTTTAATTTGCGGCTATTTGTTCTGTGCCAATCAGGCGGGTAAAGCGATTTCCAGCGAAGAAGCCGCACATTGGCTGCAACAGCGCCAGCTTGCGGATGATGGCAGCTTTATCTGGCTGCATTTCAATCTCAGCAATGTGTCAACAGAAAAATGGTTGCATGAACATGCGGAAGCGCCCGAAGAATTTTTTGAAACCCTGCATGAAGGCTCACGCTCAACCCGGATAGAGCATGCTGACCGGCATCTGATCGCGGTGGTGAATGACGTCGTGCATGATTTTTCCTACGAAGCCTCAGACATCGCCACCCTGTGGATATGTCTGAATCAGGGCATGATGATCAGCACCCGCCGCACCTCACTCAAA
The DNA here is from genome assembly GCF_014284365.1 of Cognatundibacterium rugosum. Lineage (GTDB taxonomy): Bacteria > Pseudomonadota > Gammaproteobacteria > Burkholderiales > Burkholderiaceae_D > Undibacterium > Undibacterium rugosum. The sequence goes on from NZ_JACOGG010000001.1 coordinate 259,462, forward strand.
GCCGTCGATCGTTTGCGCCATGCGGTCAACCATGGTGAGCGCTTTCATTCACCAACGGATTTACTGATCCATTTGCTACGCGATCAGGCTGATGTGCTGATTGGCATCGTCCGTACCGTGATTCGCAAAGTCGATGAAATCGAAGACCATTTACTGGCTGAACGTCTGAATCATAAGCGCGCTAATCTGGGTGGAATACGCCGCGTGTTGGTGCGCTTGCAAAGGTTGCTCGCGCCGGAACCTGCAGCCTTATTCCGCCTGCTACAGAAGCCACCTGCCTGGGTTGCCGAAAGCGATATTCAGGAATTACGGCAATCCACCGAGGAATTTGCGATGGTACTCAGTGATATGGCCTCTTTGCAGGAAAGAATCAAATTGCTGCAGGAAGAAATTGCGGCCAGCGTCAACCAACAAAATAACCGCTCATTGTTCGTATTGACTATCGTCACGGTACTGGCGTTACCGATCAATATCATCGCCGGTCTGCTGGGTATGAACGTAGGTGGAATTCCGCTGGCACAACATGAATTTGGTTTCTGGATCGTGGTTGCGATCGTCATCAGTTTTACCCTGATCGCCGGGTGGCTCGCATTCCGTAGCCGGCGTGAGGACTAGGGACAATCATCTTATTGTATGAAAATGATTATTGCGTGTCGCACGCGGCAATCTTGTGCGGAAAGCCGCATTCCTTGCAGAACAACAATTCTGCATGGCAATGTACTAATTGTTGCCATGCTTTGATGTAACATAGGGCGCTCAGACTATTTAGCATTTTCTTAAGAGATGAATGCCGCCTTAAAACAAGATGAGTACAGCAGGAACTATGACTGATATTCAGACCCAGTTTATTGATGTATCCCTGCTTAGAATCGGGATGTTTATCTACCTGGATATGGGGTGGATGGACCATCCATTTCCTGTAAGTAATTTCAAAATCAGCAGCCAGGAACAAATCAATACCATACGTTCGTTAGGTCTGGAGCAAGTGCGCTATGCGCCTGAAAAAAGTACGCCAGCGCCTGAACCCGTCGGGGCTGCAAATGACCGCCTGACCCCTGCTGCTCAGGAATCCGAACAAAGCCGGGCTGCCAGACTGCGCCGTGAATTACTGGCTAGCCAGGCGGCCAGCCTGCAAGTCTGTGAAAAACAATTCAATCATGCGGCCCAGACCTTGCGGCAAGTGAACGAACAGGTGCATGCGCAACCTGAGCTGGCTAAGGAGTTGACGGAGCAATTAATTCAGGCCTTCCTGGGTGAAGTGCTGAGTGAAGATGAAGCTGCAATACGCTTGCTGTCAGAAAAAGCTGGTGAAAAAACCTCGCTGCACGCAATTAATGTGACTGTGATTTCCCTGCTGCTGGGAAAAGCCATGCAACTGAGCAAAGCCGACATGCTGCAACTGGGCTTGGGCGCGCTGCTGCACGATATTGGCAAAGTCAATTTGCCCGACCGTCTGCGCTGGATGGATGAACATTTCAACCATGCGGAAAAACTGCTTTTCCATGAGCATGTGAGCCATAGCGTCGCGCTGGCACGTAAGATGGCACTGACCCCATCGGCGATGTTACTGATCGCCCAGCATCATGAATTTATCGATGGCAGCGGTTATCCCAGCCGCGTCAACGGCGATAAAATTTCACCTCTGGCGCGCATTGTCGCACTGGTCAATCATTACGATAATCTGTGCAATCCGTCTAATCCTGCACTTGCAGTCACCCCCCATGAAGCCCTGTCCCAGATTTTTACCCAGGGTAAGGCGCGCTTTGATCCAGCCACACTGACGGCTTTTATCCGCATGATGGGTATCTACCCACCAGGCTCAGTGGTACAACTGACCGATGACCGCTATGCATTGGTGGTATCGGTGAATTCCAGCCGCCCGATCAAACCCAAAGTCATTATCCATGATAGCCGTGTGCCACGCGAAGACGCACTGGTGATCAATCTGGAACATGAAAAGCAGCTGGGTATACATCGCAGTCTGAAACCCTTACAACTTCCGAAGGCGGCTTACGACTATCTGTCGCCACGCAAACGTCTTTGCTATTTCTTTGAGCGTGGGCTGGAAGCCGGCGCACCGCTGGGAGAAGGCATATGAAGCCACATCAACTTCAGGCACTGATAGAGGGCATGCTGGAAGCAGTCATTCTGGTCGACCCGATAGAATTGAAAATCATCGCGGCTAACCGCCAGATACATCAGATATTGCAATTGCCAGAAAACTGCTTACACGGCAGCTCAGTGATCGATATTGCGGCTGCACCTGAAGATGTGTTTTTTTGGGAGGATGTGGCAGCTGGTTTATCCGACAGTATTTATTCTGAAACCCTGTTACGCCGGGCCGATAACAGCGTAGTGCAAGTTGAACGCCGGGTCAGTCTGGTCAAAGTCGGCATGGACAGCTCTGTGTACGTAGTCGCTATTTGCGATCACTCTGATCAGCGTCATGTCGAAAATGAGTTGGAAAAACTGATCGCTGAATTGCGCGCCACACTGGAATCCACGGCGGACGGCATACTGGTGACAGATATGGAAGGTGGCATCCGCAGCTACAATCACTTGTTTGCAGAATTGTGGGGATTGCCCGATAAGCTCATGACGCAGCGCGACGATGCCGCGATCTATGCATGGATGGATAAGTGCATGATCGATGCCGAGCATTATACGGAGCGTCTGGGGACGATCACACGCTCTCCCCTGATGGAAGCAACCGATGTGCTGGTACTGCGCTCCGGAAAAATACTGGAGCGTGTTACCTTGCCGCAGTATGCAAGAGGCAGACCGATAGGCAGAGTTTTTTCTTATCGTGACATTACCCAAAAACTGGAAGATGAAGCGCGCCTGCAACTGGCGGCCAAGGTATTTGAGTCCAGTACTGATGCGATTTTTATTACCGATGCCGATCAGCGCATCATCACCACCAATCCCAGTTTTGAACGTCTGAGCAGCTACCACGAAGATGAGATGCGGGGCAAAACGCCGCGTGAGTTTTTTTCATCTGAAAGTAATGCAGACCTGATCGACCAAATCCTGCAAAAGCTGGAACTCGCTGGTTTCTGGGAAGGGGAATTATGGAATCGGCGCAAAAATGGCCATGCCTATCTGTGCATGATCACTCTGGTCCGGGTGCAGGATCAATACGGTAAAACCATCCATTACATCGGTTTTTTCAAAGACCGTACCGAAACCCATCTGGCAAAACAACGCATCGAAGAGCTGGCGTTTACCGATGCGCTGACCGGTTTGCCAAACCGCGTCTTACTGGCGGAACGGATCAAACAATCGATTACGATTGCCAGCCGCAAAAACGGGACCTTCGCCTTACTGTTTCTGGATCTGGATCACTTCAAACAGATTAATGATTCGCTGGGCCATCCTTTCGGTGACCGCGTCTTACTCGAAGTGACTGAACGCCTGAAGCACTGCATACGTCAGGTCGATACCGCCGCGCGTCTGGGCGGTGACGAATTTGTATTGTTGCTGCATGAAGCCAATGCAGAGGGCGCAGAAATCTGTGCCCGCCGCGTACTGGAAGAACTGACCGCGCCAATCTTGTTAGACAGCATGAGCTTTACCGTCACATCGAGTATCGGTATTGCGATGTTCCCGGGTGATGGCGCCAATATGGCGGATCTGATTAAGAATGCTGACAGCGCGATGTATCACGTCAAAGAACGTGGCCGCTCGGATTTTCGTTTTTATCAAAAGAAAATGAATATCGGCCTGTTGTCACGGATGAAGCTGGATCATGCCATGCGTCAGGCTCTGGAGCGACAGGAATTCCGGCTACATTACCAGCCGCAGATCCATCTGAAAACCGGGCGGATATTTGGTGCTGAAGCGCTGATACGCTGGCATGACGAAGAGCTGGGTGAGATCAGTCCTGCGCAGTTTATTCCGATTGCGGAAGAATCCGGTGCCATCGTCGCTATCGGTCACTGGGTGATGCGTGAAGCCATTTCCCAGGCGGCACAATGGCGTCGTGCCGGCCATCAGATATGTATGGCATTCAATGTCTCAGCCCTGCAATTTCAACAGGCGAATTTTGTCAGCAGTGTGGCGCAGACGCTGGAAGAATATGATGTTGCAGCGGATGGTATCGAATTAGAGCTGACCGAATCTGTCCTGATACGTGACGCCGAAGAAACCCTGCGCAAACTGGAAGCCTTGTCACAGCTGGGTGTACGCTTGTCGATCGATGATTTTGGTACCGGCTACTCCAGTCTCAGCTATCTGAAGCGCTTCCCGATTCATAAGCTGAAAATCGACCGTTCTTTTGTGGATGATTTACCTGACGATGACAGCGATGTCGCTATCGTGACAGCGATTGTGCATCTCGCCCACGCTTTACAGAAACAAGTGATCGCTGAAGGTGTGGAAACTGAACAGCAACGCTGCTTACTCGATCGTTTGCAATGCGATGAGTATCAGGGCTTTCTGTGCTCACCGGCTGTCAGCGCGACTGAATTTGAGAATTTGTTCTTATCTGGTCAGGGTTTGAGCTGCCAGTTGCGGGTTTCTTCCTGAATATCGGCGATTTGTTCAGCGGTCAACGCACTGCTGACCAGATCGCGGCTATCCATTGCTTTCAAGCCTATCTGCAAACTGGCTGACAGCAGATACTGATAACCGGTCAGTAGGTTTTTTTCCACGCCCTGGCCATACAGATACAGCATGCCTAACTGAAAACTGGCCGACGACATGCCGCGATCAGCCGCCTGACGGAACCAGTAAGCCGCCTTGGCCTCGTTCCGGTGCACACCTCTGCTATCACGATACATCATCGCCAGGTGATATTGTGCGCTGCTGTTACCCTGATTGGCCGCAGCCTCATACCAGCTGGCTGCCTGTTGATAATTCTGGGTGACACCGCGTCCATTTTCATACAAAAAACCCATAATCATCTGCGCGGAAGAAAATTGCTGACGCGCGGCCATATTCAGAAATTCCAGGGCCTTCCCCTCATCACGCTCATTCCCCTCGCCAGTCAGGTACAACAGTCCAAGATTCGTCTGAGCACCCGGATGCCCCTGTAGCGCAGCGCGGTTCAGCCAAAGTTTGGCATCTTCTATACTTTGAAAACCCAGATCACCATTCAAATACAGCAAACCCAGTGTATTTTGTGCCTGCATATCGCCTAGCATTGCCCAGCGCTGCAGCAGGCTTTCATCATCCTCGAACTCGTCATCGCTCAGCGCGCTGCCACAAGCGAGCAATATCGTCAGGCACAATAAAAGATGGCGCATTTTTTTCATGCTGGCCTACCCCGTTTTGACATGGTGTACAAAGTGTACGCATTTCTTTTAAGAATCATATATCTCTGTACTTGCTTTCAGTAACGAATTGTAGGCAGTTGCCACAAATGTTGCAAATCTCAAGCTACACTGCATGCTTTCTCTACTGACTGTTACGGAGTTCCGTGTGCAAGTTCTTCGCTCTGCGGCTGCAATGCCAAAACGCCGGATAGGCCTGATCGCTAATCGCTCCCATCAGGACGATCCACAATCTGCGCTGGTACAACTGCTGACGGGTTCTCAGGCAGCGATCACCTATTTGAACATAGAATTCGTGGTCGTTGGCCGCACGCTGGATGCGATCCACAAGCATGGGCTGGACACACTATGCCCTGCTATCGAACGTTTTCCTTACGGTCGCGAAGGCGGGCTCATGAAACTGGTGTCGCGTGTGGTGGATGAAGATCCGCTACGTGCCGTGGATGCTGTCATCTATCTCATCGATCCGGTCGATCCTTCCTCCGTATTTCCGGAAGCCGTCGCACTGAAGCGTCAGTGCGTGATCCATCAAAAGCCTTTTTTAGCGACACTGGCCAGCGCTCAGGAATGGCTGGAACTACAAGCCTGCCTGCTTGGCAAAACAAGCAACCCGGCCTTGGATGCGCGCTTTCAACTGGAGCGGGAAGGCATCGCTCTGATTGCGCATGATGCGCTCAAACCAGCAATGCTGACACTGGCGGAAAAGCATTTTGCGGTCCTGGATCGCTTTGCCTGTCGCTATGCGACTGGCACTACGGGTGGTTTATTAAATCAAACCGCCAGCCGACTCAAAGCAACAGAGCTGCCTGCCTGGGTGCATCCGTATCGTTCCGGCCCTTTAGGCGGCGACGCGCAGCTGGCTGAACTGGTGCTGGAACGCAAAATACGCCGCATCCTGTTTCTCGAAGATCCGCATGTCGCGCGTCAACACGAAGCAGATATTCAATTGCTGGAACGTGCAGCGCGCACCGTCACTGACTTCGCTCTGGTGATCAGCGAAGTCAGTGAGGCAGATCGTTATTTGCAAGCACTCAGCCTGCGTTCAGCATCTGCGTAACAACGCTTAAGCTGCATCTGGCTTGGCACCTGATAAACGCTGCAGGCGCTGTAAGGCGGTTTCACCAGCCGTATCTGCCTGTGCAACGGACTGGCGGATCGCATTGATTTCTGCCGCCTGATCCAGCGGTTTTTGTGCGATGTCAGCCACGATGCGCAGACCTGCCGCTTCATTGCTGACTGATTGTGCACGGCGGGTCAGGGCATTGAGTGCGGTGGAGTGCGTTTGCATACTGCTCAGGCTGGACAATTGCTCCTGTCTCTCCATACGCAATTGCTGTAAGTCTTTCTGTGCCTTGGCAGCCGCCAGTTCCTGCAGCGCTTTTTTAGCGGCAGCATCAAAATCAGCCAATTGCTTAGACAATGCATCGACGATTTTCTGTAACTCGTCCATGTATTCTCGCGCATCGGCTTCTTCCTGAATCTCGATAGGTAAGCGCGCCTTATTCGCTTCCAGTTCGTCACAGAACAGGCTTACGGTAGCTTCTGAAATTTTGCCAGCGGCAAGACGTTCTGCCAGCGTCAGTGCGGCTTTTTCATCGTTCGCGATCAACTCACGCAAACGCACCACGTCACCATGTTCTTTATCGAAAGCAGAACGCGCCGAAGCGAGTTTCTGCGCAGTTTCACGCAGGGTCACGGCCAGACGGTCGCGATCAGCTTCGGTCGCTGTCTCAGGATCAAAATTCGCGATGGCTTCGGAAACCCGGTCACCCAGTGCACCAAAATGTTTGGAAATCAGACGTGCGGTTAAACCCCAGCCATTTAAATTGCTCATGTTACTTCCTTTCAGAGAGTGAGGGCTGTACGCAAACTGCGATGTAAGCGTCAGTCCTGAGGGTAAAAATTAACCTGTGTATGCAGGGTGCTACTGTATCGATAAACGCTCAGGCTCTATGGCCAGCGCTATCGTGAAATCGACGTATATTCCTCGTTGCTGACGATCACCATTCACAGAACGTATCATCTCCGTGGTGATCAGTAACTGCTCGTGCACTTGCTGATCCGCCGGCAATACACGGCCATAGGGCATGAACACAATATCCTGCTGCAAACCATGCTGGCCCTGCGCGTCGTCGATACGGGTTTCTTTACCGCGATAAGGTGCAACAAAATCTAATCCGGCATCACCAGCTTCACGTTCATAGCTAATGCTTTCCTGATCGGCAAATACGGTATCGAGATCAGCTGCACTCCAGCCCATATCCTGCAATTGTGCACGCCACAAGGTATAGCTGCGGTCACCCAGGCCATAGCCAAGTTCACCGGTGTAAGCTTGCTGGTCTTCCGTGCTTTCCGGTATCAGGCGGGTCAGGCGGCTGCAATAACGCAGCTCACTGATTTCCTGCTCATGTGCACAATACAGCTCGATGAATTTCTCCACCCCTTCTTCGCTGGTGGACAAGTAATAACGGTAGACATTGCCCTGCATCGCAAACTGTACACGGCTGATCGCGACGATACGGTCTTCATCAGCATCCGGCAAACTGATCAGAGAACCCATGGCCTGGGCCCGGATCAGCGGCGTCTGTTGCAGATGAACGATACTGCCTATACGGGCTGCCAGCGGCAGACCGGCATCCTGACGATTCTGCTCTTCATGTTGCTGCCCGGCTGAATCCGGCTTACCGGAAGACTGAAACATCTTACCCAGATACTGATAGGCGTCTCTCCATGCCATGACTTAACCCTTTCCTAAGCTGTAGTGAACAGATTTTTCCTGTTTGTTTTCATTCATTTTGCGCCAGATACGATGCCCGGCCCAGGCGCAGATGCCTAGTAACAGCAGAATCACGAATACGCCACCTGCACCCATGCCCGCATTGGCCCTTGCTTGCGGCGTCACAGTGTCAGTACGCGCGGATGGTTGCACTGCCGGCACTGAGGTGGCCTCAGACACGCTGATGCTATTGTCTGCTTGCGGTGCAGGGGACACAGTACCTGCATCCGGCAGGGGTTCAAAAATCTGTTGATTGCTACGGGTAGCTGCAGGCTGAGGATTGCCATTGGCGTGACCATGACTCATCACGCTGCCCAGTACCATGCCCGCAACCGCACCGGTCATCAGGCCAGAATTATTACGCTGAACCACAGGGGGCTGAGAATAGACTTGTTGCTGCGCCTGAGCTGGCTGGTTTTGTGGTGAACCATACCCATAGCCAGGCTGACGCGCGCTGTTACCAAAGGCATTGTTATTCCCACCTGCGTTGCCATACCCAGGCGAAGCCGGATTGTTCTGATTATTGTTGTAGCGATAGTCGGGCGCATTGCTGGCCTGACGGGATGGTGCTTCACGTGCATCCATATTCTTCAATGCATTGCTGCGCGCCTGAGTGGTATCCATATCACGTTGCATGGCGGAGCGGGAATTACCGGCAGGTGCGGCGGCACTGTCTTTATTCTGGCTGAAACTGCCGAAAGAAGAATTCGTTTGCCGTGCAGGCGCTTTATTCACAGCTTGTTTTTGCGACGAAAAACCACCACGCATGCCAGAAGAAGAGCCGCCTGATCGTCCACTGGAGGATGCCGCTATGCTGGTCAGCGGCAGCAGCGCTGCCAAGATGACGACCAAAATCTTTTGTCGGTATGAATTCATGGTCTTTCGTATATGGAGAAGTTGCTAACGAATCTGTACAATCCCGTATCACTGTCTGCAACGCATGATAGTGAGCACGATCAACAAGTTCATCGGTAATAAATTAAAGGATTCACCATGACCCGCAAATATTCGGACATGAACCAGCATGATGCGCTGTATAAAGTGGCACGCGCTTATCCTGGTGGCTTAGAGGCCCTCGCTGCGCGCATGGGAATGTCGGTTAATGTGCTGCGCAATAAGCTCGCCCCGGGCATAGAATCACATTACCCGTCTTTCGAAGAGCTGTCTGTCATTATAGAGCACTGCCACGAAGCTGGTGTCAAAGAGTCACATCTTCCCTTGCATGCTTTATTGGGCCGCCATGGTCTGGCCGCCTTCGTCGTACCAGAACCCAGCGCAGTCAGCGACGACGACTTGTCGCAAACCGTGTGCCGTGTCATGAGTCGGGTTGGTGATGTGGCAGAAGCCGTCTCGACAGCCTTACTCGATGGCGTGATCACGGACTCAGAAGCCGATCTGATCGAACGTGAATTCCAGGAGGCACTGACCGTGTTGGGTGAATGGCGGGCGCGCATCCGTGCCCACCGTAGTGTTCGCAAGCAGACTGAAACCTAAGCTCTGCTAATATAGGGCTACACTTACAGGTACTGCCATGTCTGATCCAGCCCTCACCCCCCAAACACCGCGTCCTGCCTCACTGGCAGATTTGTTCTTTTCTTTTACCTGGCTTGCGCTGCAGGGTTTTGGCGGTGTACTCGCTGTAGTGCAAAGGGAAATCGTAGAGCGTAAACGCTGGCTTACGACCGAAGAATTTGTTGAGGACTGGGCGGTCGCGCAAATCATGCCCGGTCCAAACGTGATGAATCTGTCGATGATGATAGGCAGCCGTTACTTCGGGCTACGCGGTGCGCTAGCCGCACTGGCCGGTATGCTGACCGTGCCGCTGATCATCGTCCTGTGCCTCGCCATCGTCTATTCGCATTTCTCTCAAAATCCACAAGTCATCGGCGCATTACGCGGCATGAGTGCAGTCACGGCTGGTCTGATTATCGCGACCGGTCTGAAATTAAGTTCCGCACTCAGACTACATCCTATGGGCAGAGCGAAAGCCATCAGCATGGCCGCACTATGTTTTATTAGCGTTGCCTGGATACGCATTCCTTTGTTTTATGTCTTGCTGGTGCTGGGCGGCACCTGCTGGTTCTGGGTCTACCATATCATGAGGAAGCCATGAGCGCCGCCGCACCCTTGCTGACACTGCAGCTGCACTGGCATGACTGGTTCAGTCTGCTCGGTCACTATCTGATGTTGTCGCTGCTGTCGATAGGCGGCGCAGTCTCGACCTTACCCGATATGCATCGCTATCTGGTGGATCAGCAGGGCTGGCTCAGCGACGCGCAGTTCAATGCCTCGGTCGCGATAGCTCAGGCTGCCCCGGGACCGAATGTCCTGTTTGTGGCGCTGATGGGCTGGCATGTGGGTCTGAATACCGGCAGCATGTGGGCCGGTTTGCTTGGTGTGTTGGTCACGATGAGCGGTATTCTGCTACCTAGTGCTACCCTGACCTATGTTGCGGCACGCTGGGGACATGCCAACCGCGAGATGCTGGCCGTACGTAGCTTCAAACTTGGGATGGCACCGGTAGTGATAGGCTTACTGATAGCGACTGGCTGGATTATGGGCAGTACCCACCATGATGTACAGTATGACTGGCCACTGTGGCTGATTACCGGGCTCTCCGCCATCATCGTCTGGCGTACCCGGCTGCACTTATTGTGGCTGCTGGCAGCCGGTGCGCTATGCGGCTGGGCAGGCTGGGTTTAAGCCAGCCTGCTGCTTCACAATAAAGCCAAAAAAACTGACTTAAACGAAACCCAGATTGCGGCTGCTGACGTTATAGTTAGCCAGATTGGGTAACAACATCAGCAAATCGCTGTCCGATACGCCTAGCCATTTACCGAGTGTCGCAGCGTACTGATCGACCGAGGTGGTTGGTAATAAACGGCCTTGTCCCACATCATCCGGACCGTTAGACGCAATCACCGGCGACGTGCCGTAAAAACGCTGTCCATTGACGGCACCGCCCATCACGAAATGCATACTGCCCCAGCCGTGATCAGAACCATCATTATTACCGCTTAATGTACGGCCAAAATCCGAGGCAGTAAAAGTCGTGACCTGACTATCCACGCCCAACTCGACCGTCGCGTTGTAAAACGCAGCCATCGCGTCACCAACCTGCGTCATCAGTACAGGATGTTTATCGACCAGGCCATCATGGGTATCGAAACCACCAATGGATACAAAAAACACCTGGCGCTTCGCGCCCAGCGTGGACGCTGTCGAAATCATTTTACTCACCAGCTTCAACTGATCCGCCAGACTATTTTTGGCCGGGAATACGGTTTTTAATACCGGTGCCGATGCCAGTGCAGCAGTCAGGGTCACATTGGCATCAATCGCACGGTTAGTCACACGGTTGTATTCGTTTTCCAGTAAATGCGTCCGGCTCTGCGTAACCAGGCTGCGTAAGGCATTCGAGCAGGCTGCCGAACCAAATAAGGGTGACTGCAAAGCAGACAATGGCACGGATCCACTCGTTGACACCTGATACTGCACTGCTGTTTTTCCCGATAAATACACCGCGTTACCAGATACATTCACGCAGGTAAATGTGGAAACTGCGTTACCAGACTGAAACAGATCACCCATGCGTCCACCCCAGCCGGAACGCGCACCTTCGGCGGCCGAAGATTGCCACACGGATTGCTGGTCATTATGCGAAAACAGCTTAGGCGGTAACAACACACTTTTGTTGGTGTATTGGAGCTTGGTAGTTGGCTGTATCAAGGTACCCACGTTCAGCACCACGCCCAGTTTCCCGGCATTGAAGACAGGTAGTAAAGGCGCCAGTCCCGGTGCCAGCGCATACTGATGGCTGAAGCCAGCACTGTCTTTTGGATCCGCTACGGGCTTGAGCGCCGTCGGGGTCAAGGCGTCGCGCGCATAGGCCAGCGTAGGCCGTAAAGCCTGATAGGCGTTATACCCACTGGTATCGTAAGGCACTAAGGTGTTGCCATAGTCATTGCCGCCATACAGAAAGACACAGACGATGGCTTTGTAATCGCTCGCAGTCGCAGCAGACGCTTCGGACAAGGCCGCCAGATTCAGTGCCCAGGGCGTCGCCACACCGGCCACAGACAGGGCGGAAGCACGCTGCATAAAAGCACGGCGCGAGGCATTCATGGTAGTCGGTTTCGTCATGATTTTTCCTAATCAGGACTGAAGCAAAAGCATCCCGGTAAAGTCTGGCGCTCGTAGCGAGCAAGCCTGCAAGTCACCGTGACGCTCTCGCATCAATCCGCTTATTTAATAACTATAAATTCCGGAGCAGCCAGCACCAGGGTTAATGCTGCATAGATACGGTTGTTTTTCTGGGCATCGGTTTCACTGGCCATGCCACCGATTGCGGACACAATCGTACTGACAGTCGCATCACTGAGCTGACCCGCAGCCAGCACCAGATTGAGTTCCTTGACCAGACCGGCCGGGTCACTGACCAGCTTAAGCAAACTGCTGTAATCGGCAACCAGATCCGTATTGGTCTGCGATGCCATGCGCTGCATAAAATTGACATATCCAACCACCGTGGATTCATTGGTGATTTGCAGTTCTGGTGCAACCAGTGCCGCGTCGCCAACGGGACTGTTAGGCGGTACATAACCCGGCCGGAAAAAATTAAATACCGACCCCGAACGCATAGGACTTTGTCCCAGTCGTGTCGAAGGATCACTGGTATTGCCGACATTCCAAAGGTCGCTCACAGTACGCAGATTAAATGCTCTGGCCCAGGCCAGAAAACGGAAAATAGGCTCGCGGATTTTGCCAAATTGTGCGCTGCTGAGATTTGCCGCATTACGCGCCTCGTCATCCAACAGTATCGCCTTCACCACGGCGGCCAGATTGCCTTTCACATTGTTTCCATCGTTATTAAAGATGGTTGCTACCCGCGCGACATAAGCAGGCGAAGGGTTGCTGGTGACCAGACGCTGAATTAATTGTTTGCTGATGAAAGGCGCGACATTCGGATGCACGAAAATGATATCCAGTGCCGCTTTCAGGCTTTGCACGCCGTCCATTCCTGCTGCAATAGTACTGCCCAGGAATTTTTTCTCTCCAGTCTCGTGCCTGGCCGCGACTTGTGTCATCGGACGTTTGGCGAAATCCGGCGTATCGGTTTTGCTGGTACTCAGATCAAAATCCCAGCCTGTGAATACCCGCGCTAAACCGGTGATATCGTCGAGCGTATAGGTTTCCTGCTGCGCGCCGTTACTACCGAGCTTAGGCGTACCATCCAGATTCAGTTGCACCAGGCCGATAGTGAATAACTGCATAATTTCACGCGCATAATTTTCGTCTGGCAGCGCGCCTGTCTTGGCATTGAATTTGGTATTGCCACGGAAAGTCAGATACTGTCCCATCGCGACACTGGTAGAGACGGACTCGAGCAAGCTGCGGAAGTTACCGAAGCAGTTCGCCTCCAGCATATCGAGATAAGCCGCTGCCGAGAAAGACTGCCAGCCCGCGCCAACCAAACCATCTATTCCCACCACGATAATTTCGGACAAGGCTTGCGTGACACGCTGACGCAGGGTGTCCGGCGAAGAAATCAGTTTGCCCCAGACAGCACCGTCAAAACCATTTTGCGTGAAAATATTGGTCGCGGCATCAAAGCCCTTGGCTTTGAGCCAGTCCCAGCGGCTGGTCGACGGTGCCAGCGCGATTTGTTCATCGATCCAGGCCGAGTAACCGATAGCCTGTACTCTGGCGATATGAGTGCGTGTAATGCCGACGGCAGCCTGAGCAAGAAAACGCGCCGCTTCGGCCTCCGTCAAAGCTTTAGGTGGTGTCACCGGCGGAGTGCTGCCACTACCACCGCTATCACTGCTACCTGTCCCGCCGCCGCCACAGGCAGTCAGTGCGAGACTGGCAGCCGCTGTTGCAGCGATGACAGGTAAATTGGAGGTACTGGCTATTTCGGGCTTTCCGTCTGCTGGCGATGCAATACGTATTTCGGTCATTGCTGATATGTCAACCACTTCATCTGGCATGGCGCTACCTTTTTTTCAATATGAGAATTCAGGCAAAAATTATTCCAGTCAATCATGGCGCGGGTATGACAAGAAGCCATACGGCTGGCGGAACGATTTTGGGTACATCCTGATTAATGAGTGTGTCTATCTTAGTAGAAAGAAGACCGCTTTCCTATTGCCCATCCGTGCAATTCCCTGCCAGTCTGAAATATTCGGTTTGAATTTATTCAGTTTTCATAGCGGAACATGGCGTTTGCCGTCGCAACAAATGTCATGCTTTGTTACACTTTCTTGCGACGGTGCTCAAAGACGCATCTGCCGGGACCAGCATCTTTGTTACAGAAACAAGTAAAGTTTGTTGTATGCTTGCGAGCTCTATGATTCGTGCATGAAATCCAGCTATCCATGAAGTTCAGTATAGAAGCACCTGAAAATGACATTGCAGAGCCCGGCGAAGTGCATCTGCACATCCGTTTTCGTCCGGCCAGCATGACAGGTCTGCTGTTAGTGGTGCTGATGCACGCGGTGTTATTGTATTTTCTGCTGCACATGCAGTTGGAAAAAAAGAAAAAGCAGGGCGATAACGCTGCCTCCAATACCCCCATGATGCTGATCATGGATAAGGTGGTACAGGCCAAACAGGCAGCGCCTAAGAAATCCGAGCCCAAAGCCAAACCGCCAGTCAGCATCCCCAAAACCAGACAGACACCCAATCTGCCCAGCCCAGTGCCACCGGTGGAAGCGCCGGCACCGATCGCGCAAACCCCGCCACCCGTGGCGCAGGCGGCACCTGCTGAAGACATGATGGCCATGCTCAATGCGGTACGTGCCAAACGTCAGGCACAGCAAGACAATACGCCACAAGAAAGCTCGTCTTCCCAGAATGGGCGCGGTATGTCGCCGCAGGAAGTGGCGGAAGCCAATGTGCGACGCAGTATGCAACAAGCCGCTGGCCGCGACGGAACCAATGGCGTATTCCAGATACTCAGTAAGAGCACGCGGGTCGGTACCTTCTCTTTCCGGGGCTGGCGTCCGAATTCCAGCAGCAGCTGGAAGCAGGTGATCGAAGTCGACGCAGGGCTGGGGGGTAACGTCGAGCTGGCCATGGTCAGACGCATGATAGAGCTGATACGCACCCATTATCAGGGCGACTTCAGCTGGGAATCACGCCGCCTGGGTAAAGTGATCACCCTGTCGGCCCGTCCTCAGGACAGCGCCGAGCTGGAAAACTTCCTGATGAGAGAGTTTTTCGGATAAGGCGCAGTAATCCGGTATCCGCCAGCCTGTCCCTGAGAAATTGCAGCAAAGAATGCTCGGGTGGCGGCTCACAGGTGCAGGTTAGCGCCGACTGCGCCGCAATCAACATCCAGCCTGACTGTGTTAATACCTGCGGCACATCCTGCTCCAGGATAAGGGTGTGCGGTACACCGCTGATTTCCGCGCTGAGATTGCGTAGCAGCGCGCGACCGCTGTGCAGCTTGACGCAAGTCCCTTTTTCCAGATAGCCATACCAACACTGTGTGTTCTGCAATTCGATCTGCATCGTATTCATCCTTCCTGGCCTCAACCCCGACTGAGCATGGTGAGCACAGCTTAAGCCTGAGCGGCACAGCATAACAGGCACAGAGAAGCAGAAACTGTATCGCAGCAATTCGCGATTTTTCCTTCTGTTATTGTCAGAATCAGCGCAAACTGTATCTTTGCCCGCAGCGTGCTTAGCCTGATGATGCCGGTGTCAGTCCCGCTGTCACGCAGGCACGCCAATCTGCGACGGTCACCACTTAATTTAGTTTTTGAAGAATTCAGCATGTCCACACCCATTCTTTACCGCCAGCTGGCCGACCATTATCTGAGTGCGATACAGGCCGGTACCCTGGCCTGCGGTGAACGCATGCCTTCAGTGCGTAAGCTGATGCAGTTGCATCACATCAGTCTGTCGACGGCATTGCAAATGTGCCGCTATCTGGAAGCGCAAGGCTGGCTGGAAGCGCGGCCACGCTCAGGCTATTTCGTCCGTCAGCCGCGCCGCATGAACCTGGCGCCAGCCGCGGAACCCAGGCCGGTCAAGCGCATCGATCCGGCTCAGTTTGTCGGCATCCATGAACGGGTATCTGCCATCATTGCTCAGGGTCAGCGTCAGGTGAAGGTGAATCTGGCACGCGCCACTGGTGCGCCAGAACTGTATCCGCATCAGCAATTGCGTCAGCTGACCAGCAGCATCCTGCGCCAGCATCCTTATCTGCTGACCAAGGCAATATCACCAGGCGGCAACCGCGAACTGCGCGCTGCGCTGGCCAAGCGTGCGCTGGACGTAGGCATCAGCACCCGCGCCGATGAAGTGGTGATCACCCATGGCTGCATCGAAGCACTGAATCTGGCACTACGTGCCGTCGCGCACGCGGGTGATGTGATTGCGGTTGAGTCACCGACCTTTTACGGCTTGCTGCAGGTGTTGGAAAGCCTGGGCATGAAAGCTTTGGAAATCCCGACCAGCCCGCATACCGGGATTTCTATCGAAGCGCTGGAACTGGCGATGCAGACTTATGACAATATCAAAGCGGTGGTGGTGGTGCCACATTTGCAAAATCCGCTGGGCAGCATCATGCCGGACACGCATAAGCAAAGGCTGGTCAGCTTATGCGAGGCGCAGCATATTCCACTGATCGAAGACGACTCCTACAGCGCCTTATGTAACGCCGACAACATCCCGACTGCCTGCAAACACTGGGATAAAAGCGGCAATGTGATCTACTGCGCCTCGCTGCATAAAATCATGGCCCCGGGCCTGCGCATAGGCTGGATGCTGGCCGGACGCTGGCAAGCCAGGGTCGACATGTTCAAATACGCACAGACCCGCTATAACGAAGAGTTGTCGCAAAAAGTGGCGGCAGCATTTTTGCAATCGACGCATTACGACCGCCACTTGCGCAGATTGCGTGTGACGCTGAGACAACAACGCGAAAAAATGGCCGAAGCGATTGCACGCTATTTTCCGGAGGGTACACGCTTCAGCATGCCCGATGGCGGTGTCTCAATCTGGGTAGAAATGCCGGCCTACTGTTCGTCTCAGGCAGTATTCGACGCCGCGCTGGAACAAGGCATACTGATTTCACCCGGCCTGCTGTACTCCAACTCCAACCGCTTTGATCATTTCCTGAGGATTAATTGCGGCACCCATTATTCCGAGGAGCTGGATGCAGCGATGCGCAATCTGGGTTTAATTGTCGCACACCAAAAACCACGCAAAGCAGTCGCCTGACAACGTTTTTGTGGTAAAAATACAGGAAAACTGCACCAATTCGGTGAATAGCTTCCTGTAGCTAAGTAGTAGCCGCAAGCCTCAGTGTGGATATTCACAATAGTCAAGCAACAAGCAGTTTTCGATAATCGTGAAAAGACGGTAATCTACCTATCCGTCGTCAGCCGCCAGGCGGGCAAAAAAAATGATACCCAATCCGGAGACTAGTCATGCAATCGCAACCCTTTTATAAATCCCTGTATTTTCAGGTGATCTCAGCCATCGTGATTGGTGTGCTGGTTGGTCACTATTATCCTGAAACCGGCGCATCCTTAAAGCCGCTTGGTGATGCGTTCATCAAGCTGATTAAGATGATGATAGCGCCGATTATTTTCTGTACCGTGGTGGTGGGTATCGCCGGTATGGAAGACATGAAAAAAGTCGGTAAGACTGGCGGTATGGCTTTGTTGTACTTTGAAGTTGTCAGTACTTTAGCGCTGATTGTGGGTCTGCTGGTCGTCAATATCTGGCAACCCGGTGCAGGCATGCATATCGACCCGCACACCCTTAGCACCAAAGAAATTGCGACCTATACAGCGCCCGGTAAGATGCAGACCACGGTGGAATTTCTGATGGCAATGATACCGACGACTTTTGTCGACGCATTTGCTAAAGGTGAAATCCTGCAGGTACTGGTGATCTCCGTGTTTTTTGGTTTCGCACTGCACCGTTTTGGTGGCCGTGGCACCCTGATTTTTGATTGCATCGAAAAATTCTCCCATGTGCTGTTCGTGATCATCGGCTACATCATGAAAGTCGCTCCTATTGGCGCTTTCGGTGCGATGGCATTCACGATTGGTAAGTTCGGCATCGCTTCGCTGCTGTCGCTGGCGAATCTCATGGCCAGCTTTTATGTGACCTGCCTGCTGTTTATTTTTGTAGTACTCGGCACTATCGCCGCTGTGCATGGCTTCAGCATCTGGAAATTCATCAAGTACATTAAAGAAGAATTGCTGATCGTACTCGGCACTTCCTCGTCTGAATCTGCACTGCCAGGTATCATCGCCAAGCTGGAAAAACTGGGTGTGAAAAAATCCGTGGTGGGTCTGGTGATCCCTACCGGTTACTCATTCAACCTGGATGGCACCTCAATTTACCTGACGATGGCGGCGGTATTTATTGCACAGGCAACGGACACACCAATGTCACTGATGCAGCAGCTGACCTTGCTGGCGGTATTGCTGCTGACGTCCAAAGGTGCAGCAGGTATCACAGGCAGTGGCTTTATCGTACTGGCAGCGACTTTGTCGGCAGTTGGCGGCATACCGGTAGCTGGCCTGGCGCTGATACTGGGCATCGATCGCTTCATGTCAGAAGCACGTGCACTGACCAATCTGATCGGTAACGGTGTCGCAACCATCGTGGTTGGCAAATGGGGCAATGACGTGAATATGCAAACCCTCAATGCGGAACTGGATGCACCTACTCCGGTCGACGATGTGGACTATGAAGCGATGCATGACCGTCATCCTCAGCAAATGAACGTGCGCTGAAATCCAGCTGTACCAACAAAAAAGCGGATCGGCTGATCCGCTTTTTTTTCGTCTTGCTGACTAAACGCTGCCACGCTCACGCCTTATAAGCTGCAATAACTGCTACGCGCCTGATACGGCCGGGTAGTGCGCCCGGTATCGGCATAACCGTCAAACTGCCACAAACTATCCCTGCCAAGCAGAACGATGCGATCTGTGTATATCTGTTGCGCGTCTTTATCGAAAAAGTCGAGCGAGACATGGAGTGCATTCGGGCTCACAAACTGCCAGTCATAAGCGCGGCTGAAACCGCTGCGCTGCATCTTCGTGTCACCACCCGGAAACGGTCCGGCGCGAAATGGCGTTGCCGCGCCTTTGGCAGTGAATAAAGTTCTGTATGCCGAAGCCGCGTCATAACCGGAAACCGGCTCCGGCCTGATCGCGTAACTATCCAGCAAAAACAGGGGTGCGAGTGTGCTGGCTACCCGGATCGCCTCATCCTGGGTCTGTATGCCGCTGGGGTCGATCAGCCATTGTCGTTTAGCGCCAGGCACCTGATGGATAAAACTCCAGTTGATCGCTTGCTGGGCAAACGTAGCGGAACAATCCGACTGGTAATGCAAACGGGAATACGGACTGGAGCACGCAGTCAGCAAACCAGGCAATAAAAAACAGACCAGCCAGCCCCACTGGCGGAGATGGGGGAAATCAGACTTGATCGGCATTTTGTTCAAAAAGACATAAATAGGCGGAACATTCTGGCGAGCTCGCTTATTTATGTCAAAAAATTATCTAAATCTCACCCTTTTCTTCACTCATTCGGCATATATGTCAAACAGCGAAACCGCGTTTATGCACTCGCTACGACACGCTTTCGACGCAGATAGCGGGTTGCCAGCAACAAGGCCAGCAGCTGTACCGCTGCCGCCATGAAAAACGGCGCGCCCAGTGTCCAGCTATGCTGAGGCGCATGGCTGACATAGCCCAGCAAATTATTGCCTGCCAACGTAGCGGTAACACTCATCACGCTGGCCAGGGAGCTTAAAGAGCCCATCGCCATGCCTTGAGAACCGGCATCGACCGCCCTGGAAAAAATCGCCTGTAAGGCGGGCCCTGCAGCAAACGCGAGCAAATTACACAGTATCAACACATACATCATCCAGCCTTCGGTCGCCAGCCCGTACAAGGTCAACGCCACACAAGAGGACATCAAGCCATATTGCACCGCTTTTTCATCACCGACCCGCTTGGTATACGCCCCCAGAAACACGCCCTGCATGAGCACAGCAGAAACGCCGACCATAAACAGCGACAGTCCATTTTGCAGCGGCGTCCAGCCAAAACGCAGCTGCGTCGATAATACCCAGGTGGTTTGCAGCGTGAACTGGGCAAAATTGAACAATGCATAGACCCAGATCAGGCCACCGACATCACGCAGATGTGCGAGACCCAGCAAACCAGAAAAAGGATTGGCGGACTTGAATGTGAACGGTTTGCGGTGGGTCTGCAGCAGCGACTCCGGCAAAGCCAGGTAACCGTATAACACATTGCCCATCGATACCGCAGCGGCCAGGAAGAAAGGATAGTGCACATCGACTTCCCCCAGCACGCCACCGATGACCGGGCCACAGATAAAGCCCAGCCCGAACATAGCGCCGATTTTACCCAGTGCCTTACTGCGATTTTCCGGCGTGGAGACATCAGCGATATAGGCACTGGCCACCGACAGATTGCCCGCGGTAACACCGCCCACCGCTCGGATCAGCAGTAACCAGCTCACGTTGGCAGCCAGCGGCATCAAGAGAAAATTCAGGCCCAGTCCGAATACGCAGGTCAGCAATACAGGACGCCGCCCGTAGCGGTCACTCAGCGCGCCGATCAGTGGCGCAAAGAAAAACTGCATCAGGCCGTACGCCGCCACGATCAGCCCATACCAGTATGCCTGCTGATCCGCCGGCAGATGAAATGTGGCCACCAGCGCTGGCAAGACCGGGATGATCAGGCCTATCCCCAGAATATCCAGAAATACCGTCAGTAATACAAAACGGACATTGGGTGCCAGGGCACCGCTATCCTGTGCAGTAGGTGAAGTCATTCAGTACGCTTTCAGAAAATACCCGTGCCAGGCGGGCAAGAAACAGGCAATATGACGCAAAGCCCAACGGCATTACGGGGACAACGCACTCGGGACGTAAGCAAAGTTGGGCTACTGAAGCAGGTGTAGCTGCGCCGTTGCATCGGTCATAAAAACAACACGATAGTATATGATGCAACAGCTGATGCAATAGCAGTCCCGTCTTAAAGGAGTCAGAATGGCATTATTCGATCATTTTCTGGTGATTGCCCTGTTGGTGGTGATCAGCGCGTTTTTTTCCATGTCCGAGATTTCGCTGGCCGCCGCCCGTAAAGGGAAATTGCAGGTGCTGGAAGCGGAGGGCGAACTGCGCGCCAGCAAGGTCTTACAGTTACAGCAGGAGCCCGGCCATTTCTTTACCGTGGTTCAGATCGGTTTGAATGGCGTCGCAATATTGGGCGGTATTCTGGGTGAACAGGCGCTGACCCCGTATCTGGAGAGGGTATTTCAATCGCTATTTGGGTATGATAGCTGGGTCAATACCGCCAGCTTTCTGACTTCGTTTTTATTCGTCACCTCCCTATTTATTCTGTTTGCTGACCTGATTCCGAAAAAACTCGCCATGATTGCGCCTGAGCGGGTCGCCGTCATGATCGTGACACCGATGATGTTGTCAGTCCGCTTATTCAAGCCACTGGTCTGGGTCTTCAATGGCTTGTCCAATCTGATTTTTAATATCCTGAATTTGCCGACCGAGCGTGATGAACAAATCACCCCGGATGAAATCTACGCCATGGTAGATGCGGGGGCCGAAGCCGGGGTGCTGCAAGCGCGCGAGCACCATATGATAGGCAATGTATTCGAGCTGGAAAGCCGCACCGTACCTTCAGCCATGTCGCAACGTGACAGTATCGTGTTTTTTACCTTACAGGACAGTGATGTGGTGATACGCCAGAAAATCGCAGAACATCCGCATACCAAATTTCTGGTGTGTGACGGCCATATCGATAATGTGGTTGGTTATGTCGAGTCCAAAGACATACTGAAACGCGTGCTGACCAATCAGCCCTTCACCAAGGTACAGGAATTATCGCTGCGCACCGCGCTGGCAGTACCCGATTCGCTGACGCTGTCTGAGATGCTGGAACAGTTCAAAGGTACGCGCGAAGATTTTGCGGTCATCCTCAATGAATATGCGCTGGTGGTAGGGGTGATCACGCTCAATGATGTGCTGAGCACACTGATGGGCAACCTGGTCCACCCCTTCCTGGAAGATCAGATCGTCCAGCGCGACAGCAACTCCTGGCTCATCGATGGTGCCACCACGATCGAAGATGTATGCCGCGCACTGGAGATCGACAGCTTGCCGGAACAGGGCAGCTATGAGACTATTGCGGGCTTCATGATGACGATGCTGAAAAAAATTCCGAAACGGACTGATTTCGTGATGGTAGGCGCGTACAAATTTGAAGTGGTCGATATCGACCATTACCGGATTGATCAATTGCTGGTGGTGCGTACCAATGCGCCGCCGGTCACCCCCGAATCTTAATTTTCCACGCCGCCAGGCTTTTCCCTGACGGCGTTTTCGTTTTTTCAGGATGTTTTTCATGTCGCAAGCTTGTGGTGTAGATTTTGGTACCTCGAATTCAACGGTAGGCTGGCTGCAAGCCGACAAGGCTGCAATGCTGGCGCTGGAAGAAGATAAAGTCACCTTGCCGTCCGTAGTGTTTTTTGATGCTGAAGAAGATCAGATTCAGTATGGTCGCGCTGCGCTGGCCAGCTATCTGGCCGGTACCGAAGGCCGCCTGATGCGCTCAATGAAGAGCCTGCTCGGCACCTCCCTGATGGATGGGCAGACTGAAGTACAGGGTAAATCGCTGGCCTTTCGCACACTACTGAGCCAGTTCATCGCTGAATTAAAACAGCGTGCAGAACGCAGCGCTGGCCAGAACTTCAGCCAGGTGGTACTCGGTCGTCCGGTTCACTTTATCGACGATAACCCGGTAGCCGATCAACTGGCACAGGATACGCTGGAGCAAATTGCACGTGCCGCGGGCTTTAAAGACATCCACTTCCAGTTCGAGCCGATCGCAGCGGCGTTCGATTATGAATCGCGCATAGACCGTGAACAGCTGGTGCTGATTGCCGATATAGGCGGCGGTACCTCGGACTTTTCTCTGGTAAGGCTATCCCCACAACGCGCGCATCTGAGCGACCGGCGCGATGACATTCTGGCCAATGCCGGTGTCCATCTGGGTGGTACAGATTTCGATAAATACCTGAGCCTGGCGCATCTGATGCCACTGCTGGGTCTGGGCGGGCGACTTGGGAATGCCAGTGATATCCCTTCCGGGTATTACTTCAATCTGGCGACCTGGCACACGATTAACCTGGTGTACACCCAGAAAATCTGGCGCGAATTGCAGGACGTCTACCGCGACATCCGTGAGCCAGCCACCAAAGCGGCATTTGAGCGTCTGCTCAATCTGGTGGATTACCGCGACGGTCACTGGCTGGCGATACAGGCAGAAAGCGCCAAGATCATGTTGTCCGATCAGGATCAGATCCGGCTGGAGCTGGACCGTTTGCGCAGCAAGCAAGCGGATCAGCCTTGTGTATTAGAGCTGGACCAGGCCAGCTTCCAGCAATCGGTACACAGTCTGGGCAGCCAGATTGCCGCGACTGTCGGGCAAGTCATTACGATGGCGGGCATACAGGCTGACCAGGTCGATACCGTATTTTTCACGGGCGGTTCCAGCGGAGTGCGTGGCTTACGTCAGCAAATCAGCGCCGTGGTGCCACATGCTCGCAGCGTAGAGGGTGACCTGTTCGGTAGCATCGGTGCAGGATTGGCACTGGATGCGGCACGGAGATTTGCTTAAACGCTACATTTCCTGATGGCAGCTAGGTTATACTCACGCCAATCACACCACCTGCCAGCGCACTTATTCTGGCGAACGTGTGGTGGTAGCAGGTAGCAGGTGCAGTAAAGCAAAAAATATTGTTTTGCCATGCCCGCGGCGCCTACTGTGGGCTTCCTGAATGGAGTCGACATGTCTGACCTGGATGATGATGCACTGTTCATAGAAGAAGATAGCGGCGACCTGGTACCGCCACCCCAAGCAGGACGCTGCTGGAAAATCGCCATTGTGGACGACGATGAAGATGTCCACAAAACGACCTGCTTTGCCTTACAACATGCGCTGATATTGAACCGTCCACTGGAATTCATTCACACCTATTCTAAAGACGAAACGCGTGCGGTGTTTTCCACTCAATCCGATATTGCCGTCATCCTGCTGGATGTGGTGATGGAAACCGAACACGCAGGACTGGAACTCGTCAGTTATATCCGCGACGAACTCAAATGGCACGATACCCGCATTATCCTGCGTACCGGACAGCCAGGTTATGCACCGGAAGAAGACGCGATCCGCGACTTTGACATCAATGACTACAAAACCAAGAGCGAACTGACCCGCAAAAAATTGCTGACCTCGCTGACGGCGGCAATACGCTCCTATGAACAGATACGGACCATCGATACCAGCCGCAAGGGCTTGCACCAAATCATAGAATCGAGTGCTTCGTTTACCTTCGACCATGGCATACAAGCCTTTGCCGCCGGTGTGATTACCCAGATCGCGGCACTCTGTGGTGTCCCCCCTGAGGGTGTGCTGTGTGCTCAGGGCGATGGCTGTGATGACAGTCCCAGTCAACAATTCAATGTGATCGCTTCCGCCGGTCAGTACAGCAAGCTCATGAATTGTGCGATTGATGATATCCGCAACCCTGAAATCCGTAATGCGCTGAAGTATGTTCTGACACACAGAGAACCCTTATTCAGCGAAAAAAATATGACGCTGTATTTCGCCGGACGCGGCAACCGCCCGCTCGCAGCGTATATTGATTTGCCATTCGCGCTCAGCGAAATTAACCGCAATTTGCTGGAAGTATTTTGTTCTAACCTGGGCGTCTGCCTGGATAATCTGACGCTGGTGAATCAACTTAAAAATCACGCCTACCGCGATCAGTTACTAAGCCTGCCTAACCGCTTACGCTTTATCGGTCAGATCGACAGCAGCCGTCATGCGCAGGCCGCACCGCAAATGGTGGCATTGATAGACATCGACGATTTTGCTGAAATCAATGACGTGCTGGGCCATCATTATGGCGACCTGTTACTGCAGGCAGTTGCTGACAGGCTGGGCAAAGCACTTGGTGATGAAGTCTTCATTGCGCGGATTTCCGGCGATGTATTTGGTCTGCTCGGCAATGAAGATAAGCTGCTGCCTGAACAACTGAAACAACTGTTTAGCACGCCTTACCTCATCAATGAAACAGCCCATTCTGTGTCCTGCTCTATCGGTATGGTAGCGTTGGATGGTTATGAAGGTGATGGTGCTGAGGCCCTTAAGGATGCCAGCATCGCCTTGAAGCGCAGTAAGACCATGCAACGTGGCAGCTTTACGGTGTTCACCCGCAAAATGGGTATAGAGATACGCGAACGCGCGACGCTGATGCAGAATCTGCACCGCGCATTTGATGCTGAGCGTCTGTTCCTGATGTATCAGCCACAAATCGAACTCAACAGCGGTCGCTTCATCGGTATGGAGGCACTGATACGCTGGCGTAGCGACGAAGGTGAAATGATCCCCCCAGTCGATTTTATTCCACTCGCTGAATATTCCGGTCTGATTGTCAGCCTGGGCGCCTGGGTATTACGCACCGCCTGCTTTTATATGGTCAGACTGCAAAAAGCCGGAATCGCACCGCTGCGCATTGCCATCAATGTGTCGGTAGTGCAGTTCCGTCAGGAAGATTTCATCCTGAACGTCAAAAAGGCGCTGGATGACAGCGGGCTCAATCCACAGCATCTGGAACTGGAAATCACGGAATCTGTGACCGTGGCCGGAACTGCGATATTTGAACAGCACTTACATGCGCTCAAAAAAATGGGGATACAAATTGCGATTGATGATTTCGGTACCGGATTTTCTTCGCTCAGTTATCTGGATAAATTGCCGGTAGACCGGCTCAAAATCGACCGCGCTTTTGTAACCCAGATTGATACACCGGGCGGCCCCAGGATAGCGGAATTGATTACCCAGCTCGGTCGTAAACTTGGTCTGGCTGTGATTGCGGAAGGGATAGAAACCCAGCAACACTGGGATAAACTCAAAGCCATGGGCTGCCACGAGGGACAAGGCTTTTTCATCGGCCGGCCCATGCTGGAAGATGACCTGATTGCTTGGGTGGCGCAACAGCAAGCAAAACCTATATCGTGTTGAACCGCTCCGCATCATGATTGTACGATCTGTGCCCAATGAAAAAAAACGGGCTGAACAGCCCGTTTTTTTTTATTTTTTTTATGGACGCGGCATAGGTGGTGGTGGTCCGTCTTTACGCTGCATCTCTTTAGCCATGCGGTCTTGCATGTCTTTTTTGATGCGACGGTGATTTTCATCGAACAGTTTTTGCTGCTCCGGTGTCAGCGTGCCATAAAAAGTCTTCAACGCAGCCAAACGGTTTTGCAAACTGGCCTGATGCTCTTTCATCCGCTCCAGCGAACGCTCCATGCGTTCCGGCGTACTGAGTTTATCCATCTCTCTTGGATCTTGCGGCTGCGGCATATTCTTGAGTTCCATGCTCTGAACATACGTTTTCCAGGCAGGTTCCTGCGCCGGCGTAAGCTTTAGCAACTCATGCAATTCAGCCTGCCGCTTCGCCATTCTTTCCTTCATTTTTTCCTGCCATTTCGCCATATCGATCGCATGATAGCCAGGTGCACCTTCCTGACCTGCGCCCGGAGGAGGTGGTGGTGGCTGGGGTGGGACAGATTGGGCGCTGGCAGCGGCTGATAATGCAATGCCGGAAGTCAGCAACATGCTGGTAATCACTGTTTGTATGCTTTTCATGATCTCTCTCTGAGCAGACACCGAAAAACACTGGCTTAGGCTGGCTTTCTGGTGTGGGTTAGGTTAATGCAGCAATTTCGCTTTTCCGTCAATTGCATGGGACGCATATTGCCTGTTTTTTTTAAAGCCGGCGTTTCAATTTAGGCTGGCTTTGTATCCCCGTGTAACAGATGATGAAAGAGGCAAGTCTGCTCACCATGATGCTCTGTTTCACAGTATGTATTTCAAGGCGTATGATAACAAGACGATACAAAACCACCTACAATAGCAACACACCAGCCCTGCATAATCATGCTTATGGATACCAAACAGAAAATTTTAATCGTCGACGACGATCACGACATCCGCAGCCTGTTAGCGGATTACCTGAACGATAACGGCTACCAGGCGACCATGGTCGCCGATGGTAAAGGTATGTGGGCTGCGCTGGCCGAGCAACACTTTGAGCTGATCGTGCTGGATCTGAATTTGCCTGGCGATGATGGGCTCACGCTGTGCCGTACGCTACGTGGGAAATCCAATTTGCCAGTCATTATGCTGACTGCGCGCAGTGAACCACTGGACCGGATTATCGGGCTGGAAATGGGTGCGGATGATTATCTGCCTAAACCCTTTGAGCCACGTGAATTGCTGGCGCGCATACGCAGTGTATTGCGGCGTGCTCACACCCCACAACAGCCTGACCAGCTGGGTCCGCGCAAATATGTCTTCGGCGAATGGACGCTCGATACCACGGCGCGCCATTTGCTGAGCCCGGAAGGAACGGTCATTTCACTGTCCGGTGCTGAATTCAAAATGCTGAGTATCTTCCTTGAACATCCTAACCGGGTCATGAACCGCGATCAGTTACTCAACATGACGCATGGCCGTGACGCAGATCCTTTTGACCGCTCTATCGATATCCAGATCAGTCGTCTGCGTCAGAAACTGCGTGAAGATGCGAGATCGCCGCAAATCATCAAAACTGTCAGGAATGGTGGCTATGTGCTGGCGATGACAGTCAGCACGGAATATGCATGAACATCCTGGCGTCAATGTGGGGGCGGGTATTTGCCCTGCTCCTGCTAGGCGTGACGGTAACAGCTGGCCTGACCAGCTGGCTGGCGCTGGGCGAGCGTGAAAAAACACTGAGCCAGTTCCGCGAATCCCATACGATAGACCGCGTCGAACAGCTGGTCCGTGCACTTGATGTGCTGCCGACCGAAAACCGTGCCCAGTTTCTGGCGACCGCACCACGGCTGGGTTTGCAGGTAACCA
Source organism: Cognatundibacterium rugosum (assembly GCF_014284365.1). GTDB lineage: Bacteria > Pseudomonadota > Gammaproteobacteria > Burkholderiales > Burkholderiaceae_D > Undibacterium > Undibacterium rugosum. The sequence goes on from NZ_JACOGG010000001.1 coordinate 287,505, forward strand.
AGCTGACCAACCACAGTAACACCGGTTTGCCACGCACAGAATACGCACGCGCAGTTAGCGAAAGGCTGGGGAAGAATTTTGCAGTGTACTCGCTGGCGGAGGCCGCTGACGAATCCTGCCCCCACGATTTACGCGATAAACAAAAGCGTCGCCTGCAATGTGAAGCGCTGGGCATCACACTCAATGACGGTACCACACTGAAGCTGGTGGTCATGCCACCGCGTACCCCACCGCCACCGGTACGGCAAGACTTTATCCAGTATCTGATGATTCTGATTATCAGCATCGGTATTTTGGCTTATCTGATCGCACGTATGACGATGCGCCCTTTACAGCAAATGGCTGCGGCTGCCAGCGCACTGGGTCAGGATATCAATCGTCCCGCCCTGAATGAGCAGGGCAGCAGCGAAATCCGGCAAGCGACACGTGCTTTTAATGCGATGCAGGCTCAGATCCGACAACACATTGCGCAGCGTACGCATATGCTGGCCGCAATCACCCATGACTTACAAACGCCGCTCACACGCTTACGGCTACGGCTGGAAAAAGTGCAGGATACAGATTTAAAAGACCGTCTGATCGGCGATTTGTCAGCGATGCAGATGATGATACGGGAAGGTCTGGATCTGGCACGCAGTATGGATAGCCAGGAACAGCGCAGCGTACTGGACCTGCACTCGTTGCTGGACAGTGTGTGTACCGATGCGGTGGATGCCGGACAGGATGTGCGCTTCAGTGGTCAGCCCGGCTATATCGTGCTGGCCAGGCCGCAGGCTTTACGCCGCTGTCTGACCAACCTGATCGACAATGCAGTGAAATATGGTCATTTCGCTGAGGTCAGCCTGGAACACAGCCAGCAACAGCACCAGGTGCATGTGCTGGTCCGTGATGGTGGACCGGGCATACCGGAAGAATACCAACAGCAGGTGTTTGAACCTTTCTTCCGGCTAGAGACTTCACGCTCACGCGACTCCGGCGGTACCGGTCTGGGCATGACCATTGCCCAGAATATCGCGCAGCAACATCAGGGCACCCTGCAATTACGCAATCTCTCGCCACAGGGGCTGGAAGTCAGGCTCAGTCTGCCTTTGCAGTGACAGCGATCAGCGACAACATGCTGATCGCGCCCATCGTGACACCCTGATTCACGATCTCCAGCACATCATCGTCAGCAACTGCACCCAGTATGCTGAGCAAAGGCAGGTAATGTTCGCTGGTCGGTATCGACCACAAGGCCGGATTGCCATGCTGTTCGTAATGGATTAACGCGTCCCAGTCACGCTGCACTATTGCCTGCTCTACCGTGTTTTCGAATTGCTGTGCCCAGTCATATCCGGCATCCTGCATCACCAGCCGGCGCAAATTGTGTACCACATTACCGCTACCCATCAGCAGTACGCCCTGATCACGTAAAGCAGCCAGTTGTTTGCCGAGAGCGAAATGCCAAGCCGCAGGCTGCGACAGATCCAGACTCAGCTGCAACACTGGGATTTGCGCTGCCGGATACATAGGCAACAGCACCGACCAGGCGCCATGATCCAGTCCCCATTCCTGATCCAGCGTTACCACCGCTGGCCTGACAAACGGCGCTAACTGTTCAGCGATCTGCTGCGCCAGCAGCGGATCACCCGGAGCCGGATAGCGTGCCGCAAATAACTCGGGCGGGAAACCGCCAAAATCATGGATGGTACGCGGCGCTGGCATCGCCGTGATCGCCAGGCCCTGGGTCATCCAGTGCGCAGAAATCATCAGAATGGCACGCGGTGCCGGAAAGCGCTGGCCTAAGGCTTGCCAGCTGGCGGTAAAACGATTGTGCTCGAGTGCATTCATCGGGCTGCCATGACCGATAAACATGACGGGCATACGGGATGGAACGGACATCCAATTCTCCTGAATTGCGTTAAGATGCAGATCAAATTGCAAACTGCGGTCTAGGGCCTGTTAACATTTAAATTGCGAGATGCGTTCAAGCCAAAACGTGGGCTGGCAAGACACGCAACCCAATCCCGCGCGGGTTTTGGCTTGAACCCGGAGGGAAAGGGAGAAAACAACCACATGGCGTTGTTGCAACCCGCTGACAGTGATCACACTGCTGCGCGGGCTGCGCCTCGCCCTGCATCGTTTTACCCCTTTCGCACACATAATTTAAATGTTAACAGGCCCTAGGCAAGCACTATATACAAGAAAGAAAGGATACGTGTTTATGATCAATCTGCAACTCGGTGATGTCAGCCATATTATTCAGCTGGCGATTGCGCCGGTTTTCCTGCTGACCGGTGTGGGTACCAAGCTGGGCGTGCTGACCAGCCGGCTGGCACGCATCATCGACCGGGCCAGGGTAGTGGAGGAGTTACTGCAAAAGAATCCTGACCATGCGGAAGATCTGGAAACCGAGCTCGAAGAGTTATACCAGCGTTCACACCTGATCAACCGTGCGATTACCCTGAGCACCACCACCGGATTGCTGGTCTGTCTGGTGATTGCCTTGTTATTCACAGGCGATGCGACCGGACTGGCGCTGGATAAGTGGATTGCGGCTTTATTCGTTGGCGGAATTTTTTCGTTGATCGGTAGTTTTATTTATTTCATGCGCGAGATTTTTGTTGCGACCAAAACACTCTCGCGCCAGCATCAGCGCGATAAAATCCGCCGTCTGTCACGTCAGACCTGATCGCGATATCATCAAAAAACAACGGGCAGCCAAGAGGCTGCCCGTTGTTTTTTATAGATCAGATAGCGTTTAATTCGGTAACACCTGCACGATCAGATCTGCACTGGCGCTACCCGGATTGGCCACCGTCACCGGATAATAACCGGCTGAGACACGGAACTGCAACGTCGTCGGCGCTGTCACTGTGGGGGCAAAAAAAGCTGCAATCTGCGATCCGGAACCGGCCAATGCCACAGTGGGACCGCTGATCTGGGTCCAGCCAAAATAAATTGGCACCGTTGAGTTAGTATTAGACGGCGTTTCTGCTTTCAGCTGCACACTGGCACCGCTATTGACGGACTGCACCAGATTGTAGGAAGTCACATTAATGGCCGGCAAGGCGCTCACAAAGAAAGCCACATCACGTTGTTTGACCGGATCAGCCGAACTGCCATCGGCGGCGATCGGTGCGGTTGAAACATTCAGGGTGAAGGTGTACGAAGTCGGTGTCGTCACCACAGCCGGGAACACCACACTGGCAACGCTGGAACCCGCATTGTAAATGGTCAGCGGGGTAGCGCCGGTCGGGCCGGATTTATACTGCCACAGGAAATACATGGCCTGGCCAGTCACTTCCTTGCCATTCACATCGTACATGGTGGATTTGCTGCCATCCAGGCTGGCGCTGGCACCCGGCTGTACATTGCCACCGCTGGTGGAGATCGCCACTACGGTGGGTTTAACGACAGGATTAATCGTAATGCTCTGCGTGGCTGTGCCGGTACGCTGTTTGTCATCAGTGACGCGGCATTGCAGTTTCACCGTGGTGCTTTGAGTCACTACCGGCGCGACAAAACTGGCCGTTGCCGTGGCAGGATTGGTCAGGCTCATTGTCAGGCCAGCGGCATCACTGACCACCCACTGATAGGCGTAGGCATTACCGCTGGTTGCCGGTGTACCACCGCTGCCGCTACAGCTCAGGCTGACTTTGTCGCCCGAAGTCACCGTGGTATCGGCACCGACTTTGACGCTGGGATTATTGGTGACAGAGGCAGCCTGCAAGACTTTGAGCGTGGTAAAGCTATTGCTTTGATTGCCCTTGGCATCGACCGCGAAAAAACTCAGCTTATACGTGACATCCGAAATCAGTTTGGCCGGTGGCGTCAGACTCAGCACGCAGTTGGTGCCATTGCTGTCTGTGGTCACGGTTTTACAATCCGCATTACTGACACCTGTGACGGAATCAGCACCCAGGGTCAGGGTTTCGATTTGCCAGTACAACTTAGTGATAGCTCCGGCGCTGCTGGCCGCTTTACCGGTGAAGCTCAAAGGATCACCCACTGAGACTGTGGCTGGCACGGGCACAGTGACGCTCACAGCGCTGTTATCCGCCGCAGCGGAACTGCTGCCACTGCTGCCGCCACAAGCACACAGGGTCAGTGTGCTGAGAGTCGATAAGGCAATACTGGCGAGACGATTTTTAGGGTTCACGCTGGCTCCGGGGAGGTTGCAAATCACGTTACAGGATACACGCAGACGGCACCGATGGCATGTATAGCCAATCTCGCTGCGGAAATCCCCATTGTAATAGAGCAAGCCCCCGGCTGGCGTTTGCAAACTGTTAATTCGTCGTAAGTCTGCCGCAAATCCGCCGCAGGCGGTTTCAGACTGGCCCGGTCAATGCTTATTTACTTGGTTTTGGGTACAGAATCATCTGGGTGCAGCGAAACAAGGCAATGACTTTTCCTTCGTAGCTGACTTCTGCATCCCACAACTGGGTCGTGCGTCCCAAATGCGTAGCTTTGGCGCTGACCTGAATACGGCCACTGCGGGCCGTACCCAAATGATTCGACTTCAGTTCTATCGTGGTGAAGCTGGTCGCGCCTTCCGGCAACGTTGCCATACAGCCGTAGCCACAGGCAGTATCAGCCAGCGTCACCACACTGCCGGCATGTAGAAAGCCGTTCGGCGCCATCAGGTGTGGCAATACATCCAGCTCTGCGCTGACCGCACCTGGACTGACCGACAAAATCCGTATGCCCAGATGACCGGGCAAGTAAGCGGCACCGATTTGATTTAATTGTTCGGAGGACAAAGTAACTTGAGCGGACATGCGGATTCCTTCGGTGTTTGCTGGCGAAAATGCCTGAAGCGCATTGTAAACATTGTGTGTATGGCTTTGAAGTGTCAGTATTGACTATTATCGTGCTCAAACCGCCAAAAATTGTACACAAAAAACAGCCTATGACGACACACATCGAATTCTGGCTCTACCCTCAGTGCATGGGTTCTGCCGTCACCGGTATGACCGATCTGCTGCATATCGCCAATGCGATGGCGCAGGCAGGCCATACAACGCCGCGCGCCACGCTGTTCAGCTGGTCACTGCATTCGCTGGATGGACAAGCCGTTCAATGCTCGTCCGGCTTGCGGCTCAACTGTGATGGCCGCATAGGCAGCGGACCGCCGCCGGATCTGGTGTTGCTGCCGGGGCTGTTTGTCGGCCATGGTATGCGGGCTTTTCGCGATGTGCGCCAGCAGTTGCAGCCTTTACACAGCATGCTACGCGAACGCCATGCCGAATCCTGTCTGATCGCAGCGCACTGCAGCGCCGTTTTTTTACTGGCGGATGCCGGCTTACTACAACAGCGTAAAGCGACCGTCCCCTGGTGGCTGGAATATCAGTTTCATCAGGAATTTCCGGATACCACGCTGCAGGTTGCTGACATGCTGGTCAATGATGCAGGTCTGATCACTACCGGTGCTGCAACGGCCTATCTGCAGCTGGCACATCATTTGATCGTACAGTTTGGCGGTGTGGAACTGGCGACACAACTGGCCAGCACTTTGCTGATCGATGCGCAACGGCAGTCACAGCTTCCCTATGTACAGACGCAGCAGCACTATCCCGTCGACAATGTACCGGAGGATGCACTGATACAACGTGCGCACCTGTGGCTGACCCGACACCAGAAACAAGCATTTAGCCTGACCGCGCTGGCGCAGCATCTGGCGGTTAGTGAAAGAACGGTCATCCGCCGTTTTTCTCAGCTGCTCAATACCACTCCCGGCAAGTATGCACAAAGGCTCAAGCTCGAAGTGGCGCGCCGCTTGTTAGAGCAAACCGATCTGAGCCTGGATGACATCGCATTGCGCATCGGTTACCAGGACAGCAGCGCATTCCGTCGTCTGTTTCGCCGCAGCTATGACTGCAGCCCGTCAGCCTGGCGCCACCTTGCCAACAACAAAGCCTGAACACTTCGTCATGATTGCTGCAAGTTGCGTTAACCTTGCGCAACAATTGCAGTATTGCATCGTGATTCTTATGGCATATTATGAAGACATTACACCAGACCACTGTCCGAACTTAGTCAGGATGGAGGAACACGGGGCCGGATTTACCTTCACCAGGAGTCAGTATGAATTTACGTCATTTGCGCATCGGTACCCGGCTCGCGATCGGTTTTAGTGTCATTCTCGCCAGTCTGGTTCTGATACTGGTGGTTGATAATGTATTGAGTTCGCGCAATCGTCAGCAAATGTCGCAGGGACTGGCCGCCGCCAAAGCCAAATCGACGCTCGCGGCAAGCATGAAAACTGCCTTGCTGGAAGGTGGTATCGCGATTCGCAATATCGGTCTGCAAAGTGATCTGAGCGAACTCGAAAAACAAAAAGTGCTGGTCAAAAATCAACGTACCCGCTTCCTGGAGTCACGTGACAAATTCACAGCACTCGGTGTCTCAGCAGATGAACAAAAAATTCTGCAAACCGTCACAGATCTGGATACCCAGGTCGATGCACCAACCAAAGAAGCATTCAAAATGCTGCTGTCTTTCAATGGTGAAGAAGCCGTTAAAGTGATCGCCACCCAGATCGATCCTTTGCAGCAAAAATCCCTGCTGGAAATCAATCGCCTGGTTGAAATTCAGGATCAGGCGGCTGATGCACTGAGCATAGTCGCAGAGACCAGCGGTAAACGACTGACCCTGGTTTTGTTCACGTTTGGTGGCGTGATCGTATTACTGGGAGCGGCTTTTTCTTTGTTCATGACGCGCAGTATCACCACGCCTTTACAGGAAGCGGTGCAGATTGCACAACAAGTCGCAGCAGGAGAATTGTCACATCATCAAATAGCCGAAGGCAGTGATGAAATCAGTGAATTGCTGAATGCCTTAAAAGACATGAACGATAATTTATTCCGTATCGTCAGCGAAGTGCGGCAAGGTACCGACGCCATTGCGACGGCCTCCGGTGAAATTTCTACCGGCAATACCGATCTGTCATCGCGTACCGAAACCCAGGCGGGTGCAATCGAAGAAACCGCCAGTTCTATGGAACAGATCACAGCTACCGTGCGCCAAAATGCAGATAATGCAAAACAGGCAAACACACTGGTCACTTCGGCTTCTCAATTTGCTATCAAGGGTGGGGAAGAGGTAGGAAAAGTCGTCGATACCATGAACTCGATCAAAGAAAGTTCGCGTAAAATAGTCGACATCATCAGTGTGATTGATGGAATTGCCTTCCAAACCAATATCCTCGCTTTAAATGCAGCCGTAGAAGCTGCAAGGGCCGGAGAACAGGGCAGAGGTTTTGCCGTTGTTGCTTCCGAAGTCCGCAATCTTGCACAACGCAGCGCAAGTGCAGCAAAAGAAATTAAAACCCTGATCGGAGACTCGGTCGAAAAAGTCGACGCCGGTGGCAAGCTGGTGGATGCGGCTGGACAAACCATGGATGAAATCGTCACGTCGGTACGCCACGTGGCTGACATCATGGCGGAGATCACGGCCGCTGGTCAGGAACAAAGCGCGGGCATAGAAGAAGTCAATCGCGCAATCACGCAGATGGATGAAATGACACAGCAAAATGCAGCCCTGGTTGAACAAGCCGCAGCTGCTGCCGAGAGCATGGAAGAACAGGCAGGTAGTCTGGCACGTGTGGTATCAGCATTTAAACTGAACCAGGCTCAGGGAACACGGCCTGCCATCCGCACGGCAGCCGCGCAGCGCGTCAGTCATGCCACGTCACAAGCGCAGCAAGGCGTACTATCCGGCGCTGCAGGTAAATTAGTAAAAGTATTAGGATTTCATAAGGATTGAGCCAACGCTGCGCGCGTAGCCACCAGTAGACAGTCACTCAGCGGAGATCCGGCATCGGGCGATGCCGGCCCCCTGATTTAGCCAAGCTGGAAATATCTGCCTGAGTCTGTTGAAAGAACATGAATAAGTCCCAAGCATTCAAGCACATCATCGCCGAAACACAAAGCGGGGAACTGGTGTTTCCCACCCATGTGCAAGCCAGTCTGCACATCCAGCAGGCACTCGACGATCCAGATTGCGGTATAGAAGCAGCCGCTCGCCTGATCATGAGAGAACCGCTGATGGCGGCACGCGTGGTCGCAATTGCCAATTCCGTTGCCTACAGCCGCTTTGGCGGCGGCGTGACTAACATCCGTACTGCCGTCTCGATTTTAGGATTCAGTACCTTACGCTCTGTGGTGGCGGCAGTCATCATGCGCCAGATCAGCCATCAGATCACCGAACCCGTGATACGGCACAAAATGGAAAGCCTGTGGCTGCACAGCGCACACGTGGCGGCATTGTCTTATTGTCTGGCCAAGCATGTCACACTGTCCGATCCGGAAACTGCGATGTTCACCGGTATCGTGCATGAGGTAGGCGGTTTCTATCTGCTGTCACGTGCCGAAGAATTTCCGGCTTTACTGGATGAAACGCCATGCCCACCCAGCCATGAGCTGGATGAGTCCCATGAAATTTTCATAGGTCGTGCGGTACTGCATAAACTGATGGTACCTAAACGCGTGCTGTCTGCCATCGAGGTACTATGGTACGGTGCACGCGCGCTGCCACCGGCCAATCTGGGTGAAATTTTAATCGCAGCCAATGATCTGAGTCCGGCACCATCCCCCATCGATCCGCGCACGCCGGAACAGATAGAAGCAGCACGTATCAGTGCCGACTGCGTACTGGAGCAGCACAGCCTGCGTGACTTACTGCAACAAACCAGCAGTGAAACACAGTCCCTGCTGCAATCACTGCTGAGCTGAAGCGCACCGCCGGCAAAGTTTTGATATCTTAGGCATAATCCCAGAGCCTGACAGCACTTAAATTACGTGTGCGAAAGCGGCAAAACAATTGCAGGACCAGGCGCAACCCATGCAGCAGTGTAGTCACTGACAGCGGGACGCAACTACGTCATGCGACTGTTTTCCCCCTTTCCCTACGGATTCAAGCAGGCTCGAACACCGCAAGCCCACCCATCCGGCAGGGCTGCGTTTTGAAAACCTCGTTTTCGGAAGGATGAAGAATGCCAGTATCCCGTCAACTCCGCACCAGCCTATTTGCCATTCTGACCGCATTGGCGCTGCCTGCGAGTCAAAGTTATGCGGCCGCACCGCAGGTCAAAACCGCGGCTCCCGGCTACTACCGCACCATGGTTGGTGAATTTGAAGTCACCGCCTTATCCGATGGCACAGTGGCTTTGCCAGTCGAAAAACTGCTGACCAATACCAGCCCAGAACAAGTCAGCAAGGCCTTACATAAGTCCCATCAACACAGCCCGCTGGAAACCTCGGTCAACGGCTATCTGATCAATACCGGCAGTAAGCTGATCCTGATCGATGCCGGTGCCGGCAGTCTGTTTGGTCCTACCCTGGGTAAATTGCAGGCGAATCTGAAAGCGGCAGGCTACAGCCCGGAACAAGTCGATGAAATCTATATCACGCACATGCATCCGGATCATGTCGGTGGTCTGATGCAGGGTGACAGCGTGGTGTTTCCTAACGCCGTCGTACGCGCAGATCAACATGATGTGGATTTCTGGCTGAGCCAGGCCAATCTGGATAAGGCGCCGCAAGACAGCAAAGGCTTTTTCCAGGGTGCGATGGCTTCCATCAATCCTTATATCAAGGCGGGCAAGTTCAAAGCCTTTGAAGGTAATACCGAGCTGCAGCCCGGCATCACAGCCACGGCCACGCACGGTCACACTGCGGGTCACACCATCTACACCATCAGCAGCAAAGGTCAGAATCTGGTGTTGTGGGGCGACCTGATGCATGTGGCAGCAGTTCAGTTTGCTAACCCGGCCGTCACTATACAGTTTGACACGGACAGCAAAGCTGCAGCGGCTCAGCGCAAACTGGCCTATGCACAGGCGGCTAAATCCGGTGACCTGATCGGCGCTGCGCATTTGTCTTTCCCGGGTCTGGGTTATGTACGCGCTGAGAACAAGGCGTATGCATTCACCCCGATCAACTACGCACCGGGCAATTAAGTCTTAACAGGCCTGAATCAATAATGCGGTGGCCGTTCGTCCATGACCGGTTGCCGCTGCGCTGCCGTCACCGCCAGTTCGCGCAGGCGCTGGGCCATCGCGGTGCATAGGGCTTCCAGTTCATCGATCTTTTTTTGCTGACGATAGACTTGGGTATTAAGGGTATCGACCAGATCATCCTGCCGCGACAGGCGTATTTCCAGGTCGATTAAACGTTCTTCGGTGCTCATATTGCTCTCTGCGCTCTCTATGTAGTGGGATACAAGGCGCACAGTATGCCATACCAGTTCATGCTGACACGTTCTGCGTTTGGCTGATCGTCATAGTGCGAAGCGGCAGCGCGATGTACGCTGCTGCCTGAGCAGGAAAAACCTGTTGACCGGATACGCTCCAGCTTGCATCCTGAGCGCATGAATATCCTGTCCTTCTTACACCGCCGGTCCTTACTGGTCACCCTGTTGAGCTGTGCTTTGTACAGCGCTGATTATGCTGATGCGCAGCCGCTCAGCCCCACAGCAAGCACGCAAACTGACACCCCGACTGAGGTGCAAGGCAGCATTGGCTCGCCGGTGATCATAGGCTATTTTTTACTCGAACCTGCGCAACTCGCGGGGCAGCAAAACGGCAGCCTGCGCGCCAGCGATATACGGCCGGAAGTAGCACGGCAGCTAACGCATATCAATTTTGCGTTTATGGATATCAATGCCAAAGGCGAATGCGATTTTGAAACCGGTACCGATGTACGTCAGGCAGCACGCGCGCTGGCCCAGTTGCAGGCGTTGAAACGGCATCAGCCCGGCTTGCGCATCCTGTATTCACTCGGTGGCTGGACCCATACCAATGATGACAACCCGGATGTAGAACGCTACCGCCAGGCAGCAGCCACGCCGGAGGCACGCAGCAAGCTGATACGCTCTTGCGTCAGCCTGATGCAGCGCTATCGCTTTGACGGGGTGGATATTGATTGGGAATATCCACGGGCACAGGATGCCGTTGCGTTTACCGACTTATTACGTGAGTTCCGGCAGGCGCTGAACCAGGCTGGCCGCCACCGCGCGCGCCCCTATCAGCTGACCATCGCTGCGGCCGGTGGTGCTTTCAATATGGCGCGTACGTATGCGGCCTGGCCTGCGATCGCAGCCAGTGTCGATTACATCAACCTCATGACTTACGATTTGAATGGCAGTTGGGAAAAGCTCAGCAATCATCAGGCGCATTTGTTTGGTGATCCTGCTGAGGCATTGTATGACAATCCCTTGCGTACGCTGGCAGCAAACAAGCTGACGGCGGCGCAACTGGAGCAGGATTTTCCGGCACGTTTTGCCTTGACGGTGGATGCCGCAGTTCAGCAATATCTGGTGGCAGGTGTGCCAGCGCATAAGCTGGTGCTGGGTTTTCCATTTTACGGGCGCGCCTTGTTTCAGGTTGGTGCTGACAAGCAGGGACTGCACCAGCGTTTTGTGACGCCGGCCGGCGATCAGTATCAGGGTGACGTCAGCTTACTGACCGGTTGCCCAAGCTGCGTACAGCGCGGCGATCCGCGCCTGCCTGCGTATGCGGATCTGCAAGCCATGCTGGCGGGTGGCTACGGTTATCAGCCACAGTATTCCGACATCAGCCATGCCAGCTGGCTGTGGCATCCGCAACAGCATATTTTTGTGAGTGCTGACGACGCGCGCGCAGTCCAGGCCAAGGTCGCCTATTTACGTCATCAGGGTCTGGCCGGCGCCATGTTCTGGCATCTGGGTCAGGACGCACAGCAAACAACACTGCTAGGCCAGCTACACAGCGCGCTATATCAGCAAAGCTGTCAGTTACACGTGCATCCCGCAGCGCTTGTATACCGGCCGCTTGCCAGCAATCCGCGTTGCGATATTCGCTAAGGCAGCCAGGTATCGCCAGGAACAGGTTTGCACGCTGAATGAGCGTTTGTAAATGCTAAGGCTTATCAGCTAAGATACATTCTCCCCACTGCCAACCGGACAACTCAGTGAAAGCTTTGTTATTGCGACTATTTGGCTTACCGACCCAGGGTGACGCGGCCACTTCCCCGGCAACCGCGTCTGTTCAGACTACGCCTGCCGCCACTGAACCTGCATTGCCCAGCCCAGATCTGAGCCTGCAATGGCAATTACCCGCACGTCAGCTGGCGCAATTCAACCAGTGGATGCTGGGTCCACATCTGGGCGCACCCAGCCCTTACACTGAGCGTGCGGTATTGGCGGCACTGGACCGTGTGTTACACAGTGAATTATCAGGCTCTCAGCTGATACCACGTGTTCCCAGCGTGTTGCCGCAACTGTTGAAAAGTCTGCGTGATGAAAATATCACAGCCGGTGATCTGGCACAGCAAATTGCCAAAGATGTGGTACTGGTCGCTGAACTCATGGCCGAAGTGAACAGTTCCTGCTATCAAAGCTCACAAAAAATTAACAGTCTGGATAAAGCGGTACAACTGCTGGGTTTAAATGGGCTGCGCATGCTGATCGCACGTAATGCATTCCGGCCGTTGATACAAGCTCAGAGCGGTCATTTAACCAATGCACTGGCACCGCTGATTTGGGAATACACAGAAAAAACGGCACAAGCCTGCCGGCTGCTGGCCTTGCAACGTGGACTCGATGAATTTACGGCTTTCCTGGCAGGCTTATTACGCCATGTCGGTTTCATTATCGCCTTGCGCACCATAGACCAGACCGGCGTGACGCAGCAACTGCCGGCCTCTGCACGCTTTCAACAAAATCTGATGGAACAGGCTTTATTATTGTCTGTGCATGTAGGTCGGCAATGGCATTTTCCTGAAACCGTGCTGGCAGCTGTATTGCAAGCGGATACACCCGCCGCGAGCGATGTGGCAGGCAGCGAAGCACTCAGCAACTGCGTACGGCAAGCACTGCAATTAACGCAGCTGTATTTGCTGCAACGTGCAGAGATCCTGGCGACTGAAGAAATAGAAAAAATGTTCGCGCAAATGCCACAATTACTTGCATGCTGCACCGGATTGCAGTCAGCAATGGATATCAGCTGACATCTGTGACAATGCATTTTAAATAAATGCATTTCCTGATTTTTAAAGCGCTTTATTTTCCTCTTCAAACAGAATAAATAATGCCAAGTTGTTAAAGCAAAATACGCCGTTGTTCGCTGATTTAGCACGACGAATCACTTTGTTTTAACAACTCAGCATTTGCGGGTTCTGGCGACGGGTCTGACAGTGTCTTGTGTAGCGCATAAGCGCATGATGTCATCAAATTTCTGCATGCGTGTTCCTGTTCAGATCGCTTTACCGTTTGCACTTTTTTGTGCCAGTTTCTGATTCACAGAAAACTGCTGATCGTAAGCGAATTTTTCTTCAGCATTCATGCGACGTGCGGCCACAATCACTTGCTGAACTTCTGCGCTGTCAGTATCGAAAGCGATTTTTTCCTGTTCTGTCATACGTTTGGCGACGATGCTCACGGTTTGTATTTCAGCCTGTGCCGGACGGACTTCTGTTGTAAATGCCTGACTGACTGCAGCAACACCTGCACACAGAGCGATGCTCAGAATCAGGCTGTTTTTGATGGTGGATTTCATTTTATTTCTCCTTCAGTGGTTGGTTGATGTGTGTACTGTAGAAGAAGCACTGTCAAGCTGCGAGGGCATTGCGACGAAGTGTAAAAAGACGGGAATGAAGCTGCAAAATTTCGCGCTGAACGTGTCCTGAGTATGCGCCCCACAACACTGTCTGACTGCCATTCCCAAGACAACAGGCGTTTTCTGCGTTTTGTGACATTACGCAAAATCAACTTTTAATACATAGAAATTACCTGAATTCTGCACTAGTATAAATTTACCCAAGTGCCTTCCAGGATGCTGCCTTCAGACAGGAGATACACTGTGTTACAAGAGTATGCCAACAGTAGCACGATGCCCGCCGCAACTGCATCGGATCCCGACGAGCTGACTGCCAGTCCGTGCCTTGAATTCCTGTCCTTCACCCTAGGCAATGAGGAATACGGTATTGATATCCAAAGAGTGCAGGAATTGCGCGGCTACGAAGCGGTGACACGGATTGCAAATGCTCCCGACTTCATGAAGGGGGTCATGAACCTGCGCGGTGTGATCGTGCCAATTATCGACATGCGTATGAAATTTGCGCTGGGTAAGCCGGTCTATGACCAGTTCACCGTTGTCATCATTATCAATATCCAGAGCCAAACCCTAGGCATGGTGGTCGACAACGTGTCCGACGTAATTACCTTGAACCAGAATCAGATACGGCCAGCACCAGAAATGGGCTCTTCGATAGACGCCAGTTTCCTCATCGGGCTGGCGCCGCTAGAGGAACGTATGTTGATCTTGATGGACATTGCCGCTTTCATGAGTTCAAACGACGTGGGACTCTGCCTCTCTGATTTACACACACACTAGCCGCCCAGCCGCATTTATACATTAGGAGACAATAATGAGCATCGCCAAGCGCCTTTATCTGTTAATCGGCATTTTTTCGCTGGTACTGGTCGCCGTATCAGGCTATGGAATTATGCAGATGAATAAAATCTATACTGCAGCCAATTTCTCCAATATGAATACCGTCCCCAGCCTGCTGGAGCTAGGCATTTCTTTTCGGTATGCTGCCCAGACACGTGCGCAAATGTGGCAACACATCACTTTAGAAGATGCTGAAAAAAAAGCGGCGATATTCAAATCCATCAATGAATCCCATCAAAAAGTATTGGACTCTTTTGCCCGATATGAAAAAGACGATGTCGCTGATGACAAAGACCGTGCCTTACTCGAGAAGGCACGCAAATCTTATGATAATTTTGTTGGCATGCGAACTAAGGCTCTGGCTTTATCCACAGAAGGCAAGCGAGAAGAAGCAAGGGATTTTGTATTGGCAAACCAAGCCATACCAATCGGTATGGCGGATGCATTTGATGAGCACAAGGATTTTAATTCAGCACTCGGTAAAAAATCCGCAGAAGATGCGATCTCTACACTCAATTCCGCTACCTGGTTTTCCATCTCCCTCGTCGTGCTGGCTCTGGTCCTGATGGTGGTATGGGGTACTTTGTTGGTGCGTAAGATAGTCGGCTCCCTCGAACACGCCGTTCAGGTTGCTGAAACTGTGTCCAGCGGAGACCTGACCAGCCAGATTGAAGTACACAGCCAGGATGAAGCTGGCAAGGTCTTGTACGCACTCAAAGAGATGAATACCAACCTGCTCAATATCGTGTCACAAGTACGTGCCAGTACCGATAATATCGCCGCTGCCTCGACTGAGATTGCAACCGGTAATATGGATTTGTCTTCACGGACTGAACAACAGGCAGGTTCGCTCGAAGAAACCGCATCGTCGATGGAAGAGCTGACCAGCACTGTACGTCAGAATGCGGACAATGCGCGCCAGGCGAATCAGCTCGCTGTCTCAGCATCGGAAATCGCGATCAAAGGTGGCGACGTGGTGGCACAAGTGGTGGATACCATGAGTGGGATCAATGAGTCGGCCCGTAAGATTGTCGACATCATCGGTGTGATCGATGGCATCGCATTTCAGACCAATATTCTGGCGCTGAATGCTGCCGTGGAGGCAGCCCGTGCTGGTGAACAGGGACGTGGCTTTGCTGTGGTGGCAGCCGAAGTGCGCAATTTGGCGCAGCGTAGTGCCAGTGCGGCGAAGGAAATCAAAGTCTTGATTGATGATTCGGTCGGCAAAGTCGAACGGGGCACATTGTTAGTCAGTGAAGCAGGTACCACCATCAAGGAAGTGGTAACTAGCGTGCGCCGTGTCACCGATGTCGTGACTGAAATCAGCGCTGCGAGCCAGGAACAAACGGCAGGCATAGATCAGATCAATATCGCCATCACCCAGATGGATGAAACGACACAGCAAAATGCAGCGCTGGTGGAACAGGCAGCTGCAGCCGCAGCTTCACTACAGGATCAGGCTGCCAGCCTGGCTGAAGTAGTCAGTGTATTCAAAGTCAATGGCATCAACAATGTTGCCAGCAAACCCAAGTCAACGGCTGCTAAACCTGCCCGCCCCGCCGCCGTGGCACCAGCCAAAGTAAAGCAGGCCGCCATCAGCCATAGCGGCACTGCCTCACAACGCGCATCCGCCCCGTCCAGCAAGGCCGATGAAGGACAGTGGGAAGAGTTTTGATGTCTGCGTAAGCGCTTAAGCTCCTCAGCTCAGGGCGTCCCGGCTACACCGGAGACGCCCCTTTTTTTGCTGTTTTTTTGTGCGACGCAATAAATATTAATCGAGAATATGAAATCTTAATGACATTCACAAATAACATAACTTGATATCTGAATAAGTCATTGGATTCTTGCAGTGCGGATGACTATCATGGCTACATCATTCAACCACACAAGGAAATAGCATGATCAGCCTGATTATTCTGACTCAAATTATTGCAACTATCGCTATTCTGACTGCCGCTTTAGCTGACTGATTGCCGCTTTTTGCAAGCACATGTTGCAATGCAATATGTTGATGTAAACCGTAGTACCCACTTTGTTATTCAGCTTGTCGTCTGATGTTCCCGCTGGCTGACGCGTTTTCGCTAGAACGTCTTATCGCCGCACATGACGGGCCATGCGCCCACCAGGCAGTCCACGCCGGATAGCTGCCGCTGTACAGACTGATCCTGCCGCATACACTTACGTTGACGATGCGGCAGTGACATACCGATCCGGCATCCCCTTTTTTTCCTGTTTTGTCCTGCTAGGCTGAACCGTTACAGTTGCGTATTTCTGCCTGCATTTTCCTGAGCCGGGCGAGCAACGCGTACAATAGCGGCTTATTTCCTGCTTCTTTGTTCTTTCCATGACTATTCTGCTCACAACGCTCAATGCCCGTTACGCCCATGCTTCATTGGGATTGCGTTACCTGCTTGCCAATATGGGCGCGTTGCAGGCGCAAACCCAGTTGCATGAATTTGTGATCGGTGCGCGCAGTACGGACGTGGTGGAAAAAATCCTGGGCTATCGTCAGGAAGGCGAAAAGCTGATCGTCGGTTTTGGTGTGTATATCTGGAACGTAGTGGAAATTACCCAGATCGTCGCCGTGCTCAAACGGGTCGCACCCGAAGTCGTGATTGTGCTGGGCGGGCCCGAGGTATCGCATGAAACCGGCGACCAGGAAATCATACGGCTGGCCGATTATGTGATCACTGGCTGGGGCGATATCAGTTTTCCGGAATTGTGCGCACAAATCCTCAATGGGCCACAGCCGCTGATGAAAGTCCACGCCGGCAAACAGCCACCGATGAATGACATCAAGCTGCCTTATCAGTTGTACACCGATCAGGATATCCGTCACCGCACCCTGTATGTCGAGGCATCCCGTGGCTGCCCGTTCAAATGCGAATTCTGTCTGTCAGCACTGGATAAAACTGCCTGGCCTTTTGATATCGATGTGTTTCTGGCGGAAATGGAAAGCCTGTATCAGCGCGGTGCACGCTTATTCAAATTCGTCGACCGCACCTTTAATCTGAATATCAAAACCAGCCTGAAAATCATGCAGTTCTTCCTCGATAAACTGGAAGCGGCACCGCATGATCCTGTGTTTGCACATTTCGAAGTGGTACCAGACCATTTACCGGACGCGCTCAAAGAAGGCATACAGAAATTCCCTGACGGGACACTGCAATTTGAAATCGGTATTCAGAGTTTTAACCCGGCGGTGCAAGCCCTGATCAGCCGTAAACAAAACAATGATAAAGCCGCTGAGAATATACGCTGGCTGACCACCCAGTCGCATGCGCATTTGCACGTCGATCTGATCGCCGGTCTGCCCGGCGAAACCATGGACAGTTTTGCGCAAGGCTTTAATCATCTGGTGTCGCTTAAACCCCATGAGATACAGTTTGGCATTCTGAAACGCCTGCGCGGCACTCCTATCATCCGCCACACCGAGGCCTATCAGTTGCGCTTTGATCCGCAGCCGCCTTACACCATCCTGGCGAACCAGGATATTCCATTCACTGATATGCAGCGGCTGGTGCGCTTTGCGCGTTACTGGGACATGGTGGCCAATTCCGGGCGCTTTGCCAACACGCTGCCAGTGATGCTGGCGGACGATCCGTTTGCGCGCTTCATGGCATTTTCTGACTGGATATTTGCCAATACCGATGCCACCCACAGAATCGCGCTGGATCGCCTGGCCGCCTTAGTCGGTCAATGGCTGCAATTGCAAGGCATGTCCGCCGCCGACTGCAAAACCTTGCTGGCCAGCGACTACGCGGGCAACGCCCAGCATCAGCAAGGCAGCAGCCATAAAGGCCAGAACCTCAGCCAGGAAAAAGGCAAAGCCACGCCACAAAGACAGCGCCAGCACATGGTGGCGTAATATCGTCAAAACACCTCGTTTCAATTTGCTTTGCGGTGCGGAAAAATAGCGCGGTTCAGTTCGCCGTTACGCCGTGTAGTCTGGATCACGGTATTGATACGGCGTATCCAGTCTTCGTATCTGGGACTGGCCGCAAAGCATAATTCGTCGATCAGCAAAGGCTTATCCAGCACCACGAAATCCTCGCCAGGTGATAAGCCTGAGGATTTTTCAGCGACGATCAGCTGATGCAAAAACTGACTGACTTCCTCGGCACGCGTATGAAAATCGCCAAACAGCATCACATCCATGCGATGGCTGATCAGCTTACGCAAACGCGCCGTATGTGAACTCACATCTTCTTCCACTTTGAACAGTTTGTTACGCTGTGCTTCGAATTCATCGCCGTAGCCGGAGCCGCGCACCACGCCTACCGTTTTACCGCGCAAATCCTCAATGCCACGGAAAGAAAACACTGCATCGCTACGCACCACCAGCCAAACCTGATTACTTAAAAAAGGCTCGGACAGGATCAGATTCGGATGACTGCGTCCGGCGCTGACACCAAAGGCCATGCCTTCATGATTGCGGGTCTTTTCATACAGGCGGGGATAGGGATAACGCTCAATCTCGAACTGCAGCGCCAGCTTTTGTTCAAACAGGTCAAGCAAGCGCCGTATCTCGTCACGTAAAGGCAGCATCTGGCCCGCTTCGTTGCGGTTCTCACGGATATACAGTGTCAGACGGGTTTGTGCCATCAACGGCGCTGTAGCCAGACAGCCTGCCACGGCCAGACTGCAACGTAGCAGCTGACGTCGTGACGGATCTGGTGGCAGCAGAATAAAATTACGCATAGCGACATTCAGGCTTTTTCAACAAGCTGTTTCAATACCGGTTTTCTTGATGGCTAAGAACCGCACCAGCTCTGGATTGCTCTGATTTCCGGTCGCCGCCATTCCATGTGTATTCGGCTGAGTATGCGCTGCCAGCTTACACCAGACAAGACAATTGCACCCGCACCAGCAAACCGGATATGCCCGGTGTTGGGCTTGTTCCGCCTGCGAGCGCCGCTCCCCTCCGCACATCTTCCAGGGTAATACGTCCCTGATGTAATTGCACAACCTCACTGACTATACTCATGCCCAGACCGGTACCCCCTGGATGCGATGCACTGCTGCTGAGAGCTCGATAAAACGGCTGAAACACTTTCTCTTTCTCTGTATCCGATAAGCCTGGCCCGTTATCCTGCACCTCCAACAGCACACTGGTCTCTCTGGGCAGCACGCGTACCACGATTTGTCCGCCAGCCGGCGTGTAGGTGATTGCATTGTCGATGAGATTGGTCAGCATCTCATGCAGCAGCAAGGCATGGCCGCGCAATCTGACTTCGGTATCGGCTTCCAGCGCCAGATCCTGCTGCTTGCGCACCGCACTCAAGGCCAGCTCCAGACACACCTCGCGCGCCAGCTGAGTCAGACTGAGTTCGGTCATTTCCATTTCAGCGACTCCGTGCCCGGTACGTGCCAGCGTCAGCAGGCGATTGGCCAGATACACCGTGGTATCGGTAGTCTGAGCAATGCTTTGCACGATCTGGCGCATGGCGACCGGATCATCTTCACGCAAAGCCAGTTCAGCCTGCGTTTTTAAGACGGTCAGCGGTGTGCGTAACTGGTGGGAGGCATCAGCGATGAAACGCTTCTGCCCCGAAATCAGCTGATCCAGCCGCGCCATATAGCCATTCATGGCCAGCACCAGCGGCCGTATCTCCTTATGCACGATCAGCGGGCTAAAGTCGGATAAGTCAGTGGGCTCCCGCTCAGCCAGGTAGTAACTGAGCTGCAGCAAGGGATGCAACACAAAACGCAGCGCAAGCCAGACCAGCAGCGCCACTGCAATCACCAGCAAAGCCTGACGCAGCAAGGTATCGAGCAGAATTTTGCGCGACATACCGCGTCTCGCATCAAGTGTTTCTGCCACTTCCACCAGTGCGATGCCACGCATCCTGTCGTCATACACGGGCTGATGCAAGGCAGCGATGCGTATGGGCTGGCCCTGATATTGGGCATGAAAAAAATGGACCAGGGCCGGGTAAATATCGGAGCGTGCAACGTTTTTGGGTAAACCCGGCAAATCCTCATAACCGGAAATGTATTCGCCATGGATGCCGGACACCCGGTAATACAGACGCCCCAAGGTGTCGGTTTCGAAACTGTCCAAAGCCACATAGGGCACGTCCACGGTCACCTTGCCATCCACAATCGCGATACGCTCGCCCAGCGCGCGCGCTGACGACAGCAGCG
The DNA here is from genome assembly GCF_014284365.1 of Cognatundibacterium rugosum. GTDB lineage: Bacteria > Pseudomonadota > Gammaproteobacteria > Burkholderiales > Burkholderiaceae_D > Undibacterium > Undibacterium rugosum. The sequence goes on from NZ_JACOGG010000001.1 coordinate 308,068, forward strand.
AGCGGTCATAGGCCAGATCTGCCGCGTCGAGCGCATTGTTATAGACCGAGAACGCATTCAGTGCCACCAGGATGACCAGCGGTATCAGTAACCAGCGCAGAAACTGGCCACGCAGACTGCCAAGCTGGTCCAGGTTCTGCATCAGCGTGTTTCCAGCAAATAGCCGATGCCGCGCAGCGTGACGATGCCGACTTTGCCCTGACTGACGCTATCGAGCTTCTTGCGCAGGCGGTGTATGTAAATTTCTATCGCATCCAGATTCGCATCATCGTCCAGCGCAAATACCTGATCAAACAGTTTATCCTTGGGCACAGCTTGACCGGGCCGCGTCATCAGCACTTCCAGCACCGCATATTCACGCGGCGTCAGCGACATCGGCGCCTGCGCATAAAAGAACTGGCGGATCACGGTATCGAAACTCAGTTCACCACACTGCAACACCACCGCCTCATTACCTTGTGCCCGGCGCAATAAGGCTTTCACGCGCGCCTCCAGTTCGGCCAGTTCGAAAGGTTTAGGCAAATAATCGTCTGCGCCCAGATTCAGCCCTTGTACCCGGTCCTGCAAGCCACCACGTGCGGTCAGAATAAGCACCGGCGTCTTGCTGCCACGCGCGCGCATGCGCTTCAGCACATCCAGCCCATCCATTCTGGGCAGACTCAAATCCAGGATCACCAGTGCATATTCCTGGGTATGCAACAAGGCATCGGCATCGGCACCATCGTGAGCCACCTCTACCGTTAAGCGGGCATCACGCAAGGCTTTGGCCAGCCAGTGCGATAATTCCTGATGATCTTCAACTAACAGAATACGCATAGTATTTTTATGATGCGGGACGGCAGAAAATCCACCTGGCCCAGCAACAGTGCTACACGCGCAGCTGGGCAAAGAGGCAGATGGTTTTTGTGGCTATCCTGTAATGATCTGCGGAGCCTGTCTCCCGGCTCCAACCGTCAGGCAGGCCAGAATCGGGCACCACCTTGCGCGAAGAATCGCATAAATCGCGCACAAAATCGACTATCCCTTGGGATACAGACAAATTTTTTGTAGGAATGAAACAGCAAGTCTGCCTGAGTCAGGGATATGGTGGGATGTAAGCGAATTGAAAGCCTGCTCAGAGTAAGGCCGTGCAGACTCCGGTCTATCAAGCTTATGCACCTCTGTGCACGGTCGGCGCTTGCTAAGCTGTAGCTGCAGACTCAGCGCAAATGTATCAAAAGCGGGTGACATCCGCTATGCTGAAAGCGGACTGAAAGTAATCCGCCGCTATGATTTGTGCCATCAGCCATCATGTCAGGCTGAAGCTAAGGATAAACCATGAAATTGCCGCTGCGCCTCGTCCTGTTGTTATGCAGTCCGCTATGGATGGCGGGAACAGGCATGGCTGCGACCAAAACGGCTGAAACCGATAGTCGCTGCGTCGTACCGGCCAAGCCCGGCGGTGGTATGGACCTGACCTGCAAACTGATACAAAAAACGCTGACACCTGGCACCGTACAACTCAGTTATTTGCCAGGAGGTGTCGGTGCGGTGGCCTGGACCTCCGTGCTTAGTCAGCGTCTGCCCACCAGCAATACGCTGGTCGCATTTTCCGGTGGCTCCTTGCTTAATATCGCGGAAGGTAAATTCGGCAAAGCCGATACCTCACAAGTGCGCTGGGTCGCTGCTATCGGCACGGATTACGGCATGATCGCGGTGCGCCAGGATTCCCCCTACAAAACCCTGCGTGAGCTGATGGAAGCCATGCGCAAGCGGCCAGCCAATTTCGCGATCGCAGCCGGTGGCACGGTAGGCAGCCAGGATTGGCTGAAAATGGCCCAGATAGGCCGGCTGGCGGGCATCGATCCGAAAGCCCTGAAACTGGTGGCCTTTGAAGGCGGCGGTGAGTCCTTCACCGCGCTGATGGCAAACCATGTGCAAGTGGTGTCCGGCGATGCATCAGAAGCCGCTCTGCATGCGAAGGATGGCGATATCCGCGTACTGGCCGTGCTGTCCGACGCGCGTCTGCCCGGTGTGCTGGAAAACATACCAACCGCGAGGGAACAGGGCTTCGACGTCACCTGGCCGATTATTCGTGGTGTCTACATGGGGCCGCAAACCAGCGATCGCGAATATCAGCAATGGGTGCAGACCTTTGAACGACTCATGAGCAGTAACGGTTTTGCTGAACAACGTAAAGCAGCCGGTCTCTATCCTTTTTCCATGACAGGGAAACAGCTCAGCGATTACATAGACCAGGCAGTAATCCGTTACCGCTCACAAGCCCATGAATTCGGCATGATACGTTAAGACGAGGAGCAAACAGAACTGGCAGCACAGGAAGTTTTTTAGCATTACAAGTCATACAGGCAGTAAGTCATACCAATAAAACATACAGGAGATAAGCACATGAAATCCACATCACTGGTATTGGGCACGGTCACAGCCCTGGCATTCAGCGCAGCCATGGCACAGGCACCAGCAGGTTATCCGGCGGATTACAGCAAAATTATTGATGCCGCAAAAAAAGAAGGCAAGCTGGTCATTTACAGCGCGACCGACACCAAGGCCGTTGAGCCTATGATCAAAGACTTCCGCAGCATGTACCCGGACGTACAGGTGGAATATAACGATATGAATTCCACTGAAGTCTATAACCGCTATATTTCTGAAATGGCGGCCGGTGGTAACAGTGCCGATCTGATGTGGTCGTCAGCGATGGATTTGCAGACTAAGCTGGTGTCTGATGGCTACGGTATGCAATATGCATCCCCGGAATTAGCCAGTATCCCACAATGGGCGAACTGGAATAATGCCGCTTACGGCACCACTTTTGAACCCGCTGTTTTTGTCTACAACAAGCGTCTGGTCAGCGCGGATGAAGTACCGAAAACCCATGCTGAATTTGCCAAACTGCTGACCACCAAAGCCGACAAATTCAAAAACAAAGTCACGACCTATGACATTGAAAAATCCGGGGTCGGTTTCATGTTCATCACCCAGGACAGCCGTGAAAACCAGGCATTCTGGGATCTGGCCAAAGCCTTCGGGAATGTGAGTGTGCGTGTGCAATCCTCGACCGGAACCATGCTGGAAAGGATTTCTTCGGGGGAGAATCTGCTCGGTTATAACATCCTGGGATCGTATGCATTAGTACGTGCCGCCAAAGATCCGTCTATCGGCGTACAAATCCCAAGAGATTACACGCTGGTCTTGTCACGCGTCATGTTCATCAGTAAAGCGGCCAAACATCCGAATTCGGCCAAGCTGTGGCTGGATTACACGCTGTCCAAACGCGGTCAGACCATGATCGCCAACGAAGCCAAACTGTATGCGATCCGCGCCGACGTGAAAGGCGAAACCACGTCTTCCGAACTGGCCAAGCTGATCGGCCCTGGCTTGAAGCCGCTGCCGGTCAATCCTATGCTGCTGCAATATCTGGATCAGGCCAAGCGCCTGGCCTTCCTCAAGCAGTGGAAAGAAACTGCCGGTAAAAAATAAGCCGGTAAGTGGCAAGTGGCGCGTTGGCGATTCTGCGCTGGCGCGTCCGGCTTACCCGCTGATATCAGCAACTTTCTGCTGCCTTCCTGACTGACTTTTTTGGGCGAATTATGAGCACCCTGAGCCTTCCCGCGCCGCGCTGGTGGTCGCGTTTTAACTGGCCACGTGGTCTGGTGGTGACACTGACTATCCTGGCGATTTTCACTCCGCTGTCCCTGATTTTTTTTCAGAGCTTTCTGAATGCGCCGTTTTTTGCACCGGTCAAAGAACTGGGCCTGGATTCCTACCGTTTTATTCTGGATGATCCCGACTTCCGACAAGCCTTTGTCAATGGCATGATACTGGCGAGCGGACTGGCGGTCATCGCGGTACCGCTGGGTGGCATGCTGGCCTTCCTGATGACACGCACCGACCTGCCTGGCCGTCAATGGATAGAACCGCTGTTACTGATTCCTATTTTTGTATCACCGATGGTGATGGCCTTTGGCTATGTAGTGGCGATGGGACCGGTCGGATTTTACACCGTCTGGCTGCGCCAGCTGACTGGCGTTGAACCCTGGAATATCTATTCCTTTTTCAGCATCGTACTGATCGCTGGTCTGACTCATGTACCACACGTCTACCTGTACTCCTCATCCGCGCTGAAAAGTCTGGGTTCGGACGTGGAGGAAGCGGCGCGTGTTACTGGCGCCTCACCATTCCGCGTCGCGCTGGATGTGTCGCTGCCGATGATCATGCCGGCCTTGTCGTTTGCTGCAGTACTGGTGTTTTTCTTAGGCTTTGAAGTATTCGGCCTGGTGCTGGTGTTAGGTGATCCGGAGGGCCATCTGGTGCTAGCCACTTACCTGTATAAGCTGACCAATAAACTCGGTACCCCTTCCTACCATCTGATGGCTGCGGTGGCAGTCTGTCTGGTGGCAGTGACAATGCCGCTGGTGATGCTGCAGCGCTGGTTACTGAAGTCAGCCAATAAATATGTATCGATCAAAGGTAAGGGATCGCGTCAAAAACCCTTGCCGCTGGGTCCATGGAAATGGCTGGCCTTTGGCTTGCTGGCCGCATGGCTGATGTTTACCGTCATCATTCCTTTGTCCGGCATCGTACTGCGCGCGTTTGTGTCGTACTGGGGCGAGGGTGTGGCACTGGCCGATGTGCTCACACTGCAGCATTTCCGTGACATTCTCGAGCAACCCTCACTGATGCGCGGCATCCTCAATACCGTGCTGATCGGGATTATCGGCGGTGCATTGGCGGTGATTTGTTATGCCGGTGTGGCATTGGCCATGCACCGCAAACCGGACAGCATCACCCGTGTGCTCGATTACAGTGTACTGGTACCACGTGCGGTACCCGGCTTATTGGCTGGTCTGGCCTTTCTGTGGGTGTTCCTGTTTGTACCAAGCTGGCTGGAAGGCGGGCTGAAGGGCATGGATAACGCGCTGGCAAGCTGGCTGATCGAGAATCTGATTCCGCAATTGCGGGCGCTGCGCTCGACCATATTCTCAGTCTGGCTGGCGTACACCATTGTCTGGATGGCCTATGGCCTGCGTCTGATTTCCAGTGCCTTGCTGCAGGTAGGACCGGAACTGGAGGAAGCCGCACGCGCCGTAGGTGCCCAGCGCGGACAAGTCACGCGTGATGTGACTTTGCCTTTAGTGAAGTACGGTCTGCTCGGTGCCTGGCTGATGATCTTCCTGATTTTTGAACGTGAATATTCCACCGGCGTGTATCTGCTGTCGCCGGGTACGGAAGTCATAGGCGCCTTAATTGTCTCCTTGTGGGCGGGTGGCTCGGTCGATCTGGTCGCTGCACTGTCTTTTATCAATATCACGCTGGTTGCCATCGGCCTGGGTCTGGCACTGCGTTTCGGTGTGAAGCTGAATCACTGATGCACGCCAACAATCGCCCTGAGCTTGCTGCTACAGCCCGTATTGAACATTCATTGGAAAATTATCATGTCTGACTTAAGTGTAAAAAATCTCACGCTGGAATACGGTTCCGGTGCTACAGCCAACCCCATTCTGAAAGGGGTTTCCATGGACTTGCAACGCGGTGAAGTAGTTGCCTTGCTGGGGCCTTCCGGCTCAGGTAAGACCACATTGCTGCGTGCTGTGGCCGGTCTGGAATCGCCTAAAACCGGTACCATCCATCTGGGTGAGCGCGCAATATTCGATGGTGCACAGGGGCTGGAAGTCCCGGCTGAACAAAGGAATCTGGGTCTGGTGTTCCAGTCTTACGCCTTATGGCCGCATAAAACCGTAGCAGACAATGTCGGCTATGGTCTCAAGCTGCGCAAAATGAACAGCAGCGACATCGCCGTCAAAGTCAAAGAAGTATTGGGTCAGCTGGGTCTGGGTCATCTGGGTGAACGCTTTCCTCACCAGTTATCCGGCGGTCAGCAACAACGCGTGGCGATAGCGCGTGCATTGGTGTACAACCCACCGGTCATCCTGTTGGATGAGCCCTTATCCAATCTGGATGCCAAGCTGCGTGAAGAAGCACGTGCCTTCCTGCGCGAACTGATCGTGCGCTTGCGTTTGTCTGCGCTGATGGTGACCCATGATCAGGGAGAGGCGATGGCGATCTCTGACCGCATCCTGCTGCTGAATAATGGCGTGATCGAACAACAGGGTACTCCACAAAGCATGTATGAGACACCAGACACGCTGTTCACCGCGGAATTCATGGGCAGCAATAATAAGTTGGCGGTCAAAGTGGTCGAGCGCCATGGTGACTACGCCACGGTACAAACCAATGGTCATACGCTGAAAGCCAGCCTGCGCGGCAAGCAGGTCGCGACAGATGCAACCGCCATTATCCGTCTGGAAAAAGTCGCAATCAGCGCCAACCGTTGCGACAACAGCATAGAACAGGAGCTCAGTACCTGCATGTACCTGGGTGACAAATGGGAATGCCTGTTTGGTCATGCAGAACACGGCATACGCGCATTCTCACCGACTAAGCTGGAACCCGGTAAATACTGGCTCCAACTACCAGCAGACAAGCTCTGGGTCTACTAAGACAGGCCGAGTGCAGAGCCCGGGCGGCAATGCTGTCCGGCGTGGCAAAAAAAATAGACATCCGGCCTTGTTTTTTTGCAATAAGCAGTAAATTTTGGGGAGATGCTGCGGGGTTTGCCGCATAATGATTACGCTCAAACAGCCCTCACATTTATGTTTTCTGCGTCGAATTTGCGTGGCATTTTTTCAGGTACATCGCGTGCACAGTGGCTACTGAGCGCGATGATGATAGGCTTATATTTTTCGTCTGGCCAATTGGGGCTGACCATACCCAATCAAACACCGGCTCTCAGTCTGATCTGGCTGCCAAGCGGGATTGCTGTTTTTGCAATTCAACGTTTTGGCAGACCCATGATTTCCGCGTGCTTCCTGGGTGCAATGTTACTCAATCTGCAGTTCGGCCACCCTTTTTCCAGCGCCGTCATCCTGAGCACCTGCAGCACAGCAGGCCCCGGCTTATGCTGCTGGCTGCTACGTAAGCAAGGGTTTGATCCTTACTTTTCACGCCGCCGGGATGTAGCAGGATTCACTATTGGTATTCTGGTTGGTAACGGCCTGTCTTCCACACTGGGCATGCTATGGCTTCATATCAGCCTGGATCAGGCACCGCCACTGATCTCCTGGCTGACCTGGTGGGCAGGTGACTTGGCGGGGACGTTACTGCTGGCCCCTTTACTGTGGAATCTGTCACGTCGGAATTTTCAGCTATTAGGTGAACAATGGACAGAAGTGAGCCTGTTTTTTGTGCTGTTCTGTGCCACCAACTGGTTCATTTTTTTATCTGAATACAACCGCCTGCCTTTGAAATTCGTGACTGCATTTCTGATGATATGGCCAGCGTTGAGGCTCAATATCTGTGTTGCCGCAATGGCGAATCTAATCGCTGCGTTGTTTGCCGCCTGGTCAGCCTTGCAGAACCTGACGCCATTTGGCAATGACGGTGCCGGCAGTTTGTTCACCCTCTGGGGCTATATCTGCATCCTGTCGCTGATTACCCTGACCACCACAGCGTTGCAGGCGGAACGTGTGCGTGCCGGTAAAGAAGTCGAAGAAGCCTATCAGCGCATGCACAAAATTGCGTCTCGCCTCCCGGGACTGATACTGCAATACCGCATACTTCCCGATAAAAGTACCAGTATTCCATTTGCCAGCGCTGCGATCTGGTCCTTGCTGGAACTGCAGCATGATGAGGTTAGGGCAGATGCCATGCCTATTTTCCAGCGTGTACATCCCGATGACAGAGAGCATGGATTGCAGGTATTCAAGGATGCCATACAACAAATGTCGCCCTGGCAAAATGAATTCCGCTACGTACGGCGTGATGGCAGTGTGCGTTGGCTGTATATTGACGGCTTGCCTGAGAAGGAAATGGAAACTGACTCTATACTCTGGCATTGCTTTATTACCGATATAACTGAGCGCAAACAGGCTGAAAGCGAGCTCAGGATTGCGGCCTGTACCTTCGAATCTCAGGAAGGTATTTTCGTGACCGATGCAACATGGCGGATTTTGAAAATCAATCAGGCGTTTACCCGCATTTCAGGCTTTGAGCCGGCCGACTTGCAGGGCCAACTGCCACCACGGCATATCAGTGCCTCGCAAAGCCTGGCATTTTTCAAGAAAATTCAGGCCACGCTGGATGAAATGCATTACTGGCATGGAGAAATTTGGAATATCCGCAAGGATGGCTCGGTTTATCCGATGTTGATTACCTTGACTGCGATTCTCGATGAACGGGGCACGCTGACCAATTATATCGGTTCATTTACCGACGTCAGCCGTAACAAAGGCTACGAAGCGGAAATCCGTAATCTCGCCTTCTATGACTCTCTGACGCAGCTGCCTAACCGCCGCCTGCTGATGGACAGACTATCCCACCTGATTTCCATCAGCCAACGTAATCAAAGTCACAGTGCCATCCTGTTTATTGATCTGGATAATTTCAAAACACTCAACGATACCCGTGGACATGATGCGGGCGATTTACTACTGGTCGAAACTTCGCGCCGGCTTAGCAGTTGTGTGCGTGACAGCGATACGGTGGCCCGGTTGGGTGGTGACGAATTTGTGGTCGTGCTGGAAGAACTCAGCGAGCAGCGTGACGAAGCGATGCATCAGGCAGATAAAATTGCAGAAAAAATCCGTCAGACCCTGAGCGAACCGTATCAAATCGCGGACTTTGAACATCATGGTTCCAGCAGCATCGGTGTCTGTATGTTCAGCGGTAGCGATACCACCGTCAAGGATTTATTCAAACGTGCAGATACCGCGATGTATGAAGCAAAAACAGCCGGCCGCAATGCGGTAAGGTTCTTTGATCCGGCGATGCAGGCCATCCTGATTGTAAGGATGATGATGGAATCCAATTTACGGATAGCCTTAAGTCAGCAGCAGTTTGAATTGCATTATCAATGTCAGGTCAATGCCGACAGAAAGCTAATCGGTGCGGAAGCCCTGCTACGCTGGCGCCATCCGGATCGTGGCTATATTTCTCCTGCCGAATTCATCCCCTTAGCCGAAGAAACTGGCCTGATTGTTGCAATCGGTAACTGGGTGCTGGAAACAGCCTGTGCCCAGCTCAAGCAATGGGAACAGAATGCCGCTACCGCCCATCTGAGTCTGGCCGTCAATGTCAGTGCCAAACAATTCCAGCAAAGTGACTTTGTCGAGCTAGTGACAGCAATGGTCAAACGTCATGCATTCAATCCTGCTCACCTTAAAATTGAACTCACAGAAAGCACTATCCTCGATAATGTCGATGCCACCACCGAGAAAATGTCGCAACTCGGAAAATCGGGCATCGGCTTTTCTATGGACGATTTTGGTACTGGTTACTCATCACTCGCCTATCTGCAACGGCTGCCTTTAAACCAGTTAAAAATCGATCAATCCTTTGTACGCGATCTGAGTGAGGATGAAAATGATGCCACCATCGTACGTACCATCATTTCACTGGGTATCAATCTGGGTTTGCATGTTATTGCGGAAGGTGTGGAAACCGAAGCACAGCATAACTTCCTGCTGGCGCATCATTGCCATGCCTTCCAGGGTTACCTGTATTCCAAACCCTTGCCACTACATGACTTTTTGTTGCTGGCCAGCCAGCAGGAGCACAGACCTTCAGGCGCATCTCACGCCTGAACCGCGCCTAGCCGATTACTCACACCAAGCCAGCGACAAGTGTCCATTTTGCAGCGGTGGACACCAAAAGTAAGCCGTCGTCAGAGGATGACTGAAATGAAATAAGTCATCCGTCACACCATCTTCGGCACCGCACATACGCGTCAGCTGTGCTTCAAATGGCGTAAATGAAGTTGCGAATGCGACAAAGTACAAGCCGCCGCGTGCACCTTCTGTCCATGGCATGGAACGACGCATCACAAAGGCTACCGGGGCAAAGTCTTCCTGCGCGGTGCGCTTGACGTGGGCAGACGCCGGCGCATCCTCCAGCTCCTCATTGTCGGAACGCCGGCGGCCTATCATCTGATCCTGCTCCCTCCCTGTATATGCATGAAAACGCGCAAACTGGTGCTCCCATTGCTGGACCGCGACATAACTACTACCATCTGCCGCAATTGCCACCCGCACAGCCTCTTCATTTTGCGGATTTTCTGTACCGTCCTCATAACCTGTCAGGTCGCGGCCGCTACCGTATTTAAACGCACTGATTTCCTGTTGTAACTGGAAAATGGGACCCAGCGCCTGTACAACACGCTGTTGCTGATGCAGCAGTTCACCACGCTCGCTTTCACGCAGCCACAGCCATAGCGCAGCCGGCGTAGCAGGCAGAGCCACTTTACTGTTAGCGATACCGGAAAACTCAAGCAGCCCCGGAATGTCCACTTTAAGTGCCTGAGCCAGTGCCATACCGACGCCCATGACGATACGCTGACCATCAACCAGTGTCTGTATTTGTTTTAACGCGGCTTTGACCGCACTGGCATCCGTCTCTTCCTGCAAATCAAAACTCAGGTAAGTAGCATGTGCCGGCAGCGCATCCAAAATCGCGGTTTGATGAACAGACATACAAACTCCCATAAAAATTTAAACATAGATCCAGACCTGACCTAAGGTGCAGTATTCCGCTTGTGTCAAAGCATAAGCGATTCTGCGCATTTCTGCAGTCACACCAACCGGAACCGGCTACATCAGGGTGCCGCTGCCTGGTTTGGCTATTTTACGGCTGATACGAGCAGCCCGCGGGCCCATTTTGTGTGCAAATGTGCTGAGATATCGGGTCATGCTGATGCTAATTGCGGTTCACAGCAGCATTGATCTCGGCAGAAAAAAACTGTATCCGGTTGCGGCCTGCGCGCTTAGCCGCATACATGGCAATATCGCTGTGACGCATAATTTCTGCGACTGTTTTGCCATGATCAGGATAGAGTGCAATACCGACAGAACAAGAAATTTTCAACTGACCAACAGAGTTCAACGTGAAGGGCTGATAGATACTTTCACGCAAACGTTCACTCAGGATTTGTGCAGCTTGCTCATCCTGTAAATCCGGCATGATGACCACAAATTCGTCACCCCCTAACCGGGCAGCAACATCGTTCTGACGCACGCAAGCTTGCAAGCGCCCGGCAACTGCTTTCAACAACTCGTCGCCGACTTCGTGACCGTAGCGGTCATTGACCGGCTTAAAGTCATCGAGATCAATAAACACCAGACCCAACAATGTATGTTCCTGCTCCGCCCTTAGCAACATACTCTCGATCTTTTCGTCGAAATAGCTGCGGTTAGGCAGATCTGTAAGCTTGTCAAAAAAGGCCATCTTTTTAATCAGATGTTCACTTTTCTTACGTGAAGAAATATCACGGCTAATGCCAAGAAAGTGGGTGCTGCCATCTTTGCCGATCAGGATAGAACCCGAAATTTCTATGGGTATCATCTCACCGTTTTTATGCGGCATCTCCACCTCTAAGACTGGCACCCGTATCGTTGTTTCTGGCCTTGCTCCGGCTGACATGTGCTCATCCAGCACCGTATTCAGTGCAGCAAAAAATTCAGCGAATTCAACACGCTGATAAAAATCCTCCTGCATCGCTTCTTCTACTTGCCAACCGTTAATAGTTTGTATTGACGGACTCACAAACAGGAATTTTTTCCTTGTCATATCAAATAACCAGATCACATCGCGGGTGTTATCCAATATCGACTGATAAACCTCTTTTTCTTTTTGTAACTGACTGACTAACTGACTACGTTCAGTCAGTAACTGATTACGTTCCTGATGCTGACGATTTACGATTTGTATCGCTGAAAATAATTCGCCGATTTCATCCTGATAGGGATAGGCAATTGACCTGGATTGGGCATGTCCGGAGACTGCTTCACCCAGCAAAGTTCTGGCCTGTTCGATAGGATTCACTATCCTGCGTTGTAAAAAAGAGAGTAAAAACAGGGAGATGCTAAACAAACTGATAATCAATAAAACAGTCCAGCATAAAGATAATAAGGTTTCCGTTTCTTTGTTTTTTGCTAAAGTGTTAGCTAATTTTTGAAATTCGTCGCTAAATCCTACTATCGCCTGCATTGCCTGTACATAATCCGTAGTAAACGACTTGGCATTGACGTGCTGTTGATGCGATTGCATTTGCTGAATCAACACGTGATACTGTCTTAGTCCGGTCTGGAAATATATCTGCTCCATCTGCTCAGATGACTGCGTAATCTGTCCGTATTGACTCAGCAACTGAGTCAGACGCCGGGTCTGTTCACGTATCTGCAAAATGCGTCCCTGCGTCTCATTAATGCGGGCCAGATTCGATGTATCCAGATCCTTACCGGTAATCAGTGCAGGCATTAGCAAAGAACCCAGCTTGCCTGCGTTATCTCTTAATTCTGCCGTTAATGCCATTTGTATCGTCAACAAGGCCGCTTCGGGTGCACTCTGTATCAAATTCTCTGCTAACAGATATACAGCGGATTGTATCGGCGGCATCGCATTGAACATTTCTTCAATTAAGCCATCAATATGCTCAGGTCGCCCATTTTGTGGTTCGTGGAAAAAATCTATCCCCTTGCGTGCTACTCGCAGTTGCCGGTGAGTCTTTCCTAAATAACCTAGTAATTGTGGTTTGGTAGGGTGCGATGACAAATTGATCTGATCATACAATTCCTGTATCAGCTGATCTGTCTTTTTTCTGCTTTGCTCCAGCAACACCTGATCCGGTGATGCATAGTAGGGGGCTTGTGAAATTAAGATATTAGAAGGCCCGCGCTCGGCGGAAATGGCCTGCATCGTTGCCAACGCTTTGAGATAAATCATCAGCAAATCTTGCCGCTGCATCGACTGTTGATATTGTCGATAGCTATGAATCCCAATACTGATTAAGGGTAGTACCGTGGCGAATAACAGTCCAAATTTAAGGATGAGAAAAAAACGCGATAATTTTTCACTAATCATTGATTTCCAGCCGTCTTTCATCCTCAGTTCCCTGTACACCTACGATAAAAAAATCTCTGCTTCCATAACAATGACGGAATTTTTTTAAAAAATTTCACTGTTTTAGGATTTGAATTCAAGAATGAAGCCTATGTTGCGGAAAATCGTTCAGACTGGCGCGCCTGATCATTCCAAATATATTTGGAATTTCAGTTTCCATTTTATGGTAAACCAGAAATCTTTGATACAGCCTGTTTGTCACATGGCAGTTTGTCACCCAAAAATCAAAGTGAGTTACCTGTCAGCTCAACCCTGACTGCAATTGATCTAATTTCCTGTCAGGCCTAGTCTGAACGTATCCGCGGGCGGAATTTCACCAGGCAGCCATTTCTGGTGGATCTTCTGAAAACTACCATCTTTTTTCATCTGTCTTAGGCCATCTTCCCAGATCTTAATTGTACTTAATGGGGTTTTTGGCGAAAATGCCAAATAGAGTTCCAGACTATCCAGCACCATCACCCGCTCCACGTCTTGTATCGTATAACCGATGTCTTTGAGCACACTGGGAACAACCACATTACCGTCTGCCCATAAGTCGAACCGCCCCATCATGAGCATTTTTGCTACTACTTGCGAAGTTGCAGCCAGATCCAGCGTTTGAAATCCTTTTTTCATCGCAGCATCAGCAAAAATACTACCCCGGTAGGCACCGACTGCAACCTGATACAGATCATCACCCAGGCCTAGCAAGCGTGCAGCGTTTCCCTTGCGGGTGTACAAAACAGTACGTGAAATAGCAAGCGGGCCAACCAGAGTCATGGCTTTCTCACGCTCTTCAGAACGCCCTACTGTAAAAAGCAAAATATTGGGATCTTCCAGCAAAGCCTTATAACCACGGTTCCACGGAACCAGTTGTATCGCCGTATTGCTGCCTATTCTTTTTTGCAGCGCTTGCACCAGCTCCACCGCCATACCATCGAGCTTGTCACCACTCTTAAAGCTGATCGGCGGCCAATCTTCTGTGTAAATCGTCAACTCCCCTGGTGCAGCAGGCGACGCCATCACTTGCGCGGCCCACAGCGCGAGCACAAAAGCCAGCAAACCCTGCTGTTTTCCCCGCCGCACGATATGTTGCATGACATCCTTAAACTGCAATGTCATTAAGCGAAAGGCATGTGTCATGTTCTGCTCCTGGTGAAGGGATACAGCAAGTAGGAGGGGACGAAGAATAAGCTCAGCAATAGATGAGCCACAGCTTCCCCTCTCACTTTGAACATAGGTCAAGCAAAACGAAAAATCAAATCATACTTCTCGGCAAGATTGGGATCGCATTAACACTGGCATCAGCCATCTTGTCCTCGCTGTGCGAAGTTGTCTCCAACGCACAGCCTGCTCTGTGAAAGCAACACTGTTTTAAAAGAGGTATTGTTCTGACTGGCACGATTTATCAGTGCCAAAAAAAGACCGCCATGGTGAGTTGCTATGCAAATACCGGCAAATACTGCATCGTGGTTATGTCATTCCGGCCAGAGTGACAACACCAGATGTTCAATGCTGTTTGGATCAGCCAGTTTTTTACGTGCATCATCCCAGCCAGATGGATTCGGGATAGATTTTTTTGTATGTACCGGTGTATCAATGGCCATCTTGATGGCAAATACAAAAATACCTTTATTTATTTTGGGTGGCTGCAGATTTTTGACGACTTCATAAATCTGATTATCGTAGTATTCATGCACAACGGGCTTCATATCCAGCCAAGTCGCGACTTCCTCATCCGAACGGATGGCAATCACCAGATAGCCTGCGCTGGCTGGCAATTTGGCGTTTTTGAGTGACTTATAAATTTGTGTCTGCACTGCGCGCGTATAGCGCCCCAGACTCTCTACATTCACGCCTTTTTCCTGCAATACCGATTCCGGCTGAAAAAAATAAAAGCTGTCAAAACGGGTTTCAGCAGCACCAGCCAACGCTGAAATACTGATCAGAGCTGACGCGATTAAGGTGTTGAGCAGTTTCATACGAGTCCTGAAATCGGATGCGGAGCTACGGTGCCGGCCCGACACCGCAAGCACCATTTATTTATTCACAAACACGCCAGCAGTACGGTTTTTTTGTACATCGTTCCAGGGAAAAACTTTGCCATTCATGGCGACATGGACACCAGCTGGCAGCAGCTGTGCAGCCGCGCAGGCGAATCCCAGGTTGAAGAAAGCATCTGAATTGGCAATTTCATAAGGAATCATCGCGCCGGTGAACACGATAGTTTTTCCCAGATTTGCGGCGCCCAGCACTTCAGCCGTTTCACGCATAGTGTCGGTGCCGTGTATGATCACGATCGCATTTTCGGTCGCATTCTGACAAGCGGTCAGGATAGTCTGGCGATGATTGTCATCCATATCGAGCGAATCCATCAACATGCAGACTTCCAGCTCAACTGGTACGGTCAGGCGTGCGCGTTGCAGCACTTCGGGTAAATGGCTGGCAGAAAAGCCGAGTTTGCCGGCTATTTCATCGTAGTGTTTATCAAAAGTCCCACCGGTAGCTAAGATACGTAAAGTCATATTCTCGGTTCAGTTGAGTTGAAGTAATGTAGCCATTGTAGCCTGCCAACGCCTGCGCTGAAAGCTGCTACACTGAAGCGCTCGTTGTGAAAGTCTGACTGATGAAAGTTATTGCACCCGGAACGGTTATTTTCCAGCGCCATCGTGGTTTTGGCGTACTCACAGCCGTCAATTTACTGACTGGCTGGGTCAGCGCACGTTTCGGCGCAGAGAAGAGGGTGATAGACTTGAATTTATCCCATGACGAAGTGCAGTTCGCCGATGGCGAGCCTATCCTGTTCCGACGAGATCCCCCAGAACGTATGCCACATGCACGTCTGATGGCCATGGTCAGGGAATTGCATCAGGCTGGTTATCAACGCCTGTATCTGTACAGCTGGCCTAAGGCATCGGGACTGCACTGGCGCTGGCACTTGTTCACAGGCAACCGTAACTGGATGCAACGCCCTTTACGCGAAGGCTGGTATGGTTCCGGTGCGGATTATATTTTCAACCCTGTCATGGGTTGGGGCGATGTACCAGGTGCGAGTACTGCCGAACTGATCGCCGCACTGGCCCGTTTTGATCCGGCCGGACTGGCGCAGGCACTGGGCAGGGATGAAGATCATACGTCCTGGTTCGCCAGCATATGTGATGCGCTGTTGCCAGGTTATGCCTACAGTCTCGGTTCCGACACGCCGGAAGCACCGCTGCCTTACTTTCTTCCTGTGATACCAGTCAGGGAACGCCAGCAGGAACAGGTCTTTGAACTCAATTATCCCCCAGGCTGGGACAGTACCTGGAGTCCGGATAGTCTCGCCAGACGTCATCAAATGCGCGCCAATGTGCGGCATGATGTCATTCCCTGCGGCTGGAGCCTGCCGATTGAGATGTAGGCGATCGTAGCGAAATACGTCAATTGCCAAGCGCTTCCCATAAATTATCCCAGTCTTCAGGCTGAAATGAACCTTCGCGCTTCCAGACGATTTGTCCTTTGGTGTTGATCACAAAGTGGGTAGGCTGACTTTGTATCACACCAAAATTATCCTTGTGGCCCGGCGCATTGCGCCAGTACACAGGGAAACGTTGATCAGCCGGAACCGCCAGTTTAACCAGCTGTTGATACGTATCGAAATCCTGACGATTCTGATCCAGGCTGATCCAGGCTGATCCCTAGCTGTACAAAATTTCGCTTTGCGTTGCCAACATAAAATTCACGCATTAAGCGAAAATCACGTGCACACAGATTGCAGCCCGAGGTGAAAAAACTGACCAGTACTGTTTTTCCTGCAAACTGACTGCTGTCGATACGCTGGCCCGAGCTATCCTGTAACTGGAACCGTGCAATCAGCGGTTCTTTGGCGGCGGCTGGCACCGCCTGCAGCAGTATAGCAAGTGCCATAACACGCAGGCTGTTGCGGATGAGGTGATGAAGGGAAGTGGTTGACATGGTAAGCCTCAGTGATGGTTCGAACTTAGTCGTATCCTCCCACGCAAACCTGACAGACGCCAGCCCGTCTTTGATCAGTCTTTTGCGAGCGCCGCCTTAATTTGGGGAATAGCCTGTAATCCAGCCTGATAGCCAGCTGCAATCAACTCTTTCCTTAACTGAAAATCAGTGCTGGAAAATTTTCTGAGGTCTGGATGTATCACGACATCTGCTTTTTCGGCTTCCATGCGTATCAATGACTGGCCCATGATATCAAACGACTGCATCAGCAACTCGAACATGCCATGCAGGTTCACATTGTCAGCAGAAGCGCTGACATCAACGGCTATCACGTAGTCAGCACCCATTTTTTTTGCCTCCGCCACGGGTAAAGGGCTGATCAGACCGCCATCGACAAACTCCTCCGAACCCAGCCTGGCCGGAATGAATATGCCCGGCATACTGCAGGAAGCCCGCACAGCAAAGCCGGCATTTCCACTGCGGAATAAGTGCAGCTTGCCACTCACCAGATTGGTCGCCACCGCATAAAATGGTGTCGCAAAGCTTTCTATCGGTTTATTTTGCAGATACTGGTTGACCAGATTTTGCAAGGCATTGCCGACTACCATGCCACGCCTGGAGCCGGCAGAAATATCGGCAATCTCAAAATCGCGAATTTTCATCGCAACCTCTTCCATTTGTGTCCCGCTAAAACCGGCGGCGTAAAATGCCCCGATAATGCTGCCTGCGCTGGTGCCAACCACCAGATCCGGTCGGATTTTATGTTTTTCCAGTGCCTGAATCACGCCAATATGCGCAAAACCACGCGCCGATCCACCACCTAATGCCAGTCCCAGTTTCAAAGAACGGGCGGGCGCTGTCTGGACTGCACTGACATTTTTTTGTGCTGCATGACTCAGCAAAGGCAGGCCTGCTCCCATTGCCAGCATTAAGCGTCGTTTCATCTGTGGATTCACCGCTATCTCCCTATTTGTCCGGCGCTTGCAATAAACCTTGTTCTATCAGGCCTTTCAGACGACTGAACGCAGCTTCAAAGGAATTTGCAGCTTCGCCGCGGGTCATGTTTTCCAGTTTCTCGTCTAACACGATGAGTTCGGTGCGACGATTAAATTTGCGGCCTTCTTCGGTCGCATTAGATGCAACCGGATGTTGATACGCATATCCAAGCGTCACGATACGCTGCTCCGGCACTTTTAAATCCAGCAACACTTTTTTGACTGCAAGTGCACGCTGTTCAGACAGTTTCTGGTTATATGATGTACTGCCCACATTGTCGGTATGACCCTCAACCGACACTATTTTTTCTGTTTTCGTGATCAACAGATAAGCGATGCGTTCCAGATAGGCTTGCGCCTGACCACTATGAATGTCGGCTTTACCGGTTTCAAATAAAACGGTGTCGGGCAAGACGATTTGTACGCCACGTTCTAACTGGGCTACCGGTAACACAGCCGGCGGAGATACAGTGCTGACTGGCGCTGGGGGCGTTGTACAGGCGGAAACGACCAAGGTGAGTGCTGCTGCCGTCAGCAGGCGGTGCGTGATTTTCATGCTGTCATTCCTGATGATAAAAACGCATTGATTATTCCATGACAATCATGGCTGCAATGCAATGTGTAACTATCGTTTTCAATCAATGACAACACTTCTTGCATTCCCATTTTTCACCCGGCACACAGATAAAAAAAATCCCCGGCTGAACACAGCCGGGGATAGGGGAAGAACAGCAGACTTCAGCTTACGCGATTTGCCGCTGCGATTCTGAATGCGCTTAACTCGCCATCGCCATCAGACTTGCATTGCCGCCCGCTGCAGTCGTGTTCACGCACAGCGCGCGTTCTGCCACCAGGCGCCACAGAGGAATTTCACTGTGCTCGTCGGTTTCTATCACGGATACGATCGCTCCATCCAGTATCGCAAAGCGGGTTTTGTATTCATGTAATAAGCCACCTTCAACCAATGCGATTTGGGCATTGGTGTGTTCCGCTTCCTGAGTCTTAATCAGTGCCTTCAACTCAGTTGGAAAATCGGGCGGTAACAACTGGGCGACCGTGGCAGGCATGGCTGGTGTATTGCCAGTCGCCAACGTCGCCGCAATCTGGTTCAGCAAGCTGGCTGTGCTGGTCGCAGCACAGAAAATCTGACCGCGCGGTGCGAAAGACAGGGTATTGCGCTCACCGGTTGGTCCTGGCAATAACATCGTGACTTTGTAAGGACTGTGATGTGCATATTGCTCACCCAAATCCGCGATCTTCAGGCCCTGCACCTTAGCCCACACCAGGAAAGCGCTGAGGCTGGCCGGTACCTGACGTTCGAATACAGTATGACCCGTGATGCCGGCCGGTGCCTGACGTTGCAGGCGTTTGATATAGAGCGGACCACCTGCTTTCGGACCGGTACCGGATTTCCCTTCACCGCCAAACGGTTGTACACCAACTACCGCACCAACAATATTACGGTTGATGTAGATGTTACCGACATGAGCGCGTTCAACGATAAATTGTATGGTTTCATCGATACGGGAATGTACCCCCAGCGTCAAACCAAAGCCAGTACCATTAATCTGATCAATCAGACTGCCGAGCTGATCGCGCTGGAAACGCAATACATGCAAAACCGGGCCGAATACTTCTTTTTTCAAATCGGACAAATCAGCAATTTCGAGCACAGTAGGGGCGACGAAAGTACCGTCAGCACAGGAATCTTGTAAATTCAGTGTGTAGAACGATTTCGCTTTATGACGCATCTGATCGATATGCATCTGCAGATTTTTCTGCGCTTCGGCATCAATCACCGGACCGATGTCCGTCGCCAGCCGGTCTGTCTGCCCAATACGCAATTCCTGCATCGCACCATGCAGCATTTCTATGGTTTTATCAGCGATATCTTCCTGCAGACACAATACACGCAAGGCAGAACAACGCTGGCCAGCACTGTCAAACGCAGACGACAGGACATCGTTCACGACTTGCTCAGGCAATGCACTGCTGTCGACGATCATCGCATTCTGACCACCGGTCTCAGCGATGAGCGGAATATCGATCCCCTCTGTCACAGCGCGCTTGGCCAGGGTGCGGTTGATGATCTGTGCAACCTCCGTCGAGCCGGTAAAAATTACGCCACGCACCCGGTGGTCTGCGACCAGTTCAGCACCAACCACTTCACCCCTACCAGGCAGGAATTGCAAAGCAGCACGCGGTATACCTGCCTCGTGCATTAACTGCACTGCACGGTAGGCAATCAACGGCGTCTGTTCAGCCGGTTTTGCCAGCACGACATTACCTGCCGCCAAAGCTGCACTGACTTCACCAATAAAAATCGCTAACGGGAAATTCCAGGGACTAATACATACGACCGGTCCCAGTGCCTGAGCTTGAGGCTGCGACTCGGTCTGGGCCGCGTAATAACGCAGGAAATCCACGGCCTCACGCACTTCAGCCACCGCATTCGGTAAGGATTTTCCCGCTTCGCGAATCGCGAGCGCCATGAAATCCAGAGTCTGTTGTTCGAGTAAATCTGCTGCACGGTACAACGCTGCTGCACGCACCGAAGGTGCCGTTGTCTGCCAGTCCAGCGCATAGGCGTGGGCGGCATGTAAGGCATGTTGTACGTCGGTACTGTTCGCTTCAATCACGGCGCCGACTTTGTCCTTCAGATTGGCTGGATTAAAGACAGGCCGGCTGCTGCTGGCATTGCAATCCACCGCCAGCAAAGGACCTGCGATCTGGGTCTGATGCACGCTTTGTTCAAAATGTGTACTGACTTCCTGCAAGGTGATCTCGTTGGAGAAATCCAGTCCGGCAGAATTTTTACGTTCTTTTCCAAACAGATCACGTGGTAAGGCAATACCATTGTGTGGCTTGCCACCCAGTTCACGCGAAACAGCAATTGGGTCCGCAATCAGGGTATCAATCGAGACATTTTCATCGACGATCTGATTCACGAAAGAAGAGTTCGCACCATTTTCCAGTAAGCGACGTACCAGATAGGCCAGCAGGGTCTGGTGAGAACCGACCGGCGCATAAATACGGCAAGGTTTATCCAGATTCTCTTTACCCACCACCTGGTCATACAGGGTTTCACCCATTCCATGCAGACACTGGAATTCGTAATCGGTCACACCCGCCTGTTGCGCCCAGGTGTAAATGGTCGACAGAGTCAGCGCATTATGCGTCGCGAATTGTGGGTAAATTACATCAGTCGCTGCCAGCAGTTTTTGCGCACAAGTCAGGTAAGACAAATCGGTGTACACCTTGCGGGTATAGACCGGATAACCCGATAAGCCATCGACCTGGGCGCGTTTGATTTCAGCATCCCAGTAAGCGCCTTTCACCAGACGTATCATGAATTTACTGCCACTGCGACGCGCCAGATCCACCAGATAGTCAATCACAAACGGGCAACGTTTCTGATAGCCCTGTACGACGAAACCGATACCTTCAAACCCTTTCAGATCCGCATCAAATGCCAGTGCCTCCATCAGATCGAGCGACAATTCAAGACGATCTGTTTCTTCCGCATCGATGTTCAGGCCGATGTTATATTGTTTAGCCAGCAATAGTAACTTTTTCAGCAGTGGCAGTAACTCGTCCAGCGTCCGCGCACGCTGAGCCCGAGAATAGCGTGGATGCAGTGCAGATAATTTGACAGAAATACCTGGGCCATTCTTGATGCCACGCCCTGCCGACGCCTTACCAATGGCATGGATTGCGGTTTCATAAGCCTGATAGTAATACGCTGCATCTTTGGCAGTCAGTGCTGCTTCACCCAGCATATCGTAGGAATAACGGTAACCACGTTTCTCATTTTCCTGGCTATTCCTGATCGCTTCTTCGATGGTTTGTCCAGTCACAAACTGGTTACCCAGCATACGCATCGCAAGGTCTACCCCTTTGCGTATCAGCGGTTCGCCACCTTTCGCGATCAAACGGGTCAGCGCGGCACCGAGCCCAGTTTCGCTATTGGTGCTGACCAGT
The DNA here is from genome assembly GCF_014284365.1 of Cognatundibacterium rugosum. GTDB lineage: Bacteria > Pseudomonadota > Gammaproteobacteria > Burkholderiales > Burkholderiaceae_D > Undibacterium > Undibacterium rugosum. The sequence goes on from NZ_JACOGG010000001.1 coordinate 329,928, forward strand.
TTGCCAGTGATCAGCAAACCCCAGGTCGCGGCATTCACGAACAGAGAAGGTGATTCGCCCAGATGCTTAGCCCAGTCTCCTTTACTGATTTTGTCTGCAATCAGGCGATCTGCCGTCTGATGATCCGGAATTCGCAATAAGGCCTCAGCCAGACACATCAGCGCTACGCCTTCTTCGGAAGACAAAGAAAATTCATGCATCAAAGCATCCACACCAGACGCTCTGGTACGTTGAGTACGCACCGAACTGACCAGCTTGTGTGCGAGTTTCGCAACATGTTGTTGTAAGCTGGTATGTGGATTAATCTGTGACAACAGCCATTCGACAGCCTCAGTTTCGTCACGACGGTAAGCTGCAGTGATGGCTGTTCTGAGTGTACTCTGGCTGGGTAGCAGCTCTGCTTGCAAGGCTGAAAACGGAGAAGATGAATCAGGCAAATGAGTGGCGATCATATAGGATGAATGAGAACGAATATGATTTCATTGTATAGATGCTCCCTGATTATTAATTCTGGAAATACTTGGATATATCAAAATTTTCTATTTCATGAGAAAATTATCCCGAATTTTATTAACCCGTTTTTTTTGACTTCTTATGCTAGACAAAATCAGTAAAAGAATTCTGGCCGAATTACAAAATGATGGCCGTATCAGTAATGTTGAATTGGCGACCCGTGTCAATTTGTCCCCGGCAGCTTGCCTGGAACGTGTGCGTAAACTGCAAGAATCCGGCTACATCCTTGGTTACACGGCACAATTAAATCCACACTTGCTCGATGTCGCCTTACTGGTCTTTATCGAGGTGGTATTAGACCGTACTACACCCGATGTGTTTGATGCATTCCGGCGCGGGGTACAGGCTATTCCTGAAGTCCTTGAATGTCATATGGTTGCCGGTGGCTTTGACTATCTGGTCAAAGCACGTGTTAAAGACATGAATGCCTACCGTGACTTTCTGGGTAAATCCTTATTACAACTGAGTGGTGTCCGTGAAACGCATACTTATGCTGTCATGGAAGAAGTCAAAAACACCAGTTGCCTGCCAATTAAATAGCCAGTCTGGCCATGAAGGCACGGCTGAACAGGCTGGAAGCGGTACAGCAGGTAGTGCTGGAAATCAGCCATCTTTCCGCTTCCTGCAATGAACTGGCCGGCTTTCTGCGCAACGTACATCAGGCAATTGGCCGCATCATGTATGCGGCCAATTTTTATGTCGCTCTGTATAACGATGAATCACACAGCGTGCGCTATGTGTATGAAGTTGACGAAGTCGACGCCCCTCTCGATCCCGATCAGACTTTCCCGTTGCAAGACCCGTCTGAGTCACCTACCGCATGGGTGATATTGAACCGTAGCCCCTTATCGATGACGGCTGAGCAGGATGCGGCGCGCGGTTGGGGCAGTGGTACACGCTCTGAACACTGGCTGGGTCATCCTTTACTCAGTCACCAAGGTCATGTCCTGGGAGCCATGGTTATTCAAAGCTATAACGCCAATCATCTGTTCTCTGACGAGGATCAGGCGCTGTTTCGAATGATTGCTGCGCATGTATCAATCGCGCTGGAGCGTCTGTTCAGCTTTGACAAACTTGAGCAGGCTGTACGCGAACGGACGCAGTTACTCAAGCGCGAAATCGAGATTCGTCGTAAAGCTGAAAATCTGCAAAGAGCCCTGTATCAAATTGCGGAATTGTCTATCCTTGTGTCGCATCACGAACGCCGGTTTTCACGTTTGCATGAAATCATGAGCGAGCTGATGCAGGTACCGAATTTTATGGTCGCATTTTTTCACGAGGATACCCGTGAATTCAGCATCGTATATTTTGCAGATGAAGTTGATGGTAATGCGACCGGTACCCGTTTCCCGCTGGGTAAAGGGATTACGTCTTATGTAGTGCAACAACGCCAGGCGCTACTGATCAATCGCGCAGAACTCGAGCAATTGATTGCCGACGGCAAGATAGAAGTGTTGGGCAATCTCGATTCTTACAGCTGGATGGGTGCACCTTTGCTCGCGGACGAGCAATTATTTGGTGTAATGATTGTTCAGAGCTATCGCCCCGAACTGGCGTATACCAATGCAGATCTTGAATTACTGAGCTTCATCGCCAGCCATGTTGCAGCCGCGCTGTTACGCATGCAGGCTGCCGAAGATATCCAAAGAGCCAAACAAGAACTGGAGAGTAAAAATTTCGAGCTCAGCCAAACGCTGAAAGCGCTGACATCAGCGCAGTCAGAACTGATTAATCAGGAAACACTCGCTTCTTTAGGACGCCTGGTTGCCGGTGTGGCGCATGAAATCAATACGCCGCTAGGCATCTGTGTCACAGCAACCAGCCATCTGGTGGAGGAAGTGGCTTTACTGCGCAGTCAATTCTCATCCGGTCAACTGAGCGAACAAGGGCTGACAGAGTTTCTGGATATCTGTGATCAATCCTTGCGCATACTCACGACTAACAGCCAGCGCGGTGCCACCCTGGTGCGCAGCTTTAAACAAGTAGCGGTAGATCAGTCGCATGAAATGCTGCGTGAGTTTGATCTGCGCAGCTATCTCGAAGAAACCCTGCAGGCACTGCAACCCAAGCTGAGAGGGACATCTGTCAGCGTACAACTTAGCTGTGCAGACGATATCCATATGCACAGTTTTCCGGGCGCTATTTCGCAAATCATCACAAATCTGCTCGTGAATTCACTGGTACATGGGCTGGAACAGCGTGACGATGGCCGCATCAGTATTTGTGCAACGCAAGACGGAGAGACGCTGACGCTGCTGTTTGAAGACAATGGCAAAGGCGTATCCAGTGAAGAACTCAGGCATTTATTTGAACCGTTTTATACAACTAAACGCGGTCAGGGTGGCAGCGGGTTGGGCACACACATTGTGTATAACCTGGTGACTGTTCGCTTAGGTGGACAAATCCGCGCCAGCAGCGGTGTCGGCAAGGGGCTGCGTTATGAAATCAGTGTTCCATTGCGGCATCAGTCTTCCACTGATAACGACATACAGAGCTAAGCCAAGGCCGCAACTTTCACCAATTTGCAGATTTTAGTCAGGATAGCGGCTGTTGATATCCAGCGCCTTGTCCACATTTTCGACCAGAATCGCCACATAGTACGGATCCAGGTGAGCGCCGGCAACAGACTCCATGTGTGCCAATACTTCAGGCACTGGCCAGGCAGGTTTATATACACGTTTCTGGATTAAAGCATCAAACACATCCGCCACCGCAACGATGCGTGCATAGGGGTGTATCTCTTGCGCTTGTAAGCCCTGAGGATAACCGCTGCCATCATAGCGCTCATGGTGCTGATGCGCGATGATCGCGGAGGCACGCAAGATAGGGCGCTGCGAACCTTGCAGGATAGACATACCGACTTCAGGATGCTTTTTCATGGTTTCCCATTCATCCGCATCCAATTTGCCAGGCTTGAGCAAAATCGCATCGGGTGTCGCAATTTTTCCGATGTCATGCATAGGAGCAGCCTGTTTTAATATCACAGCCTCGTCGGCATCCATACCAGACTCTATCGCGATCAGGTAACAGATTTCCGCCATACGACGTACATGGTTGCCCGCCTCATGAGACCGTGATTCAACGACATCCCCCAGGCGCATAATCAGTTCGCCCTGGGTATCTGTGATTTCCTGGTTGAGCAGTATGTTGTCGAACGCGATCGCCACACCGGATGAAAACACTTCCAGCAGCTGGGTATCCATTTCCGTCACATCGTGCACCCCCTGCAATACCAGCAGGGAAGTCTTTCCACTATTGTTAGGAAAATACCCAACGAAGGTATCGTCATATAACCGGGATATTTTATTGACACAGGTCTCATCCAACCGCGCCAGCAAAGTGGGGCTGAATACGTCGTGCTCCAGATCCAGCTCACCTATACGCGCCAGAATTTCATAACGCTCTTCACCATGAATAGCGCTGGCGCCTTTAACCCTGAGCAACATACTTTTTTCCAGTCTGAGCAATGCCACCACTTGTTGCAGCAAACCATTGGCAAAATCACTCAGATTACGTTGGCGAAAAATATGGGCAGAAGCTTCAATTACTCTTTCCAGGCCAGCGCGGTAACTGGCCTGATAACGGCGTGCTTCTTCTACCGTCATGATGTCGCGGTAAGCACGCAAGGCTGCAAAAGTCGTGGTGAATAACTTTTTCCTGTCCAGCTCGGTTTTTTCCTTGTAATCATTGATGTCATAATCGACGATGACACTTTCCTCGGGTGCCTGCCCGGGTTGCCCGGTGCGCAGTACGATACGCGTGATCTGATTTTGCAAATCCTTACGCATCCAGCGGGCGACCTCCAGCCCGGCATTTTCCGTTTCCATCACCACATCCAGAAAGACCAGTGCAATGTCTGCCTCAGACTGCAAAATAGCTTTCGCTTGCTGACCACTGTAAGCGTGCAAAAATTGTATGGCCCGGCCATCGAGACGAAAACGGTTCAGTGTCAGCTTAGTGACGCTATGAACGTCAGGCTCATCATCAACAAGTAAAACCCTCCAGGGAGGTAAGTCCGGTGTATCGGATTTTAGAAATGACATCATGCGCAATCCTAAGACTAGGCAGCTACTAGCGGTTTATCCTGCAGAAAGTGAGGAAAAATTGCAGGCAGGTATGAGGGGTTCGATTCATTCTAGTACGTATAGTATCTTCAAGCTAAATCTTTTTATTTCCCTGAGAATATATTTAACAGTAACAACGCAGTTGGGGAGGGATTATTCTCACCAGTCACAGAAACACCCATCTGCACTGAAAATCTGCCATGCATTTTTTAAAGATAATTGTCTCAGGAAATCATTTACACTTTCAGCATGATGCTCTGATTAAACCACATGGAGATACGATGGATCAGCAGACACAAAATGGCTTAGCGATACGCGAGCAAGTGATGGGAAAAGAATTTGTCGGCAGAGCCACCGGCAATCTGGACAATTTCACGGCACCGCTGCAGGAATTTGTGAATCGGAATGCCTGGGGCACAGTCTGGTGTCGCGATGGTCTGGAGTTAAAAACGCGTAGTCTGATCACGCTGGCGATGCTGACGGCGATGGGACGCTCACATGAAATCAAAGGCCATGTACGCGGCGCAGTGAATAATGGTGCAAGCCTGAAAGAAATTCAGGAGGTATTGCTACATGCGAGCGTGTATTGCGGTATGCCACTCGCTATCGACGCCTTCCGCTCTGCACATGAGGTGCTAAAGGAAGCAGGGCTGACGGAGCCAGTCTGATCTGACTGGCATTCGTCAGCAAGCATCCGTATCAGCGTATTGCCGAGCGTAATGCTTCCGCAGACAAACCTTGCTGCGCCAGCACTGCCTCCAAAGCCGGCAGCAATGGGCCCAGCGTTTCACCCAGCATGTTACGCACCGTATCAACGATGACCTGAGTAGTGCGCTCAATTTCTATATTGAGCGCGGCACCTGGCGTTTTTTCAGCAAATACCGTCATGCGCAAGGTTTCAGGGATCAGCCAGACTTCGAACCAGCTTTCATCACGATTGACTTCTGCGATAGTCAGACTGGCACCATTGATAGCGATATAACCTTTGGCAAAAATATAGCGCAGCCACTGCGGAGGAACCGCAATCCGTATCACGTAGTTATTTTCTAACTCACGAATGGCCGCGATATGTGCGGTGAAATCGACATGACCTGATAAAGGATGACCACCGATTTCAGCACCGTCTTTGGCAGCACGCTCCACATTCACACGCGCTCCCTGTGAATAAGATCCCAGCGTGGTGATAGTCAGGCTTTGCTGCATCACATCAAAATCGGCAGCATCTGCATGCAGTTCCGTCACGGTCAGGCATACACCATCAACCGCAACACTGGCACCAATTTCCAGATTGCTGTCAAAACCCGCGGGAAACGCGATGCGCAAAGTCCGCAAGCCCGGCTTATCCTCAATCGCGGCAATCTGAGCCACACCCTGAACTATCCCTGTAAACATATATGTTGTCCATCTGTATCAGCAAGACTGCGATTGTAAATCGAAACGGCAAACGGGACTCTACCGATACGACTCAAGGGAGCGGATGCAGACTAGCAACCCGTAGCACTATTTGCAGCAGCCGATCTGTGGGTAACTCTGTGCACAAACCTTGTACAGGCCGTGGAAAACCTCTGTATAAATGCGGTATAACTTATGTATAAGTACTGGATATCTTGTTGATATGCTGTTTATATATTGTGTAAAAGTGGCACACAAAGACGATTAACTGCTCTTTTGCAAGTACTTACTATCTTCATTCATGGCTTACATCCTGCTCTAATTCAGGAACTAAATTGGAATGGGTCATATTAATCAAATTATCCCGCAGCCATTTATGTGCCGGATTACGGCCATCGCGCTCATGCCACAGCATATCCACATGAACTTCAGGTGTCTCAAATGGCAACTCTTTCCAGATCAGCGCGTCGGTCATCCCTGTTGCTGAAATCAAGTGACGCGGTAATACCGTCAGCAAGTCAGAATGGGCGACGACACGACCGGCCGTGAAAAATTGATTGATGGTTAATAAGATGCGGCGTTCCCTGCCATAACGGGTCAAAACTTCGTCGACCAGACCATGTGCGCGGCCAGAAAAACTGACCAGCAAATGATTAGCAGAACAATAATCATCTATCGTCAGCTTAGAGGCTGCCAGCGGATGATCTTTGCGCATCACACACACATAATGACCGCTGTACAAGCGTTCATGCCGGATCGCACTGTTACCCGCAGCCTGCCCGCCAGCCAGCTGGGCCACGACACCTGGAAAAAAACCTACTGCAATGTCGATATCGCCGCGTAGCAGCATAGGTCGTGGCTCACGGGTGGTCAGCGGCACCATGCGCACATTGATTCCCGGTGCCTCTGTCTGTATGGCGCCGACTAAAGTTGGCATCCAGAGTGCCGCTGTCGCATCGGCCATCGCCATACGAAAGGTCACTGCAGCGTGGGACACATCAAAACTACCCGGCGCTATTGCCGCTTCCAAGGTAGACAATGCCTGACGTATCGTTGGCCATAGAGCTTCAGCCCGTGGAGTCGGCTTAACCCCGTATGCAGTTCTTATCAAGAGTTCATCGTTAAGGGAATGACGCAAGCGTTTCAGTGCATTAGAGACCGCAGGTTGTGTCATGGCAAGTTTATCTGCCGCTCTTGTGAGGTTTTGCTCGATCATGACCGCATCGAACACACGCAATAAATTCAGATCCAGAGTCAAAAAATTCATACTGGAATGTCTCCTGTTTTTTTATGGTGTTGAGAGCAACTATTCACAAACAATATAGTAATTATTGGAAATCGGAATTGGAAGTTTATGTTGCATTGCAATATTATGCCTGTATTGTAATCGTCTAATCCGGTTTTCTATCATGATGTTTCTAAATATTGCATTTCCAGCCAGCAGTGCCTTGCCAGTCGCACAATTTGCAATCAGCGGCTTGGCAGTTGCAGCCCGCCCTTTGCTGGGTTTGGGTATTTTGACCACGATGTTGCTCGTGTTTCGTCCTATCCTGTCTGGCTTGCTGCGCGCACTCTGGCTGAGTATTTTTCCTAAATTGTCGCGTGAAGAGCGTGCGGCGCGCCGTACTTTGCGTACTGCGATGACGCTGAACCGTATTGCACGTGACGCCGATGTGTGTTCACCAGCCATGGCGGCTGAATTACGAGCGATGGCTGGCCGCGCATAATTCATCGTTTGTAATGATTTTGCGATGCAACAAATTTCTACGATAAACAAGGCCACGACTTCTGTTTATACAGCGGCCGGAACAACTTCGTACACCAGACAAGTCCGTACAGTTGCGGGCTCTCGCAGCCTGGCCTCGATGTTGCCCAGCTTGCTCAGTACGGGTTTCATCACTTTTTTTTGTACTGGAATCCTGCAACTGCTTTGGGATGCCCAGCAACCTGAGTTGGCACGGCATTGGATGGAAGCCTGGCTGACCAGCTGGCCAATTGCTTTTCCACTGACGTATCTGAGTCTGCCTTTGATACGCACGCTGATGCACAAGCTCAGTATGTCACATCATCAGGAAAACTGAGCTGCGTCAATCTTAGCGACTACAAGCTAAATCACTGATCACACCACGTATCCCCCCGCTGTGTCATAAGCCGCCTGATTGCAGGCGGCTTTTTGTTTTGCTTGCCAATAAAAAAACGCGATACAAAGATCGCGTTTTTTTATCAGTCCGGTTGAAGCCGGACTACATGGCTGTCTGATCAGGCGGACAGACGTTGTTTGAGGGAAGCGCGGGTGGCTTCCAGTTCAGCTGGCAAGTGATATGCCAGTTTTTCAAACAATTCCGTGTGCAGATTCAGTTCCGCTTCCCAGGCTGCTGTATCGATCGATGTAATGGTATCGAACTGCTCTTGCGAGAAGTCCAGACCATCCCAGGTCAGATCGCTATAGCTTGGGCTCGTGCCGAAGATATTGTCCTGACCGCCTGCCTGACCTTCGATACGTTCCAGCATCCATTTCAGTACGCGCATATTGTCGCCAAAACCAGGCCAGACAAACTTGCCATTCGCATCGGTACGGAACCAGTTGACACAGAAAATAGCGGGTTGCTGTGCACCCAGTTGTTCAATTTTCTGTCCCATATTCAACCAATGCTGGAAGTAGTCACTCATGTTGTAACCCATGAATGGCAACATCGCAAACGGATCGCGACGCACTACACCTTGCTGACCAGCGGCCGCAGCGGTAGTTTCCGAACCCATGGTCGCTGCCATATAGACGCCTTCTACCCAGTTACGTGCCTCAGTAACGAGCGGAACGGTGGTGGAACGACGGCCGCCGAAAATAAAGGCAGAAATCGGCACACCAGCTGGATCATCCCAGGCTGCGTCAATCACAGGATTCTGAGTTGCAGCAACGGTGAAGCGCGCATTGGGATGCGCGGCTTTGCGGCCAGTCTCTTTAGCGATTTCAGGGGTCCAGTCCTTACCTTGCCAGTCAATCAGATGCGCTGGCGCTTCTTTGCTCATGCCTTCCCACCAGACATCACCATCATCGGTGTAACCGACATTCGTGAAAATCGTGTTGGCGGTCAGGGAAGCCATGCAATTCGAGTTGGTGGCAGTGTTCGTACCTGGCGCCACACCGAAATAACCGGCTTCAGGATTAATGGCGTACAAACGGCCATCTTTACCAGGCTTAATCCAGGCGATATCGTCACCGATCGTGGTGACTTTCCAGCCTTTAATGGCAGGAATCAACATCGCAAAGTTGGTTTTACCGCAAGCAGACGGGAAGGCTGCCGCGACATAGTGTTTTTTACCTTCAGGAGACTCCACACCCAGAATCAGCATGTGTTCTGCCAGCCAGCCCTGATCGCGGCCCATGGTGGAAGCGATACGCAGCGCGAAGCATTTTTTGCCCAGCAGCGCGTTGCCACCGTAACCGGAACCAAAGGACCAGATTTCGCGGGTTTCAGGGTAATGCACAATGTACTTGGTCTCGTTGCAAGGCCAGGCCACATCCTGCTCGCCCGATGCCAGCGGCTTGCCGACAGTGTGTACGCAAGGCACGAAATCACCGTCTGCACCCAACACGTCATACACGGCTTTACCCATACGCGTCATGATGCGCATATTGACTGCAACATAAGGGGAGTCAGACAATTCGACGCCTATGTGCGCAATCGGGGAACCCAGCGGGCCCATAGAGAAGGGCACGACGTACATGGTACGGCCCTTCATGCAGCCATCAAACAGTGGATTCAGGGTGGCACGCATCTCAGCCGGATCCATCCAGTTATTGGTGGGACCTGCGTCTTCTTTTTTAGCGGAACAAATGTAAGTACGGTCTTCTACGCGAGCAACGTCAGTCGGATCGGAACAAGCCAGATAGCTGTTCGGACGTTTTTCCTGACTGAGTTTTTTCATGGTTCCGGCAGCAACCATCTGTGCACACAGACGATCGTATTCTTCCTGGGAACCATCGCACCAGTAGATATTATCTGGCTTAGTCAGTGCTGCAATTTCAGCAATCCAGCTAATCAGTTTCTGATGTTTTACATGTGCGGGTGCGTTGATTTCAGCAACGCCCTTCATGATGGGTTGATTCATACTACCTCCAATGCCATTTCAATAAAAAAACCGGTGTAGCGGCACGGCAGGATCGTCGTTGACATTTGTAGCCCGCGAGCACAGCGGATCAGGTCCCAGCTCAAGCGAAGCAAACACCATGGCGGCGGTTCTGTCGGATAATAGGTGCTCCGGCGGATAGTCCGGGCCCCAGCTAGCGCCAACTGTTAAGAAGGCGTCAGAATCAAAAAGCTACTTAGCCGACTATTGTACACCCGCCTACGCTTTGGGGCGAATTTTGCGTCAAAATTATTATCATAGTAATACTGAATATGAAAGTGAAACTCTTTCATCAGTACTGACTACGATGTTTCTTCACTTTCCTATCAGGAGTCTCCTATGAAAATCGCGATACTTGACGACTATCAGGATGCAGTGCGTCAACTGCCATGTTTTGCTTTACTCAATGGACATGAAGTGAAAGTCTTTCATCACAGCGCCGCTGGTATTGGTCAGTTGGCCATACGACTTGCCCCCTTTGAGGCGCTGGTTCTGATACGGGAACGCACCCATCTAAGCCGGGCCCTGCTGCAAAAATTACCCAACCTGCGCATCATTTCTCAGACAGGAAAAGTATCGGGCAACATCGATCTGGAGGCTGCAGAAGAACTAGGGATCCGGGTCGTGGAGGGCATCGGTGATCCGACCGCACCGGCGGAGCTGACCTGGGCATTGATCATGATGGCATCACGCCGGCTATATTCTTATGCATCCCTGTTACAGCAAGGTTGCTGGCAAACTTCTTCTTTACGTGCAGAACACAATGGTCTGGGACGCGTGCTCAAAAAACGGAGCCTGGGCATCTGGGGCTACGGCAAAATCGGGCAGCGTATCGCGACTTATGCACACGCTTTCGGTATGCAAGTTGTCGTGTGGGGCAGAGAAGCAAGTCGCGACAAGGCACGCGCTGATGGCTTTCAGGCGGCGGACAGTCAGGAGCAGTTTTTTCGTGACTGTGATGTAATCAGTTTGCACTTACGTCTGAATGACGCCACACGCGGCATCGTCACTTTGAATGATTTGCAACAAATGAAAGCCGACGCACTGTTCGTGAATACCAGCCGGGCGGAATTAGTACAGGCAAATGCGCTGAGTCTGGCCTTAGACAGTGGCCGCCCTGGCTTTGCTGCGATCGACGTATTTGAAAGCGAACCCATCACACCCTACCATCCTTTGCTACACAGAGATAATGTGCTTGCCACGCCGCATCTGGGTTATGTGGAACAGGATAGCTATGAATTGTATTTCCGTGCTGCCTTTGAAAATCTGCTCTCTGCGATCCCAGCACAGAATCAGAATTGACATCACCAATCACAAATTAGTCCTTACTCCTTATCCGGCAGGGCCGGCTTTTCCTGAATAACGCGGTGGCTTAGGTGCCGGAAAAATATCTCATGTGCTTTGTCAGCGCGGCAGATGAAATTACCGTTACAGTAAGGTACTTTCATTCAGGATCATGATCATGACGCAGCCGCCCTTCCGCCTGAGCATGCTGTTACTGGCAAGCTTATTTTCCTCACAGCTAACCGCTCAAACCAATACACTGCCGCCGGATACAAACCGCATCCTGCCTTTTCCGCCAGTGTTGCGGATACCCGAAGCAAAAATTCCAGTCAGACTGGAACAAGTCAGCCTGAAGACTGACATCAGTGGCAGCCAGGCACATAGTGTCATTGAACTCAGTTTTTATAATCCGAATGAAAGAGTTCTGGAAGGTCAGTTGGAATTCCCGCTTACTCAAGGCCAGACAGTGAGTGGTTTTGCACTGGATATCGATGGCAAATTGCGGCAAGCGGTGGTCGTGGAAAAAGACCGTGGCCAAAAGATATTTGAAGACCTCAGCCGCACCCGGGTAGATCCTGCTTTACTGGAAGTAACACGCGGGAATCAATACCGCTTGCGCATTTATCCTTTACCGGCAAAAGCTAAGCGTACCGTACAACTGCATATAGACCAGACTTTGATATCGAATCAAACCGGGCAATATTCATTCCGTGCGCCTCTACAGTTCGGTATGCTGGCTGGGAAGCTGGATGCGCGCATACAGATAGAAGGAATCAATGCGCGCCAAATTCAGTTACGCAGTGTGCAAAACGATATTCATAAACTGGATGAAAATAGTCAAAGTGTGATCAGCTGGCAGGCGAAGGATGTGCATCCGCAAAACGGAATACTGGAATTACTCATCCCGGCAAAGAGCGAAGCTGTAAGCAGCTATACAAGCTTTCAGAACCAGCAGTATTTCTACGCTGAAGTTCCGGTGGCACCAATGAAGAGCCCGCGTCCCGCGCCCAAAAAAATTCTTATCCTGTGGGACGCCTCCGGCTCCGGTGCCCAGCGCCAGCATGAAAAAGAATTCGCGGTGCTGGATCAGTATTTGCGTCAGTTGGGTAATGTCGACGTGGAATTAAAATTGCTGCGTGACCAAGCAGAAGACGCACTGCAATTCCAGGTACGTGGTGGTCAGTGGGATGGTTTGCGTTCAACCTTACAACAAGTCGTGTATGACGGCGCCAGCAATGCCGCCGCATATGCAATACCGGCTGGTAGTCAGCTGGCTTTGTTATTCAGCGACGGTATCATGAACTGGGGCAAAGATAGCCTGCGCCAAGTGCTGGGCTCAGCCCGCATTCCTGTGTATAGCATTGTGGCCAGCCCGCTCTGTGATTTTCCTGCATTACGCGGCATTGCTGAAACCAGCGGAGCGCAAGTGCTGGACTTACAGCAAACCTCGACGTCGCAAGCCGTACTTGCCTTAAATACGCAGGCTTTACGCTTGCACCAGATAGTCAGCAATTCGGCTACACAAATCGTCACAGCATCGGTCTATCCGGAGCAGGGACGCTGGCGTATTGCCGGTATCCTGTCTTCGCCACAGGCAGACGTACGAGTAGAGTGGCAGCAACCTGATGGCAAACGACGCAGCAGCGTCGTGAAGCTGGACGCTGCTGCCAAAGCGACCAACGCCGGTATCGCAGCGCGCCGCTGGGCAGAACTACAATTAGCACAACTGATGCAGGATAGCGAAACACAGCGTGCTGCAATACGCCGTCTGGGTCAGCAATTCAATATTCCGACTGCAGAAACCTCGCTGATAGTGCTCGATACTGTAGCGGACTATGTGCGTTACGAAATTATCCCACCGGATGAATTACGCGCCAGTTACGACAAATTACTGGCTCAAAAAGCGACGGCTCAACTGAGGGAAAACACCAATCAGCTGGATCTGGTCAGAGCCAGGTTTCAAAAGAAAATAACTTGGTGGGAAAAAGATTTCCCTAAAGATACGCCTGCATTGCCGAAACCTGTTCCGGTTACTGGCAGCGGCCTGGCACCCGCTGCCGCTGAGCGTGGCATTGCGATGCCACGTGTATTGTCAGCACCGGCACCGGTAGCCATGAATTTTACCCCGCCACCGGAAGTCAGTGTAGTTGTTGCAAAATCGCTTGCCGCACAGCCCACAGGCTCCGGCACAGAAGCGGCCATACAACTGAAAAAATGGGAACCCGACGCGGCCTATTACCGGCGCTTGCAGGCTGCACCGATCGCCGATATGTATCGCATCTATCTGGATGAAAAACCCAGTTATCTGAATAGCAGTGCTTTTTACCTGGATGTGGCGGATCTCTTCATGGAACGCGGTCAAACTGATCTGGGTCTGCGTGTGCTGTCAAATCTGGCTGAAATGCAGTTGGAAAACCGTCAGGTGCTGCGTTTGCTGGCTTACCGGCTGGTTCAGGCGAAACGGCCAGAACTGGCTATTCCGGTATTGCAAACCGTATTACGCTTAAGTCCGGATGAACCACAATCCTACCGCGATTTAGGGTTGGCACTGGCGGCGGCTGGTCAGTCACAGGCTGCGATCGATCAGTTGTGGCAAGTCGTCAGCCGGCCATGGCATGAACGCTTTGCAGATATCGAACTGATCGCGCTGGCCGAACTCAATGCCATCCTGAGCCAGGCCGGTGGACAGCAGCTAGATACTTCACGGATAGATCAAGGTTTATTGCGTAATCTGCCACTGGATATACGCGCGGTACTGAGCTGGGATGCAGACAATACTGATATCGATTTGTGGGTGACCGATCCGAATGGGGAAAAAACCTATTATGGCCATCCACTCAGTTATCAGGGAGGCAGTTTGTCGCGTGACTTTACCGGTGGTTATGGTCCTGAAGAATTCTCACTGAAGATCGCTAAACCTGGTACCTACCGCGTGGAGACTCAGTACTTTGGACATAATCAGCAACTGATCGCAGGTGCCATTACCCTGATGCTGCGTTTATCAACAAAGTTTGGTCTGCCAGATCAGCAGGATCAATACATCACTGTCAGGCTGAACAAACAAAAAGACAAAGTTCTCATCGGTGAATTCTTTATTCCGGAGCGAACTCCCTCTGCTACGCCTTAAAAAATTCACTGAAAATCTCATTGCAAAACGCCAGCACGAAGCTGGCGTTTTGTTTAGGATTTGAAGCTAAGAATGACCGATTGCGGCCAAAAGCTCACACCATTAAATATATGGTCTTCTGTTTTCTGTGCAGCAAAATGTAAAGACTTGGCTGACTTGACTTTGCCGTAATGACTGAGGTCTTCTTCAGCCCAGATTCCCTGTACTGTCTGCGTTGAATAGTGCAATTCCAGCTGCGCATGATCACATTTCCAGGTTCCGCGATAAATATGTGTTTCACGTTGCCCATGTGCTCCGGCTAACCAGCGTTCCTGAGTCAGCACGAACTGTGCATTTTTGTTTAACTCCAGAGAAACGGAAAATTCGGACTCACTAATTTGTTGATATTTCCCTGGTGCAAAGTCACAGGCTGAAGCCTGCACAGGGCATAAAATATTCACTGCAAAACCCAATATCACGAAGAACCGCTGTTTCATTGCATTTTCCTTTCATAGGTGCTGTTGCAAGAATGCTATACAGTATAGTCAATCATTCATGATTTCATACCTGATTTTTACTTTCCTGGGTGCCAGATACAGCTCTTGGGTGGGCGGCCGCTGTCGCACCACATGCCGGACAATAGGGGAAGAAGGCATTATGTCTTAACCCACATTGGTTGCAGACTTCATGCGTTTTCAGGCCACAATGCATGCAATAGTTCAAAACTGCCCCCTCTATACCAGGCATACCGCGCTCACAGCTTGGGCACTGTCCCTTGGCCATAGACTCCAACGCTTTTTCGTAACGTATCTCCTGCTTGCGTTCTTCTTGTGGTGCTGTTTGTTCCTGATGTTTTCTTTCCAGGTACTGCTGCAGCGCGCGCATTAAGGCTTTTCCGCCAAGAAAGGTCAATATGGCGCCGACGCCATAACGAATATAGCCGCCAAAGCTGGGCAAATACGGGACCAACTCAAAAAAGAAGGCGAATAAGGCAAAAAAGATGAAGCCCCAGGCAAAAGGCCAGTGCTGACTATTACGATGACGGCGGAATAACCAAATGGCAGCGATCAGTAAAGGAAGGACAAACAACAGGCGTATTGCAAATGTCTTCAACGAAGCCTGGTATAGCGCCTGTTGAAAGGCTTGATCAGCTTGATAGTTCAAAGCGCTGAGCTGTTCCTGCAGAGGCTGCAAACGCTCACGCTGAGCCTCTATTTTTTGCTGCCATTGTTGCAACTCTGTACTGATTGCTGTTTGTTTTTTGAGTTGTTCATCCAGTTTTCTGACACGGCTGATCACTTCAGGATTGTTTTCTGCCTGCTCAGTGCTGCCACGTGCAGCGCGCCAGTTATCAAAACTTTGCTTATCCTTGCCATATTCATCCTGACTACGCAGCAACTGTTCCTGGCTTAGTTCAGCCGATTTTTGCAACTGAGCTATCTCTTGCTCCAGCGGTTGTAACTGTAGTCGTAACTGCTGAACCCGGCGTTGATCTAAAAAATCACTTTGCTGCGGACCTGTGGACAACAAGGGCAGATCAGCGATCAGGCTCGCACCGACTTTGATGAGGAAAAAGGCAAATAAAAATGCAACTACCCATTGACCAAGCCGGAATAAACGTTCAGGTGCACGTAATTGTTGATACATAGATGCTCCAATGCAGAAATTTCAGAGATATCACGACAGATAAGCTTTATCTGTCGCAATTTGCATTTCATTTTTTCAGGAATGAAGTACATCTATTTTGCGCTGGCCTTACGCAATTCCGCATTTCTTTTACAAATTGAGCAGGTTTTGCGTCACAAAGTATCAGCTTAGCGCACTGGTCGTTGTGGATATTGAATTACTTATACACATAGAAATCTATGCAATGAGATTCAAATTGAGGTTTAAATTCCGAATTGAAAGAAGCGTTTTTTTTGATTTTTACGTCAGTAAAAATCAAAGGAAAGAAATATTTTCATCGCCTCTGTGGGTAAGTTTGGAATTACCCACAACATACAACTCAAAACCAGCTTATTGAACGCGATTGATGACAGCTAGCCCTTTATCCGGGTTTTTTTGTGCTCACAAAATTGAGAAAACTTACTTTTTCTTCTTATCAATTTTTTCGAATTCTTCTTTCAAATCTTGTCTGGCTAATTTGATTTTGTCCATCATAGGAAGGAGCGTTACCTGTATTTGTTGATTGGTTTTCAGCATAATTTGTGGCATTTTTGTTAAAGATGCCTGTCCAACCGGAGAACGGTAAAACTGTATCAAACCATCAATTTCTTCCTGGCTTAGGCTGTCCTGGTAAATTCCGATAAACATGGATTCAAGTTTGTCCCAATCCATCGCTTCGTTACGAATACTCAATACTCTGGCTTTAAATTTTTCTACGGCTTTTTGTTTTTGCAGGTCGGCAGTTTTTCCTGAATCTGCCTCACGGTTAAAGTTATCCAGCATGGTATCGAGTTGTTTTTCTATCTGCTGAAAAGTTTCTTTACCTTTGGATACCTCCAAAAATTCTTTCACCGATTGCTCAGTCGGTTTTTCTGCATAGGCAAACCCACTCACCAGCAAAAAGCTTAACGCACTAGCTGTCCAGATTTTCATAAGCGGCCTTTGAATTCGAATAAGTGTCGGATTCTAAAGGATTTTTTTGAAAAAGGGGAAAGCCGGATTTTGGCGTGTGGATAGCTTTAATATGAATAACTTTGTATAAAAATAGTGATAGTTGTTAACGGCTTATCGTATCTGTGGATAACTAGGTAAACATCCACATAATCAAAACTTTAGCGCATTGATAAATAAGTGCAGAAAGTCTGTATAGAACGCGGACAAATTCTGTAAAAAAAGTGCTCATTCAAATCAAAAGCAGCATTCACACAATCTGTACAGTGGATATAAGCAGACTTATCCACAAAAAATATTTTCAAAAAGGCTTTTTTAGCCACATTTTTCGCTTACAAACCGGGATTCAAGCGGTCTTGAGTGGAAATTTAGCAAGTTTTCCACCAACGTTAGCGTACAGAGAGTGGCCTATTTCAGATTTTTATCCAAAATAGGGAAGGAAGATGCATGGGCAATATCAGTAATGCGATTTCTATTTAAAAAATATACGGACAAAGGCAGACCTCAACATTCGTCTTGTTTTGGGTTTGCCCTTGTTGCTTTGCTTGCAGGTATTCATGGAACCTGGTGTTCGCTAAGTTGTTTCTCGATGCAAGCGGATGTTTAGATAGAAAGAATAAAACTATAGTAGTTAGTTTATATACATAGTAATAGTTGTTAACGTAGCCGATTATTGTGGATAACTTGGATTTTATTCACGTAGTCAATGACTTAGCGTCTGTATAGGTAGGCTGATAAAGCTTGTATAGAAAAAGGACAGATTTGGGATAAAAAATTTTTTTTCCTGCGGAGTTTTGGTTTTCCCCAAACTGTCTTGGGGATATGAGTGCAGTTATGCACAGGGAATTTACGCTGAAAAGTGTGCTTTTTTGCTGGGTTTTATTTCAATTTTTACTTTTGGTGGAATCCAGCTGCACTACCCGGGCCTGGCATGAGACTCAGCGTTTTGTGATGGTTTTCTTTGGTTTTTTGTATCAGCCTGACAAGCCGCGGGATTGAAAATCAGCTATATCCAGCGGTTTGAAAAGGGTGATTAGCCAGCTTTTTGCTTGTCGGCGTAAGACAGGATGGAGGGGGCGCAGCGTTGTAATAAATGACTGAACAGGTTCAGACTGAGCTTATTCGCCAGCGGTAAATGTTGGCTATAGACGGCAGTATATTCAAGCGCTGGCTGGCCGCCGCGGGCTAGTTTGAACTGGGCTGCACCTGAGCTGTAATGCAGCTTCATTTGCTTATCTTTGGCTAATTTGAGCAATAAAGCCATTAAACGACGGTAAATTCCTAATTCTATAGGTAACTGGGTGTCATAACCTATGAGCGGTGTCGTCATCCATCCGCTCTCCGGTTGTGCATACACTCCCAGAATTCCTACCCATTTGCCTTGCCAGCGTAGTGCATAGCAGTCCAGAAATTGTGTTTCCAGACAAAATTCAAAGAAATCATCGCTGAAATCCGGATTCAGATGAGAATGTTTTTCGATAAAAAGCTGGCGAAATAAGCGCCTTAAGGCTGGAATATCGTCGCGTTGTAAAGCACTGGCGGCGACCAGTTCCACTTCTTGGTTTGCGAGCAAGCGTGCATCTTTACGTACGTGATTGTGTTGCCATACCGCGGGATCGGCCGGATCACATAGATAGACCTGGCGTGCTGGGATCATTTGCCAGCCTTGCTGTTTGAGCTGCTCAAACAGTTCGGGATGTACCGCCGGGCACAAATTTCGTAACACGATGGGGCGATCCGGATAATGTTGTTGCGCTTGCCATAAAATTTCAGGCATAGAGGCTTGCAACCAGCCGGGGTATAAATTGGTTGAAATTAAATGATTTGCCAGAATCGCCGCCTGATCCAGTCCGGCGGCGCGCATCAGCAGTGATATCGGACCGAGTATTAGGCAGGACGCGGCCTGATACAGCGCCAGCTGACGGGATGTCAAATGGCGCTTGGCTTCCTGATGGGGATAGCGTAACCAGGCGGAGCGCAGGCTGCTGACATAGCTTTCCTGCCACTGACTTTTGGTCAGATGGCTCACAGGAACCGGATGTCCGTCTATATCCAGCTGTTCTATGGTGCAATGGCTGTTTTCCACCCAATGACTGGCACCGCGTGAACGTGCGGTCATCAGCCATAGGGTATCAGCCACCATGCGTGGTGGTAAATGGGTAGTCAAGGTGATCTGTACTGATTCAGATTTTTGTATAAAGGTGCATGCCGCCATAAATTGCAGAGCGGTCAGTCGCATATAGTGCGCGGTTGTGCACAGGATCGGTATGCCATTGAGCAAGTATGTCGGCAGGTAATTGGCGCTCCAGCGGCGAGGTTGAACCGCCGGTACGGAAAATCACTTTGGCACCAGGCGCCGCGGTGCGGTTGACTTCCTGCCACAAAGTGCTCAGTTGTTGTTGGTCCATCCAGTCTTGCGCATCCAAAAACACATAGGCATGCATAGAAGCGCGCGGTTGTTGACGCAGGAAGTCGGTCAGTGTGGTGTGATGCGGATGCACACGGTCTATATTGCGACGTAATGAATCAAAATGGCTGCGTTGCAAATACATGGGTAGACCAGCTTGTTGAGCAGTATCGTAGCGGCGGCCAAAAGCTTGCTGTGCGAAACAGTTTTCCTGTAGCGGAAAATCGCAGGCCAGGTGGCGCATTCTTTCTTTGAACAGTGCATGCAGACCCTGATTTGCATCGCGCTTCAATTCTTCAAACTGCGAAGGCGGAATGCCCAAGCTGTACAGGGCGACCGGCTGTCGCGCTATCCATTGGAACAAACGGGTTTCAAATACCGGTGCGATGTGACGTTCAAATAATGCAGACTGTTCCTGTAAGTTCTTCGCTTCCAGCATTTTGCGTAAATCGCCACCCATCATACGCACAAAAAAATGTGCAAAACCGATGAATTGACCAAGCAAACCATGTTGATAAGCTTGTTGCGCAAAGTAGTGATAGCGTGGTTTGCCGTTCAGGGAACGGCTTTCCCAGAATTCACTGGCGTCCTCGTGTAAATGGTGGCGGATATGACGTTGATAGCGTTTGAGGTTATCGCTGTGGTTGGCATTGCCCAGGAATTGCAGGACTGCATCGTAGTCAGGCAAATGTTTGATGGCTTTTTGTTTGATGTCCAGCATCGCCAAATGCGCCGCGTTCAAATCCACCGCGTGTACTGCAGCAGGCTCTGCTGACAGATAGGCCAGTGCATTACAGCCACCGGAAGAAATAGTGAGGATATTGGCTCCGGGCGTCAGTTGCAGTGCCGCCAGGTCGGCCTGTGGATCTTCCCAGATTTGAGCATAAACCAGGCGACTAAACCAATGTGCAAACAGACGGTCTGCCAGACCTTTACTGCCGGCGGTGGTGGAATTGAATACGGCGCTGTCGATCAAGGCTTTGCTGGACATACTGGTCTCCCTCTGTCTTGTTGGTGAAAAACACTTTAGGAGGCAGAGGTGACAGCTTAGTGACAGCTAAATGACAATTTGGTGAAGTTTTAAGATCAGCCTCAGGTATCGGCGTGCCGGGTACTCAGACGGCGGCGGCGACGTTGTATGAACAGGTATAACTGGTACGCAAAATAGGAGGAAGCCAGTACCGGCATCGATGCCACCAATACCCACAGTACGCCCGACAAAGGAACCGGGCCACCCCAGACATCTTTTGCCGTGACGGGACGTGACGGTTTGGCTGGTTCCGGTTCTGGCATTTGCGGGGTATCGATAGCGACCGCCGAACCTGGTTTAGGTAAGTCATCCGGTGCCACGACAAACACACTGGTGGACGTGGCGGGCGTCGCCGGAGCAGGGGCTGGCTGCGCTGCGCTGGCTGTGGATAACAGCAAAGGAAAGGCCAATAGCAGGGCGAACTTCAATTTCATGTGGGTATCGCAAACAGGGTTAATCAGGATGGAAATCCGGTTGGACAAATAGTGCCGGTTAGTACAGCAAGGTGAAGACGGTAGCAAGCCGTCATTTTTGTTCCACGCGCTTTTTCAGGTTTGCCAGACCAGCCGCGAAATCCGGACCCAGCATTCTATCCATAAACGGGGTAAATAGCTTCATCAGTAACTGCCCCTGATTATTGCCTTGCATTTCCCAGGTCAGCTTGGTTCCTCCCGTTTGCGCTTCCAGCAACAGCGATCCGGTTGAGGGGGCAGCCATGCCTTCGAATTGCAGCTCATAACGCAGCAGCCTTGCGGCTTGCGCCTCGGTGAAGCGCATACTGCCATTGCCCTGGGTTCTGCTTTGCCACTGCCAGACAGCCCCAGTCCCGCTCTCTGGACCTGAGAACTGGATTTGCATAGCCGGATCGCGTTGATTCCAGACTGACCATTCTTTCCAGGCTTTTGGTGCCGCCAGATAGGGATATATCTGTTCTGGCGTGGCTTGAATTTGTATGCTGCGGGTTACGGTGTAGTGATCTGGTTGCATCCACGCAAACGCCAGCGCCAGCGAAATGAGGATCAAAATAGTAATAAATAAGCCACGGATAATACGCATCGTCGTCTCCTGGTTTGGGTGGGAAAAGTGATTCACAACATCATGTGGATAAGTTTGTGTATTACTTTACTGCAAATGGTCAACTTGGCCGATCGTTCTCTGGTGTATAGCATTCATCGCCACCTTCTTTCAAGGTAGCAAGCCAACATGCGGCTATCTTACTCTTGCTATGGTTTTTTCCCAGTGATACATGACTTGTGCTGTCAGCCTACGTTGTATTGCTTCGCGTTAAGTGGTGGCCTCCGATGCTTTTGCGCAACCATTTTTTATTTTATGAAACAAATTTTGTAACAAAAACAGCAACTGTTTATATTTATGTTATTTTATTAACATATTAAATATTCTGAACTGATGTACACACTAAGGCGGTTTGTCGATGAACCCGGTGATGACTTTGCATCAGGACACAAAATAATGAAACAGGAGGCATTTGTGTCTGGACTACTACTTTTTGGACTATCGTTGCTGGTACTGTTGTTATTTGCCTGGGCTCATGTGCGGCGTTCGCGTCGTTTAATGAATTATGCATTTGCGGCGATGGTGTCCACCAGCCTGGTGGGTTGGTACACCTTTATTTTTCCAGAAGGCCTGCAACCCATCTTCTTCATTGGCACCTTGTTGACGGTGACTGTAATTTCATTCTTTTTTTACGCGGTCTATACCTACGATACGGTGTTGGATAAAGTCACAGATTAATTGACGGCATTTTTTTGTGATG
The DNA here is from genome assembly GCF_014284365.1 of Cognatundibacterium rugosum. Taxonomy (GTDB): domain Bacteria; phylum Pseudomonadota; class Gammaproteobacteria; order Burkholderiales; family Burkholderiaceae_D; genus Undibacterium; species Undibacterium rugosum. The sequence goes on from NZ_JACOGG010000001.1 coordinate 352,242, forward strand.
AACGCCGGCACAGGTTTCTATTGCCATCCCTCACACCTGATTCCATCCGGATCACGGTTTCTGGATGCTGTTAAAGCACTGGCATCCAAACACGGAATCCTGGTTTTTGTATTGAAACCGGGTATCCCTTTAATCTTAAAATTTATATAATAATCAGGTTTTGAAAGGGAAACTTTCAGAGCCAGGTAGTCTGTTTCGCCTGTTCATGGCTGCTACTACGAATTGCGCCAGACTCAAATAGCTGATCAGCCTGTACTCATGAGAAAAACAAAAGGGAAAAGATGTTTAAAAAATTCAATGGTGTGACCATGCTGACGATTGCTGCTTTGCTCAGCGCCTGCGGTGGTGGTGGCGGTAGCACGGATGGTAGTAGCGGCAGCAACAGCGGTGGCGCAGCGACGGCCAGTTTTTCTGTCGGTGGTACGGTCTCAGGATTAGCAGCCGGAAAACAAGTGGTTTTACAAAATAATGCAGGAGACAACCTGACTGTGAGCGCAAATGCAGCGTTCACTTTTGCTGGCAAGGTAAATCAAAACGCAAGTTATGCGGTCACAGTGGCGACCCAGCCTGCGGCGCAAACCTGCACGGTTTCCAATGGTAGTGGTAGCAATGTCGTGGCGAATATCAGTAATGTGGCCGTCAACTGCGTGACTGATATTGCGGGTGTTGTTACTACCTTAGCTGGCGGCGCTTGGGGGGCGGTTGATGGCACTGGTACAGCAGCGGGTTTTGATAATCCGGTTGGAATTGCGACTGATGGCAGCAATGTGTATGTGTCCGATATGTTCAGTTCCACGATACGTAAAATAGCGATTTCCACTGGTGCTGTGACTACGCTGGCAGGTAAAGCATACGCATCAGGCAGTACTGATGGCATCGGTGTGGCTGCGCGGTTTGATTACCCTAAGGGTCTCTATGCCGATGGAGCGAATTTGTATGTAACGAGTAATGCCACAGTACGCAAGATAGTGATGGCAACGGGCGCGGTGACGACCTTGGCTGGAAAGTACATGACTTTTGGAAATACCGACGGTAACGGTAGCACAGCGCTATTTAATAATCCCTGGGGCATTACCGGTGACGGTGTGAATCTGTACGTGACAGATTTGGGAAGTCATACGATACGTAAGATCGTGATTGCGACCGGTGAAGTGACAACGCTGGCTGGCAGAGCGGGATTATCAGGTAGTAATGATGGTTATGGTGTGGCTGCACTGTTCAATAAACCCTTGGGCATCACGACAGATAAGTCCAGCTTGTATGTGACTGACTCTGCAAATCAGACTATCCGTAAAATCGTGCTTGCGACAACTGAAGTGACGACGCTGGCTGGCAAGCCTGGTGTTGTTGGGAATAGTAATGGCACAGGCGCTGCGGCCAGTTTCAAGTCGCCAATAGGCATTGCGACGGATGGCACGAATTTGTTTGTATCCGACTCAGACAATCATACCCTGCGCAAGATCGTGATCGCGACTGGTGCGGTCAGCACCCTGGCGGGTACGGCAGGCAGCTTAGGCAGTACAGATGGCAGTGGCGCAGCAGCGCGCTTCTATTATCCTTTCGGTGTCGCGACGGATGGTAACAGCCTGTATGTCGCAGACCGTGGTTATCACCTGATACGCAAGATACGTTAATCAGTGCGAACCTGATTTCGATGTGAAAACGCCCCGCTCAGATGAGCGGGGCGTTGCTTTTTCTGGCCAGGGAATAATCAGCGCACATCCAGCAATTCAATATCAAAAATCAGCGTCGAGTGGGGCGGTATCATGGCACCAGCACCGCGTGCGCCATAGGCCATTTCTGAGGGCACGATCAGGGTACGTTTGCCGCCTACCTTCATGCCGACCACGCCCTGATCCCAGCCTTTGATGACTTTACCTGCGCCGACCGGGAAGCTGAACACGCCGCGTCCGACTGAGCTGTCGAACTGGGTGCCACGTTCTCTGGGGGCGAAGGAGTCATAAATCCAGCCGGTGTAATGCACGATCGCGATATTGCCAGACTGCAGTTCTTTGCCACTGCCGGTTTTCACATCCAGTTTTTGTAAACCGTTGTTGATAATGCTGCTTGCTTCTGTGCTGGCGCTGGTTTGTGCCTGCACCGGTAAGGCGCTGATGGCCAACAGACTCAGTAAAGCGGCTAACAATCTGGATCGCATGGGTTTTCCTTATAGTGAACAATAACAATGAGACAGGAATAATAAAGGTTCAGGATTTTGCCTGACGGATTTTTTCTTCGAACGCGAGGTCCAGCTTACTGGCTTTCTTTGCTGGTGCTTTCATGATCGCATTCACACAGGCGACGAAAGCATCCATTTCCAGTGCCTCGCTGGCTGTGACAGTTTTACCGTCGGCATCTTTACGGGTCAGGAAAAACCGGCCGTCGGCCATATTGACCATGGAATACGTTGCATCCTGACTGCGTTCTTTCAGCCTTTGTACAGCGTGACTTGCTTTGGTGCTACGTGCCATTAGCGGATTCCATATTTACGCAGGATTTTGTCGGTAGTGCCGTCATTATCGAGTTCTTTGTTGAGCTTGTTAAACAGATCTATACGTTGTTTATCCATCGCCAGATGGCACAGCATATTGAGTTCGATATGCTTATAACGTGTCGCTTTAACGATATCACTAGCATAGCCTTGTTGCTGGGCGATATACAAGCCATGCAATTCCGAGACTATCCAGTAATCGATACGGTTATTGAGTAAGAGACGGGGATTATCTTCGTCCTGCCCAGCAAATTGTATGTTATATCCCTGCTCGGCCAGTTGCAGTCCGGTTGCCGCGTTTTTGTAGGAACCTATCGCATACGGTTTCGCATCTTCAAAGCGCTTTAACACACGGCTGTCATTTTTTCTGCCGTATAAGACCCAATGATCTGTGGTCAGCGGGCCTACCCACTGAAAATACTTTTCTCTTTCCTGTGTGCGACGAAAGGCAAACAGACAGGCATTTTCTTCATTTTGTGCGGCATACAGGCCACGTGCTAATGAGGTGCTGGTCAGACTGGGATTTTCGCCCGCCCGTTTCATGATTTCCTGTACTTTTTCCGTTACATAGCCACGGATTTCGCCGGTTTTCGTATCGGTATGGGTAAATGGTGCAAATTCCTGTATGTACAGCCGTATGCTGGTCGCCTGCGCATAAGCAGACCGGCTGGGCATAGCGCAAAGCAGGAGAAACGCAGCGAGTACCGGAAATTTCAACACGTTAGACTTTCTTGTTTTACTGCGGCGCTCATGCATTTGAGAAAACGCCGGACTGGTGCATGTTGCCTGTCTGCGGTTAAGAATTCCGCCTGACAGTTGGCAGCCCACTATTGTAGTGGAAAAAAAATTGTTAGAACAATCTTGTTTTTGATGAACATCGGTCTTTTTGCTGCGATATGTCGTTTATCTGTTGTCCCAGACCAGATGAGCACGCTACAGAGCAAGCGACTCTCGACTGTCTAATTGCCAGCATTGTCCGATCAGCGTAAAGCTGGCCGCGATCATCGCTTCATGTTGCCGCTTCGCACTGCAGACGAAACTTAATTCGCTGTTGACGCTGACGGCATCGGCGATCACCAGACCATGCGCATGGGCTTCGCGTATCGCAATGGAGTCGCGGATCAGGCTTAGACCGACGCCGGATTTCACCAGATCCAGCATAGAGGGTTCCTGATCGACCAGAGCGACCTGACGTGGCAGTTGTCCACAGGCCGCAAAAATCGGGGTCAGTAAGCGGTGATGCGCTGATTCCGGGGGCGTCCAGATCCATGGTAATTGCGCTAACTGTTCCCAGGATTTCCCTTGCACCCGGCTTTGCCAGCCGCTGGGTGCGACCACGCGGTAGGTGAACGGGGTCAGGCTGATACTGTGTAAGGGATTTTTCGTATCCTGCGGCACCTGACCCAGATAAAACCCCACATCCAGATCACCTTGCCGTATTTGTTGCAATACCGAGCCCGACATACCCTGACGCAGTTTGGTAGACAGTTGTGGATAAGTTTCCATCAAGCGCTTCAGAAACAGACCGAGACGGGTAAATTCCGGATCAAGTATCGTTCCTATCGCCAGTTCGCCCGAGATGGTGGAATGCAGGGAGGCAAACGCCTGGCGGAATTCTGCAGTCGCAGCCAGCACCCGTTCCGCATAGGGCAGCAGTTTCGCGCCATCATTGGTCAACACCATTCCGCCTGCACTGCGGCTGAATAACTGCAGGCTCAGATTTTCCTGCAGGGCTTTGAGCTGCAAGCTGACGGCAGGTTGGGTCAGATGCAGACGTTCAGCCGCACGGGTCAGATTGCCTTCGCGCGCGACCATTACAAAAGCGCGTAGCTGAGTGAAATCCATGATTGTTACCTGATGGGGGAAAGTAGTGAAAAAGCAATTATAAGGAAGTCTTATATTGCGTTTGATAATAACTCATTAGATTTCCACACGCGATATGTTTAGGCTAAGCGGTAATCGTTTCAGAACCGTGGCAATGCAGCGTACAGCAAGCGATAGCGTCGTTGTAGGCCAGCGCCAGCGTTCGTTCCCAATTTACGCAATCAGGATTACTAACTCAGGATAACGAAGAGATGAGCAGCATCATTCAACATTTTATCGGTGGACAGGTCGTGGAGTCCGTCAGTGGCCGTCGTCAGGATGTGAGCAACCCAGCTACCGGCCAGGTGGTGGCGCAGGTCGCTTTGGCCAGCGTGGACGAAGTACAGCGTGCAGTGGCTGCCGCCAGTGCTGCAGCGTCGGGCTGGGCAGAGACCGCACCGCTAAAGCGTGCGCGTGTGATGTTTAAGTTTAAGGAACTACTGGAACAGCATCACCAGACCATCGCTGCCATGATTACACGCGAACATGGCAAGGTCTTGTCGGATGCGATGGGGGAAGTCACACGCGGCATAGAAATTGTGGAATTCGCCTGTGGTATTCCGGCTTTGCTCAAGACCCAGTTTTCCGACAATATCGGCGGCGGTATCGATAACTACAACTTGCGCCAGCCGCTGGGCGTCACGGCGGGGATTACACCGTTTAATTTTCCATTTATGGTGCCGATGTGGATGGCGCCACTCGCGATTGCAACTGGCAATCCTTTCATACTCAAACCTTCCGAACGTGATCCTTCCTGTTCACTGTTCATCGCTGAATTATTCCGTCAGGCTGGTTTGCCGGATGGGGTGTTTAACGTAGTTCAGGGCGATAAGCTGGCGGTCGATGCGCTGTTGCAGCATCCTGATGTAGCGGCGATTTCCTTCGTTGGCTCGACCCCGATTGCAGAATATATATTCACGGAAGGCACACGCCTGGGTAAGCGCGTGCAGGCGCTCGGCGGCGCAAAAAATCATTTGGTGGTGATGCCGGATGCGAATCTGGAGCAGGCAGTCGATGCGCTGATGGGTGCAGCCTATGGCTCAGCGGGTGAGCGCTGCATGGCGATTTCAGTCGCAGTCGCTGTCGGTGATATTGCTGATGCGCTGGTCGCGGCCTTGGTGCCACGGGTACAGACATTAAAAATCAAAAATGGCATGGAAGCCGATGCAGAAATGGGGCCGGTAGTGAGCGCAGCTCACAAAGAAAAGATCATCTCTTATATCGATGAGGGCGTGGCGGCTGGTGCTGCTTTACTGGTGGATGGCCGCCAGTACAGCGTGCCGGGTCATGAAGGTGGCTACTTCCTGGGTGGCAGTTTATTCGATCATGTACAGGAAGGTATGCGCATACATCGTGAAGAAATCTTTGGTCCGGTTTTGTGTGTGATACGCGTACCTGACTTCGCCAGCGCAGTGGCTTTGATTAACCGGCACGAATTTGGAAATGGTGTTTCTTTATTTACCGCAGATGGTAATACTGCGCGCGAATTTTCTCGTCGTATTCAGGTTGGCATGGTCGGTATCAATGTGCCGATTCCTGTGCCTATGGCCTGGCATTCATTTGGTGGCTGGAAGCGTTCTTTGTTTGGTGACATGCATGCCTATGGTGAAGAAGGGATACGTTTTTATACGCGCTATAAATCCATCATGCAGCGCTGGCCAGAAAGCATCAGCAAAGGTGCCGAGTTCACGATGCCAGTCGCTAAATAAGGCATGTGAATTGCAGCAGCCTGGGGACGGCCTGCCATTTTCATTGCGATAAAAGATGAAATTGCGCATACAATCTTTGCGCTGTGTCATCTTCTTTCCGGCACAGTCCGACCCGAAGAAAAATAACCTGGAGACCTTATGCCTTCCATGCAGCAGCTTTTTCCTTTACCGATTATTCAGGCACCGATGGCGGGTGGCGCCACTACCCCTGAGCTGGTGGCCGCCGTGTCTCAGTTTGGTGGCCTGGGTTCGTTGGCCGCGCCTTTGTTGGCACCGCTGGCGATTATTGAGCAGGCTGAGCATATCCGTCGTCTGACCGATAAGCCATTTGCGATCAATCTGTTTGTACAGCCACGGCCACAAATCGATTTTGCTGCGTTGGAAGCAGCTAAAGTCTTGTTACAGCCAGTCTGTGCAGAATTGGGGATGGAAAATCTGCCAACGCCGACCCGTTGGTGTGAGGATTTCGACGCTCAGCTTGATGCGCTGATTACGGCGCGTCCAGCGGTCGCCAGTTTCACCTTTGATGTCTTGCATGGCGCGCAGCTGCAGCGTTTGCAAGCCGCTGGTATTCGTGTGATTGGTACTGCCACCAATGTGGCGGAAGCCATCGTCTGGCAAGCCATGGGCGCAGACGCGATTTGTTTGCAAGGCACGGAAGCCGGCGGCCATCGCGGCACCTTTATCGGTGCGCAGCAAGACGCGCGGCTGGGCGCGATGGAGTTGCTGGCTGCCTGCCGTCCGCTGATACAAACACCTTTAATCGTGGCGGGTGGCATCATGGACGGCGCTGGTATTGCCGCCGCGCTGGCAGCGGGTGCGCAATGGGTACAGATGGGTACGGCTTTTTTGTGTTGCCATGAATCCGGCGTATCCGCGTTGTACAAAGAGATGCTGCAGAAAGCGAAAGGCGACAGCACGCGTCAGACCCGCGCCTTTTCGGGACGGCTGGCACGCGGATTGGATAACCGTTTCATGCAAATGATGGCCAATGTGGCCGATCAGGTGCCTGCTTATCCGGTCCAGAATGCCTTGACCGGTGCGATCCGCAGTGCGGCCGCCCAGCAGCAAAGGCCGGACATGATGTCGCTTTGGTGTGGACAGGGCGTGTCGCGTAGCCGCGCCATGCATGTGGCGGAACTGATGCAGACACTCATGAACGAAGTGCAGGCAGCATCCTGAAAGGATAAAAGCGATGCAGACGGCAGGACACTATGATTACATTGTGATAGGCGCTGGCACTGCCGGTTGTGCGCTGGCCAATCGCTTATCTGAAAATCCTGAGCACCAGGTTTTGCTGATCGAAGCCGGCGGTCGCGACGACTACTTGTGGATACATATCCCGGTCGGCTATCTGTATTGCATCAATAATCCACGTACAGACTGGATGTATCAGACAGCGGCTGAAACCGGCTTGCATGGCCGCAGTCTGATTTATCCACGCGGTAAAGTGCTGGGTGGCTGTTCATCGATAAACGGCATGATCTACATGCGTGGTCAGGCCCGTGATTACGACGAATGGGCGCAACTCAGTGATGATGCGAGCTGGCGCTGGGATCAGGTTTTGCCCTTTTTTAAGAAGAGTGAAGATCATCATGCCGGAGTCAGCACATTTCATGGCGCCGGTGGCGAATGGCGGGTAGAACAGCAACGTCTGTCCTGGGAAATTCTGGATGCTTTCCGTGATGCTGCCGAGCAAAGCGGGATACCGAAAACCGAGGACTTCAATCGCGGGAATAACGAAGGCAGTGCCTATTTCGAGGTGAATCAAAAACGCGGCATACGCTGGAACAGTGCCAAGGCGTTTTTGAAGCCCGCTGCCCGTCGTCCTAACCTGACCATCATGACGGGTTGCCAGGTGCGCAAGCTGCTGTTGCAGCCACACACCAGCCAGGATCAGGCGTGGCGCTGCACCGGGGTGGAATTTGTCGGCGGTGGTCAGGAATGGAGCGCGACTGCACAGCGCGAAACCGTGCTGGCCGCCGGTGCCATCGGGTCGCCCGCGATATTGCAGTTATCAGGAATAGGTGATGCCGGCATGTTGCAACAGGCCGGCGTCGCTGTGCAGCATGTGTTGCCCGGTGTCGGTCACAATTTGCAAGACCATTTACAGCTACGTTCGGTATATCGCATTCAGGGTGCGAAGTCCCTCAATACCATGGCGGCCAACTGGTGGGGTAAAGCGCGTATAGGCTTGGAATATTTGCTGCGTCAGAGTGGACCCATGTCGATGGCACCGTCGCAGCTGGGTGCTTTTGCACGCTCGCATCCGGGCTTACTCACACCGGATTTGCAATACCATGTACAGCCTTTATCGCTGGATAAATTCGGTGATCCGCTGCATGATTTTCCGGCCTTTACTGCCAGCGTTTGTCACCTGCGTCCGCAATCGCGCGGTACGGTGCGCATACTGAGTCCGGACTTCAGTGCCGCACCGGATATCCGTCCGAATTACCTGAGCACAGAGTATGACCGGCAGGTGGCTGCTGCTGCACTCAGGCTGACCCGCAAGATCGTTGCTGCGCCTGCCTTACAGAAGTATTTGCCGCTGGAAGTCAAACCTGGTGCGGACCTGCGTTCTGACGAAGAACTGATGCACGCAGCCGGGCAAATAGGCACCACTATTTTTCATCCGGCCGGTACCTGCAAAATGGGACAGGCCGGCGATGTCAGTGCGGTGGTTGACAGTCAGTTACGGGTATTTGGCGTGGGTGGGTTGCGCATCGCCGATGCATCGGTGATGCCAACTATTACTTCAGGAAATACCAATTCACCGACGCTGATGATCGCTGAAAAAGCAGCGCAATGTATGGTGCAGAACGCTGCCTGAGAAAATAGATGAAAAAGATGGAACAGTAAAACTACGTACAGTAGTTTTACTGTATTGTTGTATTCCGCTTATGCTGCGTACTATCAGGACAGCGTAGTTGTCAGCAATTAATAAAGCAGAGATGCTCAGCATCCGCATACAGGCATAGACACAGATGCCGAAAAAAAATGCCGCTGCATCGACAGCGGTTTTGTCAGCACAGAGCAGGTTTGCACGTCGTCAGATTGCGCAGATCAGAACAGTGCAGGATGGACAGGAGACAGGGTGACTACACACAGAAGTCTGTGTCATCACGATCGTCTCCACCGTTCTGACAGACAGACAAGGAGACGAGATGACCGATGTCATCCTGGAGACAAAGCGCCTGACCAAAGAGTTCAAAGGCTTCACTGCCGTGAACCAGGTCGACTTACAGGTAGTGCGTGGACATATCCATGCATTGATCGGACCTAACGGTGCCGGTAAGACCACCTGTTTTAATTTACTTACCAAATTCCTGATCCCGACTTCGGGTCAGATCCTGTTTAACGGAAGCGATATCACGGCTGCGCAACCGGCCCAGATTGCGCGTCAGGGCATTATCCGTTCCTTCCAGATTTCTGCCGTATTTCCACATATGAGTGTGCTGGAAAATGTGCGTATCGGCTTGCAGCGCACACTGGGGAATTCCTTTCATTTCTGGCAGAGCGACCGACAGCTGGCGCGTCTTAATGAGCGTGCGATGGCGTTGCTGGAACAGGTCGATCTGACCCAGTTTGCGGATACGTTGACGGTGGACTTACCGTATGGCCGAAAACGTGCGCTGGAGATCGCCACCACGCTGGCGATGGAGCCGGAACTGATGTTGCTCGATGAACCTACGCAGGGTATGGGTCATGAAGATGTACACCGTGTGACCGAGCTGATACGACGCGTGGCGCAGGGTCGCACGATTCTGATGGTGGAACACAATATGAGCGTCGTGTCTGGCATCTGTGACCGGATTTCTGTCTTGCAGCGCGGTGCGATTTTGGCCGAAGGCGATTACGCCACCGTGTCCAGCGATGCGCGCGTGATGGAAGCCTATATGGGCAGCAGCAGTGCAGAACTGGAAGGAGCCCACGCATGAGCCAGCCGCCTGTCTGCGCATTGAGAATCCAGGACTTGCAAGCCTGGTATGGCGAATCCCACATCCTCCACAAAGTGAATCTGGAAGTACATGCCGGTGAGGTCGTTACTATCCTGGGTCGCAATGGGGCCGGACGCACCACCACCATGCGCGCCATCATGGGCCTGACCGGACGGCGTCAGGGCTCAGTGCAGATTTATGGCAAGGAAGCGATCGCTTTACCGACTTACAAAATCGCACATCTCGGGGTTGGGTATTGTCCTGAAGAGCGCGGTATTTTTTCCTCCTTGTCTACCGAAGAGAATCTGTTGTTGCCGCCACAGGTGGCACGTGACAGTCAGGGCATGTCTGTGGATGAAATCTACGCCATGTTCCCGAATCTGGCGGAACGTAAACACAGTCAGGGCACCCGTTTGTCCGGCGGCGAACAGCAGATGCTGGCGGTTGCACGCATCCTGCGTACCGGTGCACGGCTGTTATTGCTAGATGAAATTTCCGAAGGTCTGGCACCGGTGATCGTACAAGCCTTGGCGCGCATGATCCTGACGCTGAAGGCACGTGGCTACACCATCGTCATGGTGGAGCAAAACTTCCGCTTTGCCGCGCCGCTGGCCGACCGGTTTTATGTGATGGAACATGGCCAGGTGGTCGAGCATTTCGCAGCGGCGCAATTGCAGGAAAAAATGGCCGTTCTCAATGAATTACTGGGTGTCTGAGTTTGCATCAATTGCTTGTAGCTGAACCGTAGCGGTATCCCTGGCCGGTCATACACAGACCGGTTTGATAACAACGATAGGAGTGAGACATGAAATCAAAAATCAGTATCGTCAGTCTGGCTGTAGCAGCTGCCTGCACGACCTTTTCCGGCGGTGCCAGTGCGCAGGTATCAGGCGATGTGGTCAAGATAGGTTTTATCACTGACTTGTCTGGCGTGTATTCAGACATTGATGGCAAAGGTGGCTCAGAAGCGATACGGATGGCGATTGCCGATTTTGGCGGTACTGTGCTGGGGAAAAAAATCGAGTTAGTCACAGCCGATCATCAGAATAAAGCCGATATCGCGGGCAGTAAGGCACGCGAATGGTTAGACCGTGACGGCGTTGATATGCTGTTAGGGGGGACCAATTCCGGAACCGCGCTGGCGATGGCCAAAGTCGCGGCTGAAAAAAAACGTCCTTTCATTTCTGTCGGTGCCGGTACCGCTGCGCTGACCAATGAAGAATGTACACCGTACACCGTGCACTACGCCTACGATACCGTCTCGCTGGCCAAAGGTACCGGCGCTGCTGTCGTGAAACAAGGTGGTAAGAGCTGGTATTTTCTGACGGCCGATTATGCGTTTGGTGCAGCACTGGAAGGGGATACCTCCAAGGTTGTGAAAGCCAGTGGCGGCACGGTCGCGGGTGCGGTGCGCCATCCTTTATCGGCCTCGGATTTCTCGTCCTTCCTGTTGCAGGCACAGGCCTCTAAAGCACAGATACTGGGCTTGGCCAATGCAGGTGGTGACACCATCAATGCGATTAAAGCAGCGAATGAATTCGGCGTGACCAAAACCATGAAGCTGGCTGGTTTGCTGATGTTCATAAACGATATTCATTCGCTGGGTTTGAATGCGACGAATGGCATGTATTTGACAGATAGCTGGTATTGGAACCAGACGCCGGAAGCGCGTACCTGGGCGCGCCGTTACTTCGAAAAAATGAAGAAGATGCCATCCAGTCTGCAAGCCGCCGATTACTCCGCCACCATGCAGTATCTGAATGCGGTCAAAGCTGCAGGAACCGATGAACCGGAAAAAGTCATGGCTAAGCTGCGCAGCATGAAGTTCAATGACTTCTACATCAAAGATGGTTATCTGCGTGCCGATGGCAGCGTGATCAAGGACATGTTCCTGATGCAGGTGAAAGCCCAGTCCGAATCGAAAGAGCCTTGGGATTACTACAAAGTGGTGCAGACCATACCGGGTGAACAGGCTTTCACCACCAAGGCTGAATCCAAGTGTGCACTGTGGAAATAAGCCAGTCTTAAGCTGAGTGCTGTGGTAAGTGGGCCTGTCATCCTGAGGTGGCAGGCCCGTACTGATCTGTCGGATCTGAACCTTCCCGCGTACGGGAATTTTTCTGAGCATGCTATGGAAATTTTGGGCATACCGCTGCAAGCGATGATGAGCCAGCTGTTGTTAGGGCTGGTGAATGGCTCGTTTTACGCGATGTTATCGCTGGGACTGGCTGTCATTTTCGGTTTGCTGAATGTGATTAATTTTGCGCATGGCGCCATGTATATGATGGGCGCATTTCTGGCCTGGATGGGGCTGGAATATCTGGGACTGAATTACTGGATGATGCTGCTCCTGGCGCCGCTGGTGGTGGGTGTCATCGGCATCGTGATTGAGCGCAGCATGTTGCGCTGGCTGTACCGCCTGGATCACTTGTATGGACTGTTGCTGACCTTTGGCGTGACGCTGATGCTGGAAGGTGTTTTCCGCTCAGTGTATGGCGTGTCGGGTCAGCCCTATGCGGTGCCTGAGGCTTTGTCGGGCGCGACGAATCTGGGGTTCATGATTTTGCCCAATTACCGTGCCTGGGTGGTTGTCGCTTCGCTGCTGGTGTGTTTCCTGACCTGGTTTGTGATCGAAAAAACCCGGCTTGGCGCGTATCTGCGTGCCGGAACTGAAAACCCCAAATTGGTTGAAGCCTTCGGTATCAATGTGCCGCTGATGGTCACGCTGACCTATGGCTTTGGCGTCGCGCTGGCCGCGTTTGCCGGTGTGCTGGCGGCACCGGTGATTCAGGTTTCGCCGCTGATGGGTTCCAACCTGATCATCACCGTGTTTGCGGTGGTCGTGATTGGTGGCATGGGATCGATACTGGGCTCTATCCTGACCGGTCTGGGGCTGGGGGTGATCGAGGGGCTGACACGGGTGTTTTATCCCGAGTTGTCGGCCACCGTGGTGTTTATTGTGATGGCGATTGTGCTCATGCTGCGGCCAGCCGGTTTGTTCGGAAAAGAATGAAGCTGCGGACTGCATACCTGATGAGTTAACTCATCGACAAATCGACTAGTCGACGACAGTGACAATAGCCTGAAAAAAAGAGCGTGACCTTATGAATAAAAAAATTGCTTACGGCCTGGCTGTGCTGGCTTTGCTGATCATCCCGTTTTTCGCGTATCCGGTGTTCCTGATGAAGTTACTGTGCTTTGGCTTATTTGCCTGCGCGTTTAACTTGCTGATCGGTTTCACTGGCCTGAATTCATTTGGCCACGCGGCCTTTTTTGGCGGTGCCGGTTATGTGGCAGGCTGGGCCTTGCGCGATGCGGGTTTACCGACTGAGCTGGGCTTGTTGCTGGGTGTGGCGTTTGCCGCGCTGATCGGCTGGCTGATGGGTTTGCTGGCGATACGACGTCAGGGGATTTATTTCACGATGATCACGCTGGCTCTCGCGCAGATGTTGTACTTCGTATTTTTGCAAGCGAAGTTCACCGGCGGTGAAGATGGCTTACAAGGTGTGCCACGCGGTAAATTGCTGGGTCTGATTGATCTGAGTTCTGATCTGCATTTGTACTATCTGGTGCTGGCGATCTGTATCGCTGGCTTTGCGCTGATCGTACGCATCATCCATTCACCGTTTGGCACCGTGCTCAAAGCGGTCAAAGAGAACGAGGCGCGAGCAGTGTCACTGGGTTACGATGTGGATAAATACAAGTTGCTGGCTTTCGTGTTGTCTGCTGCGCTGGCTGGTTTGGCGGGAGCGACCAAGACGTTGGTACTGGGCTTTGAAACCCTGACCGATGTGCACTGGACCATGTCGGGTCTGGTGGTGTTGATGACGCTGGTCGGCGGCATGGGCACGCTGGTTGGTCCTGTGGTCGGTGCGGTATTGATCATCGCGCTGGAAAATAAACTCGGTGACCTTGGCAATGCGCTCGCGAATCTGACGCAGGTTGACTGGTTCCGTGGCCTCGGCGATTCGGTCACGATTGTGACGGGTTTGATCTTCATCATCTGTGTGCTCTTATTCCGGCGCGGTATCGTGGGTGAGCTGGCGGCGTTGCTACGCACTTCGGTCAGAAAATCCTGAGCTGTATTTGCAGTCTCAGTTTACTCAGGAGTTGTCTATGCTTGCAGATAAGTCAGAGAAAGTGCAGGGACCCGCATCCTATTTCCCTTCTATAGAAAAAAAGTATGGCCAGCCGATTGCGCACTGGATCGCGCTGGTCGAAGCCACATTGCCGCTCAGGCATATGGAGCTGGTACAAATGCTAAAAACCGAGTACCAGATGGGACATGGGCACGCGAATGCGATAGTGGCCTATGTGCTGGCACAGAAAAAAACCTGAAGCTGCGCAGGCTTTTTTAACGCAAAGCCTGCGTCATGGCCGTTTTTCGGGCTTTTGAGCGGTTTTTTTGATGAATTGCCATTTAGAGAGGTGATTCTTATGAAATCGGCACCAAGGCGGTTTTACGCGGTTTTCGTTGATGCTGCTGATGGCGCGGTCTGCAGGTGGTTGGTTCTGTTGCTTGTGGATAAGCGGACACTCATCCACAAGCTCTCCAAAATTCATCCAAGTTCGCCAAAGTTCTATAAAGCGGCAGCATAGATCGTAACCGCATCCTGCCAGCTGACTTCCCGCGGATTGTTGCCGAGCAGTCGGGTTTGTAGCATCGCGTCGCTGGCCAGTTGCTCCAGATCTGTTTCACGGATGCCGACCTGGCGCAGCCGTGTTGGGATGCCGGTGCGCAGCGCCAGATCGGCCAGTGCATTGATCATGGCATTGCCGCGCGCTTCGGCGCTGCCCGTTGCATCGGGCGCCAGGATCTCGGCCAGCTCGGCATATTGTTCTGCAGCGGCGGGCAAATTGAAGCGTAAGACTGTGGGCAGGACCAGCGAATTTGATAATCCATGCGGTACGTGGAAGCGGCCGCCTATCGGGTAGGCCAACGCATGAACCGCGGCACAAGGCGCATTGGCAAAGGCTTGTCCGGCCATCATAGCGCCCAGTAGCATGGCTTGTCGCGCTGCCAGATCAGCGCCATGGCTGCAGGCACGGTCGATATGATTGAACAGCAGTTTCAGTGCCTGGCGCGCCAACATATCCGATACAGGGTTCTTTTTATGACGTGTGGTATAGGCTTCGATCGCGTGTACCATGGCATCGATACCGGTGGCAGCGGTGGTAGCGACCGGCAATCCAGTTGTCAGACTAGCATCAAGTATCGCAAGGTCAGCAAATAATTGTGGCGTGACCACGCCCATCTTAGTGGTCTCACCGGTAGTCACGACAGAGATATTCGTGACTTCAGAACCGGTACCGGCGGTGGTCGGAATTTGTATCAAGGGCAGACGCTGGCCATGGATTTGATTGATGCCGTACATGGTGCTCAGTGCCTGGTCATTGCCAGATAAAACGGCAATCAACTTGGCCACATCCATCGCACTGCCGCCTCCCAAGCCGATGACCAGATCGCTGTTAAATTCGCGAGCTTGTTGTACTGCGAGCAAGACAACTGCTTCCGGTGGGTCAGGTACCACACCTGCGTACAACTGATACTGCAGCCCCAGCTGATCCAGATTGTCCAGGCCAGCTTGTAAAATGCCGCTGCTGACTAAACCGGCATCGCTCACGATGAACAGGCGTCGGCAAGCTGGGAATTCTTGTTGGATGAACTCACCTAGCCGGGCCAGCGCACCGGTTTCGTTAATGATGAGCGGAACGGTCTGAAAACGGAAATTCTGCATAGCGACTCCTGTTACGGTCAAATTAGTCAGCTCTGTGTCACATTAAAAGCAGATTGCTTGCTAGACTCGGCAGTCTTGCAATTTGCCTATATGTTTGCCAGCTTGCCAGAGTCTGGCAGCTTTTCGATGAAAGTTAATAAATTTCATGTTTGATTGGATGCTCTTAAGTGTGGCGGCATTTTTTGCCGGGTTTGTCGATGCGATCGTCGGTGGTGGTGGGCTGGTCCAGGTGCCGGCTTTATTTTCTATGTTGCCGGGTACAGCGCCGGCGACTTTGCTGGGTACCAATAAGTTCGCCAGTATTTGGGGTACAGCGGTTGCTGCACGCAACTATATGCAAAAAGTCAGTGTACGCTGGGGCATGCTGGTTCCTGCTGCACTGACTGCTTTTGCCTTTTCTTTTTTTGGCGCCTACCTGGTCACCCATATCCCGCCTACCCAGTTGCGCAAGGCTCTGCCTTTTATTTTGGCAGCGGTCGCGGTCTATACCTTTATGAAGAAGGAATTCGGCACTCAGGATAAGCCTTTGTTTTCTGGTAGCAAAGAAGTCTGGCTCGCGATGTTGGTAGCGGCCGGCATCGGTTTTTATGATGGCTTTTTCGGTCCTGGTACAGGCAGCTTTTTTATGTTCTTGTTTGTACGCTTTTTTGGCTACGATTTCCTGCGTGCATCGGTGGTCGCTAAAGTACTCAATGTCGCCTGTAACGCGGCGGCTTTATCCTGGTTCGGATTCAGTGGGCATGTGTTGTGGTTATTGGGTGGCTTGATGGCGGTATGTCAGATTGCTGGGTCAGTATTGGGCAGTCAGATGGCGATACGGCATGGTGCCGGGTTTGTCAGAAAGGTGTTTTTGGTGGTGGTCGTGGCGTTGATATGCAAGACGACTTATGACGGATTTTTACGTTGATGACTATGTTTCACGTGAAACATAGATCACTGAGTTCTATTTTGTTTTACAAGATTTTTGTGTAAAACCTAAACTTTCAACGTTCTGCACTTTAGATAAGCGCTATGTTTCACGTGAAACATAGCGCTTATTTTGTTAACTGCTGTGTAGAAGGTGAGGGCGCTGTGCGAAAACAAACTATAATCCTGACTCTCCGTGTCCTTGTTTGTCAGAAGCTAGCCATGTTTTATCCTAAAGAATTCGATGTGATTGTTGTCGGCGGTGGTCATGCCGGCACTGAAGCTGCCCTCGCCGCTGCGCGTATGGGACAGTCCACACTGTTATTGACCCACAACATCGAGACCCTGGGTCAGATGTCCTGCAATCCTTCCATCGGTGGGATAGGCAAGGGACATCTGGTCAAAGAGGTCGATGCCATGGGCGGTGCAATGGCGATAGCAACCGATGAGGCTGGCATACAGTTTCGCATCCTGAACTCTTCGAAGGGGCCAGCGGTGCGTGCAACCCGCGCTCAGGCAGACCGGATTTTGTACAAGCAAGCGATACGCAGCCGTCTCGAAAATCAGCCTAACCTGTGGTTGTTCCAGCAGGCAGTGGATGATTTGTTGGTGGAAGGCAATCGCGTGGTGGGTGCAGTGACCCAGGTTGGCATACGTTTCCGCGCCCGCGCTGTGGTGCTCACCGCCGGGACTTTTCTCGATGGCAAGATCCATGTGGGCCTGAATAATTACGCCGCTGGCCGTGCCGGTGACCCGCCTGCCGTGTCACTGTCAGCCCGTCTGAAAGAGCTGGCTTTGCCGCAAGGGCGTCTGAAAACGGGTACGCCGCCACGTATCGATGGCCGTAGTATCGACTTCTCCGTGATGCAGGAACAGCCCGGTGATCTGGATCCGGTACCGGTATTTTCTTACATGGGAACGACCGCTATGCATCCTAAACAGGTGCCATGCTGGATCACCCATACCAATGAACAAACCCACGACATCATTCGTGCCGGGCTCGACCGCAGTCCGATGTACACCGGTGTGATCGAGGGTGTTGGTCCGCGTTACTGCCCGTCTATCGAAGACAAGATACACCGCTTCGCCAGCAAGGAGTCGCATCAGATTTTCCTGGAGCCGGAAGGCCTGACCACCAATGAGTTTTACCCTAACGGCATCTCGACCAGTCTGCCTTTCGATGTGCAGCTGGATCTGGTGCGCTCTATGCGCGGTATGGAAAACGCCTACATCCTGCGTCCGGGTTATGCGATTGAATACGATTACTTTGATCCACGTGGCTTGAAGTCGTCACTGGAAACCCGTCAAATTGAGGGCTTGTTCTTTGCAGGTCAGATCAATGGCACCACCGGATATGAAGAGGCGGCAGCGCAAGGTATGCTGGCTGGCCTGAATGCGGCCTTGCAAACCCAGGGCAGGGAAGCCTGGGTACCGCGCCGTGACGAAGCCTATCTGGGCGTACTGGTCGACGATCTGATCACTAAGGGTGTACAGGAACCGTATCGCATGTTCACCAGCCGTGCTGAATTCCGCCTGAGTTTGCGTGAAGATAATGCCGATATGCGCCTGACCGAGATAGGTCGTCAGCTAGGTTGCGTCAGCGATGCGCAGTGGCAGGCGTTTGAAAACAAGCGCGAACAGGTTGCACGTGAAATGGAAAGACTGCGTACCACCTGGGTCAATCCGCGTATCCTGGCAGCGGCTGAAGCAGAGCGCGTGTTGGGCAAAGCGCTGGAACGTGAATACTCGCTGGCCGATTTGTTGCGCCGTCCGCAAGTCAATTACGAGAGCCTGATGAGCTTGCGCGGCGTCGAGCAGCAAGACTTGGCTGGCCCGGCGATTGCCGATCCGGCGGTACGCGAGCAGGTGGAAATCCAGGTCAAGTATGCGGGTTATATCGACCGCCAGGCGAAAGAAGTGGAGCGTCACGCCCACTATGAAAACCTGAAAATGCCTAAGGCCTTTGATTACATGGAGGTCAGTGGTCTGTCGATAGAAGTACGCCAGAAGCTGAATAAGCATCAGCCCGAGACGCTGGGGCAATGCGGCCGGATTTCCGGCGTGACACCCGCTGCGATTTCGCTGTTACTGGTGCATCTGAAGAAAAAAGGATTTAAAGAGTTTATGGCAGCGGTGCCCGCAGCGGAACATGCTCAGGAAAGCGTCCAGACGGCCGCAGGAGACGCGTAATGGCAATATTGGATACCAAGGCACTCAAGGCCAGTTTAAGCGCTGGTGTGCAGGAAATGGGGCTGACACTGACTGAAGCCCAGATTGATCAGATGCTGGCTTATCTGGCGCTGCTGTCGAAGTGGAATGCGGTGTATAACCTGACTGCGATCCGTGATCCTCAGGAAATGGTGAAGCAGCATTTGCTCGATTCGCTGTCGGCTGCACCGGCATTTGTGGACGCGCGCAATGTGCTGGATGTCGGTGCCGGTGGCGGCTTGCCGGGCATGATGCTGGCGATTGCCTATCCCCAGACACGTATCTCTATGATAGACACGGTCAGCAAAAAAACCGCCTTCCTGAGCCAGGCCAAAGCCGAACTTGGACTCAGTAATGTCACCGTCTTTACCGGCCGGGTAGAGCAGCTGGAAGTCACAGAAAAATTTGATGTGATCACTTCGCGTGCCTTTTCTGAACTCTGTAATTTCATCAATTGGTCAGGTCATTTACTGGCTGAAGGCGGGCAATTTATCGCCATGAAAGGTGTCGCACCAGCGCAGGAAATCGAACGTTTGCCAGCTGGCTGGGCCGTCACAGGCTTGCAGCCGCTGCAGGTACCTGGATTGAATGCAGAACGCCATCTGGTCTTTGTACGGCGTACTGAACAGGCTTAAAGCAGTGCAGACAACACCTCAATTTCACGTAAAACACTCACACAAATAAAGCACGGAAACCCTCTATGGCAAAAATCTTTTGTGTCGCGAATCAAAAAGGTGGCGTGGGTAAAACTACGACCACCGTCAATCTGGCTGCGGGTCTGGCAAAACTGGATCAGCGCGTGCTGCTGGTCGATCTCGACCCTCAGGGCAATGCGACCATGGGGGCAGGAATTAACAAGGCAAAACTGACTGCTTCGGTCTACGAAGTGTTGTTAGGGATGTCCGACATCGCGACCGCACGTCAGCGTTCTGAGTCCGGAAAATTCGATGTCCTGCCAGCGAACCGCGAACTCGCCGGTGCCGAAGTGGAAATGGTCGAGCTGGAAAACCGTGACAAGCGCCTGCGCGATGCGATTGCCCAGATCAGTGCCGAATACGACTTCGTGCTGATCGATTGCCCGCCTGCGCTGTCCATGCTGACCCTGAATGGCCTGTGTGCCGCACACGGTGTGATCATCCCTATGCAGTGCGAATACTATGCACTGGAAGGCTTGTCTGACCTCGCCAACACCATCAAAAAAGTCTCTGCCAATCTCAATCCCGACCTCAAAATCGTGGGCTTGTTAAGAGTCATGTTTGACCCGCGCATGACCTTGTCGCAGCAGGTCTCTGATCAGCTGGAACAACATTTTGGTGACAAGGTGTTCAAGACAGTTATTCCGCGTAATGTCCGTCTGGCCGAGGCGCCGTCATATGGTATGCCCGGCGTGGTATTTGACCCTTCCTCCAAAGGGGCGCAAGCCTATATCGCGTTTGGCGCGGAGATGGTCGAGAGAATTAAGCAATTAGAAAAGTAAGCCATGAATGCAATGAAAAAACCTAAAGGACTGGGCCGTGGCCTGGAAGCATTATTAGGCGGTGCGAGCGATTTCGCAGAAGCCGTACCGAATGTCGCAGATGCACCCAGCAGCCTGCCTGTGAGTCAGATGCAGGCCGGTAAATACCAGCCACGTACCCGCATGGATGAAGGTGCACTGGCGGAATTGGCTGCGTCGATCAAGGCGCAGGGTCTGATGCAGCCTATCCTGGTACGTCCGGTGGGACAGCAAAATGGCGTGACCCGTTATGAAATTATTGCCGGTGAGCGTCGCTTCCGCGCCTCGCAGATGGCCGGTCTGGACGAGGTGCCGGTACTGGTGAAAGATGTCGATGATCAGGCTGCTGCAGCCATGGCATTGATCGAAAACATACAACGCGAAGACCTCAATCCACTGGAAGAAGCCCAGGGCATACATCGTCTGATTACCGATTTTTCTTTCACACACGAGCAGGCTGCCCATGCGGTTGGCCGCTCACGCAGCGCGGTCACCAATCTGTTACGCCTGATGAATCTGGCTAAACCGGTGCAGACGATGCTGATGGCGGGTGATATCGACATGGGCCACGCACGGACTTTGCTGGTGACCGACGCTGCCACTCAGATACAGTTGGCCAACCAGATCGTTGCGAAACGTATGTCCGTGCGTGAAGCAGAAAAACTGGTCGCGAAAACGACGGCAGAACATGCAGGTACTCGTCCACGTGAAAAAGCAGAGAAGTCACGTGACATCACACGTCTGGAAGAAGAGTTGTCCGATTTGCTGGCGACTCAGGTGACCTTGAAAATGGGTAGTAAGGGTAAGGGGCAAATGATCATCGATTTTGCTGACCTCGATTCACTTGATGGTGTGATCTTAAAAATCCGTTCTTAAGCAGGATATCTGCTGCGGCGTTCATTACTACTGAACACTGCATTTTCATCAAAGCCGCGGACCGTGAGGTTGGCGGCTTTTTTTTACCCGGCGACGGTTGTGTGCAACTTAGCCGCGGCCAAGACGTGAATCCCATGTTTCACGTGTAACTTTAAGTCCTGCAGCGATTTTGTCTGTTTGAACGGCATACGTTTTTTTGCCAGCCTGGCTTGCTGGCTATTCCTGTTTCTACTCTCCGATTTTTCAAAAGTGATTTTTAGGCCTTGTTGATATCTTTGGATTTGTTCACTGTCCGATGTATTGCTGCGGCTAGCGTTCCACGTGAAACGCGAGTTGTCTGACATGTCTGATGACACCATTGTTTCGCTGAGTTAAATCCAGGAGTTTAAAAATATTGTATTTATGTTAATGATGTAATTTTATTATTTTTGTGCGGTGACATTTCAGATGGTTCTTTTCCTCACTCAGTCGGGAGGCTGCATGTTTAACGTGAAACATGGTGCATCTCAGCTGAGCTGCAAGTACGGCAAAAGTCATAAAAAATCCTTGTATATTTGATGTAAGCAAAACACTTACTTAAATCACCGCAATATTCCTATTTTTGAGGTTTTGTTAGTAAATCGTGTAATTTTGTTATCATTAAGGAAATGAAAGCCGTTGATCACATGCGACAAAACCGTGCAGTTTTTACGGGAAATAAGCATACATCCACGCTTGTACAGCGCCCGCAAACGCGCCTGGCAGATCGCTGGAAAGCCGCATGTTTATTGAGTTTTGTCTGGAAAACACGTGACGGAGAGGGGAGTTTGAGCCCGGCTGTGCCCGCTTTTAGAGCGCAGAATCAAACGTTTGACGCTGCTAAGCACATACACGTATAATTCCGTGGTTTTGATTGACGAGAATTTAGCCTACCTGAGAAAATTTTGTAGCGGCTGGGTCTATATCAACAATCAATGGTCAATATGTGAGGAAAGCATGGCACGTATCGTTCTGTTGCAACTCGCAACAGCTTTCATCGTGGCTTTGCTGGCCGGAATTTCCGGCAAGGTTACTCTGGTATTGTCCGCGCTGGCTGGCGGATTATGCTGTGCACTGCCGAATGCTTTTTTTGCTTTGCGCCTGTTCATCGGCACGAAAAAACCCGGTGGCGCTAATCCGGCAACTTTCTTTGTCGGTGAATTTATAAAGATTTTTTTGACACTTGCGCTGATGGGCGCATTTGTATATTGGTACCGCGATGTTAACTGGCCGGCATTTTTGATCGCCTTCATTGTGGTACTGAAAAGTTATTTCATTTTACTATTTAGACAAAGACCATGAGCGCAACTGAGCACGCCCCGACAGCGTCAGAATATATTGTCCATCACTTAGGACATTTATCGACCAAGCATCAAGCAAGTATTGTTGATTTCTCGATTTTCAATATGGATACCATATTCTGGTCCATATTCTGTGGCGTGGTCGGCAGCCTGATTCTGTGGCTGGCAGCACGTAAAGCGACTTCGGGTGTACCGGGCCGCTTCCAGGCAGCAGTAGAAATTCTGGTTGAAATGGTGGAAGAGCAATCTAAAGGCATCGTACACGGTGACCGCAGCTTCATCGCACCGCTGGCATTGACCGTGTTTGTCTGGGTTGCGCTGATGAACTCCCTGGATTTCCTGCCTGTGGATATGTTCTCTGGCTTATTTGCTTTCTTCCATGTAGAGCACCTTTTCCCGCATCACCGTGTAGTGCCGACAGCCGATCTGAACGGCACCATCGGTATTTCTTTCGGTGTGCTCTTGCTGATGCTGTATTACAGCGTTAAGATCAAAGGTTTGGGTGGTTTCCTGCACGAACTGGTGTCCGCACCTTTCGGTATCAAGATGGCACCATTTAACCTGATCCTGCAATTGATTGAATTCGCAGCAAAAACGGTATCTCTGGGCATGCGACTGTTTGGTAACATGTTTGCCGGCGAATTGTTATTCCTGTTGATCGCTCTGCTGGGCGCGATGGCGACACCATTTGGTGTGATTGGTCATACTATCGCTGGTTCGATCTGGGCTATCTTCCATATTCTGATCGTGTTCCTGCAAGCGTTTATTTTCATGATGCTGACCTTGGTGTATCTCGGCCAGGCACATGACGCTCACTAAGTAAGACAGGTTGGAATACGTAGTAAGAGCAGGTTTAGTTTTAAGTTTAGTTTTAGGTTCTTCGTTTTTTGTTTTTTAATCTTAGTTTCATTTTTTAATTTTAAGGAAATATCATGACTGATTTGTCTTTTGTTGCTTTGGCTTGCGGTTTGATCATCGGCTTGGGCGCGATCGGTGCTTGTATCGGTATCGCTATCATGGGTGGTAAATACCTCGAAGCATCTGCTCGTCAACCAGAATTGATGAACACATTGCAAACTAAGATGTTCCTGTTGGCTGGTCTGATCGACGCTGCGTTCCTGATCGGTGTTGGTATCGCTATGTTGTTCGCGTTCGCAAACCCATTCAAATAATCAGTTTTTCCTTCTACTGCCGGAAGCATTTGCTTTCGGCTTGATCCATTTAGATAAGGAATTACCGTGAACTTAAACGCAACATTGTTTGTTCAGTGTGGGGTTTTCTTCATCTTGGCCTTGTTCACCATGAAGTTTGTGTGGCCGCCACTGATGAATGCGCTCGATGAGCGTGCTAAGAAAATCGCAGACGGACTGGCAGCTGCCGACCGTGGCCGTGCAGAAATGCAAGCTGCTGAAAAGCGCGTACAAGCTGAATTGGCAAGTGCTCGTGATGAAGGTCAGAAACAGATCATCAACGCAGAGAAACGTGCTGCGCAGATCATTGAAGACGCTAAAAACACAGCCGCCGCTGAAGTTGCACGCATTCTTGCTGCTGCACAAGCTGACGCAGAAAATCAAGTGACCAAAGCACGTGAAGAATTGCGCGACCAGGTTGCCACTCTGGCAGTCAAAGGTGCTGAGCAAATCCTGAAACGTGAAGTCAATGCATCCGCTCACGCAGATCTGTTGAATCAACTGAAAACCGAGCTGTAATCATGGCCGAACTCGCAACGATCGCTCGTCCTTACGCTGAAGCGCTGTTCCGTGTTGCCCAAACCGGTAACCTGTCCGCCTGGTCGGATCTGGTTTCCGAAATGGCACAAGCTGGCGCGCATCCCGATGTACAAGCTCTTGCACACAACCCTAAAGTCTCGGCTTCGCAAAAAGCTGAGATTTTTCTGTCTGCGCTCAAATCCCCAGTGACAGCTGAAGCGAAAAACTTTATCGCGACACTCGCTGACTATGATCGTCTGACTCTGCTGCCAGAAATCGCTGTCCAATTTCAAGCATTGAAAAACGCCCACGAAGGTGCGGCAGATGCTGAAGTGACCAGCGCATTTGATATGTCTGAAGCACAGTTAGCTGACTTAGCTGCAACATTGGAAAAGAAATTTGGCCGCAAACTGCACCCTAGCGTCAAAGTCGATCCGGCTCTGATCGGTGGTGTACGTATCGTGGTTGGTGACCAGGTGCTGGATACGTCGGTTCGCGCGAAGCTGCAGAAAATGCACGCCGCCCTGACCGCGTAAGAACGTAACAAATATTAGGAGTTAGTATGCAACTCAACCCATCTGAAATCAGCGAGCTGATCAAGAGCCGGATTCAAGGCCTTGGCGATTCCGCTGAGATTCGTAATCAAGGTACGGTTATCTCCGTTACCGACGGTATCTGCCGCATCCACGGTCTGTCTGACGCGATGCAAGGTGAGATGCTGGAATTCCCAGGCAATACTTTCGGTCTGGCGTTGAACCTGGAACGTGATTCCGTTGGTGCCGTTATTCTCGGTGACTACGAACACATTTCCGAAGGCGACACAGTCAAATGTACCGGTCGTATTCTGGAAGTACCTATCGGTCCTGAACTGCGCGGCCGCGTTGTCAACGCGCTGGGTCAGCCTATCGATGGTAAAGGTCCTATCAATGCAAAACTGACTGCGCCTATCGAAAAGATCGCGCCAGGCGTTATTGCACGTCAATCCGTTTCCCAGCCACTGCAAACTGGTCTGAAGTCGATCGACTCCATGGTACCGGTTGGTCGTGGTCAGCGTGAATTGATCATTGGCGATCGTCAAACTGGTAAAACAGCAGTTGCGATCGATTCCATCATCAATCAAAAAGGCCAGGGCGTAACATGTATCTATGTGGCGATCGGTCAAAAAGCGTCTTCCGTTAAAAACGTAGTGCGCGCTCTCGAAGCCCACGGCGCAATGGAATACACCATCGTTGTTGCAGCGACTGCGTCTGAATCCGCAGCGATGCAATACGTATCCGCCTACTCCGGTTGCGCGATGGGTGAATACTTCCGTGACCGCGGTGAAGATGCACTGATCGTATATGACGATCTGTCCAAACAAGCGGTTGCTTACCGTCAGGTTTCCCTGTTGCTGCGCCGCCCACCAGGCCGTGAAGCTTACCCAGGTGACGTGTTCTATTTGCACTCCCGTCTGTTGGAACGTGCTGCACGCGTGAACCCTGACTACGTTGAAGCATTCACCAATGGTGAAGTGAAAGGTAAAACAGGTTCCCTGACTGCATTGCCAATTATCGAAACTCAGGCTGGTGACGTTTCTGCTTTCGTTCCGACTAACGTGATTTCGATTACTGACGGTCAGATCTTCCTGGAAACTTCCCTGTTCAACGCCGGTATCCGTCCAGCGATTAACGCTGGTATTTCGGTTTCCCGTGTTGGTGGTGCTGCGCAGACTAAGGTCATCAAAAACCTGTCCGGCGGTATCCGTACTGACTTGGCGCAGTATCGTGAACTGGCAGCGTTTGCGCAGTTTGCTTCCGATCTGGACGAAGCAACCCGTAAGCAGCTGGACCGTGGTGCCCGTGTGACTGAATTGCTGAAACAAGCTCAGTACGCACCATTGTCGATTTCCCTGATGGCCGTGACTCTGTTCGCAGTCAACAAGGGTTACCTGGACGACGTACCTGTGAAGAGCGTTCTGGCATTTGAAGCTGGCGTACACAACTTCATGAAAACCAGCCACGCTGCATTGTTGCAGAAGATCGAAGAAACCAAGCAACTGGACAAAGATGGCGAAGCTGCCATGGCTGCCGCAATTGCTGATTTCAAAAAATCCGGCGCCTATTAATTTACTGTAGCTAGAAGGAGTCAATACTCATGGCTGCAGGCAAAGAGATACGTGGCAAGATCAAAAGCGTAGAAAATACGAAGAAGATCACGAAGGCGATGGAAATGGTCGCCGCATCCAAAATGCGTAAAGCGCAGGACCGGATGCGTGCAGCCCGCCCATACAGTGAAAAGATTCGTCATATCGCTGCTAACTTGTCACAGGCCAACCCAGAGTACACGCATCCTTTCATGGTTCAACAGGATCAGGCCAAGAAAGTTGGTCTGATCGTTGTAACAACAGATAAAGGTTTGTGCGGTGGCTTGAATACCAACGTATTACGTCTGGTCACCAACAAATTGCGTGAACTCGAAGGTAAGGGTTCAAAAGTAGAAGCAGTTGCAATTGGTAATAAAGGTCTCGGCTTCCTGAATCGTATCGGTGCTCCGGTCGTTTCCCACGCTATCCAGCTGGGCGACACTCCGCACCTCGATAAGTTGATTGGCCCGGTAAAAGTGTTACTGGACGCCTATCAGGAAGGCAAACTCGACGCGGTTTACCTGAGTTACACCAAGTTTATCAACACGATGAAGCAAGAGCCGGTGTTTGAGCAGTTACTGCCTCTGACATCCGACAAAATGGTCGCAGATAAGTCTTCCCATTCCTGGGATTACATCTACGAACCAGATGCGAATACCGTGATTGATGAATTGCTGATCCGTTATGTAGAAGCACTGATTTATCAGGCAGTGGCTGAAAACATGGCGTCTGAACAATCGGCACGTATGGTGGCGATGAAATCGGCAAGTGATAACGCGGGTAACGTGATTGGTGAGCTGAAACTGGTTTATAACAAAACCCGTCAGGCTGCTATTACTAAAGAGCTCTCTGAGATCGTCGCCGGTGCGGCAGCGGTCTAAACGAAATTTAAAATTATTGAAGGAACGAACATGGCTAATGGCAAAATCGTTCAGTGTATCGGCGCTGTGGTGGACGTTGAATTTCCACGTGACGCGATGCCTAAGGTTTACGATGCCTTGAAAATGGAAGGCTCCGAGCTGACGCTGGAAGTTCAGCAGCAATTGGGTGACGGCATCGTCCGTACTATTGCGCTGGGTACTTCTGACGGTCTGCGTCGTGGCATGACTATCACGAACACTGGTAAGCCAATCATGGTACCAACCGGCAAAGCAACGCTGGGTCGTATTATGGACGTATTGGGTAACCCTATCGATGAATGCGGTCCGGTCAGCCACGAGCAGACAGCATCGATTCACCGTAAAGCGCCTGCTTACGACGAACTGTCCCCATCCCAGGAATTGCTGGAAACCGGTATCAAGGTGATTGATCTGGTTTGCCCATTCGCTAAAGGTGGTAAGGTCGGTCTGTTCGGTGGTGCGGGTGTAGGTAAAACCGTTAACATGATGGAACTGATCAACAACATCGCTAAAGCACACAGCGGCTTGTCCGTGTTTGCCGGTGTTGGTGAGCGTACTCGTGAAGGTAATGACTTCTATCACGAAATGGCTGACGCCAAAGTGGTTGATCTGGAAAACCCAGAAAACTCCAAAGTGGCGATGGTGTACGGTCAGATGAATGAACCGCCTGGTAACCGTCTGCGCGTTGCGTTGACAGGTCTGACTATCGCTGAAGGCTTCCGTGACGAAGGTAAAGACGTGCTGTTCTTTGTGGATAACATCTACCGTTATACACTGGCCGGTACTGAAGTATCCGCGCTGCTGGGCCGTATGCCTTCCGCGGTGGGTTATCAGCCTACGCTGGCTGAAGAAATGGGCCGTCTGCAAGAACGTATTACATCCACAAAAACCGGTTCGATTACTTCGATCCAGGCCGTATATGTTCCAGCGGATGACTTGACCGATCCATCCCCAGCGACAACCTTCGCTCACTTGGATTCCACCGTTGTTTTGTCCCGTGACATCGCTTCCCTGGGTATTTACCCAGCGGTTGATCCACTGGATTCCACATCCCGTCAGCTGGATCCACAAGTTGTGGGTCAAGAGCACTACGAAACAGCACGCGCTGTTCAGGGTACGCTGCAACGCTACAAAGAATTGCGTGACATTATCGCGATTCTGGGTATGGACGAACTGGCACCTGAAGACAAACTGATCGTTGCACGCGCACGTAAAATGCAACGTTTCCTGTCTCAGCCTTTCCACGTTGCTGAAGTATTTACTGGCGCACCAGGCAAATACGTTTCACTGAAAGACACGATCAAGGGCTTCAAAATGATCGCTTCCGGTGAACTCGATCACCTGCCAGAACAAGCGTTCTACATGGTAGGTACTATCGACGAAGCAATCGAAAAAGCGAAAAAACTGGCTGCTTAATTTTTAAGCGCTAGCGCTGCGGTGTGAACCACCGCAGCACAGCTTTTTCAAGCGTACACAAAGGGTCCGACATGGCACACACTATTCACGTTGACGTGGTTTCTGCAGAAGAGTCTATCTTTTCTGGCGAAGCCGAATTCGTCGCGTTGCCAGGTGAGGCTGGTGAATTGGGTATTTATCCAAAACATACTCCGCTGATTACCCGTATCAAACCGGGTGCGGTGCGCATCAAGGTAGCTGGTCAGGCTGAAGACGAATTTGTCTTCGTTGCTGGCGGTATCCTCGAAGTGCAACCAAACGGCGTGACTGTTCTGGCTGATACCGCGATTCGCGGGCACGATCTGGACGAAGCGAAAGCCAGTGAAGCCAAGAAACTGGCTGAGCAGGCTTTGGTTAATCGTGATTCCAAAATCGACTATGCGCAAGCACAGGCGGAACTGGCATCGGCGATCGCCCAATTGGCAGCGATTCAAAAATTGCGTCAGAAACGTTAATTCGTCCGCAGCAGTACTGGCGACGAAAGCACTAAAATAAAAAGGCAGCTCAGTGAACTGCACCCCAAAAGTTGGACACCCGTCCATACTTTTGGGGTGTTTTCATGAGTAAATATACAAAGCAATTCAAAGTACAGGTTGTTGAGTACTATCTGCAGGAGAACGCTGGCTGCGCTCTGGTAGCCAGGCAGTTTGGCATCAATCATTCTATCGTTCGTCACTGGGTACGCCGGTTTCAGTTACGTGGTGCCGACGGCTTAGATAAAAAATATAGCCACTACAGTGCCGAATTCAAACTCTCTGTGTTGCAACACATGTGGCTCAATCGGCTCTCTTATCAGGAAATAGCCCTGCTGTACGACATCCGCAACAAGTCCATCGTGAGCGCATGGGAACAAAGCTATCATAGCGGCGGCATACCCGCCCTAACGCCACGCCCCCGAGGACGCCCCAACGTGATGTCGCCGTTCAAAAAAACTCAGCCAGCCCCTGTCAAAACCGATGACAGCCGCACCCGCGAAGAATTACTTGAAGAAGTGAATTACCTGCGCATGGAGAACGAATATCTAAAAAAGTTGAAAGCCTTAGTTCAGGAGCAGGCACAGGAAGCAGCGTCACGCAAAAAGCGCAACTCATCCAGGAACTAAGGCAAAAATACCCCATTGCCGG